>NZ_JGZK01000028.1 GCF_000741695.1 Bifidobacterium reuteri DSM 23975 | reverse complement strand
GCTTGCGCACGGCATACGTCATACCGTTGCAGCCTTATGGCAACAAATCGTAGATTCTGACGGACGTTGCGAGTCCGACGGCGATAAACTGCCGCGATGGCGTACGTACACCTGTGCGCAGGCTGCGATGGTTAGAATCGAGAGCAGGAGACAGATTGACCAAGGAACAACGATGCTCCGAAGCAGATTGGAATGAGTGTGATACTGCAGGCCGGGCCATGACAGTACGACCGGAGCATGATCGCACCGCCATACCGCCGCTGATGCCATGGTTGGTGTTCGTCGGCTGCTGCATGATGTCGTTCGTCGGCTCCGGTCTGCTGATCAACACCGCAGGCCTCTATTTCGACGCGATAAGCCGGGATCTAGGTGTGAGCCGAGCCGCATCGGCACTGCCGGTATCTATCCGCCTCATCACCAGCGCGTTAACTATGCTCGTCGTCGGGCGGCTGTTCAGCCGTCTGAACCTTCGTCTTGCACTCAGCCTCTGCATTCTGATATGTAGCGCAGCGTTCGTTGCATGCGCGTTCTGCAGCAGCATCCGACAGTTCAACGTGGCGTTCGCCATCATGGGCGTGACCTACGTGCTGCCGGTCACGATCGCACCACCGGTATTGCTGTCGAGCTGGTTCCCTGACCGTTTCGGCACAGTAATGGGGATTTCCGGCTGTCTCTCTGGATTCGGTGGAGCACTGTTCAATCCAGTCGTGTCGATGGTAATCACGCAATATGGCTGGCGCATGGCGTATGCATTGACCGGCTTGACCCTGGCAATACTTCTGTTGCCGTTCACGATGACCGTGTTCCGACTTGCCCCGCAATCCGGGAACACAACCCTTCCGGCACGGCATCCGACGATGCGCAAGGTTGAAGAATCGGCCGTATCATACATCAGCCATGCGTTCTTATTGCTCATCTCCGCCATGGTGATGCTGCAAATCGTCGCCGGCATCAATCAGCACATCTCCGCTTACGAGATTTCAATCGGACTGACGCTCACGCAGGGCTCGCTGGTGGTCACCAGCCGCATGTTCGGTGCCGCAGCAGGCAAATTCACGATTGGACCCATGCTTGACCGGCTACACCCACCATACGTAATCTTCGGATTCGCCGTCATCGGATTAATCGGCTGGACGGGACTATGGGCGGCCAACCGTCCGACCGCAGCCATTGCTGCCAGTTTCCTTGTAGGCATCGGCCAAGGGCTGCTCATGGTGGCTTTGCCGTGGACGATCCGGCGTGTATCCGGCGCAGCCGACTACGCGCGTGTCCTGTCAGTGATCGACGCAGCCGGGCAGGCCACCGTCGCGATTGCCACGACGGTCCACGGACTGGTATTCGACCTGACGGGGACTTATACGCCGTCGCTGATGACCAGCATTGTCCTCTACGGCTGCGCAGCCTGTTGCATAATCGCCGCATGGAAACGCCGCAGTCACTGACGAGACAGGAGATTCGTATGGAGCTTCACTAGTCCATACTCAACAGCCGTTCTGCCATGCCCTGGTTTGTGGCC
>NZ_JGZK01000027.1 GCF_000741695.1 Bifidobacterium reuteri DSM 23975 | reverse complement strand
GCCATAAGGCTGCAACGGTATGACGTATGCCGTGCGCAAGCGCGCAGGACTCAACAATACCGGCCGAAGAAACCGGCGATATCATCCACGACCTGTATCGCCTCGGCATTGTGTGGCAGCCCGGTTTCACGCACACTGAAATCATGGGTAAGCGCGTGGTCAAGACCTTTCGGCAACACGCGGACCTCGTAATCGTGGTGGCGGTGCTGCAGGATGCGCGCGAATTCGAGGGTATTGTCGGCTAGATAGTCCTCCGCGCTGGTGAGCATGTAGATCGGCGGCAGATTGCCGTCGACCATCAGACGGTCCATGTCAAGATACGGGTCGAAGTCGATTCGCTCTTTGAGGGTGGGGAAATAGGCTTCGTAGTAGTAGCTCATCGCTGTGCTGTGGACACCTCCCGTGAACCGATACATACCCGAAACGCCGGCGGCCGCACGTATACGGATATTGCCCGTGCCTGGATTGATGCGCAGCCGGTCGGCCACGATGGGCGAGTGCAGGACCGCACACAAGTACAGGTCAAGAAGCGTGGCTGCTGAATCGCCGATGATGAAGACACGGTCCGTGTCGAGCCCATATTCGTCGCAGCGTGCGGCCATCCAGTCAAGTACGGCGATGGCGTCGGTAAGCTGGTCTCGGAACGATACTTCGGGCACGAGCCGGTAGTTGGCGTTGACGATGGCGAACCCGCGCTGCGACAGATGCATGTCACGGCAGGCGGTGTTGTGCTTATGTCCGTGATAGAGGCCGCCACCATGGAAATCGAGAATCACGGGAAGCATGTCTCCATGCCGTGTTCCCGGACGGTATATGTCGAGCCGATGAAGCTCATGACCACCGTATGGCAGGTCTGTGAACATCTCGACATTCCGCGGCTTGTGCTCGAGCATCAGCCGCTCGGAGTCCCCATCGTGACGGAAGTGCGTGTTCGCGTCAAGCAATTGCCGTACTTCATCGCTGATCATGATGACCCCTTGAGTATCGCTTCATATCTACCACTGTACGGCTGATCGTTGTCGCCGTCATGATAAGAGCGGTCAGATGTGCATGGGTTACCTATTCGTTCTCATGATTAGATCTGTGTCGCAGACGGAATGCGTGTCTGCGTCATCCCAAGTAAATCAATTGTTGTTCTTCGGACAGAAGTGATGGTGTGGTCGAGTCGAAACGGCGAAGTATGGCGGCGGAAGAATCGGTCCGCAAGGACGCTTCCGAGCACCGTCTTCAGACAAGACAATGCATGACATGTGGGTGTACCACTGCGTGATATCGGTACCATGCTGGGCGTTTTTTCTACCAGCGGGCGCACCAGATGTCAACACCTGACAGATGGTATTGAATCAGGGTTTTGTTCGATGGAGCGCGGGAAGCAAGGGAAGGCTTGGTCAACTGCAGGGGATAGGAGCTCCCCTCAGTTACCACTGGTATCAACAGAACGCAGGAATCTTCCTTTTTCGTTGATTGAGCCGTTGTATGTGGCGCCGGTACTGGTGTCGGCTTGGGAGCGGGATTAGGAGCTGACGTGCTGCCACTTACATATCCATGGCATCCATTGACCTGACACCCCGCTTACCAGCCGCCCGTGTATGCGGGGTCGGGCGGGCGGTCTGTGCTGCTTCGGCACGGGCTGGACGTCCGTCTCCTCCTTCGCTCTCACTGAATCGTTCACTTTGCTTATTTCCATTGGTCAGGCTCTTCGCGGCGGAGGATTTGGCCTTCATTACCTTGGCTGCTGTCCCGTTGCACAGCGTGTTATACGAGCTTGCCGCATTCCTGACCTTTGCCTACGTTTGAGCGCACGTCGTTCCTGCCCATGTCCTGCTCTTTCTCGCTTGTTCGCCCTGGTGAAGAGTATGCGCCGGATTGGGAGCCATGATGCTCGTACTGTATCGTCGATTGACGCCCTCCTTGAATGATAATTAATTAAATAATTAATATAATATGTTGATGTGAGGCGCCCGATCCAAGGAATCAGGATCCTCACGCGGCAATTTTCCTGCTTCTGAATGGCCGGACGCCCCTGAGGATGTATATGCATTCCTCGGTGTCCAGCAGGCCGAGCTCGTCGGGCTGCATGAGTTCGCGTTTGGTGCGCCGCCAGCTCACGCTGTACGTGCCGTTGACGCCCTTGCTTTCGCTGTCGTCCATCACGTCGATGGTCTGATGTCCCAGCCGCTTGGACACCCATTCCAGGGTGCTGGCCTCGGTGCCGCCGAGGAACAGCATCGAATCGCAGTTGCCGACGATGGTCTCCCAGTCGTCCCGGTACATGGCCTTGCCCTGCGCGTAGTTTTGTATGATGACCGAACAGGAGATGCCGCGGCTGCGCAGCGTCGCGATGAGCCTAGTGAATCCGGGGATGCGTCCGATGTTGGCGAACTCGTCGAGGAAGCAGTGCAGGGGGATGTTTTCGCCGCCCGCTCGGCTTTTGTTCCCGGCATGGTCCGCCCGGTATACGTTGGACTCGAACAGGCACTGGTAGAAGATCGAGGCGAGGCAGGAGAACGTGCCTTCAGTGTCCGGCAGCGCGAGGAACACCGCGCTCCGACGGCTCATGACCTCGTCCAGTCGGATCGTGTCGTCGGACAGGATGCGCCGGACGCTGCCGACCTCCAACGGTGCGAGCCTGACGCCCAGCGAGGTGATGACGGAGCGCTTCGTCTCGCCGGCTCCTTGGACGAACTTGCGGTACTGGCGGCATGCGAAGTCGAGCCCCTCCAGCGTGCGCCGTGAATCCTCGTCATGCCGGGACGGGTCCAGCCGGTATTCGGCGACCAGTTCGCGCGCCGACTCGAACATGAGGTCCACGTCAGATTGCATGGTCTCGTCCGTCTCGCTGGCGTCCATGAGCAGCAGCAGGTCGAGCACATGGGTGAGCGTGGGGGAGGGTTCGGCGAAATACGCCCACGCGGTCAACGCGGTCAGCAGGTTGCGTTCGGCACGCTCCCAGAACCCGTCGCCACCTTCGGCACGCCGCCCGTCACCGGACGTGTTGGCGATGATGTTCTCGGTGAGCCGCAGTATCCCCGCCTCGGGGTCGTGCGGGTTGATGTAGCGCATCGGGTTGAACGTGTCGGAACGCTCCAGGTCGATGAGGTCGAGGCAGCGCACCTCATAGCCATGTTCTTCGAGCATGTCGCCGACGGCTGCGCGGATTTCGCCCTTCGGGTCGGTGACCGCATAGGACATGTTCGCCTGCCTGAGATTCGGCAGGACATACCGTCTGGTCTTGCCCGACCCCGATGACCCGATCACCAGCACGTTGAGGTTGCGTCCGGTCCGTCTGCCGTCGATGCCCAGCGATTCGCTGGCGGTCATGAGTAGATTCTCGCCCGCGCCCATGCGGAAGGGGCGGATGTCTGAAGCGCCACCCCACCGTGCCGAACCGTGCTCCTCGCCCTCGCGAAGGTCCCGTCGCATCGACCAGCGGTAGAGCGCCGCCAAGGCCACGACGGCGACCAGAAGACAGCCGCACAGCACGTCCGTCCTGTCCGCCGAGAGACGGAACGGGTCCGTGAGCCAGTCGAACATGCGGTCCGTGACCTGCGAGACCGATTCGCCGGAGGCGAGCCCGGTGCGGACCCTCATTGACATCCGGTTGCCGAACCAGAATAGCAGCACGCCAGTCGGCACGGCCGCCAGCAATGTCTTCGCGATCGTGTTCATGGGAGCCTGCTTTCATGCTGTCCGCCGCCCGTCCGGCGCCGGCGTCCAATCTTGTCGGCGCTGAGCCGGTGCAGCGCGTCGAGCACCATGTCGCGGCTCACCGGACCGGACTCAAGATCCGTTGGAGGCGGGGGAGCGGTCTCAGACGGCGTGGGGTTCGTGTCCCCGGACGCCGCCGTCTGAAGGCGGCGTAGTGTCGGGCCGGCCTCGGCATCCGTGTCCGTGGTCTCGTAGCTGATGACGAGCATGTTCATGCCATGCCATGAGACGACGCCTGTCCCGCGTTCGGCGCAGATCAGATCGTCGATGTGCGTCTGCGATGCCGTGCGGCTCATCCCTCCTCCCTAAAGTCGAGGGACGTGCCGGCGGCGAGCATGTCCGCGGACAGGGTCGCCGTCTCGGCCATCACCGACGGCCATAACTGTTCGCCCTCCGGCGTCATCCATCCGCTCGCCACGACCATGTCGCCCTGTCTGAGCCGGCTGCGCCGGCAATACGAGGGCATGGCGTCGCCCGCCTCGATGCTGACAGGCTCCGCATACCCGGTGGGCATCCTCACGCCGATTCGCAGCAGGACCGTCTCCGTCCCCGTGCCGGACAGCCCATAATCAGGATCGTCCAATAGCCGTCCCCGGATGAACGCGTATCGTCTCGCCGTCATCGTCATATCCTCCTTCACCGTGCGCGCGTACGTTCATGACGGGGCAGCGGCGTACGGCCTCCAGCCTGGCATGGAGCTTCTCCGCGATGAGCTCCCTGAGCCGGCGCAGCGTGTCGGCGCGGCTCACCTTCGCCGGAGCCTGCGGCTCATCCCGGCCGGCGGCCGGCTCCGCCCGGG
>NZ_JGZK01000026.1 GCF_000741695.1 Bifidobacterium reuteri DSM 23975 | reverse complement strand
GTTCTGCCATGCCCTGGTTTGTGGCCAAGCCGCTCATCAGCCCACCGACCAGACAGGCGTGCAGGGCGTTCGTACGCCATTGCTCCCATGCAACGCCGATGACCAAAGGAATATGACGGAAATGGTCGAAATCAATGCTGATGGTACGTTCACAGAGCGGAGTACGCACATGGCGGCCTTGTGCATCGATGTGATGACCACAAATGTGCCCGATGACGCCGGCTTCTTGCATTTGCCGTGCAATCGCTGCATCCTCGAACGAATTGAAAATGCGACCTGAGTGGCCGTCACGGATGGCACCGACTCCAACGATGGCGATATCCGCCCGATTACCAAGCGCAATCGCCGTGGCGATGAGCTTCTCACTGCGCACTGCCCGGGCCACTGAGGCCGAGTGCATGACAAGCGGTGCCGGCAGCAACGAATAGGAGCAACCGAGTCTCTCGGCCATCATGCGACAAATCTCAGAAGAATCGGTGAGTGGATTATTAGAAGCGAGCGAGCCAAGCATCTGCGTGACGTGCGCACGTGGATAATCGAGTACCGGCAATGCACGAATCGTCGCGGCCATCGGAGTACCGGTCGACGTGACGATCAGCGAATCCGGTTTGAGGTTCTCCGTAAGCAATTGCGCGGCACATTGCGGCACAAGAGTCGATGCGATGTCGTCGTCGTATGACTGAGCGACACGCACGCAAGCAAGCCCATATTTCTTTGCGAGTTCGTTTTCCAACGAAACCAAGCGCTGCAAAGGGTGGCCTATGGTGATGTGAACGATTCCTCGTTCGCGCGCCTCGGTGAGCATTCGTGAGACGGACGACCGCGAAAAACCTACCTTGCGTGCGATCTGTTCCTGGTTGAGCCCGTCCATGTAATACAACTGCGCCACATTGATCAGTTGCTCGATACGCTGCCGCACCGCCAGTGACGCAAGCAATGATTCTTCCTTTTGATTGCACATATGTGCATCATATTCCACTCGAGCATTGACGAAAACTCACAAAAGTTAAGAATCATATATATTGTGAGCGTTCACTGAAACCATCAGCCCGATATTGCTTTCGCCTTTCATGCACAATTGTGCATCACTTTCACAGCGAACCGGTTCGAGAACAATTACTCTCAAGACGTCAGCTCACAGATGAACTGACTCTGTAGAGAGAAACACAAGCGAACAATGTCGTTTAAGGAGAGAGACCATGGCAAATGCATGGCGATATGTCAAAGAGCACATATTCGGCGCAGGAACAATTCTGGCAATCGTGCTGTGCGTTCTTGGCAGCATTCTTGGCAACGCAATTCAAACTGATTTCGGCAATGTCACCAAGGAAAACCTTGTCATCGAATCATCCTCCGGACACCGACTGGCGATGAATATGCTTAAGCCAGCGTCTGCAACCAAAGACACCCCGGCCCCCACCATCGTATTCGCCCACGGCGGCAATGGCCTTAAAGACAAGTTCGAAAACTATCAAATCGAATGGGCCCGCCGCGGATTCGTAGTCTTTTCGTTTGACCTGTATGGACACGGCGACTCCGAGGTCATGAACACGACCGATTGGTTGGTCAACGGCCGAGGACTTTACGACACAGTCAAATATGCTGCAACATTGCCGTTTGTAGACGCCGATAAAATCGCCGTCTCAGGCCAATCGCGAGGCGGAAACACGATCCACGAAACCATGCTTCTCGACAATGAAGCAACAACTCCGCTTATCAAAGCGGTTCTATATGTAAGCCGCGACGCCATTTACAAGGACGCAGAAACACAGGGCTTTGGCTACGTCCCAGGCAAGACCACCTCTGCGCAGGCCGCATCCAAGGACAACGGAGAGTATTTCAATTACTACGGCAACCGCACCGTCGGCATCATCGCCGGCATGTGGGATCAGTTCTCCTTCAAAGAGACCGACCCCAATACCGGTGAAATGCTGCCCAACCCAGACTATCTCAAACACAACAACGCCAAATCTTTCTTGAATTTCGGAGCCACACCTGACGCATCCACCCCTGACGGCGTAAGCGGCAAATGGTATACGAAGACCATCGACGGCAAAGAAGCCTCCCGAGTAATCTGGCTGCATCCCGGTTTCCACACCTCGCAGCTGTTCCAAACTGACGCCACTGCCAACGCCGTGGAATTCATGACCAAAGCGTTCGGAGTGAACACCACTCTCGCCAATAACAATCTCATTTATCCATGGAAGATTGCCGCAAGCGCTGTTGCATTCGCCTCCATGTTCATGTTCGCCGTGTTCTTCGCCTTGTGGCTTGCGCAAATGCCCGTCTTCCGCGGCACCTCACGCGGTGATGCAACCATGCGCATTGCCGCTTCAATCCCCGGAAGCGCAAAGTGGACTTGGGGATGCCTTATCGTGAACACACTGTTCGCCACCGGCAGCACCCTCGCCCTATACTTCATGAACGCCGACACGCACATTGGTACGTTCTTCAAGCAGGGCCAACCTCTATTCTCTGGTCTGATGTGCGCAATCGCCACGGTATTCACATTGGGCGTGACCATTGTATGGTACCGTTGCTTCGCCAAGAAGAATGGCATGAACCTTGATGAAATCGACATCAAGACCACGCTGTTTGATTTCTTCAAAACCCTCATGCTGGCTTTGACCGTTACCGGCGGCACGTTGATTCTCGTGTGGGGCGCACAATACTTCTTCAAGACCAATTTCGAATTCCTGTACTGGGGCATCTTCCCGTTCGCCTCATACAAGATTATCGAAATGCTCAAGGTACTGCCGATCTTCCTGATTGCATATGTGGTGTCTTCCGTGTTCATCAATTGCCTGAATTACAACACTACATACGGCCGCAACAAGGTGGTGAACATCCTTGTTCTGTCGGCGTTCAGCGCAGCAGTGCCGGCAATCATCTCGGGCATCGGCTGGGGACGCTTCATGATTACCGGCGTCAACGATTTGTTCGGAGCCGGCTACACCCGCATAATTGACGGTCTGTTCCAGACGGTATTCCTGCTGTTCATCACGCCAATCGTGACACGCGCCATCTATTCCAAGACTCGCAACCCATATCTTGGAGGACTCATCAATGCGATATTGGTCATGGTAATCACTTGCGTAAACTCCCAGATTGCCTTCCCTGCCTAATTTGAGATGCGCCCCAATTGTTGGACGTAGTTAAGGGTACCTGATAAGGCTGTGAGGGACATGCTCCGGATATTTCTCTCTAGGGTTTGTCCCTCCAGTCGTTTTGGCGTCATTTAGTGTTCCAGTGGATGATGTACAGCGCTCATTGATTGTTATGCAGTCTCCCAGCTTTTCCTGATCCGCTACGTATGGGCCCTCAGTACGGTGTACGACACAAGCCTATGAGGGAAGACGGGAGGTGCTGATGGAAGGTCACCAGTGTCAACCGCACTATGACCTGTAACTGACAGGAAACACGTATGCGTCCGACGCGATAGACGCCGACAAATACAAGTCGCCCCTATCCCCTAGGAGAAAGGAATAGAACCATTAGCAGTACGAGAATGGCGAGAAGAACGATGGATAACTGCCAGTCGCATCGATACAAGCTTCCAGGTTTGCCCACTGACGTCAATTATCGAGCACCGTCTTTCATAGCCGTTGTCTGCTGAAGAATACCTACAGACCATCGAAGAGAGAACAACAGCCTTCGAATAAGTCCTCACCTGAATAGGCAATCGTCCCTCAACCATGTGTATACAAAAGCTAAGGAAAAGGCGTTAGCTGTCTCGCAGTCATGGCTTCCCCTCATACAGTCGTTTCTGCGCTGCTATCACACCAGCTACCAGCGGAACGAACGTGAACCCACGCAACCCAACAAACCCGGCATGCTCGACACCAACCCACGATTTTTTGTTAATTATTTAATTAATTAAACAATCAATATTACTTTCTCGATACTCCTCATCGATGGACGTTGCCGGACCAAAACGCGCTGGTCGAGAACCATATAATTAATTATTTAATTAATTATTTAATTAATTATATGCCGCACCTACGAGGCCTTAACGCATGGACGGTTCAGCTGCTTGCTCAGCCATCCGTGTCGGCCGTTGTCGTACACGTCGTCGGACAGCACATAGCCGTGCCGTTCGTAGAACGGGTAGTAGTCGAATTCGGCATGCACCCACGCGCTCTCCCCGCCGAGGGCCGCTATCCGTGATTCGGTCTCGTCCAGCAGCGCGGATCCGACGCCGTGGCCGCGCGCCTTGGCGAGCACCGCGAGACGCGCGATGACGTATCGGTGCGGTTCGACGGCTGCGTCGAGGTAGAAGCGGCATGTCCCGACCGGTTCATCGGCGTCGTCGAACGCCGGCAGGTGGGTCGTCGCCCCCTGCTCGTCCCGTTCGTCGAATTCGGGCCTCCATGCGCTCTCCCGTACGAACACCAGGGTTCTGATGTCTCGCTCCCGCCCGTCCATGGCATCGTATGCGCGAATCGTCACCGTCATCAGATTCCAACCCTTTCCTCGATGACGTCGTTCAGCCGACGAGCCAACGGTACTTGGCGACCGAGTACAGGGGGATGAACGGGATGAGGATCGGCGTCCGGGAGGCGTACTCCTGGTACTCGGGGTCGTCGCCGTAGTTCTTGTTCTGGCGGATCTCCAGCCTGCGGGCGCCGCCGAACATGATCCACACGATGCACAGCCATCCGGCCGTAGCCGCAAGCCATTGCCATACACCCTGCATGGCGGTGAGGCCTGAGACATACACGCCTGTCCAGGTCAGCACCTCGCCCAGATAGTTCGGGCATCGTACCAGACGGAATACGCCCACATCGCAGAACCGGTGCGGATGCGCCTGCTTGTACCGGTTCTTCGTATGGTCGGCGGCCGACTCCAGCACGATTCCCGTCCCCATGACGATGATGCCGGCCACGGCTGCGGCGTCCACGGGCGCGTGGTTGGTCAGACGGAACAGGATCGGTGATGTCTCGCAGGCGTAGAGCAGCGCGCACGACAGCCACACCACGGCCTTCACCGGCAGCGGGGTGCCGGAGCCGTCCTTGATTTCGTTGCGCATCGTCTCGCGGTAGGCGGCGCTGCGGCGTTCACGTACCATGAGATACCCGCCGAGACGGCAGCCGTACACGATGAGCAGCACCGACATCGCCAGTGGGACCGGAGCACGCGCGTCCAGCGACATCACCGTCAGCATCAAACCGATGGCCGCGACGGAGAAGCCGTATCCCAATGAGATGAACCATACGAACCTGCGGAAGCCGATGGCACTGACAAGCGCCGCCACACCGAATAGCAATACAAACTCCATGCAACAAGAGTAAGACGGTTTGATCGGTTGTCTGCAGGCAGTCACGCAGTGTTGCAAGGTGATGCTATGTAATGAGTGATAATTAAATAATTAATTAACAATAATTGGTGTGCAACGATGACTCCGATGAAGACGGATGAACTGTCAATAGAGCGATTGTGAACAGTCGTTGACGAGGGGGATGTGGATAACTCGTTTTTTCGCATCCACTATAAAAACTATAACTAACTATAACACTATAACACTATAAGAGGTGTCTCCGGACCCAAGCAGGAGTAGGGCTGAGCAGGCATCGGTGACTACGATAGTCCACTAAAACTACTACGATAGTCCACTAAAACTACTACGATAGTCCATCAAAATCGCTACGATAGTCCACTAATTTGACTACGATAGTCCACTATCCAATGATGCGAAAACGCGAAATGCTACGATTGTCCACTAAAAATCGCTACGATAGTCCACTACGCCAGAGAGTTATCCACATCGTCCTGAGGGACCCTTCAGGCATCGTATTGCTACGATAGTCCACTAACTGCCATCCAGTCGCGGGAAGGCGACCATGATGATGGACTATCGTAGCGTCTTCACGCGCAGGCAACGCATCAGGGCTTGTACGGCATCAAGCAGGCGGATTGCTACGATAGTCCACTATCGCAAACCTCCGCTCCGGGACCGCGCCTCCGATGATGGACTATCGTAGTCAGGCTCTCGGGTCTTGTCGGCCGCGTTGACGCCCAGACGGCTTCAACCGGACTGCTACGAAAGTCCACTAGAGGCGAGGTCAGGACGACGGTTCAGGAACCGGGCCGATGTCCCTTACCGGGAAGGCGCTGCCGTGCTGAATGCTTGGAACGATGCCGATCTGCTTGGGTGAATAACCGGAGGGGCGCGAAACGCTACGATAGTCCACTAGCCGTCAGATGGTCGGTTGAAGCTCGATGATGGACTATCGTAACGTGGCTCCTGCGATAGACAGCCCGCTACGATAGTCCACGAATCCGGTGCCGTACGATGCTTCGGATCTTATGATTGGCGGATTGCCACGATACTGTTCGATACCCGGTATCCGCGGAATGACGCCGATTCTCGTCGCAAGCACCCTGCTGGTGCGAGAATCGGCGATGTGCGGCGACGCTACGATAGTCCACTGCCAGCCGTGCGTTGGGGCGGATGATAGTGGACTATCGTAGCAGTAGAGCTGGCACCGGTCCGGGCGCGATACCGGCCATAGCCCGGTGAATCACCATGCGGTTCGCATTCTCGGCGCTTCAGCCGTTATCGGCTTGCAATGGCCGCTACGATAGTCCATCAATCCGGACGTATCCCCGGGCCTATACGACCGCGTTACCACGAGGCGGTCCGGGGAGTGAAGGCCGCAGGTAGTGGACTATCGTAGCAATGCCGGTATGGTACGTCATTGCTTCCTGCGCCGTCTCGTCGAACCTCGACGCACGGTCTTGATTTCACCAGTAATCTGGTCGACGGTGCTCTCGCGTTGGCCTATCGCGGTAGGACTGGGGAAGAGCGTCACACCCTCGCTGCTGACGACGAACCTCGCCATCGGGTACACCTGATGGACCCTGTCCAACGCACGGCGGAACTTCATCTTGAAGTTGCGGATTTCGCCGATGCCATCGCCGAAGCGCTCATACAGCCATTCCCAAGTGATGGGGAGGGGATGATTGAGGTTCTTCATGCTGCCCGTCATCCACACGTAGATGTCGTAGGGAAGCACGCTTCTTCCACTCAGCAGGAGAGAACTCGCCCTTGTGTCGAACGGTGCGGATTCGCGCGCGAGACGCTCGTACACCTCCTTGGTGAGCACGAAGGCGCTGCCGGAGAACGCGGAGTCGTCGTCCTCCTTGAATCGCACCATCTCGACGAGAGGCAGGGAAACGAGATCATGCATCCTGCCCCCGGCGAAGCCGGTGGTCCTGCGGATGGAGATATGGCTGGCCAGCAGCAGCCTCAGCTGCTCCTGGAGCTTGTCCGCCGTCTTGCCCCCGCGCGGCAGGCCCAGCTCGTTGCACAGCTGCCAGATGGAGGGGATGGTGATGGTGCGCGTCGCGGGATCCACGTACTCCGTCTTCGTGCGCTTCGCGGCCCTGATCTGCTTGGCTATCCACGCCATGATGAGGCGCGGGTACTTCCCGTAGGGGAACTTCCTCTTGCGTTCCTCGGGATCGATGCCGGCCTCGAGGATGTACTCGATGGCGCCGTTGGTCTTGCTGACGAAATCCGTGCCGGCCTTCGGCTGGGTGGAGGGGAACAGCGTGGAGGTGAGGATCGAATGGCCGTACCAGATCTCCTTGCTGCTCGGCTCGCGCTGCTCGACGTCCATCAGCGTCTGGACCACCAGTGCCTGTGACTCGCTCATGCCGCCTTCACCTCGTCGCGTCGATTCCATGCGCTCCATGGTACATGGGAAACCCGAATAATGGTAATTAAATAACTAAATAATTATTTAATTAAATAACGTGTCCCTGCCCTGCAGGCTGTAGACTGTGGGTGAGCATGCCATTGTTTGATTGTGTTAAATAATTAATTAACAAGGGGTGGAAGATGAAGATAACCATCGCAAACGCGAAAGGCGGGGTCGCGAAGACCACGACGGCGGTATACCTGGCCGCGGCAGCGGCCATGAGAGGCTTGACGCCCAGGTGCTCGACGCGGACCCGCAGTCATCGGCGAGCCTGTGGGCCGACCTCGCGTCCGACAACAACGACCCGCTGCCGTTCGAAGTCGTCCCGGCGAACCTGTCCACGTTGACGCGTCTGAAGCCGGCGAAGGGGGAGTGGCGATTCATCGACGCGCCGCCGTCCGGAAGGGTGCTGGAGACCGCCATCGACGTGGCCGATTTCGTCATCGTGCCCACCTCCGATTCGCCGCTCGACCTCCAGCAGGCCTGGGCGACGCTCAAGGCCGTGAGCGACAAGAAGCCGGCCGCCGCGCTCGTCGTGCGAGCCGAATTGGGCACCACCGCCTTCAAGGAGACCCTGGAGGCGCTGGACCAGAACGATACGCCACGGTTCGAGACCGTCATCCGCAAACGCCAGGAGATCAAGAAGTCCCTCGGATGGAACCCGACCAAACTGTACGAGTACGGTGACGTGCTCAGCGAGCTCATCAAGGAGATCGAATCATGAAAGGCAACCGCAAGGCCTACAGGCCCGTCACGACCGAACGGGAGATCAAGGAGGTCAAGGACGTGTTCCGCGAGGACGACGACAACCGCGGCGTCGACGACCCGTTGGTTATGACCTCCATAAGGATCCATTCCTCGGTAAGAACGTCAGCCAAGGTGTATGCGACGACCCACGGCATGAAGATGCAGGAGGTCTTCGAGCAGGCGATCAGGCAGTACGTGGACAAGCAAGAAACAGTTAATTAAATAATTAATTAGTTATTTAATTATTGTTGTTGAGGGGACACGGTGCGTCAAGGCGATGCGGAAGTCGTTGCGGTATTGGCTTGGCGTCGTCAGGTAGCGGTCTCGGAACAGTTTGTGGAAGTATGCCGCGCTGTCGTATCCGACCGCATGCGCCACTTCGGCGATGGGCTGATCGCCGGTGATGAGCAGCTCGGCGGCCTGACGGAGCCTTTCCTCGTTGATGAGCCGTCCGAGAGTACGACCATCGTGCTTGCGCACGTAGCGTGACAGGTAGCCGACGCTGTAGCCGAGAGTATCGGCGATGCCGTCGTTGGTGGCTCGAGAGGGGTCCTTGGTGATGACGTCGATGATCGCTCCGATCAAGGGGTCGATGTGCATCCGGCTCTCCAAGGCGTCGGATGCGGTGTGCATCAGTTCGAGCAGGCCGCCGATGACGGCGAGATTGGGACGGTAGCGTTCCCCTGCACAATACGCCATCAGCATCCTGCTTATGGCGGCCTGACCGGCTGGATGGTGTCCCGCTTCAAGCAGACAGTATGACTGCGACGGATCATCGAGCCACTGCCGTAATGCCATGTCCTCATGCGCCCCCGAGCCCGAGACCGTGAGCATGGATTCAACCAGCCGGCTTCGTATCAGGACATCCGCCTCGATCGGCGCGCGGCCATTCTCGATGATGGGCGATATGAGGTGCCGGGCACCGGGCTTGACCAGAACGGTCCCTCCGGCCTCAAGCACGCAGGTCTCGCCTTGCACCCAGACCAAGACGGTTCCCTTGAGCGCGTGGGTGATCTCGAGGTAGTCATGCCGGTGGAGCTGTGACGGATGGTCGAGGTCATGGCCGATGACACCGAAGTCGTCGTCCTTGTCGAGGTGCGCGCTGGCTGCGGCGATGGTGTCGAACGAGGTCATGGGCGCGTCGGCACCGGTGTCGGCGGCATCCGCCGCGGCCCGTCCGGTTCTGGTGTGGTCGGCGTAGCGTTCGTCGCCGCCTGCCGTCAGGCGGGGGAGCCGGAGTGTGGGCGTGTCCATGTCTCTCCATGTTCGTTCAGCGCCGGATGCTTGGGGTTGTTGCGCAACGATGACGCGATGGAGGTCATTATAGAGTGCAATCAGGTCAGCATAGCTGAATTGCCGTGTCTTATCGTTGGATTCAACAGCGCTGCGTCGATAGTAACAAGGTCGTTATCGAGGAGAGAATCCAATGAACGCATTGAAGACCAGGATAGGCATCCTGTCGTTGAGCTCCATCACCCTGTCGGGCATCTTCATCGTGCCGATCATCGGCATGGTGGCCCAGGCCTTCCCGGACAGCTCGCTGTCCGGCGTGCAGATGATCATTTCGGCGTCCACCCTGACCGCGCTGGTCGGCGCATGGCTGACAGGCAAGCTCGCTTCCGTCCTGTCGCGCAAGACCGTGGCCCTCATCGGCGCGGGCGGCATTCTCCTGTTCGGCATGCTGCCGTACTTCATCCACTCCAGCCTTGCTGCGGTGATCGCGTTCTCCGCCCTGATGGGTGTATGCCTTGGTTTCATCAACAACATACTGCCCACCTTGATCTCCGTGCATTATGAGGGCGAGCAGCGCCAGTCGGTCATGGGGCAGCAGGTCGCCGTGGCCAGCATCGGCGCTATGGTGTTCATGAGCCTAGCGGGCAAGCTCGCCACGGCCCAGTGGTACCACGCCTACCTCGTCTACCTGTTCGCCGCCGTGGTCCTCATCGTCTGCGCCTTCACCATCCCCGCCGAGAACGGCGAGAAAGAGGAGAAGGGGAAGTCGCACGGCTCGGGCCCCGAGGTCTCGATCCGCGAGGCGATGAACGGGAAAATGTGGTTCCTCGTGATCGCCGGCTTCTTCTTCCTGCTTGCGAACAACGCCTACAGCAACAACCTGTCCCTGCTCGTCGAACAGCGCGGGCTCGGCGACGCCGGCACCGCCGGACTGGTCTCCACCATCGGACAGCTCGGCGGCCTTCTCGCCGGCCTGTGCGTCGGCCTTCTCGTCAAATTCGTGAGGAACCACCTGCTCATGGTCGGCTTCCTGGTCGAAGGCCTCGCACTGCTGCTGCTCGGATTCGCCTCCAACCTTCCACTGCTCATCATCGGCAGTTTCCTCGCCGGCGCAGGACTGAGCCTGTACTACGCCCAGGCCCCGTTCCTCGTCACCATGATCGAGAAGCCCTACCTCATCCCGATGGGCATCGCGGCCATGACCACCGCGAACGCGCTTGGCGGCTTCGCCAGCCCGGTCACCGTCAACCTGATCAACGGCCTGTTCGTTTCGAGCGCCGCCGGCGCGATGTTCATCGGCGCCGTGATCGCGCTGGCCGGTGCCGTCGCCCTGGGCGTCAGCGACTTCCAGCGCAAGTGCCTCGAAACCGGCCGGTGAGCATCAGATAGGCATCCGAAGGGACGGATGGCAGTACGGTCAGCCGTCCACAGAATCGGCTGACCGTACAACTCCATACATCCGCTACCGCAATTCGATGAAAGGGACCATATGAACAGCAATGAAATCCACATCCGGGATCCGTTCGTCCTCGCCCACGATGGCGTCTACTACCTGTACGGCACGCGCGCAGACGACGTATGGGGCGTCATGGACGGTTTCGACTGCTACACCAGCCATGATCTGGATGAATGGGAGGGCCCGTTCGAGGTGTTCCACAAGCCCGCCGGACTCGACGCGGACCGCGCCTACTGGGCGCCCGAATGCTACGAGCATGACGGCATGTACTACCTGATCGCCACACTCGGCAGACCCGACGGGCGCAAGGGCGTGCACGTGCTGCGCGCCGCGGACCCTCTCGGACCCTTCGAATACATCACCCAGCTGACCGACCCCGGCCAGTCGTGCATCGACGGCACGGTATACGCCGATCAGGATGGTAAGAATTGGCTCGTCTACTCGCATTCGCTGGAGGATGTGCCCGAAGGCGACATGGACGCCGTCCTGCTCTCCGACGACCTCGCTTCCACGACGGGCGAACCGGTCACCTTGTTCAAGGCGTCCGACGCCCCCTGGTCGGTGCCAGTGCCATTCGCCAAGCCGGAGTTCGGCATCGACGGACCCGCCTACTTCTCCGACGGCCCCTTCCTGCACAGGCTGTCGGACGGACGTCTGGCGATGCTCTGGTCCAGCTGGTCGGCATCCGGCGGCTACGCTGTGGGCCAGGCCGTCAGCGAGAGCGGCGAGTTGACCGGACCGTGGACGCAATATGCGGAACCGGTCCTCACCCACGGTGGTCATGGTATGTTGTTCGCCGGATTCGACGGCCGGACCCGGTATGCGCTCCACGCGCCGAACGACCCGGGCCAGGAACGCCCGGTGTTCCTTCCCGTGAAGGAATCCGACGGCGTGCTCACTGTCGGATAAGGCGGTACGGACAACAAAGCTGAACGGTCATTAGGTCGCCTGCGTGCAGAAAACGGATTGGGGGTGAGACGTGACATACGGCATGATGCCACGTCTCACCCCCTGATTTGTATGCATGACGGTAACCTGACAAATTGCATCTCCCGACATGGCATCATATTGGTGCCGTTCATCGTTTTGATTATCGGATGCAATAATTAATTAAATAATTATGGGTTGTATTGTCCGTCGAGTGGAAAGACTGGCATAGGTCGCCATGGTCAGAAGAAAGAAACCGAAGATAAAATAGAAATGGTGATTTGAATACAAACGAATATTCATATATCGTGTGAATATGAAGAATATGAAGTTAGGCCCAGATTTGTTCCGCAGCAACGAATTGCGCGCGCACATCGATGGGGTGTTCCACATGTTGGTGGACACCGATTCGGAATTGAATCCGAGCATTCCAGGGCAAATGAAACATCTCGGCGCGGATCTATATGTCCCCTGCAACATGCAGGCATTCAGCATTGCGGTCAAGGAAGTCCCCGGTTTGGTCATTGCCTGCATCGAAGTCGATTATGTGCCACAGCTTAGAGATTTCGTGGTTTCAAAGTTCTTTCTTGGCGCGAGTGAAAACACGACAAACGAGGCTAAGCCTCTCGATATCGATGGCGAGACCATGAGGCGGTTCCCCATCGAACGGTACAAGCGTCGTGTAATTCAAAACTGGATATTGCAGGATCTGGGCATGAACCGGACACCACGCTGGTGGTTGTGGGAAAACGTCATGAGATGGAGCGATCCCACGCGACACGTCAGAGGGGCTGGACTACTCGATCTCGAGCGCACGGCGCGCATCTACGTCGCCGCACGGTACGGGGATAGAGACGCGCATGAGGCAGTAGCTGACGCCTTCGGCATCAGCAAATCCACGGCCGGACGGTGGATCAAGAAGGCGCGTGATATAGGCTACATCGATAACATCCCTGTGTATTGAGACCTGTGGGTCCTGCGACATATCGTTTGCCACTTGTGCGGATGCCGATGAAGTGCTCGGCAATGCGATTTGGAAGCAGGCGACTGATGGGCGCAAGCGCTTTGTATGATTCTCCCTTGCTGAATTCTGACAGGAAGAGCGCAGGTGGGACACTTGGACTCTTAAGAGTGTGTGGCACTCGTTGCGGTCATATGACCTGCCGGCGCTTCGCTCCCTGTTTTACTCGCGTGGTGGTTCTGGGTGTTCACTCGGATTGCGAGCGTGATTCATCGTCACTGGGGTCGATGAGGCGCCTGACGATGCGGTCGACGTATTCGACGTCCGGGTACCCGTCTTCGTCCCTTGGTATCTCCTGGGGTGGCAGACAGGTTGTGGTGGCCTCGTATGCCGCGCGGTCGGCACGTGCCTTCTCGTCGAGTTCCTTCATCGTGGCGTCGAAGGGTTTGAGACGGCGTTGCTTGTCGATGTACAGCAGTCGTTCGCTTCGCGATTCCATGCAGTTGTCGCAGATGAGCGCGGCGACTTGCGTGCCGTCGTCGCATGGGTCGAAGAACGTTGTTCCGTAATGCCCGTATGAGGTCATCTCGATGGCTTCGAGTGGCAGGAAGTCTGTGTCGTTGTATTCCTCGGGGAGGGTGTCGGTTTCGGTTATGCGGGAATCGATGCAGATTTCGGCCGTTAGTGTCTTGCCGCAGATCAGGCACGTGAGTGTGAGCGGTGTTTCCTTGTCTTGCATTCTCGTTCTCCGATCGAAAGTGGATCCATGGTTGATGGTCCGCTCAAGCTTTGCGGCTTGGGAGAACCGTACCAGATTACACCATCCCTGATCCGGCCATCAAGAGACAGAGGCATTTGTTTCGGCGAGAATAATGGGGAACCGTATAGTTCCATAAACGGAGGTTTGCGGACGCTGTCCGGCTGATGCGGGTTCCGTCTCCGAAACGCCGGGAGAACATGTATCAAAAACCGTCTCATTAACAATGTCTCATATCAGAAGCTTGATGTCGGGTTGTGATACGTTTTCCGGTATGGGCAAACGATTTGGATACGCGAGAGTGAGTACCGCGGGCCAGACGGCCGACCTGCAGCGTGACGCATTGGAGAAGGCCGGATGCGACCGGCTGTTCGTGGACACCGCCAGCGGTGCGAAGGCGCACCGGCCGGAGCTCGACAGGATGATGGAGCTGTTGCGTGAGGGCGACGTGGTCGTTGTCTGGAGGCTTGACCGTCTGGGTCGCAGTGTGCAGAACCTCGTGGAGCTGATGAACCGGTTCCAGGAGATGGGTGTCGGGTTCGTGAGCCTCAACGAGGCCATCGACACCACCACGCCCGGCGGCATACTCGTGTTCAACATCTTCGCAGCCCTGGCACAGTTCGAACGCGACCTAATCCGCGAACGCACCAACGCGGGGCTCGAGGCCGCGCGTGCGCGCGGGCGCAGAGGAGGGCGGCCGGCGAAACTTGACACGAAGCAGATCGCCGAGATCCGCCGGCTCTACGACTCCAAGACCGTGACCGTCAACCAGATCGCCGCCATGATGGGAGTGGGCAGGGCCACCGTGTATAGGGCATTAGGCGGCGTTGTTGCGGTATGACTCAGCTGTCGTAGTATCGGCGCTTATATGTGCAGACGGGTGGCGCGTGGTGTTGTTTCGGCGATGATGCGGCCGTTTCGGATGTTATAGAGGATTTCAGCATGTTCGTTGAGCGCCTGGTAAAAGTCGGGCGCGTCGAGGATGACGAGGCTGGCGGGTTTGCCTACGGCGATGCCGTAGTCGGTTTCGGGAATGTTCAGGGTGCGGGCGCCATTGATGGTCACATACTTGTAGGAGTCCATGATTTGCTGGTACCCCATGAGTTGGGCTGCGTAGACGCCCATGTGTACGGCGTCGAGCATGTTGCCTGCGCCGAGCGGGCTCCATGGATCGCGAATGTCATCCTCGCCGAACGCGACGTTGATGCCGGCCTCGTCGAGTTCTTTGACTCGTGTGAGGCCGCGGCGTTTCGGGTAAGTATCGAAACGGCCGCCGAGATGCATGTTGACGAGTGGATTGGATACGAAGTTGATACCTGACATTCTCAGGAGACGGAAAAGCTTGTACGCATACGCGTCATTGTAGGAGCCCATGGCGGTGGTGTGGCTGGCGGTGACCCTCGCGCCTAGCCCGGTCTCCAAAGCGAGTGTGGCGAGCACCTCAAGGTTGCGGGAGGCGGGGTCGTCAATCTCATCACAATGCACGTCTACGAGCCGTCCGTTGCGTGCGGCGAGGTCAACGAGGAACTTCAGAGATTCGACGCCGTAGTCTCTGTTGAACTCAAAGTGAGGGATGCCGCCGACCACGTCAGCACCTGCATCGACGGCACGTTCCATCAGCTGTCTGCCGTCCGGGTATGAGAGGATACCCTCCTGCGGGAAGGCGACAATCTGCAGTGTGATGAACGGAGAGACCTGCTCGCGCACCTCAAGCATGGCGTCGAGTGCGACGAGATTGGAGTCGGTGACGTCCACGTGTGTGCGCACGTATTGGATTCCATGAGAGGCCATCATTCGCAGGGTGTGAACGGCGCGGTCCTTCACGTCTTGCCTGCTGAGGGTCTTCTTACGTTCAGACCAGATGCGGATTCCGTCGAACAGTGTGCCGGTCTCATTCCATTCCGGTTCGCCAGCAGTCAGGGCTGCGTCGAGGTGGACATGTGGGTCGACAAATGGGGGGATGGCGACGCCGCTATGTCCATCGACGGTCATGTCGCCCGCGTGTACGGGGAGACAGGCACCAATCTCTCCGATACGGCCGTCTGTGACTCGGATGTCCATGGTCTCGGTCGAATTCTCTATGTGGACGTTGTGGATGATCATGGATGCTTCGGTCATGGAGGGCCTTTCTGCGGGTCTTGGTCGGAACACCGCAAATGGATGTTCCATTGTGACTCTTATCGCTAGAAGCCGGTCTGTTATTCATGAGGAAGTGGGACAACCATTATGTGGGGTGTCCCACTTCCTATTCGGACGGATATGTGTATCGGTCGGCCAGATATGTCAGGCAGTTGCCTGCGTTACGGCGTTCGATTTGGTGAGGTTGGTGCTTTTAGCAAGCAGATAATAGATGCCAGCGGAGGTGAGGATGCCGAACAGCCAGGAGAGGTCCACACCGCCCATGGCCGTCGCTGCGGGTCCCTGTAGGAGGCTGCCGTAGGCAAACATCCAGTTCATGAACAAACCAGCGAAGAATGCGATGATGGACTGCCAACCGATGACAGGCATGCCATCGGTGCCGGCCTTGCCGAGCACGGAGGTGAAGTCGTCGCGCCTGCGTTCGATTACGAAGAAGTGGACGAACATGATGCCTGCCCACACGGCAGTCCAGCCAGCTACGGCGGACAGCCATCCGTCTAGCGTGTTTCCGATGTCGTTGAGGCTAAGGAACAAGCACACGCCGAACCAAGCGAACACGCCGACAAACACGTTGAGCACACGACGGTTGACCTTGATGTCGAGACATTGGACGGACAGGGTGAAGCTGTAGATGTTGAGGATGTTCGTGGCAATCGGGCCATGCAGGACGAGCAGTAGCACTGGGATTGCGAGTGCACCGAAGTTGTCGACGATGAGCTGGCCGGGGTCGATGCTGCCGGATTTGGTGGCGAGTGTCGCGCCGAGTAGGCCGAGCCATACGACGGGGATGAGCTGACCGATGGAGCTCGCGGCGAACAGTCGCTTCTTAGGTACGTCTGTGCTAACGAAACGGGAGTAGTCGCACGCGTAAGTCAGCCAAGTGAAACCCCAGCCGATGCCGATGGCGGTCATAACAGAAGAGATAGCGGCTATCTTGTCGACGCCGGTGCCAGATAGCGTGCCTGCATAGTTCCAGTCGATGCCCATGAAGCCCCATGCGGCGATGGTCATAGCCACGAGGATTGCAACGGTGGGTGGTACGGTCCACTTCTCGAACGTTGAAATCGCCTTGTATCCGAACAGGGAGACGATGACCTGCACGAGCATGACGAACGCGCCGATGCCTGCCTTTAAGGCGAAGTGGCCTTCGATGGAGTCGACGAGACCGACCTTCATGAGCAGGGCAGTCACCAAGTCGAGTACGACCCATGTATTGATTGCGCACCAGCCGATTACGACGACTGCTTGAATGGCGGACGGCAGGTAGTTACCGTACCGGCCAAACACGCGACGACCGAGCAACATGGCTGTCAGTCCGGTGCGTTGTCCGAGCAGGACCATGAAGCCGAACACGGACATACCGATGAGATTGCCGATTAGGATCACGGCGAACGTTTCCCACAGGCCTAGCCCCATCTGCACGCCGAGCGCGCCGAGCAGCCAGTTAATTGGCGCGACATTCGCGCCGAACCATGTCCAAAACTGGCCCCACAGGCTCTTGGTCTTAGCCGACTGTGGAACCGCTTGGAGGAAGTCCTCGCAGTTTTCCCCATCGTTCGCGGCGGGCGCGGGCCGACGCGTCGCGTCCATGGGAACTGCACCTATTTTTCTTGTCGCGACTGCACTGCTCATGGTCGTCACCTTTCCAATCGAATAGTCGATGACGTCCACCATCCTCCCCGGGATTTTCGCCATAGTGAAGCGATTGTTAACCTGAACAGTGAATCTGTTTGACGTTTCGTCTAGTACATCTCATTCGCAATTGCGCCTGGTAGCGATGAGACGGGCGACTGTAAGCAAGGAATTCCAAGCCTTATGGTCCCTCTGCTCGATGCCAGTGAGTTCCGTCACTTTGTCAAGGCGGTTATAGAGAGTTTGCCGTTTGACGCCGAGACGGACGCACGCCTCTGTCTTCGACCCGTTACTTTCAGCAAGTACGCGCAGCGTGTCCACAAGCGTCGCATCGTTCGGCAGCAGTCGTCCCGCAATCTGCCCAATGAACATGTCCACGGCGTCTCTGGTGCGTTCCATGTCGAGCATGCGCTCGTACACTCCGTCGTTCAACGGTGTGATGTGTCCCCAGTTAGGCCGACCAGCTGCGACCATGTGACGCAATGCCGCCATCCCGTTGAGCAGGCCAGAGGCTCCCGTCGTTGACACCCCGGCCACGACCCACACGTCCGGTGATGGGAACGTGGCCAGCAGGGTCCGGCATCGCTCGTTGAACCCCGCGCTGTGCGTGTATGCGTCGTCAGATAGAAAGCATCCGTATATCGCGTTCCCTTCCATGAGGAAGAGCGTGTCGGCGCGCCCATCGTCGTTCCGGTTCGCCGCGCGCAATCGCTCGGCGAACCGGGGGACGCGCATACCTGGCGCAGAAAACACGATCGCAAACACAAAGCACAGTGAGCTTTTCAGGAACCCAAGCGCGTTCATCATCTCCTCGCCGTCCGCGATTTCCGCGTTCCTCGCACACACGCCGTCACGCGCGCCAGCGAGCAGCTTCATGCGGATTTTGAACTCGATGCTCTGCGGGATGAAGGATGGCAGACATCTGTTGAGCTCCGTACGGATGATGTTGCGCACAGGAGTGTCGATGACGCTGAATTGTTGCGATATGCCGACAGTGGCCACTGGCGACCCGGAAGAAAATGCTGGGATCATCAGGAATGATTGGTCTTTCCATGAGTCAGCTGATTCGTCCTCCATTCCGGTCGAGGCTATTGGCTCGCATTCCGTGTTGAAGATGACGACCGGTTCACCAAGCACGCGGAACAGCACATCGGCCACCGCCTTTGCAGATGTGGCGTTTGACAGACCACGCCGCAACGTGGTGGACAAAGTGTCCAACTCGATGGTGGATAGCATCTGCTCGCGCACAATCCGCGTGTTGATCTGCTGGCAGAGCATCACGAAAGGCGCACGACGGCGCAGCCCGATGACAGGCAGTTCTCTTGCGTCCGCCTCGCTCGCCAGCACTGTCGGCACCTCTTTGAAATAGTCCACAAGCTCTATAGCCAGTCCGCTCACCTTGGCCTCCGCAAGTGCGTCCACATATCCTCTCAGGGCTTCGTCATCCAACACAGCCAGCGCACTGCCTTCGATGATGAGAAGTTCCCCGCCGGACAAGAACCGCGTCACATCATACCGTTCCTCCGTATACGCCCAACGGACCGCGCAGTCCATCCCAGACCGGCCAGCAGCGATCAACGGCTCGCACTGGCGGAACACCGGGTCATCGAACACATCCCACATGGTAACAGACATGACAAAACGTCCAATCCAACAACAATCGGCACGTCATCTTCTTAACATGGCCGCAACTACTGTTGCCGATACTAACAGCCAAATCAAACGTACGGTCATCACTAGGAGGCAATGTCATGAAAGCGTTGGTTCATGCCATCGTATTCACCATCGACGATAATGACACAATCATTCCTGATGGAACTGTGCTTGTCGACGGTGACCGCATCGCTGCAGTGGGATCTTATGACAGTATTCCGATTCCGCGGGGCTCTCAGATCGTCGACTGCACCGGTCACGTTCTCATGCCCGGTCTCATCGATACGCATAATCACTCCTCGCTGATTCGTGGAGTGGACGAGAACCTTGACTTGGTCGACTGGCTACCTGTATATGATCTTGAGCATCGCACGTGTACTCCGTCCGATGCTCGTCAGGCATACCGCCTCGGATACCTCGAATGCCTGCTCAACGGGACGACGACCGTACAGGACATGCATCGTCACATGGACCAGGCGGCCCAGGTCGCTGGAGAGATGGGCCTGCGCGTGTTTCTTGCTCCCTATGCCGCCGACGTGCCGCCCTATGACTTTTTCGAAACCTCCGAGAGCAACGAACAGCTGATTCGTGATTGGCACGGTGCATTCAACGGACGTGTGCAGATTGAGGCGGGCATCGAAGATGTATTCTATTCCAGCGAGAGAATGTACGCTAGGGCGCTTGACATGCACGAACGTTATGGGGTGCGCATCCATACTCATGGACCTGAGCATCCCGAAGAGGAGGAGACCTCCCGCAAACGGTTCGGGATGTCCATCATCGAACTGCTGCACCATCGTGGTTTCCTCGGCGACTACTTGTCCCTCGGTCACTGCGTTCCGATCTCCCGCAGTGACATGGACCTCATAGCTGAATCGGGCGCAAGCATCTGTCATTGCCCCATATCTGCGGCGAAACTCGGATGCGGAACAGCACCGGTAAGGGACATGATGGAAGCGGGCGTCAATGTATCTCTCGGTAGCGACGGCCCCATCGACAACAACAGCATGGACCTGTTCCAGGAAATGAAGTTCGCGTCTCTCATGCAGAAGGTTCGGTACATGGACGCGAAAGCGTTCGATGCGAAAACTATGTTGCGCATGGCCACGATCAACGGAGCACGCACGCTCGGAATGGAGCATACAATCGGTTCGATCGAGGCCGGGAAGAAAGCAGACCTCATCACCATCAACCTCAATCATCCAAGCCTGCGCCCCATTTGCTGGAACAAGAAAGATGACACCAATCTCATCTGGGCGCTCGTATTCGCCATGCAGGGAAATTTCGTTGACACCGTCATGGTCGACGGCCAAGTACTTGTCCAAGACGGCCATTTACTCACCGCTGACGAAGACGACATTCTCCAAAATGCACAACGGCAAGGAGAAGACTGGATGCGCAGACGAGACGCAGCCATGTCCCAACTGTTGGAACCCATTCGCGACTGATTCTGAACCAGTCTCATTCACCCATCCCGACTAACACCACAAGAACAAAGGACGGCAATCATGGCATCGGCACAGGCGACCACGCTCTTCATCAACGCACAAATTGCGGGGGAAGAAGGCCCCCGCGACCTGCTCGTCGAAAACGGAAGGTTCGTCGCCATCGAGGAAGGGCTCGCACAGAGCCTGCCCGCGCAGGGCTACGACGTGGATGCGATTGAGATCGTGGACCTGAAGGGCAAGCTGGTCAGCTCGCCTTTTTGCGACACGCACCTGCATCTCGACTATGTGTTCACCGCTCGCAAACCCGGTGCTATGAACGAGACTGGAACTCTGTTCGAGGGCATCCAACGCTGGAGCGAGACCAAGTCCGATCTGACTGTCGACGAAATCAAGTCGCGCGCACGCAAGGCTGTCGCTATGGAGGTGCACCACGGTGTCCAGTACATCCGTTCTCACGCGGACGTCACCGAACCGAACCTCACCTCGTTGAAGGCGCTGCTGGAGCTCAAGGAGGAGCTCAAGGACATCGTCACCATCCAGATCGTCTCCTTCCCGCAGGAAGGCATGTACTCATACAAGGGCGGCGCGGACCTTGTCGAGGAGGGACTGCGCATGGGCGCCGACTGCGTGGGCGGCATTCCCCACTACGAGACTTGTCGCGAGTTCGGCGAGAAATCCATGCACAAGGTCGTCGAACTCGCCGCGAAATACGGCAAACTGATCGACGTGCACTGCGACGAGACCGACGACCCGAACTCCCGCTTCGTGGAACTGCTCAGCGCCCTCGCATATGCGGAAGGCATCGGCGAGATGACCACCGCGAGCCACACCTGTTCGCTCGGCTCCGCCGACAACGCGTACTTCTTCCACCTGACCAAGCTCCTCAAAGCAGCGAAGATCAATTTCGCATGCGCGCCAACCGAGAACCTGTACCTGCAGGGGCGTCAGGACACGTTCCCGAAGCGTCGCGGCATCACCCGAGTCAAGGAGCTCACCGACAACGGCATCAATGTGTCTCTCGGACAGGATTCCATGCAGGACCCGTGGTACCCGCTCGGTAACGGCAACATGATGATCATCCTCGACTACGTGCTCCACCTCGCCCAGATGATGAGCTTCCCTGAAATCGACGACGCGTTGAAGTTCCTCACCATCAACGGCGCCACCACCATGCACCTCAACGACCAATATGGGCTCGAGGCCGGCATGCCCGCGAACTTCATCGTGCTTGACGCGTCCAACGTATTTGACGCCGTCTACCAGCGCTGTGGCATCCTGCGCTCCGTCCGCGACGGCCGCACCCTGTTCACCAGCGCTACAACTATTGACAGTGATATCTCACTGCTTCAGTGAGGTTCCAATAACAGTCCAAAGGTCTGGAACCGGTGGGTTCGTATCCATTTGTGCGCGAGCCCACCGAAAGAACGGGTTAACCATATTATTGTTGCATCGAGGACACACACTTGAACACAGGATAAATGTCAAGTGGTTGAGGCCTATCATTCTGCGATGGTTCTCCGTAAGCGTGAGAAACCCTATCGATTATCACATCAATATCCGGCACTTCGCATGCGTGAATACAGCTCGCCAACCACCATCACATCCTGCGCCTATATCCCTCCGACCGGATGCCATCCCACAATTCGCGCTTATAGAGCCTGCATCAGTTGGTTTTGTTGAAGTGCCGAGCCTCGGTGCGGAGGCCGAGTTTGTTGCCCAGAATCCTGAGGCTCAATTTTGCGGTTTTAGGTATACTGGGAGAACTTGCGACTTCAGCTACGCGAGCACGAAGGGGTGAGCCGTGTCCCGGCGAGCCGTGTTCAACTGAAAGGCGGAACTGTCCAGCATGCCAACGACCCTGACGGGCAAACCGACTATGCGGTTACGAGAGGAGGATGTCACGGACGCTCCTGAAGGCACTGGAAGTGTCGAGCCGACCGTCAACACCAAGGACTTCATTGACACGTTCCTGCAACGCTATCCGGCGCTGGTGCTGGAGAGTCTGTTGCAGGACAAGACGACAAAGCGCCACATCATTTGGGCGGACGGTGAGTATGAGCAGTACGGTGCCGGATATGGCATGTACGACGAGATCACAATCGACCGCATCACCGGTGAGCATTCGGCTCTCATCATGCCGCGCACGGAGAAGGATGCGCAGAGTCAGGCGGCGCGCACGCGCGCGCACGCCGAGGTGTTCACTCCTTCATGGCTGTGCTGCCGGATGAACGACGACATCGACGAGCAGTGGTTCGGCCGGCCCAATGCGTTCACCATCATGGACGGACACACGTGGGCGGCGACCCCGACGCCGGTGGAGTTCGGCGAATTGAACTGGCGTGACTACGTGGACTGTCTGCGCTTGGAGATCACCTGCGGAGAGGCGCCGTTCATCTGCTCACGCTACGACACGGTGACCGGTCAGCCACTGCCCGTGGATTCGCGCATCGGATTCCTCGACCGCAAGCTGCGCGTGGTGTCGGAAAACACTACAGACTACATTATGTGGCGCAAATACGCGTATCGCGCACTCGAAAGCACCTACGGGTTCGAGTATCAAGGAGACAACCTGCTCGTCGCTCGCATCAACGTACTGGAGACCTTCGCCGAGCACATGCAGGCGCGATGGGGCAAGGAGCCTGATCTTAGCGAGATTCGGCATACGGCCAACATCATCGCATGGAACCTATGGCAGATGGATGGATTCACCGATACGTCGCCCAGCGACGCGTCTGTCAAGGAGATCGAGCCTATGGATCTGTTCGACACACTTGATGAGCCGGTCGTAGAGAAGGCCAAGCCCTGCATGATCTACGACTGGCGCAAGCGCCGTCCGCAAACATACACTTCGCTGAAGGGAAACAAAGGAGTTTGAGATGAAGAAGTTCTACGCCATCATTGGCAATCCACCATATCAGGAAGAAACAGACAGTAACGGGCGGAAGCAACCGATTTATAACATCTTTATGGATGCCTCTTATAAGGTTGGTAATAAGGTGGAGCTTATTACTCCAGGCCGGTTTCTTTTTAATGCAGGCCAAACTCCGGTAGAGTGGAACGAGAAGATGCTCAGTGATGCACACCTTAAAGTTCTCTCGTATGAATCGAATGCTTCTACTATTTTTTCAGGCACTGATATCAAGGGTGGGATTGCTATAACGTTACATGATAGTGGCAGAGATATTGGTCCGATTCACGTTTTTACTATCTACCCCGAACTAAATTCAATTATTCAAAAGGTTGATGCTCTTACCGTCAATCAAAAACGGCTCAACGTTCTTTTCGCTTCGCAGCGCCTTTACAAGCTTTCCGATAAATTCTTTCATGATAATGCAAATGATGAGAACGTCAAGGCTATTCTTAAGAGCGGAACTAGAACTAAGATAACATCAAGTTTCATTGAGAAAATGGACGAAGTGTTTACGCAATCTCCAATCCCGAAGGCTGATAATCTTAGGTTCTTAGCTCGAATCGCAGGAAAGAGACAGTGGAGATATGTCCCACGCTTTTACATCAGGGATAATGATTATCTTGATTCATTTAAATTGTTTATTCCTGAAGCAAATAACTCAGGTCAATATGGTGAAATTCTAGCTGAGCCGGTTATCGGTAAGCCCGGAGAAGGTACGGCTGACACTTTTCTTAACGCTGGTCCGTTTGTAACTATGGAAGAAGTGGTAAATCTATCTCGATATTACCGAACCAAGTTCTTTAGAGGACTACTTGGTGCTAGAAAAGTAACGCAGCACAGTCCTTCACAGGTCTGGGAAATGATTCCAATGCAAGACTTTACCTCTTCTTCAGATATTGATTGGATGAGCTCAGTTTCTGATGTTGATAACCAGCTCTATCGCAAGTACGGTTTGACAACTGATGAGATTGCGTTCATTGAGTCTCATGTGAAGGAGATGGACTGATGGGCATTCTGGATATATCCGGCAAGGTCAGGAGCGCCGCGCCTGCCCTTCCCCAGATCTATGCCTATACGACGCCGGATGTTCGTACCCATGATGGGTGGATCAAAATCGGCTATACCGAGCAGAACGTGGATGAGCGTATCCGTCAGCAGACGCATACCGCGAACGTGCGGGCCCACAAGGAGTGGAACGGCAACGCGATCTACGAGGGTACCGACGAGACATTCCATGATACCGACTTCCACGCATACCTGTCCAAGCTCGGCATTGAACGCATGGCACCTGTGGAGCCGGGTGGCAAGCCGCCGGAATGGTTCCACACCGACGGTCCCACCAGCCGCAATTACTTCTATGAGTTCCGGGAAAACCATGGCGTAGCGGATACGCCGGCCGCGGTCCCGTACACGTTGCGCAATGAGCAGCAGGAGGCCGTGGACGAGGCTGCGGATTATGCGCGAATCCATCCGGGTGGTGAGTTCCTGTGGAACGCGAAGCCGCGTTTCGGCAAAACGCTTTCCACGTATGCGCTGTGCAAGGCGTTGGACGCGGTCAAGGTACTGATCGTGACGAACCGTCCTGCCATCGCGAACTCGTGGTATTCGGATTACGTGAAGTTCCTAGGTACCGAGTCCGGGTATACGTTCGTGTCCGAGACGTCCGAGCTTGCGGACAAGCCGTATGTCATGTCCCGTTCCGCCTACCAGAAGGCGCTGCTCGCCGGTAATTCGCCCAAGTGTATCGAGTTCGTGAGCCTGCAGGACATCAAGGGATCCATCTACTTCGGTGGCGCGTATAAGAAGCTCGAAGAAGTCGCCCATCTCGAATGGGATCTGCTCGTGATCGACGAGGCCCATGAGGGCGTGGACACCTACAAGACCGATGTGGCGTTCGACCATATCAACCGCAGGTTCACCCTCCACCTGTCGGGTACGCCGTTCAAGGCCCTCGCGGACGAGAAGTTCGACGAGGATGCGATCTACAACTGGACGTACGCAGACGAGCAGAAGGCCAAACGCGACTGGTCTGACCCCGAGATTACCAATCCGTATGAGACGCTGCCGAAGCTGAACCTGTTCACCTACCAGATGTCGGACATCATCGCCGACAAGGCTTCGCAGGGCATCGAGCTCGACGGGGAGACCGCCGAGTACGCGTTCGATTTGAACGAGTTCTTCGCAACCGACGACCGCGGGTACTTCAAGCACAACGATGATGTGGACAAGTTCCTTGACGCGTTGACCCGGCAGACGAAGTATCCGTTCTCCACGCCCGAGCTGCGCGATGAGCTGAGGCACACGCTGTGGATGCTCAACCGCGTGGACAGCGCCAAGGCCCTGGCCCGCAAGCTGAAGAAGCATCCCGTGTTCAATGACTACGAGATCGTCGTTGCGGCCGGCGATGGCAGTCTCGACGATCAGAAGGAGACGGAGAAGTCGTTCGTTCGCGTGACGAATGCCATTCGGGAACATGACAGGACCATCACGCTCTCCGTGGGCCAGCTCACCACCGGCGTGACGATACCGGAGTGGACGGCCGTGCTCATGCTGTCGAACATGAAAAGCCCGGCATTGTACATGCAGGCCGCGTTCCGCGCGCAGAACCCCTGCCTGTTCCATGAGGCGAACACCGGCAGGTATCTGCGCAAGGAGAACGCCTACGTGTTCGACTTCGACCCGGCACGCACGCTGACGATCTTCGAGGAGTTCGCCAACAACCTCAACCCCAGCACCGCCGGCGGCAAGGGCACGCTCGACGAGCATAAGCAGAACGTGCGCGAACTGCTGAACTTCCTTCCCGTCCTCGGCGAGGACGAGGCCGGCGAGATGATCGAACTCGATGCGGAGAAAGTGCTCTCCCTGCCGCGCAAGATCCGCTCGCGCGAGGTCGTCAAACGCGGCTTCATGTCCGACTACCTGTTCCAGAACATCAGCAACGTGTTCCGCGCGCCCGCAGACATCGTGACCATCCTCCAGACGCTCACGCCCACGCCGAAGCCCACACAAGATCTCGGCGGCATGCAGGCGACCGCCGACGAGGCCCATCTCAACGAGAAAGGCGACGTGGACATCCCCGAGGAGCAGATCATCGGCACGGCTGCGGCCATGTTCGGCGACAAGGTGTACAGCGAAGTCGAGAACACGATTGCAGATCTTATCGAGGACGCTGCGGCGAATCAGAAAACACCTTCCAAGGAGGATGCCGAGCTTGACGCGCTGGCCAGCCAGCTCAGCTCGAACATCACCAAGCCGATCATCGATGTCGCGCAGCAGCATTACGACGATACGCTCAAACCGTCGCAGAAAACCAAGATCGAACGTAAGGTCAAAGCCGACGCGGATATCGAGATCAACAGGCACATCGGCGATTTCAAGATCCAGCGCAACATCATCGAGCAGGAACGCAACGAAAAGCTCGAAGAGGCCGAGACCGCACAGGAAGCCGATCGGATCAACGCCGAATACGACCAGAAGCACGCCGAAGCGCGCGATGTGCTCGACGAGAAGCTGAAGGACGTCGCTGGCAACGTCGCCAAGCAGACGGGCCAGACCATCGTGCGCGAGGTCGAGACCGCCAAAAGTGAGGCGAAACGTATCAACCTTATGGACGACATCAAGGATCACCTTCGCGGTTTCTCCCGCACGATCCCCTCGTTCCTCATGGCCTACGGCGACGAGGACACGACGCTGGAATCGTTCGACACGATCATCCCGCCGAACGTGTTTCTGGAGGTCACTTCCATCACCGTGGACCAGTTCCGGCTGCTGCGCGATGGCGGTGACGTCAACGGCACGCACTTCGACGGCAACCTGTTCGACCCGGTGGTGTTCAACGACTCCGTGGCCGAGTTCATCGCGTTGAAGTCCAAGTTGGCGAACTATTTCGACGAATCCCAGACGGAGGACATCTTCGACTACATCCCACCACAGAAGACCAACCAGATCTTCACTCCGAAGAAGGTCGTCAAACAGATGGTCGATCTGTTCGAGCAGGAGAATCCCGGATGCTTCGACGATCCCGAACACACGTTCGCGGATTTGTACATGAAATCCGGCCTGTTCATCACGGAGATCGTCAAACGCCTGTACAACAGCGAACACATGCGACAGCTGTACCCCAACGGGGACGAACGCCTGAAGCACATCTTCGGACATCAGGTGTACGGCATCGCACCCACGGAGATCATCTACCAGATCGCCACGCACTACATCCTCGGTCCGAACGACGAGTTCGGCAAGGACTGCGAGACGCATTTCGCGATGGCCGATTCCGCGCAACTCTCCAAGGAAGGCAAACTCGCCGATTACGTGGACAAGACCTTCGGATAACAATGGTTCATACAACGAATGTGATAGTGGTTCGTTCGTTGTATGAACCATTGAGCGAGTAGGAGAAGAGCTCTTTTAGATAGGAGGTTTCAGAGACGAACAAACCATTCAAAGAACACCCGCTGCACAGGATTATCAGCCAGTTCCCAACCTCAACGACACCGCAGTTCTCGCGCAATAACCCCCACGTAATAAACACCAAATGCCGTGAAAAACTAAGAGAACGGCCGGAAACCGCAGATAAATAAGAGCCTTCCGACATCGGCTGAGGATACGAGATTCGAATTTATGCAACGGAATGCGTTGGTGGTTCGGTACTCCTAGAGCGCCGAACCACCAACATAGAATATGCTTACGCATGCGTTCAACGCGAATAATATCGAATCGGGATTCATCGGCGCGGCTTCGCCAGTTATCGCCGTATGGTCCATAGATTGTCCTGATCCGAGAGCCGACAGGCAGTGCTGGGCATTCGTTCTCACCGTTTGTGCCCCAGTTCACCCATCCTGACTGTGGTCTTTGCACAATCTGGAAGGCACCGGAAGGTTGAGATGTGATCCAGATCATGCATCGACCTGTTTCGGTATCGTATTCCGCAGTACATGCTGAGGCTCCCGGGAAAATGGTCTCCTCGTCCTGCCCGGAAACATCTACTGCAGTTTCGGGGAACTGCCAAGGTCGTGAATTATCATCTGCAGCGCGATGCGCCAACGATCGGACATGCCCCAGTCGTGCATCAAGTCCCGTGACAGTCAAGGCACCTTCCCAATGGGAGAATAGCCTCCAGTAAAGATCCCAATGTGCGTTTTCTAGATCGCGGTTGAGCAGGGTGCGGAAGTAATCGAAGCGTGGCGTCGTCTCCGCCTCATCCGCCAGCACGCTCTGAACTTCATCCTTGAGGAATCCAGCGTAGGGGTCTCCGCCTCGGAAGGGTACTGGTTGATATGAATCAAATCGGTTGAAAACCAGATTGCCTTCCCCACTTTCGAATTCATCCCCGACCGTGATGCGATTGCTGACGCTTCTTCCGTCGACTTCGGTCTCGAACGTATCCACGTGGTATACGCGGTCGAAGAAGTCGACTTTCCAATAGAATGTGAATTCGATGGAGAAGGACTTGCCCTGTAACTCAGGACGTAGTCCGTCAGGGATGCGGCCCGTAAGTAGGTATCGATGCATGATCGGACCGGACTCGACTAGTTGGACATCGGCTACGACATGCTCCGGAGGATTGATCAGACCGTTCTCAGGGGTGAAGAAGGGGCCGTAGAAACCGCCGATGGCGTTGTTACCGCTTTTCAGCAAGTCAAAACGCTCATCCTTGGTCTGAAAATGCCTGATACCCCACTTGGAAGCCCCTTCACCCTTGCCGGTGCCTCTGCACAATTCGATATCGAAATAACCGGTATCGAGATGGCATACCGCATCACGTTCCTTGGTTAGCTCGTCACTGATGATGCCGCTGAGCAGGGATTCCCCGTCTTCCGGCTCACGCAGTGTCAGTCGTTCTCCATCGACGGGCACAAGGACGCCGACATATGCTGTTGCATCATCATCTGACGCTCCGCGCACTTTCTGGAATAGCGAGGTCTGGCCTTTGTCTGTGGAGCCGATGAGCGTATCGGCGTCTATGGCTCCTGGAAGTTTCACCTCGACCGGCTGCACCTTCGTAGGATTCGTGAAGCGGTTCACAATAGTGTATTGAGAATATAGTTGCGTCATCGTCATGTCTCCCTTAGTTTGCGGCTGCAGCCTGCTTGGCACCAATGCCTCTCAAGAATCCGAATGAGAACGAATTCTCCTTGAGACCATCGATCAGCACGGCGATGATGATGACTACACCCTTGACGAGCTGCTGTGTGAAGAACGGGACGTTCATGAGCACCAGGCCGGTAGTGAGCACACCGAAGATGATTGCGCCAATAAGGGTCCCGGGGATCTTGCCCTTGCCGCCCATCAGTGAAGTGCCGCCCAAGACCGCAGCTGCAATGGCGTCCATTTCGTAACCGTCGCCGGCGGTCGGCTGGGCGGAAACCACACGCGCCGCGAAGATGCAACCTGCGAGGCCGGCGCAGATGCCTGCGATCACGTATACGGACAGCAGCACCCCCTTGACGTTGATACCTGCGAGCCTTGCCGCTTCGGCATTGCCTCCCACCGCGTAGACGTGAGAGCCGTACTTGGTTTTATCGAGGACGATCCACATGATGACATAAACGATTATCATCACAATGAACGGAATAGGAACATGGAACAGATACCCGTTGCCCAAAGCGCGGAAGTTCAGGGCATTATCGACGATTGGAAGTCCACCTGTGATGGTGTACGCCAATCCTCGCATGAAGGTCATCGTGCCGAGTGTGACGATAAACGCGGCAAGATTGCAGTATGCAATCAGGAATCCATTGATCAGGCCGATCAGAGCGCCAATCGCCATGCCCAAGATGATTGCGAGGAGAGGGTTGAGACCCGATCGGGCTGCAAGTACAGCGATGCAGCCGCTGACCGCGATGGTCGAGCCGACGGACAGGTCGATGCCCGTGGTAATGATCACGAAAGTCATGCCAGCCGCCAGAATCGCGCTGATGGATATGGACCTCGCCACGTTGAACAGGTTGCTCACGGTACCGAAGTTCGGTGCTTTGACCAGCATGAACACGACCAGCACCAGAAGCACAAACGGCATACCGACCTTTTCCCAGGCCGACGCCAAATTCATCTTTTTCTTTTCCTTCATTGGAAACTCCTCATTTCATCGTTGAATTGCGGCATTCGTCGCGGAATCAGTGGGTTGGCTTTTCACTACACCGGTTGCATACCCCATGACCTTCTCCTCCGTCGCTTCATTCTCTGGGATGCAGGCGGCGATGGCCCCCTGACGTACGACAAGGATTCTGTCGCTGATGCCTAGGACCTCCGGCAGATCCGAGGAAATCACCAGAATCGCCTTACCCTGATCCGCCTGCGAGCTAATCAGCTCGTAGATCTCCTGCTTCGCGCCGACATCAACACCTCGTGTGGGCTCATCCAAGATCAGCACGTCGGAGTTCTTCATGAGCCATCGGGCGAACACGGCCTTCTGCTGGTTACCGCCGGACAGGTTGACAATGGGCGTGGTCAGCAGTCGTTGCACGATGTTGACCAGCTTCATCGACTCCTTCACGTCAGTCCGGATTCTGCGCTTCTGCAGTAATCCAAACTTCTCGTACTTGCCGAGCGACGATATGGAGATGTTGTCCTCGACACTTCGGACCGGGAAGATGCTTTGGGTCTTCCTGCTTTCCGGAAGGTATGCGACGCCCTGTCCGATTGCCGCTTTCGGCGACTTGAACGCGACCTTTTTGCCGTGGAGCCTAATCTCTCCAGAATCATGCTTGTCTGCGCCGATGATTGCCCTAGCGATCTCGGTACGTCCCGCGCCGACCAGTCCGGACATCCCGAGCACCTCTCCCGCATGCACCGTGAACGACACAGGAGGTGAGTCGGGAGACAGTCTGAGGTCCTTGACCTCCAGCACTCCCTCGCCGATAGTCCGCTTGCTGTGGTCGTAGAGCTTTTCGACCTTGCGGCCGACCATCTTCGCGACGATATCGTTCTGATCCGCGTGCTGAATGTCCGTGGTCATGACGGTATGACCATCCCTGAGGACGGTGATCCGGTCGGCGAGCCGCCAGACCTCTTCCATACGATGGGAGATATAGATCAGCCCGGTTCCTTTCTCGCGCAGCATGTTCACCAAGGTGAACAGGTGCTCGGACTCCGCGCGGGACAGCGATGCGGTGGGCTCGTCGAGGATGAGGATCCTTGCATCTTGGGCGATTGCCTTGGCGATTTCCACCATCTGCTGCTCGCCTGTACCTAAGTCACCGAGCAGTGCATCCGGATCGATATCGGCCTTGATGACCTCGAGTTTGCGGACGGCGTCTTCGCGCATGCGTTTCTTGTCTAGGAGACGGGACCTACGAAGCGGCTCATCTCCCAAGGCCAGGTTTTGCGCCACGGTCATCGTGGGCACCACGTTCAGCTCCTGATGGATGATAGCGATTCCCAGATTGTCAGCCTGCTTGGGCGTGGAGACATCTACTTCTTCGCCATTGATCAGGATGCGTCCGGAATCCYTTTT
>NZ_JGZK01000025.1 GCF_000741695.1 Bifidobacterium reuteri DSM 23975 | reverse complement strand
ACTCGGTACGTCCAACGACCAGGCTCGAGGCGTTCWCAACCGCATCAAGGTCACCATCCGCATCGGCCTACGGCTTCCACCACGTCGACAACCTCATCAGCCTGATCATGCTCCGATGCGGCGGCCTCGACATCCGACTACCCCAACCCACCAACTAACCCACGAAAACAGCAGAAGCCTCTAATTTATCGTTATTTTCGATGACCGCATCCCATGCTTCTATGTCGGTATTTTCCTCCAGGACTATTTCCGGGGACAGCGACACCGTCTGCTTGATGATAATATCGGCGGAGAGCTTATCCCGAACAGACTGAACCACGCTCTGCAAATCAACGCCAGCCTGGTCGATCTTGTTGATAAAGATAACGGTGGGAATGTTCATTTTCCGCAGGGCATGGAACAGAATACGGGTCTGGGCCTGCACGCCATCTTTAGCGGAGATCACCAAGATGGCCCCATCTAAAACAGCCAAAGAGCGGTACACCTCCGCCAAAAAATCCATGTGGCCGGGCGTATCCACAATGTTGACTTTACATCTGTGCCACTGGAAGGAAGTGACTGCCGCTTGAATGGTAATCCCACGCTGCCGCTCCAAAAACATGGTGTCCGTCCTCGTTGTCCCTTTTTCGACGCTCCCCGGTTCTGAAATGGCTCCGCTGGCATATAGCAGGCTCTCCGTCAAGGTCGTCTTTCCAGCGTCTACATGGGCAAGAATTCCAATATTGATTATTTTCATGTGATTGTCCTCCCTTTACTGCCCCGAAGGGCATAAAAATCCCCAGCAGTAAAATACTTTTACCACTGGGGATGATAATTTGCGGACATACACATATGCAGCATACACCTGTTTGTGAGTGCTGTTTTTGGGGATATGTCAAAATTGATAAGGCAAAAGTATTCTTAAATTGGGTACAAAAAACTAAGCCCCTACAAAAGGGACTATCATAATCCTTTGTTCCCACTATTTGATTATAGTTTTATTTAAGAATACCTTGCCGCATATTTTTTACTCCTTTTCTGGACTTGAATTATTATATCACATCAGTTTTAGGAAAACAAGTATCTAAAAGAAATTTTTCTTCCCCTTATATGTAACAATCATACCGGCTTCCTAACGTTCAGAATGGTTTCTACTGTCTGCTGCGGTGTTTGGTTGGAATTGTCCAGCCAAAAGCCGATCCGTGGTGTTGTCTGCATTTTACTAAATACAAATTCAATGTATACAGAAAGAAATATATAAGAGCCTTCGCCAGTTTGTGTGGTGGGGTGTTGAGCCTCGGCGTTGTGGCCGGGGCTTTTGTGTATGCGGGTATGGAAGGGGCGTTCGCCTGTTAGGTTTGTTTCCGCCAAGAAATAGAACCGAAGAACAGAGGAACGCCTGTGCCCACCATATCAGCCGGCGCGCTCAAGCGCATGCTGCATCTGCCCGCTGTGTTTTGTCAAGTTGGTGTCCGCGTTGTGTGCAGTGTTTTTCCGCAGTGTAGGCAGCGGGTTTTCCGCGGTGTGTGCGGTATTGGTATATGGCCGCTGCCTGTCTGCGTTGTGTTGGTTATTTGGTCATGAGGCGTGTTGGCTCCTGTAGGAGCGGTCCCTCGAATCTGATGGAGTCGTCCGTGGTGGACGGTGCGGTCGAGTGAGG
>NZ_JGZK01000024.1 GCF_000741695.1 Bifidobacterium reuteri DSM 23975 | reverse complement strand
GGAGACGCCGCCCCGACATCCTGCGCCACCATCGACTCGGTACGTCCAACGACCAGGCTCGAGGCGTTCAACAACCRCATCAAGGTCACCATCCGCATGGCCTACGGCTTCCACCACGTCGACAACCTCATCAGCCTGATCATGCTCCGATGCGGCGGCCTCGACATCCGACTACCCCCAACCCACCAACTAACCCACGAAAACAGCAGAAGCCTCCCAAAACAGCACTCTGGCCCCTTGTCCACTTGCCGGTTTTATATCTTTTTATAATATTTTATAATCTTTTATAATGTTTTATAATCTTTATATTTTCTGCCTTGTGACACAATACAGTGGAGGTATCCATGACTAGGCAACGGCACAGTAACCCTTTCAAACCCACAGCTGGCCGTATGCCGCCACTACTCATCGGTCGCGACAACATCATCAATGACTTCGAGGAAGGACTTGATGACGGGCCCGGTGCACCTGGACGCCTGATGCGTGTAACCGGAGCGCGAGGAGTCGGCAAAACCGTGATACTAACGGAATTTGGCCGCATAGCCAAAAACCGAAAATGGGAAGTAATCGACGAAACGGCCTCCAATGGTCTTGCGCAGCGGCTGCTCGACCGCTTGTCCCCATCCAACACGGCATTCAATGTCTCGCTTAAGCCATCACTATCGGTCACCGGGATGGGCAGTCTGAACCTTGGCGAAGCCAATATCTCGTCACAGCAGATGCCGCTAACGCTTCGGGAGGCACTGAGCCGCAAATTGGACTCGCTTGAGCGCAAGCATGCTGGGCTCCTTGTCACCATTGACGAAGCTCAAGCTGCAGAGCGTGCTGACATGGTCGCCATAGCCACCGCTGTACAGCATCTGATTCGCGAGGAACGTGACGTTGCGTTCATCTTCGCCGGTTTGCCCACCATCGCGTCCAAATGGCTCAACGACGAAGTATTGACGTTCCTGCGCCGCGCCCAAGCGGAACAGTTGGGCGATATTCCATTGCAGGATGTCAAAGACGCCTTTGAAGACACGTTCCACGATTCCGGCATCACCATTGATGGGGAAGCCCTCGACATGGCAGCGGACGCTACTGAAGGCTATCCGTTTATGATTCAATTGGTCGGCTATCATATTTGGCGCATAACCTATCGGCGGCACCAGAACGAAGATCGCACAAGCGACAGCGGCATTATCGTCTCCGAGAAGGACGCCGCCCAAGGTATCGCCAATGCTTTAAACCGGCTCGGCGACGCTGTGCATGGTCCCGAACTGGACGGCCTGTCTCCCATCGACAAGACTTATCTGCTGGCCATGGCCCAAGATAATGGCCCCTCATCGACTTCGGTGGTCGCCGAGCGTATGGGCAAAGACGTCAACTATGCCAACATCTACCGGACAAGATTGATTGATGCTCAAGTCATCAGGGACGCCGGTTACGGAAAGGTGGATTTCGCAATCCCCTATCTCAGGCAATACTTGAGAGAACATGCAGCCTATATCCGCATGAGCAGCGCTCGGTAACGTGCGGCTCCTCAACCAGCAACGATTCTGCCATGGCCGGCTTGGGCTGGCGCTATTACGCCAATCCCGCCCTGGCCATGGCAGAATCGTTGCTGCTGAAGTTATGGATCCGTCAAGCACCGACGAGCTCGAGCATCTGGGGGATGCTCTTCTTGCCGAACTCGACTTTCTGCTCGACCGTCTGCTCGGTCTCGCCACCTTCGCCCTCAGCGCCGGCACCGGAGCCGCGGTTGATGACGATGCAGGGCACGCTCATCGCACCGTACTGGTCCTTGAGCTCCGGGAAGTGCGAGACGTCGTAGGCTTCGGCACGCACCAGCGGGTTCAGGGAGGCGATGCGCTGGGCGGACAGTACGGTCTCTGGGCACATCGTGCAGGTCAGCGACACGAGGATCATGATGTCGGTCGGCTCCGTGATCTCTGCCGCACGGGCCTTGAGATCGTCGCCGAGCGGCTGGCCGGGGCCGGCCGCATTGTACAGGCCCAGCACGAACGAGTTGAACTCATGGCCGGACGGCACACCGTGGAAGGCGAGGCCGGTGAAGGTCAGACGATTCGACGTTTCCGCATCGGCGACGCACAGACGCACGGCCGGGCGGGCCAGCGGCAGCACGCCGGCCGGGTCGAACGTGGCGCGGCCGGAGTCGTCCAATGAACCGTACAGCGGCAGCGACGCAGTGGCGCTACCATCGCCGGCGCCCGCTGCAGAGCCAGCACCCGTCTCAGAGTCGGCACCCGGCAGCACGACCTCCAACGGTTCGCCGACCACCAGACCGGCCGGCGCCGATGCGCCATCCACCGCAGTAATAAGCCCCGCGGCATCCACAGACACCGAGTTCAGCTTATCGCCGGACAAAGCCACCATCTCCCCCACGAATCCTTGCAATTCCGAGGAAAGCGGAGTGTCATCCAGCTCAAGGACCAGCGTGACCGGGCGGGTCATACGCCCGAAGACCACGCCCAGCTGCTGCTTGATGGCGGCGGAGAACAGCTCGCCGGGCTTCTTCGCCGTCTGCGCGGCGGCGGCAGCGGCATCAGCACTGGCGCTT
>NZ_JGZK01000023.1 GCF_000741695.1 Bifidobacterium reuteri DSM 23975 | reverse complement strand
GGCACTCGTCCTGCCGGCACCCCGGCTCGGGGCAGCGAAAGCGGGAGCCCGCCTCGAAACCGATCGTGATGTGCAGCTCCTGCCTGCCGTCGTCGCCGTCCCGGAAATCCACGGACTCGACCTTCCAAGGCATCGGAAGCTGGAGCGCGGCTGTGAACAAATGCGAGGTATCCATGCCTCCAACCTACCCGACAGACATCACACCGCACACCAGCCAACCCACTACAAACAGCGAAAGGCCCGTTTATGTTTGATGGGTTCAGGATACATACGTTACGCGAGAAAGTCAACACCGTTCGTGTCGTTATTTTCCCCATTACGCTTGCCATCTAAACCATAGGCAATGGATGCGCACAATCCCATGGCACAGCCGACATAATCAGTACTACCTACTCCCGGACGAATCTCAGCGGCGCAGCTTTGGGGCTGAGCTTGTTGTCCAGTACCGACACGGCGGTGCCCAACGCCGCTACGTCATCACCTGCAGCGGTTGACTCGACCTTGAACTTGTGGACGTTGCGGAAAACACTGCACACAACCCGGACACACTTGACACACTTTACGGTTGAAATGTCAGCGGTCATTCTTCGGGCAAACACCGGATCGAAGGACATCAACGAACATCTCGAATCTGATGGAACGCAGGCCACGATACTCACTCTATTCGCGCATGCATGGCACGTCCGTACTGTCCAAGCCCCCATTGTCCACGAACTGTCGAAGTTCGTTTGCCCTACAGCTCGATATCCTGGGCGAGCATGGTGATTGCATCATTGCGATGCTCAATCCACCATTCGGCATCGTCGCGACGCAATACCTGCTTATAAAGCTCGTCGAACGCGTCCCTGTCCTCGATGCGCGCGTGACGGGCGAGCACTATCACCTGCGACAGGACGCGCTGGCGTATCGGCTCGGCCCTGTCGCACTGCGATTTCGAGCCCCACAACTCGCAGAATCCGGCCGACCTGTTGTCCCGCCGGCTCTGGATGCCTTCGCATGACGCGCACAGCGTCTCCTCGGCCTTGCGAATCCTCTTTTCCACTATCACGTAGGAGCCGTCCACGTTGATACGCTCCTGGTGCCCGCAGCGGTGCGTGACCATCCGCCATGCCATGTCGCGTCTCCTCCTCGTGAAACCGTTCCGTTGTCAGACTGAACAATCAACAGCCGATTAGTAGAACATATGTTCTACTGTTGTGCGGACATCCGTTCGAGAGAGAAGGGGTGAATCCGGCTGATCGACTGCGACGCGCCGACATGTTGAATCAGAAAAGCGGATGGGATGGCCATCCCATTTTGCTTGGTTTTTCCTGATGCTCCACAGACTCAGCCAAAGCATAGACCTCATTTGGATATCCAAAAGGGATTGGATATCCAAAGGGGTGGCCTCCACTTCAGAAAAATGATTATCTGAAATGGAGGCCACCCTCTGGCTTGATGATACCGACATCTATCCCATGGATCACGCTAGACAAGCGTGGCTACCCAAAGGAATACGGCAGCTACAACAAACAGGATCGCAAACGCCTTCAAACCCACTTTCAACCACTTGCCGAAGCTGATTCCGGCTACGGACAGGCCTGCGAGCAGTACGCCACCCGTGGGATTGACGATGTTCATCAATCCGTTGCCGAACTGGTTGCTCAATACGATCACGTCGCGGTTGATGTTGACGAGGTCGGCGAGCGGGCCCATGACCGGCATGGTCAGCGCTGCGGAACCGGAGGACGAGGGGACGAACAAAGTGATGAACGCCTGAACGGCCAGCAGAATGGTGGTGAACAGCGCCTTGGGCAAGCCTCCCAACAGTCCGGCAAGGCCGTTGAGGATGGTGTCGATGATCATGCCGTTCTGGAGGATGACGAGAATGCTGTTGGCCAGTCCGATGATGACGGCCGCGTAGACGAAGTCCGCGCATCCGGAGACGAATGCCTCGCACATCTCATTGATGCTGAATCGTGCGATGATGCCGGTGATGAGCCCCAGAGCAAGGAACAACGCGCCGATTTCGGTCATGTACCAGCCTTGGGTGACGATGCCGTACACCATGACGGCGAGACCGAGGATGAACACGGTGATGATGGCCTTGTCCTTGCCGGTGAAATGCATCGCGCCGGTGTCGGAGACGAGTGTTTCACCGTTTTTGCCGAACAGTTTCGCCTTGAGCACCCGGTCGGAATCGTAGACGATGGAGGATTCGGGGTTCTTGCGGACCTTGAACGCGTAGCGCATCGTGAATGCGATGGCGATGATGGTGAAGACGGCCCAGTAGATGAGACGGAGCCAGAGCAAGGGGTTTCCATGCACTTCACCGATGCCTTGGGCGATCAGCACGTTGAACGGGTTGATCGTGGAGCCGATGTATCCGACCTGACTGGCAAGGAACAGGGTGAGGATTGCGGTCATGGAATCGAATCCCATGGACAACATGAATGTGATGAAGATGATGAACAGGGGGATGAGTTCTTCGCTCATGCCGTAGGTGGATCCGCCGAGGCTGACGAGGATCATCATCAGTGGGATGACGAGGATGCCCTTGGATCCGAGGAAGTCGGCCAGTGCGCGCAGGCCGCGATCGATGGCTCCGGTTTTGAGGATGATGCCGAATGCGCCTCCAAGGATGAGTACGAAGGCGATGACTTCGACTGCGGCGATGATGCCGTTGCCGGGCGCTTCCAGCACGGCGCTGAGTCCCTGCCGGTAATCAGTGCCGTCTTCGGCGATCTTTGCTATCTGATGATAGGTACCTGGAACCACGACGGTGCGTTCGCTGCCGTCAACCGTCACGGTTTTGGTGTCGTATTGTCCGCTGGGCACCACCCAGGTGAGGAACGCGCAGATGATGATGAGGAAGAACAGCAGCGCATAGCTGTGGGGGAATCCGATTTTCTTGATGCGGTCGATGAGTTTCATTTGTTGCCTCTTTGCATATTGGTGGAGCCGGTACGTGAATTGGTGTCTATGGCCGGCATCATTGCCGGCGCTGATTTGGTGGAAGCGTGGCGAAATCGATTCGCGTGTTCATGCTCGGTACGCGGTTTTCCCATCGATGATGGTTTCTATGACCTGAGCGTTATGAAGCTCGTTGTCAGGCGTAGAGAGAAGGTCACGGTCGAATATCGCGAATGTGGCAGTGGCGCCTCGCTGAAGTATCCGTCCGGTACCACTGCCGGGGAGGAAGTCTCCGGACGGCTTTCCGTTGAGGGTGCCGGATGGCCTACTATCGCCGCCTCGTATCCAGGATTTCAGGAGCGAGCTCTGAGTCAGGGCGTATTCAGGGAACCATCGTTCTTCACCTTGGTCGAACCGTCGGCGTGAAGCGCGAAGCAGTGCTTCAGGCACATCGGCCACGAATAGCGGACAGTCGGTGCCGCTGGTCACTGTCACGTTGTGATCAGTGAGGTTCGTGTAATGGAAGAATGAGGATCCATCCTCTCCCACAATGGCTGTGGGCATATACGACTCCTGGAGCGAGGGATTCAGCCCGAGAATCTGTGGGTAGATTTCGGCGGTGATGCCGGCTTCCGCCATGATCTTGGCTGCATGTCCGGTGATCATCTCCAGGTCGCTGATGGAGTGCCGTACCTGCTGATTCGTGTGACGAGCCAAGATTTCCGCTGACCGTTCGATGGCTTTGTCTCCCTCGGCGGTCAGACAGCAGGATACGCCTCGGTCTGATAGATAGGCCACATCGGCTTCGATGGCGTCGTAATACACCTTTGGCGGTACCGCTCCGTTGGTGTAGGTTCCTCGGATGTCGCCGGTCCCGTCGGCGACGACACCGTCAACCATGATCTTTACCCCGCCGAATCGGGTTCGTGGGCCAAATGACCGATAACGGAGTCTCGGGATCAGAGCTTTGTCGAGTTTGTGCGCGACAGGTTCGATGGTCATGGTGACATCGAGCAGTTTGTCGGCTATCGGAACATGCACGTCGCAGTCATCGAACACGATGTCCTTGCAGGAGACGACGCCTCGTGAAAGCAGAAGTCGCTCGAATCGTTGCCAGGATTCCCGGACCAGCTCGGCATCATGGCACATTTCCCTGATCAGTCTTACGCGTGTCTCTGCGGACAACTGGTCTTCCTGGAATCCGTAGCGCTCGATTGCAGCGTTGTTCATCCAATACCGGCTGCGGGCGTCGTCGATGGCGGCGATTGGCACCGTTGTGGAAATAGCGTCAAGCGTCTGTCTGTCGGGATCGGAGCCCCATGCTTTGCGATTCCATCCGTGGGCATATACCGGTCGGCCAGGGTGCGTTGAAGCCCAATCGGAGATAACACTTGCCGCGTCCTCCATACTGACGGCATGCGATAGGTCAAGGCCTGCGTTAGCCGCCATCCAGCCGGAGAAGAACACGTGATTGTCGTGCAGACCGGGCATCACAAGGTGGTCATCATGTTCGATGAGGTGTGTGGAGCTATCGATTGGCCCATAGTCCCAACCATGTTCCACACGTGTGATGAACGGCCCGCGAAATTCAATGAACCCCTGGAAGGGTTCCTCGCCGTTCCCGTCAAAAATATGACGTGATCTGATAATGGTGTTCATAGGCTTTCCTTCGGAAAAGCTAAGGATTACGAGAGCTCTGTCCTCGCTCTTGGACTCGCCATTCGCATCCGAGCCATAACCGCATAACCCGAAAAGGCATGGCTTGCGCCGGGTCTACGGCCGATATCGGCGTGAACGAGGATAAGTAGGAAAGAAGCTCCGGATGCTTCTAGAGCGTGAACGTGTAGAGCTCTCCTAAATAGAATTGGTGACCGACGTGCACAGGTCGGTCATCCTGATCGCAGATCAGCGTCCTGATCTCGAAGAACGGGGTCCCGATAACTACGTTCATCTGCCTGGCAAGGTCCGCATCGGCCAGTGCCATGCTCAATGTCGTGGTTTTTGGGTTAATGGGATGGATGTCGTGTTCATCCGACAGTAATCGGTACAGGGAACCGCTCAAATCGACGTGTTCCAGAAAACCAAATCTATCTGCGGGGAAATAGTTGTTCTCCATCATGATCGGGATGCCGTCACCCCTACGTACACGTTGGATATACAACACATCATCGCCTACAGATATATCGAGCTTGTCGGCAAGGTTTCCGTCGGCGGGAATGATCTTCCGTTCCAGGACCTCGCTCGAGGCATGGTATCCGGCCCGTTCAAGACTTTCGGTAAAGCCCATCACGTATTCGATCTTGCGGTCGATGACATGACGGCGCACGAATGTGCCCTTGCCCTGCTTCTTGATGAGGTATCCCTCATCCACGAGTTCCTTGATGGCTTTGCGCACGGTGATGCGCGAGACGCCGTATCGTTCACCGAGTTCGGGCTCGGCTGGAATTCGCTCTCCAGGCGCATATGCGCCTGATGCGATGCCGGAGAGCAACGAGGCTTTCAGTTGGGCGTACATGGGGATACGCGCATCATCCTGCAGCATCGTCGGTCTCCTTTCTCGAGGATTTCTGGGTTAATCGTATACCGGATTGCCCTGTGTCGCAGGCGGCGCCGATTAACTGATAGGAGTTCCGAACCCGAACGATCCGTCAAGCTGGACGGCTTTCGCGGCGAACTCCTGCCCGGCGACAAGGCTGTCATCGATGTCTTTGCCTTCGATGACATGCGCCAGAAGGAATGCCGTGAGGAACGAATCCCCCGCCGCCATGGTATCGACCGCCTCGATGACATGAGGCTCCAGTTCGTGGAACCGTTCACCGTCATAGACGATTGTGGACTGCGAACCCCGGGTGGCGACCAGCAGTCTGTTGGGCTTGCGATATAGGCTGCTCAACAGCACCTTGACCTGGTTTGCGGGCATGCCGCTCAAGGAGAAGAAGCCGTACTGGACGTATCCCAGCGCCCCATCGATGGTGCTGGTTTCGAATTCATCGGAGAAGTCATAGGAGACAGGAACTCCCATGATCGAGAGGCGTGGCAGCAGATGATCCGCATTCCCCCAGATGCCCATATGAATCAGGGAGAAGTCGCTGATGTACCTCCAATCGGCCTCCGTGGCCTCAATGGGTTCGATGCCGGCGATGCCGCCCTCGTTGCTGCCGATGAAGACGCGGTCCCCGTCCACCACGTTCACCTTGGCGCATCCGTTTTCACCATGTCTCACTTGGCAGTGGCTCCGGTCTATGCCGAGCGCGTCGATGCTATGCTCCACATGCGCGGCGTTGGCATCATCTCCGAACACGCCCATGAATGCTGCGTCGTATCCCAGTTTCTTGGCGAATGCAGCGAAATTAAGCGCATTGCCTCCCGGGTACATGACATTGAGGTTGACATACTGGTCGACGACCTGGTCGCCGAGTCCGAGAACCTTGCTGGCGTTGCTCATTGCAGTCTTCTTTCAGTACGCGACTTTGCCCATGTAACGGCGTACGTCGAGGTCATGGTCGCGGACCACGGATAGCGCGTAACGGTATTTGCTCAGCACGCTGTAGAACAGAATCGGGTTGAAGTACTCATTGACCGCGTCGTCGATGAGGTCGAGACCGAGCTCCTTGGCGTCGACGACTTCGACCTTCTTTGCGTACTTGCCAAGGAATTCGAGTACGCGGTCGTCGAGTGCGCGGGTCCTGCCGAGACCCTTGGCCACAATGAATGGCGTGTCCTCATCGGTCACCTCGAATGGCCCGTGGAAGAACTCGCCGGAGTGAATCGGCGCCGCGTCCAGCCATTGCATTTCCATCAGCGAGCAGATGGAGAAGCCGTAGGCGTGTCCGTAGGATGCGCCGGAGGCCAAGACGTAGAACATTGTTTCATCCTGGTATTTGGATGCAAACTCCTTTGTGCGCGGCTCAACCTGCTTTTCGGCGTTCGCCACAACGGTGTCGATGATGGCCATGCCTTTGCGGAATGCCTCGATATGCGGGTAGCCCTCGAGCTTGTCGATCAGATTGACGGTCAAGTCGAGCATGATGGCCATGGGGTTGTTGTGCACGCGGGTCTCGTCCCCCCACTCGTAGACGAACGAATAGTCGGATTCGTCGAGGAGTTTGGCTTCCTTGTTGTATGTCAGTCCTACGGTCTGTGCTCCGGCCTCGCGTGCCAGAGCCGCTGCGGCCACTGTCTCCGGAGTGTTGCCGCTGTGGGAGCACAGCACCACCACGGAAGTGGGTGAGAGGCGCTTCGGGGTGGCGTGGACGAATTCGTTGGCGGTGTACCAGCCGCTGGTGACGCCTGTGGATTCGGTGCGGACGAAGAAGTCAGACACGTACATGTCGACGAGAGAGCCGCCGCAGGCTACGTAATAGACTTCACTGACCTTGCCTCCATTGCGTTCAATTATCTGATCGACTACAGGAACGACATTCATGACGGATAACCTCCTCGTTAAACCATATGACGTAACATAACGTCATATGTATATATATAACGTCATATAACGTTTTAATCAAGTTGGACCATTCGGAGTGTCGCACACGACTTCCTTGTAGAAAAACCGGAAGCGCACAGCAACACGCAGTATGCGTGGACGTTACATACGGTTCACCGGGTTTAACGGGAGGGAAACAAAGCGCTGTTTGACTGTAGCCACACAGGGAGAGGAGGATCCGCATGAATCAACATATTGAAATACCGGCTGACGGATTCCTCTTCATCAATCGTGAGGTCATGCGGCTGATTTCCGCATATGGCCTGTCGTGGACCGTGGCCTGACACGTCGGTTCTGATTCGCCGGGCCCGGTGCATGCATTCCCGGCTGCCGCCCTGGCGCACATTCACCGCATGCGGCTACGCATGGTCGCATCGCTCGTTACCCGCTCTTCATATGGCCTTCTGCCGCAGTCACTATTGATTGCGGGCCAGCCTATAGAGATTTTTTCGCATCACACGTCATCGTGAGGGTCAATCATGCCTGAAACCACACACCAGCCGTACCAGGTCATCATCGCCGACGGGCTGACCAAGAAATACGGGGACCGTACCATTCTCGAATCGTTGGACCTTACCGTTTCGGAAGGCGAGCACATCGCCTTGGTGGGGCCGTCCGGCTGCGGAAAATCCACATTGCTGTCCATCATCGCCGGACTCAACAGCCAGACCGAAGGCCTGATCAGGGTGTTCGGCGAGTCCGACGAACAGCAGCGCCTGTCATACTGCGCCTGGATGCCTCAGAAGGACCTGCTGTTCCCCTGGATGAGCGTCGCCGAGAACACGGCGCTCTCGCTCACCAATCGTCATACGTCGCGAGGCAAGGCATTGAAAAAGGTTCTGCCCTATCTTGAGCGCTTCGGTCTGGGCGAATACGCAGACAAACCGCCGTATGCCATGTCCGGCGGCATGAGGCAGCGCGCCTCGTTCGTCCGCACCATCCTGACCGGCAAGGACCTTCTCCTGTTCGACGAGCCGTTCGGAGCGCTCGACTCCATCACACGCATGGACCTGCAGAACTGGCTCAAGGGAACGCTCGCCAGCATGAACAAGACCTCCGTGCTCGTCACCCACGACGTGGAGGAGGCGCTGATCCTGAGCAACCGCGTGGTGGTCATGTCCCGCAATCCGGGACGCATCATCCACGAGATCCCCGGATTCTTCTCCAGCGACCTGGACCGTTCCGAACTTGCGGCACAGGAGGATTTCGTCCGCTCCCGCGAGCTCATCATCGGATACCTGAGGGATGCCCAGGATCCCCAATACGGCAAGCAGACTGGCGAGGCACCGGGAACCGCCCCGGACGATGGCGAGTCGGACATGGCTGGCGCAGCCAGCAAGAACGGCAAGGAGGACTGATATGACCGGCGTCAGGAAGACATTCGACTATGTGTATGCGGCCGGCATGTTCTTGGTGCTCGCCCTGCTATGGCAGTTCGCGCCCGGCTGGTTCAACATCCCGCGCTTCATCATCGTGCCGCTTTCGGAAGTGTTCACCGAGATCGGCACCGAATGGAACGACGGGCTCGGCTGGGCTACCTATGTGACGTTCTACGAGATGATCGTGGGACTGCTGTTCGCGTTCGTGTTCGGCTTCGCCCTGGCGATCCTGTTGGCGGCCAACGAGCCGTTGCGCAAGGCCCTGTACCCGGTGCTGATAGCCTCGCAGTCCATTCCGGTGATGATCATCGCCCCCGTGTTCGCCATCGCGCTGGGCTACGGCCTGGAACCGAAGATCATCGTGGTGGCCATCAGCTGCTTCTTCCCGATCACGGTCAACTTCCTGACTGGCCTGACCGCCGTGGACGTCGAGCAGACGAACCTGATGAAGACGTTGTACGGCTCCCCGTTCAGCACGCTGGTAGAACTGCGTATCCCCTCGGCCATGCCCGAACTGTTCGCCGGCCTCAAGGTATCGGTTGCATACGCGCCCGTGGCGGCTCTGTTCTCCGAATACACCGGCTCGCAGGGAGGTCTCGGCTATCTGATGATCCAGGCCATCCCGCAGATGAACACCGCGTTGGTATGGGGCGAGGTGCTCATCATCGCCGCGCTGTCGATCCTGTTCTTCGCCATCGTCTCCGTACTCCAGCGCATCGTGTGCCCCTGGGACACCCACCGTTGACGCCCATGTATCCCGTTCGTCGCGCAGCCGCAGCCTGAACATCGCATTACCGCTTGTGAAAGGAACAGTCATGTTCTCATCCAGAAAACTCCTCGGCACCGTTTCGGGGATCGCCGTCCTAGCCGTCCTCCTCGCCAATTACGCCGCACCTGACCCTTCCGGCCCGCATACGACACCATCATCAGCCGGCACCGTGACCCACACGCTGCTGTTGGATTGGCTTCCCAACCCCGACCACAGCGGCATATATGTCGCCCAAGCCGAGAATGATTTCCAGAAGCAGGGCGTCAATGTCAAGGTACAGACCCCGTCCGGCACGGCCGACGCCGCCAAGATGATCAGCACCGGCCAGATCGATCTGGCCATCTCGTATGAGCCTGACACCATCATGGCCGCCGCGCAAGGCATGAAGGTGCAAGCCGTGGCCGCGCTGATTCCCAACGTGCTCAGCTCGCTCATCGTCACCGGCAAGGACCGCAGCGTCACGGACCTCAAGGGCATGACCATCGGCAATCCGGGCCTTGCCACGTCCCTGCCGACGCTGAACTCCGTACTCGCCCAGAACGGCATGACCGAATCGGATGTGAAGAACGTGAGCCTGTCCACCGGAGGCGTGGAGCCGCTGCTGGCCGGCAAGGTGGACGCCATCTTCGGCTACTACAGCAATGTGGAGGGCGTACAGCTGGCTGAGCAGGGCGATTACACCGTGCTGCCCTTCGACAAGATCGGCGTGCCGTCCTTCGACGAACTGGTGCTCGTGGCGAACCCTGACCGGCTGCAATCGGACTCCTCGTACGCCAGCTTCGTCAGGAAGACCATCGCCGCGCTGAAAGAGGGCTTCGCGTCCGCGAACGCCGACCCCGATGCCGCATACGACGCCATCGCGCCTGTAGCCAAGGGATACGACGACACGACCCTAAGGAACATGGTCAAGGCCACGGTGCCGGAATACGATAATCCTCGGGGCTTCGGATCCATGGACCCGAAGCAATGGGATTCCTACGCGCAGTGGATGCATCAGAACGGCCTGATCGACAAGCCCTACAAGGGGCGTGACGCCATGACGACGGAATACCTGCCGGACTAGCGGTACGCATAGCAATACAACGCAATAAGGAAACGGCGAAGGAAGCCACATGATAGTACTCAAGAACGGGGTGGTGCTCACCAACGACAAGGATGACAGGGTCATCTGGGGCGGAACCGTCTGCATCACCGGCAACCGCATCACCTATGTGGGCGATGACGCGCATGCACCAGCGCCGCAGCCGGCGGATACGGTGATCGACTGCGAGGGCAGTAGGCTCATCATGCCCGGACTGGTCGATCTGCATTACCACACCTGCATCAGCCGAGGCGAGGGCGACTGGCTGCCGCTGATGGAATGGCTCGACGAGACCTGGTACCCCTACATCAACAACATCGACCCGGAAAGCGCCTACCATGCGGCGATGGCCAGTTACTGCGAATCGATCAAGGCCGGCGTGACCTGCGTCAACGACATGTACAGGCAGCTGCCGTCACTGGCCCGCGCGGCCGAAGACTCGGGCATGCGCGCCGTACTGTCGAACGACGTCATGCTCCGGAAGTTCGGCCATGACAACATCGACACCGCACGCGAGGCCTACGAACAGTGCGACGGCAAGGCCGACGGCCGGGTCGAGGTCTATATCGGATACGAATGGATGCCCAAAGGCTCACCGGAACTATTGCGCGAGGTCAGGGCATTGGCGGACGAGCTGGACACGGGCATCCACATCCATCTCAACGAGTCGTTGAGCGAGATCGAATACTCGAAGGAGCAGTTCGGCAGGCGACCCGCCGAGCTCGCCTACGAGAACGGAGTGCTCGGACCGGATTGCGTCGCCGCGCATTGCGTATGGCTGTCCGACACCGAGATCGCCATGATGGCGGAAACCAGAACCAGCATCGCGCACAATCCGCTGTCCAACGCGAAACTTGGCAGCGGCATCGCACGCGTACCGGATTATCTGGCCCGTGGGGTCAATGTCGGCATAGGACACGACGCCGCCAAATGCGCGGACAGTCGCGACCTCTGGGAGAACATCCGCGCCGCAGCCGTGTACCACCGCGGCGCACGCGTCGACTCCTCCATCATGCCGGCCTCCACCGTGCTGAAAATGGCCACAACCAACGGCAACAAGGCCCTGCACCACGACGCCGGCAGCATCGAGACCGGACGCCTCGCAGACATCGTCACCGTGGACCTGGATACATTCGCCATGACGCCGCTGCGCTGGGGCGACGACCAGCAGCTGTGCTCGCACTTGGTCTACTCGAACAACGGCTCGTATGTGCTCGACTCCATCATCGACGGACGGATCGTGATGCGGGACAGGCAATTGACCATGGTGGATGAGCGTGATGTCATCCGCAACGCCACAAAGGCCTACCTGCAAATGCGCGAACGTCTCGGCAAGTAGATCTCCGACGTGGACAACTGCCGCTCTATCGTTCACTTGACTGAACCGGCTACCATTCCTTCGATGAAGTATCGCTGTAGGAAGTTGTCACCGGCTTCAGAGTAGGCAGGACCGGACGGAAAACCTAAATTCTCCATGAATGGCTTCAATTGCCTCTCAGCCTGTCCACCAGTCCGATCACCATGCCGACGATGAATGCGATGCATGACATCTTCACGCACTCCACTGAAAGCCATAGGGCCAATATCTCGGCAAGAAATGTGAAGACATCTTCAGGATTGTATGTTCCACGGCTCAGACAGGCCTTCAGAACGAGGGACAGCAGGAACAGCAATGCCGCCAGAATCATAAGAATCGCAGCAGCCAGGAGAAACGCGAAGGCTGCTGCGCGCAGGCCTTGGTTCTTCCCATGCTGCATGGGATTCCGCCCGCCGCGGTTCGCCATGACGCGGTGGTCGCGATACTGGGCTCCCGTTGGAATATCTCCGATATTCCAACGGACAGGATTGCCCACCTCCGTTGTGCCGGGTGCCGTTGTCCGGCTTGGGTCGGCGTAAAGGTCCGCTTTGGTCTCGGGCCGGGGACCTGGGCTGGTTTGGTTGTTCATAGGCTTCCGTCCTTTCCGGGAAGGGTTCCGTCCCGGGTCTCCCCCGGCACGCTCCATGATGGGGCCTGCGGTTGCGGGACCGGTATGGGGTCCGCCTGCATGATCGGCGGCGATGGCATAGGCGTCGTGGATTGCTGGTGCTGCATGTCCCGCTCCCGTTGGGCGGCCTCCTCGTCCGCGGTTCTCTTCTGCTGTTCGACTGTCGTCGTCAGTTCCGAGAGCCGTTGTTCGGCGATGAGAGCCTCGCCCAGATTGGTTTCGGTGACTTGGACTGCCTTCCACTCTCCGGCGAGGGCGAGCAGTTCCGTTTTCTCGGCGGTTTCCGGCGCGCTGGCCATGGCGTTCGCACGCTCCACATATTGGGCGATGCTCTCACCCGTCGATGCGATCCTGCCGTCAATCAGCTGCAGGAACTTCGTTTTGAGCGCCTCGGTCTCCGTGACCACTCGTTTGATGTCATCGGCGTTCATCGCCTGTTCGAGACCTGTATGGTCGATGTCCCCGGCGACCGGGCTGCGTCCGATCCTCTCCAGCAGTTGCGCTGCGGCGGCCATGGCCTTGTCCCTCTGTTCGGACGTCTTCCGCATGGCGTCCTCATCCTGACGCTCGGATTGAGTCTTCTGCTGCTGCGGTCCGAGCAAAGTGCCGACCACGTAGCCGCCGCCTGCCAAAAATGTCAGTGTCATGATGGCGATTCCTGTGATGATGGCCGTCCGACACCGGAGAAGTCCGCCACGCTTCCCAGGACGTGCTGCGTCCGGCACGGTCCCCTGTTCGCAGGGACCGAGATTCAGCGCCACGGTCTCAGTCCCATCGCATCGGGCTTCGTCGTTCGCCGTTTGTTCTCCCTGTTCTTTTGAACGGGTCTTCAGCGGTTTGAATCTGGCCTGCAATCGTGCGATCAGGCCCTGTCTGGGCTCATCCGGTGCGAGCGGCGGCGGTCCTATCGTATCGGGATGCGCTTTCGCCTCCTCCACCCACATGCGCAATTCCGGCCAGGATGCCGGGTGTGCGGCGATCTCGTCCAGCAGATGCCAGTTGTCGGGGTCGCAGGCCAGCGCCTCGAGCTCATAGGCCGTGGCCTTCGGATCGATGCCCATGGCCGTCTCCCTTCCCGTGTGGTCTCAGACTGTTCCCGGGCGGAGGATGTAGACGAGCCCCTCGTCATGGCTGACGATCCTGCTGGCCTTGTACCCGTGCGCATCGAAATCCGTGTAGTGCACCTCCCATGTGGCGCCGGAGGCGGTCTTCACCACGCAGAACGCCGCATCATCGTTGATGGCGACCTGCACGAAGCCGACGCCCGGCGTGTCCGCGTCGTCGTGGCGCAGCTGGTCGACCGGGACATCCAGTCCTGCGGCGTCTTCGATGAAGTAGTCGTCGAGGATGACGGTTCTTCCGGCCTTGTCGCCGATGTATGCCTGCACGGCGAATGGCGCGATCAGCCGGCACGCCTCCTCGCTGCGGGATACGCCGATGGTCTCCCCCTCCGTCATGACGTACGGCGGAGGCGGCTGGACGGCCTCGCGCTCCGCTGCGACGGGCTGCACGTCCTTGCCGTCCGCGGCTCCGGCGTCGTGTCCGACGGCGATGACGAGCGTCGCCAGGATGACCGCGACGGCCGCGATGACGGGCCATGCCTTATTCCCGTTCTTGTCCATACCACCCTCCGATTCGTGTTAATTAATTAATTATTTGGTTTAGTGGATGAAGTCTATGCCGCCGATGGCGGTCTCGAGCTGTTGCCGGCTGATGGTGCGCAGGGTGACCCTCGCCGACGAGGCGGAGGATTCGGAGATGACGATGCCGCCGTCGGCCCTGACCTCCTCGACGACGGCGACGTGCCCGTAGACGGGGCTCGCCGCGAGGATCGAACGCTGGAACACCATGACGTCGCCGGGCTCTGGCTCCTTGCCGGTCGGATACCCGTGCGCCTTGGCGCTGTCGCGCCACATGGCGCCGTCACCCATGTACGGATCCACCGGCCTGCCGATGTGCGCGCGCCGTGTCGCGGCCCACCATGTGCATTCCCACCGCGCATAGGTGGTCGCCTCCGGCAGGTCCATGGCCTCAAGGTCGACTGCGGTGAGGTCCGCGTTCATCGCCAATGGCGGGTCGAGCGAGCCGATGACGCCGCCCGACGGACAGGCCGGACCGTCCCCTCCCCCGAGCATCGCGTGCATCCTGTCGAGATAGGCGCTGGTGACCTCAGGGATTCGCGGCCAGCCCATGAGGCCGCCTTCGCCGGCGTTGTGGGCGATGACCAGCGCATCGAGGTCGTCCAGGGTGCTGAATTCGGCCGAGGGGTTCGCCGTCTTGAGCCGTCGCACCGTGTCAAGGCGCCGTGCCAGATACACACCGCCGTATTCGGCGTGGGTCATGGGGTCGGTGATGCCTTCCGGCGGCGTCGCATCGGCGCCGTCGGGGTGGACGCTGCGCCACACCTCCCGGTTGATCTGGAGCAGCCCCCATGTGCCGCCGTTGGAGTCGTCGGCATAGGCGTCGGCCCTGAACCCCGATTCGATGGTCATCATGGCGGCGATGAAGTCCTGGCCGAGGCCGCTCGCCTCCGCCGCCTTCGCCACCCATGGCGTCGCCCCGGCCGGTATGGCGATCTCGGTGCGCGCATCGGCGCAGCCCTGATTCACGGCGAAGCCGGGCAGCCATGCCAGCATGGCGGCGAGGACCGCGATGACGGCGACGATGCCGATGACGGCCAGCGCCACAGGCGTGCCGATGAACGCGGAGACGGCGTTGGCCACGGCCGCCGCGGCTCTCCTGATGGAGACGGCGGCGGCATGCGCCGCCTGCGATACGGCGTCCGTCACCCGTCTCGCCGCAGCCCCGCGCGATACTGGCATGCGGCCCTTCGGGATGGCGAACCGTCTGATAGGGGCACTTGGAGCGAGGCTGCGGGCGAGTCCGGGTCCTGCGCCCGTCGCATGCGCCGCCGATGCGTGGACAGGTGCCGATGTGTGGACGGACGCAGGTGCGGACGGGACCGGCCGCGTCGTCGTATGCCATGCCTTCACGGGCCTGTCCGTTCCTCGCCGGACCGGGGGCCCGGCATTCCGGCCGACGGTGCTTCCGCCCCGACCGGCGATGCCCTGCAGATCGTCCAGGGCTTCGGTGCCGGCCTGTTCCCCATCGCCACTGTCCTCCAGCGTCGAGTCGAGGCTGCACATGGTGCGGCGGCCGATGGCCTGGCCGGCGGCGAAGACGGTCGTGCGGAGCTTGCCGGAGGTCATCCCGGCGGCGCGGGCCCCGCTGGAGTATTCGGTGAGTTTGCCGGCCGTGTCGAGACGGTCCCGGTCGAGGAACCTGACCATCATGCTTCCCCGAATCTGGTGGTGAACAGCCGGTAGAGCAGCGAGTCGGCGGGGATGCGCCCGTCGAAGGGGATGAACGCGTCACCGGATTTCAGGATCCCCTCGCCGGCGCGTGAGCCGCCGAGCCGTTCCGTGAGCTCGGGCGACAGGTGCCACATGTCGGCGAGGCGTTCCGCGTCGGTGGGCGTCTGGTTCATGAGCAGCAGGAAGTCGGAGTTGGCGAGCATGAAGCGCGCGTCGCGGTTGTCGAGCAGCTCCTCGATGTTCTGGGTGATGCCGGTCATGGCGAGCCCCCATTTGCGGGCGCGTTTGAACATGTCGAGGAACTGTCCGGCCGCGTACTGGTTGGAGAACATGCGGTGGAACTCGTCCACGTACACCCAGGTGCGGCGGCCCGCCGCCCTGTTGCGTGCGACCCGGTTCCACATGTGGTCGAGGACGACCATCATGCCGAACGTCTTCAGTTCGCCTTCCAACGCGGCCACGTCGAACACGGTGAACCTGTTGGACACGTCCACGCCGGTCTGCCCGGCGAAGCCGGACAGGCTGCCTGACGTGTACGATTCGAGGCTCAGCGCGAGGTTGCGGGATTCCGGCTCCGTGCTGGCGACGAGCCTCTGGTGGAGGTCCCTGAGCGTGGGCTGCGGGAGTCCGGGATGGTTGCGGAACTCGCGGTACAGGCCGAGCGCGCACCGGTCGATGATGGAGCGTTCGATGGCGCTCAGCCCGTCGGCGCCGCCGACCAGCGCCCCGACCATGGAGACGACCATGTTGGCCTTGGTGCGGATCGGGTCGCCGTCGATGGTCTGGTCGAGGACGATGTCCATCGGGTTGATGCGGTCGGCCGAGCCGGCGCTGATGACCACGCGCGCCCCGTCAAGCGCCTCGCACAGGGGCGCGTACTCGTGCTCGGGGTCCACGACGAGCAGGTCGTCGCCGCCACGGGTGAGGCGCAGGGAGGTCATCTCCATCTTCGCGGCCTGTGATTTGCCGCTTCCGGTGGTGCCGAGGATGAAGCCGTTCGCGTTGAGCTTCGTGGTGCGGTCCACGACCAGCGCGTTGCCGGAGCGCGCGTTGGCCCCGTAGAACACGCCGCCCTCGTCCATGATCTCCTGCGTGGAGAAGGGGATCATGATGGCCGCACCCGATGTGGTGAGCGTGCGCCGCATGGGCAGGTCGTTGACCCCCAGCGGCAGTGTCGCGTTGAGCCCGTCCAGTTGCATGCAGGCGAGCGTCTCCGCGGAGCAGGAGATCTTCCTGCAGGCGGCGAGCACGTCCCTGGCCCGCTGGTCGAGCAGTTCGCGCGTGGGCGCGGCCACGGTGATGGTGACCAGCGCGTTGATGAGCCGTTCGTTGGATTGGCGCATCTCCTCCCTGAGGCCGTTCGCCTCGTCGAGGGCGTCGCGCAGGTCCGCGGGGATCTCGTCGGCCGGTATGTGCTGGCGCATGTTCCTCCGGCGTTCCTCGAGCCGTTGCATGTCCATTTCGGCGATCTTGCGGTTGACGAGTTCGGCGCCTTCGGCACGGTCGTAGGGGGCGAGGTGAAGGGATACGGTGACGTCGGATTTGAGGTCGCCCAGCTCGCCGATGAGCCTGTCGGACATGACCGGCGGGAAGTCGCGGATCCACAGCGTGCACTGGTGGGTGTCCCCGTCGGCGTTCGACAGGACCAGGGCGCGCGGGTCCGTGGCGTCGATGCACCATGGGGCGATGAAGTCCTTGGTCTGCGCCCTGCCGGATTCCACGAGCGTCTCGTCGTAGCGGAACGGTTCGCCGGGGCGCAGGATCAGGGCGAGCAGGCGGAGCCGTTCGGCGCGGCCGAGGCGTGTGGCCTTGCAGCCGCCGAGCGTGGCGAGCTGGTTGCGCGCGGCCATCATGAGCCGGTTCAGCGTGGTCAGGGCGCGTCCGGGCTCGGGTTCGCTGATGGTGAGCGTCAGGTACTTGTCGGTGACGGCGTTGCGTGAGCGTTCGCCTATCTTGCCCATGGCGATGCGGTTGCAGTCGGCGCGCAGCCGGTCCTGTGGGCCGCCGTCCATGGGCATGCCGATGCGTCCGATCACGTCGCCGGCGTCGAGCGTGCGCGTCATGCACGTGACCTGCAGGCGGGTGGAGCCGTCGAACGTGTTGATGAACCGCGCCCACTGGTCGATGATCTGCGCCTGCCGCTCCTGCGCCGCCATCTCGTAGTTGATGTCGGACAGGCCCATGGTGGCGCTCCACCGGTCGTCGCCCAGGTAGGCGATGCCCTTGTCGAGCATGGCCTCGTATCCGATGAGGTCCTTGGCGGTCCTCCATGCGCGCCGTCGCCGTTTGACGGTCCTCCGCGACGGCCGTCGGCCTGTGTCCTTCATCGTCGCCCCTTCCGTTCGCCGATCCCGTGGCGGCGTCGTTCCCGTCTCGCCGCGGGCCCGTCGAGCCAGTAGCGTCGCTGTCCGAAACGTTGGCGGAGCACGTATCCGAGCCATGTCTCCGGTTTGAGCCCCTTGGGGCGCAGCCACCCCCATGCGGCGACCGGCATGTCCGCGAGGAGCACGGCGTACTGGCCGAGCTCGGGCATGCCGAGGACCATGCGGAAGAGGAGCCACACCCCTGCGGACAGGACGGCCATGGCGGCGGCCGCGGCGAGCTGCCGCCAGCTCATGCCCCACATGACCTTCGCCTCGGTGGCGGTGATCTCCTTGTAGATCTTGATCTCCAATGTCATGGAGCCCTCTTCGCCGAACACGGCCCTGGATGTGGCCGAGGCGACCATGACGAGGCAGCAGAGCATGACGGCGCCCAGCATGAGCGTGCCGAAGTTGGCGATGATGTACTGCCATAGGCCGTCGCCGTCCGTGTAGCCGTCGAGCCTCAGCGCCTCGCCGATGAATGTGCGGTAGAGGACCACGCCGACGGTGAGCGTGATCGCCTGGAACGAGGTCTGCGCGTAGCGTCTGAGATATCCGACGCCCATCTGCCGGGTGTGCTCGCCGGCCATGAACACGATGGGCAGCGAGGCGAAGCAGGAGAGCATGTACAGCTGCATGAACCGCATGTAGACGACGGCGATCAGGATGACGCCTGCGATCTGGGAGACGATGAACGGGATGAGCACCAGCACCATGAGGCCGGACTGGCCGATCAGGCCCGCGTCCTCGATGGCGGGGCGCAGCTGGTCGCCCAGCAGTCCCGCCCCCTCGGCGGGCATGCCCGTCAGGGTGCCGGCCATGGCGTCGATGACGGACGAGGTGACGCCGTCGATGCCCGAGAGGATGAGCCCCGCGTTGCCGGCGAACAGGAGCACGAGCGCGCATTTGAGCAGCACGGCGCCGATGATTCTCACTCCCAGCTCACGGTCGCCGTCCACGCGCAGGCCCGCGCGTGCGAGTTCGAGCGTGAACACGATGCTCGCCACGGCGGCGGCGACCGGTTTGACGGCCGTGTCGTGCACGGCCGCCGCCATGGAGTGCATGGCGGCGTTGAACTCGGCGGGCCCCATGGCGAGCTTGTCGAGGATGGTCCCGTCGATGCCGCCGCCGATCGCGTTGAGCATGTTCACGCACGGTTCCACGAGATCGGCCATATCGGCATCACCCCACGAGATAGGTATTCGCTTTATGTTTGGGTATTTGTTTTACATTGCATATTCGTTTCATTATGGATGGTTCTTTGCTGTCGCGTATCTCCTTTCGTTCGGATGTTCGTTTTTGCCTGTTGTATTCAGAAGCTGAGGTTGGCGAACAGGGCCGCGGCGGCGATGATGACGGCGCCGCCGACCAGCTGCCAGATGCCGGATTGGGTCTGGGGCCCGGAATGGTCCTTGAGCCCTCCGGCCAGTGTGATCGCGCCCCATACCGCCCAGATGCCGCCGCCGAGGACGGCGGCCTTCTGCAGCAGGTCGAGGATGGTGTCGATGGTTTCCATGGGTTCCTCCGTGGGTCGATGCGTCGTTGCTGTCTCCGGGCGTGGCCGCGGCGAGGCGGGTGCGGCCATGCCCGGTGGCTCAGGGCCGTCCGTCGCCGTCGCGGCGGATCCGGAGCAGTCCGAGGCCGAGCAGGGCGAGGATCACGCCGACCGCGGCCAGCCCGGACACGTTGACGCCGGTACTGGGCAGGATGCGTTTCCTGTAGGCGTTCCAGTCGTCCGGGTCGCTTTCGACCGGGGTGTCGGTGCATACGGTCCCCTCCTCGACCGGCGGCGCAGGCTTGTCGTCGAACGGGTCGTCGTCCTTCGGCACGCATTCGACGACCGGGGACCCTTCAGCCGTGGCGCGGTCCGTATGCAGGTTGGTCACCCCGCTCAATGTGCCGGTGACGTCCACCGATTCGCCCGGCTGCAGTATCAGGTCGTTCCAGCCGTCCGGGTAGGCGAGGTCGCCGACCGTGCCGTCTCCGACAATGGTCTCGTCCGTGAGCTTCAGCGAGGTCAGCGGCACGTCGCCGGTGTTGGTGATGCGGAACACGATCTCAGTCCCGTCGCCTTCGATTTCCAGCGCCTCCTCGGTACTGTCGCGGTCGCCTGCCGGCAGTCCGCTCCTGCGGTCGAATTTCTCGAGGCTGATGGACGGGGAGGTCTTCGGCGTCGTGGTGGTCACCTCGTTGGAGGGGCGCCGTGTGCCGTTGATGGTCTCGGTGAAGGTGTTGGAGAATTCGCCGGCCTTGATCCTGCGGAACTGCACATAGGCGCGCCAGGCCTGCGCGTGAGCGCCGTCGGCGGAGACGAGGTCCAGGTAATGCCGTGTGGCCGTGATGGTGAAGTCCCCGTCGCGCATGTCGAGGGTGAACAGGTCGCCGCCCAATGCGGCCGCGTCGAAGCCGCTGCCGGCGATGCGCACGCCTTTCGCGGCCAGTATCCCGCCGTCGGCGCCGTGCAGGTCCTCGGCGGCATAGACGGCCCACTGGCCGGTGTATTCGTCGCCGGTCTCGTCGTAGTCGTCGTCGATGCGCCATTCCGTGACCTCGGGGTAGGCGCGGTTCGCAGGCAGGGTGGAGGAGTTCAACTGGTAGAGGAACGTCTGGTTCCTGTAGATGCTCATCCCGTCGGCGCTGTCTGAGCCGACCTCCACGCTCACGTCCTTGTATGGGTTGATCTCAGTGAGCGTGTTGACGACGGTGTTGGACACCGCCCTGCGGTGGTTCGTGACCTGTGTGGCCGTGTTCTCCACCTTCGTCCCCTCGCCGGTGTCGGTGACGGTCATCGGCAGCACCAGCTGGTAGTCGGAGCCGAGCAGGCTCTGGTCGATGCCCGGGTCCGCGTACGGCATGAGCTCGCGGTCGGCGTATGCCGCCAGGTCGGCCGGCTGCGGGTCTCCGTTGATGACGGTCCCGTCGGGAAGCGTGGTGTCCACGGTCTTGAAAAACGCGTAGACGACGCCGTCCCTGTCCTGAATGTTGAGCCTGTCGGTCACGTCCTTGCCGGTCGCGTCGAGCACATGGACGCCGGGCATGTCGAGGGTGAGCCGCCGTTCGTCGTAGTCGTCTACCACGCCGAGCCGGCGCACCGGGTACGCCTGTCCTGCGAGGCCCGTCGCGTCGATCGTGATCCGGTAGTAGAGGCGGTCGCCCAGCAGGGCGGTCTTGCCGTCGATGTCCACGGAGGAGTCGGCCTGCGTGTCCTGTTTGACGGGTTCGGGGTCCACCGGCCGGTTCGACACCTCGTTCGACTCGAGAATGGATTCGTTGAGCGTCAGCCAGCCCTTGTTGCCGATGACGGTGTCCACGGCCGCGTCGTCGGCGACCTTCGCGTCGAAGGTGAGGGTGAAATCGTGGGTGCGCCAGGTCGTCCAGTTCCCGTCAAGCCATTCGCGGTGGAACCGTACCGTGAACCGGTGGCCGGCGTCGTCCCATTCGACGTCGTACGCCGACCGGGGGATGGTCGTGGAGCCGGATTGCCCTCCTGCGGTGATGGTCAGGCTGGTCCTGTCGGGGGTGGTGCGGGGGTCGTACGTGTCGAGGAATTCGAGCTGTTCGATCGGGTCGTCGCGCATCCATTCGACGCGCATGCCGAGCCGGTAGGTGACGGTCTGGCCGGGCAGCACGTCCCGTCCGTCGATGCTGGACAGGTCGCCTCCCTCGGTCTTGCTGGCGAGCACGTCCTTGTCGAATCCGGGCCTGAGGATGCAAATGAGCGGCTCGTTCGATTCCAGACGCTCCTGTATGTGGAAGCTCGCGTCGGCCTTGTTGCGCAGCTCCCATTGGCCGTCCGAGCAGGTGTTGCCGTCGGAGGCGCCGTCCTGCTCCAGGTCCGCCTGGGGGTCGAAGTTCACGGTGAAGGGCACGAGCATGGAGATCTGCATGGGTTCGCTCCGCTGTCTGAGGCCTTGGACGTATTCGGGTTTCGCGGTCGCCTTGGTGACCGTCCCGTCGACGGTGATGTCGAACATGGCGGTCACGTCCCGGCCGTCCACGTTGATGCCGTTGAGGGACGGCGCATTGTACCCATAGGTCTCCAAGTCGTAGATGCGCACCGTGGAGACGTCCTGCGGGTCGAGGTAGCGGTCCACCTTCGTCCAGTCGTCGGTGATCTGAAGCCAGTCCTCGCCGTTCCGGCTCAATGGCGGCAACGCCATGCTGATGGCCGCGGCTACCTCCTCCCCGTTGAGGAACGCGTTGTTGTCCGCGCCCATGCTGTTCGTGTGGTCCGGGTCCGTGATCATCTGCCAGACGCCGTCCGCGGCCTTGCGGACCCATACCTTGTTCGGCTCGTAGAATCCGCCGGCGGTCGGGATCGCCTGATGCCGTCCGGATGGCGCCGCCGTCATGCCGTCGGCCCGCGGCGCCGTGGCCGTCAGCGCGAGCAGGAGGATGGACAGGATCACCGCAATGACCGTCATCGTCTTCCGTGCCTGTGTGTTCATGTGGGTTTCCTCTCCACCATCGAAGCCATCCAATGGGTCCCGGCGTGCCCGCCGACGCCTGTCGGCGGCGTGACGGGCACGGGGTTCCGTTGATGTCAGGTGCGGGACTGGTTTGCCGGGGCCGCCGTTGGCCCCACCGCACAGGTTCCACTATCGTCCGGATCGCCCGCGCAAATGGTCACACCCTGTTTCCCGCAGGGAACCGCCGTCATATGGGCCTGTTGCGGCGGCCTAGTATGGGAGCTGCGTCAGGAAGCGAGGAGGCTCGATGATGGGGTATGACGGCGAGTTGGGATTGTGCCGTTTCATGCGTGACGGGGAGCCGGATATCGGCGAGTACATCCGGCTCAAGGACAGCACCGGCATGTGCAGGCTGACCGAGATGGATGGCGGCGGCGAGATGGTGCTGGTGCACTATCCGGACGGGACGATGCCCGACGGCATCTCCGATGTCGAGCTGGTGCACGCCTCGGGCGCCATCGACGAATCGGACGTGGACAAGGATATGGATCTGGAAGCGCTTCGGGACGGGCGCGCCCGCACCGGGTTCATCCTGGACGAGTACAGGATGGGCGTGCTCGATGGTCCGGAGGCCGGCGCGGCGTTGTTCGCGCGCCTGTTCCCGTCCTCGTGAATACGCGGGTGCGGCGCATGCGTCATCCGCGTGCGCCGCACCCGCAAGGGGAATGCGATTCTCTACGACGTCAGTCGAGTGCGTTCCGCTGTCGCTTGGAGATCAGGGCGAGGATGATGCCGCCTGCGGCGAGCAGGAGGGCGGCGACCACGAACATGGTGGTGCCGACGGAGCCGGTCAGGGGCAGTTGGGTGAGGTGTTCGACGTTGGCAACGATGAGCGTGGAGCCGTCCCCGGAGGGCTTGACGAGCGAGTCGCCCAATGATGCGACCCTGTCGAAGCGGATTCTGGCGGCGGAGCCGTGGTCGGCGTCGATCGTGACCTTGAACCGTACGTCGAGGTCGCGGTATCCGTCGGGCACGCCGGTCTCCTTCACCCAGTAGGTGCCGGCGGCAAGGCCGGTGAACGCGACCACGCCGTCATCGCCCGATGTGGCGGTCACGTCCATGTCGGGCTTGTCGGCGCGACGGTATTTGTCGGCGTCGGTGAAGCCTTCGCCGGCGTAGAGGGTGAAGGTCGCGCCCTTGAGCGGGGTCGTGCCGTCGGAGCCGGTTTTGGTGAACCGGAATCCGTGGGTGTAGACGCGGGTGTCGGGAGGCGTGATCCTGCCGGTCTGGTTCGTGGCCGGGTCGTTGGAATAGGTGAGCGTGACGCCGTTGGTGTTGCCTGCGCCGTCGATGACCGCGTCATCGGTGAGTGTGGCCGAATAGGAGATGCGCACCGCTCCCCCGGCCATGCCGTTGCGCCCCTGCGTGTATGTCCATGAGGACAGGTCGATGGTGATGACGGTGGCCACGGTCCCGTCCGCCGGACTGCTGGTCTCGGCCGTCCATGCGTCCGAGGGTACGGGCGTCCATGCCGTGCCGTCCGCGCTGGATTCGACGGTGAGGTCGTCGTTGAAGCGCTGGCCTTTGGACAGCGTGTCCTCCACCCGGAACATGTAGGGGTTGTCGGCGTCGTTCGCGTATTTCGACGTGTCGGGTATCTGCGTGGCGATCCGGTAGTCCACGGTGTCGCCGACCGACCTGTCGGCCGTCTGCGTCTGCCCGCCGTCCTCGATGATGCTCTTGTCGATGGCGAGCCGTTGGTTCTTGACCTCCACGGTGCCGTCCGCGTTGCCGATGGGCGGCGTCGCCCCGGTGATGGCCGTGCCGACGAGGATCGGCGATGATTTGGTGGTGCCTTCGGCCGCCGTGTTGGCGTCGATGAGCATGTAGAGCCCCGGCGTGAGCCCGTCGAAGACCACCTTGGATATGGTGCCGTCGTCCCCTGTGGTCGGCGTTCCCGTGGTGGGGGCCGTGCCGGCGATCAGGTCGGTGGCGGCCATGCGTTCGGCGAAGATCCTCCATGCCGGCGAATCCTTGGCGTCCCCCTGTCGGGCCAGCCATGTGATCGGGTCACCGTCCGTCGCCTCCCGGTAGTCGTCGGCGACGCCTGCGCCGTCGTCCTTGCCGGGCAGCGATGCGATGACCGCGTCCTTGGCGGCGGGTTCGACGGCCACCGTGACGGCGGTGCCGTCGATGGTGAATCCGGCGAGTCTGGCCACGCGGAAGTCGGGGCCGTTCAGGGAGTTCGAACCTCCTGCGGTCAGGGTGATCGTGTCGCCCAGGGCAGGCGTCGTCTGTTCGGCGCTGGCGGTCGCCGCCATGGTGGCGAGCAGCATGGATGCGGTGACCGCCGCCATGGCCATGCGCGCCATGCGGCGCAGGCTTGGGATTGATGTCATGATTGCTTGTTCCTATCGACTGATTTCCCCGTAGTGCGGCACCGGGTTGGTGCCGCACCCGTCCGGGATCGTGGTGCGGGTTGTTTGACCGGCGCCTCCGTTGGCGCCGACCGCATGGCGACCAGTATGCTGCCGCGATGCGGTCTTGGTGGTCACGCGTCGTTTTCCGCGCCGTCCTCCACCGTGGCGTCGGAATCGGCGCATGCGAGCCGTGCGACGATTCTGACGGGATAGGATCCGGCCTTGCCCCGTGCGAGGCGTGACTGTTCGTTGTGGCGGCGGTTGTATACCATCCGGTGGATCTCCGGATGGGCTTCGAGCCACCTGCTGAGCCGCTCGAACCCGTTGCGCATCTCGACGTCGGTGCGTTTGCGCTGCCGGGTGATGACCTGGTGGAGGACGGCCACATGCCTCGCGTACTGACGTTCCTTGTAGGTCATGCCGCCGATGACCCCGTGGGAGACGGGTACGAGCAGGCTCCGGGCGAGGCAGGACATGAGCACCGGGCATCGCATGCACAGGCGTTTGGCCGCATGCTTGAGGTTGTCGTCGCGGCCGACGTCGCCGTCGAGGCCTATCTGCATCCACAGCATGTCGTAGAGCTCGACGTCGGCCTGCGAGCACAGGCCGTCCGGCGGCAGCATCGAGGTGTGGATCCATTGCGCACCCGATGTTGTTCGTTCCCTGTCGCCCATGGTCACCACCGTCCCCGTGTCTGGCCCATGGGTGGCGCGGTGACGCCGGACGGCATGGGCTGCCGGTCGCCACGGCTGCCGCCGTGCAGCGGGCGGTTGCGGTCGTCATGCGAGCACAGCGGGCATTCCTCGACGTTGATGATGCCGTCGAGGTGGCGTTGGGCTTCGCCGGTGCGGTCCGCGCCGGCGGCGGGGAACGTCCGGTACCCGTAGACCGGACATCTGGCGACGGTCGATGACGACACCAGCACGGCCGGATGCTTCATCGCCGTGTCCGCCCCGATGGCCGCCGCAGTCCCCTGGGGCGCCGGTGTCGTCCGCCGTTTGGCCCTCTCGTGGCGTCGCGCCAAGCGCAGCTCCTCCCAGCGGCGTTCCAGCGACCGCACGTTGAGCATCTTCCCGCACCAGAACCCGTCCGACGCCACCCATGCGGCCATGTCGAGGGCGGGCTGCGCGCCGTGTGCGGCCATGAGCCTGATGGCGGCACGCCGGTCGGATCGCCGCGACCGGTCGGCGGCGATCCCCTCCCTGCGGAGGATGTCCGAGAAGGCGATGAGGAACGCCGTCGCCTCGGTTCCGGATGGCGTGCGGGGCCGTTCGCGCTTCGGGGAGCTGTCCCCTTCAGGGGACAGTGGGGAAGGTTCGCATGGCGGTTTGGATGGCGCTGCTGTCACCGCCCCGGCGTCAACGGTGTCACCGGCGCCGGCACCGGCATGCTCTCGGTATTCTTCGGCGAAGCGGCTTCGCGCATGGTCGTCGAGGCTGATCTCGTAGACGATGGGACGTTTGTGTGCGGGGATCCTGCTGACCCGGCTCAGGTTGCGCGACCGGCGTATGAACCCGTGCTCCTCCAGCCATCGCAGGTGGCGTTGCACGGTCCTGTCGGAGCATCTGACGTCCTTGGCCAGCGTGGGCACCGAGGGGAAGGCGTGGCGGCCGAAACGGTCGGCGTGGTCGGCGAGATGCGCGAGGATGGATTGCGCGATGTGGCTGGGGATGTGGCGGGTGACCGTCATCACGTAGCTGTAGGCGGCGACGCTCATCTGCGGCCTCTTCCCGCAGGGTGCAGGCTCATGGACAGGCGCACCGGGTCGGCGCATCCGCAGGCCGAGCCTGGCCGCACCGGGTGTGGATGATGGGCGGGTTTGCCGTCGCGCCATTCGCCGCGCGGCCGTCCGGGGATAGGATTGATGCGGATCTTCATTATGGGTTCTCGTTTCTCATGGTGGATCTCGCATGGCCGGGTCACGGTTCCCGATGCCACGCTGGCCGGAATCCATCGGCGTCGGACGAGACTTTCCAGGGACCGTCCGTTCCCGCTGGCATTCCGGCGTTCAACGCCTCCGCCCAGTCGATGGCATGCGCGGAGAAAAAGCACGCCTCCTTCCCCCGTCCGTCCTGTACCGGCGTCGCCGGCGTCGGCCGCTTCGTTGCGGCAGTCGATTCGCTGATGCGAACTGGGGAAAGGCGCGTCACACTTCGATGATGGGGGGTGTGCGCGTTCCGCGCCTTTCCGAGGAGCCCCCGTATTATTGGCAACCCTACCCCACATCGTCCGGCGGCTTCCGCATCGCATGGGGGGTTATCGGCATATGGGGGCATCACGTTCGTTTATTCCACGCCTTCGGAGGCGTGGAATCATACGCATGGCGGCCTCTCTGTGGCATTCGGATCGCGCCGCGACTACGCTGGCTGATGGTTGTCAACGAAGGCGATGATACGTATGGGTGCGATGAAGCACCGTCCCGAACCATGGGAGCCATGGGTCGATGCATGGGTGAGGTATATGGAATCCCGTCGCTGCGGTCGTTCCACCATCGAATACCGCAGGTCGAGGATCTATTCGTTCGCGAGATACGTCGGCAGGATTCCCGCCGACGTGACCGGACGGGATGTTGATTTCTGGCTGCACCGACGAGGGGCCGGGGCGAACACGCTGCGCACCGACCGCTGCGTCCTGTCGTCGTTCTTCTCATGGGCCGCCTCCGCTGGCCTGCGCTCCGACCCCGTGGCCGCCGCGCCGCGGTTCCCGCGCGCCGACGCCGTCAAGGACATCGCATCCGAGGCGGACATGGCGCGCGGCAGGGCCTATTGGGACGGGCGGAGCCGGATGATGGTGATGCTCGCGGGCGACGTCGGATTGAGACGCGGCGAGATCGCGGCGCTGCGCGGCAGCGACCTGCATGCGGACGGCCATGGCCGATACCTGCTGGACTGCGGCACCGGGGTGCGCAGACGCAGCGTTCCGGTCGGCACACCATTGGCCCATGCCATATCCTGCCGTGGCGTCGGATACACGTTCCCGGGCGAGAAGGGGCTGGCGCACGTGTGCGCCGACACCGTATGGCGGTCGGTCAGGCAGGCCGCCGGCCGTTCCCCCGACGCATTGCGCCGCCGGTTCGCCGTCAACGCGCTGCATGAGACCGGCGGCGATTTCACCGAGGTGTCGCGTCTCATGGGCATGGCGAGCGTCGAATCCCTGAAAGGCTTCATCGGGGATGCCCGCGGCCGCAGCTGAGCCGCCGGCACTATCACGCCTGAAGGTGGTTCCGCGGCCGTCCCGTCCGGCATGGCGTCGCCCCGGCGCCTATGCCATGGCCTGCGCATACACGCCGGAGGGCGGGATGATGTCCGGCACGCCCCACGGCGGGGAGATGGGTTCCGGCGTCACGGCGGCCGTTCCCTCCGGCTCGCCGGCCGGCTCCTCCTTGGCGGGTGCGGCCGGGGCCTTGCGCGTCTCGTAGAGCGCCGCGATCTCCCGGTCGGTCACATCGAACAGTCTCTTCAAATCGGCGCGGCCGACCCCCAGTTCCGTGGCGATCTCCTGGAGCATGGGCCTGAGCCGCCCGACCGACGCGAGATACCTGTCCATCTCGTCGTACAGGCCGGACAGGAGCCTTCGCCGGCGCTCCAGGCCCTTGCGCTCCTCCTCCGTGGCACGGGCCACCCATTGCGCCCTGGCCTTCGCGTTCCTGCTTGCCGTCATGATGATCCTCCTTGATCGCGGGGCGTAAAACCGTCCGTGACCACTTGCCGGCCACGTCCGGTGTTGGATGGTCACAACGCCCTTTAGTCAAGCGAGGTTAACGATGACGGACTCACTTGGTGGTCACCCCCTGTTTCCCGTACGGGAAACAGGGTCAGCAAGCATAGCAAGTGTGGCCACACTCGCCCCGTCGCCGGCACGGCCGGCGACGGCGGGACACCCGGAACCCAATAGGCGGACGCCATGGGCGAGAGCGTGAACCGGAGGCGCCCCGTGGTCCGCAAGGTCACGTTCACGCATGACGAATGGCGTCAGGCCGACGCCTTCTACCAGCGGGTGAGACGTGCGCGCGGCGGCGCATTGCCGTTCACCTCGCATGCGCGCGACCTGCTGATCAACGCGCATGCGGTGACCGTCACGGTCGCCCTGGACCCGGCCATGGTCCGTGCGGACATGGCGCGCATCGGCGGCAACATCAACCAGATCGCGCACCGGGCGAACATCGCCGGCCATGCATCCTCAGCCGAGCTCGCGCTCGTCCTGGAGGCGCAGGACGAGCTGCGCGCCCTGCTGGCGCGCATGTGCCGTGAGCGGGACGAGGCGTTGGAGGCTGCGGGATGGCGGTCGTCAAGATGAACCAGATCAAGACCACATTGGCCAAGTCGGTCCGCTACATCGCCGACCCGGACAAGACGCGCGGCGGCGCATTGGTGTCGTCGAACTATTCGGATGACGTCACGGACGCGGGCCTGCTGGCGGACCGCATGATGCGCACCCTCGACGACGCGGCGACCTCGCGTCGCGCGGACGGCGTGCTCGCCCATCATGTGATCCAATCGTTCAGCCCCGAGGACAGTGCGAGGATGACGCCCGAACGGCTGCACGAGCTGGGCGTCCGGTTCGCCGACGAGATCACCGGAGGCGAATACCAGTATGTGATCGCCACGCATGTGGACCGCGGCCACACGCACAACCACATCATCATCTGCGCGGCCAGCCAGCTGACGGGCCGCAGGATGCGCGTCCGGAAGGACATGCTCGCCCGGTGGCGGACGGTCAGCGACCGGATATGTCTGGAGGAGGGCCTCACGGTCCTGCCGGAACGGCCTCGGGGGCAACGGTACGGGGTCAGCCTGGCCGAACTGTATGCGTCGGCGAAGGGTGATGCGGTCAAGACTCGCATCCGCGCCGTCATCGACATGGCTGCCGCAGGCTCGCATGACTTCGACTCGTTCCGCCGTCTGCTGGGCGACCATGGCATGCGCGCAACCGTCCGCGGCCGTCATCTGACGTTCCATGACACGGCGAGCGGGATGAAGGTGCGTGACGTGCGTCTGGGGCGCGCCTACGACGAGCTGAACATCATGGCGCGCATCGGCCGTGGGACCGTCACGGCCATCAGCTTCAACCGCAGGCTGGTCGCGCGCCGCGACGGGGACATGCTGCTCGTGTGGATTCCGGGCACCGGACGACGGCAGACGATCGCCGTTCCGGCGACGCGCGTCGTACGTGACGGGGACACCTACCGCGCCTATCTGCCGAAGGCCGACCCGGTCACGGTCATGGACGGGCGTGGACGGTACGCATGCCGGATGGACACGGGCGAGCTGCACGCGCATTTCGCGCCGTTGCCCATCCGCTCCATGGGCTTCCCGCAATCGTCCGTCCCCGAATCGTTCGGACGTTCGCCCGCACACCGGCGTTGGCTGGAGATGCGGGAGCGTCAGTTCGCCCGACTGGACGAGCTGACGGACAGGCTCAATCTCGCGAGTCGTCTGGCACGTCGCGGGCTCACGGTCGCGCAGGCGCTGGCAGAGACTGATCGGCGGCTTCAGGACGCGCATGACGCGTTTCAGGCGGCGCTGGTCGCGCTCGACGAGACCGCCTCGCAGCATGACGGGACGGTGCCGGCCGGCCTGCTCGAGGAGCTGAAACGGCATGAGGCCCGTGTCGAGGCGCTGGCCCATGAACGTGACCTGCTCCGCTCCCTCGACGCGCAGGCATCTCCCATTCAGGCGCCTCCCGTGCAGCGGCGTACCGGCGGACGGCATCGCACGCCGGACCCGGTCTGACCACAGTGAAGGAGTATCGATGATCGACGAACGTCTCGATGATGCCGGCCGGCAGGCCGTCATGGGGTTGACCCTCGCGGGCGGCGGCCTCACGCTGCGCGTCGGCGCACGGACCGCAGCATGGTTCGCCCGCACGCCGTCGCATCTGCTCAATGCCATGCGCGGCGCGGTCAGGCATGGCCGCGACACCGGTCGCATGAGCGAGAGGCGTCTGCAGCGTCTCGCCAAGGGCGACATCCATGCGATCGAACTCGACCGGGATCAGGTGAGATCGGTGACGCGCAGCCTGAGACGGGCCGGCGTCCGATACGCGGTCGAATACGACGGCGACGTCGCATGGATCCATTTCGAGGGCCGGGATCTCGCCCATGTCACGCATGCCGTGCGCCGCGCCCTCGATGATATCGGATTCGAGCTGCACCTCGACGGACAGAACCGGACGACGACGCCGGGCGGCGACGAAGAGGAAGGCCGGCAGCCGGCGGAGGACGCGGGCCCATCCGCGCCCG
>NZ_JGZK01000022.1 GCF_000741695.1 Bifidobacterium reuteri DSM 23975 | reverse complement strand
CCACGGCGACCGAGGACACCTTCATGACGGGAGGGACGACGATGACACCGGACGACATCGACGTGTGGGTCGGGCTGGACGTGGGCAAGAGCGCGCATCACGCGCACGCCCTCGACCATGACGGCAACACCTTGTACGACAAGCCGCTCAGACAGGACGAGAAGGCCATCCGCACGATGCTGGAGAAGCTCTCCGAACGCGGGCGCGTGCTCCTGGTCGTGGACCAGCCCAACACCATCGGCTCCCTGCCCCTGACCGTGGCCCGCAGCATGGGCGTGCAGGTCGCCTACCTGCCCGGCGCCGCCATGCGCAGGACCGCGCAGCTCCTGCCAGGCGCCGCGAAGACCGACCGGAGGGACGCGTACGTGATCGCGTGGGCCGCGCTCAAACTCCCCGAAAGCCTGCGGGACGCGGGCCCGGACGACGAGACCCTCGCCGCCCTGAAGATCCTCGCGGGCCACGACGAGGACCTCGCCCACGAATCCGCCCGCCACATCAACCGCCTGCGCAGCCTGCTCCTGCAGACCCACCCCGCGTTCGAACGCGTCCTGAAGGGCGAACGCGCCACCCGCGACGCGACCCTCGCGCTGCTCGAACGCTACGGCGGCCCCATGGGCATGGGCGCGGCCGGCATCGAACAGGTCAGGCGATGGGCCGGGAAAGAAGGACTGCGCGCCGGGCGCATCATCGACGACATGTTCAAGGCCATCGGCGAACAGACCGTCACCGTGCCCGGCACGGCCATGGCCGAAAGCATCATCCCCTCGATAGCCCGCGACATCAAGACCATCAAGGACCGGCGGCGCGACCTCGCCGCGCAGGTCGAACGCCTGCTGGACGGCCACCCTCTTCTCACGGTCCTGACGTCGATGCCAGGGATAGGCGTCAGGACCGCAAGCAACATCCTCCTCGGCATCGGCGGCGACGCCGCCCACTTCAAATCCGCCGCCCACCTGGCCGCGTACGCCGGCATCGCCCCCGTCACCAGCCAATCCGGCACCAGCATCAAAGGCGAACGGCCAGCCCGCGGCGGCAACAAACGCCTCAAGAACGCGCTATGGCAGTCCGCGTTCGTCGCCTCCACCAAACACCCGCCGTCCATCGCCTACTACAAACGCAAACGCGAACAAGGCAAGCACCACAACGCCGCCGTCATCTGCCTCGCCCGACGCCGCTGCGACGTGATCTACAGCATGCTCAAGAACGGCACCCTCTACCAGGAACAAACCCTCGCCGCATGAAACCAACCGACACAGGCCACGGCAGCCGACCGCCAAGGCCAAGGCGAAGCACGCCCACCACAACCAACCCCGACACGACACAACAACCCCTCACAAGGTTGACAAAAACATAGGAACACCCCCCGACCTTCGACCTACGATAGGCATATCAAACCAGCCCCAACCAGCCCATAGCGCAAAGGAACCTTTGATGACCAAGACCAGCGTGGACCGCATCCTGTTCGGCGCGGCCTACTACGACGAATACATGCCCGCAGGCGCCGACCGCATCGAAACCGACATGCGGATGATGGAGGCGGCCGGCATCAACGTGATTCGCATCGCCGAATCGACTTGGAGCACATGCGAGCCGCAGCCCGGCGTGTTCGACTTCACCCATGTGGACCGCGCGCTGGATGCCGCCGCCCGTCATGGCATCGCCGTGATCGTGGGTACGCCCACCTACGCTGTGCCCGCCTGGCTCGTGCGCCTGCATCCGGACGTGCTCGCTGTGACGCCGAACGGCCCGGGCAAGTACGGTCCGCGCCAGATCATGGACATCGTCAACCCCGCCTACCGTTTCTACGGCGAGCGTGTGATCCGCAGGCTCATCGAGCATGTGGCCAGCCATCCGGCCGTCATCGGCTATCAGGTGGACAACGAGACCAAGTACTACGATTCCGTGAGCCCGGACATGCAGGCGCTGTTCGTCAAATACCTGCGCGAGAAGTTCCATGACGATCTGGACCAGCTCAACGCCCACTTCGGTCTCGACTACTGGTCCAACCGCGTGGACGCATGGGAGGACTTCCCGGACGTCACCAACTCCATCAACCAGTCGCTGCGTGGCGAATTCGACCGGTTCCGCCGTGCGCAGGTCGCCGAATTCCTGGCCTGGCAGACGGGTATCGTGCGCGAATACGCCCGCGAGGACCAGTTCGTCACCCAGAACTTCGATTTCGAATGGCGCGGGTATTCGTACGGCATCCAGCCGGCCGTCGACCACTTCAAGGCGTCGGCCGCCGTGGACATCACCGGCGTGGACATCTACCATCCCACCGAGGACGACCTGACCGGCAAGGAGATCGCGTTCGGCGGCGACATGACCCGCTCCACCAAGAACGGCGCCAACTATCTGGTGCTCGAGACCGAGGCGCAGGGCCAGCACGGCTGGGTGCCGTTCCCCGGCCAGCTGCGCCTGCAGGCCTACTCGCACTTGGCCTCCGGCGCGGACATGGTCGAATACTGGCACTGGCATTCCATCCACAACTCGTTCGAGACCTACTGGAAGGGCCTGCTCTCGCACGACATGGAGCCGAACCCCACCTACGAGGAGGCCGGGGTGTTCGGCCGCGAGGTGGCCCGCCCGGAGGTCGGCGAGCGTCTCGTGCACCTCGGGAAGCGCAACAAGGTGGCCATCATGGTGTCCAACGAGGCGCTGTCCGCGCTTGACTGGTCGCGCGTGGAGACCGGATTCCCGGACGGCGTCGGCGTGAACTACAACGACATCGTGCGCCGCGTGTACGACGCGCTGTTCGAGCTCAACGTGGAATGCGACTTCCTGCCCGTGGACGCACCCGGCGAACGGCTTGCGCAGTACGCGATGATCGTGACGCCGGCGCTGTACTGCGCGCCGGAGGAGACCATCGCGCGCCTGCGCGGCTTCGTGGCCGGTGGTGGCCATCTGGTCTCCACGATGCGCTCGTTCGTCACCGACGACGAGGTGACCGTCTGGCATGACCGTGCGCCGCACGGCCTGACCGACGTGTTCGGCATGACCTACAACCAGTTCACCCGCCGAAGGCGCGTGGGCGTGGCGTTTGCGGACGATGCCGCGCTCGCTGGCACGCCGGACGCGCAGGCCGAGGCGCTGATTGAGCTGCTCAAAGCCGATGTCGAGGACGACTCGCCTACCGAAGTGCTGGCCCGCTACGGCCATTACGCATGGGAATCCTATGCGGCCGTGACCCGCCATGTATTCGGCAAGGGCAGCGCCGAATGGATCGGCACGCTGCTCGACGCCGATACGATGCGCGCCGTGATGCGCGAGGCCGTCGAGCATGCCGGGGTCGAGGGTGCCGGATCGGCGCTCGCCGGCAAGGTTGTGGTCCGTCAGGGCGTGAACTCGGCGGGGGAGACGGTCACCTACCTGCTGAACTACTCCGCCGAGTCGGTCACCTTCGCCAGCCCGGTCGCCGGCTCGGTGGTCGTCGCGCCGCAGGTCATCGGCCATGACGGACTGATCGACGAGGCCGCCTCCACTTCGCTGGCCGTCCGCCCCGGTCTGCCCGTCGCGACGGGAGACGAGCTGACCATTCCGCGCTGGAATCTCATCGTCATCGTCGGCTGAGCGCGCGTCGTACGTGGCCATGCGGCGTGGCTCCCGTAGCATGGCCCCACGGTGTAGGGATTGTCCCACCGTGTAGGGAAATCCCCATGGTGTAGTAAATGACCCACGGTGTAGGGATGTAAAATGGCGGAATTCCGCCAAAACGCAAAAACCGCTCTCTACACCGTGGGCCGTTCCCTACATGGTGGGGTGTTCGTCCTCGTCAGCCCGGTACTGAGAGGCGTCAATATGCGAAGAATCGCACCTCGTGGCCCCGGATGCAGGTGTTGGAGCCGCATTGCCTCGCCATGCGGTTCTGTCGCATGTCGTATGCTCCGGACGCGCTGATGGGCGATTGGGTATTCCTCTGATTACTGAGTGGTAGATAAATCTATGCCGTGAGTGCGTTTCGCTCAAGACACGCTGGTTAAGTGAGCAAACTTTCTGCGTTATACTCTATCTAGTAGTTATTAGATAAATATCCGATAACGAACAGTCATCACAGATATAACTCAACGAAGAGTCGTGGGAATGCGGTTTTAGTGCGCGGGTGTTTTGGCGCGCACAGGGCCGTGAGCCCGCACCATCATCTCCGCGAAAACCAACGAAGGAGTCCACACCATGACCACATGGATCGCCACCACCCAGGACGCCAAGCTCATCGACCGCACGGCCGAACTGGTCGCCACCGGCGCGACCGCAGCGCCGGACCTGCAGCTGGATGGCAATGAGTACCAGAAACTGCGCGGCTTCGGCGGCTGCTTCAACGAGCTCGGCTGGCTGCCGTTGCAGACCGTAACCGAAGCCGAGCGTGACCAGATCATCAAAGAGCTGTTCAGCCCCGACGAGATGAACTTCACGTTCAACCGCGCGCCCGTGGGCGCCAACGATTTCGCCGACCACTGGTACAGCTACGACGAGGTCGAGGGTGACTACGACATGGAGCACTTCTCCGTCGAACGCGACGAGGAGACCCTGATCCCATACATCCACCGCGCGCAGGAATGGCAGCCGGATATGCGCCTGTTCTCGAGCCCCTGGTCCCCGCCGACCTGGATGAAGCGCCCGAAGGCCTACAACTACGGCCGTCTGATCCGCACGCCGGAGAACCTCAAGGCGTACGCGAAGTATCTGGTCAAGTATGTTCAGGCCTACGCCGAGCATGGCATCACCGTGAACCAGCTGCATGTGCAGAACGAGGTCTTCGCCGATCAGAAGTTCCCGAGCGCCCTGTGGGATTCCGATGCCCTGAAGGAGTTCATCCGCGATTACCTCGGACCGGCGTTTGATGAGGCCGGGCTCGACACCGACATCTGGCTGGGCACGCTCAACGGCCCGGAGGACATGAAGTGGACCGGTGGCGGCTACGGCATGGCCCTCAACAACTACAACCGTTTCGTGGACAACATCCTCTTTGACGACCGCGCCCGCCACTACATCAAGGGCATCGCCTACCAGTGGGCCGGACAGAACTGCATCGCCCGCACGCACGAATCGTGGCCGGAGATCGAGCTCATCCAGTCCGAGTCCGAGTGCGGCGACGGCCAGAACACCTGGGAATACGCCGAATACGTGTTCCACCTCATCAACCACTACATCCGCAACGGCGCCACCGCCTACACCTACTGGAACATGATCCTCGACGATCAGGATTCCACTTGGGGCTGGTGGCAGAACTCGCTGTTCACCATCACCGCCGATACGCACGAGGTGCGTCGCAATCCCGAATACTACGTGATGCGCCACTTCTCCAAGTACGTGCGTCCGGGCGCCGTGCTGCTGGGCACCACCGGCCACTTCAACTCGATGGCCATCGCCTTCCGTAACCCGGACGGCACGGTGGTCGTGGTGGCGCAGAACGCCCTCGAAACCGAGATGCCGTTCGAGTTCGCCGACCCGTCCGACGCCTCCCGCGGCATCAAGGCTGTGCTCGCGCCGCGTTCGTTCAACACTTTCGTGCTGGGCTGACGCGTTGCCTGAAGCGTCGGGCCGACATGCCGGACGACGTGCCGGCTGACGTACCGGCCGACGTGCCGGCCTGAAGTGCGAAGCGCTGTGACGGCGGTTTCCCGTTACTCACAGCACTTCAGCTCTGCTTGTTTAGTGTCGTATTCATGGCATCCGTTTCTGGCATCCGTCACGCCGCGACGTACCGGGTGTTTCGGGCGTTACCCGTGGGCATGATGCTGCCGGCGTGCTCGAGTTTGCGCAGTGCGTATGCCGCTCGATTCTTGTTGATTCCCAGACGTTGCTGGATTTCCAGCCGGGAGATGCCTTCGGGGGTGCTTCGGATCAACGCCAAGGTGAGCTCCTCCAATGTGCTGGATGGATTGAATGCATTCGTTTGCGGCGTTAAAGGCATTGCATTCTGGGGTGCCGATGGGGGCAGCGATGGGATGGACGTGCAGCCGTTGTGTGTCGCTTGCGCCGGTATGTTGTCGGCCGGTGCCCCCGGTGCCGGTGCCGCCGTCGATGTGAGATGTGGCGTGGGCAGTCGGTTCCAAGGCGAGAGTACCCACTCCCTTTCCAGTCGGGTATCCGTTGAGGACGGCGATTTGGACGTTGCCCTTCTCCTGAATGGCGTGACCGGAAGGGAAGGGGTTGCTGGCGGTGAACCAATCACTGATGTCGGGCCCATCGGTTGGATTGGCATGAATCGGATTGCCCCCGTCTCCGGTGCCGTCCAATCGAGGAAGACTCAGGGTGAATGCGCTTGGCGTGATGCGGATAATGGGCGATTCGCTGTTGCCGGCATACTCCTCCATGATTTTGGGAATGCCGCTGCCGTAGCTTTCCATAAGATCCAGACGGTAGAACGTGTTTGCCAGCACTGTGTTACGGGGTTGGGAGATGCCGTTGGTGAGATCTGTGAGCGTGATGCCCTTCACCAGTCCGCCAAGCGATACGAAATCGATGCGGTCGGCATAGATGCTGACCAAGGTGGGTCCCGAATAATCGTAATCGCGATGTACCACGGCATTGAGCAGAGCCTCTCGCAGGGCCGCTGGCGGATAGGCATAGGTGTCATTGCGGTACAGGCCCACGATATCGGAACGTATCGGATTGTTGAGTTCCAGATAACGACATACATCGTCCAGCTGCTGGAGCAACGATCCTTGAAACTCCTGACGTGCAAGGAACCGCGCTTTCGAATTGCCTTGATATACGGCGCACTTGATGGTATGTCGGCATTGGTCCGAAATCAGGGCTGCGGCGTTGGTGTACAGCCCATCTGAATTGATGAGCCCCAATGACCGTTGTTGGGGCTTGCCCCAAGGTACTTGTTGACGGGCGAATATCGCATTTGCCTCGTTGAATGTCAGGTCCTGATCGATGCTTACGGATGCATCGAACGCCGTGACGTCGTCATCTCGAATCATCTGTCGAATGCGTTCTTCGCTGGCGGGTACGGCGGAAACCCCGTGGCGGATGAACACTCCGGTTGGGCGCATGCCCTTTCCAGAGAGATAGTAAGGGCGCTTGACGCCGCGAAGTACGGTGACATGGACGATGTTGCGCATAACGCCGGCGTCGTCCTCCATCGATTCGCATTCGATGGAGGTATACGCGGTCAGATCCGGTCTGATGGCATTGCGGATCATGTCGCCGACGCCGCCCATCACGGCATCGGGGTCATCCACGCCGACGGGGATGCCGTCATCGTCGATGCCGATGTACAGGTCACCGCCTTCGGAGTTCGCGAAAGCGACAATCTCTCGTTTCGCCGCATCGTTGAGCTGTCGTTTGAATTCGACCGTGGCGCTTTCATGCAGTCGGCTCATGGCGGTACCCCTGTTAACCCTCAATCATCATCGATGAATTCATCGTAACTCATCGATGGGACTAGGATTCGGTGTGGGGTGTTGTAGCGGGTGGGTGTCAATTATTGTTGTCATCGTTGTCATGACGATGGTCCGTCGCATGTGCCGGGTGTGCGTTTCACACTCGGCAACTAGTATCTTCCGCAAGAAGTTCGTTGATTATATTGTTGGCTCCCCTTGTCGGGGGAGCTGTCCCGGCGGGGCTGAGGGGTAGTCAATTCGCCAACGAATTTCTAAAGCAGGACACAAGTGGGGCCGCTGCCGTCGCTGCGCCGAAGCCGAATCATGGAGCTTGCGGGCCGGTTCGAGCGCAAGCGGTGGCCGTACACCGCCATCGGAATGCGGTTGGTTTACACTGGTCAACTATGTCCACGCCAACCGCATCCCACCCCAAGCGCACTCCGCAAATCGCCCGAAGAGCGTCGGCGGGAGATCCTCGACGCCGCGGTCCATCTGATCTCGGAGCGCGGATACAACGGCATCTCCGTGCAGGATGTGGCGGATATGGTGGGTGTCACCAAGCAGGGTGTGCTGCGGTACATCGGCAGCAAGGACAACCTACTGGCGATGGTGTACCGCGATAACTACAACGTGGACGGCAATGTCGAGGATTTCAAGGTTTCCGGGCTTCCGGGGTCCACTGCCGATGATCTGCGCCTGCCTGCCTACCTGCGCTATCTGGTGGACTACAATTCGCGGCGTCGCATGCTGGTGCAGCTGTTCTCCGTACTCCAGGTGGAGACCTTCAATCCGGGTCATCCCCTGCATGAGGAGTTCGCCGATCGCCAGAACTCGATCTGGCGCTACTATTCCAGCTTCAATTGGCGCATCCCGCCGGCGTTCTCCTCGTTCGATGACGTGCGCCCGACCGTGCGCAAGGCGTTGGAGGCCATGGACGGCATGCAGCTGCGCTGGCTTCGTGAGCCCGCCGTCGACCTCAACGAAGAATGGGCGGAATTCGAGCCCCTGCTGTTCCCCTCACCGCTGTGGGATGGGTATCGCTGAAGCATATTTCCAGCGCTTATTTGAGTCTTATCGGATTCATCGCCATTGCATCTGAGTGCCAACAATGATGCCGCGAATATGACGATGGCATTGACGCCAGCCGTCAGATCGCTGGTATGCCTGTGAACGGCGTGTAGCTGCGCAAGCAAACTGGTAATCCATCGTATTTCGAGCTGTGCGTTGCCGGTTTTCGCCACTCTCCAGCGTGTCTAGGCTCATGCCGCACTAAACTACCAATCGGTAATTAAAGTTGTTCGATTTCATCGAGGAAAGCGATACCGCCATGACCGCAACCATCGAAAACCTGCCCTACAAGAACCCGGACCTGCCTGACGCCGAGCGCATCGCCGACCTGCTCTCCCGCATGACCCTCGAGGAGAAGGTCGGTCAGATGATGCAGCTTGACGCGCGAGGCGGTGATCTGGAGGACCTCATCGTCAACAAGCACGTCGGCTCCATCCTGCACACCAGCCCCGCCGATCTGCCGCGCGCCGTCAAGATGGTCAACGAGCAGACCCGTCTGGGTATCCCGCTGGTCATCGGCGACGACTGCATCCACGGTTACTCGTTCTGGCCCGGCGCCACGATCTTCCCCTCCCAGCTGGGCATGGCCGTGAGCTGGGACCCGGCCAAAATCGAGGCCGCCGGTCGCGCCACCGCCGAGGAGGTCTCCTGCACCGGCGTGCACTGGACCTTCTCCCCGGTGCTGTGCATCGCGCGTGACACCCGCTGGGGCCGCGTGGACGAGACCTTCGGCGAGGATCCGGCGCTGATCGGCGAGCTCGCCTCCGCCATCGTGCGCGGCTATCAGGGCGGCGCCAAGGCCGGCGAGCCTCTGCCCAAGGACGCGATCCTAGCCTGCGCCAAGCACTTCGCCGGCTACTCCGAGACCCAGGGTGGTCGCGACGCCTCCGAGGCGGACCTCTCCCACCGCAAGCTGGAATCCTGGTTCCTGCCGCCGTTCGAGCGCGTGGCCAAGGAGGGCTGCGGCACGTTCATGCTCGGCTACGAATCCATCGACGGCGTGCCGGTCACGTTCAACAAGTGGCTGCTCACGGACAAGCTGCGCGGCGCTTGGAAGTATAACGGCACCCTCATCACCGACTGGGACAACGTCGGCCGCTCCGTCTGGGAGCAGAAGGTCAAGCCCGATTACGTGCACGCCGCCGCGGACGCGGTCAAGGCCGGCAACGATCTGGTCATGACCACCCCCGCAGTTCTAGGCGCAATCGAGGCCGTGAAGACAGGTCTGCTGGACGAATCGCTGATCGACGCAGCCGTGAGCCGTATTCTTGCGCTCAAGTTCCGCCTCGGACTGTTCGAGGACCCGCGTCTGCCGGACGAGGCACGCATCAAGGCGGTCATCGGCTCCGAGGAACACCAGCAGTTGAATCTTGAACTCGCGCGCGAGGCCGTAGCCCTCCTGCGCAACGACGGCGGCCTGCCGTTCACCGCCGGCGCCAAGGGTGGCTCCGCCAAACGCATCGCCGTCGCCGGCCCGCTCGCCGACGACGCCCAGAACCAGCTCGGCGACTGGACCGGCAACTCCGGACAGGTCTCCTGGATGCCGGACGGCCAGCCGCGCGAGATGATCACCACCGTGCTCGACGGTCTGCGCGCGCTCGCCGGCGACGACTGCGAAGTCACCTATGCCCGTGGCGCGAACGTCGTGGACCTCGTGACCGACCCGGCCGGCGAACTGTACCCGGACGGCCAACCCCGCCCGAAGATCGGTGTGAGCGCGGCCGTCGACCAGACCTTGATCGACGAGGCCGTGACCAACGCCCGCGAGGCTGATTTGATTGTGGCCGTGGTCGGCGATGTCGTCCAGCTGGTCGGCGAGACCTGCTCCACCGCCACACTCGAACTCCTTGGCGGTCAGAACGCGCTGCTCGACGCGCTCGCGGCGGTTTCGCGCGAAACCGGCAAGCCGATGGTCACCGTGCTCATCAGCTCCAAGCCGCAGGTGCTGCCCGCCTCCATCGTGGGTGAGAACGGCGTGTTGGCCAAGCGTGTGAGCGACCCGTCCACCGGAACCGGCTCCATCCTGTGGGCCGCGAACCCCGGTATGAAGGGTGGTCAGGCCATTGCCGAGATCATTCTCGGTCTCACCAACCCGTCCGGCCGCATCCCGGTCACCTTCCCGCGTCACGCCGGTCAGCTGCCGGTCTACTACAACCAGGTCCGAGGACAGCACGGCGACCGCTACGCCGACCTCACCCAAGATCCGGCATTCGCGTTCGGCGAGGGTCTGAGCTACACGACGTTCGAGTACGGCGAACCCCGGATCATCGGCGGCGCGACCGACGAGGATGGCGCGTTTGCGGTGGGTGACACCGTGCACGCCGAGATCGACCTCACCAACACGGGCGACCGTGCGGGCACCGAGGTGGTACAGGCATACATCGGCGACATCGTCACCTCCTACAGCTGGACCGACCGCGAGCTCAAGGCCTTCCAGCGCGTGGACCTCGAGCCGGGCGAGACCAAGACCGTGGCCTTCGACATCCCGGTAGCCGACTGCACCATCGTGGACCCGGACGCCAACCGCATCGTCGAGCCCGGCGAATTCGAACTGCTCATCGGCCACTCGTCCCGCCGCGATGAGCTCAAGCGCACCACGTTCACCGTGGCGTGACGCCGCCGCTTCGCGTTCCCGTGATGTCCCTGAGGCTGCCCTGCTCTTGCTTGTTCCGGCAAGGCGGGGCCGCCTTTTGCGTATCCCATCTACCCTGATGAGTGTTCTGGGCATATGGCGATGATTTGGCGTGCAGGAGTAGCTTTTCTGGGCATATGACGACCAGTTATTCTGGGCATATCCATACCATGAAGCCGGTTCTGGGCATATGCGGTACATGAGGAGGGGAAAATCGTTTC
>NZ_JGZK01000021.1 GCF_000741695.1 Bifidobacterium reuteri DSM 23975 | reverse complement strand
CTCCACAAAAAAACTTCATGGAAAAACATACCGAAAGATGACTCCAAAAACAAAATTGACGTCACCCCTTTATAAGGAAAAGAGGTACGCACGAAAAACCCTGTCCCGAATCAACCAACCAAGGACCCACCAGGAAAACCCCGACAGGCTCGGAACAGACTGGCAATCAAAAAACGAACTCTAAAAAGTAGTACAAACACGCTCTTGAGTTCTCAAACCACCACCACACCAGCAGGCGGCCAACCAACACCAGGAAGGAAGCCCGCCACGCTGAGCGGCAACAGGTGAATAACTTACACGAACACAAGAACAAACGCAAACCGAGGCGCGCAAAACCCCAAGGAAACGGCTCCACAGCGCGCTTCCCTCGGCGTGTCGCACAAGGCCCCCCAAACGGTCCCCGAGCCCTGCTACCGCCAGAATAACCCAGCGCATAGTTCTCAAAACGGCAACATCCACCATTCGGCGCGCGTGTCGCGCTTCCCCACCATCAATTCACCGTCAATCCACCAGCCTCTAACGCGCAGGCGCAACGCACCATCCGTACGCAGCGCGCCTGATGCCTGCACATTCGCGGAGCCGGCAAGCTGCGCGCATATCCGCGGATTGATGCCGGCGTCCCGTCCTCTGCGCCCATTGCAATATCCACTGCATCCGCGTCGATGCCCCATTTTCAAATCGTTGTTTTGTCTGCGACGTTTCAGAGGCGCCATGAACCCCATTGAACAACTCTGGCGCATATCGACCGCCTCGTTGCGATACAGCTTGCAACCAATGCTGATCGTACCGTTTCACGCCCCGGGCCTTACACGGCTGGAAGAAGCCTACGCAATCCCGTCAACCGCTGTTCATCGAGGGCGGGTATACCTGTAGGTATGAGTAAGAAAATCGCTGTACTGACCGGGGCCGGCATCTCCACGTCGGCCGGCATTCCTGACTTCCGCGGGCCTGACGGGGTGTGGACCAAGCACCCCGAGCAGACCAGCGTCTATGACATCGACCTGTTCCTGAACAACAAGGAGGACCGCGAATACTCCTGGCGCTGGCAGAAGGAATCGCCCGTGTGGAACGCGCAGCCGGGCGCGGCCCATAAGGCTCTGGTCAAACTGGAGAAGGCCGGGCTGCTCACGCTGCTCGCCACGCAGAACTTCGACGCGCTGCACGAGAAGGCCGGCAACTCGCCCGACCTCATCGTCAACCTGCATGGCACCATCGGCACCTCGCACTGCATGAAATGCCACCAGCAGTACGATACCGCCGACATCATGGCGCGACTGGATGAGGAACCGGACCCGCACTGCCACCGCAAGCTCAAGTACCGTGGCGACATGCCCTGCAACGGCATCATCAAGACCGACGTGGTGTATTTCGGCGAGGCGCTGCCGGACGGTGCGATGGAGAAGTCATATGACCGCGCGACCAAGGCCGACGAGCTGTGGGTGATCGGCTCGACGCTTGAGGTGTACCCGGCCGCCAGCATCGTGCCGGTCGCAGCTCAGGCCGGCGTGCCCATCACCATCATGAACATGGGCTCCACGCAGTACGACCGCCTCGCGACGCGCCTCATCCACGAGGACATCGCCGTGGCCCTGCCCAAGCTGGTCGACGAGACCATCGCGGCGGAGGCCGAGGGCTGAGGCCGCGACTGAGCGGCGGAATCCGGAAGGCCATCGCATGCATTCGGTAAGGCAGCCATGAACGATCAAAGGGCTCGTTGCAATGATGACATTGCAACGAGCCCTTTCAATACGCGCTACCGATTAACAGGCACGAACCGCCTAATAGATGCGCTTGGGCTGGAATCCGGCTTTCTTCAGTGCGTCCAGAATGCGGTCGATATGATCGGGACCATTGGTCTCTACGGTGACGCCCAGCGACACCGCGTTGGTGTAATGGCCGGATGCCTTGAACTGGTCATGGTCGAGCGCGATAACGTTGGCGCGTTCCTTGGCGAGCAGCGTAGCCACCTTGACGAGCTGACCCGGCGTATCCGGCAGCTCGACCTCAAAGTTCATGATGCGACCGCGGGCGATCATACCCTTCTGAATCACGGCACCCATAGTCACCGTATCGATATTGCCGCCGGACATGATCGGCACCACCACATGCGGACCCTGCGCGGCAGCGAACTTACGGGAGCGCAGGTTCAAGTGCTCAAGCGCGGCGAGCGAAACCGCTCCAGCAGCCTCGACCACGAGCTTGTGCTTTTCGAGCATGAGCAGAATCATCTCATTGATGTCACGCTCGGTTACAGTGACCAGATCGTCGAGGAATTCGTTGAGCAGCGCATACGGCAAATCACCCGGATGCTTGACCGCCACGCCTTCAGCGGAAGTCACCACCTGGTCCGCCTCGGTGACATGGCCCGCAGCAAACGAGTTCTTCCACGCCGGCGACCCCTCCGGAATCGCGCCGATCACACGAACGTCCGGCTTGAACGTCTTGATGGCGAGCGCCACGCCGGCACCCAGACCGCCACCGCCAAGCGGCACGACCACATCGGTGACGTTCGGCACGTCCTCGAGGATCTCGAGCCCGATGGTGCCCTGACCGCAGATGACCTCGTAATCGTCGAACGGCGGCACGTAGATCATGCCTTCGGTTTCGGCGAGTTTGGCGGCGTGGGCGGCCGCCTCGTCGAACACATCGCCGTACAGCACCACGTCGGCGCCATAGGCCTTGGTGGCATCCACCTTGAGCGGCGGGGTGATGGTCGGCATGCAGATGGTGGCCTTGGCGCCACGCTCACGGGCGGCGTACGCCACGCCCTGCGCATGGTTGCCTGCAGATGCGGTAACGATGCCGCGGGCGATCTGCTCTTCGCTGAGCGAGGCGATCTTGTTGTAGGCGCCGCGAATCTTGAAGGAGCCGGTGACCTGCAGGTTTTCAGGCTTGAGAAGAATCTCATGGCCAGTCAGTTCGCTCAGTGCAGGTGAGGGAATAATCTCCGTATGACGGGCAGTGCCCTTGAGTCGCTCGGCGGCGAGCTTGAGTTCCGCTGCATGGTCGCGTTGCAGCGCTTTCAACACTTCCTTTTGTTCCATAGTGGGTATTGTAAGCACCCCACTTCCGAAAGGCGCCGGCTATCTCGCTTGAGTGAGGTACATTAGCGGCTTTTCGGAAAGCTATCTGTCTTGGATGTAGTGCCCAACTAAGAATGTATCGAGTACGAACACTGCAAGATCAACGTTTATACTCGGCGTTTGCTGGTTTGGGTACCACACTCAAAGCAGATAGCTTTCCGAAAAAGCACCGAGGTACCACATTCAAGACAGATAGCGCCTCCGGACTCGATATTCCGAGGAGCGCAGCGGAACTACAGCTGGATGACAACAGCCTCCCACGGGTCGAGCTCGCCGTTGGCGAGGGAGACGACCGTGTGGCTGGCGTTGTAATTGGTGATGATGATGTCCGGTTCGGCGACACCCGTGGCGACCAGCTCGGCGGTATCATGCGGCAGATCGACTGTGCGTCCGGACATGTTCACCACGACGAGCAGACGCTCCTTGCCCAGACTGCGCGTGAATGCGTACACGTGCTCGTCGGCGGCGTCAATCAGCTCCCAATCGCCGGCGGCGATAATCGGGCGCTCGTGTCGCAGCGCGATGAGCTGCTTGTAGAACGCGTACACGGAATCCGGGTCGTCGAATTCGCTGGCCACGTTGATCGCCGCATGGTTCGAGTTCACCTCGATCCACGGCTCGCTGGGCGCATCCGGCGCGGTGAAACCGGCATAGGCGGAGCCGTCCCACTGCATCGGGGTACGGGCGTTGTCACGGCTACGGGCGGCGATGCCGGCCATCATCGATTCCGGCGACTGCACCTTGGCTTCCTCGACGCGCTGGCGATAGGCGTTCAGGGACTCGAGGTCGCGATACTGGTCGAGGCGGGTGAAGTGGGCGTCGGTCATGCCGAGCTCCTCGCCCTGATACACGTACGGGGTGCCGCGATGCATGTGCAGCATGAGGCCCAGCGCCTTGGCGGAGCGCACACGGTTCTCCTCACTGGAATCATCGCCCCAGCGGGACACCACGCGCGGCTGGTCATGGTTGCCGGTGAACAGGCTCGCCCAGCCCGCGTCCGCCACTGCGGTCTGGTATCCCGCCATGATGGACTTGAGCTTCGGCAGATCCAGCGGCAGCGGCTTCCATTTGACGCCTTCGCAGTCGAAATCGACGTGCTCGAAGAGGAACAGCATGTCGAGCTCGCCGTTGGCCGGATCGGTGATGTGCTCGTTGCGCTTGGCGGTGATGCCCGGCGCCTCGCCCACCGTGAGGAAGCCATCGCGCCCGTCGAACACCTCACGGCGCATCTCGGCGAGGAACTCGTCCTGACGCGGGCCGTCCGCGCAGAACGGGTTCGGGTTGGAATACCCCTCCTCGCCCACAGGCAGATCCTCAAGCTCGGAGCCGTATTCGCCCGGCAGACGACCCTCGGCGTCCGTGCGCTTGGAGATCAGCGTAATCACATCCATGCGGAAGCCGTCAACACCACGGTCGAGCCACCAGTTCATCATGTCGTACACCGCGTGACGCACGGCCGGGTTCTCCCAGTTGAGGTCCGGCTGCTTCTTCGAGAACTGGTGGAAATAGTATTCGCCGCGCTCCGGGCAGTATTCCCATGCCGAGCCGCCGAAATAGGAGCCCCACCGGTTCGGCTCCGCGCCCGGCGTGCCGGGCTCGTGGCCCGGACGGGCCGGACGCCACCAGTACCAGTCCGCGTGCGGGTCGTCCTTGCTCTTGGATGCCTCGAACCAGGCGTGCTCGTCGGAGGTGTGGTTGACGACCAGATCCATCACGATCTTGAGCCCGCGCTTGTGGGCTTCGGCGAGCAGCTCGTCCATGTCTTCCAGCGTGCCGAACAGGGGGTCGATGTCCCGGTAGTCGGAGATGTCGTAGCCGTTATCGTCCTGCGGGGACTTGTAGACCGGGGAGAGCCACAGCACGTCCACGCCGAGGTCGGCGAGGTAGTCCAGGCGGCTGGTGATGCCCTTGAGGTCGCCGAATCCGTCGCCGTTGGTGTCCTGGAAGGAGCGCGGGTAGATCTGGTAGACCACTGCGTTCGACCACCACGGGTTCGGGGTCGCGCCGTTGGTACGGATGGCATCGGGCAGAGTCGGTCGGTTGAATTCCGTCATGATGGGTGCCTTTCTATGCAAACATTGCAAGCAATGCAAACGTCGTTGTTGCCGGTTTGGCTATACGGATATTGAAACAGCCCGATGGTTTCATTCCCATCGGGCTGTTTGTCGGGCGTGGCGGAAAGTAATTATGCGGAGTACCGGTACGGAGGCATTGCGCTGAGGACAACCCTCAACGAAGTGGGCTCCCCTCAGTCAGCTTCGCTGACAGCTCCCCTCAAGGAGGGGAGCATACGGAGAGACCGCCGGACTGTTTATTTAACGGCGCCCTGCAATTACGGACTCGCCTAAGGCGAGGCTCAGTGTTACCTCGCGAGTGCGCGGTCTATCGACCGCCCGAGTCGGGCAACAGCCCAGCGGGCTGTTGCCTTAATCGACTCGTCTCGCTCGGCGCTGTGAAGTAATAGCAGCGCCTCGCGCTGCTATTACTTCACTCAGCAAACCGCCTCACGGCGGACTATTCCCTGCCTCACGACTGCCGCCGTTCGGAGGAGCCTATAAACAGTCCACCGGACTGTTTATTTAACGGCTCCTCTCATCACACCACCGACGACCCACTTTTGGGCGAAGATGTAGACGACGAGGATCGGGGCCATCGCCATGAGGTAGCTGGAGAAGGCCATCGGGTAGTTGGTGGCGAACTGCGAGCTGAACACGTACTGGGCCAGCGGGATGGTCTGGTTCGACTGGTCGGTAAGCACGATCAACGGCAGGAGGAAGTCGTTCCAAGCCCACAGCGCGGTCAGGATGGCGATGGTGGCGTTGATCGGGCTCATCAGCGGGAAGATGATGGTCCAGAAGATGCGCCACGTGGACGCACCATCGATGCGCGCCGCCTCTTCCAGCGAGACCGGAATCGAGCGAATGAAGCCGGTGGCGATGAACAGGTTGGTGCCCAGACCGAGAACGGTGTACAGGATGATCAGGCCAAGCTGGTTATCCAGATGCAGCGAGCCCATCTGCTTGGCGATCGGCAGCATGACCACCGGGAACGGCACGAACATGGCGGCGATGAAGAAGTAGTACAGGAAGCGGAAGAACCGCTTGTCCATGTTGCGGGCCACCGCGTAGGCCACGAAGGTGTTGGTCAGCAGGGTGAGCACCACGGCCACGACCGTGATGATTGCGGAGTTGAGCGCGGCCTTCGGATAGTTCACCTTGGCGGAGGCGTCGGCGAAATTACCCCACTGCCACGAAGTGGGCAGGGCGAACGTACCGGCTTCGGCCGGGGTTTTCAGCGCGGTGACGATGGTGAAATACAGCGGTACCAGAATCGTCAGCGACAGCACGGCCACGGCGGCGGTCAGCCACCAGTTTATGTTGCGGTCCTTGCGGTACTTGACGGGCGCGGCCTTGGCGGAAGCGCCGGACTTGGATGGCGAAGCGAGAGTTGCAGTAGTCATTGGTCTTTCCTCTACCCGAAATCAGATCTGTTCCTGGCTGCGGGAGATGCGCAGCTGGATGAAGGCGATAATCGCCAGCACGATGAAGAAGAGCACGGCGTTCGCGGTCTGGTAGGCATACTCGCCACCGGTCAGACCGCCCTTCCAAATGAGGTAAGTGACCGTTTCGGTGGCGGAGTTCGGGCCGCCGTCGGTCAAGGCCACGACCTGATCGAACGTGCCGAGCGCGTTCTTCATGGACAGCACGAGGTTGATGGTGAAGAACGGTCCGATGAGCGGGAAGGTGATCTTCCAGAACTTCTGCCACGGGTTGACGCCGTCAAGGGCGGCGGCCTCGTAGATCTCATCGTCGATGGTCTGCAGGCCGGCAAGGTAGATGAGCACGGAGTAGGCCACGCCCTGCCATACGGCGAGAAACACGATCGGAATCCAGCTCAGCTGCTCGCTGGTCAGCAGCGACGTGGACAGCCATTCGATGCCGAGCGCCTTGCCGAGCTCGGGCAGCGGGTTCATGAAGATGTATTTGAACACGTAGCCGATGACCAGCACGGAGAGGGTGTAAGGCACGAAGAAGATGGCGCGGAAGCCGTTCTTGAAGGCGATCTTCGAGTTCAGCAGCACCGACAGGAACAGCGCGATCACATTGATGAGCACCGTGATCGCGATGGCGATGAGCAGCGTGAACAGGTAGGCGTGGCCCACACGGTTGTCCTGGAACAGGGCGAGATAATTCTTGAAGCCGATGAACTTGTAGTCGCCGTAGCCCTGGGAGTTGGTGAAGGAGTACTTCACACCGTCAAGGAACGGCAGATACAGGAAGAAGGCGAAGATGATCGCCGCCGGGACCGCCATCCAGTAGTAGGCGGGATCGACCTTGCGCTTGGAGAAGGTGGACACCTTCCTCTTGGCCGACTTGGCGGCCTTGCGCGATGCTGGCTGACCGATGGTTGCGTTGGACATTATTGTTCTCCTCTCCTGCTCGTCACTCGAAGGTCCTGGCCTGGACCTTGTCCCATTCGGTCTGCATCTGGCTCAGGAAACGGTCGGTGTTTCCGGAGGTCACCATGGTCTGCAGATAGCCGCCGATGTTGATGGACGAGGGAATGTAGTGGTCGCAGAAGTCGGCCAGACGGTTTTCCTTGAAGAACGGGCGCACGGTCTCCAGCGCTTCGTTGCCGAAGTACGTGTCCTTGAGCGGGGTGATGGCGGACTGGGCGTCAGCGTAGGCGTCGAGCTGTTCCTTCTGCATCATGAACTCGACGAGCTTCATCGCCTCGTCCTTGTGCTTGGTGTTGGCGCCGATGGTAAGCATCACGTCGTCGCCGGCGGTGAGAATCTGCTCGTCGGCATCATCCGAGGCAGGCATCTGCGCGAAGCCGAGGTTGATGTCTTTATTGATGAGCAGGATCTGCGGGATGGCGTAGGTGCCGAGCGGGATGATCGCGGCCTTGCCTTGGGCGAAGCTCTGCGTGCCCTGCTGGTAGGTGACGCCGGTGTCGGCGGTGGAGTAGGTGAAGAGCTCGGCCTCCTTCTCGACTGCCGTCTTCCACAGTTCCTGGAAGGTGGTCTTGCCCTGTTTCAGCTCGGTGTACTTGGTTTCAGGGACGAGCGTGCCGGCGAGCGAGGCAAGCGGCGCCTGCGTGGTCCACGCGTCCGCCACCGTGCCTTGAATCGGATTGATACCGGCCGCCTTGAATGTGTTGAGCATGTCCGTGAACTCGGTCCAGGTGGTGGGCGGGTTCTCCGGATCGAGGCCGACCTGTTTGAACAGATCCTTGTTGTAGATGTATCCCGAGGCGTTGCCGGCGAACGGCAGGCCGTACAGGCGCTTCTTGGCCGGGTCCGTGGTCTGGACCAGGTTCTTGGCGATGTTCACCATGCCCGGGTTGAGCTCGTCCACGATCGGCTCGTCGGTGAAGTCGTAGAACACGCCGGACGCGGCGAACATGCCGAAGCTGATGTCACCGTTGAACGTGATGACGTCCGGCACACGGTTCTTCACGAAGCGTGTGCGCAGATCGGTCTGCGCGTTGGCGGAGTTGTTGATGTTGACCTTGATGGTCGGGTTCTGCTTCTCGAAGTCCTGCACCATGGCCTTGAACGTGTCTGCAGCCTCGGATTTGAACTGGAAGAAATCAAGAGTGACGGTTCCTGCGGTACTTGAACCGCAGCCTGCCAGACCAAAGCCCACGGCGAGCGCGCAGACCACGGCGGCCACGCGAGTGCCTATGCGCCTGGGTTTGGGAGTTGGATGGGAATCTGACAGCATTGCTGGCTCCTTAGTGTTTCCTACCGCCAACGGCACCTGCGCCGATGGCAATTCCTCCACTGTCAAAGGTATCGATTGCGCGATTTCATTCCCAGCGACCGCGAGCCTCCTTGCGCAGGCAAGTAAAAACGCGGTATTTTGTGATTAACGCAATTAATTCTTATGCAAAGGGGCGCGATGGCTGATTCCAATGCGATTCCGCAGTGGTTTTCCGGATCGGAGCATACGCATCGGGTGGCCGCAGCCGTGGCCCAGTACGGACCAATCGCACGCACCACACTGGCCCAGATGCTGGGGCTGAGTCAGGGGGCGTTGTCCCGTATCACCAGCGACCTCATCTACGCGGGCGTAATCGAGGAGCTGCCGGCGAGCGCCACTGTCGGCATGACCGGCAAGCTGCCGGAGCGTTTCACACCGAAGGAGAGCTCCGACCGGCGCGGCCGTCCGCAGACGGCGCTTGTCCTGTGCTCAAATGCGCGCACGTTCGTCGGCGTCAAGGTGCATGGCACTTCGATAGTGTCCGCCGCAGTGAACGCGCATGGCGAGGTGATATCCCAGCGCCACGAGCTGCCGATCGGCGAGGACCAGTCACCCGAGTATGTCAGCAGCGGAATAGCGCGCCTCACGGCAGCGTGCGCAAACGACGTAGTCGCGGCAGGTCTACCCTCCCCCACTGCGGTCGGCGTGGCGGTCGGCGGCCATGTGATCGAGGATTCCGTAGTGACGTTCGCGCCATTCCTGCACTGGGAGGCGCCCATCGATCTTGGCGCCATGGTGCAAGCCGCGACCGGACTCCCGTGCGGCGTGTTCAACGACATCGACTCGCTGCTGGTGGATGCCTCCTGGTTCGGCCCCGGCGTGGGACTGGACATGTTCGCCGTGGTGACGATCGGCGTGGGCGTGGGCTATTCGCTGGCTGTGCACGGCGAGCCGGTGGCGTATCCGGATAAGAGCTATGGATTGGTGGGGCATGTGCTGGTGGACCCGGAAGGGCCGCGCTGCACCAGCGGCCATATCGGATGCTCGCAATGTTTGACCGACGATTCCATCGCGGAGCAGTATTCGGCTATTGTCGGGCGCGCGGTGACATTCGAGGAGTTCGTGCGCGACGCCCGCGCACGTATCCCACAGGCCACGCAACTGGTGAATCGCACCTGTTTCCGATTGGGCACGCTCGTGGCCACGGTGGCGAACATCGCCATGCCAGGGCATGTGATGATTGCCGGGGAATCAGCGTTCCTAGCCAAGCTGGGCACCGATTCACTGCGCGACGGCATCCGCCTGTACCGGCACAGTCAGACCCAGCCGGTGAGGTTCACCATCGTGAACCACGACTGGCAGCTGTGGGCCAAGGCAGCCGCCAGTCGCGTAATCGTGCAGCATATCGGCTAGGCAGCTGGTGGCGCGCTTCTCTCCCTCAGTCCGCCTGCTGCGGCGAGGCTCCCTCATCAGAGGGAGCCTCGCCGTTTCTTCCGGTCCAACCACAACACTGACATCGGCCGAAGATCGATGCCTCCGTTCCGCCACGAACAGCGACCACGGACTTGCCTACCGGCAAGACCCAACCCACCCTCGCTCGGCTACCGCCTCGCTCAGGCCGTGGCTACTGACCGAAATTCTCCCGAATTTCCGTCGCGGCACAGCCGCTCCCCTCACCTACGGACAGCCCACTGGGCTGTCCGCTTCACGGTTCGGCACTGGGTTGTCAGCTTAACGCCACGAACAGCAATCACGGACTTCGCTACGCGAAGACCCAACCCACCCTCGCTCGGCTACCGCCTCGCTCAGGCCGTGGCTACTGACAACCCACTGGGTTGTCAGCTTAACGCCACGGCCTTGAACAGGACTGCCTGCTGGGGGTGGAGGGACGGCGGACGGATGCCGTAGCGCTGCAGGGCCTCGCCGGTCAGCACCACGCCGTCTGCGTTCCACCAGCCAAGCGTGCTTTGGCCGTTGCTGATGGAGCCTTCGAGGTCGAGGCACGGGTCGAGCGGGCTCACACGATAGCGACGAGTCGGGTCGAGTCCGGGCAGTCGCACCGGTGCTGCAGGATAGGTCTGGCTCGTGGTCAACTGGGTGAAACGGTAAATGGCGGCGTCGCCACTCGGCATCACCATGCCGTCGAGTCGCACGGCCGGGTCGTTGGCGTCGGCATGCACGCAGGCGTCGATGGCGAACCAATCACGGTGCTTCTTGAACTCGGCCACCCATACGGCCAACTTGGCGAGCGCGTCCTCCGGCTCCTTCAGCAGGTTCCATTCGATGCCCATATGGCCGAAGAACGCCATGGCCATGCGCAGTTCCTGGCTGGTGGCGCGCTGCGTGGAATGCGCCGGACTGGCTCCGACATGCTCGCCCATCATGGCCGGCGGCACCAGCAACGACGTGTAGCGTTGGATGTCCGCACGTTCCACCGGGTCGACGCAGTCGGACACCCAGATGCGATCGGCGTATTCGAGAATGCCGAGGTCGACGCGGGCGCCTCCGGACGAGCAGCTTTCAATCTCCAGTCCGGAGTGGCGCTGCTTCAATCCCTTGAAGATCTCATAGACGGCCAGGGTCTGCGCGTGTACGGCCGGGCGACCCGTACGGCGGGAAGCCGCCTCGGTGACGAGCTTGTTATGGTCCCACTTGATGTAGTCGATGCCGAGATCGCCTACCAGCGAGTCCATCGCGCCGAACACGTAGGCGAATGCGTCGGGATTGGTGAGATCAAGCACCTGCTGGCTGCGGCCCTGCATCGGCAGTCGGCCCGCGGTGGGGGAAAGAATCCAGTCCGGGTGGGCGCGCACCACGTCGGAATCGATATTCACCATTTCCGGCTCGAACCACAGGCCGAACTGCATGCCCTTGCCGTGCACATAGTCGGCAAGCGCCTTGAGCGACTTCGGACCGTCCGGCCACACCTCTTGGGAGATCTGCCAATCGCCCAGACCCGACGTATCGTCTCGGCGGGAGCCGAACCAGCCGTCATCCACCACGAATCGTTCGACGCCGGATGCTGCGGCCTTGTCGGCGAGCGCCTTGAGCGTATCGAAGTTATGGTCGAAGTACACGGCTTCCCACGTGTTGAGGATCACCGGACGGCCCTTGGCGAACAGCCGCGGATGGCGGGAGCGCACATAGGCGTGGAATCGTGCGGCGATCTCATTCAGGCCATCGCCGAATGAGCCGAACAGCCACGGAGTCTCATACGAGCTCTCACCTTCGCCCTGAGGAGCCAATGCCACTTCGCCGCCGAGCAGGACTTCGCCGCCGCCGATGACGCCCTGCGTGTACGGCAGGCGCTCGACGGACAGCACGGAATTGCCGCTCCAACCCACGTGCACGGAATATGCCTCGCCATGCTCGAAGCCGAAGCCGGGCACGCCGGCGGTGAGCAACAGGGAGGCGTCGAAGTCGGGGCGGCCGGCGAGCTGGGGCTTCTCGAATCGTCCGACGGTCAGCGGCTGGCGCTGCGGACTGCGCTCATGCAGATGATGACCGGTGGTGGTGAGGATTTCGCCGGCCAGTTCGGGGACCGGGAAGCCGAGCTCGATTTTGCCGACCTCAAGCGGGGCGACGGCATCTGCTGTGGCATCTGCGGCGGCATCAGCCGAGGGGTCCGCCGAGGAATCAGCCGAAGGATTGGAAGCCGGCACGCCAAGGTTGGTGACCGCGGCCTTCTGGCGGGCGAGGCCGCCGTCCAGCAGCTCGAGTCGCCATTCGAGGGCGATGCCGCTCTCCTTATCGATGGCATCCACCACGACTCCAGGCACCTGGACCGGACCGGTGGTGCGGAAGTGACCGGTCACATCGGCATATTGGTCAGCGCCCGAGGCGTCCAACGTGGCGGGCAGCACGCCATCAGCGGCGATATTGGTTACGGTGAACTTGGGGAACAGTTCGATGCCGGCGCGGCGCAGTACCACACGCGGCTCGCCGATCCAGCTTTCGGCCTGCGTTGGCAGCACGGTGGGCCATACGGTTTCGTCAAGTCCGCCGGAGATGCGCTGCGGCTTCAACGCATCATACGAGTCGAGCAGTGTCTCCGGATCGGCGAGAGGGCGGCCCCAGTGCACGATACGCGGCAGTTCATCGCCGGCGAATACCAGGCCTACGGCCGCGCGCGCGGCCTGCTGTTCAAGGTAGACGGCGGTAAGTCGGGTGCCGTCGGCTGCTGCACCGGTGAATGTGCGAGCTTGGGAATCGGACATGATGGGGGTCTCCTTTGACTGGTCGGCCGGCTCGGCAGTGATGGGCCCAGCCAGCGCCGGCATGAGTCGGCATATGCAGGACTGTGTCGCATCAAGCAAGAGCACGAGCGAGCGGTTTTCTGTTGTATCGCTGATTCCGATGGTAGGCGCAGGCGAATATGTTGCTTTGACGCCGCGTGTTTCTTGCACAACGCAAGTATTTCTGTGCTGTGCCGCCGTAATCCACGCAATACCGCAGTCACGTGATGCCGCGAACCCGTCCGCCAACCGTCGCAATCCACGTTCAACCCACCCACGGTGTAGGGACTTCCCCATGGTGTAGGGAACCGAATAGTGCCCTTACGATCAAATCCGCAGAATAAAGCCATTTTGCTTCCCTACACGGTGGGATGTTCCCTACACCGTGCGGCCTTCCCTACACGGTGGGTACACCTGTACCCCGAGGAAAGACATACCAAGTACCGCCGAACGTCGAACGTCAGCGACGGGCGGTGAAAAAGTCGGTGAGCACGGCTTGGCAGTCGGCCTCGAGTATGCCGCCGTACACCTCGGGTGCGTGTCCGACGTGCGGATCGCGCGGAATATCCCATACCGAACCGCATGCGCCAAGCTTGGCATCCCACGCACCGAACACAATCGAACCGATATGCGTTTGGACGCAGGCGCCTGCACACATCGGGCAGGGCTCGAGCGTAACCACCAACGTGCAGTCGGCAAGATTCCAGAAGTGGGAGCGAGCGCGGACGCGGGCGCAGTGCGCCTCGCTGTGCGGACACTGTGCCTTGCGGCACGGGCGTTCGGCCGCAGCCCCATCGGCCGCAATCTCATCATCCGAAACCGTTCGGCATGCCATACAATCCGACTGCCGATGTGTGGCATACGGCTTAGCGGCACCGACTCCGCGGAAATCCATATCAGAATCATCCATATCAGCAGCTTCCGCAGCGTCGCGCGTATCCGAACCGGCCTTGGCCAGCGTCTGCGTGGCCTCGCGCATCGCCAGAATCTCGGCATGGGCCAGTGGATCGCCATGCGCCTCGCGCGTGTTGCAGCCTCGGCCGATTATCCGCCCGGCGGCATCCAGCACCACCGCGCCGACCGGCACGTCGCCGGCCTCGGCAGCCTGCCGGGCCAGCGCCAGCGCCTCGCGCATCGCCTGCGTATATGCCACTCTCAGATCCATACTGCGAGTCTACATAGCAAATAGTCATGCGCGTACGCATGCGGCGCCGGGGCCTGCGCTGCGTATTCGCTCACGCCCTGTATTCGCCCACCTCAACGCGGCGAAACCTCGGCCCAACCACAGAAACACCCCACTCGCCCACCTCAACGCGGCGAAACCACGGCCCAGCCGACGGAACACCCCGCTACAAACCCGTCAACGGAGCGAAACCTCGGACCGACCGGGAACACACCCCACTCACAGCCCGTCAGCGAGGCAAAACCTCGCACAGACCACGATTCCGCGCCACTCACAACCCGTCAGCGAAGCAAAACCCCGGCCCAACCGACGAAACACCCCGCCCACACACCCCCAACGAGGCAAAACCACGGCCCAGCCAACGAAACACACCACTCACAGCCCGTCAGCGAGGCAAGACCACTAGTCAATCGACGAAATGCATCACTCACACACCCCCAGCGGAGCGAAACCTCGGACAGACCACGATTCTGCATCATTCACCTTCCGTCAGCAAGGCAAGACCTCGGTACAACCGACGAATCATCCAGCTCACACACCCTCAACGAGGCAAACCCTCGGCCCAACCAACAGAACACCCCACCCACGCAATCCGCGGCATGCGCTTATCACAAACGGCGGGCCATGCCATGTAACTGGATTTCCTAACGGTTCCCATATACTTGCCCCGGGGAAGAAAGGACAATCATGGCGGTATTCGAACTTATCATGTGCATTATCGCGGCCGTAGTGGTCAGTTCGTTCGCCAGTCGCTTCATTCCGAAAGTATCCACGCCTCTGGTGCAGATCGCACTGGGCGTGCTTGTGGCGTATCTGCCGTTCTTCCCGAACGCCCGCCTCAATCCTGAACTGTTCATGGTGCTGTTCATCGCACCGCTGCTGTATCTCGAAGCGCACGAAATCGACAAATCCGCGCTACTGAAAACCCTGAAACTCAGCCTTTCGCTCGCCATTGGCCTGGCGATCGCGACGATGGTGGCTGTAGGCTTCATCCTGCACGCCGTCTGGCCGGCGATTTCGCTGGCGTCCGCACTGGCCTTGGGCGCGGCATTGGGGCCGACGGACGCAGTGGCCGTCAGCTCCCTCGGCAAGGAAGCGTCACTGACACAGCGTCAGCGAGGGGTGCTCAAGGGCGAATCACTGTTCAACGACGCATCCGGCATCGTGGGATTCCAGTTCGCACTGGCCGCGGCCTTCACCGGCCGGTTCGCGGTCGGCGAGGCAGCCGGCGAGTTTGTGGTGTCGTTCATCGGCGGCACAGCGTTCGGCCTCGTGGTGGCGGTGCTCGCCAATTGGGTATTCGAGACAGTGCGATCGCTCGGCTGGGAGACCACCACCACACGCATCCTCATGGAACTGTTCCTCCCGTTCCTGTTGTATCTGGGAGCCGAGGAATTCCACGTATCCGGCATTCTGGCCGTGGTGGCGGCCGGCCTGTTCATCCGATTCGACCGCACCGGCGTGGGGCCTAATGTGGCACGCACAAACATCGTGTCGACGTCGGTGTGGGGAGTGCTGAGTTTCTCGCTCAACGGCGCGGTATTCATCCTGCTGGGAATGCAGCTGCCGGGCGCCATGATGACCAGCTGGTCCGACCCGCGCATCAGCAATCTGGTGCTGATCGGCATCATCCTGCTGGTCACTGCGATAGTGATTGTCCTGCGATTCGCCTGGGTGGCGGGCATGCTGCGCATCGCGCGCGACACGTATACCGGCCACCGACGCCGTATGACACCCGAACGCTGGCGTTCGGCTGCAGTGATGACATTCGGCGGGCCGAAAGGCACCATCACGCTCTCACTGATGTTCACCATCCCGTATTCCATCGCGGGCGGCGCCGATTTCCCAATGCGCGACGAACTGATGTTCATAGCCTCCGGCGTCATCGTACTCACCCTGCTGCTGGCGAACTTCCTGTTGCCGTTGCTCGCGCCAAACCGCGGCAAGGATCCCGCCACCGAAATGATTCCCATCACCGTGGATGTATTGCGCGCTACTGTGGAGGAGCTGACAGGTCGCATCACGCCCGAGAACCGTCGAGCGATTCTGATGGTGATCGACCTGTACACCAAGCGCATCAGCAGGCTGAAGCAGCGCATCGGCACCGCCGACCCGCAAGGTCTGGAGCAATTGCAGATTGAGGCGTTGCATTGGGAGAAGCAGTTCATCCATCAGCAATTGGATGCAATCAAGGCCCATCCGGACCCTGATCCCGCCACACAGGAGCTGAACGAGGAAGCTTGCGAGCGCATGCTCGATCAGATCATGAACACGCTGCGGCATACCGCAGTGGATTCCGAGGCGGATGGCCATACGGTGTCGCAGATCCGCGGCCGTGCACGCATGCTGCAGCGTCGCGTGAACAACGTCGCCAAGCGCACGATATCCAAGATTCGGCACACCGCGCCGCTGGTGAGCGAGGACCAGATATTCGCCCGCACGCGCGCATTGCAGATCGAGGTGATCCATCATGTGATTGACCGTCTGGTTGATGAGATGGGACGCGACACATACAACACCGAGCATTGCTCCGCGCTACTGCTCGATTATCGACGGGCCGAGGCCTCGCTCAAGGCCCGACCGACCATGAGCGGTTCGGCGGCGGTCATAGGACAGGTCGAGGAGGTCAAGCGCGAAAGCTACGGCATCGAGCTGCGCGTGATCCAAGACATGCTCGAAGCCGGAGACATCAGCCGTCCTCAAGCCAAAATACTCCGTCGCAACATTTATGTGATGCAGGTCGATGCCGATTCCGGCATCTAGACCTGCATCCTCTGGGCCGAACAGTGAGAGTCCAGTGGACTCTCACAGGCCCAGCAAAAACCAGCCTCGCCGAAGGCGAGACCATACCAGTTGATGCCGATTCCGGCATCTAACTTGCATCACCATCGCGGCGCAGCCGCTCCCCTCGCCTACGCGCAGCCCACCGGGCTGCACGCTAAACGGCTCGGCAGGTCGATGCCGATTCCGGCATCTAGACCTGCATCCTACGAGCCAACGAACGGACAATCCAGTGGACTGTCCGTAGGCTCGCAGAAACCAGCCTCGCCGAAGGCGAGACCATACCAGTTGATGCCGATTCCGGCATCTAACTTGCATCACCGTCGCGGCGCAGCCGCTCCCCTCGCCTACGCGCAGCCGCTCTCTCGGTCAGCGACGGGCGGCTTTGAGCGCCACGAACAGCGAACGCACTAGCAGCACACACAGGTAGACGGTGAACAGGATCGCACCGGTCCTCGGAGTCACGGCTTCGGCAATCCACGTGCCCAAGGGCGCGGTCAGCGCGGCGACGATTCCGATGATCAGAGCGGCTTTGATATGCACCATACGCCGACGCGCATTGGCCACGGACGTGGTGATAGCGTTCGGAAACATGGCGAGCAACGATGTGCCACGCGCGATGAGATCGCTCGCCCCGAAGATGATCGACAGCGCCGGCACACAGATCGCCCCGCCGCCGATGCCCAGCAGTCCGGCCAGGATGCCGGCAATCACTCCAAACGCGATTAGTCCTGCAACCGTTGCCGCGTTCAGCACGATGCGTGAATCACGCGAGGGGTTCGACATGGCCTGGTTCACGATCACGAACACCAGGAACAGCACGAACGCCCATCGCAGCACGAGCTCCGGCAGTTTAGACAGCAGCCACGACCCGATCTGTCCGCCCACGAACATGCCGGCGAAAATGATGACTGCGGCAATCCAATCCACATCATCGCCCACGGCATAGGAAACCACGCCGGATACGGCCGTGGGCACGATTGCCATCATCGAGGTGGCCGCCGCATGCCGCTGCGTGAGGCCGAGCCAGACCAGCGCCGGTACGATCACCGTACCGCCGCCGATGCCGAACATGCCGGACAGTATGCCGACCGCCACGCCCACCACGGCCATAATCGCCAGCCCGCGCGGCGATTCATCCAGATGATTCTGATCGATGCTGTCTGCAAGACCCCTTGCGTTATCCCCTGTGCTCACGGCCCCAGTCTATGACCGGCGGCAACGTACGTGCGGCGCAATGTCCGTCTGGCGCAATCGATTCAGCCTAGACTCGCGGCACCGACGCGGAAGCCAGCCTGGGACCCGACGCAGCATTGGTGCGACACAGCACGGAATGAACGCCGAACCGGCTGTATGTTCGCGTCCCAACGAAGGCGGCGCAAACTTACAGTCGTTTTTGCGGCAATAACCGGCTGTATGTTCGCGGGGTATAGGTTGGAACGCGAACATACAGCCTCCAGAAGCCTCCAAAAGCCTCACCGGAGCCACCGCGTCACCAGAAAACCGCCGCCCAACCGCGCCACCAGCCGCCCCAGCACGTACCAACCACCGCGTCACCGGACCACCGCCCAACCAGCGCCACCGCGCCCCAGCGCCACCGCGTCACCAGAACCACCGCCCACCCGTGCCACCCGCCGGCACCCCGGGCCTCCGTACCGTACGGCGGCGCACCCAACCACACCACCGGTGCCCGGCCGCCCACCCGTACCGCCCGCCACGGCACAACCGAGGCTACAGCACGCCCGAGGTGATGTCGTTGTCGAGCAGCCACTGGCGCAGATCGGCGAACTCCTCAAGGCTCACATTGTGGTCGAGGCCGTGGTAGCTCTTGGTTTTGAGCCATGTGTGCTCCTCGAGCCATGCCGCAGTGGCAAACAGTTCGTATTTCGGCACGACACCGTCGTTCTTGCCGTAGGTGTAGAACACGGGGATGTCGTAGTCGGCGAGCCGGTCGTCGGCGGGCGCGGTGCCGGGCACTTGGCCGGGCGCGTTGAAGCCGGACAAGCTGATGACCGCGCGGTACCGTTCGGGATTGATGCGCAGCAGGTGCACGGCGACGAGGCCGCCTTGGGAAAAGCCAAGCGGCACGATGTCGCGGTCGGCGGGGATGTTCGCAGATACCCAGTCGTCGACCGCGCAGGCCGCGGCGTACGCATCGTAGTCACGATCCTCGCCTACGGGCATCGCCCCGTGCAGCCACGCATAGTTGCCGGGCTCGCCCGTCGCAGCCGTCCATCCGCCGGTGTGCCAAACCGTATGATTCGCGCGGGCTTGAGGCGATTGAGCTTTTGCGTCGGAGGACGTGCATGCCGAGCCCGCCGAGGCCTCCTCAGCTGGCGATTCCGCCGAGCTCGTATCCGCCGCAACCGCCGAGGCCTCCTCAGCCGCCGATTCCGCGCCACCGGCCTGTCGCGTAGACGTCGAACCGCTGTCGCCGCCGACCTCGCGTTCCTCCTGCGCCGGCGCCAAGGTCAGCGGCCCGCGCAGCGCGACGTAGTCGTTGTATGGCGCGATCAGCCGCATGATGTCCGCCATCTCCTGCTCGTTCGACCCCCAGCCGTGCAGCAACAGGAACAGCGGATGGGTCAGGTGCTGGCCGAATCCACCGCGCGCTGTGGCGGCATGGCTCACGGTCAGCGGGTCGCCATAATGGCCGGGGACTTCACCGGATTCGCCACCGACCAATGGAATGCGGGAGTTGGCTTCGTTGCTCATGTGTTTTATGGTAAATGGTCTCAATATGACTATGCCCGAATGTGACCATGATGTGTGTCACATTCGGGCAGTATGGGGCGAATCAGCTCCGCGACGCCTCAGCGAGGCGGTCTGTCGGCCACGCAGGCGTACCGATCAGATACCCTGCCAGGCAGGCTTGTGCGCGAAGGCGTAACGGTAGTAGTCCTTGTGGCGCAGGCGGCTGGCGGCTTCCTCATCGATGATGATGGTGGCGTGCGGGTGCAGCTGCAGCGCGGAGGCCGGGCAGAACGCGGACACGCCGCCCTCCACCGTCTCCTCGATGGCCTCGGCCTTGCCGGAACCGAACGCCAGCAGCACCAGATGACGGGCCTTGAGCACCGTGCCGATGCCCTGCGTGATGCAGTGGGTCGGCACCTGGTTGATGTCGTCGTCGAAGAAGCGGGCGTTGTCGATGCGCGTCTGCTCGGCCAGGGTCTTGACGCGCGTGCCGGAGGCGAGCGACGAGCCCGGCTCGTTGAAGCCGATGTGGCCGTCGGTGCCGATGCCGAGGATCTGTACGTCGATGCCGCCGGCGGCTTCGATCGCACGATCGTAGGCCGGGCCGGCCAGCGCGATCTTGTCGCCGTCCTCAAGCGGAGCGCCGTTGAGGATGTCACCGGGCACGTGCACCTTCTCCGGGTCGAGACCGAGCGGCTCCACCACCGTGCGGTGGATGGTGGAATGGTAGGACTGCGGGTGCTCGAGCGGCAGGCCGAGGTACTCGTCCAGCGCGAAGCCACGCACCTGCGATACGTCGATGGATTCGTCCTTGACGATCTTGGCGAGCGCCTGATAGGCGGCCAGCGGGCTGGAACCCGTGGCCAGGCCAAGCACCGCGTCCGGCTTGGCCTTGATGAGGTCCGCGACGGCACGGCCGTAGATCTGGCCGGCTTCTTCCTGGTTCTTGACAATGATGACTTCAGTCATAACTGTTCCTTAGATATCTCCATTGTTGTGGTGATGGTTACAGATGTTCGGCAATAAGCCCGATCAGGCGTTGCGCCAGGCGATGCCGCTGCCTTCGAGGTCGAAGGTCTCGGTGCTGCCGTCCGCCAGCGTGACCGTCGTGGTCTGCGGCTCCTCGGTGTTGTTGATCACGCAGTAGATGCCCCGTTCGGGGAAGTGCGCGACCTCGCATTCGGGGTTGGACGAGCTCCATGCCGCATACTTGTCCTCGTTGTGGGAGGCGTAGAACAGGATGCGTTCGAGCAGGCGCGCGTTCGCCGCCGAGTACGGAAGCCCGGACACGTACACGCCACGGCCCTTGCCGTATTCGTTGACGGCGAGCTGTACCTGGCCGTTGTCGGCGCGCAGCAGCGTCACGTCCTCGTTGATCGGGTAGGTGTTGGCCACCGGCTCGCCGAAGTCGATGCCGCCGAGCGGTGCTTTGCCCTGACCGCCGCCGCAGCCCGACAGCGGGATGCGGTAGCCGGCTTCCTCCCAAGCCTTGCGGGCTTCGGGATCGACATGCACGTCTTCGGTGATGAAGTGGTCCGGGGTGACCGGCGGGAAATACTTGTCGATGGACAGGGTCTGGAAGCGCTCCTCATCCACGCCGAGCACGTCCGCGAGCTGGAAGAAGCGTCCGGCCTGGAAGCGTGGCAGGGAGCTCGGCTCACCGACGCCCACGAAGGCGCCGCCGCCGCGCACCCAGGCGCGCAGGGTCTCGGTGAGCTTCGGATTGGCCCATACGTCGCCGCCGGTGAATGCGGTATCGACCGGACCGCCGTTGATGATCACGTCGATGTCCGGGTCCACGCCGTGCTCGAGCACATCGTCGAAGCTGATGAAGTGCACGTTGACGCGCATGCCGGAGAGGGATTCGAGGATGCCGTAGTACGAGTAGGTCTGCTTGTTCGGCAGCGCGTGGGCCACAGTGAAGGCCATCCAGGAGCGCATCTTGCCCCAGGAGTTGAGGATGGCCACGTTGAGCTCACCTTCGGCTGCCTTGCCATCAGTGCGGTCGTGAATGTCGCGGAATTCGTTGGCGATGTGCGTCACGGTGTCCACGAACTTCGGGAACTTGGCCGCGAGGGACAGGTAGCCGCCGTATCCCATGCGGGAGATCGGCGAGCGCAGGATGGCGCGGCGGGCCTTGCGCCAGTTGTCGAGGCCTTCGATGCTCGGGTCGTTGCCCTCGTAGAAGGTGTCCGGGAAGAAGTACGGCAGGAAGCGGCCTTCGGTGTACTTCACGCCGGGGATGTCCGCGATCATGCGGGTGGTGGTGCCGTCGCCGATGGAGCCGACCACAGCATCCAGGCCCAGATCGCCGAAGCCCTCCTTGTAGGGCTCGGTGCCGATCCACTGATCGCCGAGGAACATCATCGCTTCCTTGCCGGCCGCGTGGGACATGTCGGCGAGCTTCTTGACGTTCTCGCGCACGAAGCCGGAAAGGAAGTCGATCCAGTCGCGCTGCGCCTTGCGGGGCACGCGCCATGCGGAGTTGTAGGCACCGCCGTCCACGAAGTCCTCGGGGCGCAGACGGTAGCCGTACTGCTTCTCGAAATCGTCGAGCGCCTGCGGGGAGACCGTGCAGGAGCAACCGAACCAGTCCACCACCTTTTCGCGATGCTTCGGATCGAAGAGCAGGGTGAACTGGTAGAAGAACGTGGTGAAGCGCACCACATCCACCTGCGGGTTGTCCTTGAGCCACTGCTCGAAGGTGTCGAACACGAACTTGCGGGTGGCCGGATGGTAGATGTCAAACGGGATCTCGTGCTCCTTGTCACCCCAGTTGTTGGTGAGGTGGTTATACATCTCGACAGGATCCCAGATGATGTAGGCCATGAAGGAGACCGTGTACTCATGCATCGGGGTAACGCCCGTCACGTGCACGGTGTCGGCATCGGCGTCCAGCGTCCAGTGTTCGGGGGCGACCACATCTCCGGTGGTGCGGTCGACCACTTCCCAGTACTTGTGCGGGTCGGCGTCACGGTTGGGCGTCAGCTGTTCGGCGAAGAACCCGTCCATCAGCGGCACATCCACGGCATCGGATTCGGCCAGCACACGGTCGGTCAGCAGGTAGACCTGCGGCGTCTCGTCCATGTGCAGCGTGATCCACTCGTTGTGCGCGCGGGTCGGGAAGTATGCGCTGTAAATCTTCTTGCCAAGTGCCTGAACGGCTTCGTCCAGGTGTGTGCCGTCAGAGTTGCGGATGGCGTCGGCGCCCCACAGCTCAGCGAGCTCCTTGGTTTTCTCGGCGAAGTTCTCTTCGCTGGGAATCGTAAAACGCCCAGTGCTCATGAGCGCTCCTCTCTGTATTTCAGATAGGTTGTTAATATTGTTAACAAAATGAATTCTATCATGCGCTCCGGTCGTCCGGAAGCGTACGACAGCCGCGCGCCCCACTGCACTGGCGACGGCGAACAGCGCACGTCGGATTGACGTGGGACTCAGGGATACAGGCGATCAAACGCTAATATGCCTCGCCGTAAGTTCGTTGATTAATTCACTACCCCTCAGTCCCGCTTCGCCGGGCCAGCTCGTCCTGCAATTGTGGATGCGCTTCGCGCGCGGTTGACCGGCTCGCCTGTCGGCTCGCACGTTGCCTACAAACAGCTCCGCTGTCTGCTTCACGGCAACGGTCCCGCAATTTCGGACGCGCTGCGCGCGCATCCTGCTGGCTCGCCTGTCGGCTCGCACGTTGCCTACAAACAGCTCCGCTGTCTGCTTCACGGCAACGTCCCCGCAATTTCGGACGCGCTGCGCGCGCATCCTGCTGGCTCGCCTGTCGGCTCGCACGTTGCCTACAAACAGCTCCGCTGTTTGCTTCACGGCAACGTCCATCAGAGGGGGCCAGCACCACACGACAATTGTGAAACGGACCGCTAGGCAATCGCCGATCACTGACCAGCATCGGCGTTCGCACCGGAGCCGGCATCATCAGTAGCATCGGTATCAGCAGCGCCATCGTCGGCAGTGATGTTCTCGATATCTCCGCCCCACTGCTGCTGCAGCTTGGTGATGTTGTCGGCCTCGGCGAACACCATCCAACGCTTGCCGACCAGCAGTCGCCAATCGCCCTGAGCCTTCTCGTTATTCGAATACTGTGCCAGCAGCTCGGCGATCTTCACCTTGATCGGGGCCTTGCCCACTGCGGCCATCGTCTCGGACTCGAACGAAACGAACGCCATACGCGGCTCTGCGCACATCTGCACCGTGGAGACACCGGGCAAGCCACCGGTATCCATACCCTGCCAGCCGGCCGCGCACGTGCCGGCCGCCTGTTCGATGCCCTGTTCCATCTGCTGAGTACTCTCCACTGGGGCTTTGTCGTTATCCGGCAGAATCAAACCGTCCGGGAACAGTACGCCCACGGCCACACCGACCACCAGACACGCACAGGCCAGCACCATGCATACGATGCCGCCTCCGCCGACGCCTCCGTGCGTCGAGCTGCGCGGCATGGTGGCACGAGCACCGATCACGAACATCAGGGTGAGCCCTATGAGCACCGCGGCGGCGACCGCAATGTACCGGCCGGGCATATCGACGAGGAAAGGAATGGCATAGGGCGCGATTTCATGTGCGGCGGATGCCGCACCCGCCGCAACAGCAAGGAGACCCGTCACCAGCGCCAAACGCCGCAGCACCTTCGATGCAGGACTGTCTACTCTCAGTCGCGCCGCGCGTCTGCCTGAAAGGCGCGAACCTTGGCGACCGCCGCGCGCGCTCCGGGACCGGGGAGCGTCCTCATACTCCGCACCGTCGAAAAAGTCGTATTCCTCGTTGTTCTTCCCCATAAGAGTTCCCTCTCGTCCGGCTGATTGCCAGTATATCGCCGTAGGGCCGAGACGGTCGTCATCCCATGGGATGAACGCGAGACCGGCGGAAGGCGTTATAGACGATCCCCGTTTCGCAGCAGCGACGCAAATTCTCGAAAACAACCCAATGTTCGAGAATTACGTGCACTGACCGACTCCCAGCGACGCAAATTCTCGGGAGATGGGCAATTCTCGAGAATTTCGTGCACTGAGGGATCTCAGTGCGAGTATCCGCAACTGCAAGCATCGGCGACGCCCGCGCAAAAAAGAACCCCGGCGGGTTGGCGCCGGGGAGAGAAAGGAGAGAGAAGAAGAAAGGGGTTCAATTATCGGGAACTGCTGCTGTTCCTGATCAGCTTTCCGCTGACATTTCTTATATAACCACTGGTTTCTGTGTCTAATGCTGATGTTTTCTGGGAATAACCTGAGAATCTCGTATCCTGCGCGCACGCCCTCCCGCGACTACCGCATGCTGTGTTTCCGCACTGGGCGCTAAACTTGACCGCAGTATTGTCATTCAAGGAGTTTCTCTATGCTGCTGTCCGACCGCGATATCATCGCCGCACAGTCCGCTGGTCATATTTCGCTCGAACCGTGGACTCCCGAAATGGTGCAGCCCGCTTCCATCGATGTCAGGCTGGATCGGTATTTCCGCCTCTTCAATAACCATGCCTACACCTATGTCGACCCTGCCGAGAATCAGGGGGCGCTCACCGAACAGTTCGAGGTTGGCCCCGATGAGCCCTGGATTCTGCATCCCGGCGAGTTCGCATTGGGATCCACTTGGGAATATGTGAAGCTGGACCCGACTATAGCCGCCCGACTTGAGGGCAAGAGCTCGCTCGGACGTCTGGGCATCCTGACCCATTCGACCGCGGGTTTCATCGACCCTGGCTTCGAGGGACACATCACGCTTGAGCTGTCGAACGTCTCCACGCTGCCGGTCAAACTGTGGCCTGGCATGAAGATCGGCCAGATGTGCTTCTTCCAGTTGAGCTCGCCGGCCGAGCATCCGTACGGCTCTGCAGGTACCGGCTCACATTATCAGGGCCAGCGCGGCCCGACACCGAGCCGCTCATACGTGAACTTCTACCGAGCTCATATCGACGACTAATCCGTATACCGACCGGCCGCTGATGTGTGGAACATCGGCTCGACCGGTTGGCTGGCGCTTCGGCATCAATGCCGGAGCACTCATGTACGCCAAGGAGATGCAATGACCAACAGTGATGGCGGTTTTCAATTTGACTTCCAGCAGCATCAGGAACCAATCAAGCCGGTAGTGCCTCCCCTGCCGGGACAGGGAGCTTCTGCACAGCAGCAACCGCAGGGATCCGCTGCAAAGGATCCCGCTGATCAGGAGCCGACGGCATGGCCTTCCCTGCAGTGGCCCGATTATGGTGCCGCTGCAACAGGTGCCGCCGCGACCGGCACAGGCGTTGCAGGCAATGTACAGCCCACCCAGGCGATGCCGGCACCGACGTCTCCGGCACCATCCAATTATTCGAGCTCGGCCGATGCGCCGGCATGGGGCACGGTTCCGGTCGCCCGACCGGTACAATCCGCGCAACCCGCGCAGCCGACGCAGCCGGCACAGCAAGCGCAACCTCAGCCTCCGCTCTCCGAGGCGACACAGGCATTCCAGCCATTTCCCGCAACACCGCAGCCGACGCCCGCCCCGGCGCCTCCGACCCAGCCAATCGCAGAACCGGTCCAGCCAATCGCACAGCCGGCAGTCGAATCACAACCAATCGTCCCTGCCGCCGGACAACAACAGTACGTCTGGGATCAGGCCACGCAGAGTTTCCGCCCGGTAGCCCCCGTAGCCCCGGCCGAAGCGTCGGCTCAGCCAATCCAGCCGGCTCAGCAGTCGCCGTACGGCCAGCCCACGCAAGCGATGCCGTACACCCGCCGACACAACCGCTCCAACAGCCCGTGAGCTCTGAAGCCAGTGAAGAAGCCACGCAGCTGTTCCAGCCGACTCAGCCACCGACGGTTGTCTCAACGCCGAATGCGGCGCTTCCTCCACTGGGGAGCCCGACAGCGCCTTCTCAGGATCAGGCCACGCAGGCGTACTCGCCGCTGGCCCAGCCTCCGGCCATACCGCTGGCCACCGAATCGGCCGCAAACGCGGCGAACGGCGAGATTCCCGCCGACGAAGAGGCGACACAGGTGTTCCAACCGGTGACCAATCCGCCCGCCCGTCTCGCCGGCACGGAAGAGCCGGCGCAGCCGCTCCCGCCTGCCATCTCCCCATTCGAGCAGTTCGAAGATGAGGATGATGCCGACTCCGGCGACGGTAATGGCCGAGGGCAGCATAACGGCGGCGCCGACAAGAAGGATACGCGCAAGATCGCGATCACCGCGGCAATCGTGGTGGCAGTAGTCGCATTGATCGGCGGCGGCCTGTTCCTGTGGCGATCCAACAGCAGCAAGGTCAGTCAGACAGCCGCGCTGACCGAATGCAAGGTGGTCGCCAAGCAGTACGACGCAGCCAAGAAGAAGCTGGAAAGCGCCGTGACCAAGGGGCAGAGCACCTCTCAAACAGCCAAAGGCAAGGTGGCTGACAGCACGACCATCGATACGCTGAACGCCGCCGTGGAGAAGGGGCAGAACCCCGCAGACACTGCCAGCTGCGATTCCAACCTGTCCGCAGACCAGCTCAAGCAGCAGGTCAAGGACATGCAGGGGAACGTCGACACGGTGACCGACCAGACGGATGCCATCAACAGCGCCATCAAAGCCGTGACCGCCTCGCAAAAGACAGCTGACGTCGATGCCAAGAAGAGCAAGCTCAGCTCGGCTGTTTCCCAGGCACAGGCCACGTTGACCGGTTCCGCCGGCAACGTCGCGGATGAGAATACCCGCACCGCCCTGCAGACGGCGATCACCACCGCGAACAACGTGATGAACAGCTCGAATCCGTCCGACGCCGATATCGACAATGCCATCTCCGCCTTGCAGAAGGCGGAATCCGATGTGAACGCCTCGATGCAGGCCAAGCAGAAGGCAGATGCAGAAGCCAAGGCCAAGGCGGACGAAGAAGCGAAGAAGCAGGCCGAGGAAGAAGCCCAACAGCAACAACAACAGCAACAACAGAATGGCAACGACCAGTCCAACGGAGGCGATCAGTCCACGGACGGCGGCGACAGTTCCACTTCCGGATCGACCAACTGAACTGAGCTCTCGACCATTGAGCCGTAGTAACGGCCGGCCGCCCCCTCATTAGGGGGCGGCCGGCCGTTCTTGCTTCCAGCTATTACTTCCTGGCCATGGCGCGCAGCACGGCCTTGCGCAGCTCGGAAGCCACCAGCACGATGGCCGCCAATCCGATGCATTCCAGCCATGCCAATGCGCTCAGAGGCGTGGTGCCGAACGCCGAGTTCAGGAACGGCACGTAAATCACCACAAGCTGCAACACGATCGAAAGCCCGATCGCGCCCCACAGCCACTTGTTGGAGAAGAGACCGACGAACGCGGACTGCAGGTGGGAGCGGGAGGCGAGCGCGTTGAACAGCTGGGCGAACACGAGGATCGTGAAGCCCATCGTGCGCGCCTCGACCATCTGCGCCTCATGGCCGACGGCCTCCACCGAACGGTCGGTGAACAGGCCTCCGGACAGATGCATGTCCATGCCAATCAGCGTAACGATGGCCATGATGATGCCGATGTAGACAATGTCGCCCCACATCGAGGCGTCGATCACGCGGTCAGTGACGCGGCGGGGCTTGCGACCCATCACGTCATCGGTCTGCGGGTCGACGCCCATCGCGAGCGCGGGCGCGGCATCGGTCAAGAGGTTGATCCACAGCAGCTGCGTGGCGAGCAGCGGCACGGTGACGCCCACGGTCTCCGGCTGGCGGATGCCGAGGAAGCCGGCCAACACCACGCCGAGGAACACGGTGAACACCTCGCCCACGTTCGAGCTCAGCAGGTAGCGCAGGAACTTGCGGATGTTGTCGAAGATCACGCGGCCTTCGCGCACGGCGGCCACGATGGTGGAGAAGTTGTCGTCCGCGAGGATCATCTTGGCGCTCTGCTTGGTGACCTCGGTGCCGGTGATGCCCATGGCCACGCCGATGTCCGCAGACTTGACGGCGGGGGCGTCGTTGACGCCGTCGCCGGTCATGGCCACGATGTTGCCTTGGCGTTGCAGGGATTCGACGATCTTCAATTTATGTTCGGGTGCCACTCGCGCGTATACGGAGACGTCTGCGGTGGCCTTGTCGAGTTCGGCCTCGCTGCCCAGCTGGTCGAGCTGGTCGCCGGTCAGCGCTTTGCCGTCCTTGGCGATGATGCCCAAGTCGGAGGCGATGCGGGCCGCGGTGAGCGGATGGTCGCCGGTGATCATCACCGTGCGGATGCCGGCGCGATGCGCCTCGGCCACGGAATCGCGGACTTCGGTGCGCGGCGGGTCGATGATGCCGACCATGCCATTCCAGATCAGGTCGGTTTCGATGGCGTCGGCCTGGTCGGCGATGTCCGCCACCTGGCCGGCCGCGTTCACCGTGACACCGGGCACATCGGCAAGGCTGCTGGTCTCCAGCGGACGGCAGGCTTCGCCCAACGTGCGGTAAGCCTCGGAGGAGAGCCGTTCGACAGTGGCGAGGATCGACTGGCGGTCGCCTTCGGTGAGTTTGCGCACCTGGCTGCCCACGCGGATGCGGGAGCAGTAGCTCAAAAGCACGTCGGGCGCGCCCTTGGCGAACACGGTGAGCTTGCCGGAGTCGGTGTCGTCCTTGGCGATGATGGACATGCGCTTGCGTTCGGAGGTGAACGGAATCTCGCCCACGCGCGTGAAGCGCTTCGCCTTGTGGTCCGCCTTGACCTTGCGGGCGGCCACGATCAGCGAGACTTCAGTCGGGTCGCCCACGGTCTCCCAACGTCCGTTGGCATCCTGGCGCAGCTCGCCATCGTTCGCCAGCGTGCCGGCGAGCAGCGTGGCCACTACCTCATCGGCCACGACCCGAGCCTGCTCGCTGTCCGAGCCGGAGCCATCGGCCATAACCATGCGACCCTCGGGCGAGTAGCCGGTGCCGGTGATCTGCACCTCGCCGGACGGCGTCACCACACGCTCCACCGTCATCTCGTTGCGGGTCAGCGTGCCGGTCTTATCCGAGCAGATCACGGATGCGGAGCCCAGCGTCTCCACCGAATGCAGTTTCTTGACGATAGCGTTGTGCGCGGCCATGCGCTGCACTCCGAGCGCGAGCACCACGGTCAGAATCGCGGCCAGGCCTTCCGGCACGGCGGCCACGGCCAGCGAGACGGCGAGCAGCAGGGAGTCGATCACGTCATGGATATCGTGGAATCCTTCCAGCACGGCGAGCGCCACCAGCACCACGACGGCGATGATGCACACCGCGATGCCCAGGATCTTGGAGACGTAGTCCATCTCCTTCTGCAGCGGGGTCTTCTCGTCTTCCGTGGCGGAGAGCATGTCGGCGATCTTGCCGACCTGCGTGTTCATGCCGGTTCCGGTCACGATGGCGCGACCCGTGCCCTGCGTGACGGACGTGCCGTTGAACACCATGTTGGCTCGGTCGCCCAAAGCCTTGGCTGCGGCCAGTGTGTCCGGCTTTTTGCCGACCGGCACGGATTCGCCGGTCAGGCTCGCTTCGGCGATGCGCAGGCTCGCCGCGTTCACCAGGCGGCCGTCGGCGGACACGGAGTCGCCCTCGGCAAGCACGATGATGTCGCCGGGCACCACGTCGACGGTGTTGATGCGCTGCACCTTGCCGCCGCGCATCACCGAGGTCTGAGGCGCGGTCATTTGGGCGAGCGCCTCCACCGCGGCCTCGGCCTTGGCCTCCTGGATGTAGCCGAGCACGGCGTTGACGATCAGAATCAGCACGATGACCAGCGCATCGAACGGGAGCGCCTCTCCCCCTTCGGCACCGGGTACGGCGTTAGCTTTCTCGATGAACCAGGCAATCACCGAAATCACAGTGGCGGCAAGCAGCAGGTACACCAGCGGATCCTGGAACTGGGCCAGGAACTTCTTCCATTTCGGTACGGGCGGAGCGCTGGCGAGTTCGTTCGGGCCGAATTTGGCCAGTCGGCGGCTGGCTTCCTCTTCGCTCAGGCCCTGTTTCGGGTCGACATTCAGGGCTTTGGCCACATCCTCGGCACTGGTCAGGCTGGGATCGGCGTCGCCGAGCAGGGCCTGCTGGGCGCGCACTTCTTCTGATTCCGCGATCTCGTTCGTTGCGGTCGCGGATAGTGTGGACTGATCTGTAAGGCGATCATCCATGATGTTCTCCTTGGTATAGCCGCGGAGTAATCAGTTCTGCGAGCGCACCGGGTTATCTCCCCCGATCATCGCAGGACTGCGCGGTTATGGACATCGACGCAACTGCTGCCGATGCATACGGTTGCTATTATTCCATAACCGATAGGTGCGCTTGGCGTACAGCGTAATGGTGTTTTGCCTAGTGGGCAGGATCGTAAAAATTGAAGGATTAAGCTTTTTCTCTCCCCCAGTCAGCTTCGCTGACAGCCCGTCCTGCAATCAGGGACGCGCTGCGCGCGGCATCCAACTGGTTCGCCTGCCGGCTCACACGCTGCCTACAAACAGCTCCGCTGTTTGCTTCACGGCAACGTCCCATCAGAGGGGGCCAGCACCACACAACAAATATCGGAACGGACCACTAGAACAGTCGCCGCAACCAGGCTTCGGCCAGTTCGGGCCAGCATTGCACGGCCGGCACGATGTGTTCTGCACTGCCGTGGTAGGCGGTCTCCTCATTGGCCAGGGAAAGCCCGTGACGTCCTTCGGGGAACAGGTGCGCCTCGACGCTCACGTCGGCGGCCCGGCAGGCCGCGATGAGCATCAGCGTGTTCTCCACGGGCACGGTGGCGTCGTTCATCGTGTGCCAGACGAACACAGGCGGCGTCTTGGCGTCAATATGCTTCTCGATGGACAGCTTGTCGCGCAGCGCCTGATCATGGTCGTGCGCGCCCAGCAAGTACTGGAAGCTACCGCGATGCGCGTATTCGCCGGACGTGATTACCGGATAGGCGAGCATCAGCGCATTCGGGCGCACCTCGTCCGGATCGTATCCGTGTTCGTGCAGATCGTCATCGCCGGCCGTAGTGGCGAGGTTCGCCGCCAGATGCCCGCCTGCGGAGAAGCCCATCACGGCGATTCGTTCGGGGTCGGCGTGCCATGCTTCCGCGTTCGTACGAATCAACCGCATGGCCTCGGCCGATTCGACCAGCGCCACCGGGTAATGGCTGCGCCGCACCGAATACCGCAGCACGAACACGTTGAAGCCTTTGGCCAGAAAACGCAGGGCCACCGGCTCAGCCTCGCGGTCGGAGGTCATGACATATCCGCCGCCGGGGAGAATCAGGATTGACGCGCGGACTCGGCCCGGCTGGAGATCCGGGCTGTCGTCCGGCACATAGCCCACGAACTGCGCCTCGCTGCCGTCGATGCCGATGATGGTCTTCTGGATGTACTGCATTGCACCCCCTGCAAGTCGTACGCCAAAGTGCTCACGCGATTGGTGCCCGCGTGTTCAGGAACCATGATAAATGCGCGATGGTACGGAGACGGAGCGGCATGATGCCTTTCGCCGCGCATGTGACATGTGTATCGCTTTGCCGCAAGCATCCACCGGCGGCAGTGGGTCGTCAGTCCGGATCCGCGGCTGTGGTGGCAGCATCGCGCAGGCTGGCGGCCATGGCGCGGTCGCGCGCGGTTTTGGTCAGGCGCAGGCCGATGGTCACTGCAATCAAAACGATGGTGCAGGCGATCCACAATACGCGCCCGCCGAAGCGGCTGATCATCCAGCCTCCGGCCAGCGGGGCCAGCGCGATCGAGAGCGACCACAGCACGTTGTACATACCCTGATAGGTGCCGCGCGCATCAGCCGGAGCCAGTGCGGCAACCGTAGTGGTGGCGATGGGGAAGGTGCCCAGCTCTCCCAGCGTCCACAACATGACGGCGAGCGCGAAACCCGCCCACGAGTCGGCCACGGTCTGCACGGCGTACCCGATTACGGTCACGGCGAGGCCGGCGATCAGCACACGGGAGTTGCCCATGCGCGCGAACAGCTTCATCGCCGGGACTTGCAGCAGACACAGCATACCGCCGTTGATCGTGAGCAATACCGAATAGTCGCCAAGGTCAAGACCAAGGTCGGTCATGGCGATTGGCAGACCTGACGTGCTCTGGAAATAGACGAGGAAGTATCCGAACATCAGTACCGAGAACATGAGGAAAGGCACGTCGGTCATGGCGCGACGCCAGTTGCGCAGCATGGAGGCTTTGGCGTCGGCCCGGGCGGTGGCGGCCGGTGCTGCGCCGGCATCACCGTCCAGAGCAGCATCATCGGTCAGAGCAGCATCATCGACCAGGGCAGCGGCAACGGTCGCGGAGTCCCCAGTAGCGCGTCCTGAGCCATCCCACGGTTTCGGCACAGCGATTCCCAGATGCCTGACCTCGCGGAAGAAGGCAATAAGCAGCACAGTGACGCCTACCATCACGGCCGCCTCGACATAGAACATCAGCGAATACGACACCTTGACCAATTGATTGGCCACAATCGGACCAATCGCATACCCACAGTTGATGGCCCACGACTGCAGCACATACGCGCGCTGTTGACGTTCGGCGGGCACCACATCGGCGATGTAGGCGGCGATTGCCGGGCTCGGCAGCGAAGCGAACGCGCCATACACGAACAACGCCGCGCCCAACGACACCGGCTCGACCAGCACCGACACCACCAGCAAGGCTGCCGCCGCGCCGATCTCACCGATGATGATCATGGACTGGCGTCCGAAGCGGTCGGACAGCATGCCGCCGAACAGGCAGCCGATGATCGCGCCGAAGCCGTACATGGCCACCACGGCACCGACCACGCCTTCATCGATATGCAGCGCGGACACCAGATATATGGAGAGGAATGACGTGACGAAGCGCCCCATCCACAGGATCAGAATCGCCAGCCAAAGCCCCCAGTACAGCGGGGACAGTCCAAATATCTCGCGTTGCTTCTTCGCCTCTTGTCTCACCTCTGATACTGTACTCGCGATGCATGCGCGCCGGGCTCGGGCAGTCATTTGGCGCGGGGTGCTGGGACAATGTCACCTATGGCTATGAAAAAGGGACCGACCAAGGGGTCGGGTGGAAAGCATCGTAATAAGTTGAAGGGCTATGGCCCCACGCCGAAGGCCGAGGACCGCGTGTATCACAAGGCGTATAAGGCCAAGCAAATCGCCGAGCGTCGTATGCGCTCCGACCCGCGTCTGGCGGCCCGCCGTCGCGTGGACAAGTTCGCGTCGGCCGACACTTCCGACCTGGTGTTCGGCCGCAATTCCGTGCTGGAGGCGCTGCGCGTGGGCGTGCCGAGCTCCACGCTGTACATCATGTCGCGCATCGAGCACGATGACCGCACGCGCGAAATCGTGAAGATCGCAGGCATGAACGGTCTGCACATGCTGGAGGCCGACCGTCTGGAGATGGATCGCATCGCCCGCTCGGGCAACCATCAGGGCGTGATTCTGAAGGTGAATCCGTACCAGTACTCCTCGTTGCATGAGCTGGTGGAGCGTGCCGAGAAGAAGGCGAAGGCCATGGAGGCCGTGAATTCCGCGGCCATGCGGATCGCTTCGCGTCCGCTGTTCATCGCTTTGGATGGCGTGACCGATCCGCAGAACCTCGGTGCAGTGATCCGTTCGGCCGCCGCATTCGGCGCGAACGGTGTGATCCTGCCGGAGCGCCGCTCCGCATCGGTGAACGCCGCGGCATGGAAGGTGTCCGCAGGCGCGGCCGCGCATATGCCGGTGGCCCGCGTGGTGAACCTGAACAAGGCCATCGAAGGGCTGAAGGAACGCGGCTATTACGTGGTTGGCCTGGACGGCGGTGGCGACAAACTCGTCGGTGAAACCGGTTTTGAGGCCGATCCGCTTGTGGTGGTGCTTGGCTCCGAGGGCAGCGGCCTGAGCCGTCTGGTCCGTGAGGCTTGCGACGCCATCGCCGGCATTCCGATCAGCTCAACGGTGGAGTCGCTGAACGCCTCGGTGGCTGCCGGCATCAGCCTGTACGCCGTGGCACACGCCCGCCGCGAAGCCGCGAAGTAATCGCAACCGCAATTATGCACCGCTTATAGTGAAGCCCCTCAATGCGAGGGGCTTCATGCTTAATGGCTCCAGCAATTTCGGACTTGCCTACGGCAAGCCCAACCCACCCTCACTCGGCTACCGCCTCGCTCGGGGCTCGCCTACGGGCAACCCACTGGGTTGCCCGCTTAACGGCTCGCCCATACAGCCGCGTCGGGGTCGTCATCGGGGTTGTAGCCGTCGTCGGCGTTGTAGGTGTATTCGTCGTCAATCACACCGGCATCGGCTTCGGCGTTGAGCTCGTCAAGGGCCTTCTTGTCGAGCTTGTAGTTCGGCAGGACGTTGTCGATGTAACTGGTCACGGCCTCACCCATCGGCACATCATGGCCGGCCTTCTCGGCGAGGAACCAACGGTGGTCGAGCACCTCATGGAAGAACTGCGCCGGCTCGATCTGCGTCCGATATTCCGGCGGAATCATGCGCACGGTCGGCTCGTACACCTCGCGCATCCAATCGGTGGCCACGATCTCGAGGTCCTCGCCGTCGCGCCACGTGGACGCGCGGTAGGCGTCAAGGTCATTGAGCAGGCGACGGGCCTGATTCTCCTGCACATCCAGACCGGTCAGACGCAGCAGCTTGCGGTTGGCATATCCTGCATCCACCACGCGCGGACGCACCAGCACGCGCTTGCCATCCTCAGCGGTCTTCATCTCAAGCTCGTCCACGTCGAAGCCCAGCTCGTTGAGCTTGTTGACACGCTGCTCGATCTTCCACATCTCGTCCGGCCCGAACTTATCGGTGTCGGTGAGCGCGCTCCACAGCGAATGGTACCGATCGACCAGACGGTTGCCAACCTCGATCTCGTCCACATCGCTCGGCAGCAGACGTCCGGAGGCAAGGTCCATCAGTTCGCCGATGATGTTCGTGCGGGCCAGATCGATATCGTATTCACGCTGGCCATCGGTGAGCTGCACCTGCAGGTCACCGGTCTCGGCATCCACGAGGAATGCGGAGAATGCGTCGGCATCACGCAGAAACAGTACGTTCGAGAGGGACACGTCGCCCCAATAGAAACCGGCCAGGTGCAGTCGCACCAACAGCACCGCAAGAGCATCGATCAGTCGCTCCGCAGTATCATGCTGCAGATTGCGCGCGAACAGCGCACGGTACGGCAGCGAGAATCGCAGATGTCGGGTCACCAGAATGGCCTCCAGCGGCTCGCCGTTCTTGTCATGGCGGCCGGTCACCACGGCGATCGGGGTCACGGTGGGCAGCTCGAGCTTCTGCAACCGGCGAAGAATCTCGTATTCCCGCTCGGCGACCTGACGGGTGATCTCCTTCATGGCGTAGACTTCGTCGCCCACGTGCACGAAACGCACAACGTGGCGGGAGATGCCTCGCGGCAGGTTGGCGAGCAGCTCCTCGGGCCATGTGGCCAACGGCTTATGCCAGGGCAGCGTGAACATCTTCGGGTTCGAGCTGGCGGCGGTGATCTTCAATGCCTGCGGTTCCACTGAATTGGCATGTTCGTCTTCGGCTTGACAGACGTGGCCTTCAGTGCGCGCGGATCCATCTGGGGCAATGCATTCAACTCCATGCGTTCGATTTTACGTGTGCTGCAGGATGTAGGCCATGCAATGACACCCCATGCCGGCAAGTTCGGCATAAGAAAAGCTCTATTAAACAAGAATTGACATATGCTTGCGGACTACCCCTCAGTCGGCTTCGCCGACAGCTCCCCTGACAAGGGGAGCCAAGGAAAGGATCTATGTCAATTCTGGTTTAACAGAGAAAAAGAAAAGCCCCGCAGCTATGCAGGGCTTTTCCAACGAGGTTATAAGAGAGGAAGAGAAATAACCTCGTTTAATGGTTGGCAAAGCCGCAAGGCCTTACCAAGTGTTGATACTGATCGCTCAGTTCAGACGCAGCTCGGTCGACGGAGCGAACAGGTGCATCTTGGCCGGGTCGATCTTGATCTTGACGGTCGCACCGACCTTCGGAAGCGCACGCGGGTTCACACGAATCGTGGTGAGCTTGTTCTGGTCGGACATGACCTGGGAGGCCTCGGCGGCGGAGCCATCGGTGATGATGTTGCCGTAGATGTAGCCATCGGAGCCCAGATCCTCGACGTTGACGACCTTCAGGGAGAAGGCGTTCGGGTCGTCGGAGGCGGCCAGGCTGGCGTCCTCAGGACGGAAGCCGACCACGATCTGGTTGTTGTCCTCGGCGGTCAGCTTGTTGACGGCCTCGGCCGGCAGATCAACAGTGTCCTCACCGATCTTCGCCTTGCCGTTGACCACCGGGTGGGTGTTCAGGTTCATCGACGGGGAGCCGATGAAGCCGGCGACGAAGACGTTGGCCGGGCGATCGTACAGCTCGGTCGGAGCGCCGACCTGCTGCAGGATGCCGAGCTTGATGACGGCGATGCGGTCGCCCATCGTCAGAGCCTCGGTCTGATCGTGGGTCACGTACAGGGTGGTGACACCCAGCTGACGCTGCAGAGCGGCAATCTGGGTACGGGTCTGGACACGAAGCTTGGCATCGAGGTTAGAGAGCGGCTCATCCATGAGGAAGACCTTCGGCTCACGAACGATTGCACGGCCCATGGCCACACGCTGACGCTGACCACCGGACAGAGCCTTCGGCTTGCGGTCGAGGTACTCGGTCAGGTCGAGGATCTCGGCGGCCTTCTCGACGCGCTTGCGGATCTCTTCCTTCGGAGTGCCGGCGATCTTCAGGGCGAAGCCCATGTTGTCGGCAACGGTCATGTGCGGGTACAGAGCGTAGTTCTGGAACACCATTGCGATGTCGCGGTCCTTCGGCTGCATCGTGGTGACATCCTTGCCACCGATGAGGATGCGGCCCTTGTTGACCTCTTCCAGGCCGGCGAGCATACGAAGGGTCGTAGACTTACCGCAGCCAGAGGGGCCGACGAGGACGAGGAACTCGCCATCCTTGATATCAAGATTCAGATCATCCACAGAGGGCTTGTCGTTGCCCGGGTAGATACGAGTGACGTGGTCGAAAACGACTTCTGCCATAATTGCAATCCTTTCAGAGGCAGGTACGTGCCTCACGATCCGTGGTAAAGGGATTTATTCTTTACTGTGCTTCGACCTGTCGCCACCGACTACAACATTGCTTTCGGAAACTGCAAGCTTCAGCGTTTACTTTTTCCGGTTCAGTGAAGGTTCTCTTCGTTGAGCCAAGTTTCACTATACACGGCATATGCACAAAAACAAGGCCCGGAATGCGAAAATTTTCGCACCGCGTGTCGCGTGAAAGCAGCGCGGCACAGCACGGCGAGACCCGGCGTTACCCTAGAATCATGGAACACGATCCACTGGTCAGCATCATCATCCCGGTCTACAAGGTCGAGCAGTTCCTCGACGATTGTGTGACAAGCATCACATCGCAGACGTATGCCAATCTGGAAATCCTGCTGGTCGACGACGGCTCGCCCGACCACTGCCCCGCCATGTGCGACGCCTGGGCGGCCACGGACGCGCGCGTACGCGTCATCCATAAACCAAACGGCGGCCTTTCGGATGCGCGCAACGCCGGCATCGCGCAGGCCACCGGCGACTATATATACTTCGCTGATTCCGACGACACTGTCGCCCCCACATTGGTCGAGGATTGCCTCGCAGCCATGCGCAAGTACGACGCCGATCTGGTGATGTTCCAGTTCGACACCATTTCAGAGAACGGCAAGCCGCTGCTCTCCAACTATCGCCACAACGACTTCACCGAAGTGCAGGTGCTCACACCGGTGGAGGCGCTGAAAAAGCAGGTCAAGGCCGAAATCGACGGGTATTTCTGGGCGTTCCTCGCCCCGGCATCGACCTATCAGAACAACGATTTCTCGTTCCCGGTCGGCCGTAAAATCGAGGACCTCTCCCGCATCTGCAATGTGATCGGCGCCGCCACGCGCGTGGTGCGGATTCCCAAAGTGCTCTACCACTACCGTATGCGCGAAGGTTCGATCACCTCCAGCTGGGACCCCAAGCTTACGCGCGACTGGACCCGCGCCGCCGACGATCGCGAAGACTATATTCTCGAGCATTTCCCGGAGCTCAAGGGATTCATGACGCTGCAGCAGCTGAATTTCTTCGCGAATCTCGACTATGAGACCATCCGCCAATCGATGATCGCCGGCCTCAAAATCGACCCCGAAGATGCGGACGCGATTCGCCGGCACATCGACCGACTGACCAAGACCGCCAGCGAAAGCGACGAACCGATCCCGGATACGCTGCGCGAACTGCTGAGCCTGGTGAAGGTGGGCATCACCAAGCTCGCGGACAATGCCGCGGATGCACTGGGTTCCAGTGCCACGGACGCCTTGGCCGCGAGCTCGGACGACGCGCCTGCATGGCTTCTCCCGGCGAGGAACCCGGAAGCCGCCGGCACCGGAGCGGGCGCGGATGCTGCCGGCAAGGCCAAGTCGAACGACGAGCTGACGCTTGCCGAGCGGTTCCGCGACATGCGGGAGGATTGGCGCCAGCTGCGCATCCAGCACATCGAACATGCCGAGGAACGCAAGGAGAGACGCGAAGAGCGCAAGGCCGAGCGCCTCGCCGCCCGCAACGGCGTCACCTTCGAGGAGCGGCAGTAGCACAGCGCTAGCCTCACCGCTCAGCGGACGGTTGGCGGGATATAGTCGCTGAGATATCGCGCGAGCTGTGCAGAGGGATACGCAATAGGGCTTGGGCAATATGGGAGGCCCGAACCAACCTGAAAAGCCGCCGTTCACACGAAATTCCCAGACCATTTGCACGCGGCGTTGAACCTGGCGCGGTTATATGGAGTCAGGCCGCAACAGGCCAAACACATAACTGAATCCCTTCTTCTTCCTTCTCTCCTTCAAAGCCCGGCCCAAACAGCCGGGCTTTTCCTTTGGTGCCGTCCCCGCGCAGCCTACGCCGCCCACACCGCACCGCCGAGGCCAACAGCTAGGATGGCAGGGAGAGGAACATGACGGGAGGTCAAGGTCATGCGCGATATCAGGGTTGGGGTGGTCGAAGACGATCCCACCGCCTGCCAGAGAGTGCTGGATTATATGAACCAGTACCATAGCGAAACCGGCACGGAGTTCACAATCTCCGTTTTCGACGACGGCGAGAAGATCGTCGAGAAGTACACGCCCACGTACGACATCCTGCTGTTGGACATCGAGATGAAGCATATGGACGGCATGGCGGCCGCCCGGCAGATTCGCGAGCGCGACGATTCCGTGGTGATCGTGTTCATCACCGCCGCCCCGCAATACGCCATCAACGGCTATGAAGTGCAGGCGCTCTCCTATCTGCTCAAACCGGTCCCCTATTTCGCGTTCCGCCAGGAGATCAAGCGTTCGATCGACATGGTCCGTCGTCGTGCGGACGATGCGATGCTGATCGACACCGGCGGCAAGCAGATGCGGGTGGAACTGTCCGATGTGCTGTACCTCGAATCGATTCGGCACACGATCATCATTCACACGCTCGGCGGCAAACTATCGGTGACCGGCACGTTGAAGGATTTCGAGGAGCGATTGGCCGGGCAGAGCTTCTTCCGCTCGAATTCGTGTTATCTGGTGAATATGCAGCATGTGGTCGGCGTGGACGGCCAGGATTGCGTGATGTCGAACGGCGAGGCGCTGCGCATCAGTCGCCCGCGCAAGAAGGCGTTTCTGGTGGCGCTGGCCAATTATCTGGGATCAGGCGGGGCGACTTCGAATGCGGTCAGCGGCGCCACGGCCGCCTCGAACAACACGGGCACCACGGGCAACGCGAATACCGCTGCCACCACAGACACCGCCGCCACAGTCACAGCAAGCGACACAGCTGGATTTGCAGCAGCTTCCACGACGAGCGCCCCCGGCACCACCGCTGCAGCCGGAGTCTGACCGATGGATGGCAGCACCATCACCAACGCCCTGCCGGACATTCCGCGCATCTATACCGCACTGTGCGAATGGCTGGCCTGCATCGTCTATATTCTGGCCACCTACCGCCGAGTACCGTGGCAACGGACGGCGGCGGTAGGCGCAGCCGGACTGGCCGGCATGATCGTCATCCAGTACTTTGACGGCATCATGCCATTATGGTTCTGGATCATCGGCATGCTGCTGGCGTTCGGCGGCATGTGGACGATCGTGCGGTTCGGCGCAGGCACCGGCAACCGCGAAGGCCTGTACATCACCGCGCGCGCGTTCGTGCTGGGTGAGTTGGTGGCGTCGCTGCACTGGCAGTTGGTCATGTTCCTGAATCTGGGTGATACTGCCGCCGCCAAACAGCGGTATTCGCTACTGCTGCTGGCCCTGACGTACTCCCTGTGCTTCTTCGCCGCCTGGCTCTTGGAGCGTGGCAACTTCGCCAGCGATCGGCCGACCGACATCTCGGTACCGTTGCTGCTCGGCACTGTGGCCATCACCATCGTGACGTTCGCGATGAGTAACCTGAGCTTCGTCTCCACCAATACGCCGTTCTCCGGAACCGTGGGGCAGGAGGTGTTCTACATCCGCACATTGGTGGATTTCTGCGGTTGCGCGATCCTCTACGCGCAGCAGGAGCAGGCGCGGCGCATGGCAGCAAACGCCGAGCTCGCCTCCATCAACGCACAACTGGCCAGCCAGCATCAGGAATATCTGGCGTCCAAGGAGAACATCGAGTCGATCGGACGGCTCGCGCACGATCTCAAGCATCAGATCGCGGCGCTGCGGGCGGAAGTCGACCCCGAGCATGCGGCGGCCGGCTTCGAACAGCTGGAGGCTTCGGTGGCGGCGGCGAGCGCCCAGCAGCACTCCGGGAACCCGGTGCTGGACGTGATCCTGACCACCAAGATGCGCACGTGCGCCGATCGTGGCATTACGCTGACGGCGGTGGCTGATGGCAAACTGCTCGCCGGCATGTCCTCGATGGACATCGCCTCGCTGTTCGGCAACGCGCTGGACAACGCCATCGAGGCGACCAGCAAACTGCCCGACCGGCAGCAGCGTCTGATTCGACTGGCTTTGTATGGGCAGGGTCGGTTCATGGTGATTCGCGTGGAGAATTATTACGATTCGACGCTCAAGAAGGACTCGACCGGCGCGCTGCGCACGACCAAGCGGGACGCATCACGGCATGGATTCGGCGTGAAGTCGATTCGTCACATCGTCGCGCAGTACGGCGGTGAGGTGACGATCCGGACCGAGGACCACTGGTTCGTGCTGACCGCGCTGATACCGAGGTAAGGCCGCAGTTCAGCCGGTGATACCGCACGTTGCAGCCGGTGGCGCCACGGTGCAGCCAGTGATGCAGCGTGGCAGCCGGTAATACTGCGTTGGAGCCACAGCGATACCGCGTTAAGTTCGCGTCTCAACGAAACCGCCGCGAACATACAGCCCCTTACGGCCTTCCGACAGGCTGTATGTTCGCGAGTTCATCATCTCAACGCGAACATACGGTCGATAATAACCCGTACAGAGGCTGTATGTTCGCGCATGCCCTGTTGAGACGCGAACATACAGCCTCTTCCGTATTCCACGACTGGCAATCCAAGCAACCCCGGCAAACCATGCAACCCCGACAGACCGTGTTCCGGCACACTACTGCTGGCGACTATCGAATCAGAAGTCCCAATCGTCGTCGTCGGTCTCCTCGGCCTTGCCCATCACGTAAGAGGAGCCGGAGCCGGAGAAGAAGTCGTGGTTCTCGTCGGCGTTGGGGCTCAGGGCGGCGAGAATCGCGGGGTTCACGTCGCAAATCTCGGCCGGGAAGAGCGCCGGATAGCCGAGGTTCATCAGCGCCTTGTTCGCGTTGTAGTGCAGGAACTTCTCCACGTCCTCAACGAGGCCGACGCCGCTGTAGAGCGACTCGGTGTATCCCACCTCGTTGTCGTACAGCTCGTTGAGCAGGTCGTACGTGTAATCCTGCATGTCCGCGCGTTCGGCGTCGGAAAGCTGGGCGATGCCCTTCTGGTACTTGTAGCCGATGTAGTAGCCGTGCACGGCCTCGTCGCGGATGATGAGGCGGATCACGTCGGCGGTGTTGGTGAGCTTGGCGTGCGCGGAGAAGTACATCGGCAGGTAGAAGCCGGAGTAGAAGAGGAAGGATTCGAGCAGGGTGGAGGCCACCTTACGCTTGTACGGATTGTCGCCCTCGTAGTAGTCGAGCACGATCTCGGCCTTCTTCTGCAGGAACTCGTTCTCCTCGCTCCAGTCGAATGCGGCGTCGATCTGCTCGGTGGAGCACAGGGTGGAGAAGATGGAAGAGTACGACTTCGCGTGCACGGATTCCATGAACGCGATGTTCGTGTACACGGCCTCCTCATGCGGGGTGAGCGCGTCCGGGATCAGGGAGACCGCGCCGACCGTGCCCTGGATGGTGTCGAGCAGGGTCAGGCCGGTGAACACGCGCATCGTGAGCGTGTGCTCTTCCTCGCTCATCTGCTGCCAGGAGGGGATGTCGTTGGAGACGGGGACCTTTTCGGGCAACCAGAAGTTGCCGGTCAGACGGTCCCAGACCTCAAGGTCCTTCTCGTCCTCCAGACGGTTCCAGTTGATCGCGGAGACGCGGTCGATGAGCTTCAGGGGCTTGCGGGGGATGGAGATTGGTGCCATTGTTGTTCCTTTCACAGCATGCAGGAGACGCAGCCGGCCACTTCGGTGCCTTCGAGCGCCTGCTGGCGGATGCGGATGTAGTAAAGGGTTTTGATGCCCTTGCGCCACGCATAGATCTGGGCCTTGTTGAGGTCGCGGGTGGTGGCGGTGTCGGGGAAGAACAGGGTGAGCGACAGGCCCTGATCCACGTGCTGGGTGGCCTCGGCGTAGGTGTCGACGATGGCCTTCCAGCCGATCTCGTAGGCATCCTTGTAGTACTTGAGGTTGTCGTTGGTCATGTAGGCTGCCGGGTAGTACACGCGGCCGATCTTGCCTTCCTTGCGGATCTCGATCTTGGAGGCGATCGGATGGATCGAGCTCGTGGAATGGTTGATGTAGGAGATCGAGCCGGTGGGCGGCACGGCCTGCAGGTTCTGGTTGTAGATGCCGTCCTTGATGATCGCGGCCTGCAGCGCCTGCCAGTCGGCCACTGTGGGGATGGCGATGCCGAACTGGGCGAACAGCTCGCGTACGCGGGCGGTGCGCGGCTCCAGGGAGCGGCGGCCGTCGGTGTACTTGTCGAAATAGTTGCCCTGGCCGGCCGGCTTGGCGTAATCGGATGTCGGGAAGCTCTGGAACGCGCGGCCATGCTCCACGGCGAGCGCGTGGGAGGCTCGGTAGGCGTGGTAGGCCACAGTCATGAAGTACATGTCCGTGAAGTCGAGGCCCTCTTCACTGCCGTACATGATGCCTTCGCGGGCCAGGAACCCATGCAGGTTCATCTGGCCGAGGCCGATTGCATGCCCTTCCTCGTTCGCGCGGCGGATCGACGGCACGGCGTTGATCGACGTGTGCTCGGCCACCGAGGTGAGCGCGCGGATCGCGGTCTCCACGGTATGGGCCAGCCCGCCGTCCATCGCCTTGGCGATGTTGAGGGAGCCGAGGTTGCAGGAGATGTCGCGGCCGACGTGCTTGTAAGTGAGGTCCTCGTTGTATTCGCTGGGCTCCTGCACCTGCAGGATCTCGGAGCACAGGTTCGACATGGTCACACGGCCCTCGATCGGGTTGGCGCGGTTGACCGTATCCTCGAACACGATATACGGGTAACCGGATTCGAACTGCAGCTCGGCGATGGTGGTGAAGAACTTGCGTGCGTCGATGTAGGTCTTGCGGATGCGGTCGTCGGCCACCATCTCGTCGTAATGCTCGCTGATGGCGATGTCGGCGAACGGCTTGCCGTAGACGCGCTCGACGTCATAGGGGCTGAACAGCGCCATCTGCGCCTTCTGCTTGGCCAGTTCGAAGGTGATGTCCGGAATCACCACGCCGAGCGCCAGCGACTTGATGCGAATCTTCTCGTCCGCGTTTTCGCGCTTGGTGTCGAGGAAGCGCAGGATGTCCGGGTGGTGGGCGCTCAGGTACACCGCGCCGGCGCCCTGCCGGGCACCCAGCTGGTTGGCGTAGGAGAACGAGTCCTCCAGCAGTTTCATGACCGGGATCACGCCGCTGGACTGGTTCTCGATGTGCTTGATCGGAGCGCCCAGCTCACGCAGGTTGCTCAGCAGCAGGGCCACGCCGCCGCCGCGCTTGGACAGCTGCAGGGCCGCGTTGATGCCGCGGGAGATGGATTCCATATTGTCTTCGATGCGCACCAGGAAGCAGCTGACCGGCTCGCCGCGCTGCGCCTTGCCGAGGTTGAGGAAAGTCGGGGTGGCGGGCTGGAAGCGGCCGGCGAGCATTTCGTCGGCGTATTCGATGGCCTGCTGCTCGTCGCCGGCGGCGAGCTCCAACGCCACGGCGGCGCAACGCTGCGGGAAGTCCTCGAGGTATCGCTTGCCGTCGAAGGTCTTGAGCGCGTAGGACGTGTAGAACTTGAATGCGCCGAGGAACGTGCCGAACTCGAAGCCGACGGATTCCACGTGGTCGTAGAAGCGGTCGAGGAATCCGGCGGTGTACTGGGCGAACACGGCCGGGTTGTAGTACTGGTTGTCGATGAGGTACTTCAGGCGCTCGGCGGTGGAAGGGAAGGTCACGGTGTTGGCGGCAACATGGTTGGTCACGTACGCGCGCTCGGCGGCCTTGTCCTTGTCGAACTGGATCTTGCCGTTCGAGTCATACAGGTTGAGCATCGCGTTGAGCGCATGGTAGTCGTGCGCGGGATCGGTGGGCTCGGCGGCGTGCGATGTGTTGTCGAGCGCCAGTTCGGTGTTGGTGAAGTCGGTCATAGGTATTGCAGTCCTTGGTATTGAGGTCCTTGGATGGGGTTGGGCGCGTCTGGCTTCAGTGGATGGGTACGACGCGGCAACGTCGGAGGCGCATCCATTCGTTCTCTTGCCTTCTCCGGGGAAGCCGTAGCCGGCCGCGCGAATGATGCAGCAGGCCGGTCGGGTGGCCGCCTCCGATGGTCTTACCAGCCGTATTCGCCGGGAATCGCTGGAATCACTGATGGGTGAAGAACCGCACGAGGCCATCACGCACGGCCGCGGTGTCTTCAGGGGTGCCCATCAACTCATATTTGTAGAGGAAGGGCACGTGGCATTTGGCGGCGATGATGTCTCCGGCGGCGCAATAGGCCTCACCGAAGTTGGTGTTGCCTGAGGCGATGACTCCGCGGATCCATTCGCGGTTGGCCCGGTCGTTCAGGAATCGCTTGACCTGAATCGGCACAGCTTTCTTCACCACTCCTCCGCCGTAGGTGGGCACCATGATGACGTACGGTTCGCGGACGTTCAGCGGTTGGTCGGCGGCCTTGAGCGGGATGCGGTAGACGTTGAGGCCTTCATCCTGCAAGCGGCATCCGGCCACGAACCGTGCAGTGTTCTCGGACGCCGAGGAAAAGTAGACCAACGCGCCAATCACCTTGCCGGATTGCGCCGCGAACTCAGGCCGGCTGGCGGCACTGGCGTCCGCAGCGGCAACGTCGCGCTGATGGAGCCGGAGGAGCTCCGCATGATCACCCACCTGCGATGGAGCCATGTCAGCATCATACGCCGCGTCGGCTTCACCGCTTCCGCATGCCATGCGAGCGCTCTCGCCTGCCGCCACAGCCGAAGCCGCGCTGTTCATGTGACCCAGATTCACGCGGCGACCGGGGCCGGAGCGGCGGCCGCGGCCTGCTTGGCCACTTCGCGGATCAGATCAGGGCGGTATCCGGTCCAGGAGTTGTCCGGGGTGATGACGACCGGCGCCTGCTGGAATCCGGCGGCCTGCAACTGTTCCAAGGTGGAGGGGTTCTCCGTCAGGTCCACGACCTCGAATGGTACGCCGAGCTTGGTGAACTGGCGCTTGGTGGCTTCGCACTGCGGGCAATGCGGCTTGGTGAACACGGTGACGGTCATGGCAACTCCCCTTCAATCAATGCTGGTGAAAAACAAAACGAAGGCCATATTACAACCATGTGATTTGCAATCAAGCTACTATGTATAGTGGCGTGTTGCGCCTACAAACACTATATGTAGTGTTTATGGGCGTTATTCCGCCATTTGCCCGACGTTGCTAGAACAGCATGTCCGAGAGTACCTCATGCACTGTGGCCTTACTCACATCGATTCACGCCCCAGCCGCTACATGATGTCACTATCTCCTTTCAATGAGGTACATTCGCGGTTTTGCGGAAAGGTATCTGTCTTCAGTGAGGTGCCTAATCCATAAAAGCATGAATACAATCACCGTCATTCCAGCGTTGATAATCGCAATTTCGCGTATCAGGTACCACATTGAAGGCGGATGCCTTTCCGCAATGCATCACATGTACCTCATTGAAAGCAAATAGCAACACCTCTCCTTGTGTACAGCTTCGCGAAACGTCCTACGCCTACATACACAAAAAGGTCTGGCCGAAACGCATAGAACAAGCGTTCCGGCCAGACCTCAGGGAAGGGGAAGAAGAAACGACGAAGAATCAGATTATTACTTGGCAGCCTCCTTGTTCTTGGGCATGATCCAGAACTTGAGCAGCGGGTAGCTGACCACCACGGCCAGCAGGGTGTTGACCACGGAGGCGATGGTGCCGGCCACGCCCGCATTCATGCCCCAGCCCTGGCACAGCGAGGTCACATATCCAGGCAGCACGAGGTTGACGACCACGATCACGACGGCGAGAATCGCATACTTCCACGCGGCGTCCTTGAAGCTGGAGTCGGACTTGAACACCCACTTCATCTGCACGAAGAAGTTCACCACCTGCGCGATGACCTCGGCGCACAGGAAGGTGAGAAAACCGCCCAGGCCGTTGCCGGACTCCGGGTAGTTGAAGATGAGGAAGTAGAACGGCGCGGTCAGGCCCAACGCACTCACAAAGATGGCGGTACCGATCCATGTGACCACGAAGCGTGAGATCGTGGAAATGTTCGACAACACGTTGAACAGGATAAACTCCCAGATCGTGGGATGGTCCTTAATCCACTGACGAACCGGACCGAGTTTCTTGGCGTCTGCGCCCTCGGCGGCGGTCTTGTTGGCGTCAGTCATGATTGAGCTCCTTTGCGATGCGTTTGTTGGCGGATTGGTTGCGGAAGTAGCCGGCGATCAGGCCGCCGAGACCGCGGAAGGTGTGGCCGTTGCCGATGCTGACGATGGCGTCGACCATGGCCGAGTCGACCATGCCCTGAGTCATCTTGCTCATGGCGCGCGGCGGCATGTTGAGGATGAACAGGGTGTTGAGGTCGGGGGCACCGGTCTTCTGCCGCACCTTGGCCTCACGGCTGATCAGTGTCTTGGCGACCGTGCGCGCCACGAAACCGCGCGAATCGACCCAGCTGGAAATCGGGTCGTTGACGCCGAAGGTGGTGGGCTTGCCCGGCGCGATGACCTCATGGCCGAACAGTGTGGCCATTTCGGCGTCGGTGACGTGCTTGACGTCGCCGGTCAGGTAGTGTCCGAGGGCCGGGTTCGCAGGCGCGGCGTCCACATCGCCGGCGACGGCGAACGGCGTGGACAAAGGAAGGTCTTCGGCGTTCGCACCCACTGCAAGCGTCCAGATGCCCGATTCAGTGGCCCAACGATTGACGTCCACATCAAAATGACGGAAGGTGTAGCGGTCGAAGTCGATGTGCACGGTCTTGGATTCATGGGCGTCGAGTTCGATTTTGGCGAAGCCCTTGAGCTCGCGAACCGGACGCAGCACACCAGGCCGAGCATCCGCCGCAACTGCGGATTTCGCGGAATCCGCAGATCCCGCGGTCGCATCGGCGACTGTGCGGGACGGTCCGGAGACATACAGCTGGGCGACGGTGGCGCCAGGCACATCGGAATCGTTGGTCACCGTGAACTGCACGCCGGTTTCGTCGGCGGTCAGATTGCTGTAGGTGAACGTGGAGTAGCTGAGGCCGTATCCGAACGGGAAGCGCACCGGCACTTCTGCGGTTTCGTAATAGCGATAGCCGACGAACGGGCCCTCACGGTAGACGGCGTCGCGGCCAACCGCCGGATACCATCCGGCAGACGGGCAGTCGGCGTACTGCAGCGGCCACGTCTCGGCCAAATGGCCGGAAGGATTGACCTGACCGGTCAGCGCCCGCACAGTGGCGGAGGCACCGGCCTGGCCGGAAAGGCCAACGTACAGCACGGCGGCAACATCGTCGAACCATGGCAGTTCCACCGGGGAACCGGCCACCAGCACCACGACGACCGGCTTGCCGGTGGCCACCAGTGCGGCGACAAGGTCGTTCTGCACCTGCGGAATGGCCATGGTGGAGCGGTCGAGGCCCTCGGATTCGCTGCGCTCGTCTAGGCCGACCACGGCGATCACGGCGTCGGTGTCAGGCTGGGAGGCGAGCGCTGTGGCTTCGTTGAGGAGCGATTGGTTGGCGACGCCTTGACGGTCATAGCCTTGGGCGTAACCAGTCACAGTGACACCGGTCTGCTCAGCGGTTTCGGGGTTATGCAGCTCGTCCAGGATATTCTCCTCACGGGTGGCGTTCACCTTGGAGGAGCCGGAGCCCTGGAATCGTGGGGTTTTCGCCATATCGCCAACCACAGCGACCCGTGTGCCGGGCTTCAGCGGCAGAACCGGAGCAGTGGCGGCGGCAGTCGCATCGGCGGCAGCGATGCCTGCGCCAGCGTTCTTGAGGAGCACGGCGGAGCCTTCAGCCACTCGCCGAGCCACATTGTGGTGGGCTGCCGCGATATCGTTTGCAAGCAGATCATCACGCCCGACGCCTTCCGTGCGGGTCAGGCGGGCAATCTTGGCCACCTCCGCGGCGCGGGCGTTGAGATCAGCCTCGGAGAGCGTGCCGGCGGCCACCGCGCCTTCCAGCTCGCGCACGGAGGTATAACCGGGCGACGGCATTTCAAGGGAGCCGCCGGCCTTGACTGCGGCCACGGCGGAGTTCGAGCCTCCCCAGTCGGAGACGACCATCCCGTCGAAACCCCACTCGTCGCGCAGGATGTCCTGCAGCAGGTGCTTGTTCTCGTGCGCGTAGACGCCGTTGATCTCGTTGTAGGAGGTCATGATGGTCATCGGCGCGGCCTCACGCACGGCGATTTCGAATGCGGTCAGGTAGATCTCGCGCATCGTGCGCTCGTCCACCACCGAGTTGGATGCCTGGCGGCGCAGCTCCTGGCTGTTGACCGCGAAATGCTTGGGGCACGCGCTCACACCGTTGGACTGGATGCCGCGGATCAGTCCGGCGGCCATGCGCCCGGCCACGATCGGGTCCTCAGAATAATACTCGAAATTACGGCCGCACAGCGGGTTGCGCTTGATGTTCAGACCTGGGCCGAGCAGCACGTTGACGTCGAGGTCATGCGCCTCGCGTCCCAGCGCCTCGCCCATTTCCTCGGCGAGTTCCGGATCCCAGGAGCTGGCCACGGTACCCGCGGTCGGGAAGCAGGTGGCAGGCTTGGACGCACCCAAGCCGAGGTGGTCGCCCTCGCCTAGCTGGCGACGCACGCCGTGCGGACCGTCGCTCATCACAAAGCTGGGGATGCCGGCACGGTCGTTGCCGCGCGAATCCCATTCGGAGCCGCCGGAGAGCATCGCCGCTTTCTCGGCCACCGAAAGATCTTCGAGTTCCATATCGTTCTCCCTTGCACTGCACTATTATCCGGCGACTGTTCCGGCTGCCCATCGGTTTCCTTCGGGACTTCTGCACACCGGCACCGTCGCATCGGCATCGTTGTACGCTCGCCTCACGAACTGTTGCGCCACACTGCCGGCACCGCATCAATGCAGTGCCTAGGTCGCACACATTTCGCCGCTAGTTTGATTGAATCAGGTTCCGTCGGGCTGTGCCGTTCACGTTACACAACCTGTCATTTCCCGCGCACGATTGGTCTGCTGCAGGCTTGGGATCGTGCATGAATCTCTGCTATAGAGAGTTCAGCAAATACAGCGATGTATATCCGGGTATGTTTCAGATATAGATGGTCTGTGGTCGTGTTGTTTTATGGCCAGGGTCTTCTGGATGGCGTCCGCGTGCCTCCGTGCGGTGTTTCCGCTGTGTGCCGTGTTCGGCGTGTACCGGGCTCCCGGCTGGTTCCCGGGTCTTCTGTCGGCTGCCCCTCAGTCGGTTGCGCCGGCAGCTCCCCTGGCAAGGGGAGCCGACCGGTCATCGGCCCCCTCCGGTGGGATGTCACCGCAGGGCGGGGCACATATGGGAAAGCCCCGGTACCGTGTGGGTATCGGGGCTTTGTAACGTGTAATGCGGCGGCGTGCTACTCTCCCACACCCTGTCGGGTGCAGTACCATCGCCGTGCCAGGCCTTAGCTTCCGGGTTCGGAATGGGACCGGGCGTCTCACCTGGGCCATGGCCGCCGCAAGAATCATCATTCGGTCGGGAATCGTGTTCCCGCCGGCTTGTGGCGGCTTGGGAACCGGAGGATGGACGCGAGGATGTTCTGTTGTTTC
>NZ_JGZK01000020.1 GCF_000741695.1 Bifidobacterium reuteri DSM 23975 | reverse complement strand
TGGCTGCATGGCGACGCCCCGGCTGTGCGCCTGAATCCGCTCTGGAACAGCTTGACGCCGACGAGCGGTCGGCCATAGAACGCCGGGCTGCACGGCTCTCCGTCAAGCTGCTCGTGCCCACGGGACTGTGCTTTCTGCCGGCGTTCATCAGTGGTGGGGGTGATTCCCGTCGATGGTATCTTTCATCAGCTGACTGCGGAAGCCCCTGCGACGGTGTCCCTATGTTGGCCCCTCTGGATGAGGGGCTGTCAGCGTAGCTGACTGGGGGAGAGACTGGAACGACTGTGTTGTGTGTTTCTCTCCCTCACCCGGCTGTCGCCGGGAGCTCCCTCATCAGAGGGAGCCAGCATTGTGCTGTCCTGACAAGGGAAGCCTCCAATGTACTCAACGAATCAATGACGCGGGATACTAGCTGCCTATTGCGCTGGTGATTGCTGAGCGCAAAGAACCGCAATAATCGGATGCTCTGGGTTCTTAGCGACGTAAATTCTCGGAATAATCCCATTGCGCGAGAATTTCGTGCGCTGACGAGCTCTCAGTGATGTAAATTCTCGACGTAGCCATTTTCCTCGAGAATTTCCGTCACTGAGAGGGCTTGCAAGTCACGGTGCGCAGCGGCGGTAACCCATACCCCCATACGGAATATGCTGGTGTGTTCGTAAGCAACGTGCTCACGAGCACACCAGCATGCTAAGCGGCTTATTCCCGAGTGGTAATCAGGACGCTAAGTCCCGATTACCACTTCAATGCCGGTCGCTTCGAATCAGTGCGTGGTCTTATATTCCGACGCCCAACCATCCACGAAGGCGGACGCGACCGTATCCCAGTCGCCGGTGCCCTGCGCATACTCAAGCATCGCATTGCCGAGGCTCATCACCCACTGCGTGCTCGGCAAAGGATAGATCACGATATCGTAATTGCCCTTGACTGCGTAGGCGTCGTTGGCGCGATGAATTGGATTCGTGGTCTTGTATCCGTTTTCTGCATATGACTTGAACGGTGTCTCGAATCCCATCTCGTCGGTGACCAACTTGCGTGCATCATCGTTTTGCAGGATGTAGTCCAAGAACTGACGGGTCGCCTGCTGATCCTTTTCGGAAGCGTTCTTGTTCATCGCAAAGTACAGGAAGCTGACTGTCAGGCCGGCCTTCTCCTCGCCTTCAGTGCCAATATAAATCGGCAGCACGCCCATGTCCTCGTCAGGTACGTTCTGATCCTTGATCTGCGAGTAACCCCACGTGCCGTTCTGCAGGAACACGGCCTCGCCAAGCGCGAATTCCGAATTGGCGTCATCCATGGTGGCGCTCGAAAGCTGGCTGGCCGGCGTGGTCGAATCAGTGATATACAGGTCGAAGATCTTCTTGAAGTTCGGAATGTACGTGTCGGAGATTGTGGCCGGAAGCTGCGTCACGCCCTGATCGCGATACTCGTAATACACCGGCACGTGCGCGAGCTGATCGCCGAACCGCTTGATCGAACTCGTATCGAAGCCCGCTGACGTAAACGCGCCCTTGATACCGAGGTCATCTTTATGCGCCTGGATCTCGTCAGCCACGGTCTTCAGCGTATCGAAGTTGTTGATCGTCTCAACGTCCTTCACGCTTGACCAGCTGGCATCGAAATACTTCTGCAGCAAGGCCTTGTTGTAGATGATGCCATACCGCTCCATCACGTACGGCACAGCGCCAATTTCATCGCCATTCTTCATGGCGTAGTCCTGCTTGGTGAGGTCCTTGTACATGTTCGTATCGGACATGTCTGCGTAGTAATCGGTCCAATTGAGGAAGTCGTTGTTATCCACATCGAATACGGTTGGCGCTTCAGATTTGGCGAGCTCGCTCTTCAGCGTCTGTTCGTATGTGTCAGACGATGCCGTGGCGACATCCACTTCGATGCCGGTCTCCGCGGTGAAATTATCCGCAAGCTCACGAATCTGATCAGCCTGCTCTACTTTCATGCTCAGGAAGTAGACGTGACCCTTATCTGCATTGGAGTTGCCGGAACCGCACCCGGCGATCAATCCCAGAGACAGACCGGCCGCTGCCATTGCGGCAGTTGCTTTGATAATCTTCTTCATGGTTTCCCTCCTATGGAATGCCATAACTTCGTTGTTGTTGCAATACAGGGCGGGGGAGCGGACATCATCATTGCACAAGTCGTGCCCGCTGACCGCGCGTAGGTTGGAGGCCCGCCGCCGGTCTCACCCGGCGGCGTTCACATGGTATACGGATGAATCACAAGCGAACGTATCGGTTCGCAGACATATGGTGGTGACTGTGCCTCACACCTCCTTGAGACCGCGGGCAATGGTCGCATTCGTGACGGTGAGTGTGCCGTCGGTGACGAACATGCTTAATGCGTCACCGGGATGCTGGTACATGCGCGCGTTGAGCGCGACGCCGTTGACGTACAGCGTGGCGATGGTGTCGTCCACGATGAGCTGAATATGATATTCACGCCCGGCAGCCAGCTCGATCGGCCGCTCCAGTCCGATATTCATGCAATTGAACCACGGGAAGTTCGGGCTTCCTTCGAATACGTAACGATGCTCACCTATCGGGAAGATGAACTGATAGCCACGCTCGCTTGCCTCATCGCGGTAGACGCGGAGGCCGAAGGATCGCGTTCCCTCGCTGAACGAGACGTCCGCTTCAAACGAATACAGGTCTCCGCAACCCTCGGCCAGCACGGCGTTACGGCGAGCGTCAGTACCGTCGATTACCGCATTCGTCACGATTTGCTCGCGTTCGTTGAACGCGTCCCAGACCGTGTCGGGAATGCGCACGCCGAGTGTGCCGTCGGCGCGCTGGTAGACCTCATGAGGGACGAAGGTGCCAGCCCATTCGAAGTTCTTTGCGTCATCGCAGTCTTCCTTGGTGGCAACCCAGCCGAAGAGGATTCGCCGTCCTCCCAGTTCGAAGGTTCGTCCGGCATAATAGGCGCTGCCGTCAAACGCGTCGTCATCGGGGGCGATCCATGGGCCGTCGAGACTCTTGGCCATGCGATACACCATCTTGTGTCGATCGCTGTATTCTGTGACGATGTGATACCACCAGTCGCCCATCTTGAACAGATCGGGCATCTCGTGCATCGTGTACAGGTTCGGAGCCCAGAAGTCGCCTTCGAACGTCCAGTTCTTGAGGTCTTTGGACGTGAACTTCACCGTGCGGCCGGTCTGCTGCGTTTTCGATCCAATCTTACGGGCGCCGAGGATCAGCAGATACTGGTCATGTTCGTCGTCGCGAATAACCCACGGGTCGCGCCAATCGTCTGGGTCGTAGCCTTCTTGTGGAGTGAAGGTGATGGCGTCCTGTGTTTTCGTCCAGTGGTACAGATCGTCGCTGACTGCGTGCATCAGCACCTGCGCCGGCTTGCCCTGCTGGGGATAATCGCGGTTATATCCGGTGTAGAAGATGTGGTACTGCCCTTCTCCTTCGAATACCGATCCTGCGAATATGAACTGATCCTGCTCATCGTCTCCGCCGCGCGGCACGGCAACGCCGCAATCCTTGTAATGCACGAAATCAGAGGTGGTGGCCAGGTCCCAGCCGAACGGCTCACCGAATGGTTCCGGATTGCGATTGTCCCGTTGATGATACAGAAAGAACTCATTGCCTTTGCCGAATGGCATGCAATCACCGAACCACGTGCCGGGGAATTGGTAGTACAGCTTTGGCATGATCATCACTCCTATAGTCGGCTGACGACCGCTCGCCGATTGCGCTGTGGCCGGGTTGCCGGACTTGTGTGCAGTCTGGTGGCGAACGGTATCCTGACTGTTCCCAACGCGCAACTCCGCGCATCAGAAACATGCTTTATTGTGTTGTCCTGATTTAATTTAAGCGCTTAAGCATTTAAGCGATTAAGCAATATGATAAACACTCAAAACAGACCTGTCAAGCCATGACGCAAACCCTCGTGGATGGCGCGTGTCTCGTGCCTCTGACTATCCGCGATAGGTGCGGATAGAATCGCGCATCACTGAAGGGCAGTTCACCAGCAATGGCTCAAAGCAGTGGGGCTTGCTATCTTCGACGCGATCGGTCTCGTTGCCGTCGTAATCAACGTCGGGCGCCTTATCCAGCGTCAGCAACGAGCGTACGCCTAATACGCCAAGGTCATATTGCGGCAGTCCGACCGTCGTGAGTGCGGGATGCAGGTGTGCGGAAATGACCTCCTGATTATCGAATCCGACGATCGACAAATCGTCGGGCACGCGCAAGCCTCGCTCGCGAAGCGCGTCGTACAAACCCATGGCAGTGCGGTCGTTATGGCAGAACACTGCCGTGGCGCCGGTCTTCAGCACTGCGTCGGCCGCTCCGTAACCGCCTTCCTGGTCGGCTGTTGCGTCAACGACCATTGCGGGGTCGTATGCCAATCCATGTGCGGCAAGTGCCTGACGATACCCTTCGAGTCGGCCGACCGATGCAGGTGATGCGGTTGGTTCGTTCACAAACGCAACACGACGATGCCCCGCCTGCAGCAACAATTCAGTCGCTGACTGTCCGCCTTGCACTTCATTAGGTACCACGGCAGGGAATCGGCCCGATTCATCAAAGCAGTTCACCAATACGGACGTGGTGCGTTCCAGCTCGTCGGGAGGCGTAATGGCGCGATGCACCCAGCTCGAATAGATGATCCCCTCAACCTGATGCTCAAGCATGAACGAAAAGGCTTTTCGCTCAATGGTCGCATTGCCGTCAGTATCGACTACCAGTAGGATTTTGCCGTTGCGCCATGCTTCGTCCTGTGCGCCTTGAATAACTCGTCCGGCGAATGGAGATGTGGCGACACCATCGCTGATGAAACCGATCAAATCGGACTTGCCGCGCGCGAGACTGCGGGCAAACGCGTTGGAATGGTACCCGAGACGTTCGGCGACGTTGCGGACTTTGCGACGGGTGTTTTCGGGAATGCGTACGTTCTTGTTGTCGTTGATCGCCCATGATGCGGTGGCGGTGGAGACTCCAGCCGCCTTGGCGACGTCCTGCAGTGTGACTTTGCCCATGCGCTATTGCCTTTGCGGGGACGTGGTGCTGGATGTGCCGGACGGGACGGACGCGGCCGACGGAGCGGATGCGTCCGACACGTCCGGCGGGGCGACGTATGCGGCGAATACGCGCTCGAGAATCGGCACATGCAGCATGAGCACCGATCCGTAGCCGAGGACTATCAGCAGGAACAGGCCTTGCGGCATGTAGACCCATGAGGCGACGAGCAGGCCAAGGAAGATCGCGTCGATCGTAACCAATACCAATGTGGCGCCGATGCGTGAGACGCCGAAGATGAACGCGTTCGCCAGTACCCCACCGAAGGAGTTCTCGAAGCGCGCCTGCAACGCCCACACCCATTCGAACCCGATGATCCACACCAATGTCAGACCGATCTTGGGGATGAGCAGCGGCGTGATCTGCAACACCACCCATGAATACACGAGGCCGGCTCCCGTGGCGCCGAAAATGATCCATAGCCCAGTGGCCTTGAGGAAATTCGCGCGGAATGCCTTGAAATAGTTCGCGGTGACATGACCTTCCGCGATTGCCACGCGCCGCGCGGCATCGTGTCCGGCCGTGAGCGCCGCGCCGATGGTGATCAGTGGAATGCTGGTGATGATCATGAGCAGGTTGATCCAGATGGCATCTACGGTATTGCTCAGTCCGCGCATGAATGCGGAATCCGGAGACATAAAGCCCATGATTCATCTCCTTGAGGGGCGGGCGGATGGATACACGTCATTGTAGCGGGCGTGGCCCACGGGGAATCGCCTGTTTGCCGATTCATGCACAGTACCTTGGCAACGTATTCACCAGAGCTGCAATCAGAGGGTATGAGAAAACGCTTGAAATATCAAATAATCCCCGGCAACACGCCGATTATGTACATGATTGCATCGCGTGATATCGTTGTCATCAACGCTTACGGTAACGAGTCGCTGAGCATAGTTCAGCGGCCCCTTTGAGAAGAACAGATCGCCGGACATAGATGTTCGGTATATGCGGAAGGAGCATAACGCCGATGAGCACCATGAACATGAAGAGAATCCTCGCCGCGGGCGTTGCGGTCGTCACCATGTTCAGCCTCGCCGCCTGCGGAAGCACTGCGGCTGATCCGAATAAGGGTCATGTTTATTTCTTGAATAGCAAATCTGAAATTGTTGACCAGTTGGAGCAGCTTGCCGCTGATTACACTGCAGAAACCGGAGTGCAGGTAGAGGTCCAGAGTGCCACCTCCGGCACTTATGAGTCCACGCTGACCTCCGAACTGGCCAAGTCCAACGCTCCGACCATGTTCACCATCGCCGGCTACGACGAGTTTGCCAAGTACCAGAAGTATACGGCCCCCCTGCAGGACACCGACGTGTACAAGCTGCTCAACGACGAAGGCAAAGCCAACTCGCATAAGGTCGGTGACAACGCCTACACCCTGCCGTATGCGGCCGAGTGGTACGGCATCATCTACAACAAGAAGATCGTCAACGAATACGCCAAGAAGGACTACGCGGTCATCAAATCCGCAGACGACATCAAGGATTACGATACGCTCAAGAGCGTCATCGAAGACATGCAGAAGCACAAGGATGACCTTGGTCTTCAAGCTGCAATTGCGACTCCGGCTCTTGACCCATCTGCAACGTACCGTCTCGTGGCGCACATGACCCGACTGCCGCTCTTCTATGAGTACCGCGACGACAACACTACGTTCACCACTGATCTCAAGGGCACCTATCTTCCGAACTACAAGGATCTGTTTGATCTGGAGTTGAAGAACAGCCCGACCGAATCCACCATGCTTACTGCCAAGACCTATGACGATGTCAGTGCTGAATTCGCGCTTGGCGATGTCGCATTCTATCCAAATGGTGTGTGGTCGTACAGCCAGATCAAGGACAACAATGTGGCTGACGAGGATCTCGGTATGCTTCCTTATTGGATGGGAATCCCGGGCGAAGAGGATTATGGCCCGGCTTCTGTATACGACGCTTCTTGGGCGGTAAACGTGAACGCTACGGAGAAGGATAAGCAGGCCACACTTGACTTCATCAAGTGGCTTGTCTCTTCGGATGAGGGTAAGGAAACTTTGTCCAAGGAGATGGGCTTCTCTGTTCCGTTCACTACGTTCGGCGATGACAATCAGCCGGATAACCCATTGACCGTCGCAGCTCGTGCGTACGACAAGGAAGGCAAGCCATCTGTCCGCAGCTTTACTGTGCCAAGCCAGCAGTGGCAGGACAATATGACCAATGCACTGACTGATTACGCTCAGGGCAACGGAGACTGGAGCGCATTCGAGAAGGCTTTCGTCGATGGATGGAAGTCCGAATGGGCCAACAATGAAAAGGTCCTCGGCATGCTGCCGGAATCCAAGGCATTCGACGCGCAGTAGCCAGTAGCCAGTAGCGTACGAGCACTGCGCTCGGCGCCATGCGTCGCGTCGGTTTCACGCAGCACAATAATGGTGCGTGAGGCCGACGCGATTGCAGTAATTATGTACGAACGTACACCATATAATAAATGGCGATATACGCCATAAGGAGGGAACCCATGACCGCGAATAACAAGCGCGATGACTGGTGGAAGCAAGCTGTCGTCTATCAGGTTTATCCGCGTAGCTTCAAAGACGCCAACGGTGACGGACTTGGCGACATCGCAGGCGTCACCGAGAAAATCCCCTATCTCAAGGCGCTCGGCGTCGACGCCATCTGGCTGAGCCCGTTCTACCCCTCCGACCTGGCGGACGGCGGCTACGACGTCATCGACTATCGCAACGTCGATCCGCGTCTGGGAACCATGGACGACTTCGACGCCATGGTCGCTGCCGCGCACGAAGCCGGCATCAAAGTCATCGTCGATATCGTGCCGAACCATACCGCCGACAAGCACGTCTTCTTCCAGGAGGCGCTGGCTGCAGGACCCGGATCGCCCGAACGTGACCGCTACATCTTCCGCGACGGCCGTGGCGAGCATGGCGAGCTGCCGCCGAACGATTGGATTTCCCTGTTCGGCGGTCCGGCGTGGGAACAGGTACCCGACGGCCAGTGGTACCTGCACATCTTCGCCAAGCAGCAGCCGGACGTCAATTGGAACAACCCGGACATCCACGAAGAGTTCAAGAAGACCCTGCGCTTCTGGTCCGACCACGGCACCGACGGTTTCCGCATCGATGTGGCGCATGGCTTGGCCAAGGACCTTGAATCCACGCCGCTTGACCAGATGGACCCCCTGGCCGTGCAGCACGGCCTCTGCCACGACTTCACGAGCCCGCTCTGGGACCGCCGGGAAGTGCACGACATCTACCGCGAATGGCGCGAGGTGTTCAACGAGTACAACCCGCCGCGATTCGCCGTCGGCGAGGCATGGGTCGTGCCGGAACACCAGCATCTGTACGCGAGCACCGATGAGCTCGGCCAGGTGTTCAACTTCGAATTCGCCGAAGCGAACTGGGATGTGGACGCGATGCGCGCGGCAATCCTCGCAGGTCTGCGCTCCGCCGAGGAAACGCACGATTCGACGACGACCTGGGTGATGAGCAACCATGACGTGCCGCGTCACGTTTCGCGTTACGGTCTGCCGCAGGTGCCCGCCTCGTCGCATCACCAGCTCGCCAAGGACTGGCTGCTGCGCGACGGCACCAGCTACTTCGAAGATCGCGAGCTCGGCACCAAGCGTGCGCGCGCGGCGATTCTGATGGAGCTCGGCCTGCCCGGTTCGGTGTACATCTATCAGGGCGAGGAACTCGGTCTGCCTGAAGTGGCGGACATCCCGTGGGATCGTCTCGAGGATCCGACCCCGTTCTTCACCCGTGAACGGTTCATCGAAAAGGGCCGCGACGGTTGCCGCGTGCCTCTGCCGTGGGTCGCCGCCGACGTGCCTGCACCCGCTGATTGGAACGAGGGATTCGGCACCGGGGCATCGTTCGGATTCTCTCCGGCGACGAAGGCCGACGGCTCGGCCAGCGTGGACCCGCATCTGCCGCAGCCGCTGTGGTACAAGGATTATGCCGCCGACGCTGAAGCTGCGGATGACGCGTCGATGCTGAACCTGTATCGGACCACATTGACTCTGCGCGCTTCGCTGCTCACCGCAACCGCCGATACTGCGGATTGCGCGGCCATCGATGCCGGACATGACGTGATCGCGTACTCCCGCCCCAGCACGGACGGACGCCGTTTCGCCAGCTACACCAATTTCGGTGCGGCGGCGGTGACGCTGCCCGCCGGCGAGGTCGTGCTCGCCTCCGGCGATCTGACCGCTGACGGCGCGCTGCCGCAGGACACCACGGTGTGGATCCTGCTCGACTAGTTCTTCCTTCTCCTCTTTTTCCCTCCGCGGCTTCCCGGGTCTTCCCGGGAAGCCGCTTTTGTATGCCTAGAGATAGTGATCTGTCTCGCCATTTTCTAAGCGGATTGTCCCTCTGCCGCAAAGCAAACAGCGGTAGTAGGCCCCCTCTGACGAGGGGGCTGTCAGCGAAGCTGACTGGGGGAGAGACCAAAAGGTCGACTAGCTTTCTGATGACTACCCCTCAGTCAGCTTCGCTGACAGCCCCCCCCCTGACAAGGGGAGCTGATAATACAGTCGGCTATGCCGACAGCTCGTCCTGCAATCAGGGATGCGTTTCGCGCGGGGTTTGCCGGCTCGCCTGTCGGCTCGCACAGCACCTACAAACAGCTCCGCTGTTTGCTTTACGGTGCTGTCCTGACAAGGGGAGCCTCCAATATATTCAACGAATTGCTGACGCAAGATACTAGGTGTATTTCAGTTCGGCGAAGAAAGGGGCCAGGGCCGCGCGCTCCAGTACGCATACGAAAGGGGGCTTCCCGGAACAATCCGGGAAGCCCCCTTTCGGCTTGTAATCGTCAGCCCTTGACGGCGCCAGCCATCACACCCTTGATGATGTACTTCTGGCACACGAGGTAGAAGATGATGATCGGGATGATGGCCAGCACGAGGCAGCCCATCATGGCACCCATATCCACAGAGCCGTAACCGCCCTTGAGGTACTGGATGGCGATCGACATGGTCTTGAACCGGCGCATGTCCAACGTCAGGTACGGCAGGAGGAAGTCGTTCCAGATCCACATGGCCTGCAGGATGGCGACCGAGATCACGGACGGGCGCATGATCGGCAGCACGATCTGGAAGAAGATGCGCGGCACGGAAGCGCCGTCGATCATTGCGGATTCCTCAAGCTCTTGCGGTATGCCCTTGATCACGCCTGTGAAGATGAACACGGCCAGACCGGCGCCGAAGCCCAGATACACGATCCACAGGCCCCACGGGGTGTTCAGGCCGAGCATATCGGCGATCTTGGAGAGGGTGAACATGACCATCTGGAACGGCACGATCATGTTGAACAGGAACAGCAGGTACAGGGACTTCGCGGTGCGGTTGTTCACGCGAACGATCCACCATGCGCACATGGAGGTGCACAGCAGGATGAGCAGCACTGCGCCGACCGTGACCACAACGGTCCAGCCGAAGGACTCGATCAGATTGGTGCGCTTGATGCCGCGCGTGTAGTTCTGCAGGCCGACGAACGCCTTGCCGGTCGGAATCGAGAACGCGTTACGGCTGATGTATGCCTTCTGCTTGAACGAGTTGATCACCACGAGGACGATCGGAAACACCCAAGCCAGCGAGATGATGGTGAACAGCGTGGTCCACAGTACCGGATGCTTGACTTTCTCGCTCATGCGGACACCTCCTTGCTAGTGGTGAGACGGTTCTGGATGATGGCAATCAGCGCCACGATGATGAAGAACACGACGGCCTTCGCCTGGCCGACGCCCTCGAAGCCTGCGCGGCCGTAGAACGTGCGGTAGATGTTCAGGGCCAGCAGCTCGGAGCTGTTGGACGGGGCGCCGTTGGTAAGAGCAAGGTTCTGATCGAACATCTTGAAGCCACCGGTGACGGTCAGGAACGAGCACACGGTGATGGACGGCATCATCAGCGGGATCGTGACCTGGAACAGCGTCTGGGTGTTGGTTGCGCCGTCAACCGCGGCAGCTTCGAGCACGTCGCCCGGAAGCGCCTGCAGGCCGGCGATGTAGATGATCATCATGTAGCCGATTTGCTGCCAGCAGTACAGCATGACCATGCCCCAGAAGCCGTACACACCCGAGTAGGTGATCGAACGACCCCAGTGGACCAGCACGCCGTTGAGCAGCAGCAGCCAGATGTAGCCCAGGATGATGCCACCGATAAGGTTCGGCATGAAGAACACCGAACGGAAGACGTTGGTGCCTGCGAACTTCTTGGTGAGCATGTATGCGATCGCGAATGCGGCCACGTTGATCACGATGGTCGTCACGATCGTGAACAGCACCGTGTACACCAATGCGTTCCAGAACTCCTTGTCCTGCACCGCGTTGACGTAGTTGTCAATGCCGATGAACTGGGCGTCCGTCACCGTGCTGAACTTGCAGAAGCTCAGGTACAGGCCCATGATGAAGGGCACCACGAAACCAATCATGAATGCTGCGAACGTAGGCAGGGCGAACAAAGCCCACCACCTGCGAATCGCTTTGCCAGTCATAGAAATCATGCCAGCCTACTTTCTCCTCCTTGAGCACACCCGCACTACCGCGTGCGAGTGGTCCGAATTTGGGATTGTTCAGTCTCCTTAGTGCTGAATAGCACCAAATCGAACCGGTTTAAGGTTACCATACCACGCGTATGACCGATGGTCAAACGTTGTCATAAAAGGCGTGTCCATCACTCCTTCCTCGCCGTCAAACACCAGAGTGAAATGCTGGAAATATTGATTTCTCGGCATTCCCAACGCAGATTAGCACGCATGATAACGTTGTCTTACCGACTGCTCAGCTCGTGGCCGACGCCGTCCGCGTTTATTGTTGTGTCATAGACGCATCTCGCTGCAAAGGAGACCGGCATGGGAATCAACATCAAAGACGTGGCCAACAAGGCCGGCGTTTCCGTCTCCACGGTCTCCCGTGCGTTCACCCGGCCGGAGCTCGTGTCGAAAGCGACACGAGCCAAGGTGCTGGCCATCGCCGAGGAGTTGAACTTCTCGATCTCCCGCTCAGCCATGGTGCTCAAGTCCGGGCGTGCGCTGCGCGTGGCCCTGCTGATGAGCGATCACATCCGCCTATGGTTCAGCGCTTCGATCATCGAAGGACTGAACCAAGTGTTCCATGCGAACGGCTACGACCTGTCGATTTTCCAGATCTCCAGCATTGAGGAGCGTCGCGAGTTCTTCGACATGCTGCCGATTCGCCGCAACGCCGACGCCGTGATCGTCGCCTCGTTCGACATCGATACCGACGAGATCAGCCAGCTGGTCACTGTCGGTGTGCCGATCGTCGGCATCAATTGCGTGATGCCGAACACCGGTTTCAACGCCGCGGTCAACATCGACGACGATCAGGGGTCGAAGTTGCTCGCCCGGCACCTGATCGGGCTGGGGCATCGCCGCATCGCGTACGTCCGCACCGATCGTGCCGTGACGCTGCACTTCAGCGTGCAGCAGCGATACGAATCGTTCGCACAGGTCTGCGAACAATCCGGCATCGACCTGACCACCATCGTCATCGCGGACGGCGACGACCGCATCAGCCGGGCGACCACCGAGCTGCTCTCGATGGATCGCATGCCGACCGCCATCGCGTGTCAGGAAGACGGCATCGCGATTCCGCTCATGTTCCAGCTGGCGCGCACCGGTCTTCGCGTGCCGTTCGACGTGTCCATGGTCGGATACGACGACAGCTTCTATGCCAATGAGATCGGACTGACGACCGTGCGGCAGGATCCGATCGCGATGGCGACAAGCGCGGCGCTTAAAGCCCTTGATCTCATCGAGACAGGGAAGACGGCCAAGCCGTTTGAGGTCTTTCCCGCGCAGCTGCTGGTGCGGTCCAGCACGACCGAGGTGAAGGGCTGAAGGACTGACGAATCCCGACTAGCTGGGAATCGTCAGCTTACGGCGGACTCTCGGCAGAGTCTGCCGAGAGTCCGCCATGCTCGTCCGCCGACCAAACCTCGCCATAAAAACGGGGTTCCGATATGGTATCGAAACCCCGTTCGCTGGCATTGCGTGGTCATGGGCTGACAGCCGACTGGGGCGATGCTGCTGACGGCGGACGCTGGGTGAACCGTTGAGCGCTCATGACACTGTTGAGTTATGTTGTATTGAGTTGTGCGATTTATGTTGTGCCAGTGTCCTGCGTCGGAAATTCGTTGACGAGTAACTACCCCTCAGTCCCGCTTTGCGGGCCAGCTCCCCTGACAAGGGGAGCTGACGATATAATCAACGAACTTCTGACGCGGCATGCTGGTCGGTTATTGCGCCGGAGCCGGAATCAGGACGCGTGCGCGGCCGAGTACTCCTTGGCCCAGCCGTCCACGAACGCGGTCTTGACCGCATCCCAGCTCTGGGTGCCCTGGGCGTACTCGAGGAGCGCGTTGCCGAGATCGTTCTTCCACTGCTCGGACGGCATCATGGTGAAGTTCCAGCTGACCTGCGTCTTATCGGACTTCTGATCGGCGACGGCGGCCGCAACCAGCGGATTGTCGGTCTTGACGTCATCGAAGGTCTTGAACGGGGTGGTGAAGCCCATCTCAGTGCTCAGCGCCTCCTTGCCGGTGTCGGAAGTGATGACCCACTTGAGGAACTCGGCGGTGGCCTTCTGGTCGGCCTCGGAGGCCTTGGAGTTGATGCACCAGTAGTTCTCGGAGCCGGTGGCGAGTCCTTCGTCCTGCTCGTCCGGGCCGCCGATGTAGATCGGCATCATGCCCACCTGTTCGGCGGTCATGCCGGCGTTCTGCAGATCGGTCCACGCCCAGGTGCCGTTCTGGTAGAAGGCGGCCTCGCCGAGTGCGAACTCGGAGTTCGCGTCATCGCCGGTCTTGGAGCTCAGCTGCGACGGCTCGGTGGTGGAGTCGGTGATGTACAGGTCGAAGATGTTCTTGTAGTTCTCCAGGTAGGTGCCCTTGATGGTGGCCGGCTGCTCGGTGACGTTGTCTTCCTTGAACTCGTAGTAGAGCGGCAGGTTGGCCAGGTGGGTCTTGAAGCGCCAGTCGGAGCTGGAATCGAAGCCGGCGGACGTGAACGCGCCCTTGATGCCGAGCTCGTCCTTGCGGGCCTGCATGTCGTCGGCGACGGCCTTGAGCGTCTTGAAGGAGTCGATATCGTCGATCGACTTGGCCTTCGCGCCGGACAGGCCGAAGTACTTGTTGAGGATGTCCTTGTTGTAGATCAGGCCGTAGGTCTCCATGACGTACGGCACGCCGACGACCTTGTCGCCGTCCTTGAGCGCGACATCCGGGTTCTGCAGCTGCTTGTAGACCTCGGTGTCGGACATGTCCGCCGTGTAGTCCTTCCAGTTGGCGTAGCCGACCGGGCCGTTGACCTGGAACAGGGTGGGGGCGTTGGACTTGGCCATCTCCGACTTGAGCTGCTGCTCGTAGGTGTTGGATGCCGCGGTCTCCACCGTGACCTCCACGCCGGTTTCGTCGGTGTAGGCCTGTGCCAGGTCCTTCCACTGATCGGCGGCTTCCGGCTTGAAGTTCAGGTAGTAGACCTTGCCGTTGTCTCCGCCCTCGGCGTTGGAGTTGGTGTCGCTGCCGCACGCGGCCATGCTGATGGACATGGCTGCCACGGCGAATATCGCTGCTGCGGATTTGATTGTACGATTCATCTTCAAACCTTTCCCTAAATGCTGCCGGTCCCATCTTCGTTGAGTCGGAGCCATCGGCACCGTTGCTTCCGGCGACAGAATCTATTATGCACCGTTTGGCCGAAGAATGCAAACGAGTGCAATCCATCTCTCGGCAGAACAGCTAACCCCGGATAGACAAAGTCACCAAAACCGCACATTTTTACCGCTATTTTCGCCGTTTTATGGACTGCAAGCGATTGCAATAAACGTTTGCAACTGTGTCATTTTTCGCGCGCGACCAAGCTGCGCCCCGCGTGTCGCGGGCATTATTCCGCTCAGAGGCGGCCCAGTTGTTCCGTGAATCCTCTGCGCTGCTTCGGCGTCCTTCGCACCAACGCAATGAGGCGGGCGAAGAGCATGGAATCTGCTCCTCGCCCGCCTCGTCTCATCGCGCTCGTCACCGCGGCCAGCGGTACTCGCGATCCGGCAGCGTGGGGAATGCGGCATGCGGCTCGCGCTGATACCAGTACGCGACCGATGCCACGTCGTCCTGCCGCTCGAAGAAGCCGCGATGGCCCACGCCGATCTGCTGCACCGTCACACGCAAGTCAGAACGGAAGCGAATCGGGTCGGGAATGTGCCAGCGATAGAAGCCGCGCATCGGCGGACAGTCGTCGTTATGGTAATCGTTGTGCACCAACTCGTCGTGCGCGGAGTAATACGGATATCCCATGTACGGCGTGCAGTAGTTCTGCTCCACCGTCTTGCCGTTCACCTGCTTGGCGAAGCTCCACGAGCCGCCGAAGTAGTCCTCCGTGCCGGTTCCGCAGATCGTCGGGTATTCGCGGTCGCCGTCGATGTAGAACTTGAACTCGCCTTCGCCCCACCAGTACCGTTCGAGCGTGGTCAGCGCCAGATAGGTGCCCACATACTGCCCCGAGCCGTGTACACCATCGAGTACCACATAGTCATTGCCAAGCTCGGTCAGCCGCTGGCGACGCCACTGCGCATGGAAGTAGGCGGTATCGGGCGGCAGTGGATCGTCATACAGGCTGTAGTCGATCTGATAGAAGAACGCGCCGATCGCATTCGCATGCTGATTCTCGAGCGTCACCCGTGCGTGCCTGGCGAACGGCATCGGGAAGAACATGTTGAATCCGCGGTTGGGCACCACGGCCACCGGCTCGGAGTTGACGAGGCAGGCGCGGCCGAAGCCACAGCAGAAGAAATCGCCGAGCGGACATTCCACGCTCGGCTCGTTTTCGTCATCCCAGTAGAACCGCAGCACCAGATCCCGCAGCACGAAACAGTCGGCATCCGTGGTCTTTTCGTCGACGGTAATCCAGATATGACGGATGCAGCCGGGGCCGTCGATGTCGGCCAGCGTGACCGTTTCGCCGCTGGGAATGTTGCGCAGGCAGGGGCTGCCCTTGCGCGACGGGCCCAGTTCGCTGGCGGCGGTGCCGCCGCGGCCGGGCTCTCCGGTCGGATTCTCCGCGTTGATCGCGCGGCTGGACTCGCGCCGCAGGGTCATCAATGAGCCAAGGTCGGCAATCATCGTCAATCTATTCCTTCCGTTACACGAACCATTACGCGAACGGTTCCGCCGCCGTGCATTACGCACGACGACGGAACCGCACTGTGTTGTGGCAGCTATGACGATTGCAGCGATGTCACTGCGTTGTCCGTGACTGCCGGTTATCGCATTCGTTGCCTATGTGCGCCAATCACTTGTGCACCGGCGGCAGCATGCCGAAGTTGGACTCGTAGTCGTTCCATGCGCTGGTCCAATCGTCGAGATACGCCTTCTTGACGCCGTTCCAGTCGCCGGTACCCTGGGCGTATTCGAGCAGTGCGTTGGCCACGCCGTCGGCCCATGCCTGACCGGGGATGTAGGCGCCGTGGATCGGCGTCAGACCATCGGATTCCAGCTTGAGCGCGGACTTAGTGAGCGGGTTGTCCGGCTGGAAGTCTTCGCTGTCGAACGTGGTGAACGGCACGGCGAAGCCCATGTCCTTGGCGAGGATCTTCTTGGCGTCGTCATTGGTGACCATCCACTTGATGAAGTCGAGCGTCGCCTTCTTGTCCTTCTCGGACGCGTTCTTGTTCACGGACCAGGAGATGTCGTAGATGGAGTTCGCCGCGTACTTGCTTTCGTTCGGGAAGCCCATGTAGTACGGCAGCATGGCGAGATCCTCGTCAGCCACGTCGTTGTCCTTGATCTGCGAGTATGCCCACACGCCGTTCGGGTAGAACGCCACACGACCGGTGGAGAACTCGGCGGTGGAATCCTCGTAGTTGACCGAGCCGAGCATGGTGTTCTCGGTCGGGTTGTCCTTCATCTCAAGATCCCACAGGGCCTTGTAGTTGTCGAGGTAGGTGCCCTTGAGCTCCTTCTCGAAGTCCACGCCCTCGTCGATGTACTCATAGGCGACCGGGACCTGGGTCATGTGCGACGCGTAGCGGTAGTAGTTGGAGGCGTTCAAGGCCGGGGTGGAGAAGGCGCCGTCAAGGCCGAGGTCGTCCTTGTGCTGCTGGATACTGTCGGCGACCTTCTTGAGGGTGTCGAAATCCTTGATGTCGTCGAAGGACTTGATGACCGAGTAGCTCTTCTTGGCGTACTCGTTGATGATCTTCTTGTTGGCGATGATGCCGAACCATTCGGCGGCGTACGGCAGGCCGTACACGTCATCGCCGTCCTTGTGGGCCATCTGCTTGCCCTGATCGTTGAGCAGCTTGTAGGCTTCGGAGTCCTGCAGCGGCTCGAGGTAGTTCTTGTACTTGGCGTACTGGTCGAAGCCGCCGATGCCGAACATGGTCGGGGCGTTGTTCTTGGCCAGCTCGGACGACAGTGTGGACTCATAGCTGCCGGAAGTGGCGGACTGGATGTCAACCTGCACGCCGGTTTCCTGGGTGTACATGTCGGCAAGTTCGTTCCACTGGTCGACGACTTCCGGCTTGTTGTTCAGGAAGTAGACATGGCCTGCGTCGCTGTTCGTGCTTGAACCGCATGCGGCCAGTCCCAGCGTCAACGCTGCGGCGCTGATCAGGGCAATTCCTTTGGACAGCTTTTTCATGGATTCCCTTTCTTCTTCTGCGGCCACGAAGCCGCCTCGCACTTGTGTACGGGGTTCCGGTTGCAGTACGTCGCCGTTATGTAGCCGGTTTCGCTGTAACGCATTTCGTTATGCGTTGGGGTGGGTTATTGCTCCGGCTCAGGTGTTGCCTCGTTGCGCAAGCACGTTGTCGAACCGGTTCGATTTATAGGATATCGAACCGGTTCGCTATCGTCAAACGGGCATGTTCCAGCGTGTCGCTGTCGAGTTTGTCCGTGGCGTGCAGTGGTGGCGCTGGCGGTGAGGCGGCCGCGGAGCCGCGCGGTCACTGCAGAGCGGGCGCGGCGGCAGTGGTGGCGCGCGGAATCAGCGTGGCTCTTACCGTGGTGACCGTTTCGTTCAATGTCTCGCCCTGCATGAGGGCGAGTAGTTGCTGTGCGGCCAGTCGCGCCATGTGCTGCGGATCCTGATGCAACGTGGTCAGTCCGGCGACTACGGCGGTCGGATGGTCGTCGAATCCGATGATCGACAGGTCTTCGGGGATGTGGATGCCGAGTTGCCGCAGATGCCGCATGATGGCGACCGCCGCTTCGTCGGTTTCGACGCAGATCGCGGTCGGCCGATGCTCGCTGCTGGCGATCCGACCGGCCATGGCGGCCATGGCCTCGTCTTCGCTCATGGCGTCCATGTCGCTGGATGATGCGAATACGACCGGTTCCGCGTCGGGAATGCATTCGCGCATCGCATCGAGGAAGAAATCCTTGCGCAGATACGAGCTGGCGGGGAACGGCGCAGGTTTCGGATGCGCGACGTATCCGATGCGGCGATGGCCGAGCCGGCGCAGGAATCGTACGGCGTCGTTCATGGCGCGCTTGTTGTCGAGCATCACGGATGCGGGCAGGCGGGAAGCGCTCCGTGCGTCGAGGGCGACCGCGGGGATATGCATGCTGGAAAGCAATGCCGATTCGCTGTCGTCCAGCGAGAATGACGGGAGGATGAACCCATCCATATTGCGTCCGTTGCTGGGCAGGTCGGCGAAGAATCCATGCAGTTGCTCCAGGTCGCAGACCCGTACAGGCACAAGATCGTAGCCGTGGGGTTCCAGCGTTTCGAGCACGCCTTCGATGCAGCTCGCGTTGAACCATGACGCAATCGTGCAGCCGAACAGCATGACGACGCGCATGGTTTTGCCGGATGCCAGCGATGATGCGCTGCGGGACAGCGTGAAATCGAGGCGACGGGCGGCGTCCAGCACGAGTTGCCGGGTGGTTGGCCGGACGCTGTTCATGCCGCGCAATGCGCGCGATACCGTGGCGTCGGAGACTCCTGCGGCTATGGCCACGTCGTGGATTGTCGCCATGATGTCTCCTTTCGCTGTGTGGCGGGCGGTGCAGTACTGTGCGGTGGGCGGTGCCTCGCGGTGGGCTGTACTGTGCGGCAGGCGGTGCGGTGCTGTGCGGTGCCGCGCTGTGCGACACTGTGCCGCTCTGCGCAGCACAGTGGGCTGCACCGGATACCGTAGCCGTGCCGGCGCCGCCGCAATCGCTGCGACGTGCGCCCGTACACATCAATAGCATATATGCATGCGCTTACATTCTGTTGTACCACGATGTACACGTTGTTAGCGGTCACAGTTTGATTGTGTTTGCAATGGTTTGCCAATGTTCTGTGTTGTGCGCATGTGATGTGACGCGCAATCTGCAGGCGGCGGTTGACGGTGTTCAATGTAAGCGCTATCATTTTGCTGTGTCAGTCGATGCGCGGTTAATGCAGCCGGCATCCGATCCGGCAGCGCGGCCGCAAGGTCGTACACGGATATGTGCATGGAGGCACGTATCGCATGAGCAAGGAGAGCCATTACAGGGAGGTAATGATGGCGGGAAGAACGTGGAACACCATCGCCAAGGCAATCGGCTTGGTATCAGTGGCGGCGCTCAGCTTCGGGGCGCTGGCTGCATGCGGGAACACGACCGCGGTCGATAGCAGCAAAGGGCGCGTGTACTACCTGAACAAGAAGGCGGAAGAGCAGGAGAAATGGGAGGCCCTGGCGCAGGCGTTCCAGGACGAGACCGGCATCGAGACCCAGATTCAGCTTTCGGCCACCGACTACGACCAGACGCTGCGTTCCGAAATGGCCAAGGACGAGGCGCCGACCATGTTCCAGGCCGACGGCCCGAGCTTCATGTACAGCTGGCTCGATTATGCCGCCGATATGAGCGACTCCAAGATCTACGGCGAGCTGACCGACAACTACAAGGACCGCACGCTCAAGAACGCCGACGGCAAGCCGGTCGGCATCCCGTACGCGGTGGAAAGCTACGGCATCATCTACAACAAGTCGCTGCTCAAGAAGTATTTCGACGCATCGTGGTCATCGGTCAAGTCCATCGACGATCTCAACAATTTCAAGGCGCTCAAGACCGTCGCTGATGAGATCCAGGAGCACAAGGACGACATGGGCGTCAAGGGCGCGTTCACGTCGGCCGGCATGGATACCTCGTCGGGCTTCCGTTACAACTTCCATCTGCCTTCTGTTCCGCTGTTCTACGAGTACCGTGATGACGGTGTCGATATGAACTCCGTGCCGGAGACCGTCAAGGGCACGTATGTCGACTACATGAAGAACATCTACGACCTGTACATCACCGATGCGACGGTGCCCGCAAGCGCAATCTCTGGCAAGACCATGGATGATGCCACCTCAGAGTTCGCGCTTGGCGAGGCAGTGTTCTTCCAGGATGGCGTATGGATTTACACCAACTTGCAGGATCAGGGATTCCCGGATGAGGACCTCGGCGTGCTGCCGATCTACATGGGCGTCGATGGCGAGGAGAAGCAGGGTCTCAACCAGGTGATCTCCAACTACTGGTGCGTCAATTCCAAGGCTTCCCAGAAGGATCAGGAGGCGACCCAGCAGTTCCTGGAGTGGCTCGTCACCTCCGATACCGCACGTGAATCCATCTCGCAGGACATGGGTCTGGTCACGCCGTTCAAGACCTTCGACGAGGAGGCGTACACCGTCAAGAACCCGCTGGTCGAAGCCAACCGCGAGTACCAGAAGAACGGCTACTACGACGTCATCAGCGTCTCCACCGTGTCTCACCAGTGGGAGCAGAGCCTCGGCTCCGCAGAGCTCAACTACGCTCAGGGGCAGGGTGACTGGGATGCGGTGAAGAAGGTCTTCACCGATGACTGGGCCAAGGAATACAAGCTCGCCTTCGCCAAGTAGACGAAGTAAGCGATAGGCGATCCGAGGGGTCGCAGCGTGAGGGGCGTCCGTTGCCATAGTGCCGGACGCCCCTCACGCGTTGTTGTGTTGTTGCGAACTGGCTCAGCGCGGCTCGCCGGGCAGCATATGGCCATTTGGCTTCGCTGAGCAGGCCGGTGAGTGGCTTGGGCGATTGGAGCCGGGCAACATGTGGCCTTCCGACTTCGCTGAGCGGCCCGCTGGACAGCCTGAGCGATGGGAGCTGGGCAACGCATGGCCATACGGCTTCACTGGGCAGGCCGGTGAGTGGCTTGGGCGATGGGAGCCGGGCAGCATGTGGCCGTTTGGCTTCACTGAGCGACTCGGGCGAAGGGAAAAGGCCAGTACGTGTCATGGTGGCTTCGCTGAGCAGGCCCTCAGTGAAGTCGCTGGACGAGAACTGGCCGTCTGACTTCACTGAGCGTCCGACAGCGACGTCAGATGGCCACATATTGGCCTTTCCACTTCGCACGCAACGCCCCAGCGAAGCCGGCGGGCCATACACTGGCCTGCTCGCGTCACACGCGACTTTCTGGAGACGCCCGAGGGGCACGCACTGGCCCGCTTGCGTCGCACGCGACATTCTGGAGACGCCCGAGGGGCACGCACTGGCCCGCTCGCGTCATACTTGACGTACAGCGAAGCCAAGATGGTCAGCCAATGGCCTGCCCGCGTTACTCGCATTGCCCACTCGCTCGCATCGCATCGTCGGCCGGCACCGGAAGCTCGTTGACGGGATTCCGGTCTGCGCCCACGAGGCGCGCTCGACAACATTTTCGGCGCTATTGGTGGTTCATACACTTTTCCAGCCGTGCATGTGCTGAGACGGTTGGTGCAGAGACAGCTGAGGGGAGCCCCCATACGGGACTCCCCTCGACTCCCCTCATAGAGACGCTGCATATGATCGCTGCTGCAAGTCAGCGATCATATGCAGCCGGTATTGGTCGGCTGCGAGGCGTCATGCAAGGTGGCTGCGCATGAACCACTGGAACTTCTCGAGCTGCTGGACGTGATCCTGAATGACGTTGGAGCTGATGACGTCCAGCTCGTCCAGCTCGGCGATGGCCTTGCGGTCGTCGGCGATGAAGGCGTCGTAGTACTCGATCAGCGCCTTGAGGTACGCCTCGGTGCCGGCGCGGCCTTCGACGTCGAACGGCTTCCACGTGCGATTGCGCGTAATAGCGTCGGCGCGGCCGTCAGGTGTGCCGCCCAGCGTGGCGATACGCTCGGCGGTCTCATCCGCCTGGGCCAGCACGGATTCGACCTCAGGGTCGAGCATCTCGTGCACGGCGATGAAGTTCGGTCCGGTCACATTCCAGTGTGCATGCTTCAGGACCAGCGCGGCCTCCTGCTCCTGGCTCAGACGGTTCTGCAGAATGGCGATGGCCTTCTCGCTGGCCGCCTCATCGAGACCCGGCACCACAAATGCAAGTGTCATGATGTTCCTTCCTTTCATCTTCAGGGAACGTCCCTCCCAGTCTACATGCCCTTGTCCGGCGGCTGGCCGTGCTGCGGAAGGCCGCCAACTGGTCATCGGATCTTTGATCGGGAAAATGACGTGTTCGGCGTGTCGCCAATGATGGCGCGCCTTATTGGCATTTGTGCTCAGTTGAGAGCTGTTGCGCAAACTGCATCCCGACGGTAAAGGAGAGGGAATTCTGCAGTTCATTCATGTTCCGTGGAATCGTTGGAAAACGAGATTCACAGGCAGAATGACATGTACAGGGGCAGGAAGCGGCGTATGCCATCCTGACTCATCTGGCGGGGGTGCAGCACGTATTCTTCGCCGGCTCGTTGTGTGAATTTCGCGTGGAACTTGTCTAGGGACACCGTGGAATAGCGTTTGCCGGATTTGACCTCTACAGGGCTGACTCTGGGTTTCATGGCTGCGTCCGGGTAAGGCCGGATGATCAGGAAGTCAATCTCCATGCGTTCCTCGCGGATGCTCGAGGATTTTGAGTAGAAATACAGGTCGTGCCCGGATGCGGTGAGCTGCTGAGCGACGGCGTTTTCCGCGAGCATGCCCTCGTTCACGCCGTCCGCCCCCAGCAACACTTGCCGGTACACTTCTGGCAAGGCGGAGCCTGAGGCGGAGAATGCCATGGTAGACAACAGTCCGGTGTCAGCCATGTAGCATTTCACTGTTGCGTCGTCGGCGCTGAGCGCCAGACCAATTGACGGGTCCTCGGCGAGGGCGCATAGGTTGACCGTCGCCGCTTCGCGCATCCAAGAGAAGGCCGTCATGAAATCACGCGATCTCGAGCCGTTCTCGACTTGCGTGTACACCAAGCGCTTCTCGTGCTTCGACAGCTGACCGGGAATTGCGTTGAACACTGCTCGGATTCGTTTAGCCGCCATGCCGCCGTATTTCTCGATATCCTCGCGGTAGATCTTGAGGACCATGCGCTTGGCCCTGTCGGCGGCCGCCATGTCCCTATTCGGGGCGTAGGCCGCGACCGACTGTGGCATGCCTCCCACCAGCACGTATTCGCGCCATAGGCGCGACGCCTTGCGGTGCAGCGAGTCCGGCAAGGGGCTCCCCGATGCAAACGAGTTCGTGATCATCTGAGCCAGCGCCTCTTCGCCCATGGCCCACAGAAACTCCTCGAAATCCAGAGGACCCATCTTCATGGACTCTTCCTCGGAGGGAATCAGTATGTCCTTCACGTTTTCGTTAATGGAGATTAGGGATCCCGTCTCGATGAAGTCGTACCGGCCATCGGCGACCAAGTGCTTGATGAACTCGCGGGCTGGTGGGAACAGCTGCACTTCGTCGAAGATGACTAGGGACTTACGTTCGGTCAGGGTCACGCCCAACGTGGCGCTTAGGTACAGGAAGAAGGAGTCGAGATCTCCCCTCGTATCGAGCAGCGTTCGACGAAACTCGTCTCCCACCTTGGTGAAGTCCACGAGGGCATACGAATTGTATTCATTGCGCGCGAACTCCTCGGCAATGGTGGATTTGCCCACGCGGCGGGCCCCCTCGATCAACATGGCGGTGCGGCCTCCGCTTGACCGCTTCCATTCGACCAACTGGTCGTAAGCCTTGCGCCGAAACATGGCTCCTCCCCTATGATTGCACGTTTCTAAGGGATAAGTATAGTACAAGATTGCACGTTTCTGAGGTTTCGCGTGGTGCCCAGATTGCACGTTTCTAAGGTTTCACCTAGTGCCCAGATTGCACGTTTCTAAGGGTTAACGGGATTTCCGTTGGGAACACTTTGCTGGCCGGCTCGTCCTGCAATTATGGACGCGCTACGCGTGGCATCCTGTTGGCTCGCCTGCCGGCTCGCACGTTGCCTACAAACAGCTCCGTTGTTTGCTTCACGGCAACGTCCTGTTAGGGAGCCGTAATCAACGAATCAATGACGCGGGATACTGGGAAGAAGCCTAGGCGGCGGTAGTGCCGGAACCCGTCGCGGCATCCGACTGCGGGGACGCATCGGTGGCGCCGGCCTTGCGGACCTCGATGGTCTCGATACGGCGGCCGTCCACCTTGGTGACAACCATGTCGTACCCGCCATCGTCGGAATGCAGCACATCACCCACGGTACCCATCTTGCCGGTGTGGGCCAGGAAATAGCCGGCCACGGTCTCGTACGGGCCATCCTCCAGCTCGATGCCGGTCAGGTCGGCGAAGTCCTCGATCGTCATGCTGGCATCGATGGTGGCCACTCCGTTGACGAACGCCGTTCGGGTCGTGCGCTCGCCGCCCTTTTCCGTAGGCAGATCGTACTCGTCGCGGATATCGCCCACCAATTCCTCGGTCATATCCTCCAGCGTCACGATGCCATCCGTGCCACCGTACTCATCGATAACCACAGCCAGATGGATGCCGCGCTTGCGCAGCAGTTCCAGCGACGGCAGCAGTTTGGAGGTGCCGGGCAGCGAAATGCCCTCGCGCACCACATCGCGCACGGTCTTCGCCTTCGGGTCGCGCACGTCCAGCAGATCGCGCACATGCACGAAACCGATCACATCGTCGAAATCCTTGCCGGTCACCGGATAGCGGGAGTACGGCTGGTCGCGCACGAACGCGGCCGCGTCGGCGAGCGGCTGGTCGGCCTCGATGAACACCACGTCGGCGCGCGGGCGCATCACCTCGGCCACGATGGTTTCGGACGCATCGAACACATCGTCGAGGATCGTGCGTTCGTCCTTGGAGAGATTCGTATTGGAGCTGACTAGCACGCGCAGCTCGTCGTCGGACACCTCGGATTCGGTCTGCTGAGGGTCGAAACCGAGCACGCGCACGATACCGTTCGTGTTCTTGCCGATGAGCCAGATGATCGGACGGCAGATTGTGGCGAACGCGTCGATGGCGGGTACCACGGCGCGCGCAATCTGCTCGGTGCGCTGCATCGCGATGCGCTTGGGCACCATCTCCGAAATCACGATGGAGCAGTAGGAGATAATCAGCGTGAGCACGATGTTCACCAAACCGCCGGCGATGCCGGTTGGCGCACCCCAGCCTTCCACCACGGGAATCAGATATGGGGATATCGAGGAGGCGCCGAACGAGGCGGACAGGAAGCCGCACAGCGTCACGCCGATCTGCACTGTGGAGAGGAAGGTATTCGGATCGCGCGCGATTTTCGCGACTTTCGCGCCGCGCGCATCCTCCTGCTCCATCTGCTCGATCTGCGAACCGCGCAGCGAGACCAGCGCAAGCTCGGTGCCGGAGAACACCGAGCCGAGGAGCAGGAAGATAAAGATCAGAAGCACATTCAAACCAAGTGACATACGCCCAACTCTAGGGGAGTGGGGGGTCAAATACAGGGTTTGCTGGCTCGGCAGGGTTTGCTGGCTGTGCCGTCTATGTGAGACGTGATGCGCGTTGGCGTGTGGGACGGTGTGAGATGGTACGCAATGGTACGCAATCGTGTTACATGGTATAATTTCATGTAATTTAGTGCGCAATCATGTAATACGGTACGCAATCGTGGCAGATGGTACGTGTTGTGGGCAGGAGTATGGTCATGGCAATCAACCCCTTCAAACCAACCGCCGGTAAAATGCCGCCGATTCTTATTGGCAGGCAGTCCATTATCGAGGATTTTTCCGAGGCGCTGACCAACGGAGTAGGTGCTCCTGGGCGCATTATGCTGGTCACCGGGCAGCGCGGCTTTGGAAAGACGGTTATGCTCACCGAATTTCGGCGTATCGCCAAAGCGCAGCATTGGGAAGTCATTGGAGAGACGGCGTCCGCGGGGCTGGTCACGAGACTCATAGCGGCATTATCGCCTTCGGGATTGCGCCTGGATCAGGCCAACATCAGTCCTTCCATTGGAATTTCCGGCATTGCTACGGCAAGTCTCGGGCAAGCGCACTTTTCCGCGGAATCCAATCCGCTGACGTTGCGCAACGCATTGAATAAGCAGTTGGGCAGTAAGAAGCTCGGTAAGGGGAAGGGTATTCTCATCACCATCGATGAGACGCAAGCGGCCTCGCATGATGATCTGGTCGCTATTGCTACCGCAGTGCAGCACGTCATTACGGATGCAGATGAAAGCGATACCCCTGATGCGGATAAGAAGGGCGTCGCCATCGTATTCGCCGGCTTGCCGTATATGATCAATGATTTGCTGGATAACGAGGTAACCACTTTTTTGCGCCGTGCGCTACGCCGCGAGTTGGATAATGTGCCGCTTCCAGACGTCAAGAATGCGTTCTTGGAGACGGTTGCGGATTCCGGCAAGACCATCAGCGAGGAAGACGCGCTGGAGGCCGCTCGCCGGTCCGAAGGATATCCGTATATGGTGCAGCTCGTCGGCTATTACATGTGGCAATCCGCGCAGCGTCGAGGCTCGAATGTCATTACCGCGGACGACGTGTCGACCGGTGTTTCCGATGCGTTGCTCGCCTTCGATGATGCCGTGTGCGCTCCGGCGCTGGACGGCATCACTGGCGCGGAGCGGCTGTTCCTTATGGCGATGGCCAAAGATTCGCCAAACACCACGCAGGTCGGCGATATCACGGATCGTACGCGCAGAAGCCGCAGCTGGGTGAGCAAATACCGAGCGATTCTCATCAAGGACAAACTTATCCGCCCGGCGGGTCATGGGCAGCTGGAATTTGCGGTGCCGCATTTGGGACAGTATTTGCAGTCGTTGTAGCTCCACATGAATACAGGGAGCCGGCTCGGCTTACCGAGCCGAGCCGGCAGTTTGGTATGTGACGGACGAAGCCGGGTAGGCCGAACCGTTCCCCAAGTTAGCTCTAAGAGCCTCAGAAGCTCAGCACCTCGACGCGGCCGGTGTCGAGCTGGTAGCGCGCGCCCACGATCATGAGCTGTTCGGAGGCCAACGCCTGCCGGATAATCTCGGAGCGCTCCACCAGCATCTCGATGGTGTGGGCCACATGCACGCGCTCGATGTCGTCCAGGCAATCCGCCTCGGCCTGACGCGCCTGCCACACGGAGATGCCGGCCTGACGCAGCACGATGGAATCGGACTGGGCCAGTCGCTCGTCCAGACTGTCCATCAGATCAGCGGTCTCCAGCGAATCATCCGCCTCGGCGGTGATGGCGTGGATCAGGTCGTTCAGTTCGCGCTCCGCCATCTGCAATGCGCCGCAACGGCCGTGGCCGAGCACGCACAGCAGGCTCACATGGAGCTTTTTGACCGCGTATTCGAGGGATGCGATGACCGCGTCGTCGATCATCTGACCGGCGGTGCGCACGGTGAACAGGTCGCCGAGGCCTTGGTCGAAGATGATCTCCGGGGGTACGCGCGAATCCGCGCAGGCGAGCACGGCGGCGTCCGGCTTCTGGCCGTCGGTGAGCATGTTGCGCGTTTCCTTGTCCTGCCACGGGTGCTCGGCCTTGCCCTCAGCGAAACGCTTATTGCCTTGGAGCATGCGGCTCCAGGTGGCGTTCGCGGTGGACTCGTGCATGCTGCTGGGGAAGGGGGAGGGTGAAGTCTGTGATTCTTCTGATGATTCCTGAGATCCTTGAGCGAACTGCCCGAAGTCTGCTGCCGACATTGATGCCATGAAACCTCCATGCTTGGGCTTGCTGTTAGCTTCATCATAGTTGGCGATATCGGCAGAAAAGGTGACGAGGTTGTGCCGGGCTGGCCGGTGAAGTGGTGAGGGCTTCGTTGGCGGTCTGGTTGGCGGCTGTCCGGTGACGCAGGGGTGTGCATGGGTGGATATGGGTGGATATGGACGATGGATATGGACATGTTCGGCTGTGAGAATGCTCATAAGGATTATTCGAGCGTGTGCCGCCGCGGCACATTACGATGGAATCGGTAATGCTTTGCGCAGGTTCCGGCCGTGTGGCCGGGGCGGAAAGGCGATTGCGGCGGCGGATTGTTCCGTCGGCGCAATCCGCCGTCCGACTTGCCTGGTGCAAGGCGAATGGCAATGCCACAGTCGAAAGGACCTGTAATGACGCTGCTGCAGCATGAACTCACTGACTTCAAGGTGAACGCCTTCCAGAACAACGAATTCCACGAGGTGACCAAGGAAGATGTGCTGGGCCACTGGTCCCTGTTCTTCTTCTACCCCGCCGACTTCACCTTCGTGTGCCCGACCGAGCTCGAGGACCTCGCCGCGAACTACGACAAGTTCAAGGAGATCGGCTGCGAGGTGTACTCCGTGTCCACCGACACCCACTTCGTGCACAAGGCCTGGCATGACGCCAACGAGAAGATCGCCAAGATCCAGTACCCGATGCTCGCCGACCCGACCGCCGTGCTGGCCAAGGACCTCGACACCTACAACGAGGCCGACGGCATGGCCGAGCGTGGCGACTTCATCGTGAACCCTGAGGGCAAGGTTGTGGCCTATGAGGTCATCTCCTCCAACGTCGGCCGCAACGCCGAAGAGCTGCTGCGCCGCGTGCAGGCCTCCCAGTTCGTCTACGCGCACGGCGACCAGGTCTGCCCCGCCAACTGGACCCCGGGCGAAGAGACCATCGAGCCCAGCCTCGACCTCGTCGGCCAGCTGTGACAAACAGCCCTGTGGGCTGTTTGTAGCAGCGAGCAGCGGTAGCGTTGCGAGCGTCGCAGGGAACGCAAACAGCCGCAATCTCGGCCCCCTCTGACGAGGGGGCTCCCGGCGGAGCCGGGTGGGGGAGAGAAACAGGACGTGAATCTTTCCGGCTGTCTCTCCCCCAGTCCGCTGCGCGATCGCGGACGCGCTACGCGCGCAGCCTGCTGGCTCGCCTGTCGGCTCGCACGTTGCCTACAAACAGCTCTGCTGTTTGCTTCACGGCAACGTCTCGTCAGAGGGGCCTATCATATAAGGAGCTTTTCATGACCGAAACCCAGGACAATCTCTATGACGTCGTCGTCATCGGTGGCGGCCCGGCCGGCCTGACTGCGGGCCTGTACCTCGCCCGCGCCCGCTACCGTGTGCTCATCCTCGAAAAGGACGATTTCGGCGGGCAGATCACCATTACCAACGAAGTCGTGAACTATCCGGGCGTCGGCCGCACCACCGGCCGCGCGCTCACCCAGACCATGCGCCAGCAGGCGCAGGACTTCGGAGCGGAATTCCTCTCCGCCGAGGCCACCGGACTGGACGTCGACGGCGATATCAAGACCGTGCACACGTCGCGCGGCGACCTGAAGACCTTCGGCATCCTCATCGCCACCGGAGCCTCCCCGCGCAAGCTCGGCTTCGAGGGCGAGGCGGAGTACGCCGGCCGCGGCGTGGCCTACTGCGCCACCTGCGACGGCGAGTTCTTCACCGGCAAGGAGGTGCTCGTGGTCGGCGGCGGATTCGCGGCTGCCGAGGAATCCGTGTTCCTCACCAAGTACGCGTCCAAGGTCACCGTGCTCGTTCGCGAACCCGACTTCACCTGCGACGCCGCTGTTGCCGCCGAAGCCAAGAACAATCCGAAGATCGACGTGCGCTACAACGTGGAGCTCAAGGGTGTCACCGCAGGTCAGGGCGGTCTGCGCGAGGCGACCATTCTTGACCGCGCCACGGGCGAAACCGAGACCTGGAAGCCCGCCGATGGCGGTACGTTCGGCGTGTTCGTGTTCGCCGGATACGTGCCCGCTACCCAGCTTGTGCGCGGCGTGGTCGAGCTCGACGACCACGGCTACGTAGTCACCCATGACTATCTGGAGACCTCCGTGCCGGGCGTGTACGCGGCCGGCGACCTGCGCGTCAAGAACCTGCGTCAGGTGGTCACCGCCACCGCCGATGGCGCGATCGCGGCCGTCGAGCTGGAGCGATACGCCAAGTCCATGAGCGAGAAGACCGGCCTGGTGCCGCCGCGCCCCACCGCCTCCGCATACGAGCAGGCCGAAGCCTCGGCCGCCGCGTCCGGTGCTGCAGCGGCCCCCGGCACCTCGCCG
>NZ_JGZK01000019.1 GCF_000741695.1 Bifidobacterium reuteri DSM 23975 | reverse complement strand
CCAAAAAGATCAGGAGACGCCGCCCCGACATCCTGCGCACCATCGAACTCGGGTACTCCAACGCCAGGCTCGAGGCGTTCAACAACCGCATCAAGGTCACCATCCGCATGGCCTACGGCTTCCACCACGTCGACAACCTCATCAGCCTGATCATGCTCCGATGCGGCGGCCTCGACATCCGACTACCCCCAACCCACCAACTAACCCACGAAAACAGCAGAAGCCTCTTATAATTATCACGATACGAAAGTGGTATAGCTCTCCGCTCCGCCTCCGGTAGACCAGACGCACCAATCAGATGCATGGTGACGAAATCAAAACTTTCAAAAAAATCAAAAGTTTCAAAAGGTGCGATTCCAGCGTGCGATTCCGTCGTGTAGTGCTGCTGTGTAGTGCCGCCGTGTAGTGCGCGGGCCGCTACTCCCCGAACGCGCTGATCGTGTCGTTCGCCCTGTCGCCACGACGCTTGCGCCATGGCCACCATGCCGCGTGGCGCATGATCAGCGCACTCTGATGCCGCCGTGCGAACAGCACGACCAGCCATCCGAGCAACAGCACGCCGAGCCCGACCGCAATGGCGATGTTGCGGGCATCATGCACATCGTTCGGTTTCGGTGCGGGAATCGGAATCGCCACGCGATGCCCGGAGACCAGCAGACGGTGCGTGTTCACGCCGTACGGCGTGCAGGTCATCAGCGTCACGCGGTCCTCTCCAGGCACGATCTTGAGCTGCGAGGTGTCGTTCGGCAGGATTACGGAGATGCGATCCACCTCGTAGCCCAGGGTCTGCCCCATCACCTCGATGTAGAAGAAATCGCCCTTCTTCATCTCGTCGAGGCGCGTGAACATCATCGCCTCCACGAGTCCACGGTGTCCGGTGATCACCGAATGCGTGGATTTGCCGCCCACTGGCAGCGATGAACCGTACAGGTGCCCGGCACCCGAGGCCAGCGCCTCTTCGGAGGTGCCGTGGTAGATCGGCAGGTCGATGGACTGCTTCGGCACTTTGATGGTGCCCATCACCTCGTCGCCCGCGTTGAGCAGGCTCTGGTATTCCTTGTCCTTCGACGATGCGGAATCCTCGCCGCTGGCCTGCGAGCCGCCTTGTGCTCCGGAGAACGGGTCCACCGCCTCGCCGAGTATCGGCTGCCCGGACTGCGCGAGCTTCTCGTTGTACGCGCGCGCGGCCTTGAGCGCATCCTCGGCTTGAGGGTACGGCCAGTTCGCCACGTTCTGCGCGCTGGTCGCTGCGGTTTTGGCCAGCTCCATGCTGGACTGGAACTGCAGGGCCAGCGGGAAGCAGGCCACTGCCAGTGCCGCGACCAACAGCAGGATGGTGATGACGCGCATCACGATGAGGTTGCGCTGCAGGCGACGTCGCTCGGCGGCAAGATCGGAGATATCGGTAGCCTCGGCGAACCGGGTGGGGGCGAATGAGTCGGTATGTGCGGGCGAGACTGACGGAGTGACTGCCGCTGCTGCTGGGGCTTGCCGTGTGACTGCCGCCGACGGGGCTTGTTGAGCTTGTGTGGCCGCCGCAGTCGGCGCTGAAGTCGGGCGTTTGTGCCGTCCTGTGCCATTGCGCCCCCGTATCATCGCGCCGCCTCCCTGCTGTTGTGTCGGACCATGTCCAGGTGGGTGATTCCATGGCGAGCAACCTTGCATGACCGAGACGAATCTCAATCGCCGATGTTGTTCGCCGGAGCGCCCCATACGTTCGCCCACGTTACTCCGCGTTGCGGCCACCGTACAAACCCCCGTACGAATATCGCGGAATGCTGGATATGGCGGGCGGGGCGGAGCGTTCGACGGAGTGGGCTGCCAGAGCCACGGTGCACGGGATTGTACACGGGATTATGCGCGATGCCGGAACCGTGCGGTGCTTGGGTCGTGCGGTGTTTGAACGGTGCGATGCCGGAACCGTGCAGTATCCGGATTGTGCGGCGTCTGGACCGTACGATATCCGGGTGCTGCGCTGCTGACTACGTTGTGCTCGTACCGCCCGCTTGGCGCATGCGACACGCGCGTAACCGGTGTATCCCCCGTTGCATACCCCCTATTTTCGGATTATTTTCCGCCTGGTGGAATGGGGTGAGAACGCTGTATTTGCAATGGTTTACGAGGGTGCTTGAGAGCGTTAACAACGTTGCAATTACTTGACAAAGGGTGTCGGGGGGGTATCAAGGTATACAGAGCTTGGAAGAGCGAAAGGTAGTTTGGATCGTCCAATCAACGGTGAGGGACTACTGATAACTGTGGTTCTTTTTGCGATAAAAAGTTATGACTCTTTTTATCGATAAAAATTTGTTGTGAAGAGTAATCGAGCGGGGTTTATGTTCAACGGATTGCACATACCGAGTCGAGTGAAGAAGATCGGCGAAGCAGCGTGTGCCGCAGTCGCTTCAGCGGCGTTGCTGCTGGCATATGCCACCCCGGCATTGGCTCAGAACACCGCCAACGGCATTACCGAAACCGGCGACCCGAATTCCGCCGCCGCTTCACAGACCGCGAACCCGCAGGCTGGGGACTCCGGCTCCGGCTCCAATTCTGATTCCCAAAACGACACCTCTGGCGATTCCGCCAGCGATGCCGCGAACAGCACGGATGCCAATACCGCGAACGGTTCCTCAACTCCCCAGCTCGCGCCCGCAGCTGCCGGATGCGATAGCGTGCAGGATTGGGCCATGCTCTCCAGCTGCATGAGCCAGTCAGGTACTGTGACGATTGCGACGAAGATTGATGCCGGCGATTCGATTGTTATTCCCGCAGATGCAGATGTTACGTTGACTGCCAAAGATGGCTTGGATTCGTCGATCAACGCTGCGACGGCCGGCGATGGTGTGCTCATCGTCAACGGTAAGCTGACGATTGGTGCGGACGCAAAGGACGCGAACTTCACTTACAAGAACGGTAAGCGTTGGCTCGTCTTGGTGAACAACGGTGGCAGACTGACCGTGAACAATGGCGTATTCTCTGGTGTGGACACCGCTGACACCGGATATGCGAACGGTGGAGTCATAAAAGTGACTGGTGGCTCAGTCATTATCAACAACGGCACTTTTGTAGATAACAAAGCGGAGACCGCTGCTGTACTGTATGCGGATTCAGGAACTATCGCTATTAACGACGGCACATTCTCCGGCAACAGTGCAGTAAACGCCGGCGTGCTGTACCAGACAAATGGTGCGAAGACGGTTGTCAGCGGTGGGACTTTTGAGAATAACAAATCCACCTCCACTGGAGCTGGCGGATGGCAGGGCGGTGGTGTGCTGCGCAACATGGGGGGTAGCGAAATGACAGTTGCCGGTGGCGAGTTCATTGGCAACTCTGCAAATAAACTCGGTGGCGTAGTATTCAATGGTGGCACACTTTCCGTTTCTGGAGGCACTTTTAAGTCCAACGTGTCATATGGTGCTGGCGGCGGTGTTATCGCGCAGCCTGCGGGCTCTACCACTGTTACGGGCGGTACGTTTACCGAGAATGCTCAGGAATTCGACGTTTGCACGCGGGATGCATACGGTAACGTGGGGAATGGTTCGTGCCGCAATGACGCATATAAAAACGCTGGCGGCGGCGCAATCCATACCGATGGCGGCGATCTCACCATCCAAGGCGAGGTGACCTTCTCCAAGAACCACGCCAATGCGGCCGCGTTCATGACCGGTGGTGGCGCGATCTACGCACACGGCAATCTGTGGGTGTTCAATGATCCGCTTGACAGCTCCAAGAAGCCGACATTCACCGGAAACTGGACCGCAGTCGGCGTAGGCGAGCAGAATACCCAGTACCTGAATGACGACGCAACGAAGAAAGTTCTTCCTACTGGTGGCGCCGGTGGAGCGATCTTCCTTCAGGGATTTGACAAGGATAATCCCAAATCTATCGCTTACTTCATGGGTGGTGTCTTTGAGGGCAACACATCCGGCTATCTTGGCGGTGCCGTGTATACGGAGGAGAATACCACTGCATTCATGGGCAAGGCCGTGGCCGAAAGCAACGTCGCCGGGCACTTCGGCGGTGGCCTGTGGTTGTGCCCGTCGGGTAAAGGCGAGGCATCTGAGGGCGGCAATATCGCGCTGTTCAACAACAACGTGGACTACAACATCGATTCCAACGATAAGTACCATTATGCCAATTACATGGCTGGCGATGACTTCGCAATGATGAATCCGAAAGGTAAGGGCTATGCGGAAAGTACGTTCAAACTGCTGAATACATGGTTCATGGATCGCTCGGAACCGGCTGTGAATTGGTACTGGGATGGAACTCCAATAACCCAAGCCAATGGTTTCAGCGATGATTACCAAGCTCCTGAGTGGAGTGATGAGTCAAACAGTCCGGGTTCTAGATAGAAGCGCAACACCCGCTCTATGGTTGGAAGTGTTCAGGTTCTAACTGGAGAAGGTGTTGCGCTCATGAGGAAAGTGATTTCCCACCTGTCGGCCGAGGAGCGGGTCCGGATCGACGAGTTGAGGAACCGAGAGGGGCTAGGCGTGTGCCAGATCGCGTTGAGGATCGGCCGTGACAAGTCCACGGTCAGCCGCGAGCTGAGACGAGGCCTGTGGTTCGCGTCCAACGAGAACGACTCCTACCGTCCGTACCGGCCGAAACGCCTGAAGACCGGCGCATGGACGGCCCGTCCGTTCTATTCGGCCATGACCGCGCAGCGCAAGGCCGAGACACGCGCCCGCAGGTCGCGCAAGCCCCTGCGCATGTCCTACTCGCCGCTGCTCGCGTGGGTGATGGACGCGCTGCGCAAGGGATGGACGCCCGAACGGATCGAAGGACGGCTCAGGGTCCAGTTCCCGGCCGACGCGCGCATGCGGATAAGCCACGAGTGCCTCTACCAGTGGATCTACGCGACACCGCAGAAGGCGCTGGACCTCAGACAGTACCTGCCGCGCGGCAAACGGCACCGCACGCGCGCCAAGGGCCGCAGGTCGAAGGGGCCGAGGATCCCGATGCGCGTGCCGATCGCGCAGCGGCCCAAACGCGTCGACTCGCGGCATGAGTTCGGCCACTTCGAGTCCGACACGGTCATCGGCACGGCCCCCTCGAGACGGTGCATCGACACGCAGGTCGAACGCAAGAGCCGCCGCCTGTTCGCCCGGTTCATCCCCGACAAGAGCGCGCTGGCGACCGCGCGCGCCGAATACGACATCTACAGCCGCATCCCCGCGCCCGCGCGCATCGACCGCACCTGGGACAACGGCACGGAGTCCTCCTGCCATCTGCTCGTGGACGAGGCATTGGGCATGCTCACCTATTTCGCGGACCCGTACTCCTCGTACCAGCGCGGCACGAACGAGAACCGCAACGGCCGCATCCGCCGCTACCTGCCCAAGAAAACCAGCTTCGACGACCTGTCGGACGGGGACCTGCAGGCCATCGTCCAGGAGATCAACGACACCCCGTTGAAGGTCCTCGGGTGGGAAACGCCCAACGAGGTTTGGTACCGCGAGCTCGACAGGGTAACGTCAAAGACAAGCCACCCAAAGACGAGTGTTGCACTTACAAATTGAATCCGGGCAGCAATGCTGTGAAGCGATATGCTGATAATGAATTGGATAGGAATGATGTTGGATATCCGCAACGTTACAATTCGGATTCGTTGAATGAGCTTGCCAAGGTCAAGGCAAATGCGCCTGCGGAACTTCACCTCGTAAATCCAGACAGGGATCAATCTGAAGATACGCATTTGGGCGACAGCCCATATCATGCCGATTCATCATCGACCTTCAACACCATTTACACCGGTATCGCGCTGAAGGCCCAGCTGACGGAGTATGGCAAAGCGAATGGTGCGCCAACAACTGATGGTGGTAAGTCTATTGTCTGGAACAACGCCGCCGTTCGGTTCACCAACAACGCGGCACGTCTGTCCGGCGGCGCGTTCGGCACCAACGGCGTGATTTCTTTCTCCACCCCGTACTCCGCCTCGTGGGACAAGGTCGCGGCATCTGATGCCAATTCCGGCGATACCAATAAAGAGCCCGTATACCTTGATGGCTCCGTCTGGACTCTGCGCACACAAAACGGCGGCATGCTGAACGAGTACCTGCGTCCACTTGACTGCCAGAACAACACTGCAGCGAAGCCGTCCACGTGCTGGCATGAAGTGACGGATGCCGATGAATCCAAGTGGCTGGAGGTGGATATTCGCGATGGCGGTATCCGCGACACCAACCCGCAGCCGGGCAAGATCGGTGTGGAGAATCTCAAGCCAGGTACGTACTTGCTGAAGGAAAAGGCGGCGCCGAACGGATATCACGCCACTACCAATGTGTACACGTTCACGATTGTGGAGCAGGAGGACGGCAACGTCAAAGAGCCGCCCATCACACTGGACAAGAACGTCGATCCGGACGGTTACGGCCCAATCAAGGATAATGCCATCGGTAACAGTCCGATGAGTGGCAGCGTCAGCTGGAGCAAGAACAATACCAAGGATGACGTCACCGCTTTGCAGGACCTTCCCGGCAGCGAGTGGACCATCACCAAGCTGACCGAGGACGGCAAGGACGATACATCGTTCGCGAATCTCAAAGTCACAGATTGTGTGCTCAGCGACTCGGTGAAGGAGTGCCCGGAGACCCAAAGCGGTTCCAAGGAACTCAAGGATTCCAACGGTGCCGAAGGCCGCTTTACCGTGAATGGCCTGCTGGCCGGCAACTACAAACTGGTCGAAACCAAGGCGCCGGACGGATACCAACAGCCCGACAAGGACACGTATTACACGTTCACCATCGATCCCGCATCCAACGCCGCCGTCACACTTACCAAGCACACCAGCGCGAACGACACGGCCGGTACGGAAGTGGACGGCAACCAGATCGCCAACACTCCTACTGGAGTGTCGTGGAAGAAGGTCGACGTTGCGGACGACAGCAAGCTGCTGAGCGGCACCGAGTGGACGATTACTAAGTTGGATAGCCAAGGTGAACCGACGACGGATTCCCGCACAGTAACCGATTGCACCAGTGCCGACTGCGCCAAGCAATCGAACACTAAGCAGTCGTACGTGGACAAGAACCCCGCCGAGGGCCACTTCACCGTGCGCGAGCTGACGTACTCGTCTACTCCGGAAGACGCCAAGACCCAGTACAAGCTGGTCGAAACCAAAGCCCAGGACGGCTACGCCAAGCCGGACCCCGACAAGACCTACGCGATTATCACCATTGATGCCAAGGGTCAGTCGAGCATGACCCTGCACGGCGAATGGAATACTTCATCGAACGTCGCTACGACACAGTGTTTGGCACAGAAGCCGGCTACCCAGTCAAACGATAACCCGGGCGCCGGCGTTGCGAAGACTGCGGCCAATGCGACTGCCACCGCAGTCGCGCGAATCGCTGCGCGCTTCGGCATCCCGGCTGAGCGCCGGACCGTCGTGCCGACTGCCGGAGGAGGCGAGACGACCGACGAGTGCACGCTGACGAATGCGAAGCTGGTCGCGTCCCTGCCGTTTACCGGCGGTACCGACGCGCGTACCTGGCTGCTGATCGGTGGCGTCGCCGCCGTGGCTGCCGCAATCATACTTGCCCTGATCAACGAATATCGCAAGAGAAAGGGGCTCGCCTGAACTTTTGAGGCCCTCGTCAATTGGTATGCCAGTGTCCCTTTCTGATGGGAAAATAAGGGGGGCTGAGGGGGTATTACAGCCGACGGACTCCGAGTTCGTCAATCACTAATTCAAGACTTGCGGATCGCGAAGAACGAGCCGTGCGGACGATGCCACGGACGTGATGCGGTAACTGTGTCACGCAACGGAGCATCCGGTGCAGTTTCGATGCATAACCGACGCCCGGTGACGCATAGCGTCTGGCTGATTCCCGTTTTTCGCGACAGCAACACGCAGTAACCAAAGAATTCAAGAAGAATTCAGAAGAACAAGAAAGAAGGGTTTCTCATGCAGATGAGGAAACTATTCGCAGGCGTCGCCGCCCTGGCGACCCTGCTCGGCGGTCTGGCCCTCGGCGCCAGCACCGCGAATGCGGTGGAAACGCCGTCATATCCGCAATTGGGTACCACGATTGAACTGCGCGGCAGCGAGGCATCGTTGGTCGGACGTACGTTCAAGGTGTACAAGCTTGCCGACTATGAGCAGTATCAGGGTGCAACCACTGTTGGTCTGAAGACGAACGGCTGGCAGGATGGCGTTGTCCACGACAAGCAGTCGGAATCCGTCAAGGAAATCCAGGACGCGCTGAACAAGGCCAACGATCAGTATCCCGCCGATTCCAATGAGGATCCTCTGGCATGGTCTGCGCAGAAGCAGGGGCGTCTCGACAATGGTGTGCAGTCCACTGAGAATCCGTGGCTTGGCCTGACCCGTACGTTTGCCGAGCAATTGGACATCACCAAGCTTGGTGAGCCGGCGAAGACTGTATCCGACTTGACTGCGCAGGATCTCCAGGGTGTGATCGGTCAGCCCGGCTCGGACACGGACACCTTCTCCTACACTGTTACTAATCTCGAACCAGGTCTGTATCTGGTCGTGGATACTACAGAAGCGAATGACACTACCTCCGCTGACCAGAAGGATCCGACCAAGCAGAATGAGGAGTGGACCAACTCGCTGAAGATGGTGCTGGGCACCAAGCTGGTCGTCTCCGAAGATGGCATCACCGAGAAGGTTCTCGCCGATGGCGTGATCAACCTGAAGAACCAGACACTGCCGGTGTACAAGCAGGTCGTTCAGGGTAACAAGAACGATGGCTACACTTCCGACACCACCCCGGACTTCAACATCGGCGACGAAGTCACCTACGAGCTGACCACCAAGATTCCGACCTACACTGGCTACGAGAAGGACTCCGACAACCCGTACACCGGTACCAATCGTCGCGTGCTGCAGGTCATCGATAAGATGAGCGCTGGCCTGACCTTCAAGAGCATCGAATCCGTGACGGTCACCAAGGGCGACGAGACTAAGACTCTGGTGAAGAACACCTACAACGCGCACAACGATTACTCGGTGACCAACGAGGCTGCCAAGTACACGGATAATGCCGCTGCAAACAACGCCACCAAGGTGACGATTGATCTCGGCGGTTACGTTAACCAGACTCCTACGGCCACCAGCGTCAAGGATGGCAAGATCCTTGAAGGCGGCACTGTGAAGGTGATCCTCAAGGCCGAGCTCAACAAGGATGCCCTGATTTCCATCCCCGGTAACGTGCAGGCCAACCCGAACAAGGTCGAGCTCACCTACTCCAACAACCCGGATAACATCGAAGACAAGACCACCATCCTGGCGGTGAGGTCAATGTCTACACCTTCAAGTTCCAGATCGAAAAGTACGCCAAGGACGCCGGCAAGAACCTTCCGCTGGAGGGTGCTGAGTTCGTGGTGTCCAAGGTTGTGGCGCTGGTACCCCGCTGCACAGACCGTGTACATGAAGACCACCACTGAGACCGATGCGAATGGCAAGAAGGTGTCCAAGGTCGAGTGGGTGAACGAGGCGGATGCCACCAAGTTCGCTTCCGACGAGAAGGGTTTGGTCTCTGGTCTTGATGGTCTGGCTGCCACTGATGCTGATGGCAATGTCATCAACTACAAGGTGACTGAGGTCAAGGCTCCGGCTGACTACCAGAGCACGATTCTGCCGAGCTTCGACTTCACCATCACCCCGAACTACGTGGCTGATGAATCCACCAAGGATCCGTCCGCTCAGACTTGGGGCGATCAGGTTGCTCAAGACACCAAGGATGCTGACGGCAAGGTCACTGTTTCCGCCGTCGAGTACTCCGGTGATGAAGGCGATGCATGGAGCCTTGTCAGCAAGGATGGCGAGGTCACATATCAGTACAACGTGCTGAACGTGAAGAACGTCTTCGAGCTGCCGAAGACCGGTGCTGCCGGCATCGCGATGTTCGGCGTCATCGCTGCGCTCCTCGCCGGTGCTTCCATCACCGTCTACATGAAGTCCCGCGCCACCAAGCGCGCCCTTCGTGCGTGATACGTACATGCGCGTAGAGGGAATGAAATAACGCTTCCGGTGCGTTAATCAATAGAATGGTCTGCTTGCTTGGCGCAAGCAGACCATTCGTGTATCTGGGGATATAAAGCCTTGTATATTGCATCTACGGGCAGGCAAGAGATAACCGTTAAGACGTAATAAGGTGAGTGGAATTGAAACTCTAGTCAACCTGGTCTCACAGAGCCGACAAGTATAATGGTACTCATTTATGACTGTGTGTGTGGGGGGTAGCATGGAATATGTTCGGACGCCGCGTCGTACTCGCTCGTCTAGGGATCGCGGGAAACGGGAAAGACTGTTTTACGCCAAGATTGATGAGATTGAGCCTAGCGATGAGGGCCGTTTACTTGTAGTGTTTTCTGCTATTAATGCACGTTCAGATGGCTTGTGGAACGCTGGTCCAGATTCGTATTTTGCAATTCACAATAACCCTGATGATTCCGTGGATGCAATTACGAGGAGCGTCGATCAGATCAGGGAGAATGTCACCAAGTATTGGAATCGTGCGTTCGACTATGATTTCGATACTTTGGACTCCGTGGACGATCCTCTTAGCCAATTAAGTATATGCCGTATTACGATTGTTATTGAATCGAATCATAGCATTTTCCAAGTGCGAGACAGGTTTAATACTTGGTTCAGAATTCGTCTTGATGAGGTAGTCGACAACAATCCACGCACGACGCTTCCTTCGATTGGCTTTGCGTTGTCTACATGGCATTACGGTTTTCAGTGGGATGCTGCTCAACTCCGTAGGTTTATCGATGCTCAAGTGTGTTCCCAACAAGAATCCGCAGCAATGGAAGCAGTCCTGTACGCGCAGGGATTGCATCGACATGATGCATCCATAAGCCAGCTTGAAATTGCGTTAAAACCTCTTAAACGGATGGATCAGTGTATTTGTTTTAATGTTGGTCAAGGGCTATGCGTCGGTCTTGCTGACTGTCATGGAAGAGTTCTTGCTTACAGTGATTACGGCCATGGTTTGTACTCGAAAGGTGGCGGTACTACGCCACATTCATTACGCTATTGCCGGCATGAATCGAATCCTGCTCCTGTTATTTTGTCTCATTGGCATTTTGATCATTACGCAGGTGCATATAGAAAGGTTGGTAAGCCTGTAAAGAACGGTGTATGGGTGCTTCCTCCTGTCGGTTCATCACTTCGTCCAGGTTCCATGCGCTTGGTCAAAACACTGATTGATGCAAAATGTACCATTTTGCCGTTCCCAAACCTCATCAAGGCTAACCAACCTGCCACGATGACGATTACTACTCAAGCGGGCCAGAAAATAGCGTTGACGCAATGTACTGGATCATTAACTGGCGATCCAAACGAGTGCGGAATAGCAGTCAACGTTGAGAACACGAATCCGGACGGTACGCTTTCTAAATGGGTTCTGCCTGGCGACGCGTCATATGATAGTTTCATTGACCCGTTCCCTAATGCCGTAATAGCCGCTGTAGTGGCTGCTCATCATGGTGGCAAGATTAGCCCGTTCAATCTTCCTCAACGGCCTAACGCAGGTTATGCGCGGCTACTCTTCTCCTTCGGCAAGGATAACAATTACGGCATACCCTGTACAGTGGAGGCAGCAACCAGAAGTGCTTATCAGAAGAAGCAATGGGTGTTCCCGTCGAATTGGACTAATGCCGCAGTCAAGCCTCCCCTTCCTTCATATGTGGATGTGCTTTCAACAGCCACATGGGAGAAAAAGCAGCCCGTGTCTCCGACCGCTCCTATAACTCATATCGCCGCTACCTGGACCGGCCAGGAGATAGTTGACGATAGTCATTTACAGGCTTGTTTCACTATGTCGCTCTATAAAAATTGTCCGAAACAAACGTTCCGTATATTGCGCTAGCGTATTTATTGGCAGAGTGTTGTGGTGGCGCAGCCTTTTGGCCATGTGGTGGCCGTTTGGCTTCGTTGAGTTGGCTTAGTGAAGCCATCGGGCCAGTTGATGTCGTGATGACTTCACTGACAGCGTTTCAGTGAAGTCGGTTGGGCATGTGGTGGCCGTTTGGCTGCGTTGGGCGTTCTCAGTGAAGTGGTTTGGCCAGTAGTTGCCCGGCTGGCTTCGCTGCGTGCTGCTAAGCGAAGTGCTGCTAAGCAAAGCCAGCCGGGTATGTTGTGGCCGTTTGGCTTCGCTGTGGGCGTGCTGGGGTGTGATGCGGATGCCTGTCGCGTGCCCCGCTACTGCAATATCGCCTGTTTTTCACTTGCGGGGCGCGGCCTGTTTCGTGCCCACAATAGCGTGGAATCTGAGAATGGCGGTTTTCTGCGGTTTTGCTGTTCGTGGTTGTGCCACGGTGGTCATGTGTATCGATTGACGGCGTTTGCGTGCCGCACCCGTGTGCCCCGCAACTGCAGAAAGCGCGTTTTTGCATTTGCGGGGCACGGCCACACCTCAATCGCTGGCGGAAGGGTCATTGCCGGCCATCCCAATCATCGCCAATAATCCCAATAATCCCAACAATCCCAATCATCCTCAATCATCGCCAACCATCCTCAACATGCCTGACCCCACCAGTGGGGCCGCAAGGGCGGCTCGCGACAGCTGTTCAATGGCGCGGTTGAATCACGCAGCGGTGCTGGACTGGTATCGCTGGAATTTGCTGCGTGGCTTGTCCGGCAGCGTCAGCGCGAGTTGTCCTCCGGCGACCAGGGGAAGCACATATGCTCGTCTTACATATGTCATGCTCAGACCGAGGTGGCCTGCTATGTCTTGTGCGGAACGGGGCGTTGCGCAATATCGGAGTATGCTTTGTCGGACTTGTTCGGAATCTATGTAGCGCTCATGTGCGTTGCCCTGCGCCTGTTCCGGGGATGCCTGTGCGCGGCTCTCATCGCTGGCATTGTCGACATGCTCGATATGATTCGCGGGTTCTGTGGGAGTCGCATGCCCCGTACGCTCCGCAGGATCAGCGGTGTTGAAGAACCGAACCATGAACGAGCCTTTGCGGTCGATGAACTCCGGCTGGCGGACGCCGCAATCTGCGGCTTCTTCGCGAATGACGGGGATTCCCAAATGGCGATTCTCCGCGATTTTCTCTATTTCCAGCAATGAGACCAAGGTGGGGTTGCGGGTCGGCATATTGGCGTATCCCAGATCGTTGATGCTTTGCCCGCCATATACGCCTCCCGGATTCCAGCATTCGAGCCTATCGGAGAACAGCACAAGGCGAATGGGGGTTCCGTTGGAATAGGGGCCATAATCGCGGTGCATCAACGCGTTGGTGAGTATCTCCCGTACGGCGGTTTCCGGATATTCGGGTATGTCCGTACGTTTGCCGTTGCGGATCACCACTTTGGTTCTACTGTTGCGGGCCACGAACCCCGCGGCGCCCTCGAGCATCTCAGATATGGTGCCCTCGTAACGTTTGTTGTCCGTGAAACGCTGCCCATTGCCATCGGGCTGAATGTCGGTGCCGTTCACCGCGATTGCGGTGATGCATGAATTGGGGTAGATGCGTTGCGGATAATCGCCGAGTGTCAGCATGCCCGCCAGTGTGGGCTTGCGATGCTGCATGACTCCGGTGAGCGTCAGGATCTCATCGTCTGAGCGTCGTGCCAGCAGTGGCCGTTCCTTGGCTGCGTCGATGATGAACTGGGCGACTTTGGTCTTGTCCAGCATGTCGGGTTCCGCGGATGGGCTAATGCTGATGTCGTCTCTGCGGCCCTCTTTGAAGGATTCGATTTCATAAAGCTCGGTGGCGGTCATACGCACGTCAGCATCTCCGATGCGCGTATAGGATCCTTCCGTGATACCTCGGCTGGTTCGGTACACCGGGCGCTCGCTCATGGGACGGCCGTTGATGTATGCCGCCACCACAGTTTTGCCGTCTACGGTGACCGTGGCGAAGACGGGCCGTATCTGCGGTGTCATGCCTTCGCATTGGCCATACACTTTTTTCTGTAGATCCTGCGCGTTGTAGACGCCGCAAATTGTGAAGCCCGCTTGCTCGTCAATGCCGAATAGAATGATGCCGCCCTCGTTCTGATTGGAGAACGAAGACAACGAATCGTATACGCGCGGTGTGCCTTCCGCGGCGGCTTTGACCTCCAACGTCTGTGTCTCGCAACGGTTTTTCACCGTGTCCCTCACCAGTTGCTCAAGTTCCGCAGGCATATCACACCTCATTGTTGTCGCAGGTTGCTGTGCAGGTTATCGTCGAATTGAAAATCCTGCTATAGGATTTAAAACTTCTGCTATTGTACTAATTATTTGTGTGAATGTCGATGGAGATGCATCAGTTTTCGATATGCAATCGTAAAATCATGTTATTTTTCTGCTTTTTGCTGCGATTCTTCTGCTATAGCGTTGGTATAGCATAAAAACTTGTGTCATTGTGGACGAAAGTGTGAAGGCGTGATGCTCAAGTCAGCAGCAGCGAAGCCTGCTTCGCCGAACCTTACTGGACAAGTCTGCCCACGTCGTTGATGCCGATGACGTGTCCATGACGTGTGTCGATGGCTTCGCTGCCGCCGTAGACGATGAAGCGGTGCTGTGGGTCGACGCCCATCAGCGGCGCCAGATCCTCGAGATTCTCGAAGGACTTCGGCCGGTATGTGGACGAGGACTTCACTTCGATGGCGTATTGCGGCCGGCCACCTCGTTCGATGATGAGATCGATCTCCTTCTGATTGCTGTCTCGCCAGTAAAACAGTTTCGGCTCGCGCCCGATTGCTTGATATCGTTTGATGATTTCCACCACGATGGCATTCTCGTACAGATTCCCACGGTTCTGACTGGTGAACAGCTGGTCGGCGGATTCGATGCCGAGCAGATTGGCTGCGAGTCCGGTGTCGTAGAAGTAGAGTTTCGGCGCTTTGATGAGTCGTTTCCCATAGTTCTTGTGGTATGGGTGCAATCGTAGCGTGATGAAGCTTGTCTCCAGAACGGAGAGCCAGTCGCGGGCGGTGTCGGTGCTGATGCCGCAATCGTTGGCGAGGCTTGTTATGTTGAGCACTTCTCCTACGCGGGTGGCGCATAGCGTGAGGAATGTATTGAACTCGGTGATTTTTTTGATGCCAAGTTCTGCCCGTACGTCACGGTCAATATAGGTCTTGATGTAACTGGGGAAGAAGTCCGCGGGGTCGATGCCGAGGGTCACTGGGCGTGGATAGCAGCCTTCGAACAGGAAATCGTCGATGGTGTTCGGCTCGCGATGGGCGGCGGCGAGCTCCGAATACGACAATGGCAGCAGATGAAGTACGGCGACGCGCCCTGCCAGTGATTGGGAGATGCGGTTCATGAGCAGGAAGTTCTGCGAGCCGGACAAGATGTATTGACCGGGGGCGTTGTGCTGGTCGATGACGCCTTGCAGATAGGAGAACAGCGCAGGCGTGCGTTGCACCTCATCCAAAATAACGTGGTTGTTGTATCTGGCGAGGAAGGCGCGCGGATCGTCCAACGCCGCTTCGCGCATGTCCTCATCCTCAAGTGAGACGTATCGGTAGTTCGGGAATGTCGTCCGGACGAGGGTGGATTTGCCGCTTTGCCTTGGTCCGGTCAGGGTGACTGCGGGGAATAGCTCTGCCAGGGATTGGAGTTTGGCGGTTAGTTCGCGTGGAATCATAGGGCTATGTTCTTTCCCTCTTCTTGGGTTTGCCGAATTCTCGAACATATCGGACAAATGTTCGTCGATTTGCATATATTATACTCGTTGATTTGCATAAAGTATACTCGTCGATTTACATAATGCCCACTCGTTGATTTGCATGGCTTGGGTGTTGGCTGACGTAGGCGCCTATCCGATTGCGTTCCAATCGTCTCTGTGTGGTGCCACCGGGTTTGTTTGGCGAAGTGGCTGGCCGGGTGGTGGCCGTGTGGCGTCGCTCAGGTGGCTTGGTGAAGTCGGTTGGGCATGTGGTGGCCGTGTGACTTCACTGAGTTGGCTGAGCGAAGTCATTTGGCCAGTTGATGTCATGGCGGCTTCACTGACAGCGTTCTCAGTGAAGCTGTTTGGGCATATTGTGGCCGTTTGGCGTCGCTGGGCGTTCTCAGTGAAGTAGTTTGGCCAGTGGTTGCCCGGCTGGCTTCGCTGCGTGATGCTGAGTGAAGCCAGACGGGCGCGTAATGGCCATGTCGCTTCGCTGAGGGCATGCTTAGTGTGTCGTGGATGCCTGTCGTGTGCCCCGCAACTGCAATTTCGCCTGTTTTGCACTTGCGGGGCACAGTCTGTTTCGTGCCCACAATGGCGTGGAATCTGAGAATGGCGGATTTCCGCGGTTTTGCTGTTCGTGGTTGTGTCACGCTGGCGCATCCGCGTGCCACACAACTGCAGAAAGCGCGTTTTTGCAATTGCGGGGCACGAACATTGCCATGTTTTACGCCAGTCTGACTCCTTGTTTTGCGCTGGCTACCGGGCCAGTCTGCTCCCGGTTAATTGTGATTGCGTGCTTATGCCTGCAGGATGTTCGGCTCGAGCAGGAAGTCGTAGACGCTCATGGTGAGGATGCCGTGGTCGTCTCGTGTGGGCTTGATGATATCGCGCACCAGCACGATCTTCTGGAAGCTGTCGTCGACGCCGAGTAGCGAGGCCTTTTCCTGCGCGGTCTTCTCCATGTCTGGCAGCTGGTACGCTGATTGGATGTAGTACCGCTGGCTGCCGAGGTTGGCGACGAAATCGATTTCCAGCTGTCTGCGGAAAGGCATGCCGTCGCGGTATCCGCGTTGTTCGACCACGCCCACGTCGACGTTGAACCCGCGCATACGCAACTCGTTGTATACGATGTTCTCCATGATGTGCGTCTGTTCGACTTGGCGGAATCCCAGACGCGCGTTGCGCAATCCCACGTCTTCGAAATAGTACTTTTTCGGACTGCCGATGTACCGGCGTCCCTTGACGTTGTAGCGGCATGCCTCCTCGATGATGAAGGCGTCCTCGAGATAGCCGATGTACTGTGTGATTGTATTTACGCTGATTAGGGAGTGAAGTACGCTGCTGAACGTCGCCTTGATCTTGGACGGATTGCTCAACGCGCCGATCGAAGAGGCCAGGACGTTCACCAGATCGTCGAGTTCCTGCGATTTGCGGAGTCTGTTCCGTGCGACGATGTCTTTGAGATAGGTTTCCGAGAACAAGCTCTCCAAGTACCGTGATTTCTGCTCGTCGGTCCGCATGGACAGGGTGAGTGGCATGCCGCCGAACACCACGTATTCGGCCCAGCCGTGCTGGACATCTCCATCGTATGCCTGCATGAATTCCGCGAACGACAGGGGGCGGACGCGCACCTCGTCTCCGCGGCCGCGGAACTGGGTCATCACGTCGGTGGAAAGCATCTTCGAATTGCTGCCTGTCACATATACGTCAACGTTACGCATGCGCAGCAGTCCGTTGAGCACCTCGTATAGTTGCGGAGGCTCATCGCCGTGCATCTCCGTGTCGGATATTGCGTACTGCACCTCGTCCAGCAGCACGTAATACTGTTCGTCGCGAGCTGTGATACGCGACGTTATGTATGCGTACAGCCGTTCCGGGTCGCGCAGGTCCGAATACGCCATGTCGTCAAGCACGGCTTCGATGATGTGGTCGTCGTCCACGCCCTTGCCGTGCAAATAATCCTCGAACAGAGTGAACAGCAGGAAGGATTTTCCGCAGCGTCTCGCCCCGGTGATCACCTTGACCAGACCATTGCCCATGCGTGCGATGAGATCGTTGAGATATCTGTCTCGGTGTATCAGCATGAGGTCTTTCCTCTGGTGGATTGGTATGTGCTATTGAATTATTGTTGCATATATGTCAAAGATGTTCAATAGAAAGACAAGTTATTGAAAATAATTGTCATGTATGTCAAAAATATTCAACAGATTGAGTGCGGTGCGCCAAACTGAAAATGCCGGCCAACCGGGCGTGGTGCGGGTGCCTGTTGTGCGCCACGCAAGTGCAATATCGCCTGTTTTGCGTTTGTGGGGCACACGCCTCATATTCACAATTTCTCACAATGGCGGATTTCCGCGGTTTTGCGTGTCTCTGCCCTGCCGCTGTCGGCGCGTTCGCGCGCCACGCAAGTGCAAAAGAGACGATTCTGCGCTTGCGGGACAATCCCTCGTGCCACGTCAGCGCATAATCGCCCATACTGTACCAGCGTGGCGCATAATCGGAGAGCGCGATGACCATGATTGCGACCATATCCAGTCCGAATGGAGATGCGTCGCGGGCGCGGTGCCCCAGCCGTACCTTACTGCTCTTCATTGCGAAAAGCCCCCGCTGGCGGGCGGCGCAGCGAGGGCTTTGTGAGGGCTTTACGCAACAATAAGCGGACGCAGATCAGCTGTTGGCCCCGGAGAACGAGGCGTACACGCTAGACGCCCAGACCATGAACGGATCCTGATCGCCCGTGCCGGTCAGCGGCTGATAGTTCACGTCGGTGTGCAGGCTGTGGGTGCGCGGGTCGTAGGTGATGCGCAGCTCGGTCGGTGCATCCACGCCGTACTTGGCGCATGCCTGAAGATACTGGCTCACCAACGCGCGACCCGAGTCGAAGAACCGGCTGCGTGCCTCGGCGGGCGTGTTCTTCAGCAGGTCGCCGGACGCCACCAGTGCATTGCCGGAGCGGAAGAAGCAGTCCCACGTGGGGGCGCCGTTCTGCACGGCGGCATGCACGTATACGGTCTGGATGGTGCCGTTGCTGATGGCGTCCTGGTTGGGAAGAGACGCGGCAAGGTACGCCATCTGCATCTGCAGCGAGCCGGTCTCCTGCTCAAAAGGGTTGGTGCCGCCTTGTTGCGGAGCGGCGGCAGCGTTCGATGCCGGCGACGGAGCCGGCGCCGCAGTCGTTGGCGGAACCGTGGGGCCGGCCTGTGCATTCAGGGGTGTCGGGGCAGAGGGTTGTGCGTTCTGGGCCTCAGGTGAGGGAATGGGAGCCTGCGGGGCTGCGCCCGGTGCAAACGGAGCCTGAGGTGCGGCGGAAGCTGGCGCGCTATAGTTTGGTGCTGACGCGTAGCCCGGGGTGGCTGGTGCGGCGTTGGGCGCTGCGGTCGCCGCCGGATAACCTGCAGGGGCGTAGCCCTGCGGTGCCGGGGCGCCTTGCGGAGCGTAGCCGGGCGCACCCGGTGCCGCCTGAGTTGTTGCGTTCTGCGCGGCCTGCTCCTGCGCCTCTTCTTCGTCGGCCTTCTTCTTGGTGTAGAAGTACTGCGCCACGCCGACGACAGCGAGGAGGACGATCCAGACCAGAGCCTGTCCGAGATCATCCGCAAGCACACCAAGGATGAGCAGCAGTACGCAGAGCACGATGATGAAGGGGATCATTTTCTTCGTGCGGCGGAACCTGCCCCGGTAGTTCATCTGCCAGTAGTTCCACGAATTGTTTTTCTTTCCGGCCATCATGACCTCCCTGTCATTGACGCTTAGCTGCTTCGGTGCGTAACCGGTCGCTAAGTTCTGTGCTGCGTCGATTGCCACCACCACAACGCAATTCCACTGTAGAACGAGCGAACGTGAGAATGAAGGAGGACCCGCGGGGTGCTTTGTATGTTCACAGAGTATTCATGCAGTTTGCGCGACTGGCCTGCGTAGCGGCTTCATTCGGGGCGGCGGGCGCTTGTCGGGCGCTTGTTGGGTGTTGTCTGTGGACGACGCATCGACGTATAAGTTGCGGTGTGCGTTGGCTTGGTTTTCCGGCGAAATCCGTTGGATTTCCTACAGTCAACGTTGGCTTCCGCCAGTCAATGAAGCCATTGTCGGAAGCCATTGTCTGCGGACTGCTTCAATACACTGCTTCAATATCCGGTCTGGTGCCGGTTCTGACAGACGTCCGCATGATGGGTGGATGACCATATTGCGCAGTGCATAATCCTTATAATCGTGCCGCTTACGTAGAATGAAGCGCAAAACAACAGGGTGAAGGATGGCGACGCCGGCACGTCCACGTCGACCGCAGCGCGTGTTGCTGTTCGAACGTGCGCAGCCAGCGCGCGCAGCGCATCGGGCACATGTGGCAGCACACACAGCGCGTGCCGCGAGTACCGTACCGGCCCGGGGCGGACGCCTTGCATCGGACGCCTGACCGCTCGACCCAAACCCAAGAGAAGAACGAAGGACAGCAGTGGCTCTCATCGTGCAGAAGTACGGCGGCTCGTCGGTCGCCGATACCGATTCAATCAAGCGCGTGGCCAAGCGCGTTGTTGAAACGGAAAAGAAGGGCAACAGGGTGGCCGTGGTGGTCTCCGCCATGGGCGACACCACCGACGACCTCATCGACCAGGCCCTGAGCATCGACTCCAACCCGCCCGAGCGCGAGATGGACATGCTCATGACCGCCGGCGAACGCATCTCCATGAGCCTGCTCGCCATGGCCATCCACGCCGAAGGCAGCCGCGCCCACTCGTTCACAGGACAGCAGGCAGGCTTCTTCACCGACGCCCGCTATGGCGCGGCCCACATCAAGTCCGTCAAGCCGGATCGCGTGAAGAACGCGCTCGCGCTTGGCGATATCGCGATTGTGGCCGGCTTCCAGGGCATCAACGCCAAGGGCGACGCCACCACGCTCGGCCGCGGCGGCTCCGACACCTCCGCCGTGGCGCTCGCTGTGGCCCTCGGCGCGGACATCTGCGAGATCTACACCGACGTGGACGGCATCTTCACCGCAGACCCGCGCATCGTGCCCGCCGCCCGTCGCATTCCGGCGATCGACTACGAATCCATCCTCGAGATGGCCTCCTGTGGCTCCAAGGTGCTGGCGCTGCGCTGCGTGGAATACGCCCAGCGTTTCAAGATGCCGTTGCATGTGCGCTCCTCCTTCTCGCATCGTCCGGGCACGCTGGTGGTGCCCGAGGGAGTGGACCCGCGCACGCTGCCCAACCTCGACTGACCGTCGACTGACCGTCGGCCGGTCGCGCGCCGGCACACATTCATCGCAACACACGTAAACTCAACCAAGACAAGGCAATAGACATGACTGAAGAAGAAGCAAAATCCATGGGCGACCTGTTCCCCGATCTCGGTCCTGAGGCCCCGGTGATCTCCGGCATCGCCCACGACCGTTCCGAAGCGCTGGCCACCGTGCGCGGCGTGCCGAACGAACCGGGCATGGCCGCCAAGGTGTTCACCGAGCTCGCCACCGCGGGCGTGAACGTGGACATGATCGTGCAGGCCGGCGCGTCCGTGGGCACCGCCGACATCTCCTTCACCGTTCCCGAGGCGTCGGTCAAGCAGGTGGAGAACACGCTGATCGACAAGCAGGACGACCTCGGCTATCACTCCTTCGACATCAACACCAACGTCGGCAAGGTGGCCGTGGTGGGCGTCGGCATGAAGACCCACTCCGGTCTGGCCGCCAAGTTCTTCCGCGCGCTGAGCGACAAGGGCATCAACGTGCTGATGATCTCCACCTCAGAGATCCGTATTGCCGCTCTGGTGCCGCTCGACCAGCTCAACGAAGCCGTCAAGGCACTGCACACCGCCTACGGTCTGGACGCCAAGCAGATCGAAGCCGTGGTCTACGGCGGTACGGGTCGCTGAGTGCGGCCGGTAACACGGCTGCAGCGGCTGTGGCTGCTGTTGCGGGGGCGACTGTTGCGGTGGCGGCCGAGTCCAGCGGGCCAAGCGTCACAGGGTGCTGAGCCTCAGACGCTGGGCCGTGCTGTGTCCACCTGTTTGTCTGCTTCGCAGCGGTCCAACGGTCGGAAGCGGCTCTGAGCCCAGCCGGATTCAGCTCATGAGCGCCTAAGTCGGGTGCCGGTCTGAATTGATGTCTCAATCGATGCCGGTCTCCATCGATATTTGAGAAAAAGACGAGAATGCCCTCCCTGTGGAGGGCATTCTGCGTTACGAGGGGCTGATTTCAGCGGCTCGGAACACCTATCTGCGTTACGAGGGGCTGGCCCCGAGAGTAGAGGCCATTCATAATGGCGGAATGACGGTCGGAATGAGCCGAAAAACAGGTTGTATCTTCCGAACGCAGCCCCTCGTAACGCAGATAGATCTTCCGGAAAGTGGAAATCAGCCCCTGCTAAGCGAGAAAGCCCTCCATTAGAGGGCTTTCCGCGTTCAATGTAGTTGATTTCGGCTTTTGCGGCGGCTTCTCAGAGAGGTATCTGCGTTCAATGAGGTACATTTGACTCTTTGCGGAAAGCTATCTGCCTTGAGTGAGGTATCCCAACCACGAAACCCCGAGTATGAACGCCGATATCGCAACGTTTGTACTCGGGGTTTCACGTATTTGGTACCTCACTGAACGTAGATAGCTGTCCGGAATGCAGCGAATCTACCTCATTGAACGCAGATAGCCCGCCACTCTTCCACGAAAGGACTCAGTAGTCGGGCAGACTTGCGTGTTGCCTGACTGGCGCCGACCGTTCTACAGCCTTATGCGCCGTGAGAGTCCCCGCAACACATTTGTAGGGGTACGGCGCGGATGCGTCTCGGTGACCGTACGCTGCTGTCTGCCCAGCATACGTTTACCGAGATAATGGTGAGATGACGGCTGCTGTGGCCTCCTCTGGTCCCCTTTTTGGCTACTTCTTCGTGATGTAGCCCAGGGCCTTGAGCATTTCGGCGCATTCGAGTGCATCGCCCGCGGTGCCACGCAGCGTGTTGTGGGCCAGCCCCACGGAACAAGTTCTCTAAATCTTCAGAGTCCCTTAACCATAGATATCGGGGATTGGCGCTTCTATTGCATTGATATTCATCGTCAAGCATTCCTTAATTCAGGATACATATGCTTTGCTGCGTCAGCATTATGCTACAAGGTACATGATTGACACTAATACGAGGTTGTATGTATATGCTGGTTAATCACAAGTTTACGCGACGCCGTATTGTGAGCTGTTGTACGTTGATGCTTGTCGTTATGAGTTTTTGTTGGGGGTGTGGGCCGGCCGAAGGCGTCGCCCCGATGGATGTAGCCGAACTGCCGACTGCGCTTGATGGTACAGAAAGCAAGGCGCTTATTCTGCAGACGGTGCTGCGCCAAGAAAAGGGGCAAATCGAATCGCAGACGAAGTGGGAGGACCTTGCAGCCAGAGGTGCCCCATATGATTGGTCGTCTCGCACCATGATTACGTGCAAGGATGGTGCGGTGGCGAGCTTGACTGTGACCAAATATCCGTCTCAGGAAGCTGCGGTTGGAGTAATAGAAAGCATGGAAGAGCTTGCTGCTCGCGGAACATATGTGGCTAACCCAAGATCCGGAGTTGTGAAGAACAAGAGGCGCTCGCAGGCTGCAGAAGAAGTTGTTGGCAAACAGATTCATTATGACGAGTGCGAGGATTCGCCCCTCGATTGTTCCACTTGTACCGTCAATGGCGTCGCGTCTGCATGCGACGTTGACATATGGAGCAACAAGACAGTCGTATTCACATTAGTCAGTGCAGGGGCGTCACTACATGACTTCGCATGGTGATTAGGCGTTGATGATTTCCGGCCTGAGCAATAATGATGCTTTCCGTCCGAGACAATCAGGAGTCGCAACACCTTTGCAGAGGCGGGGTGCGGATGCGTCTCGGTAAACGTACGCTGACTTCTGCTTAGCGTACGTTTACCGGGGTAATGGTGAGGTGACGGCTGCTCGGGCCGCCGCTTGGCTACTTCTTGGTGATGTAGCCCAGGGCCTTGAGCATTTCGGCGCATTCGAGCGCACCGCCCGCGGCACCGCGCAGAGTGTTGTGGGCCAGCCCCACGAACTTCCAGTCGAAGATGGAGTCCTCGCGCAGGCGGCCGATTGAGACGCCCATGCCGCCCTCGTAGTCCACGTCCAGCTTGACCTGCGGGCGGTCGTCTTCGGTCAGGTACTGGATGAAGTGCTTCGGAGCGTGCGGCAGACCGAGACGAGCGGCCTCGGACGTGTAGTTCACCAGTCGGTCGATGAGCTCTTCCTTGGTGGCTTTCTTGCCGAAGTTCAAGAACACGGTGGCGGTATGGCCGTTGAGCACGGGCACGCGGATGCACTGCGAGGTGATCTTCAGCGGGCCGTCGAACGGCACGATTTCGCCGCGCTCGGCGTCCACATGGCCGAACACCTTGAGCGGCTCCTTCTCGCTCTTGGCCTCCTCGCCGGAGATGAACGGGATGATGTTGCCCACCATCTCGGGCCAGTCCTTGAACGTCTTGCCCGCGCCGGAGATGGCCTGGTACGTGCTCACCACCACCTCGTGCGGCTCGAATTCCTTCCACGCGGCCAGCGCCGGCGTGTACGCTTGGATCGAGCAGTTCGGCTTGACGGCGATGAATCCGCGCGTGGTGCCCAGGCGACGACGCTGATGCTCGATCACCGCGAAGTGCTCCGGGTTGATCTCCGGCACCACCATCGGCACGTCCGGCGTCCAGCGGTGCGCGCTGTTGTTCGACACCACCGGCGTCTCGGTCTTCGCGTACCGCTCCTCGATGGCGCGGATCTGCTCCTTCGGCATGTTTACGGCGGAGAACATGAAGTCCACGTCGGCGGCCACCTTCTCGGCGTCGTCGCCGTCCACGACCACCATGTGCTTGGCGTATTCGGGCATCGGCGTTTCCATCTTCCACCGGTCGCCCACGGCCTCCTCGTACGTCTTGCCGGCGCTATGCGCGGAAGCGGCGAGGGTGACCACCTCGAACCACGGGTGGTTTTCCAGCAACGTGACGAATCGCTGGCCCACCATACCGGTGGCGCCAAGAATGCCGACCTTCAATTTCTCGGACATGATACCTTCTGCTTCTCGCTTGAGTTCGATTAAGGAAACGTGTGCTATTACCTCTGTGCTTGGTCATGCACGACGGCCGCGCGCAGATGGAGATAATTGTACGGAGACCGGCTGCCCAAGGCGCTGCGTTTCCCATATGATGACGGGCGATGAGGGGCTGCGGTGGGCAATGGCGGCATGCCATGGCGCTGCCGCACTTGTGCCTCACGATAATCAGATACAAGTGACGGTCCCGAAACTGTTACGCCACGTTGCTAGGCTGGAGGCATGTCTATCGCATCAGTAGAAGCGCAGAAACAGCTTGACCGCATCGTGGCCCTTGGCTACCCGGATGTGGCGGACATGTCCGCCGCCGCATTCCGCGCGCTGGCCCGTCCGCTGATCGGCGCGCTTGAGCATTCCGACTTGGGCTCGAACATTCTCCTGGTGCCTACGCGCGAGCTGGTTTCGCCCGAATCCCTGATTGCCCGAACCTCCATCAACCGCATGGCCGGCTTCACCACGATGCCCCCGCGCGACATCGCCAGCTTCCTGCCCGTCAGTGGCTTCACCCCGCCCGAAGGCCCGTTCTATCTGGTAGTCGACCCGCATACCGGCACGTGCTACATCAACCGCGAGCCGGATGTGGCCCGCAAACTGCTGGATTCCGACGACCGCCTGCCGCTCACACTCGAGGAGGGGCTCGCCATCGCCACCCAGCATCCGGAATGGCTGATGGTCAAGAACGGCTTCAATCTGCTGGGCTCGCGCTCGGCGGACGGCCGCGTGCCGAGCATCTGGATGAGCCAGAACGCGCCACGCCTCGGTGCCGTTTGGCCGAACTCGCGCCATACGTGGCTCGGCAACGCCTACTGCGCCGCCCGACGCGGCATCAGCCTGTTCCGCTGATTTTCCGGTGTGATTGTCCCGCACCCGTCTGGGCCCTCCTTCGGGTCTTCCTCTGGGCCTTCCTCCCCACCATGTAGGGACTTGCCCACCATGTAGGGAGCAAAAATGGCTTTATTCCGCCGATGTGTAGGTTTTGTGTCCCTACACGGTGGGGGATTCCCTACACGATGGGGGGATTCCCTACACGGTGGGGCCTCCTTCCCACCGTGGGCTGCCTCCCCAGACGGGTTCTAGTGATCGTTGCGACACCTGGCCGACCGGCGGGAGGATCAAGTGGGCATGCGGGAAGGGATTGCGCGCAGCAGGCGCAGCAGGCACGTCGAGCCCGGCCGCCTGCGGAATTGAACGGCGTCGGAAAAGCCTGTGCCATTCCTGTGAACGAGGCAGCGGTGGCCGCATCCGCCCGCCTACACTGAAGAATCATGACGAACAGCTTGCGATTCCGCGAAGACGGCAGCTTCCGCGTGCTGCAGATGGCCGACGTCCAGGACGGCCCCGACGTGCTTCCCGACACCATCCGCCTCATCCGCGAGGCCATCCGCAAAGCCGACCCCGATCTCGTGGTGTTCACCGGCGATCAGATCCGTGGCTACGACCCCGCCTATATCGACACCTTCCTGCGCCGTCGCGGCGAGCAGCCAGGTGCCCGCGTGCGCGCGGTGACCAAGGTGGAGGCAAGGATTTGCGGCATCAGACAGCATTCCACTAAGGACGCCGAGCATCCTGATGCGCCCGGTATCGACGAGCTCATGGACGAGACGCGCGCCAAGGTCCGCCGCACATTCGACGGCTTCCTCGGCCCGGTGGTCGAAGCGAAAGTCCCGTTCGCCGCCACCTATGGCAATCACGACTTCCAGTGCGGCATCCTGGCCGACGAACAGGATGACATCTACCGCGAGTTCCCCGGATGCCTCAACCCGGCCGACAGCCTCGAACCGGGCACGTTCGCCCTGCCCATCGAGTCCTCGGACGGCTCCGGTCGCGTGGCCATGAGCGTCATGATGGTCAACTCCGGCGACTACGCCACCGAGTCGGGCAAGCCCGGTGCGCCCAAGGAGCGCGACGCCCAATACCCCGCATATGTGGTCAACTCCCGCGGCCTTGATTTGGCGGATTCCGACGGCTACGGCACCCCCACGCCCGAGGCCATTGACTGGCTCAAGTCCGTGCAGGTCGAGCTCGGCCGCCGCAACGGCGACGGCAAGCCGGTGCCGGCCATCGCCTTCCAGCACATCCCGCCGCAGGAGTTCTACGACTGCCTCAAGGAGGTGCCTGCCTGGACGCCGAACGCCGTGGAAGGCGCGCGCACCCACGCCGGCCACTGCTATGTGCTCAATCATGAGGTCTGCCGCCCGGGCTCCCGGCTGGGCGAGGCCATCGGCTGCGCGGACGAGAACGTGGGCGAGGTGGACGCCATGCGCGAGGCGGGCGGCTATTTCGCGCTGTTCTGTGGGCACGATCACAAGAACGCGTTCGTCGGCCACGTGCACGGCCTCGACTTGGGCTATGCGCCCACGTGCGGCTTTGAATGCTATGGTCCCAAGTCGCGCTATCGCGGCATCCGCCTGTTCGAGTTCCATGAGAACAACCCGGCCGGCTATGTGACGCGCATGCTCACTTGGGGCGACCTGGTTGGACGCTATTCCAGCAACGAGGTGCGCGTTTGGTTCGAGGATCATTGCGTGACCGATGCGGTCAGCATGCGCAACGAGCTGCGCCGTCCGGAGGTGTTCGCCGTGCTCGCCGGCGCGATGAGCCTCGGATTCGCCGCCATCGTACGCTCGCTGCTCAGAGGCGGCCGCCGGTAATTCATTGGCCCGGTCCGCGCGGCCCGCCACAATACGGCATTTCCGCAGCCGTTGCCCGAGCTGGCCTGTAGGATGTTACATGCGTATTAACAGATGCGCATGGCTCTAGACAAGCGGTGCAAACCCGGTTTCGACTCCGGTCGCGGGCTGACATCAGCTGACATCAGCCGGCACTGGCCGTACGGGCCATATGGGTGGAGTGAATCCCATAGCGGACCGCACAGGTGGCACAGTGTAATGCCGGTGTCAACACTGTTGGCGTCAGCAGTGCCAGTGCTATGCCCGAGCGTGCGCACAACCCAAGAAAAGGAGGAACAATGGGTCAGGATCAATCATCTGTCTTTGATCTCGCAGCCGTCGCTGCGGCATCCAATGGGGGGAACAACGACCCGCTGCTGCCTCCGGCACGATTCATCGGCGATCCGCAGAAGCCCAGCCGCATGCCGTACAACAAGTACGTGGCCTATGACAAGCAGATTCCGTTTGATTACCCGGAGCGCACGTGGCCGGGCAAGCGACTGCAGCGCGCGCCGCGCTGGTGCTCCGTCGACCTTCGCGATGGCAATCAGGCCCTCGTCAACCCGATGGATTCCGAACGCAAGCTGCGCTTCTGGAACCTGCTGGTCTCCATGGGATTCAAGGAGATCGAGGTGGGCTTCCCGTCCGCTTCCGAGACCGATTTCGACTTCATCCGCATGCTCATCGAGCGTGAGCTGATTCCGGACGACGTGACCATCGTCGTGCTCACGCAGTGCCGCGAGCACCTGATCCGTCGCACCTATGAGGCGCTCAAGGGCGCCAAGCGCGCTATCGTGCACTTCTACAACTCCGTGTCCGTGCTGCAGCGCGAGGTCGTCTTCCGCAAGAACAGGGAAGAGATCAAGAAGCTCGCCACCGACGCCGCCGAACTGTGCAAAGACCTCGAATCCGGGGCCAAGGGCATCGACCTGTACTACGAGTACAGCCCCGAATCCTTCACCGGCACCGAGCCGGAGTACGCGGTCGAGGTGTGCAACGCGGTGATCGGCGTGATCAAGCCGACGCCCGAGCACCCGATGATCATCAACCTGCCGGCCACCGTGGAAATGACCACGCCGAACGTGTTCGCCGACGAAGTTGAGTACGTCTCCACCCATCTCGACGACCGTGACGCCGTGGTGCTGTCCCTCCACCCGCACAACGACGAGGGCATGGGCGTGGCCGCCACCGAGCTGGCCGTGCTCGCCGGCGCCGACCGTGTGGAAGGCTGCCTGCTGGGCAACGGCGAGCGTACCGGCAACGTGGACCTGGTCACGCTGGGCCTCAACTGGCTGACCCAGGGCATCGACCCGCAGCTCGACCTGTCCAATGTGCCCGAAATTCGCAAGACCGTCGAGTACTGCAACCAGATCAAGATCTCTGAACGTCACCCGTACGCCGGCAACTTCGTGTTCACTGCCTTCTCCGGCTCCCATCAGGACGCCATCAAGAAGGGCCTCGAAGCCCGTCAGGTGGCCGCCGACCGCGCCGGCGCCGACCTCAGCAGCTTCGTCTGGCTGGTACCGTACCTGCCGATCGACCCGAAGGACATCGGCCGCTCCTATGAGGCCATCATCCGCGTCAACTCCCAGTCCGGCAAGGGCGGCATGGCCTACCTGCTCAAGACCAACCACAACCTCGACCTGCCCAAGCGTCTGCAGGTGGAGTTCGACAAGGTCGTGCAGAAGTACGCGGACGACACCAAGAAGGAAGTCAAGGACGAGGACATCTGGCGTCTGTTCAAGGACGAGTACCTGCCGGTCGAGCAGTCCGGCATGACCGCCGCCGGCGTGGTCGTCGGCGACACGCATGACACATCTCTCGAGCCGTGGGGCCGTCTGAAGCTGCTGAAGGTGGCCATCAGCTCCGGCGAGGACGGTTCGGACACCGTGCTCAAGGCTCGCCTGCTCGACCGTGGCGTGAACGTGGGCGTCGACGAGCCGGTGGAGCGCGAGGTCTCCGGCATCGGCAACGGTCCGATCGCCGCCTTCCTCAACGCCATCTCCAACTTCGGCGTGGACGCCTCCATCATGGACTATGTGGAGCACACGATGTCCGTGGGCACCAACGCCATGGCCGCGTCCTACGTGGAATGCCAGGTCGGCGAGGCCGATGATGCGCAGATCGTCTGGGGTGTGGGCATCGACTCCTCCATCACCACCAGCGCGTTGAAGGCCATCATCTCCGCCGTCAACCGCTCCAACCGCGCCCGCTGAGGCTGCAAAGCCCTCCGGCTGTTGCGTGCGTTCTGGCTCCCCTTGTCAGGACAGCACCGTAAAGCAAACAGCGGAGCTGTTTGTAGGTGCTGTGCGAGCCGACAGGCGAGCCAGAAGACTGAGCGTGCAGCGCGTCCGTACGGCTATGGCCCCCTCTGATGAGGGGGCTGTCAGCGTAGCTGACTGGGGGAGAGACCAAATCAGGTCGGCTAGCTTCCTGTCGACTACCCCTCAGTCGGCTGCGCCGACAGCTCCCCTGACAAGGGGAGCCGACCGGTCATTGGCCCCCTTGACGGGACAGTACCGTGAAGCGGACAGCGAAGCTGCTTGTAGGCAGCGTGCGAGCCGACAGGCGAGCCAGAAGACTGCGCGCGCAGCGCGTCCGTACGGCTATGGCCCCCTCTGATGAGGGGGCTGTCAGCGTAGCTGACTGGGGGAGAGACCAAATCAGGTCGGCTAGCTTCCTGTCGACTACCCCTCAGTCGGCTGCGCCGACAGCTCCCCTGACAAGGGGAGCCGACCGGTCATTGGCCCCCTTGACGGGACAGCACCGTGAAGCAAACAGCGAAGCTGTTTGTAGGCAACGTGCGAGCCGACATGCGAGCCAGCAGGATGCCGCGCGCAGCGCGTCCGTGATTGCAGGACCGTTGCCGTGAAGCAGACAGGCAGGCGGTATTACGAGTTCCCTCCGGTGGTTTCTCCGGACGGCGTGCCGTTTCCATTGCCGCTATTGCTTCCGGTATTGCCACCGGAGTCGCTGGAACCGCTGTTTCCGTTTCCGTTGCTATTGCCACTGTTGCCGCCACTGTCCCCGTTACCGCCGTTACCGCCATCGCCTCCGTCACCGTTTCCGGAACCGTTGTCCCCGTTACCGCCGTTACCGCCGCTGGGCGGGCCCGGATAGTTCGGGCATTCAGTGGAGTAGCTCGCGTTGTTGAGGCACTGCTGCGCGAACTCCTGTGTGGAGGACTGACCGGAAGTGGAGCCGGAGGAGGAATCGGAGTTAGATCTGCCGTTCTGCGTGCCGGACTGGCCGTTCGTGGACGAGGACTTCGAGCCGCCGAGGCCCCATGTGCCGTCCGGGCCGCCGACCTTGCCGGAATCCTTGGCGGTGGTGAACTGCTCCACGGCGGTGCCGGCCAACGCCTGCGACATGTACTCGGTGAACAGGTGCGCCGGATAGCCGGTGGACGTCACGCCATAGCCGCCGAACGCGGGCACCACCTGCGGGTTGCCGTCGGCATCCGGGTTCCAGATAGCCCACACGTTCATCAGGCTTGGCGTATACCCCACGAACGAGGCTGCCAGCTCGTCGTTGGCGGTACCGGACTTGCCGGCTACCTGCCGTCCACCGAGCGCCGAGGACACACCCGCTGCAGTACCGGACGTGGTCGTGCCCTGCATGGCCTTCTGCACCAGGGCGCAGTCGTTCGCGTCGAACACCTTCTTGTTCTCGTTCGGCGCGTTATAGAGGTCCTTGCCCTTGGAATCCTGCACCTTGGCCACCATGTGCAGCGTGTTCTTCACGCCGTTGTTGGCGATGGTCGAATGCCCCTGCGCCAGATCCCACACCGTCAGCGCATTGATGCCCAGCACGTTGTACGGCGATGTCTCGTCGATGTCGCCGGTGATGCCGGCCTCATGCGCGATTTTGGCCGTGCGCTGCGGCGTCAGATGCTCGTTGACGTTCATGAACACCGTGTTCACCGAGTTGGCCGTGGCCTGATACAGATTGATGTTGCCCCAGTTTATGTTCAGCGCGTTGTTCACCTCGGCGGTGATGCCGGAGAAATGCTGGTGCGAGTTGCCGTTGAACATTGTGTTGAAGCTCACGCCCTCCTGCGCGGCACCGAGCAGGGCGAACGGCTTCATCGTGGAGCCCGGCTCGAACAAGGCCTGATCCGCGTTGTTCAGCGGCTTGCTGAGGTAATCGGAGCCGGCATACACGGAAACCACCGCGCCGGTCTTCTGCTCCACGGCGATGCCGCCGACCTGAATGGATTCCGGCATGCCGTCCGCACGCGTGTCGCCCACCGACTGCATGAGATCCTGCTTGGCCTTGTCGATGGTGGTGACGATCTTGTATCCGCCGGTGGCCAGATCCTCTTTGGTGAAGGCCTTGGAGCCGACCAGTTCGCGCTGCACCATGTCCAGCAGATAGCCGTTCGGACCCTGGTATTCGTTCTGCTGAGCCACCTCCGCGGTCTGCGGGAATGTGGCCTCCTTGTGCTGCTTGGCGGTGATGTAGCCGTCTTCCTCCATGATGCTCAGCACGCGATTGAAGCGCTGCTGGGCGATTTTAGGGCTGTCCGCCGGATCCCAGGTGGAGGGGGCGGGAATGATGCCGGCGATCATCGCGGCCTCGGGCAGCGTCAGATCCTTGGCGTCCTTGTTGAAGTACGCCTTGGCGGCGGCCTGGATGCCGTAGGCGTTGCGGCCCAGGTAGATCGTGTTCATGTAATTGCACAGCACCTCGTCCTTCGACTCGGTCTGCGCGATCTTGAGGGCCAGGATAGCCTCGCGCGCCTTGCCGACATACGTGGTGGTTTCGCCCAGATAGTAGCGTTCCGCGTACTGCTGGGTGATGGTCGAGCCGCCTTGGCGTGTGCCGGTGGTCACGTTGTTGAGGAACGCGCGGGCGATGCCTTTGAGGTCGATGCCCTTGTCGGTGTAGAACGTGCGGTTCTCGGACGCCACGATGGCGTTGCCGATGTAGTCCGGCAGGTCGGTGCAGGAGATGATTTCGCGGTTCTGCTCGGCGTACGAGCCGATCGGCGTGGTGCCGTCCGCGTAATACACGGTGGTCTTTTCCGCCAGCGCGAACTTCTCCGGCTGCGGTACTTCGGTGGTGATGTACAGGTATGCGAATACGCCGATGCCGGCGAGCAGACCTGCGCCGATAAGGCCGAAGAAGATGCCGAGCACCCATTTGAGTACGCGATGCTTGCCTTTGCCGCCATTGTTGTTCTTGTGATTGCGGCTGCGATGCGTGGCGTGCGCGGTACGTGCGGTACGCGCTGAGCCTGTGCGGCTGGCGTGGCTGGCTTGGCTTGCTCGGTGGCTGCTGCTGCGGCGGGTTCCGGTGCCGTCGGCGCGACTGCCGCTGCTGCGGCCTGATCCTGTACGGTATGCGCCTTCCTGAGCGGCTTGTCCGGACTTGCTGTGTGCGGTGCGCGGCTGGCGAAGGGCGGGCCCATCGCTGCCGGCACGTGCGCGACGTTGATAAGAAGCCATGCATGCCACCGTAATTGCCGGTGCTGAAAAGTGCGCTGAGAATGGGCGATTTTGGCTCTGGGGGAATCGTATTTGCGCCGAATTCTTACAAACCCGGCCGGTTTCGCCGTGGCGCCCCTTGGCGATACGCCATATGTATACCGAACTTGACGTAGTCCACCCGTATCCATACACTGTACAAAGCCTCCACGCGGCGCTATGTCACCCAACTCCCCCAGGGCAGGAATGCAGCAAGGGTAAGTGGCCTCTGACGGGTGCGTGGGGGTTTTCTTGTATTTCCCTGCGTGCTTTCCCTGTCTACTATGTGCGGATTTGGCTCTGAGGATTGACGCGACGCGCTGGTGTCCGAGGCGCGGCCGTACAGTCTTGGATATGAATGACGCACAGCATCCAGTGATTCGCGATCCGCACGCGCCTACGAACATGGTCGATTCCGCGACGGAAGGCACACGCGGGGCAGGGGGCCTGAAGCCTGAATTTCGATGGCAGCCGGTAACGCCGGACGCCGGTTCCACTGATTCGTCGACACTCCCCGGCACTAGCCTGGATGCCTCCAACGATGACGGTACCGATGCCGTCGACAGTGGTCTCGCACTGCTCGATCCGCTGACCGTCCGCCCGCGCATATCCAGTCGCGTGCTGTGCGCGGTGTTCGGCGTGCTGCTCGCCGCCGCCGCGTTCGGCATCTGGTGGGTATGCGTCCACACCGAAAACGGGCAGTCGTATGACGAAATCGTATGGGTCAATCTGCCGACCAGCCTGCCGGTATGGGCGTCGGGGCCGATGAATCTCGTGGCGCAGTCATGGCTGGTGATCACGGTCAGCTGCGTGCTGGGCGGGCTTGGTCTGGTTGCGGCGCTGGTCCGCCGGCGCTGGTGGCTGGTCGGGCAGATGGTCGTATTCGCCGCCGTCTGCCTGGCCGCGACCCAGCTCAAATCGCTGCTGCCGCGCCCGTTCATCATCCAGACCGCATCGCCGGTGGCCAATTCGGCGCCGTCCGGCCACACGATGCTCGCCGTGGCCGGCGCGGTGCTGCTGCTCATCGCCGTGCCGCGTGCGCTGCGCGCGCTCGCCGCAGTGGTCGGCGGCACATGGTCGGTATTGGTCGGCGTTTCGGTGATGGTAGGGCAGTGGCACCGCACGTCGGATGTGTTGATGTCGATACTGCTGGTGACAGGGTTCGCGCTGGTGATACTGGCGTGCACGCGCACATCCGGCATGGATGATCCCGGCCGGCGAGTTTCCTCGGTGAGTGTGCAGATCGTCGGCAGCGTGCTGATTACCGGTGGCCTGCTGCTGATGCTGTACAGCGCATACGCGGTCTGGCAGGTGGTGCCCGGCCTGAACGTCAGCGCCATGTGGGCCGTGCGAGGCTCCATCGTCTCCGCCGTGGTCGGCATTGTGGGCGTGAGCGCGCTCGCGTTCGGACTGCTGCTGGCGCTTCGTCATATCACGGCGGCGCCGTTGAGTCGACTGGGGCTGATTGGGGCTCCGCCCGCTCCGCCGGCACAGTCCGCTCGGCAGTGAACGGGGCGCGAACAAGTTGCGAACAGGACGCCACCCGGCCGCCAATTTGGCAGTTCGATACCATTCGTGAGTATTATGACGCCAAGAAACACCGTGCGTTTCAGGAAACAATAAGGAGAAGGAATGGCTACCAAGCTTGTGATTGTGGAGTCCCCGACCAAGGCCCACAAGATCGGTGACTACCTGGGCAAGGGGTACACCGTCATGGCGTCGGTGGGCCATATCCGCGATCTTGCCCAGCCCAGCCAGGTGCCGGCTGCGGACAAGGCCAAGTTCGGCAAGTTCGGCGTGGACGTGAACGACGGCTTCAAGCCGTACTACATCGTCGACGGCGACAAGAAGCGCACGGTCAGCGAACTCAAATCCGCACTCAAGAACGCCGACGAGCTCTACCTCGCCACTGATGAGGATCGCGAGGGCGAGGCCATCGCATGGCACTTGGTGCAGACGCTCAAACCCAAGGTGCCGGTCAAGCGCATGGTGTTCCACGAGATCACCAAGAACGCCATCAACGCGTCGCTCGCCAAGACCCGCGACGTGGACGGGCATATGGTGGACGCGCAGGAGACCCGCCGTATCCTCGACCGCTTGTATGGCTATGAGCTTTCCCCGGTACTGTGGCGCAAGGTCGGCCCGGGCCTGTCCGCGGGCCGCGTGCAGTCCGTGGCGACCCGCCTTATCGTGGAGCGCGAACGTGAGCGCATGGCGTTCAAGCGCGCGCCCTACTGGGATATCGTGGCCACGCTCGCCGCGCCGGACGCGCAGGGCGAGACCGCGGAATTCTGCGCCCGCATGATCTCCCTCGGCGGCAAGCGTCTCGCCGGTTCCAAGGACTTCGGCGCGGACGGTCAGCTCACGCCGGACGGCTTTGCAGCCAACGTGCGCCAGCTGGACGAGGCTTCGGCCTCCGCTGTGGCCGAAACGCTGAAAACCGCCGATTTCACGGTGATGTCCATGGAGACCAAGCCGTATCGCCGTCGCCCGCAGCCGCCGTTCACCACGTCCACGCTGCAGCAGACCGCCGGCAATCGCCTCGGCATGGGTGCCCGCGCGGTGATGCGCGCCGCCCAGAGCCTGTACGAGAACGGCTACATCACGTATATGCGTACCGATTCGGTGACGCTTTCGCAGGAGGCCATCGCCGCCGCCCGCAACGCTGTGAGCTATCATTTCGGCGACCGGTTCCTCTCGTCCGAGCCCAAGCAGTACGCCACCAAGACCGCAGGCGCGCAGGAGGCCCACGAGTGCATCCGTCCGGCGGGCTCGCGCTTCCACGACCCGGACGAGCTGGCATCTAAACTGCCGGTCGACCAGCTGCGCCTGTACACGCTGATCTGGCAGCGCACACTCGCCTGCCAGATGGCCGACGCCACCGGTTCCACCGCCACCGTGCGCCTCTCCGCGCCGGCCGGTCCGACCGAAGGCGAGGCGGTATTCCAGGCGTCCGGCACAGTCATCGAATTCCCCGGCTTCATGAAGGCCACAGGGGAGGGACGCAAGCCGAAGACTGCTGTTGCGGGGGGCGGTGCTTCCGCCGCTGAGGGGACTTCAGAGGCAGCAGCCAAGGCCAAGTCCGACGCCTCCGAATCGAATACCTCGCTGCCGCCGATGGAGGTCGGCCAGCGGGTGGACGCCACCGACGTGCAGCCGGACGGCCATGAGACCCAGCCTCCGGCCCGATACACCGAGGCCACGCTGGTCAAGACTCTGGAGGCCAAGGAGATTGGCCGTCCGTCCACCTACGCCAGCATCATCTCCACCATCATGGATCGCGGCTACGTCTACGAGCGCGGCCGTGCGCTGATTCCCAGCTGGCTGGCCTTCTCCGTGGTCAAGCTGCTCGAGCAGAACTTCCCCAAGCTGGTGGACTACCAGTTCACCGCCGATATGGAAAACGGACTGGACCGCATCGCCCACGGCGAGGAGACCGGGCGCGACTGGCTCACCCGGTTCTACTTCGGCTCCGGCGAAGGCGCTGCCCGCAACGCCGACGAGGCCCATGAGGGACTGCAGCAGCAGGTGGCGCAGCTCGGCGAGATCGACGCGCGCGCCATCAACACCATCGACATCGGCGATGGCATGCACGTGCGCATCGGACGCTACGGCCCGTACTTGGAAGACATGGAGCACTTGGACGCCGAAGGCAATCCCAAGCGCGCATCCCTGCCGGACACCATCGCGCCGGACGAGCTCACCGTGGACGTGGCCCGTGACCTCATCGACAATCATTCCGGCGGTCCGCGCGAGCTGGGCACCGACCCGGCGACCGGCGGCACGGTCGAGGTCCGCAACGGTCGCTTCGGGCCGTATGTGGCGCTGATTCCGCCGGCCGCAGCCGAGGGCAGCGCCGATTCGGCTGCTGAAGCTGCCGGTGCTGCAGCATCAGCCAAGAAGGGCTCCAAGAAAGCCGCGGCTGCTGCGGCTCCGCGTCCCAAGATGGCGTCGCTGTTCAAGACCATGAGCCCTGAATCGCTTTCGCTTGAGGATGCGTTGCGCCTGCTGAGCCTGCCGCGCGAAGTCGGCAAGTATGAGGAGACCAACGCCGAAACCGGCGAAGTCTCCGAATACACGGTGGCCGCCAACAATGGCCGCTACGGCCCGTATCTGACCAGGACCGGCGCGGACGGCAAGTCCGAGACCCGTTCGCTGGGGTCCGAAGACGAGATCTTCACCGTTGACCTGAACAAGGCCAAGGAGCTGTTCGCCCAGCCGAAGTACGGTCGCGGGCGTGGCCGTGGAGCCGCCAAGCCGCCGCTGCGCGAGCTTGGCACCGATCCGGCCACCGGCAAGAACGTGACCATCAAGGACGGTCGTTTCGGTGCCTACATCACCGACGGCGAGACGAACCGCACGGTGCCGCGCCAATACACGCCCGAGACCATCACCCCGGATGATGCATTCCGTCTGCTCGCTGAGAAGCGTGCGGCCGGGCCGTCCACGCGGGGCCGTGGCGGACGCGGCGGCCGT
>NZ_JGZK01000018.1 GCF_000741695.1 Bifidobacterium reuteri DSM 23975 | reverse complement strand
TCCGTTCCGGACTGTCCAACGCCAGGCTCGAGGCCATCAACAACAAGATCAAGACCACCATCAAGATCGGCTACGGCTACCGCAACCTCGACAACCTCATCAGCCTCGTCATGCTCAAATGCGGAGGACTTGACCTCCAACTCCCCGGACGCCAATAACCAGAAGGCCGGACCAGTGCTCCACACCCACACAAACACCCGAAGAGCCGGATTTTTGCGCGTCCCCGCGAGCGGCAGCGAGTTGGCGGTGGGCGGAGCAGATAAGCACGTCGGCGCGGTGGTGCTCCCGCATGTGCTGAGCGTGTTGTAGTGCATCGCGCTCAGCACAGCTAGCGCTCTGCGTTATTGAGAATCAGGACTTCCCAATGGCAAAGGCCGGGCCAGACCCGGCCCGGCCTTCTGTTTGCCATGAATAGGAGGCAGAAATGAACAACCGGAAGAAACAGGGTTCATGCAAACCCGATTGGACGTGGGTTGTCATAATGATGGTTATGGTAATCCTCGCGGTTCGCGTCCCGGAGACGTGGACCGCGGCGACATGCGTCGGTGTCATCAGCATCGTCGCATTGCTGTGCAGTCGTAAGTAACGCATGCGCTCCGGCTTCGCCCTCATCCTGCGAAGCCTCTTCTCGTTGCTTACGGGATTCACTATACCGTATTGCTGCGAACGGCTGATGCATTGGAAACTTCATTGCCGATGCGATCCGTGCGTATTGATTGTGGCGTGTGCGTTGATGGTGACTAAGCCTGCCCGGTGGCCATTGAAAGCGTATGTGCAAGTTGGTCGATGCCGATGATGCGGATGGTGATTCGTCAGACGATAAAAATTGTTTACAGTGTGAGGTAACCTAGGATGGCTGTATGGCGCGGCATGTCTGGCGGCGACTGAGGCCTTGGTGGGGCGGATACGCTCGAGTCGGGTAGTGGGGTCGCTTGCAAAGCGGGTGAACGCCGTTCGCGATTATGTATGACGCGCTGCCGGGATTACAGGAGAATGGAAGGCGATATGGGCTTTGAGGATGAGGCGGTCCACGAATTGTGGACCACGGTATGGGGCCATAGGTCGGCGATGCAGCGCGAGATGATGCGCGGCGCGCACGGCGAGGCGTTCGCTATCCGTCAGCTGGCCCATGTCGGCACCATGACCCCCTCGCAGCTGGCCGATTCCATGCATGCCACCTCCGGCCGCGTCTCCACACTGCTGGCCGCCATGGAGAAAAAAGGTCTGGTGACGCGCGAAGTGGATCCCAACGACCGGCGTGTGGTTCGTGTGAGCCTTACTGACGCCGGCCGCGAGCATGGGCGCCGCGACATGCAGGAGATGCGTGATGCCGTCTGCTGGATCTTCTCGCAGATGGGGGAGCGCAGAACTCGCGAATTCCTTGACCTCTCCCGCGAATTCATGACCTACATGTCGATTTGCCGTCCGGGAAAGCCGCGTCCCACGCCGGAAGAAGTGCGGGCCGCGTTCGAGAAGCGCGATCGGCAAGTCGGGGCTGAGGAGGAGCAGCGCGGGCGTGCGGCTGATGCTCGTCGAGGATTGTAGCGGCGGGAATGGCTCGAAGGAAAGTCGCTTCGCCGCCTAATGGACAGCGCGGCTCGGGCTCTGACTCGGGCTCCTGCGGTGAAAGCCTTCCCGGGGCCGTCTGGGAGGATTCGGTAGACGGTTTGTCGGTGGCTTCATCGCGCGCCTGGGTGCGCGCGGCTTCACCGTGTGGTTCGCGTTCGCGCAAAGAGAAATATGCGGAGTCCAGAAGCCTTTGTCGTTGCCACGCGTAATATCTTACACTGTAAGTAATTCAATAACGGAAGATAACTTGCTGGGGCCGTAGGCCTGTGTGCCAATGCCCGGCAATGCTCAACCGATGTAATACACAACCGATGCTTGGCCGACAGCCAAGCCGGCAATAAGAATCAGCAAGCCAAGCAAAACACCAAGCAAACACAGTCCAATGCAAACCAAAAGAATCTAATCAAACAAACAATCCAATCCAAACCAATCCAACCAACCCAAGGGGAAACCAATGCTTCGCATCCTGAAATACCTCTCCAAAGCGGAGATCGGTCAGATGCTCATCGCCCTGGTGACCATCGTCGGGCAGATCTATCTCGACCTGAAGCTGCCCGACTACATGTCGGACATCACCAAGCTGGTCGAAACGCCGGGCAGCGCCATGTCGGACATCTGGATCGCCGGCGGCAAGATGCTGCTCATCTCGCTCGGCTCCGTGGCATGCGCAGTCGTGACCGGATTCCTGTCCGCGCGCGTCGGCTCGTCGTTCACCCAGCGCCTGCGCTCGCTGGAATTCCGTCAGGTCGAGTCGTTCGGCCCGGCCGAAATGAGCCGACTCTCCACCGCAAGCCTCATCACCCGCTCCACCAACGACATCACGCAGATCCAGATGTTCATCACCATCGGCCTGCAGCTCATCGTCAGGTCGCCGATCATGGCCGTGTGGGCGGTGGCCAAGATCGCGAACGAAGGCTTCGAATGGACGCTCGCCACCGGCATCGCCACAGCGTTCCTGCTGGGCGCGGTCGCCATCATGATGGCCATGGTCATGCCCAAATTCAAGGCCATGCAGGCTCTCACCGACAACATCAACCTCGTGGCGCGCGAGAACCTCACCGGTCTGCGCGTGGTCCGCGCCTACAACGCCGAGGACTATCAGGAGGCCAAATTCACCAAGGCCAACCGCGACCTGACCGAAACCCAGCTGTTCACCAATCGCGTTATGGCGTTCATGATGCCGCTGATGAACACCGTGATGAACGGCCTCATGCTCGCGGTCTACTGGATCGGCGCCTACCTGATCGACGCGGCCGCGCTCACCGACAAGCTCACCTTGTTCTCCAACATGGTGGTGTTCTCCAACTACTCCGTGCAGGTGATCATGAGCTTCCTGCTGATGAGCATGGTGTTCGTGCTCTGGCCGCGCGCCGACGTGTCCGCGCAGCGCGTGCTCGAAGTGCTCGACACCGAACCGCTGGTCAAGGACGGCCGCGAATCCGCCGCCGAGAAAGCGCTGGAAACCGCCGCGCGCGGCACGGTGGAATTCCGCAACGTGAGCTTCGCCTACCCCGATTCGCGCGAGGCCACGCTCGAAGGCATCAGCTTCACCGCCGAGCCCGGGCAGACCGTGGCGTTCATCGGCTCCACCGGCTCCGGCAAGTCGTCGCTCATCAATCTGGTACCCAGGTTCTATGACGCCACCGGCGGCCAGGTGCTGGTCGATGGCGTGGACGTGCGCGACTACGATGTGAAGACCCTGCGCGACAAGATCGGCTACGTGCCACAGCAGTCGGTGCTGTTCAAGGGCACCGTGGCCTCCAACGTGAGCTACGGCGACGATGTGCGGGGCGAGTCGGCGGATGTCGAAATGGCTGATACCTCCACCATCGCCGGCCGTAAGCGCGAGGCCGCGTTGATCGCCGCCGGCAAAGCTGCGGAAAGTGCCGATATGCCGGCCGAGCAGCTGAATCGTATCAAAGCGGCGGCCGATGTGGCACAGGCCAGCGAATTCGTGGATCGCATGGACGGAGGGTATTCCGCCGCGATAGCCCAGGGCGGTTCGAACGTGTCCGGCGGTCAGAAGCAGCGCCTGTCCATCGCGCGAGCCGTCTACCGTCACCCGGAAATCCTGATCTTCGACGACTCGTTCTCCGCGCTCGACTTCAAAACCGACCGCGAAGTGCGTGACGCGCTCGCCCGCGAGGCCAAGGATTCCACCAAGCTCATCGTGGCCCAGCGCATCGGCACCATCATGAACGCCGACCATATCGTCGTGCTCGACGACGGCAAGGTCGTCGGCCAAGGCACCCACCGCGAACTGCTGAAGACCTGCGAGATCTACCGGCAGATTGCCGAATCCCAGCTCAGCCAATCGGAGCTTACTGCGTAAGGGCTACTGCCGTTCAAAGACCTCCCTCTGATGAGGGAGGTGGCATCGCGAAGCGATGACGGAGGGAGAGACGGCGGCTAGTGAATCTCTCCCCCCAGTCAGCTTCGCTGACAG
>NZ_JGZK01000017.1 GCF_000741695.1 Bifidobacterium reuteri DSM 23975 | reverse complement strand
TGGGCTGGTCACCGACCAGGAGCACGCGCCCGCGTTCGGAGAGCTTCTCCAGCATCGTGCGGATGGCCTTCTCGTCCTGTCTGAGCGGCTTGTCGTACAAGGTGTTGCCGTCATGGTCGAGGGCGTGCGCGTGATGCGCGCTCTTGCCCACGTCCAGCCCGACCCACACGTCGATGTCGTCCGGTGTCATCGTCGTCCCTCCCGTCATGAAGGTGTCCTCGGTCGCCGTGGAACCCGCGGAGAAGGGGATCCGGACGCCCGCGCCGCACCCACATTACGGGAGGCCTGCGCCATGCGCCCCGAAGCGTCCATGCGGCCGGCCTGGTTCCTATCAGCGGTCTGCGAACGTCCCCGCTCCCGGCGACAACACCCCCCGGATCATCGACGACAGGGCAGGAAAGTCATACCGGAACCGGCGACCCGGCCCCGACCATTCGGGACCTACCAAACATGGTAATGTGTCAGGCCGTCGATAAGTCATGCGACGGCCTGAAGCGAATGCTCCGGAAACGATGATGCCGGACTGTCCTGAATCGGACCGGCCCGGCACATCGTAACTGATAGGGGGAGGAGGAAGGTGCCGCACGGGCCGCAAGGAGGAGGAAGACGGCCCGCACGCCTGTGACGTCGAACTGTACGGCTATGGCTGGCGTACAGCTGCTGGCGGCCGGCCGGCGGCGCGTAATCGGCGTGCGTAGGAATCGCTTACTTGACGCCCTTGATCATCATGATGAATACGCAGCCGAGCAGCGCGAACACGATGGAGATCGGGAAGGCGGCGGCGTAGCCGAGGGTCACGGTGATTACGGACATGAGCACCGGGCCGAGCATCTGGCCGAGCGTGGTGGCGAGGTTGAGCACGCCGAGGTCCTTGCCTGCCTCCTCCTTGTTCGGCAGCACGTCCACGTTGAGGGCCTGGTCCACGGAGGAGTAGACGCCGTAGCCAAGGCCGGCGATGCCGGCGTACAGGAACATGCCCATGGTGGTCGGCATGATCCACGGCATGGCCATGCCGATAGCGAACAGCACGGAGGCAGCGATGACGGGCAGCTTGCGGCGGCCGATGACGTCGGAGATCGGGCCGGCGACCACGGAACCGCCCAGCGAGACGACCATGGTGATCACGGACATGGTGGCCATGGCGGCACCGGCGGCCGTGTCGTCGAGACCGATGTACTTCTGGAAGATGAGCAGCTGGTAGACAGTGATCATTTGGTAGCTCAGCAGCATGCACAGACGGCCGGCGAACGCTTTGTAGAAGTCGTGGGCGGTGGAGAACTTCGGCGGGATGAAGCTGCGGAGCACATCGGTGACCTTGCCTTCGTCCTTGGGCAGGAAGTCGGCGGAGGATTCCTTCGGCACGATGAGCACGGCGACGATGCCGCCGAGGAACATGAGCACGCCGGCGAGGATGAAGCCCGGGAACGGATTCAGGATGAAGGCGGAGCCGATGAGGGTGCCAATCGGGGCGCCGCAGGTCTGGCCGGCGCCGAAGAAGGCGGACATAGTACCGCGCACGTTCATCGGGATGCGGTCGGAGATCATGGCCACCAGCGGCGCGATCATGGCGTTGAGGCCGAACATGCACAGGCAGTAGATGATGGTGATGGCCACGGCGTTCGACACCATGCCGGTGAGGAACAGGGTGACGCCGCCGAGCACCGCGCCCAGCACAATGAACGGCGTACGGCGTCCCCACTTGGAGCGGGATCGGTCGGACAGGGTACCGAACAGCAGGTTGGAGACCAGCGAGGCCACGGCGGTGCAGGCGTTAATCACACCGGTCAGGCCCTCGACATCCGGACCGAAGATGTTCTGCAGATGCTTGGTGAGCAACACGGCCGACACGATGGCCAGACCGCTCATCCACAGCAGACCGAAGACCAGGAAGCCCGCGCCAAAGCGGAACAGCATGGCCTTGTCCATCTGCCTGCCGGTCTCGGGGGACAGCGACGGATCCTTGCCGGCCGCGGCGATGTTCGCATTGTATGCCGCAAAACGCTCTTCGGCGGAGGCGGTCATTGCATCACTCATCTTTGAACCTTACCTTGTTGATTTGTCTTCCCTGACATACCTAACGTCCGTTAGATAACATTGAGAATACTCCCGGCCGCACCTTTCCGTCAAATCATTATCTAACGGTTATTCGTTATTCAAATCGGCGGACAATCAACGTTTCTTCGCTTACATACGGCACATCGGCGTGTCGCAATCACGATATCTATGATTTGTTAGACCGGAGTTAGCCGCATTCCCCTGAATCAGCTTCGGTCAAGGCCCGAGACCGGCCTCGTATCGACTGCGACCCGAGGCCGGCCCACACTCTGCCTACCGGTAGTTATCCCACATCGGCGAGGGGAAAAGCAGCTCCTCGAACGCCAGCCATTCGTCGTACAGATCCACCGGCGGATTGCGCATCCAGCGCAGCTGCACGCCGTCCATGGCCTCGATGCACCGACGCACCAGCGATTTCATGGAATCCTCCCACGAACCCATCTGGGGCGGAATGCACCACTGATAGCGTGAGTAATGCTCCCAGACTTCCTGCGGGCGTCCGTCGAAATACTCATGCAACGGATGGTCAGGCCCCAACGCCTCAGCCTCCAGAGCGATGTATAGCGCCACCAGCTCGCGCCGCTGCGCGTTGTAGCGCACCAGATAACGCAGATAAGCGGGGAACAATAGACGATCCGGGTCGCTGCCGGGCAGGCCTGATGCCATGAAGTCGTCCGGCGTACCGAATACGTCGTAGTTATCGGTGATGAGCATCGACAGCAGGCCTTCCTTATTGCCGATGTAATGGAGCAGTCCGGGCTGGCTCATGCCCACGGCGTCGGCCACATCCTTCAGGGACGTGCCATAGTAGCCCTTCTCCCCCACCAGACGCACTGCGGCCTGCGCAATCTCCGCGCGCCGTTCCTCCGGGCTTTTACGCACTCGTTTCTGCTTCACCATGCTCATGAAAGCCAGTATATCGAATATGCACTCGATATACCGGCAAGTGAAGGACAATGACGATATCAGTCTTTGCATCAAGCCCAAAGCCAAGGCCAAACATGCCAGTCCAATCCATGCGCGCTACACACGCCACCGCTATGGCGCGAAGCACACGCAAGCCCTCCGGCATTCCGATCTTCCGGTCCACACGCCGGAAGGCAAAAAAGATGGTGCGGCGCCCTCTCACAAGGGCCGCCGCACCATCTGACGGTTTCAAGACGACTCGGGTTACTCCTGGAACACGTCGGGATGCTTCGGGTCGCCGGGAATGTCGGAGAGCAGACCCTCGAGGCCTAGGAACTCCTTCCAGAATTCCAGCGGCTGACCGTACGGGGATGCCTGACGGCCGTGGGCCTGGATGTTGGCCTTGGCCTCGAAGACCTCCTCTTCGGTGATGCCGTCGAAGTAGCTTTCCAGACGTTCACGATTCTCGGGCACATAGAACAGGGAGGCCACGATCTCGGTCAGCCGTTCCGCACGCTCGATGGGCAGCGAATCCCAGTGGCGCAGCTCCACGAAGTTCTTCAGACGGACATCGTTGAAATGCGTGGAGATGATGTGGTTGATCTCGTACGGATTGAGCTCGCGGTCCGGGTACACATCCCCCGCGTTCTCACGGAATGCCGGACGATGCAGTTCCTTGGGGCTCGCGCCGGAAGCCACAGCCTCAGGGGTGTGGGTCAGGTCGGCGAACATGAGCGGCGTGGAGAGCACATCCACGGCGTAATCCTCCCAACCGAACCTCGGGTCGAACAGACCGGGAATCACATTGGTGCGCTGGAAGTCGAGATAATCCCACATGCGCTGGCGCAGCAGCGGCCACGGATTCGTCTCGCCTTCGAAATACGGGGTGTTGCGGAAGAAGTATGCCAGAATCGGACCGACCACCGTGCCCAGACGCATCTTCTCGATGGCGTCGTGCTCGTCCACGTAATCGATGCTGACCTGTGTGGAGGCGGAGCAGCGCATCATGCACGGGCCGAACTGACCGACGCGGCCGAGATAGTCGGTCATCGCGTCATAGCGATCCTTGGGGTTCACCGGCACATCCGCGAAGCTGGACTTCGGCTGATATCCATAGTTGACCAGACGGAAATCCAAATCCTTAAGAATCGGATCGACCTCGCGGCGGAACTTCGAGTACAGGGCATTCAGGTCGCTGGGCTTCTTCAGAATGCCGATGGAGGTCTCAACCTGACCGCCCGGTTCAAGAGAAACAGCCACTCCGGGACGGGACAGGCCTACCAAGTGGCCGTTCTCCCAGTACTCCTTCTCCTCGTCGTAATACGGGGCAAGGCGTTTGAGCAGGGCCTCGATGCCATTCGTCTCGTAATAGGTCACGGCGGTATCGTCGCTGTTATGCACCGGAAGATGCTCTATCTCGACGCCAAAGCCGCCAGTGCCACGCTGGGAACGGCCGCTTTCGAAGAACTTCAGCAGGCTGTCGACATGCTTGGGGTTCGGCTTGGCGAGCAAATGCGCATAACTAATTCTGGGAGTAACCATGATTGGTATGGTATGCGAGCATGCTTGGAGCCGCGCCCGAATGCCCGCCATCGGCTATACGAAAAACCGATAGCGGGCGTTACGGCATTACCTGTTATGAAGCGAATCAGTCCGCCGCGGTGAACCCCTGCGGTTCACCGGCATCGGAGAACTTGGCGTTATGGGCCTTTTTGGCCGCCGCGATCATAAGCTTGATGCGGTTGAGCTGATTGGCCTCGGATGCGCCAGGATCGTAGTCGATGGAGACGATGTTGGCTTCCGGGTGCAGGCGGCGAATCTTGCCGAACATGCCGCGGCCGGTCACGTGGTTGGGCAGGCAGGCGAACGGCTGCGCGCAGATCACGTTCGGGCATCCCTGTTCGATGAGCTCGAGGATTTCGGCCGTGAGCAGCCAGCCTTCGCCGGCCTGCACGCCGATGGACGTGACCTCGGCCGCCTTCTTGACGAGCTCGGGCATCGGCTCGTCGCGGCGGAACTTGCCGTGCGAAAGGTCCAAAGCCGCGTTGATCGGCGCGAAGTACCGATCGAGACCCCAACGCATGACGGCGTAGGCGAACTGGTTGCCGCCCATGCCGAGGTTGTGCTCGTTCCAGTCGGTGATGTACGGCTTGGTGGTCATGAACTCCATGATGCCGGGCACCACTGCCTCGCAGTCCTGCGATTCGATGACGTCGACCACATGGTTGTTCGCGTCCGGCTGGTACTTGACCAGAATCTCACCCACCACGCCGACACGCACCTTGCGCGGGATGTTCTTCAGCGGCAGGGCGTCAAAGGACTTCACGATCTCCTTGGCGAGCGTGCCGTACGGCAGCCAACCCTTCTTGAGCCATGGGGTCTTGGCCGCCGTCTTGGAATACCCGTGATGTTCGAGGGTCTCGCGCACGATCACATCCCACTGCTCATAGAGCTTGTCGGCCGAACCCTTCTCCACCTCGTACGGGCGCACGCGGTACAGGCACTTCATGAGCAGGTCGCCGAGGATCAGCGCCTTGACGGCGCGATGCAGCATCGGCACGGTGGCCTTGAAGCCCGGATTGTCCTCGAGTCCCTGCGTGGAGATGGCGATGATCGGAATCTGCGGGTATCCCGCGTCGATTAGGGCCTTGCGGATGAGTCCGAAGTAGTTGGTGGCACGGCACATGCCGCCGGTCTGGGTGATGGCAAGCGCCACATGGTCCGGGTCGTACTTGCCTTCAAGGATCGCGTCGATGAGCTGGCCGATGACCATGATGGCCGGATAGCAGGCATCATTGTTCACATATTTGAGGCCGGTCTCCACATCGCTTCGGCTTGCATGCTTGAGCACGTCGAACTTGTAGCCGCCGGAGCGTATGACCGCCTCGACCAGTGACAGATGAATAGGACTCATCTGCGGGGCCACGATGGTGTAGTCCTTCTTCATGTTCTTGAGGAACTTCTGACGGTGGGCATAACGGCTCATCGTGGCGTTGTTGTGCGCCGACTTCTTGGACTTGCCGTTCTTGGCTGCCGGCTGGTCAACGGTGCCGTTCGAGCCGGCAAGCACATTGCGATTGTTCGCCGCAGCCGCGATATCGCGCTGGGCGGCCTTCTTGGAGGCCTCTCGCATGGCCTTGGTGAGCTTCGGGTTGGCGGCCATGGTGGTATCGAGCAGCACCTGCCGACCGGCAGTGGGTGCCTTGGAACCGGTCTTGCGGAAGCCCATCGGCTTGGGTCCAATCGGCTGGCCATCGTTCTGTCCGTTCTGTCCGCCACTCGTCGACTGGGACTGTTCGGCTTTGACTTTGGCTTCCGCGGCCTCCACTGCGGCCTGTGCTTGGGCGAGCGCCGCCTTTGCCGCGGCCAAATCGGCTTCGGCCTTGGCCTTGGCCGCCTCACGAGCCTGCGCCACGGCCTGATCTTCAGCGGATTCGGTACCGCCCGCCACCTGAGCCTGAGCCCGAACCTGAGCCTTGGCCTTGGCCTCCTCGCGAGCCTTGTTGGCCTCGCGCTCCTCGACGGCGGCCTTGAGCGAGCGCAGACGGATCTTCGCCGCGCCAAGGTTGGAGACCTCGTCGATCTTGAGCAGCGTGTACACGTCGGCCTTGTCGGCGAGGATCTCGGCGACCTGGTCGGTGGTGATGGCGTCGAGACCGCAGCCGAAGGAGTTGAGCTGCACGAGCTCGAGTCCCGGATAGGAGGCCACGAAGTGCGCCGCCGCGTACAGGCGGGAATGGTAGGCCCACTGGTTGGTCACGCGCAACGGCATCCTGGTGACCGTGCGGTCGCCAACGTGCCGGAATCCGGCGGCGTTCTTGGAGCGTGGGTCCTTCTCGCCTTCGGCCAGGAATTCGGTGAGGTTGAGCTTCTCCCCCGGCTGCAGTTCGCAGATGGAATCCTCGGACAGCACCACCATGCCGAGCGAGCAGATGGTCTCGGGGATGCCGTGGTTGATTTCGGGGTCGATGTGGTAGGGGCGGCCGGCGAGCACGATGCCGCGGCAACCGTGCTCCTTCATGTAGGCGAGCGCGGCGAGACCCTCCTGCTGCACGTCATGCTTGAAGACCTTGTCCTCGGCGTAGGCTGCCTTGACGGCGGTCTCGGCCTCCTCGCGGGTCACATTGGCCCAGGCGAACTCCTCGACGATGCGGTCGACCATGAGCTCGTGGTTGGCGAGGTTGAAGTACGGGTGCATGTAGCGCACGTCCGGGTCGCGCAGTTCGGGCATGTTCGCGCCGACCACGAGCGGGTAGTTGGCCACGACCGGGCAATTGTAGTGGTTGTCCGTGTTGGGTACAAGATTCTCCTCGTACGAGACGCACGGGTAGAAGATGGTCTTGATGCCCTTGTTGAGCAGCCACTTGATGTGGCCGTGCACGAGCTTGGCAGGGTAGCAGATGTTCTCGGAGGCGATGGATTCGATGCCCGTCTCGAACAGTTCATGGGAGCTGCGGCCGGAGATCATCACCTTGAAGCCGAGTGAGGTGAGCAGCGTGAACCAGAACGGGTAGTTCTCGTACATGTTGAGCGCGCGCGGGATGCCTATCTCGCCACGGGTGGCCTTCTTGTCGGTGAGCCTGCGGTAGGCGAAGCAACGCTTGTACTTGTAGTCGTAGAGGTTCGGACGGTCGGAGCGCTTCTTCTTGGCGTCGCCGCCTCGTTCGCATCGGTTGCCCGTCACGAAGCGCGAACCATCGGAGAACGTGGTGATGGTGAGTTTGCAATGGTTCTGGCACAGCTTGCATACGTCACGCTCGGTGGTCATGGACATGTTGTCGAGCGCGTCGCCGGTCAGGATGGAGCTGACTGTATGGTGCACGCCGTCGATGACCACCTCGTTGTCGTGGCCTTCGGCGACCGCGGCCGCATTGGTCGTGTCCACGCCGGCCATGTCGGTACTTTCCGCGGCTTCTGAGGCTTCGGCGGAGGTGCCGTCGGCCAGAACATGATCGTGATTGTCGTCCGCTACGTCCTGGTAGTGCATGCGGGCGGTCAGTGCCGCACCGTATGCGCCCATGAGGCCTGCGATGTTCGGACGGGTGACCTCGCGTTCGGTGAGCAGCTCGAATGCGCGCAGCACGGCGTCGTTGAGGAACGTACCGCCCTGGACCACGACGGTATCTCCAAGCTCGCCGGAGTCACGCAGCTTGATGACCTTGTACAGCGCGTTGCGCACCACGGAGTAGCACAGGCCGGCGGCGATGTCCTCGATGGAGGCGCCTTCCTTCTGCGCCTGTTTGACGGAGGAGTTCATGAACACGGTGCAACGGGAGCCCAGGTCCACCGGATGCGTGGAGGCGAGCGCCTTCTGCGTGAACTCCTGGATGGTCAGGCCCATGGACATGGCGAAGGTCTGCAGGAACGAACCGCAGCCGGACGAGCAGGCCTCGTTGACGGCGATCGAGTCGATGACGCCGTCGGTGATGGCCAGGTATTTCATGTCCTGGCCGCCGATGTCGATGACGGCGGTGACGCCGGGGCTCACCATTTCGGCACCGCGGTAGTGGGCCATGGTCTCGACCACGCCCTCGTCCAGATGAAGGCCTGTGGTGATCAGCCCCTCGCCGTAGCCGGTGGCGCAGGAGCGTGCGATCCAAGCTTCCTTAGGCAGTTCGGACTGGATCTGCTTGACGATGTTGATGGCGGCCGTCAGCGGGCTGCCCTCGTTGTTGGCGTAGCTCGACCATACGATTTCGCGATCGTCGTTGACGAGCGTGGCCTTGATGGTGGTCGATCCGGCGTCGATACCGAGGAAGTGGGGGCCGTGCGCGCCTTCGAGCGTGCCGATGTGGATGTGCTCGCGGTGATGGCGCTGGTTGAACGCCTCACGGTCGGCCTCGGTGGGGAACAGCGGCGGCATCGTGGGCGTATTGGACGGCAGGTTCTTCAGGTCTTCAAGACGTTCGAGGATATCCGCGCAGGAATGTGCCTCGAAATGATGGCCTTCATCGTCGGAGTCGGTATCGGCCTGGAGTGCCGCGCCATATGCCACATACAGGTGGGCGTTGGTGGGCACGATGAACTCGTCCACCTTGCCTTCGAGCGCACGCTGGAATGCCGCGCGGAGCTCGGACATGAAGAACAGCGGGCCGCCGAGGAAGATCACGGTGCCGTGAATCGGGCGTCCGGAGGCGAGGCCGGCGATGGTCTGCGTGGCCACGGCGGTGAAGATGGAGGCGGCGAGGTCGGGCTTGGCGGCACCGTCGTTGATGAGCGGCTGGAGATCGGTTTTGGCGAACACGCCACAACGGGATGCGATCGGATACAGGTTCTCGTAGCTCTTGGCCATCTCGTTGAGGCCGGCCGCGTCGGTGTCGAGCAGGGTAGACATCTGGTCGATGAACGCGCCGGTGCCGCCCGCGCACGAGCCGTTCATACGCTGCTCGGGAGTGGGCTTCAGGTACGTGATCTTGGCGTCCTCGCCACCGAGCTCGATGATGACGTCCGCTTGAGGGTACTCTTTGTCGATTGCCTCGGTTTCGGCGATGACCTCCTGGATGAACGGCACGTGCATGTTGTCGGCGAGCGCGAGGCCTCCGGAGCCGGTGATGGCGAGGCGAATCGGCTCGTCGCCACGGCCGAGCTCCTCGAGCTTCTTGTGGATGTCCACCAGAAGACCCGCCACGGTGGCGCGCACGTTGGCATGATGTCGCCGGTAATCGGAGAACAGGGTCTCGCTCAGAGAATCGGATTGGTCGAGCACCACGGCCTTGACGGTGGTGGAGCCGATATCCAATCCTAAACGCAGCGGCTTGGCGCCCTTCGATGCGTTCGTCGCAGGCGCCGATGCTGCGCCTGCGGTCGCGTTCGATACGGTATCAACCATGTTTCCTCTTACGTTGGTCCTCCGGAATCACCCTCCCCACAGGGCACCATGGAACCGCCACGGGACGGCTGGCAGGTGCACTGCGGACGGCTTCGCCCGGCTACTTCTTCGGGTCAGCTTAGTCTGACCACCTGCCCAACTGGCCCACAGCCCGGGTGATTTCGCTCACGGAAAGCAGGTAACACTACAGTTCGCGCCGATGTGACGCATAACAGCGAGCCGTTGGGCGCTGACCGTCATCACCCCCTTATCCCCACCGCCAAACAATATGAAAGTACGTTGCCTCGATCTACCTGTTTTCAGACAACTATGGCTGTCGATACGTCCACGAACGAACCGTAGCGTTGACCGGTTTTGTCAGACCCTGGAGAGACCAAGCCCGCCCGCTAACACCCGCCGGTCGCAATCGCCAATCGCGCAACACAGCAAAGAAGAGCTAACTTCATAAATCATTTATGAAATTATGATATCATCTTCATAAATCATTTATGAAGCCTGTGCACTGGTGGAAAGGTCCGGCATCATGGCTGCAACCGTACATTACTCCGCACCTGACTATCCCGCGCTCGTGCGCGAAGCATTGGAATACCGTTTTCCACGCCCCATCAAAAGGCATCCGGTTATCGACGAATTACCCGAACCCGCGATGTTCAATCTCGTGCATATCCTCACCGGAATGCGCCGTAGCGGCAAAACATTTCACCTCTTCCAACTCATCAATGACCTAATGGACGCAGGAACAACACGTGAACGCATCCTCTATTTCAACTTCGCCGACGAACGACTCCAGCCCATGCCGCCCGATGCGCTCAATCAAGTGGTTACGGAATATTGGAGGCAATGCCCAACCGCACGCGAACAAGGCGCGTTCCTGTTCCTTGACGAAGTGCAGGAAACCGAACACTGGCAGGGATGTTGCCAGCGACTTGCCGAGCACGAACGAGTCACCTTAGTCATCACCGGCTCGTCATCCAAACTGTCCAGCGAACAAATCGCCACACAATTCCGCGGACGATCGTACTCGCATGAAGTACTGCCCCTCTCATTCCGCGAATACTGCGATTTCCACGGACTCGACGCACCAAGCGGCAGCGACAACGCCTTCTCTGCACAAACCGTCACGGCCATGGAGTCGGCATTCGACCGTTATCTCATAGAAGGCGGCTTCCCAGGCGTGCAAACGCTGCCCAATGCCGGACGTATTGATATGTTACAAAGCTATATGCGTGACGTTGTTGCCAGAGACGTGGCCGAGCAGCTGGGCCGTGGGGAAATCGCTCTGGCCAATCAAATCGCACTGTTCGTGTTACGCAACACCGCATGTGAACTCGCTGTCAACAAACTCACCGCACAGCTGGAACAAGTCGGATACAGACTCTATTGGAACAAGGCCCGGCGCATCCTCGATCTGATGGAGCAGGCGTTTCTCTGCTATGAACTCAACGAATACACCACATCACTCAAGCCCAATACAACCACTGTGCCGAAAATCTACGCCGAAGACCCCGGTCTGGCATACGCGGTCTCACGCGCGAACCAACAGGATGTAGGCAAGCGTCTGGAGACCACCGTCTATCTGGAGTTGCGCCGACGTCAGGCGGGAAGGCGCACTGATTCCATCACCTCGTTGACCATGCCTACGGCCAAACAGGAGAAAGTGGATTTCCTCATCGGCGATGCACTCGGCATCGAGCCGTATTCCGCCATCCAAGTCACAGCGGATATGACCACCCCCAAAACCAAGGTACGTGAAATTCGAGGACTCGAGGAGACCATGAAACGCATGCCCGGCGTGAACGGCATCATCATCACGCTACGGGAGAACGACGTTATTCATACCAGCAGCGGAGACATACATGTCATTCCCGCATGGAGGTGGGCGCTACAGACCCAATCCCGTTAATCATCTGCCAAGCGGCTTAACACTGATGATGCGCCATGGACGCGCCATCGTCAGGAGGCCTGGGCGCCCTCGCCGGCTTCGCGATCTTTCAGATAGATCTCCGGGATGTCTCGCTCCTGATCGTGGAGCTTGGCCCAGATGACCGGTTTGCCTGCTTCGAGGGACTTCGGCACGTCGAGGATACGCTGGTTGGCCGAGCCACGGAACTGCAGCAGCGAGTTCTTCTGGTCCTTGAGATAACGGCCGTCCACCAGAATGTCGATGAGGTGAAGCAGCTCAAGCTTGTCCGGGGTCTCCCCCGGGCGCATCAGCTCCTCCCACGTATAGCCGGTCCAGCACCAGATGTCCTTGGTGTGGCCGAATTCGCGGCGGATGCGCTGCGCGAGCGGCACCAGCACGGGCGTGTTGAGCATGGGCTCGCCGCCGAGGAATGTGATGCCCTGCACCCAAGGCGCTTTGAGATCGTCGATGATCTTGTCCTCGAGCTTGGGCGTGTATTCGTGGCCGGCGCGGAAATCCCATATGGAGGCGTTGAAGCATTCGACGCAGTGGAACGGGCAACCGGAAACGTATAGGGAATTGCGCACGCCCTCGCCGTCGGTGACGATGAAGGTCTTGTAGTCGGCGATCATGCGCTTGGACATGCGACAGCCGTCCCATTGGCCCGCCTTCGGATCGTTGGCGAGCCCATGGGACGGCACGGACGGGCCGCGCCCGGTCTCCCCGGGCGCGAAATCACGACGGATCACTTGGCCTCTTCGAACCACTCGCGGGTGGTGCCGTCGTTCAGCGTCACGCGACCGGTCTCGCCGCTCATGTGCTTGACGCGGTGGGCGATCTCCTCATGACGGCCGTGCACCATCGGACGCTGGACAGGGCTGCCGAGGTAGCCGCAGGTGCGCTTGGTCACGTTGCACTTATCCGGGTCGGAGTTGCCGCACTCAGGGCACTTGAAGCCCTCTTCGGTGGGCTCGAAGTCACCCTGGAAGCCACACACGAAGCAGTGGTCGATCGGGGTGTTGGTGCCGAGGTAGCCGATGCCGATGTTGTAGGCGTAATCCCATACGGCCTCGAGCGCCTTCGGGTTGTCCTGCAGGCACGGGTACTCGCAGTAGTTGATGAAACCGCCGGAGGCGTAGTACGGGAAGTCCTTCTCGTAGTTGAGCTTCTCCATCGGGGTGGGCTGGAGCCACACCGGGTAGTGGAACGAGTTGGTGTAGAAGTCGTGGTCGGTCACACCCTCGATGCGACCGAACTTCTCACGGTCCATGCGGTTGAAGCGGTCGGTCAGGGACTCGGCCGGCGTGGAGTAGACAGAGTAATGATAGCCTTCGGCCTTGCTCCACTGCTTGCACAGCTCGTTCATGCGCTTGACGATGGACAGCGCGAACTCCTTGCCTTCCGGATCCCAACCGTGGTCACGAATCCAGTTCTTGCCATAGAAGACCGCGGTGGTCTCGGCGAGGCCGATGTAGCCCAGCGACACAGTGGCGCGCTCGTTCTTGAAGAGCTGGTCCACGTTGTCGTTGGCGCCAAGGCGGCCGAAGGCGCCGAAGCGGAACAGCGTGGGGGCGTTGACCGGGGTGGCCTCCTTGCAGCGCATGATGCGGAACTGCAATGCCTGGTGGGCCACTTCCATACGCTCGTTGAACAACTTCCAGAAGCGGGCCTTGTCACCGTGGGACTCGATGGCGATGCGCGGCACGTTGACGGTGACCACGCCGAGGTTCATACGGCCGTCCTCTTCGTCCTTGCCGGTCTCCGGGTTAATCCAGCCCTGCAGGAAGGAGCGGCAGCCCATCGGGGCCTTGAAGGAGCCGGTGATCTTGACGATGTTCTCGTAGAAGACCACGTCCGGGTACATGCGCTTGGTGGCGGATTCGAGCGCGAGCTGCTTGAGGTCGTAGTTCGGGTCGTCGGGGTCGGCGTTCACACCGTGCTTGATGGTGAACACGAGCTTCGGGAAGATGGCGGTGTGGTGCTCCTTGCCGAGACCGCGGATGCGGTTGAGCAGGATCGCGCGCTGGATCTCGCGGGAGAACCAGTCGGTGCCGAGGCCGAAGCCGACCGTGACGAACGGGGTCTGGCCGTTGGAGACGCGGTTGGAGTTGATCTGGTACTCCATGGTCTGCATGGCGTCGTAGATGGCCTTGCGGGTGCGGATCTTGGCGAGGATCTCGCGCTCCTGCTCGAGCTCGTCGACATCCGTGTGGAACGGCGTGTCCATCGGCAGCGGGGCACGGTTGCCGAAGTGCAGCTTGGCCGGCTCGTTCTTCTTGGCGTTCTCGACCTGGCGACGGGCGAATTCCACCGGCATGCCGTCGGGGATGGTCTCGCGGGCCTCCTCGAGGAACTTCTCATAGTCCTTGCGGGCGTACTGGGCCAGGTGCTCGTCGGCGCGGTTGGCGGTCTGGCCGCCGTACTGGCTGGAGGCCACGTCCTTCATGATCTGGGTGATCTGGGTGGCGGCGATGGCGATGGACTTCGGTGAGGCCATCGGGGCGTTGCCCAGGGTGAAGCCGTTGGCGAGCATGTCCCAGAAGTTGGGCAGGGAGCAGTTTGACTGGGCTGTGAACGGAGAGTAATCGGCGTCGTGGAAGTGGATGTCGCCCTTCATGTGGGCGTTGGAGACGGCCGGGGGCAGCATGTTGAACGCGGCCGCCTTGGAGACGGCGCCCGCCAGCAGGTCGCGCTGGGTGGCGTAGACGTTGGAATCCTTGTTCGCGTTCTCGTGGATCAGCGTCGGGTCATGGTTGATGAAACGGGCCACGGCCTCGTTCACATCGGTGGCCTTGGCGCGCTGGATGTCCTTGTCCAGACGGTAGTTGGTGTATGCGCGAGCCACGTCGTACAGATGGGCGCTGATCAGCGCATGCTCCACAAGGTTCTGGATGTCCTCGATCTTGGCGGGGCCTGCGTAACGTTCCTTGATCTCACCCTCCACCTGATTGGCGAAGCCGCGGATCATGGCCTCCTCTTCCGGGCCGACTTCCTTGTCCAAATCCTTGAAGGCGGACTTGACTGCGGAGATGATGTTGATCGGGTCGAAATCGACCACACGACCGTCACGCTTCTCCACGAGCACCACACCGTCCCTGACGGCACCTTGAGCCCCGTGCCTGGCGACGGTCTCATCCATCATCTGCAAGCCCATCGAGAACCCCTTTCGACTCTGTTTTTGGCCGAGCTTTCGCAGGGCCAAACAAAATTACATGGATGTCGTTTTCTTGAACCTATAACACAATACGGCAACCCCACCCCTATATCTAGTACTCCAAGAAGGCGCGTCGAACTAACTGTAGTGTTTTTGGCGATATTCTGCCGAAACTACAACTGTGTGATTACCGTAACGATTCACGGCCCGCGTGTCATCCACAGACTTATCCACTGGCATCCACCGCAAGCCGCTTCGAGGCCGCACGAGCGCGGCGACTACCGCCCACCCCTCGCAATCGCATCCGCTCTCTCGTCCATGCGCTGATTGAATTCCTGCTCATCCACAACCCAATCGAGGCAATCGGGCATAATCGCCACATCACGCTCTTTCGGCGGCATGATGGTGATGTATTTCCCATATCTCAACACTTTTGCCTCGATCAGCGTTTGCAACAATCTTCGGATATAACGATACCTACGCCCTTTAAGACTGCCGTGGCCGTTCAGGTCAATAAGACCTGCAGCCGCCAATTCTTTCCTTCTTTCTCCGCGAAGAGCTTTAATAGTGTTGCCTCTCCCGTAACCATGTCCGATGACACGCATCTCCTCATTGACGAATTCGATAATCGTCCGCATGTCGTCAATCTCCTGATCGGTAGCAGGCACGGTCCGCAGCCCCGACCGCGATACCGTCCAACTGGACTCTTTCCGGTCTTCACTGCGGCCATGAGATTCGGCATATCGTTCAGCAGCGTGGCGAGGCCTCGGAGCCCACCCCCGATAATCCGGCAGCAATTCCCGGATATTGGCCCCCGGACGAATCAGGGTATCTTTACCGACGCGCACCACATCCTTCGCCTCAAGTTCGAAGATCATGTTTGAGACCTCATCCCTGGTGCATAAGCCAGCCAAGAACCCGTAACCGTCAATATCCGGCAGCGGATTGCTGACCGATGCCGGCGATTCTCCCACAAGAGCCTCCGATATCGTTCGCCACCCATAATATGAGCCGGTTCTCTCTCTGACGTTCACCACATACTGAGCAATCAGCGGCGTCAATTCATCAGAGTTCATTACATACTCAGCGGTCTCTTCCATATGATTAGCGTCCATTTCATCCCCTTATTCAAACTCATGCATTGCCTAACAGGAAATCAACGAGCACGATTCCACAGCGGAATGAATCGCAATCGTCCCTTATTTCATCGGCATACGACGATGAAATAATTCCTTTTTCTTTCGTGTACTTGCTCAACCGAAGAATGATCAAATGCTTCCGAGATGCTGATATATGAAGGATTGTCATCCCCTTCATAGCGGCTGAGCAATTCGTCCGAGAGAACATCCCATTCACGGTACTGGCTTGCGTCCTCCTGAATTCGGTTCAAGGCGATTCGCTCCCATCGCGCCTTTCCGAAACGGTCGACATCACGGTCACCGGCCTTCACGGCGTCAGGGGGGAATCGCACTACGCTGGATGGAACGGTGCCTGCATATTCGGAGTATGTGTTATTCGTAAAGCCGATATAATCCCGCTCACCGAGTATCCCCAAATCATGAACACGACGGGCAACCACCCGACGCGAAGCCATGGAATTGTAGTAAAGATACGACAGCTTCCCAGCATCCAAAGACCAGACACCTGTCCCGAAACATCGTTCGAGAAGATCATCCGGAATCAGACATTGAGCCGCAAAAGCGTCGCAGGCTTTCTCTTCAAAAGATTCCCATTGCCTGTATTCGACAATATTCTTCGCCAATAGTCGGTCGTTCTTCTGAAGATAATGCCCGATTTCATGGAATAGCGTGAAGCACATTCGACGGGTTTCTTTGTTATACGCGATTCGAATGCAATCGGGTTCTCCAACATGTTTTTCATACAACCCATGAGCCTCTTCTCGTTTTTCACCGACGGAAAGACCGTTGAAAAACCGTGAATCATGGCTCTCGACAATATGCACGGTCAGCACATCACCAGCAAGAAGCTCGATAGCCTTGATTGGGTCACGACTCATCAGCACCAATTCGAAATTCGGTATACGGCGCTTGACGGCAGAATGCATCTGGGAAACCTGCTCACGAAGAATGTCCGTCGTGGATGCAACCGGAATATTCATATTCACTCCCCCTTTTCCGATGCACAGGATTGAAGTACCAGGCGCCAGTATTCCCGGCCCTGTCTGTTCGCACGAGCCGCCAAGGCAAACTCATTGCGTTTGGCCTTCCTCGCCAGACGCATACGGCAGTCGTCCTCACCCGTCGCAATCGTTCTTTCGGCACGATGACGCCACCGGGGCTGTTCAACTTCGATAAGAAGGTCTCGAGGCAGTTCAGTCTCATAGTTGAGCACACGCTCGTCTACACCGGCTTGCGCCAGTTGTCTCTTCTGCCCATCGGACAGTTCCTTGTCATGCTTGGCATATGGGACCGCATCATATGGTTCCATACCAAGGACATCAATGAGAGCGTCCAGCAGCTTCCCCGTGGAATCGTCTCGCTCAAGACGAACTGGACTTTCAGCAGCCGGAAGTTCTGGAAGCTGCGCGCATAGCTTATGCCACTGGGCGAATACCTTCACTCTGTTACGAAAAGCGGCAATCGCACGGTGATAATCGACTGAGCTGTATCTTCCTGCAGCAACTCCTTCGGTATCCGACGCCTCGTACCGCAATGATTTCCTGATACACACCTCGCCAAGCTCACCCAACGGGACATCAAGCAGTCTTACGGGGACTTCGATTGTCAGCTTCGGCCATATAAGCATCGGCATACCCAGAGGCGTATCTGCGAGCACCATGGAATCATCGGTCTGCAGACGCGTATCGTTGCTCATAGCCGTCACCATGAGAGTCCGGCAGTCTGAACCGACCGCAAGAACCACTGCATATTCGACGAGATGAGAACGATCCCTCAGCATCCAGACCTGATTGCGTTCGGGCCCATTCTCCAGCATGGCTTTTTGCCGGCCCCGGCTGCCATCGACTCGGTCAGGAATCGGGAATTCCCTATTGCTTTGTGCGATACGCCGGCACCATTCATTGCCTGTATTCAACATATTCATCACACGCCTTCAACACTCACTCATAGATATCTTCCGGATTCACAAATCCGAATTCATCCAACAACGATTGCTCACTCAACTGGTCCAAAGAACCGTCCTCCAAATCCTGCATCTGAAGCACTTGATTGAACGTCGGATCATCGAATTCGTCGTAGTCGCGAGAGAACACTTCGCTGGTAGGCGAAAGGAGGAACACCTCTTCGCGATCGGAACCGTCCTGCACCAACCCAGGACAGACGTCCACGACCAATTGCGTGACCTCATGTATCGCCAAAGCCCCATTCGCTTCATTGAAAATCACATAGAGCCACTTATCGAATTGACCGTCTCGCTTGCCGATTTCAGGATCGCGGACTGCTTGCCTGACAATGTTCCCTTTATCGTTCTTGATGTAGCCACGTTGCTGCCGCTCCAGATGCTTTTCCCTCAGCGCGTCCTCCGACGGCCAATCCACTGGCGTGCGACGTGCAAGTCTTTCAATTCTCGCGATCCGACAGCGCACCAACGCCCTAGGACAGAACGGCAACCTATACCACCTGCCGTTCACATCAAGGTGAAGGACATTGTCGCATTCGACAGCCTTCTCTCTGACATACCCATCCGAAGACCTTGCCAGACGTTTTTCGATGCGATCCACCAGACGGCCGAAATCACGGGCATTATCCTCGTCCACCATCCACTGATACATCATCCGCCGAGCAAGGGCACGGAAATTGTTATCGCTGGCTGCAGCGCAATACAACGTAACGAACTTCGGATTAAGGGCCACCGGAACGCCATCACCATCACAAAGATAGCAAAACTCGAAGGCCGCGTCCTCGGGCTCATCCCAGAGATTCTGCCACCGGGGATGCGTCTGCAATAGAGAATGAGCCACTCTTACAAGCACGCCGAAAGTCAATGCTCCAGGCCCACGCCGCCTCCTGATTTCAGCGGAAATAGGATACTCAGATCCTGGATCCCTATATGTATCCTCCAGATACTTCATCTTCATAGAGCTTCCTTGCTTTTCACGATCATTCCCTGATTGTAGAGCTTCGTCATGCGGAACAATGCATACGGCGTACAATGCGTTGCCCCGCCTTTGACCTCATAATGAGACAACGCACGCTCCAAGGACGACATCACGACATCACCAATGCGTCACGCATTTGTCATTTCGCACGCTTTCGGTGATCCGATACAACGAGTCGGATTGAATCTGCATTTGCTTCTCGTCCGCCGTGCCACTGTTCAGCATCTCCTGTGATGCCGCCAATATATCCACAAGCCGTTTGCGCGAATACGGGCTGCAGACACTGCCGTCAGCAGTACTTTTCACTACTGCTTTCGCTTGGGCGATACGCGACTCCAGAGAATCATCCGTAGGCAAGTCGGCATAATCCGGCGAAGCATTCGTCAACGCATCGGCCCTCACCTTCCGCCCCTGAAGATACCGTATTCAACGAGCAGGCAGACAGACCGCCAAGAGAAAGCACTGCAATCAATATGGCGGCAGCACGCTTCGCATCTTTACGCACACTCGACGGCATGGTATTCACAGTTCTCATCATTCCCTCCAATTCCAGGTTTCGCTGTCACCCTCTGTAACGGGACAGTAGATATCCAAAGGCCCTAAATGCCTGCAATAACTTGCTTTTGTCGGCGTGTCGCAATTATCGACATCCATAAACATACTGTCCGTGAATGATATTCACAGTATGCGGCGTGTCCTTTTTGAAACCTCTTAGACTAACTTGTGAACATAGTACACAGTAACAACGATTGTGAAGGTGCAACAATGACAGCAAACGAACACACCTCATCCGCACAGACACCGTTCGAGACCGACAACCTGCTGACCTCCGCGGACATCGCCCGCATGGCTCAGGTGCGTCCTTCGGCGGTATCAAATTGGCGGAGCCGCGACAACAAGCATTTCCCACAGCCCGTGGAATCCAGGGACGGACGCCCTCTCTTCGCCTATGACGATGTAGCGACATGGCTGAAGGCTAATGACATCGCTTTCAAAGACACTCGTCTAGAGCAGGCCGCATGGTCGTTCTTCGACCAATGGCGAGGCAAGTCCGATCCTGTGACCATGGCCTCCATACTGCTGTGGGCCGCTTGCCTGGCATCCACAGCGCAGAATTCCACCGCCGCAAAAAGCGACTGGAATGCACTGCTCGACGACACCGGCACTGCGTCTGCAGACGAAATCCTCACCCAGTGCGGGAATCTCGCACATTCACTGGTCGAGCATAACGCCAAAATCCAAGAAGACAACGGCGGAAACAACACTCTCGCACTCGCCTTGGCTGAACCCAAGGAACTGAAGCTGCTGGAATCGGCGAAATTAGCCGAGCTGCTGACGTTCGTCGACACCCTCGTGGCCAGGGGCAAGGAGACGACGGACAGGCTGTGCTCATTGATTCTGGAGACGAGCATCGTACGTCAGGGCCGCATGAGTGGCGCGCTCGGACGTCCGAACTCCCCCGCGTCTGCCTTATTGGCAAAGATGGCCGTCTCACACTTGGAAGCCCATATACCCGGCGGCAAGGAGAATGTATCCGTTTACGATTCCGCATGCGGAATCCTCGAGGATTGCCTGCGCTTCCATGAATTCGTCACCGAGGGCAACCGCGGCAACCCGGCAGTCATCTTCCATTGCGCGGATAATGACGCCGACGGCGCCGCGATTGCCGCCCGCCGATTCATACTTGCCGACGCCTGCAACGCCACTGCCGAAATCGTTGTCGGCGATTCGCTCGCCACAGACCCATACCCGTCCGTCCGCTCTGATGTCGTGATGATGGAGCCGCCTTTCAGCTTGCGCTTCAATCCGGACAACGCGGACGCTCGATGGCGCTACGGGCTGCCTTCAAGATTCGATTCGTCGATATTGTGGGTCGAAGACGCGCTGGCCCATCTGGCCCAGAACGGCCGCGCGTTCGTAGTGACTTCCGCCAAAACGTTATGCGGCTCCGGCGAATCCGCCATCAGACGCGCCCTCATTGCAGCCGGCTGCGTGGAGGCAATCGTTGCCTTGCCTGCACACCTGTACATCGATACGGCCATCCACACCTATCTCTGGGTGTTGTCCGCACCGGATAAGATCCGCGACACCGTGACCATGATCAGCATCGGCGATCAGAGCAGCATATACGAGAGCGAAGGAGAGATTCCTTCATGGATGCGCGCCCCTCTGCAATGGTTCGCCCGCGACGCCCGCTCCCATGCGGCGACCCCGTTCGCAGCCAATGCGCTTCGCGATCTCCATATCGTCACGCGCACAGTGCGTTCCATTGACATCCTGGGTATGGAGCAGGTCTCGCTGCTGCCCTCCGATTGGCTGCTCCGCGCGCAACGTGATCCCGAGGAGATCATCCGCATGTATCAGAAGAACCTCGACGATATCGAATCGTCTGCGGAAACAATTATCGAAGCGGTACGAGCCGTCAAGGAGTTCACCTCCCAGCCGTTGGACTCCCGCGGTGCCAACCTGCTTCAACTTGGCGATATCGCCACGATTCGCACCGGGTCGATGCTTGTTCAACGAGAAGAGGAAACTTCCGAGGACATCATCACCTTGCGTCATGTGCGCGAAGGCATCCTGCCATCCACTGATCCGCAAGCTGAGACCCCACAAGACGAAAAAAGCAATGACCGCATCACCGAACCGGGCGACATCCTCCTGACCACAATCGGCGAGATTCGCTCCATGGTGGACACGACTGGAGGCCATCGCGTGGATCGCAGAATCAACATCGTTCGCATGGACAAGCCGCAGTGGGATCCCGAATATGTGGCGCTGATGCTTGAGGGCAGTTGGAACACCGCGCTCCTGCAAGGTTCCGGGGTTCGCCATGTGCGCCCCGCCCGTCTTGAGGTGCCGGCTCTGCCTTTGGAACAGCAGCATCGGATTGCGGCACTTGTGAGCGCGCGACAGACATTCAATATACAGGCCGAGGCACTAGGCCGACTGCTCGACACGGTTGCGGACGCCGCACGATACGGTGCCGCGATTGGTAATGTGGAAATCTCAACGGGGAAGGAAGAACGTTAATGAATCATCAGTCGATTGTGTCGTTTATCTGGGCTGTGGCGGACCTGCTGCGCGGCGACTACAAACAGCATGAGTACGGCGACATCATCCTGCCGTTCACGGTGCTGCGTCGTCTTGATTGTGTGTTGGCCGGCACGAAGGAGCAAGTGCTGGAGACGTATCAGCAGGTCAAGGCCATGAACATGGCGGACGCCATCTCGGATTATCGGCTGAGGTCGGTCGCCGGACTGCCGTTCTACAACACGAGCACGTACACAATGGACAAACTGCGCGCCGATCCGGACAACATCGCCGAGAATCTGACCTACTACGTGCAAGGCTTCTCTGCGGACGCACGAGATGTGTTCGAGAAGTTCGATTTTTCCTCCCGCATCGACTCGTTGCAATCGAACAATCTGCTGTTCCAGATCGTCGACAAGTTCTGCACGGTCGATCTCGGACCGGAAACAGTGAGCGACGTCGAAATGGGCAACATCTATGAGAACCTGTTGCGTCGCTTCTCCGAAATGTCGAACGAGACGGCTGGCGAGCATTTCAGCCCGCGCGACGGCGTGGAGCTGGCGGTGGATCTGCTAATCTCGGGAGCTTCGGCCGACTTGTCCCAAGACGGCAAGGTAGTGAACGTGTACGACCCATGTGCCGGTACGGGCGGCGCGTTGTCGATTTTCAAGGATCGCGTGAATGAGTACTACCCGAAGGCCACTGTGTACTGCTTCGGGCAGGAGCTGAACGCGGCCACGTTCGCCACCTGCAAGGCGGATATGTTGCTGCGCGGCGGTGAAGCCAAGAACATTGCGTTCGGTAACACGCTGACCGACCCCGCATTCGCCGACGTGCAGTTTGGCTATCAGGTTTCGAATCCGCCGTATGGCGTGGATTGGAAAAAGTCGAAGAGCGTGGTGGAGGCCGAGTACAAGAACGAGGGATTCAGGGGCCGGTTCGGCGCGGGGTTGCCGCGTGTGAGCGACGGCCAGCTGCTGTTCATCGAGCATATGGTTTCGAAGATGCGCCCCGTGAAAGACGGTGGCGCACGTATTGCGGTATTTATGAACGGCTCCCCCTTGTTCACTGGTGCCGCCGGTTCCGGCGAAAGCGATATCCGCAAATGGCTGCTGCATGATCTTGACCTGGTGGAGGCGATCGTGGCGATGCCGAACGATTTCTTCTACAACACGGGCATCGCCACATACATCTGGGTGCTGAACAACAACAAGCCCGCGGAACGCAAGGGCAAAGTGCAGCTCATCAACGCGAACGGCGTGTTCACCAAGATGCGCAAGTCGCTTGGCTCGAAGCGCAACGAGCTGAGCGGCGAGCAGATTCGCGCCATCGTGCAGGAGTACAACGCGTTCGAGGAGACGAAGACCTCGAAGATCTTCGACGTGGATGACTTCGGATACACGACCGTGACCGTGGAGCGTCCGCTGCGAGACGAGCATGGCGATATCGTGACCGACCGCAAGGGCAATCCGAAGCCCGACGCCACACTACGCGATACGGAGAACATTCCGTTGAAGCAGGATATCGACGAGTATTTCGAGCGCGAGGTGAAACCGTACGCGCCCGACGCGTGGATGGATCGGAAGAAGGACAAGGTAGGCTACGAGATTCCGTTCACCCGCTACTTCTACGAATACACGCCGCTGCGCCCGTCTGCGGCGATTCTCGATGACATCCGTTCGCTGGAGGCATCCATCGCCGACAGCCTCGCGAAGGTGGGGTTGTGATGGAACGATACAGTAAATACAAGGACTCCGGCGTCGATTGGATCGGTGAGATTCCGGAGGGGTGGAAGACCACTGCAATTAGACATGTGCTTCAGCTTCATAGTGGTTCGGCTTTGCCAGATGATCAGTATGACGCAGAAGGAGATTTCCCAGTATATGGCGGTGGCGCCATACGAGGTAGGGCCAACCAGTGTAACGTTCAAGGGCAGACTGTCATTGTGAGTCGTCAAGGCGCCACCTGTGGCACAACACGCTTCATAGGGGGAAATGCGTGGATTACCGAGCATGCGCTTATAGCGTGTTTTCTGGATGCCATGTATAACAAACGTTATTTTGCATATGTATTGCATGCCATGAATCTCGGCAATTTATCAATGACCGCGGCACAACCTGGAATTTCAGCATCGATCGTACAAAATCAACATACGCCGGTCCCCAACCATATTGAGCAGCAGGCCATTGCTGATTATCTGGATGAGAAGACGGCGGCGATTGATGCGGCGGTGGCGGATGTTGAGCGATCGATTGAGCTGTTGAACGAGTACCGTCAGTCCGTCATCTCCGAAGCTGTCACCAAAGGCCTCGACCCAAACGCGCCCATGAAGGACTCCGGCATCGACTGGATTGGTCAGATTCCAGAATACTGGCATATCGAAAAGGCAAAGTTCTTAGTCAGCATAACTAACGGTTCTGACCCCAAAACCAATGGGAACATTCCGGTATATGGAAGCGGCGAAGGCAGCTTCAAAACTTGCGGAGAATACAAAGAGGGTCCAGCCGTGCTAATCGGCCGTAAGGGAGCAACTCTTCATATTCCGCATTATGTTACCGGCAAATACTGGAATGTCGATACCGCATTCGATGTAAAAGTAACAAGCAATACTATTAGTCTGCGCTATTACTACTACTTGGCTACATGTTTTGATTACAAACAGTACATGTCGCAAACCACATTGCCCAGCATGACGCAAACAGCATACTGGAATATGGCTCTTCCTTTGCCAGACACAGCAGAGCAAAATCATATTGTTGATTGGCTAGACGAACATTTATCACAAATCGACTCCCTCATCGCCCAGAAGCAATCCCTAATTGTCCGGTTGAAGGAATATAGGTCATCGCTCATCAGCGAGTGCGTGACCGGCAAAGTCAAAGTACCCGGAGTGAAAGAAGACTAATCATGGCAGTCAAACCGACCCGCAGCATGAGCGAGCACACGTTCCAGAACCACGTCATCGACGGATTCGAGCAGCAAGGCTATACCTATGTGCCGCAGTCGCAGATGGATCAGAACTTCAATCGCGAAACGGCGATCGACGAGCAGACCTTGAAGGAATTCCTGATCGACACCCAACCAAAGGAAGTCGCCAAGGTCGAGCGACAGTACGGCGGGAACTGGAGTCAGGCTGTCCTCAAGCGCATTCAGCAGGTCATCGCGGACAAGGGCCTGCTCTGGGCGCTGCGCAATCAGATCGAGATGGCTCCGGGAGCCAAGTTCAAGCTCCTCTACTTCAAGCCGAAGAACGATCTGAACCAGACCGCAGTGGAGCATTATCACGCGAATCGCTTCCAGGTCACTGAAGAGTTCCATTACGGCACGATGAAGGACGACCTCAACAACCGCATCGACGTGGTGCTGCTCGTCAACGGGTTCCCGCTGGTCACCATCGAATTGAAGAACCATCAGACCGGACAGACGGTGAACAATGCAATCCGCCAGTACATGACCGACCGCAATCCGAAGGAGCAGGTCTTCCAGCCCGATCTTCGTTCGCTCGTGCACTTCGCGGTCGATGCGGACGACGTGTTCATGACCACATGGCTCAAGGGCAAGGAAACCAAGTTCGTGCCCTCCAACCAAGGCAACGGCAAGGCCGGCGGCGGCAATCCCCCGGCGGAACCCGGCAAGTTCGGTACATCCTACCTGTGGGAGGAAGTACTCACGCCGGACTCTCTGCTGGACATCGTCGAACGGTTCGTGCAGATCACCTACCACGAGAAAGACAAGAACGGCAAGAAGATCACGCGTAAGGTGCGTTCCGCAATGAAGGCGGTGATCTTCCCCCGCTACCATCAGCTGCGCGCGGTGCGCCGACTGCTCAAGGCCACGCAGGAGCAGGGCCCGGGGCATAACTACCTCATCCAGCATTCGGCCGGTTCCGGCAAGTCGTATTCGATCGGCTGGCTCGCCTATCATCTCGCATCCCTGACGCAGAGCGACGGCAATTCGTTCTTCAATTCGGTGATCGTGCTGGTGGACCGTGTAGTGCTTGACGAACAGTTGCAGGGCACTATCATGAACATGCCGCACCCTCGGGGCATGGTCGCCATCGCCAAGGATTCTGCAGGGCTTCGCGATGCCGTCAATGCCGGTTCCCGCATCATCATCTCCACCATCCAGAAGTTCCCGTACATTTACAATCAGACCGATACCTCCGGCCGCACGTTCGCCATCATCATCGACGAGGCGCATTCGTCCCAAAGCGGCGAGGCACATCGCAAAACCAAGCAGGCCCTCGGCGACCACACCGGCCTCAACACCGATGATGCCGACGAACTTGATTCCGACGCATACGACTGGGACGACAGCGGTCTGGACGAAGACGCGGACGATGCGGCGATGCGTGTGCGCGACGAGCTGAACGCACAGGGCGTGCAATCGAACCTGTCGTTCTATGCGTTCACTGCTACGCCGAAGCCGAGCACGCTCGAAACGTTCGGCACGGCGAACCCTTCTACCGGCAGACCGGAAGCGTTCGACCTGTATTCGATGAAGCAGGCCATCGAGGAGGGCTTCATCCTCAATGTGCTCACCAACTACACCACGTTCCAAACGTATTTCCATCTGGTCAAGAAGTCAGAAGAAGACCCCAAGCGCAAGGCCGGACGCACGAAGAAAGAGATTATGGACTTCGTAAAGCTCGACCCGAGCAACGTGTCGCAAATCTCCAAAATCATCGTCGATCATTTCCACGATCACGTCATGCCACTGCTGCACGGTGATGGCAAAGGCATGGTCGTGACGTCCAGCCGCAAAGCCGCCGTCGAATACTACAGGTACATGAAGCGGCTTTCCGCTCGTGCCGAATATGCGGGCGTGAAACCGGTCGTCGCATTCTCCGGCAAACTCGATTTGGACGGTGAGGAGGTGACTGAAGGAATACTCAACGGATTCCCCTCCAGCGAAATCGCGAAGCGGTTCGACACATCCGAGTTCAACCTCATGATCGCGGCGAACAAGTTCCAGACCGGATTCGACCAGCCGAAGCTGTGCGCCATGTACGTTGATAAGAAACTCACCGGAGTGGCCGCCGTACAGACCCTCTCACGACTGAACCGCACCTGTCCAGGCAAGCAGGCTCCCATCGTGCTTGATTTCGCCAACAAGCCTGAGACGATTCAAGCAGCGTTCGAGCCGTACTACATGCAGACCGACCTCGACCGCGTCACCGATCCGAGCGTCATCTACGACATGAAGACCGCGCTCGGCGAATTCCAGATCTACGATGATGCGGAAATAGCGGCATTATGCAAGGTGTGGCTGGGCAAGCCGGACGAATCCACCATGCCGGAAGTGCTGCGTCTGCTCGGCCCGGCCAAGGAACGGTACGCCGATCTAGACGAGGAGCGTCAGAACGAGTTCCACAAGCGCGTCGGCAAGTTCCTGCGTACTTATTCGTATATCACGCAGCTGATCCGGCTGGAGGACGAAGAGCTCTTCAACCTCGACACGTATCTGGCGTTCCTCAACCGGGAACTCGCGCCCAAATACGCAGCGGAAGAGCCCATCGACGATCTGATCGCGGTGACACAGCTGCGCATCGAGAACAAGGGACGTGCCGACATCACATTGACCGGAGGCGAACCGGTCAAGAACAACGCCGGCACCGTCGGTGTGGGGCCCACCATCGATGATGAAGACTATCTATCCAAAATCCTCAACTACCTCAACGATTTGTTCGGAACCGACTTCGGCGACCCAGTGCGCAAGTATTTCGAAGGACTGATGACGGTACTGCAGAAAGACGCCAAGCTACGCACTCAGGCCAAGAACAATTCCCGAGCCGATTTCCGCACACCGTTCGACTCCGCGTTCCTCAAAGCGTTGTTCGAGTCGCAAGCCGAGAACACGGATCTCTTCAGCAAACTCAGCAACAGTCAGGAGGCTCTGCGCCACGTGCAGGAATTCCTTTTCGATGAGTTCTACACTCGCGAACAGCGAGAAGAGCGAGAAGAATAGGACGCACGCGAATCGATGAGGGTAAATTTTTACCCTCATCGATTCGCGCATTTATAGTGGAAGGCATGACTACTGCAATGGGAACTCCATATACGGGCGCGGCACCTACCGCCGCCTCGTTGGCCGGTGCCGGTTTCGCCTCTGGCCAGAATCAAGGTGCTGCTGGCACCATTAATCTGCCTGACGGCCCAAGACCGGTCGATCAGCTTCCTGCGCGTGCGGCGGAAACCACCGCGCAGAACCCTTGGCCGGTGAGCGTGCTGAGCCAGAAGTTCTACGGTGCGGTGGATCGCTGGCCTTCGGCTTGGGTCACCGGGCAGATCACGCAGATCAATACGCGCAGAGCCGGTTCGGCGTATCTCACTTTGCGCGACGATGTCGAAGACATCGCGATGGAGGTCAACGGATTCGGACGCTTCGCCCAGGCCGCCAGTGAATTCGTGCAGGGCGATCGCGTGGTCATCCACGGCAAGCCGAACCTGTGGATGAAGCGCACCTCGCTCTCACTTCGAGGCGACACTATTCTGCGCGTCGGCGCGGGCGGCAGCCTCAAAGCCATGTTCGACGAGCTGCGCCAGCGACTCAAGGGCGAAGGCCTGTTCGATGCCGATCACAAGCTCCCACTGCCTGAATTCCCGAAGACCATCGGACTGATCTGCGCACCTCAAGCACGTGCCGAAGGCGATGTCATCACCAACGTGAACCTGAGATGGCCAGCGGTATCGTTCAAAGTGGTGCATGTCCACGTGCAGGGCGAACAGTGCCCGACGGACGTAGTTCAGGCCATCCAACAGCTCGACGCCGATCCTACGGTGGACGTCATCATCGTGGCTCGCGGTGGCGGTTCATTCGAGGATCTGATGGGCTTCTCGGACGAACGCGTGGTACGTGCCGCATACGCCTGCACGACGCCACTGATCTCATCCATCGGCCATGAGGACGATTGGATGCTGCTCGATCTGGTGGCCGACCTGCGAGCATCCACACCTACCGACGCGGCCAAACGTGTGGTGCCGGATGTATTCGAGCAGTCGCAGCTCATCGAAGGCGCGATTGACCGCATGCGTCTGCGCATGCGCTCCCGCGTCGAGAACGAGATTCGTCTGGTGGAGGGATACGCCAATCGGCCCAGCCTCACCCAGCCGCATACCATGCTGGAGCCGCATCAGCGGTTTATCGACGACTCATTGCAGCGCCTTGACATCGGTCTTCGACGCATCGTGGATGACGCACAACTCACCATCGAGAAGACGCATGCATCCCTGACCGCGTTGAGTCCGCAATCCACGTTGAATCGCGGCTATGCAGTGGTGCAATCCGCAGACGGGCATGTGGTCGACAATGCCGGAGCCATCAACGTCGGAGACAATATCACCGTGACGTTGAAGAGGGGCGTCATCACCGCCACCACCACCTCGACAAACGAATAACGACAGCAACCATTACAGTTTGCATATAGACAACCATCCCTTGGCCTCGTTACGCGGCCGGCTTGCCCCTATAGGGCAAGCTTCAGGGGAACAGAGGAGGAATCATGACCGACAAGAACACCGCACCGGCTTCTTCGCTGACCGATGAGGAGCGCAAGCTCATCGCCCAGATGCCATATGAGGAGGCACGTGACAAGCTCATCCAAGCCGTGCAGGCGTTGGAGACTGGAGGATTGAGCCTCGACCAGTCGATGCGCCAGTGGGAGATCGGCGAGGCCCTGGCCCAACGCGCGCAGGGATTGCTTAACGACGTGCGCGCCAAGCTCGATCAGGCGCAGGCCCAGCAGGCCGCCAACGAGGCTACGGCGGGAACTCAGTCCAATCTGGACTGAGTTCCCCTTCGCGGCACAGCCGCTCACCAAACCTACGGGAAGCCCACCGGGCTCCCCGCTTAACGGTTTGGCCCAGTCCAATCTGGACTGAGTTCCCCTTCGGCCTACGGCCTCACCTCGCCTACGGGAAGCCCGGATTACTTCTTCAACGGTACGTAGATGACGTTGTTGATGAGCTCCTGGTAGTGCTTGACGATCTGCGCACGACGGGTCTTGAGGCTCGGGGTGAGCATGCCGTTGGCCTCAGTGAACTCGTCGGGCAGGATCTCGAACTTGCGGATGGATTCCGCGCGGGAGACACCCTCGTTGGCGGCATTGACCGCACGCTCCACTTCGGCGTGCACGATGGCATTGCCCGCCAGCGAGGCCAAATCCGGCTCCGGCTTGGCGCCCTGAGCCTCCAGCCACGCGTTGGCGTCCGCCAGATCCAGTGTCACCAAAGCAGCCACGAACGGCTTCTTGTCGCCGATTACCAAGCACTGGTTGACCACCGGCGAGGTCATCACCGAAGCCTCCAGCAGGCCCGGAGACACGTTCTTGCCGCCGGCGGTGATGATCAGATCCTTCTTGCGTCCGGTGATGGAGATGAAACCGTCCTCATTGATGTCACCCAGATCGCCGGTATGCAGCCAGCCGTCGGTGATCTGCTGAGCGGTGACCTCAGGATTGTTGTGATACCCCTTGCACACCAGGGGTCCCTTGACCACCAGTTCGCCATCCTCCGCGATACCTGCCGTAATGCCGCACATCGGCATGCCGATGGTACCGATGCGGTTGTCCTCCGGCAGGCTCACGCACACCGGACCGCAGGTTTCGGTCATGCCATACCCCTCTAGCACCGGCATGCCGATGCCGTTGAAGAAGTGGGACAGCTCGGAATCCATCGGAGCTCCGCCTGTGATGGCGAAATCGGCGTTCGGCCCGAAGATCGTGCGGATCTTCTTGTATACCACCTGCTCATAGAACGCGTGCGCGATGCGCCCAGCCAACGGCAGTTTCTCCCCGCGCTGCTCCGCCTTCGACCAGGCGCGCGCGTTTTCCGCCGCCCGGGCGAACATCTTGCCGGCGAATCCGGTGCCCGCGCGCTGGGAGGCGGCGTTGTACACCTTCTCATACACGCGAGGCACGGCGAGCAGCAGCGTGGGGCCGAAGGTCTCGAAATCCCTGACCATGGTCTTCATATTGGAGCTCAGAGCCAGAGTGATGGTTCCGCCGAAGCTGAAGAACTCCATGAATCGCGCGAACACGTGGCTCAACGGCAGGAACAGCAACAACCGGCGATCCGGCCATGCGCCTGCACGCGGCATGTACTGCAGGGCGGAAAGCACCAGGAACGCGAAGTTGCGGTGCGTCAGCTCCACACCCTTCGGTGTGCCGGTGGACCCGGACGTGTACACGATAGTGGCGCGGTCATCACCATGGGAGGCGTTCTTGTACTCCCAGAATTCGGCATCGGTCACCGATTCGCCATAGGTCTTGATCGCGTCAAGGCCGCCGGCATCGATCACGAACACGTTGCGCAGCGTCGGCACCTCATCACGCACCGACTCGATCTTGTCACGCTGACCGTCATCCTCGGCGATCGCCACCGTGACCTTGGAGTCGTTGAAAATCCAACTGACCTGGCTTGCGGAGTTCGTCTCATACACCGGCACGGTGAGCGCGCCGATGGACATGATCGCTAGATCCAGCGCCGTCCACTCCCAACGAGTGTGGGACACGATGGACACGGAATCACCCTTGTTGACGCCCAGTCCAATCAGACCCTTCGCCAGATCGATGACCATGCGGCGGAACACTTCGGCGCTGAAGGGCTGCCATGAACCATCCTCGGCCTTGTATTCGATCATGGCGCCTTTGGGATCGCGCTTGGCGCGACGGTCGAGCAAGTCGAACAGATTGATGTCGCTGTCGATCGGCTCCTTGACCGGATTGGTGAACTGCTTGACGATCGTGGTCTCATTGTGTGCCACATCAGCGATGTTTTCAGTCATACCTCTATGTAACTCCATCGTTGATACAAAACAGTAAAACAGTCCGTTACTTCTCACATCTGGACTCACATCTGGACGCTATATGCCCGGCTGTTTCAATCCTGTGCGGCACATGAAACCACACCATCAGAACTGGATGTAATCGACCTCGGTATGCTCGCCAGTCTCCAGATACTTCGCCACGTCTTCAGGACCTGCGAACACCATCTCGACGGCCTGCGCCACCATGAGGTTCACGCGATCCATCGGCGTCAATCCATCGAAATAGCCATAGACCGGCATACCCAGCGCATGCGCGTACCCAATCTCGAACATCGTGCCCGCATCCTCGTCCATGAGGTTGGCGATGACCGCTTTGGAGGAATTGATGCCTTTGATATCGTCCGCAAAGCATCCCTCCGGGCCGACTTCCTCAAACTGGCTGACGAATCGCGGCTTGAACAGCTTCTTACCGTGCTCCTCCAGCACCTTTTCCAGACGTTCCATGCTCGAAGTCTGCTCAGGATCGAAGAACGGGCCGGCCACGTAATAGTCATATTCCTTTTCGCTCATGGCTTCCAGTCATACCGCAGCACGAATGATTTCCATACCCTTAGCTCAGTCTATGGACAATCATTCATATAGTGAACATGGCATGACAAATCGCAGTCTTCACGAGATAATGCAGGCTTCAATCAGCCCCGGTTGACGATTTGCATGGCGCGACCGTCCTCCATCAGATGGAAACCGTGCTTCTGGTAGAACGGCGCGTTCTTGCTCTCCTCTGGCATCACCTCGAGGAACAGGTACTCGCGGTACTTCGCCTTGACCAGCTCGACCATATGGCCACCGATGCCCTGGCCGTGATAGGCGGGATCGACCAGCACCCAATGCATGTATGCCACCATTTCGGTATCGTCCAGTACACGTACCAGTCCAGCCAGATGACCGCCATCCCAGGCGCTGATCACGGTATCCGAATGCTGAAGCGCCTTGAACAGTCGCTCAGGATAGTTCGCCGATTCCCAACCGACCGAGCGGAACAGCTCCTGCACCTGATCCTGAGTGAAACGCTTCTCTTCCGTGTATTCGATAGCCATAGCCGATTATGGTAGCAATCGCATACGCACCGGTACGTCCGCGTACCATATGACGGATGAATGCCGAACGACGGCGCCAAGTGCCCGAGACGCGATTCGAACGCGCGACACCCGCTTTAGGAGAGCGGTGCTCTATCCACTGAGCTACCCGGGCAACGACGTTTCATTGTACACGGGACATAGCCAGTGGGCAATTCGTACAATTCGTGCCGGTTTGGTGCGAACTCGTCAGCCACCCGGCAAAATCAGCCCGCGCCCCAGCGCGGCACGATACAGTAGCAACTCGCGCATGCACTCAGGCATGCAACCGTCGCCGAGGGATTCCCGATCGAATCCACCGGCCTGCCGCACATCCGAAATAACCGGGTCCATTCGCGTAAAGGTTACGCAAGAGCGACCGCCGGATGTGCAGGAATGACGCCCAGGACGTAAGGAAGGATGACATGTCACGCACACGGAGCATTCCCACGAACAAGTCCGCGTCCTCCCGCTCCCGGTCAGCAGGCACTCGGTCTTCCTCGAACAAGTCCCAATCGCAAGCAGGGTCTCGTTCACAGTCCCGTCCACGGACCAAGCCGTACACCAAGGAGCAGCTGCATCATCACAATAGCCATCGATTCCTCGGTTTTCTTGCAGCATTGTTCGCCATCGCCGCGCTGATCTGTACAGCGGCGCGCGCGCTGCCTGCCGACCTGCAGGCGCTGCCATATGTGCCGGTCGCCATAGCGGCGACCCCTTGGTTCGCGCTGCTTGGCCTTATCGCGCTGCTCATGGCGATCATGTCCCGTAAGGTGCTCGCCGCGCTGATCGCCGTCGCCGCTGTGGGAATCAATGGCTATTGGCAATATCCGTTCTTCCACTCGCCAGACCCGCTCCCCCAGGCCGCATACAATGCCGTGGCAGCGAGCGAGGCAAACACCGCCGACGCCTTCGCCCGCGTGATGACGTTCAACGTATACAAAGGACAGGCGGACGCCCAGGCCATCGTGGACACGGTCCGAGACCAGCGGGTCGAGGTGCTTGCCCTTCAGGAGACCACCGATGACTTCGTGCAACGTCTCAAGGAAGCCGGCATCGAACGCTATCTGCCGTATTCGAACGTCTCCTCATCGGATGGCGTCTACGGCAACGGCCTGTGGTCCGCCACCCCGCTCTCCCAACCGGTGGACGACGAGGTGAATTCCAGTGCTTCGTTCATGCCCGCGGGCACGGTGGACATGGGCGGCAACCAGATCCGATTCGTCTCCGTACACACCACCGCACCCGTGCCCGGCTATTGGCGGCAGTGGAAGCGCTCGATTGACGAGCTCGGGCTCATGCGCGGCCACACCGATACGCGATATGTGTTCATGGGCGATTTCAACGCCACCTATGACCACGCCCCATTCCGGGAATTCCTCGGCTCGCGGTTCCTGGACGCCGCGCGAATCTCAGGCCACGGTTTCACGTTCTCCTGGCCGACGAACCGGCCGGGACTGCCGATGTTCGCCGGCATCGACCATGTGGTACTCGATCAGGGGATGCGGGCCGGGCAATGCAAGACCGTCAGGATCACCGGCTCCGATCATGCGGCCCTGCTCGTCACCATCGACGTGATGCAGTAGCGCTAGAATCCGAGGCGGGTGCGGCCGAACTGGTCGAGCCAGCGCAAGATGGCGCCTTCTCGCAGCGCCCACGGGCAGATCTCCACTTCCTGAATGTTGAGTGCCTTCATAATCTCGTCGGCCACCACAGCACCGCCCACGATCTGCATCGTGCGTTCCGGCGTGATGCCCGGCAGCGCCACACGCTGCTCCGGAGCGATCGCCGCAAGACGCGGAATCCAATCCTCCAACTGCTCACGCGTCATGATCGCCGTATCCTCGCGTCCTGGCTGGCGAATCACCGCGCCGCACAGACGTGCCAGCGAGCGGAAGGTCTTGGACGTGCCCACTGCGTGGTTCGGATGCTTGGACTGCGGGAACGCATTCACCATCGGCTCGAGAATCTTGCGCACATTCCTGCGCACGTCCTCAAGCTCGGCGGGGGTGGCCATGCCAGTGGGCAGGAAGTCGACGGTCACACGCCCCGCTCCTGCCGGCACGGACAGTGCCACAGTCGGCTCCTCGTCCGACCCCATGGCCACTTCCAGAGAACCGCCGCCGATATCCAGCACCAGCAGTCGCCCGGCATCCCAGCCATACCAGCGGCGGGCGGCGAGGAATGTGAGTCGCGCCTCATCAGTGCCGGACAGCACGGTCACGCCCTGCCCGATCATCTCCTCGATCTTGTGAATCACCTTGTTGCCGTTGGGAGCCTCACGCAACGCCGACGTGGCCATGACCAGCAGCTGGGTGATCTGATATTCCTCGGCGAGCGTCATGCATTGGGAGACCGCATCAAGAATCGCCTCGATGCCGGCCTTCTTGATGGAGCCGTCCTCCTTGAGGTATTTCATCAGTCGGACAGTGGACTTGGTGCTGGCCTCGGGCTCGGGGCGGGCGCCGGGCGCCGCGTCCACGATAAGCATATGGATGGTATTGGAACCGATATCAAGCACACCGAGTCGCGTGGTATGCGCACGAAGATTAACCATATTCTTCTCTCACTCGCATTGCGGCGCACCGGCGTGGCAGACCGTTGCCCACAACAGACATATCCAGCCGCGCCCCGTGCATCATCAACACCACCGACAATGCAGGGAGACGGCATTCGTCAAACGTAGCTACTCTACAACATTCCCCTGCATCACAGCCGTTGCATCACAGCGTTTCCGCGAACCGGCCGAGCCGCTTCAGCCCCTCACTCAACGCGTCACGCGAGGCGGCGTAGCTCAGCCGCACATGCGTATCGGCGGTGGCGGCGCCAAAGTCCCGGCCAGGGGTCAGCGCCACATGGGCCTCCTCCAACGCCCGTTCGCAGAACGTCCACGCATCAAGGCCCGTGCGTTCGATGTTGAAGTAGGCGTAGAACGCGCCATTCGGCTCCACTTCGACCGGCAGGCCTATGCGCTTGAGCCCGTCGATCACAATATGGCGGCGTGCAAGCAGCTCCTGACGCCGCGCCTCGCATTCGGCGAGGCTCTCGGGCGTGAAGCAGGCCAGCGCCGCATGCTGGGTGGGTGTATGGGCGCACAGGTAGTAGTTGGTGGCCAGATCGTCCACGGCCTCCAACACCGCTGCATCATCAGGCAGGATGGCCCAGCCGAGCCGCCAACCGGTCATGCCGAAGAACTTGGAGAAGCTGTTGCACACGATGGCATCCGGGTCGCAGGCCAGCACGGACCTGACCTCACTGCCGTCCGGCTCGCGGTCGGCCAGATCGAGATATGTTTCGTCCACGATGCGCCACGCCCCTCGGGATGCGGCCAGACGGCATACTCCGGCCAATACATCGAAATCGATGGTGGTGCCGGTTGGATTCGACGGCGAAGTGATCATCACAGCCTTGGTGCGGTCGGTCCAATACCGTTCGCACAAATCGGCGTTGAGGTGGAATCTGGTCGCCGCCGAGGTCGGCACATCGATGACATTGCCCTCAAACGAACGTACGAGTTCACGGTTGCATGGATAGGACGGATCGGCGACGATCACGTCGTCACCGGGGTCGATGGTCAATGCCGTGGCCAGAAGCAATGCAGCCGATCCTCCTGCGGTGATGCAGATGCGTTTGGGGTCGATGTCCAGATCATGACGTTCACGGTAGAAGTCCGCAATGGCCTGGCGCAGTTCCGGCAGGCCCATGGCGGCCGTATAGGGCAACGCGCGGCCATCATACTGCTCACGCATGGCATCCCGCACCGCCGGCGGGGCTCCGAAGTCCGGCTCGCCCAGAGAAAGCTTGATGACGCTGATTCCGGATGCGATCATCGAGTCCGCTTTCTCACCGAACACCATCGCACGGAATGGATTGATCTCCCTCGCCCTGCGGGACATGACCGGGGTCGCCCGCTTTGCATTGCTGTTGTCCATAATCCGGTTTTATCCACCCGCTGGGACAACAAACTCGCTTACGAGGGGCTGACCAACAAGACGGAACACAGCACCCTGACTTCTATAATTGCCGTAGACGCTGTTGCGGACAGACCATATTCAAGGAGGAATGATGAGCAGATTCAACGGCAAGCGAGCCGAATTCGAAGCCAGCGGTGACAAGGTCAATGTCGCCATTCTCGGTGCTGGCAATATCGCCCACACCATGGCCGACACGTTGACGAAGATGGCCGCGAATGAGCAGTACACGAATCTGATACATCCTTATGCGGTAGCCGCGCGCGATGCCGCCCGCGCCCAGGCATTCGCCGACCAGTGGCATCTGGACAAGGCCTACGGCTCCTACGAGGAACTGATGGAGGACCCGAATGTGGACCTGGTCTATATCGCCACTCCGCACAGCCTGCATGCCGAACAGGCGATTGCCTGCATGCGCGCCGGCAAAAACGTGTTGGTGGAGAAATCGTTCACCGCGAACACCACACAGGCCCGTGACACACTGGCCGTGGCGCAGGAGACCGGCATGCTGTGTACGGAGGCGATCTGGACACGGTATATGCCGAGCCGCGCTCTGATCAACGAGATCATCGGCTCCGGTGAAATCGGAGAGGTTCGTTCGGCCAGCGCCAACCTGTGCTACCCGGTATGGAAGGTTCCGCGTATGACCGATCCGGCATGCGCGGGCGGCGCTCTGCTGGACGTAGGCGTGTATCCGCTGAACTTTCTCGATATGGTTCTCGGCGCCGACCATGGCCGCACTATCGAACGAATCAGCACTTCGATGATCCCGCATGAGACGGGCGTGGACGCGCAGAACTCCACGACGCTGTATTACGATGACGGCGCAATGGGCGTGGCCACGAGCTCGATGATGGTCTCATCGGATCGCGGAGGCTACGTATGGGGCACTGACGGCTACCTTATGGTGACCAATATCAACAACCCGGAAACCATCGATATCTATGACAATGACCACAGGCCCGTGCGCAGCGTCGCAGTGCCGCCGCAACTGACCGGATACGAGTACGAGGTGGCTGACGCGGCGAACGCCTTGCTCGACGGCAAGACCGAATGCGAGGCCATGCCCCATGCGGACACGATTCGCATCATGGAGCTGATGGACCAGATCCGCAACGTGTGGGGTCTGAAGTTCCCGTTCGAGGCGTAGGACGCAACCGCGTATCCTCCGTCCATCGCACTGCCGTCGCATCGCCGAAGCGGTGCAGGGCCACCCACCGCCAAACCACGGGTGCCGCGGATGCTTGGCATGGAGGATACACTGGCCGATATGGAGAAACTCACGATTCGCAGAGCCGTCGCCGCCGACATGCCACGCATCGATGACTTGTTGTTCCAGGTGGCGCAGGTGCACCATCAGGGGCGGCCCGATCTGTTCAAGGGCGGCGCCAAGAAATACACAGACGACGAGCTTTCACGCATCCTCGCCGATGACCGCACCCCCGTGTTCGTGGCCGTGGATGCGGACGGCCTGCTGCTGGGGTACGCGTTCTGCGTATTCCAGCAGCATCCGGACAATCATGTGCTCACCGACATCACGACATTGTACATCGACGACCTGTGCGTGGACGAGCAGGAGCGCGGCCGTCATGTGGGGTCCGCGCTGTATCGTTTCGTGCTGGATTTCGCGCGCGAGTCCGGCTGCTACAACGTGACGCTCAACGTCTGGTCCTGCAATCCCGGCGCCCAGGCCTTCTACGAACGCATGGGGCTCACGCCTTACAAGATCGGCATGGAGCAGATCCTGTAATCTGCACGGCGTGCCGGTTCTCATCCGCAAGGCATGCCGATTCGCTGCGAGAAGAGCCTTATGCGCCACCAGTGGGAGTTCAGCCCAGCAAATCCAGCAGGTCATCGCGGGTGAGCGACGCGATGGACGGCGAGGCCGCGGCTCCGAATGCACCGGACGTGGTCTCGTCTGCGGCGAGCGAGGCGTCGGTGAATTGCCGTGCGAGCTCGCTTTTGCTGTGCTGCAGCTCGAGGATGCGCTCCTCGATGGTGTCCTTGGCCACCACCTGATAGACGTTGACGTCCTCGGTCTGGCCGATGCGATGCGCACGGTCGGTGGCCTGATCCTGGGCGGCGGCGTTCCACCATGGGTCGGCATGGATGACCACGCTCGCCCCGGTCAGGTTCAGGCCTGTGTTGCCGGCTTTGAGTGAGATCAGGAACGCAGGGGTGTCGTCAGCATTGAAGCGGTCGACCAGCACCAGACGCTGTTTCTTGGGCGTGGATCCGGTGATGGTGTAATACCGCAGTCCCGCCGCATCGAATCGTGCGGCGATGAGGTCGAGGAAGCTGGTGAACTGCGAGAACACCAGCGCCTTCTTGCCTTCGCTCACACAGGTCTCCACGAGTTCGGTGATGGCCGCGAGTTTGGCCGACTGGTCCTTGGCGTCGGCGTAGACCAAGCGAGGATCGCAGCAAATCTGCCGCAATCTGGTCAGCTCGGCGAGGATGCGGATCTTGGACGTGTTGAAATCCGCTTCCTCGCTGTGTTCAAGCTGCATCCTCAACCGCTGCTCGTGTGCGGCATACAGTTTGCGTTGTTCGCCTTCCAACTGCACGGTCAGTGTGGTCTCCAGCTTGTCCGGCAGATCGGTGAGGACCTGCCGCTTGAGACGACGTTTGATGAACACGCCCACCAAGGCCTGCAGCTTGTGTGCCACGCGCGCGGACTCGGGATTGACTTCGGCGGCGGCGCGTCCCTCGGCGGTGCTGCCGTCCGCCGCGCGGGCGTTGGAGATTGGCAGTTCGTAGCGTTCGCGGAATCGTTTATAGGATCCCAATAACCCCGGCATCAGGAAGTCGAAGATGCTCCAAAGCTCGGAAAGCCGGTTCTCGATCGGCGTGCCGGTCAACGCGAAACGATGGGCGGCGGCAACCGATTTGACGGCCTTGGCGATCTTCGTGGCATGGTTCTTGATGTACTGGGCCTCGTCCAACGCCATGATCTCGCATTGGCGAGGGCCGTCCTCATTATCGGCGGTGTAGTCGTCCACATCGCGGCGCAACAGGTCGTAGGACGTGATCAGCACCGTGGGTTCGTCGGCGTGGAAGGCACGGGCGATGGCGTTGCGGCGTTCGGTCTTCGTGCCGGCCACCACCACCGCGTTGAAGCTTGGCGCGAATTTGGCGAATTCCGCAGCCCAGTTGTAGACGAGTGATGCCGGGCAGACGATCAGAGACGGATGCAATCGCCCGTCATGCCGCGCGTCTTCGCGCTGATAGCGGGACACTATCAACGCGATGAGCTGCACGGATTTGCCCAGACCCATCTCATCGGCCAGGATGCCGCCGAATCCCTTGTCGCACAAGGTGCTCAGCCATCGGAATCCTTCGGCCTGATATGGTCGCAGCACGTGTTTGAGACTGTCTGGCACCTCGTATGCATTCGGGTCGATCACCGCCAGGTCGTCGATGTATTGGGTGAAGGAGGCGTCCTTGACCACGTCCGAGCCGTCATCGGGCAGTTCGCCATCCAGCAGGAACGCCTGATTGCCCGGCAATTCGATGACGCCTCCGTCAAGCTGCCGTTCGCTGAGCTCCAGATCGGAGGCCAGTCTGTCGAGGGTGTCGAGATTCGCACCGTCGAGGCGGACAAGCGACCCGTCCTTCAACTGATGGAATCGCTGACGACGGCGATACGAGGCGAGCAACGCTCCGACCTCATCCGGAGGCACCTCATCGGCGATAGGCGAGATCTCCACCAGATTGCCTTTGACCGACAACCCCACCTTGACGCTCGGCGGTTTGGGCGCCAACAACCTGTCGAATGCGGGCGTGGTGTAGACGTCGCCCACCTCATGCAGGGCGGCGATGCCCTCATCGAACAGACGCACGATGCGCGTGGTGTCGTTCCTGTCGATGGTGGCGGCACCCGACTGTTTCGCCCGCGCCTGCCCCGCCTCCCGCGCAGCAGCGGCACGAGCGGTCCGGGTGCGGAATCCCTGTCTACGAGCAGCGGCGCCCGTATGCGCGGATGCGCCAGCGCCGGGCATCTCGAAGAATTCCTTCACCACATCCAGGGCCAGATGCTCGGCGTCATAATCCCGGCCTACCGCCGTGCGGACCGGAGCACCGTCATGCACATCGGTCACCGGGCCGGCAGGCAGCAGTGGCACGCTCGCTTCACCGTATCGGGCCTTGACCTCGCATTCGACGCCTTGCTCGGTGCGGTCCAGATACACCTCGATGGCCCCTTCGGCCGGGGCGAGCTCGACGAGCTCCCGCGGAATGTCCTGTGATTCCAGCAGGCCCGAGGAGACCAATTCAGGCAGCAATGTGCGGGCGAACAGCGCCATATCGTCACCGGTGACGACCTGGCCTCCACCGTCAGGAGCGAACAGTTCGCCGATGAGGCCACGTATCGGGGCGAGCTGCTTCGGGCAGCGCACGAAACGGCATCCGGCAGCGCTTCTGCGTTGCGCCTGCAGCATCATGGCCGAGGTATGGCTCACCGGATTCAGTGCCGCAAGCAGCAGCCATGAGTCCGCTCCGGCGTCCACCACGGCCTCCACCGCGGGTGTGCCTGCGAGCAGATAGCCGGCATCGGGGCCGTATGCCCGGAAGTCACGTCGGGTCAGGTGTAGCCGCAGTCCGGGATCGCCTCCGTCAACGCCGACGGCTGAAGCCTGGCCGGAGAACCATGTGTCCAGGATCAATTGCACGCCGATGCCCTCGCGCAACGCGAGCAGCGAAGCCACTTCCCGGTCGGAAAGCGTCATATGCCTGTCGATGGCGATATGCCCGTAATACCGGTCCTGCTGTTCTGCGGCATGCCGGATGTCCAACGCCGATTGCAGGAAATCCAACAATGGCCCGGAATCGGCATCGAGCATGCCCGGGGTATGAGTGAAGGCGAGTTTCTTGCCGTAATCCACGTGTTCGGCATGCTGCATGGCGAACACGAACTGCGGAATCGACTTCAACACGTAGCTGGCGCCGTTCACCGGCGCACCGATCTTGAATTCCACACTCCATACGCCATCGATGAAGCTCAGTATCGGGGCGAGCCTGACCTGGCCTGCGGAGACGGTCTGACGCGGCCCCTGATAACCGCGTGTGGCAGGCTGCTTGCGCTGTCCGGCGTGGGAGGAGGACGCGGATGAATCCGCCGCGGCGCCGATGCGTTGCATCACGGCATTGCGGCGACGCTGCCGGTTCTGGTCCCGCTGCTCATCCATGCGTGTCATGAAATCGAGCATCGCCCGGGAGGACCGCACCGCACCGCCATGATAGCCTTCGAACCGTTGCGGGTCGTCACAGAATGCGAGCGCGAGCGCGGCCATATGCTTGCAGATGCCATAACCGCGTCCATACGCCGGGCACGTGCATGAGCCGCCGGACATATCCCCAGTGTCGAGGGAGAACTGCAATTCGGTGCGATATCGGCTGGAAGGACTGGTGGTGCCGCGCAGGGTGGCGTCCAACGTGGCGTAACCGATGTGTGTATTCGCGCTGTAATACGGTTCGATCAGCATGATGTCGGCGTTGTTGGCGATGGTTCGGGCCCGTGAGACCACTGCCCGGGAGGCGGTGGTCTCCACGTCCCTGCGCAACGCGTCGATGGGAACAGGCTGCGCCGTGGATGCCGCCGACGAACCACTGTTGCCGGCATCGCCACCGTATCCGTCATCGAACCATGCGGCACGGCCTGCCTGGGGGATGTAGGGAGAGTGCGCGTACGGCGTGGGCATGTCTTTGGCGGTCAGTGCATCGCCTGAGCCGAATACGGCGTCCCCGGAGATACCGTCGCCGTTACCGACAGCGTTATCGACATCATTATCGTTTAAACCGAAGTCGTCTGATTCCGTGCCAGCGGCGGCACCATGCGGATTGTGGCGACGCTGGATCCAGCGCCGGGCAAAGTCATCGAATTCGTCGCCGAGCGCATCATCATATGAGAAATCGACATCGGCGTCATGCGCATTGTCGGAGATACGCCCGAACACGCCATAACCTCCAACCATGAGCGTGCGTCTCCTTCCGAATCCATTCCGTACTTGCCGCATCGGTCGGAAGCACCGACCGAATGCACATGCAAACAATCCCATCCTAGACGAATACGCGGTAGCCTTAGGGCTATGAACGCGCAACATGCAGGCGAGACCTCCAAACGCAAGACCTATGCGGGCAATGCCTCCTTGGAGATCTTCGAGGTGCTGTGGCGTCACAGCTATTTCGGACATGGGCTTTCCGTACGGCAGATCCTCGACCATCTCGCCGCCATGCACCATGTGAACGATCCCGATGAGCTGCCCACGCCCAAAACCGTGCGCAACCAGTTGCACAAGCTCGCATCCACGGAGTTTCTGGGTCGCCGGGTCGGCTACCTCACCGAGGCTGATGTCGCCGCAGTGGAATGCAAGGACCCGCAACCGGGATGGTATCTGGACGCGTTCCTCTCCCCCGCCGAAATGCGGCTTCTGGCCGACAGCCTGACGCTCTCGCGCATCAGTCTGGACACATTGGACGAGCTGGTGGGCAAGATCCGCGAACTGGCCGGCGCGGCCGGGGAATCCATCGACTATCTCAATCACGTCGCCGCATACACGCATATCAACAGCGAGTTCCTCTCCACCATCGACCAGCTCAACCAAGCCATCGAAGACGGCCACGCCGTCACATTCCAATACTGCGATTACGGGCCTGACGGCACCATGGTCCCGCATACCAGCCATACCCATGCCGACGGGCAGTCCGGCGCCCATACCGGTCTATACACAGTGGACCCCTATCAGATGGTGTACAAGAACGGCCGCTATTACCTGATCTGCCATCGTCACGGTGAGGACAAACTGCGCATCTTCGTGGTCAATCGCATCGCGGGCGTCACCACCAAAGGGGCGAACGAAGCTCCTCTGAGAATGGAGCGTCCGGCGTCCGAGGGGTTCGATGCCGTGGATTTCATGCGACACCGCCCCTATCCGGTGGCCGACGAACCGGTGCGCATCCGCATCGCCATACGGGATCGTCCGATGCTCAACAACGTCTTCGAATGGTTCGACGATCCGCAGATCAAGCATTCGCCTGATGGCGAGCAGTTCGAAGTCATCGTGAACGCCCCCGAAAAGGCCGTGTTCTGGTGGGCGCTGCAGTATTCCTGGGATGGCCGCGTGGCCATCATCGAGCCGGATTCGCTGCGCAACCGGCTTTATGATGCCGGTCGTAGGATGGCGGCCGCATATCATCCGGATGTGCACTAAGGTGGGAACCATCGCATGGCAATCCAGTTGCATGCACACATTCACGAAGGAGCACATACATGAGCGAAGAGCGCACCGCATGGGGTTGGGGTCTGGCCAGCGTGGACGCCGCCGGCAACACCCTTGATGTCTGGTACCCGGAGCTGACCCTCGGTCAGGCGCCGTCCGAAGCCGACCGCCCGAACCACGATTTCGGCACGTTGGCCCATGATGCGGCCGACGCACGCGGCATCCGCCGCATCCCCGTGTTCACGGTCAGCGAGCTTGATGAGCCGATCAGCTCCGCTGCCGACGCCTATCTGAAACTGCACCTGCTCAGCATGCGCATGGCGCAGCCGAACACGCTGAACCTCGACGGCATCTTCGCCCAGCTCAACAATGTCGTCTGGACCAACTACGGCCCGTTCGCCGTGGAGGACTTCACCCTGCGCAAGGCCGACGTGGAGCGCGCCGCCACGGATGCGGCCCTCGCATTCGCCGCACAGGCCGGATTGCCGGCTGCCGCCCCGGCCGCCACGGTCAACGTGTTCGGCGTGGACAAGTTCCCGCGCATGATCGACTATGTGGTGCCCACCGGCGTGCGCATCGGCGACGCCGACCGCGTTCGCCTGGGCGCCTACCTGTCCGAAGGCACCACGGTGATGCACGCCGGCTTCGTGAACTTCAACGCCGGCACGCTCGGCGTCTCCATGGTCGAAGGCCGCGTCTCGCAGGGTGTCGTGGTCGGCAACGGCTCCGACATCGGCGGCGGTGCCTCCATCATGGGCACCCTCTCCGGCGGCGGCAAGCTGCGCAATTCCATCGGCGAGCATTCCCTGCTCGGCGCCAACGCCGGCATCGGCATCTCGTTGGGCGACAACTGCGTCGTCGAAGCCGGACTCTACGTGACCGCCGGCACCAAGATCACCGTCTGGGACAAGGCCAAGGCAGCCGCCGGGGAGCCGCTCGACGTGGTCAAGGGCGCCGACCTGTCCGGCAAGGACAACATCCTGTTCATCCGCAACTCCGTGAGCGGCCGCATCGAGGCCCGCTACCGGAAGGTGGGGATTGAGCTCAACGCCAAGCTTCATAAGAACTGAGTACGTCAGTTCTTATGAAGCCGTCGCGGCACAGCCGCGTCCATCCAATGTATGCAATAACGCCTCACTGGTCTTCCAGTGAGGCGTTCTGTCGTCTGGACCGAGGAACTGCCCCGCTTGAAAGCATCCTAACGGGGCAGTTCCTCGGCCCGGACGAAAGAATATCCCGCTGAACCCAATCCAGAGAGGCAAAACCTCGATCCAGCCGACACAACACCCCTATTACTCTTCATCAGCACAGCGTATCCACGATCCACTCGAGGTTGTGCTCCACTGAAACACGCTCAGTGGAGCAAAACCTCGATCCAGTCAACAGAACACCCCACTACGATTCACCAATGAAGCAAAACCACGGTCCACCAGTGATACTGTCCCACTGAATCATTCCCAACGAAGCATATTTACGACTCGGCCGCGGTTGTGCCCCGCTGAAACACTCTCATCAACTCAACCGCAATAGCCGTCATTGACTCACGTAAACAGCAGTTCCCTCAGACTCTAGGTATGGGAGCAAAGGCGCATACGTAACAATAGAGCTACATTTACGGTAGTCATCTGCCGGAATTCCTGTACAAGAATTCGACCCTTGATATATTCCGCTAATAATTCCTTCTGCGTAAACCCTACCAGAAGCATCAACCATAGCCACCGGCCCACCACTGTCTCCATTGCCAGCTGCAGGTATCTCATTCTGCTGCTTTGTTTTCACTAAACCACCATATACCTTGCCGTTGCCATAATTGATAGTGAGATTAACAGCAGTAACTATATTGTTCGCGACTGTTCCAGAAAAACTACCATTGTATACAACATAATCACCAACTATCGGCTCTCTTGCAATACCATGTAAAGCCACCACATTATTCTCCAAATAATTCCCCCCCCCCAATCACATAGTGGGACTCCTTTGAAGAGAACTTGTCATTGTTATTCCGTCAACATCAGACTCGGTATAATTACCTGCTTTGCCGGCACCTAATAAAACAGAACTGTCATATGCGCCCATCTTCCACGATCGCGTGGTATCACAGTGATTAGCAGTAATAACCTGCTCGCCATGAGCATTTGTACCCCAGAACGCGGTAGTACAAGCAGTTCCCAAATCACTGCTCATCAATTGTGCCAGTAGAATAAGGAATCGTGTCACCGACACGAATAGCAGACTCCATCTTTTCGGCATAATTCAGCTCTACTGGTATGCTTGTAATACTTTGTGCTCGCATATCAATAGACGCTACGGATTGAGAATCCGGTACATCGACAGCAACAACGATTCCAGAGCCATCAGTCTTCGGAGCAATTGATGTTAAATGATCATTAAAATTCGATGTCCTATAGAGGATATCCTGAATTGCATCATGTAGTTCACTGGGATAATATGCTGATTTAATGAGTACTATCGGTATACTGGAATCGCTGCCTCTTATCAATGATTCATAATATGACACATCACCAGCAGCGTAAATCCTGACGCTTTTTTCATCAGGAAAATATTCAACTCCATTTATCTGTCTATTATCATCAATAGAGCGTATACGATCAACAACAATTCTTGTATCTTGCGGAATTGGTGAGTTTGAATATATAGATGGACTAACGAGATTCTTTCTTATTTCATTCGGGATTGGAGCAGAAACTGTATACTGTTTTGAATCATATGTTATTTCGGAAGTAGCATTACCAGATACAGGCAATACCAGGAATACAGCAATAATTGCGGAAGCAATTACTCTTTTTTTAATCATCACCCACCCCCTTTTCCTATTTGATATTTATCTCCTTTGATTCAAATATCACTATATACAAATACCGTTACAGACGTGCAAATTGAAGTTTAACAGACATGTTTAGCATAGTATATTAATTATGTTGCTTCATAAACAGCATTCGAGAAATCAAATACAGCCTGTACAACAGTTTGAAAACGAAAAGCTCCCCATTACGGGGAGCTTCAACAAGCATTCACTACCGCTCATCCATCGGCACGTAGTCGCGTTCCACGGCACCGGTGTAGACCTGACGCGGGCGACCGATCTTGGTGTTCGGGTCGGCAAGCATCTCGCGATATTGGGCGATCCATCCCGGAATGCGCCCGAGCGCGAACAGCGTGGTGAACATGGCCGGGTCGAAACCGATGGCACGATAAATCAAACCCGTGTAGAAGTCCACGTTCGGATACAGGTTGCGCGAGACGAAATACTCGTCGCTCAACGCGATGCGCTCCAGCTCCACAGCCACGTCGAACAATGCGCGTTCGTCGGCTGGCAGCTTGGAGGTATCCTCGCGCTCCATGATCTTTTCCAGATACTGCTTGGCGATTGCGGCACGCGGATCATAGGACTTATAGACACGATGTCCCAGTCCGGAGATCTTCTGCCCGTTCGCCTTGGCTTCGGCTACGAATTCGGCCACGGACTTGCCCGAGTCGCGGATGGCCTTCAATTGGCGAAGCACGGCCTCGTTCGCGCCACCGTGCAGCGGCCCGGACAGCGCGTTGACGCCGGCGGCCACAGCGGAATACAGATTGGCATGCGCCGAACCGGCGATGCGCACCACGGACGTCGAGCAGTTCTGCTCATGGTCGGCGTGGATGATCAACAAACGGCCGAGCGCGTGCACATACAGCGGATCGGATTCGAACGGCTCGTACGGCACGGCGAAGCACATGCGCAGGAAGTCGTCCACATAACCGCGCGCGTAATCCGGGTATAGCATCGGCTCATCGCGGCGGCGGCGGAAGATGTAGGACACAATCGTGCGCACCTTGGCCATGATGATGACCGCGGCCTCATCCAGCTGGTCGGAGTCGGTGATGTCGGTGGTGTCCGGGTAGAACGTGGCCAGCGCGTTGATGGCGGAGGCGAGCACACTCATCGGGTGCGCGGTGCGCGGGAAGGAGCCCATGAACGTGCGGAAGTCCTCGCCCACCATCGTGCGATGGTTGATGGCGGAGACGAACTTCTCGTACTGCTCCTTGGTGGGCAGCTCGCCATGTCTCAGCAGCCATGCGACCTCGAGGAAGTCGGACTGATTGCACAATTGCTCGATGGGATATCCGCGATAGCGCAGAATCGAATGCTTCCCGTCGATATAGGTGATCTTCGACTCGCATTGCGCAGTGGTGAGGAATCCGGGATCCAACGTCACCCAGCCATCGTTGCGCAGATTGGACACCACGATGCCATCCGCGCCTGCGGTCGCCTTGACCACTGGCAGCGTGTACTTGCTGTCATCCACATTCAGCTGGGCTGTTGCCATACCTGTCTCCCCTTACGCACGGGCCGATGCCGATGGAACTCGCCATTCGGCTCAAAAGTATGGCTCACTATATGGCATGCATGTTTCAGCGCAAGTTGCTGTCTCACAACGCGGCGGCACCTGGCAAAAGCCAAGTGCCGCCGAATGGTCACAGGTTGGTGCGGTCGGTCAGGATGATCGGGCCGTTTTCGGTGATGGCGATGGTGTGCTCGGAATGGGCACCACGGGAGCCATCCTCGGAGCGCAGGGTCCAGCCGTCCTTCGGGTCCTGGAAGATCTCGTCCGTGGTCTTGAGGAACCACGGTTCGATGGCGATGACCAGGCCGTCGCGCAGCTTGTAGCCGTGGTGGGCCTTGCCGTCGTTGGGCACATGCGGATCGCCGTGCATGATGTGGCCCACGCCGTGGCCGCCGAACTCGAGGTTGATCGGGTACCCGTACTCACGTGCGATGTCGCCGATGGTGTTGGAGATGTCACCCAGACGGTTGCCGGGCCTGGCCACGTCGATGGCGGCGGCGAGCGCCTCCTGCGTGCACTTGATGAGCCGCAGATCCTCGGGGTCGGGGTCGTTGCCGACCACGAAGCTCACGGCGGAGTCAGCCACCCAGCCGTCCACGGAGATGGCGAGGTCGAGCGAGACGAGGTCGCCGTCCTTCAGGCTGTAGTCGTACGGAATGCCGTGCAGTACGGCGTCATTGACGGACGTGCAGATGTAGTGGGCGAACGGGCCGGTGCCGAAGTCCGGCGCATAATCCACATAGCAGGATTCGGCGCCCTTGCGGTCCACGATCTTCTTGTGGACGAACTCGTCGATCTCAAGCAGGTTGGTGCCCACCTTGGTGGTCTCCTGCAGCTCCTTCAAAATGCCGCCGACGAAACGGCCTGCGGGCTTCATCTCCTCGATTTCACGAGGGGTCTTCAATTCGATCATGAGGTTCTTTCTACCTATAGGCTTCTTACTGAAAGTCGTTCTCAATACTAACCCGCCCCGGCGTCAATCGCCAGGAGCCGTTGCGATTACAACAGTTACCGATGTCCGCCCACACGCCATCCACGTTTTTCCGGTAATCACATTCGCAATTCCCAATCATCAGGAATCAGGAGTCGGGAATCGGGAATCCCGGATTGCCGAACAACCCTGTAGACATGTCCGATACGGACGCACATCGCAAAGCGTCCCCGGGGAATGGACTCCCCAGGGACGCTTCGCGGACCCGTCGGCGCGTCAGGAAAACACCGCTACTGCCGCGGCTTGCCGAAGGTGAATGCGCGAATCAGGGCGGTGACGCCCATGACCACCATGGCGCAACCGCCGAAGATCACCATGAATACGGTGGAGCTCAGCGGGCTCATAAGCACCACGAAACCGGCGATGATGGAGATGATGGCGTAGGCGACCGCCCAACCGGAGCGTGGGATGCGCCAGGATTCCACAAGCGCCATCACGCCTTCCATGATCCAGCCGAAACCGACCATCAGCGTGATCAGCAGCGCCAGGGTCTGACCGGTCAGGCCGTAGTTGCGCACCACGACCACGCCACCGAACGTGAGCAGTATGCCGATGAGCACATCAAGCACCCTCCAGCCACCCGGCAGCATCGGGGTGACCAGGGCGCTGACGATGCGCACCACGCCGGAGATCACAAAATAGACGCCGAGCAGCAGCGCAGCCAATGCCAGCGTCTTGTTCGGCACCAACAGCAACGCCACACCCAGCGCGATGGCCGCTACACCCACCACGCCGTAGATCACGCGGACAGTGGTCTTGGCCTTCTGCGGCAACCATTCCTCGAACAGCCGGAAGGGATTGAAGTCGCCGGCGTACCAGCCGGGCTGCGCGCCGAAGGGATTGCCGTTGGCACCGGCACCGGGCTGACCGGCCTGACCCGGCTGGCCTGCCTGACTGTATTGGTTGTATTGGCCTTGCCCATTCTGACCGTACTGTCCGTACGGCTGGGAGGAGGCGTAGGGATTGCCATTCGGATTGGTGGCGTACGGGCCGTAATACGGCTGCTGGTACGGGCCGCCCTGCGGATACTGCTGGTTGTTCTGCTGCCCCTGCGGCGCACCTTGCTGCGGCGGATACTGGCCGCCGTGATTGCTGTCATATGCGCCATACTGCGGTTGCTGAGGATTCTGGTTATCGCCGTTCGGAGTGTTCGGATCGCTCATGATGGCTCCTTTCGCATCCCATAGTTCAGATTCCGATACCTATGTTAGGCATACTGTCTAATTCATGCCATGGGCATAACGTTGCGCATTGCATGGTTATGTGTCTAGCAGCTACGCGCCTTACAACCATGCGGACGCATACAGCAAATCCACATCCGAAGAAACCTCGTCCCGCCATCCACGCCCACAGCACGCAACCACACGAATCAGCTCTCGGCCAAGTCCATTGCCGGCGCTTCTCCCCCACGATGATTAGGCTGGGAGCATGGCACAAAATCAAGCATCATTGAAGTCGGGCATCGACCCGGCATCGTTCTCATCCGTCATCAAGCCGACCGACGACCTGTTCCGCTACGTAAACGGCCCATGGATCGACACCTACCGTCTGCCCGACGACCGCTCCCGCTACGGCTCCTTCGACAAGCTCGCCGAAGACGCCGAGAACCAGGTACGCGAAATCCTCGAGGATGACGGCGACAATACCAATCCGGACACCACGTCCGCATCGGAGCGCCCCGCCACCAAGTCGCGCGCACTGTACCACTCGTTCCTCAACACCAAGGCGATCGAGGCGGCCGGCATCACGCCACTCAAGGCCGACCTTGATGCGATCGACAACGCCGCCGACAAAGCCGAGCTGACTCGCGTGCTCGGCCGTCTCAGCGCGGTCGACGGCCCGGACCTGTTCGGCCTCGCCGTGTACGGCGACCCCGGCGCGCCGGAATACAACATCGCGCACATCGAACAGGCCGGCATCCTGCTGCCGGATGAGGCGTACTATCGCGAGGACCATTACGCCCCGGTGCGTGAGGCTTACGTGACGATGGTCGCCATCCAGCTGGTGAACGCCGGTTATGCGCCCGCCGCCGAAGACAACCCGAATCAGGACGACGAGCTGCCGCGCGGCATCGACGACAGTGATTCCGAAGATGGCAGCACGCAGACTTCCGCCGTCACGCCAAGCAAGGCGGCCCTCGACATGGCCCGACGTCTGCTTGACGTGGAGACGCGTATCGCGGCGAATCATTGGGACAACGTGGCCACGCGCGATTCGGTGAAGACCTACAATCCCACCGATTACGCCGATCTCAAGGCAGCGCTGAGCCATTTCGACATGGACGCATGGATCGACGCCTGGCAGGCGGGATACGACGCCACGCCGGCCGCCGCCGTACAGCCCATCGACTTCCGTTCGGTGTTCGCGCGAGTCATCGTGCATGAGCCGAGCTTCCTCACCGGACTCGACGCATTCTGGAACGACGCCGACCTGGACGACCTCAAGCTGTGGGCGCGAGTGCACCTGATCGTCGGCAACGCCGCATACCTGTCCCGCACATTCGATGCTACGAACTTCGACTTCTTCGGCAAGGTGCTCTCCGGCCAGAAGAAGCAGCGCGACCGTTGGAAGCGTGGCGTGAGCCTTGTCAACGGCATCTGCGGCGAAGACGTGGGCCGCGAATATGTACGCCGCCACTTCCCGGAAAGCGCGAAGCGCCGCATGGAGCAGCTGGTTGCGAACCTGATCGACGCCTACCGCGTCTCGATTGCCAACTCGGATTGGCTGGGCGATGACACCAAGGCGAAGGCGTTGGAGAAGCTCACCAAGTTCACGCCGAAGATCGGATACACGAACCACTGGCGCGACTACACGGCGCTGGACGTGCACGTCGACGCCCTGCTCGCCGACAACATGAAGGCCGCAGCCCTGTACGAGACCGGATACCAGCTGGCCAAGGTCGGCAAGCCGGTCGACAAGGACGAGTGGCTGATGAATCCGCAGACCGTGAACGCCTATTATGAGCCGACGATGAATGTGATCGTCTTCCCGGCTGCCATCCTCCAGCCCCCGTTCTTCGACCCGGACGCCGAGGACGCCGCGAACTACGGCGGCATCGGCGCGGTGATTGGCCATGAGATCGGACACGGCTTCGACGACCAGGGCTCGCAGTACGACGGCGACGGCAAGCTCAACAACTGGTGGACCGACGAGGACCGCAGGAACTTCGAGGCCCGGACCAAGGCTCTGATCGATCAGTACAACAGCTTCGTACCGCTGCAGCTGGCGGAGAAGTACGCCGACGAGCCCGACAAGGCCCCGCATGTCAACGGCGCGCTGACCATCGGCGAGAACATCGGCGACCTGGGCGGTGTGAACATCGCGCTCAAGGCCTATGCATTCGCGCTGGGCAAAGCCGAGGGCAAGGCCGAGGACGGCTCCCCCGCCGCCATCAAGGCGCTGCTGGATACCGCGCCCGACATGGACGGCTTCACCGGCCTGCAGCGCTTCTTCCTGAGCTACGCCTCCATCTGGCGCACCAAGAACCGCGACGAGCTGGCCGAACAGTACCTGCAGATCGACCCGCACTCGCCGGCCGAGTTCCGCACCAACGGCATCGCCCGCAACGTGGATTTCTTCTACGACGCATTCAGCGTGACCAAGGACGACGCCATGTGGTTTGACCCCGCCGACCGCGTGCGTATCTGGTGACGCAACCCACCAGATAATCCTCAGAACAATCCTCACCTCATAACACACCTGCTTCGGCCTACAGTCGTGATACGCATACGGCTGTAGGCCTTTTGCATATCACGACAGTCACATATCCGCTCACATGCGCGGCTACATGTCCGGCTCATCGGCAAAATCATCGCCATACGACTCTTGCACTGCCGTCTGAGGCTGTTCGACCGCCACACCGGAAGGCATCGTTCCCGAATCGGACGGCGCCTGCCGGGAAACGACATTATCGAATTCGACCGGCGGCACCGGACGTTGCGGCAGCGCCACCCCGCTGCCGGCATCGCGGCCTTCGGCACCATCAGCGGGCACATTGCCACTGGCCGCATCCCCGGAACCTGCTGCTCCGGCAGTGCCATTGCTATTGCCGTTGCCGTTCGCCCGTTGCGATTTCGCAAGATTCGTAGTGCCGAAAGTCAGATCATGCCCGATATTGCTGGCTTCAAGAACGGTCCGGCTGCGCACCTCACCCTGTTCGTTGGTCCATTGTTCGGTGTTCAACACACCGACCACGATAATCCGGTCGCCGCGGCGAATCGACTGCAGCCCATTGAGGGCCAAGGAACGGAATGCCTTGACAGTGATCCACGCCGTGCCGAAATCCTCCCACTGCCGGGTATTGGGATTCAACCGGCTACGGGTGCTTCCCATGCGGAATGACAGCACCACGAAATTGTCATTCCCTCCTTTGACCAGGTCGCTGGCCACAAATCCCGTCATCGTAACAGATGCCTGCTGGTTTGCCATGATCGATCCTTTCACTTGACGCTGTTGTCATGGACCGCCTGACCGTCGTTCGCATCATTGCGGGCAGGCAGCAGGCGGTAGTTTCCACTGTGAAGGAGCATGATCCACCCGTGCAAGCCCGACCGGCAAATGTGGATACTATGACCGGGTTAGAGGTGCTGTGGATAACTTTCGGCTTTCCACCGTCACACACATCCGAGGGATATCCGCAACGATTCTGCCACCGAGACAACACTTGACTCCCTCAGAGCATGAAAAACGCCACCCTGCATCAGCAGGATGGCGTTTCATACCGTTCAGTTTGGCCCTATCAGCATGGGCTTCTGGCCCGGCTCGCGGGCAGCGGCCTTACAGCCGCTCGAGCAGCGTCTTCACAGCCTCATCAGCAGGCACGGCGACCTTGTTCCCGCCGTCGCGGTCACGGATCTCGATGGTGCCGTCGTTGACGAAGTCACGGCCCACCACGGCGATGGTCGGCACGCCGATCAGCTCGGCGTCCTTGAACTTCACGCCCGGGGAGACCTTCTTGCGGTCGTCATAGATGACCTCGACGCCGTTGGCCTCAAGCTCCTCGACCAGCTTCTCGGCACCTTCGAAGGCCTTGTCGTCCTTACCGGTAGCCACCACATGCACCTGGGCGGGGGCGATCACGGACGGCCATGCCAAGCCGGTCTCGTCGTGATGCGTTTCGGCGATGCAGGCGAGCACGCGGGAGACACCGATGCCATAGCATCCCATCCACACCGGCACTGCCTTGCCATTCTGGTCGAGGACCTTCAGATCCAGCGCCTTGGAGTACTTAAGACCCAGCTGGAACACCTGGCCGATCTCCACGCCACGCTCGAAGCTCAACGGGCCGGAACCATCAGGGCTCATATCGCCGTGACGGACCTCCACGGCTTCGACCACGCCGTCAGCCTCGAAATCACGGCCGTAGACCGCATGGAATCGGTGCTTGCCGGTTTCATCGCCTCCGATGATCCAATCCGAACCCTTGACGACGTGTGCGTCCACGAAGAAACGCACCGGATCGGCCACGCCCGCGGCTTCGCCCTGCCTGCCGAACACCATCGGACCCATGTAGCCGGCCACCATCTCGGGATGGGCCTTGAGATCCTCCTCAGTGGATTCCTCAATCTCCGCAGGAGCGAACTGCGCCTCGAGACGCTTCATATCCACCTGTCGATCACCCGGCACCGCCACTGCGATGACCTCGCGCCAAGGCTTGTCGTGATCCTCATCCTCGGCATGCATCACTGTGATGGCTACGGTCTTCAACGTGTCGGCCGCAGTCCACTCACGGCCGTCCTCACGCGGATAGAGACGGTTGGCGGTATCGACCAGCGCCTCGATGGTCTTGGAGTCGGGTGTTTCGCGCGTATCCATCGCAGGCGTGTGCGAGGCGTCGACCTCCGGCAGTTCCGGCGTGTGCAGCGCCTCGACGTTCCACGCCTTGCCGGAAGGCGCCAGGGCGAAGGTATCCTCGCCGATGGCCATCGGGGCGAGGAACTCCTCGGAAGCGGAGCCGCCCATCGGGCCGGACATGGCGAACACCGGCACGTACTTGAGGTCAAGGCGCTGGAAGATGCGCTCGTAGGCACCGCGCTCGTCGTAGTAGGCCTTGCGCATGCCTTCTTCGTCGATGGTGAAGGAGTAGGCGTCCTTCATGATGAACTCGCGGCCGCGGATGAGGCCGGCGCGCGGACGGAACTCGTCACGATACTTGGTCTGAATCTGGTACAGCGTGACCGGCAGGTCCTTGTATGAGGAGTACATGTCCTTGACCAGAAGGGTGAACATCTCCTCGTGGGTGGGGGCAAGCAGATAGTCGGCCTGATGACGATCCTTCAGACGGAAGATGTTGTCGCCGTATTCCTCCCAGCGATGGGTCGCCTCATAAGGCTCGCGCGGCAGCAAAGCCGGGAAATGCACCTCCTGGGCGCCGATGCCGTTGATCTCCTCACGGATGATGGCCTCGATCTTGTTGAGGACCCGCAGGCCCAGAGGCAGCCAGGTCCAGATGCCGGGGGCGGCCTTGCGGATGTAGCCGGCGCGCTGCAGGAGCTTGGCGGAATCGACGTCCGCGTCGGCCGGGTCTTCGCGCAGTGTGCGCAGGAACAGAGTAGACATACGAAGGGTATTGGAAGTCATGGGGTCAACGATATTCACGTGAACCGACAAGCCGTAACGCTGCGGCTCTCCGTCTCACTGTGCGATTGCACAGGAATCATCTTTGGATTGTGTATCATCCGACACCTTGGCTTTGCGGATCGCACGTGGGAGAATGATGTTGAAGGGGCAGGAGGGCACGATGACGCAGCCAACCAAACAATGGAACAACCAATCACAACCACAGCAGGCGGTACCAGTGCAGCCAACTGCGCAGTCAGCTCAACAGCCGATAACGCAGCCGCAACCGACACCTCAGCAACAAGTGCCGCAACCGCAGCAAGGCGTACGGCAACCGGCACAGCAGCAGGTGCCGCAACAACAGACGGTACTGCCGCAGCAGTCAGTCCAGCAACCGACGCAACCCGTGCGGCAACAGGTGGTCCAGCAGCCGACGCAACCATGGCAGCAACCGCAATGGCAGCATAGCCAACAGCCTCCGCAATGGCAACTGTCGCAATCGCAACCGCCGCAATCGCGGCACAGTCAGCAAATACCGCATCGGCAACCGGTACCGCAACAAGGCGGATCGTATTCGCAGCCCATGCAACCCGCGCCACAGTATTCCCCATTCCAGCCGCAGCACATGACTCAACAGCCGACCGCGCCACAGCCGACTGCCGCGCTTCCCGTTTATCCTGCCGCATACACACAGTCGAGCCAAGCTCCGCAGTACCCCCAGCCGCAGCAGCCGCAGCCGCAGCCGATGGCTCCGCAGTACTCCCAGACCTACCCACCGCAGCCATCGCCGTTCACGCCTGCAAGCCTGCCGCCACAGGGCCCGTTCATACAAGCACCGTTGCCGCAAGCATCGTCCCCGCAGGCACAGTTTCCGCAGGGCCCATTCCCGCAGTCCCCTGTGCAACAGGCCGTATGGCCAAGCGGCGCTGCGGCCACCCCACCCGCATCGATTCCGACTGCGCCAACCCAATCCAAGCCGCAGCACTCAAACGTGCAGATGCTGCTGCTGGTGCTCGGCGTGGCATTGGTGACCATCGCGGTGCTGGCGTTCGCCTCGTTCGCCTATGGCCTGCTCGGCGATATCGGTCGCGCGGTCTCCATCGGTGTGGTCGGTGCCATTGCGTTGGCCGTCGGCATGGCGCTTACCAATCGGCTTCGCGTCACCGCCGAAGGTTTGACTTGGGCGGGATTGGCCGCGCTGTCCATTGACGCCCCACTGGTCAGCGGCATCCCTCCGGTAACGCGCACGATTCCCAATGGAGTGTGCACCGGCGTACTGATTCTTCTGGTGACTGCATTGGCGTTCGGCCTGCGTGCAATAGCGTCGCATCTGCCATCCAATCAGACAGCAACGGTCACGGACTCGCAACCGAATACGCAGACCATCCCGTCCAATGCCGCTTCATCGACCTTGCCAGATTCTGCTGGGTTCTCAGAAGCACACGCTGCGGAGTACTCAACAGAGCATCCCGTGACGCAGCCGGCCGTGCGCCCGGTTCCACTGAGTCCGGTTCCACTGAGTCCGATTCCACTGCGGGCCACCACGCTGTACGCCATGTGCGCGATTCCGCTCGCATTCATGTCGATTGCCTCGTCGCTGCCCACCGACAACCACAATGTGGAATGGGTGCTGACCGTGGAGATCGGCTCAGCTGCGGCACTATTGTTCGCCATCTTCGTGCAGGTCCCTCACACCTCGCGCTACGCCGACTTCGAATGGATGACGTCATTGACTGCAGCGACGGTGGGTCTGACCGCTGTCACCTTCTTCGGATACGCGCTCATCATGGACGCGGATCCGTTGTGGCTTGTCATCATCATCTGCCTCATACCGCCAGCGCTATGGGCCGCGATGCTGGTGATGCTGCACCTCAAGCCGACGGCACGCACCGGCAGTACACTGCCTCCCGTCAATCGCGTCATGCCGACGATCGGCTTCATCTGGTCGCTGTCGGCAGGATCGGAATCGCTGCTGCGTCGCGTGCTGAACGGACCGTTGGGCAATGACCAGGCGGCTCAGACCGTTGCCGACCTGCTGATGATCGCCATCACCGGTTTCGCTATCACCGCCGCCACATTGATGTTCCGTCACACCAAGCGCTTCACCATCAGCAAGCAGGAACGCGTTTCGGCAAGTGTCATAGGCTCGCTCATGATGCTCATCGTCATCGACAGCGATTTCACGCATGGCAGTCCCCTGCCGATGGTGGTTTCGATCGTGGGTCTTGTGGTGATGCTCGCAGTGACCGCCATCTCATGGATCGTCGCCGCACAACCGACAACCACCCCAGTGGCCCAGCCGGCACCACAGTCAATCCAGCAGCCTCAACAGGCGATGCCACAGCCAGCACAGCCGCAATGGCCGCAATCGACGCTGCCGCACGGCACAGCACCGAAGCCTCTCCCCGCCGAGCACATCACCGTCACCGTGTTCACGGCAATCACCAGTCTGACGCTGATCTATCTGGCGGTAACCGACCCGCAACCGTATGCGCCGATGGATCTGTTCGCCATCATGTCCGGCGCGACGGCCCTTGTCATAGGCGTACGTTGGATGCAGGTCCGCCCCGCGCTGCGTAGTTGGCCGGCGCTATGGCCTGCACTGACTTTGCTCATGGTGCCATCGCTGCTCATCAGTTGGTTCGAGCCACTGTCACTGCCGCGCGTCCTCGCGCTGTTCGCCATTTCGATTTGCGCACTGCTGCTCGGTGCACTGCGGGGATTGCAGGCCCCGCTGGTGTATGGCACGGTGATACTCGTCATTCATGTGCTGACGGTGATCTGGCCTTGGCTGGCCGAATTCTCACGCCACTACTGGTGGGTGTGGCTGCTTATCGGCGGCGTGCTGCTCATCGCCGCGGCGGCGCGGTACGAGGCCAGTATGCGATCGATGAGGAGCATCGCCTCGCGCATCAGCGACCTACGATGACGGTCTGCCTGCCAGCAGCCCTCCCCTACCAACGGCCCGCAATGGCAGTGCCGCATTCCGGGCATCGACCGTCTCCGCCGCGATCACAGGACAGGCGATCGGCATTGATTCGATACCAGTCGCGCTCCACCAGCACGGCATGGCACTGCGGATTCGGGCAGTATGTGGTGTCTCCCTCACGGTCGTGCACATTGCCGGTATACACGTAATGCAATCCCTCAGCGAGCGCGATGCCACGCGCCCTGGTCAGCGTGCCATGCGGCGTGGGCGGCACATCCTTCATCTTCCACGCCGGGTGGAATGCCGAGAAGTGCAATGGCACGTCGGGGCCCAGATGCTCCCGAATCCATGTGCATTCGGCGTGCAGCTGAGCATCGTCGTCATTGAGCCCCGGTATGAGCAATGTGGTGAGCTCCACCCACACATGCCCGCCGTCCGGGGTGCGCGCATCATTGACCGCGTAGTCGATGGTGTCGAGCACATCAGCCAGATGTGTTCCGGTTACCTTCCAATAGAAGTCCTCGGTGAAGCCTTTGAGGTCGATGTTCGCCGCGTCCATCGCCGCATAGAAATCCGGTCTGGCCACCGCGCTCATGTATCCTGCCGTCACGGCGATCGGATGGATGCCGAGCGCACGGCAGGCCTGCGCGGTGTCTATCGCGTATTCGGCGAACACAATCGGATCATTGTAGGTGAACGCCACCGAGTCGATACCACGCTCGTGCGCCACCTGCGCGATTTTCCCGGGACTCGCCTCCACGCCGAGTCTGTCGAAGTCGCGCGCCTTGGAGATATCCCAATTCTGGCAGAACCGGCAACCGGAATTGCAGCCGGCCGTGCCGAAGCTCAGCACGCTGGAGCCGGGGTGGAAATGGTTCAACGGCTTCTTCTCCACCGGATCGACGGCGAATCCGGAGCTGCGACCGTACGTGTCGCAGACGATGGCACCGTCGTGGTTCGACCGCACGAAGCAGAAGCCGCGTTGGCCCGGGCGAAGCACGCAGCGCCGTGGGCAGAGTTCGCATCGTGCACGGCCTGTGCCGTCGTGGAATTGCGTTTGCCAACGGCCGATGGCGACTGCCGGAACTGAATCTGATTCAACGTTCGGCATATGCGGTCACCTCATACCGTTCGCATTCGATGTCGCCGTTGTCCCAGTCATACGACGGGCGGATTCCCGCTTTAGCGAGCAGGTGCGAAACGAAGTCATGCCGGTCGGGCAGCTGCTCCCACACCTGCGGCAGAAATGTGGCCCTGCGACCACGCGGGTCGGTAAGAATCAACCCATCCTCACCGGGGCGCAGCGCGGCTTCCAACTCGTCACGCGAACGCACCGGGATGCCATCCGACCCTATGATCGGCTCTGGCTTGCCCAATACGGATACCTCCACATCAATGAGCGGGTATTCCGCAGCCGTAAGCGGATTGAAGCGCGGATCGCGGCTAGCGGCGTCGACCGCGTGATCGACAACGTCGCGGCCGAGCGGCCGATATGCTTCAAGCGTGCCGATGCAGCCACGCAACCGACCGTTCTCGGTCAAGGTCACGAAGCTTGCGCCAGGCTCTTCCAGCCAAGGATTACGTGCGATGATGGATTCGGAGGACTCGTCGGAATCGCCGTCAATACCCAGATGCTCACGAATCGATATGCGCGCCAGCTTCAGCAGGGTCGCACCTCGGTCGGTGCCATTCGACCTGTCAGATGTACTGGACCCGTCAGATTGTTCAGCTGCATCACCGGCATTCCTTCTTTCTGCAGAGGATTCTGCAGAAGATTCAGGAGAGGATTTGGTCTGCCGGATACCGCCGGCATTGTCGCCACGTACATTCCCTGGATCATCTGCATCCTCTGCACTCTCTTGAGCAGCCTCCTCCTGCCATACGGCAAACGAGGCATACCCCACCACCGGCTCATCAGGATCGTCCATAGCCGGGCGAGGCTCACCCGCGAGCGCCACTACACCGTCATCACCTGAGGTGCTGCGCCCCAGCAACCGCAGGTCAAAGTGGCGTTCGACAGCATGCAGACATGCTCGGTTTTCTTGACGGTCGCTCTCTTGATCTGTCTCGACTGCCGGCCTTGTGCCGCTCGCCTGATTCGCCTTCAACGTTTCACGAGATGTTTCACAAACCGTTTCATACTGTGCCGGCGTCAAGCCACGCACCAGCACATCCAGCAGCCCGTTGATTGGATACGCCCCGCATGCCCTGCGCGGATGAATCGGCAGCCTGAGATGTGCGATGTCGGATATCGTCTCGTCATCAAGTTGCCGTGCATACGCCTCGGGATGATAATGCGACAAATCGGAGCTGATAATGACGACCGTTTCCGGACCTCCCCACAATGCGCGCAGCACGTCGCCCACCTCTTCGGGTCTCGCATCACCGGCGTTGAGCGGCACTATGTTCAGATCCGGACCGAATACGGTCTGCAGGAATGGAATCTGCACCTCAACGGCATGTTCCTGCACATGCGTGGGATCGTTGACAATCATCGTCGGAGCCCGGGCCCCAGAGCGAGCGCGCATACCGGATCGCAACGGCTCGGCATGCGGGTTGTCATGCTGGCCAGCGCCATCAGCGCCCGCAGTCACGCCATCATGATAGCCACCACACTGATCGCCATCACGCATACGGGCGGCTCCTGAGCTGTCGCGACCCGACAGCCCCATCGCCTTTCGTTCGGACTCCACATCCACTGGAATCACGCCCAGCGGCGTAGACCAAACGTCAGCCGTCGAACATGCCACGCCTCGCACAGCCACCCGATGCGTCGGCCCGACGATCACCGCACGCTTCACCGTACCGCGACCGCGTTCGAGCAGCGCATACGCCAGCGCCGCAGTCGTGCCCGAATACCCATAACCGGCGTGCGGCACGATCACCGCTTTCGGCGTTCCTTGAGGCAGCCGCGGTGCCAGCTGTTTCACCAGCGCACGCCCGTAATCGAGCTGCTGGTTGATAAGCTGCTTGAGCGCAATGCGGTCGGCAGGATAGAACGCGCCGGCTACGGCAGGTGGACGAATTCTTCCCGTATTACGACCGGCGTTGCGGTCTGCGTTGCTTCCGGCGTCACGACCGGCAGACGCTGCGGCCACACGAACTTCGTTGTCTCCATGAGTCTGTTCAGATAGCGACATGATCACCACCCCTGCACTCCATGGTAGCCACTCCATGCCGCAAAGAAACCAGTTATGATACCGATCTCGGTTACGAGGGGCTGATTTCGGTTTCCCGGAAGCACTACTTGCGTTACGAGGGGCTCCCCCATCCTTTGAATATGCCTTACGACACCGTCATTCCGCCATTTGTGAGGGTCTCTTACCGCGCTGTCACCACGTCGCCAGCCCCTCGTAACGCAGATAGATGTTCCGAAACCCTGAAATCAGCCCCTCGTAACGCAGAAACAACTCCAGAAGAGCACAAACCCGATAATCAGAACAAGGCATCCTGTGCGAAGTCGTCATCTGCGGCGTCGAGCGCGGTGGCGGATGGCTTGAACGCGGTGACGCCTTCATCGGCTAAACGGTCGGAGGCGGCTGCGGATGCGTCGCGCAAGGAACCATCCAACGTCACTGCATCGGGCGAAACCAGGAACATGCGTTCGTTGACGCCGGCCAGATAGAGTCCATCCAACGACTCCACGCGGGAGAGCGCCACATAGCCCATGCCGGGCGCGAACGTGCGGCGCAGATCCATGACAGCCCGATCGAGTGTCATGCCCTGCGACTTGTGGATGGTGATTGCCCAAGCACAGCGCAGCGGCACCTGATGAACGGATGCGAGCACGGTCTCGCCGTCCATCATCTCCCATGCGGCGGGCCTCATGGTGACGATGTTGCCGTTCTCGAATTCGACAATCGGCCATCCGCCTTTGGCCTCCGGCGCAAAGCCGCGCACGGTGCCAAGCGAGCCGTTGACGTACTGCCGGTCGGCGTCGTTGCGCAAGGCCATGACCGCCGCGCCCTCCTTGAGCACCAACCGTTCGGGGGCGAGCATGTTCTTCTTGAGCCGATCGACCAGATTGGCGGGGCCTGCGGTCTCGGCATGGAATTCATGCGGCTCGAGCGAGATCTGGTTGAGCCGCAGGTCATTGAGCCCGTCGGCCTGGCGATTGACCGGAAACAGATGCACGGCGACCTGTCCGGGTTCGGGCATATGGCCGAGACGTGTGACCAGCGTATCCCGGTCGGATTGCGTCACGGCGCTGCGGCGGATATCGGTCAGGACCGTGAGCAAATCGCCGGCGTCCTGCCTGTGCTGCTCGGTCAGGTAGCATATGACCGGGTTCAGCTCATCCCATACCAGCGATTCGGTGACGAAACCCTCCGGGTTGCGCCCGGCCTGCGCATACCGTTCCCGGGAGGCGACGAACTCCGGCGTCGGCGCAATCAGATCGTTGTTGCGCCCGGAGACGGAGACCGGCGGCAGCTGGAAGAAATCGCCGGAGAGCACCACTTGGATGCCGCCGAACGGCCGTGGATCATGGCGCACCGCCCGACATACCTGATCGACCATGTCGAACAGCCATGCGTGGAGCATGGAGACCTCGTCGATGACGAGGATGTCGGTGGCTTCGATCTTGCGCTTGCGGCGCGAGCGGATGAGCTTCAACAGATTCGCGGTCAGCGATGTGGCCACGCCCACGCCGCTCCACGAGTGGATGGTCTGGCCGTTGATATGCGTGGCGGCGATGCCGGTGGACGCGGTGACCGCCACATCGGCGCCATCCGCACGCGCCCCGCGAATGAACTCGTTGAGCGTGTAGGTCTTGCCCGCACCGGGGGCACCAGTCAGAAACACGTTCGCGCCGGCGTTCAGGATGGCCAGCGCTTCGGATTGACGCATACCGTTCAGTCCCCGATGTCAGGCTTGCGAAGTCGTGGACGGGCCGGAACCGGATGCCCTGTCTGTGCCGGGCAGGCGCAGACGCCGGTTCTCCATGACCAGAGAACCCCGCTGCGTCATGTCCATTACGATTCCACGCAACAGATCGCGATCGAAACGACCTTTGAGCTCACCGAAGTGAGGATTCGACGTCAGTCCTGCGGCGGCGATAAAGTCCGCGGCTTCACCCGCCAGCGTAAAGGTGACCGAAGAGACGGCGGGGTCCTCCCCTTTGGCCGCACGCAGCTCACCGACCAACCCGGTTATGGCACGCTCCGCCGCAGCACGCTCGTTCCCGTCAATCATGGCCACACGCGCCTGCAGTTCCTCATTCCGCTTGACGGTCTCGGCATGTCTCGCGGCCTGCGCCGCCTTCTCCTTATCGGTCAGGCGATCAGCTCGCTTCGGACGAGGTTTCTTGGATGTCTTCGTGGATGTCTTCGTGGATGCCTTCGGCTCGGTCTTCGCTCCGGCCTTGTGGCTTTCAGGCTTGGAAGCGGCTGCCGTCTTCTTCTGGTCGGCAGTGGCACTGTTGCCTTGAGATGCAGTTTCGGAAGCATGTGATTGGGTATCAGGCTGACCGGAACCCGCGTTGATACGGTAGGGGTCTTTCAGACCAAGTTCGGTGATAATCGCATCGCATCGCCCCGGATCTGCGACATCGGCGAATGCGGCAAGCACGGGCCTCTTGGGCAGCATGTGCACGAAACCGGCGATATTGCGGTACTCAGCGCGGAAACCGGCATTCTCCTGAAGCACACACTGGGCCTCGTCTACGACGACCATGTCGATGCGCACCTGCTTGGCGAAGTCGATGAAATCAGGCCTCAGGAGGCGCTCGGGAGCGGCATACAGCACACTGATCTGCCGATTGGCGGCTGCGGCATAAATCACGTCGCTCTGCTGCTGGTCAGTCTGGCCGTCAATCAGCGCAGCGGCGATGCCGCGCCTGCGCAGATGCTCCACCTCGGCACCCACCGTCGCAGGCGATGGCACAATCACCAGGGTAAGGGTATGCGGAACAGTGGCGGGCAACTGATAGCACAGTGATCGGTCGGGACCGGCGGGCATGGCAGCCATGACATCGCGGCCGTTGAGGATGGAGTTGACCACCGGGAACTGACCGGGCACGAAGGAATCGTAGCCGAAGAACTGTTTGAGCGCGGCATGTGCGGGTCCGGAGAAATCGCGCTGCCCTGCAGGTACGCCGTCGGCAGCGGCCGGTGCCGGTGCAGGAGCCTGGGCGGAGGCCGGTGCACTCGTCGGACGGGAGGTTTGGCCGGTCGAGCCAGCAGGCACTGAGGCCGCAACCGTCTGCGGGACGTTTGGTTGGATGGACCGGGCTGGCGTCTGCGTCGACTTGGCAGGCGCAGGCTGGGAGGACCTCGGAACCTTACCGTCCGAACTGTCCCGTTTTGTCGTTCCCGGCTTCGGCGGCAAAGGCAGAAGGTGCGTCGGAAGCGTGCTCGGCGCTGCTTCCTGCTCGTGTTTCGACATAAACATCTCCAACTCCCCTCGTTGTGGTTGCTCAGTCCACGTTGTCCAACGTTACTTGTTCAGCAGACTGGTGGCCACGATGTCCGCGGAGATGGCCTTGGCTTCGGCATCGTCCGGGCCGGGGACCGGCGCCATGAACGCTTTGCGGTAGTAGCGCAGCTCGTCCAGTGATTCGATGATGTCCGCGAGCGCGCGGTGGCCGCCGTTCTTCGGCGGACGGTTCTCATAGACCGCCGGGTACCAGCGGCGGGCCAGTTCCTTCAGGGTGCTCACGTCCACGCTGCGGTAATGCAGGTGGCTCATGAGGCCGGGCATGTAATGGTCGAGGAACTTCTTGTCGCTCCCGATAGTGTTGCCCGCCAGCAGCGGCTTGACGCCCTCGGGCGTGAAGCGCAGCACGTATTCGGTAACTTTTTTCTCGGCTTCCTCGAGGCTCAGGCCATGCTCCCATTCGTTGATCAGCCCGGAGCGGGTATGCATCTGACGCACGAAGTCGTTCATATGGTCCACGGCCTTCTGGCTCGGCTTGATGACGAAATCGACTCCCTCGTCCAGCACGTTGAGGTCGAAATCCGTGGGCACCACGGACACCTCGACCAGCTCGTCACCGCCGAAGATGTCGAGTCCGGTCATCTCGCAGTCAATCCAGATCAGGCGCGAGTCCTTCGCGCTGTAGGTTTCCGCATCATGCGCATCCACCATCGTGGGCCCCTTTCCCGGGTATATTCGTCATATCAGAACAGTTCAGACTATACCGCAGTGACTACAAGCCCCGCTGCGACATGACTGCTCCGGCCTGAGATTGTTTCGCGCCTGCAAATCCATGCGAGGAAGCACGTGCCCACTTACACGGAAAGGGCCCGCTTGGGGCCCTTTCGTCAATCAACGTCGGTCATATCGGCCGAGGAGAACGATATTCCGGATCAGTTGTGGAAGCCGGAATAGTTCGGGGCTTCGGTGGTCATCACGATGTCGTGCGGATGGGATTCACGCAGACCGGCGTCGGTAATGCGGATGAAACGGCCCTTCTCGGGCATTTCGGCGATGCTGTGGGCGCCGATGTAGAACATGGACTGGTGCAGGCCGCCGAGCATCTGGTAGAGCACAGCGTTCAGCGGGCCACGATACGGCACTTCGCCTTCGACGCCTTCCGGAACGACCTTGTCGCTGGAGGTGACGTCGGCCTGGAAGTAACGGTCCTTGGAGTAGGACTTCTTGCCGCGCGGGGCCATGGCACCGAGGGAACCCATGCCACGGTACAGCTTGTACTGCTTGCCGTGCAGGAGCACCTTCTCGCCCGGAGCCTCCTCGCAACCGGCGAGCGTGCCGCCGAGCATCACGGAGGATGCGCCTGCCACAAGGGCCTTGGCGATGTCACCGGAATAGTGGATGCCACCGTCGGCGATGCACGGCACGCCGGCGGCACGGCAGGCCTGGGCGGCCTCGTACACGGCAGTGAGCTGCGGCACGCCGACGCCAGCGACGATGCGGGTGGTGCAGATGGAGCCGGGGCCGATGCCGACCTTGACGGCGTCAGCGCCTGCATCGATCATGGCCTGGGCGCCGGAACGGGTGCCGACGTTGCCGCCGATGATCTGCACGTTGTCGAATGCGGAATCGTGCTTCAGTCGGGAGATCATGTCGAGCGCCAGACGGGCCTCGCCGTTGGCGGTATCGACCACAAGCACATCCACGCCGGCCTCCATCAGGGCGGAGGCACGCTGCCAGGCATCACCGAGGAAGCCGACGCCGGCGGCCACGCGCAGACGACCCTGCTCATCCTTGGTGGCATCCGGGTACTGTTCGGTCTTGACGAAGTCCTTGACGGTGATCAGACCGGTCAGGTGGCCTTCGGAGTCGACCAGCGGCAGCTTCTCGACCTTGTGCTGGGCGAGCAGTCGGTGGGCGTCGTCCTTGGAGATGTTGGACGGGCCGGTGACCAGGTTCTCCTTGGTCATGACGTCCTTGACCTTCAGGGTGTCGTAGTCTTCGGAGGCGATGAAGCGCATGTCACGGTTGGTGATGATGCCGACGAGCTTGTTGGCCTTGTCCACGACCGGCAGACCGGAGATGTGGAACTTGCCGCAGAGCTTGTCGAGGTCGGCGAGCGTCACGTCGGGATTCACGGTCAGAGGATCGGTGATCATGCCGGATTCGGAACGCTTGACCACATCGACCTGAGCGGCCTGGTCATCGATGGAAAGGTTGCGGTGCAGCACACCGATGCCGCCGTTGCGGGCCATGGCGATGGCCATTTCGGACTCGGTGACGGTGTCCATGGCAGCGGAGAGCACCGGGGCCTTCATCGTGATCTTACGGGTCAGATGGGTGCTGGTGTCCACCTCGGAAGGAATCACATCCGTCTCGTTCGGCAGCAGAAGCACATCATCATAAGCAAGGCCGAGCTTGGCGAAAATCGGGGGAAGGGGGGCGTACGCCGACTGGGCGTTCAATTCATCAAGGTTTGTAGCCATGTAAACACTATATGAACATGCGCTGACCTCGCGCAACACACTCCCGCGGGGTCACCGGCAACGATCACGGCTTCAGCTCTGAATCCTCAGCGTCCTTCGTGTCACCTAGCGCCGCAGCATGCTGCGCGCCCGCTCGAACCGCCTCCATCGCCCGGCTCTCGGCCTGCATTTCGGGAATGCGGTGCTTCAGATACGGATACATCGTCGCCACAGTCAGCACCACCACGGCCACGGCCATGCCGATCATCACATATTGGGCCTTAAAGAACAGAATCATCAGCGAACCGAAGGCGATCAGAGCCGCCCAACCCCACAGAATCAGCACGGCGCCGCGAACGGAATGGCCGATGCGCAGCATGCGGTGATGCAGGTGCATGCGATCGGGATGCATCGGCGACTGCCCTTTGGCCAGACGACGCACGATGGCGAGGCACATGTCGAGCACCGGCAGGAACAGCACCAGAATCGGCAGCAGAATAGGCATGAACACCGGCAGATAGATGCTGGCGTGGATGGATGCGGGATCGAGCCGGCCGGTCATCACGATCGAAGCGCAGGTGATGAGATAGCCGAGCAGCATCGAACCGGAGTCGCCCATGAAGAGTTTGGCCGGATGCCAGTTGTGCAGGATGAACCCCACGCAGATGCCAACCATCATCACGTCGATCAACGTGGCCAGCGAAGCGTAACTGGGCGAATACCGGGCGATGATATACGAATAGATAGCGAACGCGATGCCTCCGATGGCCACGATTCCCGAGGCCAGGCCATCCAGACCGTCCACGAAGTTCACGGCGTTGATGGACGCCACGATGAGGAACGCGGTGATGGCCATGGACAGGCTCGGCGAGGCCGTGATCAGGGAACCGCCGAACGGCAACGATATGATCTGCAAACCGCCCCATGCCACGAACACGGAAATCAGCAGCTGCCCGGCGAGTTTCAGCATCCAGTCGAGGTCCCACAGGTCGTCAGCCATGCCCAGCAGACTTATCATGATGCCGCCGGCGAGAATAACCCACATCTGGTAGTTGCCGGTGAACAGTCCGGAGAGGAACATGGTCTTGCTGGCGAAGATCGTGGCAACGGTGAAGCCGATCAGCATGGCGAGTCCGCCCATGCGCGGAGTCGGAATGGTGTGCACGTCGCGCGCACGCACCTCCCCCACCGCGCCGATCTCGATGGCGACATGGCGAATCAATGGTGTCACCAACCAGGTGACTCCGCCGGCGATGGCAGCAATCAGCAGATAGATTCTCACGCGCCCAGTCCTCCGCCGTTCAGGTGAAGTGCCTTGCGAATCAGGCTTTGCGCAATGACTCCTTCACGCAATATCTCGATGCCGTCCCGTCCATACGGATCGGCCTTTACTACAGTGCTGGAAACGTGGCCCGGCGTGGAACCGCCATCCAGATACAGATCGACGTCACCGCCGAAGGCTGCGATGGCCTCCTCCACGCTTTGTGCGCTTTCCTCACCGGACCGGTTCGCGCTGGATGCGGCGACAGGCCCCGTGGCCTTCAGAATCTTCAGGCAGAGCCGGGAGTTGGGGATGCGTATGCCTTGGGTCCCCGGACGGCCTTCGGCGGTGTCCGCCAGAGTCGCCAGCGTGCAATCGGGGCGTGCCACGGCGATCGGCGAGAACGCTCCGGGAAGGAATGCCGCGGACAGCCGGTTCAGCGGCGAGGGCAGGTCCAATCCAAGCTGGTCGAGCTGGTCGATGGACGACAGCAGCACCTGCAATGCCTTGTACCGTGGACGATGCTTGAGTTCGTAGATACGTGCGATGGCTTCCCGGTTGCGCGGATCGCAGGCCACACCATATACGGTGTCCGTCGGAATGACGATCACTCCGCCTTCGCGCACGATGCGCGCGGCCCGCTCCAGTGACTCATCCGTGATCTTCAACGCCTGTGCAGAACCCATAGCCGTCCGCCATCTCCGTTCACTTGTCGTAACCAACAATCCACTATTGCATCATCGCACCACGACGTGCATCATATGGCAAGACCGTAGACCTCATCCCCGCAACTCCATTCAGCCGACCGATCCCGACCGCGCGTCCACCTGTCGGATGCCGTGACACAGCTGTCCGGCGCATATGGCGTATGCCGATTATGGTTGATGCAGAAAGCACGCTGCATGGCCATCGCATGCACAGGCTTGAAAACAGGTAACAAAGGAGCGTCCATGAGCATCGAAATCGCAGCTGAGCTGCCTCCTGTCAAACCGCGTTTCCCGCGCGCCAGCGAGCGCGAGGAGATGCTGGCCGGCAAACTCTACAATCCGGCCGATCCTGAACTCACCGCCCTGCGAGAGAAGGCAGGAGACCTGTGCACGCGATTCAACACCACGCCACGTGGCGATCATGCCACACGACGCGCGCTGCTCGATGAGCTATTGCCCGGACATGGCAAGGGCCTGGATGTCATGGGACCGATTTTCTTCGATTACGGGTGCAACACCACCATCGGCGATCGTGTGTTCGCGAACTTCAATTTCACGGTGCTGGACTGCTGCCCGGTGACTATCGGCGACGACGTGCTGTTCGGGCCGAATGTCTCACTGCTGCCGCCGATGCATCCGTTGCGCTGGCAGGATCGCAATGTGCGTCAGGCCGAGGACGGCTCGATGTACGACTATGAATACGGCAAACCTATCGTCATCGGCTCGAACTGCTGGTTCGGTGGCAATGTGACGGTGATCGGCGGGGTGACGATCGGCGAAGGCTGCGTGATCGGGGCCGGTGCCGTGGTTACACGCGATATTCCGCCGCACACTGTGGCCGTAGGCAATCCGGCGCGACCGATCAGGGAGATCACCGACAAGGACGCGGCCGAGCTCCAGTATTACGCGCAGTAGCTCTTCCTTCCAGCGATAGCAGTGGGACGCAAGTGCATACATGCCGAAATTGCGGTTGCGGCCCACTGTGCATAATGATGCGCGCACAGCGAATGGCGGATTTCCAACGATTCTTTTCATCGAATCCGCAGGACGCAAGTATAATTTCCTAGCGATCGTGGGACGCAACCGCGATCAGAGCGATAATGCACTTGTGTCTCGCGCATTATCCAACATGCAGTCGTTAAACCGTTGCATCCTACTTTTCTGCGAAGAGGTAGCGGTCCCGACCGGTCCAGTCCCTGCCGGTGGAGGCCTCGGTGAACCCGGCGGCCTTGGCATAGGCGACGAGACGGTCGCCCTGACTCACGTCATGTTCCATGACGAGCGCGCCTCCCGGCTTCAGCAGACGGAACGAACGCTCGATGATGCGCTCGGGAATCAGCGTACCGTCCGCGGAGCCGCCATACAGCGCCAATTCGGGGTCCCAGTCGCGTACTTCCGGCTGTTCGGGCACGTCAAGCTCGGGAATGTAAGGCGGATTGGTGATGACCATGTCCACCGTGCCGTCCAGATGGGCCAGAGTGGCCATCGACGTGGCGTCGGCAATCTCAAGCTGATAATTGGACGCGATGGAGGGGTATCGCTTCGCCGTCTCCGCAAGATTGCGGCGGGTCCATTCGGCGGTACGGGGCTCCAATTCCACGGCCCAGACACGGCTGCCCGGCACCTCCGTGACCACAGACAGACCGATAGCACCTGACCCGGCGCACAGGTCCACCACGAGCGGGGTCATCATACCATGGCGGGTGAGCCAGTCGAGGCCGGCCTGCACCACAGTTTCGGTCTCCGGACGAGGGATGAACACACCGGGCCCGACCTCAAGATCGAGGTATCGGAAGGGTGTATGGCCCACGATGTACTGCAACGGCTCGCGTTTGGCCCTGCGTTCCAACATCGTCTGGAAGCGCCCGGCATCGTAGTCGAGCTCCGAGCCCATCAGCATGGCTTTGTCGATATCGCGAAGCTCCACGCCCGCAGCCTCGGCCAACAGCAACTTGGCGTCATGCTCCGGCGTCTCGATGCCAGCCGAACGCAACCGCGCCGCCGCATTCCGGATAACATCGCCAACGGAACCTACGGTCGTCACCTGTCCATCCCATCCGGCCGCAAACGCAGAATATCAGCGCAAAGAGGGTTGGCTGGGACATGTGATGTGAGACCCTAGGCTTGGCCAAACGGCCTTGAGTGTGTCGAACACCATATGTCCCCGCCAACCCCGGCCAAGCCACTGCTCTGATGGAGCTTACTTCTGGTTCGCCAGACGCTCGGCTTCGTCGGCTTGGATGTCCGAATCAATGACGGCCTGCAGGTCGCCGTCCAACACGGCATCCAGATTGTATGCCTTGTAGTTCGTGCGGTGGTCGACGATGCGGTTTTCCGGGAAATTGTAGGTGCGAATGCGCTCGGAGCGGTCGAGCGAACGCACCTGGGAGTGACGCATGTCCGCGGCCTCGGCGGCCTCCTGCTCGTGCTTCATGGCGAGCAGACGGGATTTGAGCACACGCAATGCGGCTGCGCGGTTCTGGATCTGCGACTTCTCATCCTGCATGTTCACCGTGATGCCGGTGGGGATGTGGGTCATGCGCACAGCGGAATACGTGGTGTTCACCGACTGTCCGCCGGGGCCCGAACTCATGAAGATGTCGATCTTCAGGTCCTTCGGATCGATTTCAATCTCGTCGTCATCCTCATCGGCTTCAGGGAACACGATCACACCGGCCGCGGAAGTCTGGATGCGTCCCTGCGATTCGGTGACGGGGATGCGCTGCACGCGGTGCACACCGCCCTCGTACTTCATCGAAGCCCACACGCCGTCTTCGGGAGCGGGGGTGCCCTTGGCCCGGATGGCGATCTGCACGTCCTTGACGCCGCCAAGCTCGGTGGTGTTCTCGGACTGGATGTTCACCGTCCAGCCACGCTTTTCGGCGTACCGGGTGTACATGCGCAGCAGATCGCCGGCGAATAGGGCGGCTTCCTCTCCACCGGTACCGGCTTTGATTTCCATGATGGTGTCGCGCGCGTCATCGGGGTCGCGCGGAATCAGCGCAGTGCGAAGCTTGTCTTCGGCGGCCGGCAGTTCGCCTTCCAGCCGCTTGGCCTCTTCGGCGAAGTCGGCGTCCTCATCAGCCATGTCACGGGCCGCTTCAAGATCATCCTTGATGCGCAACCACGAGGTGTAGGCGCTGACGATTGCACCCAATTCGGCATGACGACGTCCGAGTTTGCGCAGCTTGTCCGGATTGGACACGATTTCAGGGTCCGCCATCTGCTGTTCGATGGACCGATACTCCTCAAGTGCGGTCGCCGCGGCCGGGAACTGTTCGTCTGCCATGTCGTTGCTCTTTCCTTATGGTCCTTAGATCGACACCCAACATCAAAAAATCTTCACAACATACAAAAACGCCAGTCCGCGTCCGGTATGCCGAAGCATGCCGAACCAAGTCGGACTGGCGTGAAGTATGCTACTTGCTCTTCTTGCCGTAGCGCTTCTCGAAGCGAGCAACACGGCCACCGGTGTCGAGAATCTTCTGCTTGCCGGTGTAGAACGGGTGGCACTGAGAGCACACGTCAACGAACATGTGGTCTTCCTTGCCAGCAGTGCGGGTCACGAAGGTGTTGCCGCACGAGCACGTCACCTCAACGGGGTGATAATCAGGATGGATACCCTGCTTCATTTGCGTCTCCTATGGATTCGGGGGACCCGGGTCGCCATGCCCCAATGGCATAGCGTGAACCGGAACCTAAGGGATGATACTCGTGCATATGGACGTGAATACGTCTTGCAGACACGCTAATCGTTCCTTCGCATCATTTGAAAGAGCAGCGCATCATATAAGGAAATGAGTGGGGCCGCAGGGGCTTGGACCCTGGACCGGGCGGCCCGCGTCCAGGGTCCAAGCCCCTGCGCGGCCGCGCATTTTTTCGCTGGCTCATCCTAGCAGCCTAGGTAGTCCTAAATTCGTATGACCACAAGGAGGTGGTCAATCATGCGAGTACAGAGACAACCGTGGCCTGAATCATGGCGGGAACCTGCCGAACAGTGGCTCACGTATCTCGCGGCGTGCGGCCGGGCGGCCACGACGATAGACACCAGACGCCTGAAGCTGGCCGGCTTCGCCCGTTGGGTGGACAAACCGCCCGAACAGGTCACACGCACCGACTGCGAAACATGGATGGGGCGCGATCATCTGGCGGCGGAGACCCGCAAGGGCATTAGGGCCACGCTGGCCAGCTTCTTCGAGTGGATGCACGACCACGGACGCATCGCCGTAGACCCGGCAGCAAAGCTGCCGCATATAACCGGGTCACACCCGCGTCCGCACCCTTGTCCCGATGCCGGCATACGCATGGCGATGGAGGGCATGAACGAGCGGGACAGGCTCATGGTCAGGCTAGGCGCCGAACTGGCGTTGAGGCGTAGCGAGATAGCGCAGATACGTGGTACCGATGTGCTGGCGGACACATGGGGCGGGCGCAGCCTGATAGTGAACGGCAAGGGGAACAAACAACGTCTGGTACCCTTGACCGATGACCTGGCCGAGCGGATAGCCGAGGCCGGCGACGGCTGGCTATTCCCATCACGCAACGATGGCGGGAAAAGCCATATCATGCCTGAACGGGTAGGCAAGATAATCAGCCGTCGCCTACCAGAAGGCTATTCCACTCACAGCCTGCGCCATCGAGCGGCCACGCGCGCCTACGTACAGACGCGCGATCTGCTCGCTGTGTGCGCCCTGCTTGGACACACGAGCGTGGCCACCACGCAAAGGTACGTGGCCATGCCTCCCGAGCATTTGAGAGGCATGATGGCAGCGTTGGCCATGTGACGTGAATATGAAATGACTTGACGGTTTACTCAACGTGTGAGATAGCTGGTGGTGCCGGCCGGCCCCAAGGCGATGTAGCGGTATTGACCACTGGACGCGCCTATATAGCGGCCCCAATCGTAGCCATCGGCTCGGGTGGTCCAGCCGTCTAGGTTGACGGTCTGGCCCGCCGAGTATTGGGCCACGATCTGTGCACCGGTGCTTGGCTGGGCTCGCACGTTGAGTTTGGCTACGTTGACACGCCAAGCGCCTTCGATGCCGCGCGTCGGAGTTGCATCAATGGTCTTGGGTCGTAGGTAGCCGAGCAGCCCGTTTTTGGTGATGGCGGCTTGATGTGTGGCCCCGGGATTCTGGGTCAGACACAACAGGCTGCCTCCCTGGTCGGCAAGGACGATGGCCACATGCGTGTATGGTGTGGCGGGGGCTTGGCCCCAAAAAGCCACATCGCCCTTTGCGGGGGTGGCGTTCGCGGGGAGCCTGTCGAATCTGTCTCGTAGCGCAGATTGCTGGTCGTAGGTGGTGGTGTAGACGCTGCCAGCATAACCATTGCTGGTGTTCGTGGCTGATTGAGGCACGCCGGCTACGTCCTGCGCGTATCGGCTCCATAAATCCCAGCATTGCCCGCCATATGCCTTGTCAACGTCCACGGTCTTACCGTTGTACGCGGCGGCGAACTGGTCGATGTTCATGATGGTTTCCTTTCAGAGAAGAGAGAGGGCAAAGTATATGAATGCGGCGGCGATGGCACCCGCGACTGCGGCGAGGAACAGGCATGCTCCTATGGCAAGCAGCCAGTCGGTCAGGTCATTCAGCGGCGCGTGTCGCTGCCGTGGATGAACAGAATCACGATGGCGAGGCCCAGAAGCCAGAGAATCGTTAGTGTTTTCATGCCTGCGTCCCATTGTTCGGCTCCTTGCCGCTGCGGAAGAGTCCCATGATGGGACCGGTTTTTATCTCGGGATTGATTTCCCCGATGTTTTCCAGGATGCTGCTAATCTCGGTGATGCTGATGTATACGCCGGCCGGGATGATGAGCGGCACTGCGAAGCCCATGTCAAGGTATTGTTGGCCGCGTTCCACTACTTCGGCCAATACCATGACCAGCACGAGGCCGCTTTTGTGCCATAGGCCCAATCGCATCTTTTCGCTGCTGATGTCGTGCTGCATGGCTGCCTTCATGAGCCCGGTGAGATAGTCCAGACAGATGAGCAATGCCACGATGGACAGTGCGGCGATTTCGCTTGTCTGCATGAAATGCATGGATCTTTCCTTTCCTTTGATGGTTTTATTCGTCGTCGGTCTGCCAGATGCCCATAAGTGAGTATTCGCTGGTGGGGTTGTTGATTGACCATTGCCGGATGACGTGCCCCACGACGCATGAGTCGTCGGTATCGGGGGCGATTTGGGTGTGTGTGATGCTGATGCGGCTTCTGTCGGAGCCGTTCTTTCCGAAGCCTCGCGGAACAGTCAGCGGGTCGAAGGATGCACTGTTGCCGGTGATGACTCCGCTCTTGTAGGTGAATACTGCTGACGCGATGACCAAGTTGCCCAATCTTATAAGGCTGTTGGTGGTCACGGTGATTTTCGTGGCGTCGTAGCCGAAAGCGCCGGTTCTCATGCCGAGTGCGGCCAGCAGGGTTTCCACTTTGGCAAGCCTGGCCGCATACTGTTCCGCGTCGGCTCCGTTGAAGTCGAATCTTTCCAGCACTGCTTCGATGCCTTCGGCCTGCTGCTGCAGGATGTCGGGAAGGTTTTTGATGGGTTCGTTGTCTTCCGGGTAGGGAAGATTGTAAACGGGTGTGGTTGCTACCGTCATACGGGTTCGTCTCCTGTCTTCGTCACGTAGCGCAGTCCGCCGAGCGTCCAATTTGCGGCGGCGAAGGTCGCTTTACTGTTGATCTGTTTCAGCTCCCCGCAGGTGGGTGTGCCGCCGCTTGATGCGTCCACGGCGGGGAACAATCGCACTTTGTGCGTCCAATGACTTTTCTGGTTGGTCACGTCGTAGGTGAGGGTTCCGCCGATTATCGCCCATGGCCCGTGTGTGGCTCGGGTTGTCCGCTCGAACATTGAATTGACGATGACAATAACGCGGGGCCGACAGAAGAAGAACAGTTGGTTGAGCCTGTCGCCTCTGAAGGTGACCTCTGGCAGTCTTACGCGTTCGTTCTGGGTTTTTAGAACGGTTTCCGCGCGGGAGGTGTCCACGACGCTGATATTGTTCTGCGCCGCCCCCGAGTCCGCCCAGTTAAGCGTGACGCTTAGGCATGTCTCGCCTTCACGGCGTGGGGTTGCTATCTGTTTGACACTGCTGCCGTCCTGGACCACCTCAAATATCTGTTGGCCTGATGATGTCGCCAGTTTGAGATGCGAATAGCGAAGCTCCAATTGCGTGTAATAGGAATCCGCGCCGGTTAAGGTGGGCTTCGGGTCTGTCAGCACGTCGGCGGCGTCTATGTATCGTGTGTCCTTGTAAATGTCGGTGTTGTCGTCTCCCGTCCTGATATAAGGGCCTGTAAGAACGGTTTCAGTGGTCCACCGCAGATACACGGCTTCAAATGAGGGGAGCACGTCGGCGTTGATGTTCTGATAGGACATAAACAGCATTCGGTCGATCTCGAACATGTATTTGTTATTGATCTGACGTGTCTTCAGGGATTCCGCCCAATTCAACAGGCTTGAACGTTCGTCCGATTTGATGCCGGCGATATGCGTGGACCATGGAAACCAGGATCCGTTGATGCCGTCGTTTTCAATCCACTGTTTGAATTGAGCAGTGGTGTCACCTTTTGGCCACCATTGGAAGCCTTGCACCATGGTTTCGTTCTGATTCCAGTTCGGCCCCTTGCGGCAGTCTGTGCGCAGCAGATACAAGCGGTCGGATGCCGTGATGTTCAGGCGGTGGCGCGACTTGTCGGGAATGATGTCCGTGTCTGTGATGACGCCATCAAACAGGCAGAATGGCAGTGGACTGTTGGTGTTCTTCCATTCGGGCGTAACGGTGATTCGATGCCCTAACAGCGTGTCGCCGGTGCGCGCGTATCGTCCGCCTTGGTCGATAAGGGTTATCTTAAGCACGTTGGGCGTGGTTTCATCCCAAGGGGTCGAAGCGCCCCATGTGATGGTGAGTGGAGATAGCGGGACTGGAAGGGTGCCGCCGTCTTCGTTTTTCGGCAGTGGTTCCGAGTCCAGGAAGATGCGGCACGTTTCGGGAATTGGTGTAGCCGTGCTCATAATGCAAGCTCCTTTCCTCTCACTCTTGCCCAACGGTCGAGGGCGGTCACGATCTCGCCGGCCACCGTGTCGTTATCGAGATTGCCGTGCGCGTCTACGTTGATGCTGATGGTCTGGGATACCTGGCGCGCGGGGGCCGCACGGTTGGCGACGGTGGACGTGACGGCGCGGGACAATGCCGGGGCCACCGCGTAGCCGCGCGCTGCCATGGGCGTGATGGTTCGGGCCATCTGATACGCGGCCATTGGCTGCGCCGCATACCGGACGCTGGCGGCCGAAGCGCTGAGGCCGCTTGCCGCGTTCTGCGCGCCCGTGATCTTGCCCCATAGGTCAGATACCCAGTCGAACGCCTTCCTGATGCCGCCTATGATGCCGTCGAACACGCCGAGCACCTTGTCTTTCAGCCCGCCGAAGAAGTCGGCGATACCGTCCACGGCACCCTTGGCGGTGTCCTTGATGCCGTTCCATGTGTCGCTGCCCCACTGCCCGATGCTTGCGCCGATACCGCTCAGCCACGACGTGAACGCCTGCCATTTGTCGGCTATCCATTGCGCCGCCGCCGCGCCCGCCTGTTTCACCTTGTCCCAGTTCATCACCAACAGGGCCACGACGGCGATGATGGCGACGATTACCGCGATCACCGGCAAAAAGGCGAGATTTACCGAACCCTGTGCAATGGCGACGATACCGGCCACGACGCTATAGGCGGTCATGGCCGCGTTGAGAACGACAATGATGGCCGCGACTGCGCTGATGACGCCGATGAGCGGCAACAGCCATGCGCTGTTGGCCTGTACCCATGTGGCGAACTCTGCCAACTTGCTAGCGGCTGCGGTGATGGCGGGCAACAGGGCTTCGCCAAGGGCAGCTTTGGCGTTCTCGAACGATGCGGCCATGCGCTGCTGTTGTCCCTGTGCCGTGTCGCTCTCACGCGCGAAGTTGCCCACGGCCTTGCCTGACTGGGCCGTGATGGCCGCAAGGGTGGCTTGCATCTTCGCGTTGCGGTCGCCGCTCTTGTACAGGTCGCCTAGTCCCATAGACGCGGCCTGAGCCTGTAGTGTCGCGTCGTTAAGCGAGATGCCGTATTTTTCGATGGGGTCCATCTCGCCCTTCAGCGCTGCGCTGATCGCGTCCACGGCGTCGGCGGTGGTACCGCCGAACATGGAAGACAGGTCAGCGCCAAGTCCGATAAGCTCGTTGGTCTTGCTTGCCGACTGTTCCACCGACATGCCGAAGTTCTGAAGCTGTGAGCCGACAAGCGTGGCGAACTCGTTGTACTCGTTCTTGCTGAGGCCCACGGCCTGAGCCGCGTTGTTGGACCATTCCAGCATTTTGCTTGCGCTGCTGCCGAACACGGTTTCGACGCCGCCCACCGACTGCTGTAGGTCGGCCGCGCTCTTCGCGCAAGTGGCGGCCCCCGCGCCGATGGCGGCGAGGGCGGCACCGGCCGCGACTGACGCCTTGCCTATCTTGTCCTTGAAGCTCATTGACGCGCGTTCGGCCTTGTCCATGGCCGCGACGGCCTGTGTGGCGTCGCCTATGATGCGTATAGCCAGGATAGCCGACTTCATGCGATCACCTCACTTTGCCTTGCGTCGTAACTGTTCCGTTTCCTCGGCTTCGTCCTTCAGGAGCTGCGTGCATGTGCCCCAATCGGCTTCTTGGGGCACATGTTCGCGTCTCCATGCCCACGGCGTGCCGCCGAAGCGCGCCGCCAGTACGCAGCTCAGTTCGCCGTAGCTTCCTGAGTCCCATTGCTCAAAAAATCCGGTGTGTCCGCCATGCCGTTGCTGTCCGGCGTGGCGGCAAGAAGCGCGGTGCCGTCGTAGGCGGGGGCCGTGTCGTCGGAGTCGGCGGCGGCGTCGTTGGTCATGTCTTCCACTGAAATCACGGTGTCGGCCCACTGCTCGAACGGCAGCGTTGTGGCCCCGATCTGTCGGCAGCGCACATAGGCGCTGTAGGTGTTGAACTTCACGGCGGCGTCCATGAGGTTTCCCCAGCCTTTAGCCTTCGCGTGTGTTTCCGCTTGGCATCGCTGCCACATGGTCACGCACACTTCGTCGGTGGTGCCGTCCATGTACTTGATTCGGGTGTTCGGGGTCTTGTCCTCGTTGGTGGTCATTTGCTTAGATCTCCTGTTGCGATTCGGTTTATGATCTTCTGCACGGCGTCCGCGTAGAGTTGCGTCCATTGCGGTTCCGTGTTCTTCGCTGCCTGATTTGCGAAGCGTGTGGGCTTGATGTTGTGCTTGGGCCATCCGTAGTTGATGACGCCCGCGTAGGGAACGCGCTTGCTGCCGGTGCGCACGACGCCCGCCTTTTGCGTGGCGCCGGCGCGCACCGACGCGGCCAGTTTGCCGGTCCTGCCCTTCGGGGCTAGGTTCTTGGCTTCGGGCACGACGACTTGCGCGGCCTGTTTGTTGATCTGCCGCAGGTCTTTCATGTCCACGCCGGCTTTTTTGAGGCCGCGCGCGAGTTGGCCGGCGCCCTTGAGCTGGATGCTTGCAGCGCCGTTCGAGGCGATGTTGCCGGTCATGTCAACGTGGCCACGGCGGCCGCGATGTTCGGGTCTGCCGGCAGCGCGGTCACGGTCTGGTCCGCGCTGGCCGGTTGGATGCGGACTGATAGGGCTACCGTCTCCCCTGACTTAAGAGTCGCTGCTGTTGGTGAGACGGTCAGGCTTTTGGGTCCGGGTATGCCTTCGCTTCCACATCCAGCGCGGTAAAGCTGAAGTCGTTGCTGTTGCGGGTCTTTACGTCGCCGCCGAACTTGATGGAGCTGACCACCACGCTGCCGGTGAGCTTCATGGTGCCTTCGGTGTTGGGCACCCATTCGAACGGCAGCGTCTCCCCGCTGTGGTTCAGGCACCAAACCTGTAGGCCGTCCATGCTGAAGTCTTCCTTGATGCTGCCGGTGAGCGCCCATGTCTCCGTCTGCAAGCCGCCTTCGGTGTGACCATCAAGGAAGTTGTCGCTGTCCTCCGTGTCGGTGGACGGCTCCAGTGCGGTGTTGATGACATCGGCGCTGAAGTCGCGGGCCGAAGAGGTTGCTCCGATCTTCAGGCTGCCGGGGCCGAGTGTTCTAGTGGCCATGGTCATTCTCCTTCTTCTATGAGTTCCAATGGGTTGAGTGTGATCTCGTAGGCGGCGAGGCTGCCGACGCCCGCAAGACTGAAGGACGCGGGTTGTGCTTCCTTCATGTTCAGATGCCGTTCGTGAAGCCGTTCGAGGGCTTCCATAAGCAGGTCGAAGGCGTCGGCCTGTGTGGTGGGCGTCGCTGCGATGATCGCGATGCGCCATGTGCGGTTGACGTACTGCCATCCCTCGAAGCTGATGGTTGGCGGGTCGATGAGCACAGACACCTTACCTGGCAATGGTCTGGCTTCCTGCGCGTCGAGGGTGACGACATTGGCCATATCGCCGAGCATTTCAGTAAGCTTCTCAATCAATTGGTCGCGTTCGCGTACCGTCTGCGTGCTCATGCGATCACCATGCCCCCGGTGGGGACACCCACCGCGTTGAGTTTCGGCCATACGCTGCGCAACGGGTCGGTGCTGATGCGGTAGGGTTCGAGCGTGGAGTCTCCCACATTCATCACGCCCAATCGTGCGTCCCTGGCGTTGTATAGGTCGGCCGCGCAGGCGGTCACGCAATCAGTTTTCACTGTTTCGGGCACGCTGTAGCCGCCTATCGCGCCATTCACATAGCCGATAGCGTTGTCGATGGCGCGGCGCACTCGGTCGGTGTCGCCGGCCGGCACTCCGATTTCGTCGCGTACCGCCGCCTCGTATGTTTGCCAGTCCGTCATTGCTGACTCCTTTTAGATTCTTCTCAGGTACGGCGTGACAGTCGCATTGTCATATGTCTCATTCGGGCTGAAGGTGATCTGCAATGTGCATGTCGTAGGCTCGGTGAGCGTGAAGCTGATGGGCGAGTTGTACTGCGTGCCGTCCGGCAGGATGCAGGTAACCCTAGGCTTGTCCGCCCCTGAAGTGGTGAGCCGGTAGTCGCCCGCCTGCAGTGTGGCTTTCTTGGCGAAGCCTCCCCACTCGGAGGGTGTGCCGGTGAGCGTGTATGATTCGCCGTCACGAGTGCAGGTGACGCCGCTCTTGGTGCCCGGATCCAATGCGGGGAACAGGTTCTTTAGCTCAAATCCCCCCCCCGAGATATTCGTCACGTCGGGGCGCATCCACGCTTGCGGCGCAGAACCCTCGGTGAGCCTAATCTTCAGGTTGCCGTTCAGCGCAGTGGCGTTCTCCCCTCCCTTATAAATCCTCAGATGCAGGGTCTTCGCGTTGTCGGCGGTCACAGTGAGCGGCTGGTTATTGCGGCCCTGGTAGATGCCGGTGCCATCCGAACCGTCCGCTTTGCGCAAGCTGACAATCACGCCGGGCAACCCGGCGAGGTCGCCCTCATAGCCGAGGGTGAGCGTCTTGCCGATGTACGCGGTCAGGTCCAGCGCAGGCCAGACCACGCCCTTGCCTACCTCGATTGCCTGCGCTGACGCAAGGTCAAGAGAGCCGTCCTTGTTCACGGTGACGTTCAGGCCGTTGCCCGACGCGGGCCCGTACCGAAGCAGGTTGAGGCTTTTCACGGTGACTGGCACGACGGTTTTCACCGCTGGGTTGACTGTGCTGGCAATCGTGACGTTGGTTGTTCCCGGTTGTTTCCCGGTGATTCTGATGGTGCTCATCGGTTTCCCCCTATGCTGATGATGTCGTTACTGTTGGCGGCGGCGGTCACGGTCTGCGGTGCCGTGTCTGGTGTGACAGTTGCTTCGATGCTGGCGGTTTCACCCACTTTGATGGTCATACTGGCCGGTGTGGCCTTGATGCCGGTGGGCGTCACGCTTTTGGGGCGAACTTGACCGGGATAAGGCCGAGCGGCTGGGTGGCAGCGATGGCCATGTATCCATAGACGCTGTAGTTTTCGGTGAGTTTGGTCGGGTCGCCGTCGCTGAGCTGGGTCGGACCGCCCGACTCCCATACGGTGACCGCTTCGGGGTCGATGAAGCAGGCGGTGCCAGCGGGCGCGTTCGGAAGCATCTGCACGGGGAGTCGGAGGAATCGGCCGGCGATGCCTGTGAGGTCGAAGTCTCCGATGGTGTCGCTGCCGTCGCCTGACAGGTCGAAGAAGCGGGTGCCGGTGTCCTTGAGCTTGATGAGCGCGGCCATCACGTCCTTGGATACGCAGAGACGGGTCAGGCTGACGTTGCGGTCGTCAGCGAGTTCGGCGGCGTCCATAATCAGGGCGGCCCACTGGTCGATGCTCATGGCGGTGAGCGTGGCGGGCGCGTCGATCTTGTTCGCGCCGGTGGCCGCGTCGCGCTGTGACGCGATGGTGTTGTACAGGTAGGTGCGCACTGCGGTTTCGGTGGCCTTGGCGTAGGCGTTGCGCAAAGCGTTCAATGCGGTGTTGAGCATGGGCGTGGTGCTGCGCTCGATCACCTGACGAGACAGAGTGGTGTAGCCGCCATAGGTGTCGATGTTCACCGACTTCGTGCCGAACGTGACCTTGCCGAACGGCAGCGCGCCGCCTTCGGCCGTCTGTTTGCCAACGTTCGTGGTGTCGGTAGATACCACGTTGTACTCCATCGTCATGCCCTTGGCCGGCAGCGTGTCGTGAGTGAGGATGTTCGTGACCTTGCGGCGCATCTCGATAAGGCGCAAGTCGTCCGCAATCCATGCCACCTTGTTGCCGGTGTCGCCGGTTGCGATAAGGTCGCGGCATTCGTGCATGAGCTTCACTGCCGCTTCGTCGCCACGGTAGAGGGCCTGAAGGTAGTCGCCGGCCGTGCGGTATTCGCCGCCGAGCACCTTCGGCGCTTCAGCGTTCACGCCCTTGGCGATGGCCGCCTTCATGCTTCGCTGCTCTTCCTTGATGGCCTCAAGGGCCTCGTTGAGTTCCGTTTCCATACGGGTTTCCTCGTTTTCCTTGTCGTTTTCCGGTTTGGTACACGTTTTCGTGGGGTCGGCGCTGCGTTGGCCGGTGATTTTCGCGGCCTCGTAGGCCGGCCATGACACCACCGATGTCTCGAGCAACCGCACGCGGCGGCGGTGGGTCACGCCATCCTTGTCGGTCTCGCTCTCCACGGGGATGAAACCGACGCTGAGGCTGTCAAGAGCGCCGTCTCGCAAGAGTGCCACCACGTCCCTGCCTCGCTGCGTGTCGGAGATGCGGGCCGTGATATGCAGGCCGTCCGCCCGGCTGTCGGCGTTGGTGATGCGGCCGATGAGCTCGCCGTGCTGATAGCAGAGCTTGGCGTCGTCCACATCGTCAAACACGCAATCGGCGTCGAACGTCTCGGCACCGTCCCACGTGTCTATGACTTGGCCGAACGGGACGGCCACGCCTTCCAGCGTCCGGCCGTCGCCTTCTTCGGCTGCGCGCAGGCATAGGCCCTTCAATCCGATTTCATGCCTCATTGGTCACCCCTTCCGTTTGCGGTGTTGCGATCATTGGCGGCAGCGCCTCACGCGCCCTGATTTCGTTGACGTCCATCCATCCCGCGCCGAGCGCCGAAGCGTAGGCCGCGTAACGGTCTGACATGTCCGCGCGGCGGCTGCTGTCCCAGTCGAACGCAGCCGTCCGGCCGCGCGGCAAGAGACGGTTGAACAGTTCCTCGATCTCGCCCGCGTAAGCGGCTAGCGTGTAGTCTGCGAACTCAATCCAAGATTGCTCGATGTTGCTATAGGTCAGGTTCGAGCCGTCAACGGCGGCAAGCATGATTGACGCCGGGATGCCCAACAGTCGCGCGATCTGCGTGGTGTCGAACTTCTGCGTCTCCAAAAACTGAAGGTCTGCCGGTTTCATGTCCAGCGGCACGTATTTCAGCTTGCTTCCCAGTACCTTGATGTCGGCGGCGGTGCCGGTCGCCTTCCACGCTTCCTTGGCGTTCTTGGCGATCTCGGGCGTCACCTTGTCCTCGGTCTGTAGATAGCCCTTGATGTTGCTGCTGTCGGTGTAGAACTTGGCTTTGTAGTCGCGGGCCATCTGCGCGCCTTCCACTTCCTCGCGTGCCGCCGAGATGGGGCCAAGGCCGCGTAGGCGGCCGGGCACATTCAGGAACTTGCAATGCACGATGTCGGCGGGGCCGTAGTCCTTGCCGAGATAGGAATAGCGCAGTTTCGGCGCGGCGGGGTCGTTGCCGTCGTCCGACACGACGACAAGCGCGGGCGGCAGCACCTCGCAGGACACGATGTCGCCGCCGAAGCGCACAAGCCGAACGAAAGCGTTTCCATCGATGACCATAGACGCCACCATGTCGGCCAGGAAGTCACGACGGCTTCTGTTGACGTCGGGCTGGAGCACAAGAGAGCTGACGGTGTCCAGCTTGACACCGCCGCGCATTTCATGAATGGGTAGACCGGTGATTGCGGTCTGAAGCACCTGAACGCCACGAAAAACGGTACTGAGTGAGAGCGGGTCGCACACGGTGGCGCGCGCGGGCGGTTTGATGCCGTCCGGCATGTCGTCGTCAGCGCCGCGTGTCAGCACGCGGCCCGCGATCTTCATACGCTGCCATAGGTTCATGTGGCCGAGTATGCGACGGCGGCACGGTGGTGGTCTACCATCGTGCCGCCAAGTGCCGCCAAGTACCGCCAAGTACCGCCAATCGCCGCCAATCGCCGCCAATCGCCGCCGCGCGGGGCTAGAAGATTTGCAGCGGCCCGGCCTCTTCGGGACGGTGGGCCGCGCCCCATGCCGCCAACATGCACGATTCCAAGGGTGACGTCAGCCCGGTGCTGCCGCGTCGGCTCACGCGCCATGCGTCGCCCGCCCACTTGCGTGCCGAGTTGGCAGCGCTGGCGTCAAGGTCGGCGTCGGCCGCGTGCCATATCGCCCGGTTGGCTAGTCCTGATACGTAGCTTTGGCCGGTGGTCAGGTAGTCGGCGGCGTCCATGTCCACGAACATTATGGCGGGGTCGCCGTCCTTGTCGGTCATGTGGTGCAGCCGGTCGGATAGGTCGGCGGCGGTGCCCCTGTTGTCGATCACCACCGGCGCGCCATAGGTGGCGCATAGACGCCGTAGCTCTTCAGGCGCGTAGCCGGTGCCGTCCAGTATCTTCAGGAGCTGCGTTGTTATGGTGCCGTCGCCGTTCACGATTCCGGCGCTGATGCTGGTGTGGGTGCTGTCCACGTCCACGGCCACGCCGAACACCACCGGTCTGTCGTCCAGGTCGGCGGGGCTTATGGGTGCGGTGACGGTCTGCGCCCACGTCGTTTCGTCAATCGCCCTGTCGGTTATGCCTTCGTCGCGTCGGTTGCCGAACGCGCGCGCCCAACCGGCCGGGTTGCCCTTGAACTGTTCCCGGAAGTCCGCCAATTGCGATCTGTCCCACAAGAGGCCCGCCGCTGGATGATGCCGCATGATGGCGTCAAGGTCTTCAGGGTCTTCGTCGGCGGGTAGTCCGAAGTCGAACCAACATGTGCGACGTGATTGCTCGCCCGCCCTACATGTGTCAAGACGGCGGTTGAAAAACGTCGATTCCGCTGTGCCTTCGGTCGATGTTATCCATAGTTGCGGCTGCACGCCGGTGGCCTTAAGCCTTGTCGCCATCGTGGGCATGAAGCCGTCAAGAATGGTGTTGCCGGTTTCCTCGCTGAGGCTGAACGCTTCGTCCAGCGTGATCTTGTCGCCTTGAACGCCGTGGCCCGCCACCTTCGTCACGCTCTTGGGCATTATCACGCTGCCGTTGGCGAACGGTTGGCGTAAGTCTCCCGCGCCAAGGTACGGCCGTGTGGTGATGGCCGCCAAGGGTGACGCCTGTATGGTCTTCAAGTACTTCTTGAAGTGGTCGCCCGCGTCCTTGCCGGTCTGCGCAAGATAGTAGATGAACCGGTTAGGCCCCCACTGCGCATTACGTGTGTCCACCGCGTCCACAAGCGTCGATTTGCCGCACTGCCTAGGCGTGCTAAGTATCACCGTATCGTAGTAATACGTGCCGGTGTTGGGGTCGATTTCGCCCGCCACGTCGGCAACCATGCGTTGCCACGGCAGCAATGGCGTTCCCAAGAGCTGCGCGAACTTGGCGACTATGTGGCCGTCCGTCCTACGGTCATGGTTGCGCGGGGTGCCGCCGCGCATGGGCGTGGTCATGCCTGAGCCTCTTGCAGCAGTCCGGCAAGAGCGGGGTCGATCTCCTTTTCTGCCGGGAACTTGGTTTCCAATTCCTGATACCACGCCAATAGCTGCGCCATGACGCGCGATGTGTCGCGGCCCTTGGCGTTCAGGGCGTCGAAGTTCCTAGCAATGTTGATCATGGTCTTGCACACATACCGGGCGCTAGGGTTCAGGGCACGGCCTTCCACGAAACTGTCGATAAGTTCCTTCGTGGCGCGTTCCTGTAGGCCCTCGTTGGGGCCGTAGTAGTCTTCAAAACCTTCTAGCGTCATTTGCATTCCGTTACCTCGTTCGATTGCTTGTTTTCGTTGGCATTCCGCCGTTTTCTAGATTTTTTTGTCCGGTTCGAGAGAGTGAAAAAGTGGGCGCGGGGTCTTCCTTCGGAGTCGCCGTTTAAAAAACCGGGTCACCATTGCGGCCGCGACGACGCGGGCGCGCGATCACTGCGAAGGCCAAGGGCAACGAGCTTCGCGCGACGCTCTTGCTGCCGTGTGTCCACAAGCTCTTGAGACAAGTGCAGCGCGTACCATTGCCGTACCCGCTTGCGTGTGGCGTCGTCCTTCGCCCTCTCCCACTCGACACTAAAGCCGGGGTCGATAACCCTCACGTCGTAATCGAGCGCTATCCATTCCTCCAACATGCGGGGGTGCCGCTTGCTGCTAGGCGTCGTTCGCGTGCACCACACGTCGATAGGTTCCTGGCTTATGGCGAACTGCCTGTAAGCGCCCGACCACGCCATAGCCACCGCACGCCGTTCGGCAAGACTAGGCGACGTGAGGCCCATTGCAGCGGCCAAGGCGCTGAAGGATACCACGGGGTCGCCCTGCGCCTTGTGACTGTCGATGTAGTCCACCGCCTCACGGTCGCAGCTGCCGGGCGGCACCACCACCATATGCAGCCGGGCACCATAGCCGTACAAGACGCGATCTTGCCTTGATGCGTTGCAGTGCTTGCACGCGCGACGGATATTAGACACCGTATCCATACCGCCGTGCGAGTACGGCACGATGTGATCGTCTTCGGTGCCCACGCGCGTACAGCCCGGCAATTCCAGCCAGCACGCATTACCCCACGTCTCTATGACCTTCGCCCTAATGAGCGGATCTATGGTCTGCCGTCTCGCCATCACTTCGCCTTCTGAGTGCGCACCCACACGTCAAGGTCGTACACCTCGTACATGCAAGGGCTATTGATCTTGTCGCCTGCCTTGAACCATATCGGCCCGGTGCCGTCGCCCCTCATACGTTCCATCTGCCTTTGCGACAAGTGCAGGTATCGCGCCGCCTGTGCCGTGGTCAGCTTCGCGCGCGGGCTGAGCCTACCGCCGCTCACTTGACGCCCGCCCACGCCCTGAGGGAACGCACGAGGTCGTCGCGGTCGAACACCTGCACCCCGGCGCGCTTCTTGGGACGCAGCACGATACCCTCGCTAATGAGCTGCTGCATAACGTGGTCTCCGGTCGGGTCGGCGGTCGGCGCGATCTTGTTCAGGTTCAAGAGCTGGATAGCCATTGGACGGCTAACGGTGTCGCTGCTCACGGTGTCGTGTTCCAGTCGTCCGAGATTCCAGCGGATAGCGTTCTTGATGTCCTTCGTGCGCTGCGCCTTGTTCTTCGGGACTTGACGCCGCGCCCTTGTCTTGCGTGGTTTGTAATCGACTGCATATCCCATTTCGTTACCTCGTTTCGTTCGTCTCGTTGTTGGCGTGGTCAGATTGATTGTTTGTGTCTCTGAAAATGGTGGGCGGTTAGAGCGGGGAACCTGAACGCGAAACAAAGGAAAACGGCGAAGCCGCAAGGCTTCGCCGTTCCAATGTCCGCAAGGTTCGCCACGCGATTGCAAAGCTCTGAAAACGGAGCCACGGCCGTCGCATAGGTCAGCGGGCCGAAGCCCGCGCGCAAGGTCACGACAAGAGGCCCGCCACGCATGGCGGTACTGCACCCTGTTGCGCCCTGACAATGCGCCCCAAGTCGTTCAGTAATCCCGCATGGCGTCCCCGCCGCCGTCTTAACCACCGCACCACATGCGGCGTGTTTGTAACGCGCTGGGCAAGGCGCGCTAGGGTTCTTTGTCGTGCTACGGCTTACCTAGGGTCGTTCACCGATTACGGCACATTCAGTTATCGGCACATTGCTAGCGTCTTCGACGCCGCAAATCGTCTTCGGCCAGGGCCTCGTTGATGGACGCGCGCAGCGCCTCAAGCGTCTGCCGCGTCGCCACTTGATTCACGGCTATGTCGCCGCTGTCCGAATGCAGCTCGAACAATCCCGGATACTCGGTGTGAGCGTTCGCCCACACGCGCGTCGGTGTCTGGAACATGCTCATAGTTCGGCCTCCACTTTCACCGCACCCCTGTAACCGCCGCCAACCCACATGGCGGCTCGGGCGCAAAACATGGCAACAGTCACAAGCGCGAACGCCAGCAACGCGAACGGTGCCGCCAGAACGGTTCTAATCCCTCTCACAATCGGTCCCTTCCTCGGTTTCGAGCCACACAACGGCCGCAACCGCCACCGCGAAGCCAAGAGCGATAAGCCATAACCGCCACGACAACGCCGCCACCATCAGCAACAAGCACAACGGCAGCAGCACAATCTTCTGGCCCGTGGTCATGCCGCCACCTCGCCGTCTTCGTCAACAGCCAACTGCTCAACGTCCGGTATCGGCCTGATACCGAACACCAGCGCGTAGCCGTCATACTCGGGAATCTTGCCCGTGGTAAGCACGATTGCGGGGTCTTCCTCGTCATCCGTGAAGCAACGCACAGTGCCGCACATCCACTTCGCGGCGCCCTTAGTGGTCACGAGACGCATAACCGCGATATCACCCGGCCGCACGTCCTTAGGCTCCTGTGATATCTCAAAGCGCATTTCTACGCCCCTTCCTAATCGCTTCGGCAATGTGCTTGTTGATGGTCACGAGGTCACCCAGACTCATACCGGCAACAGTGAAGTAATCGCCATCAACACTGATACGGAAACCAAACGTGTCGTCCACCTCGAAGCGGTCCACGTCGAAATGATTCCGGGAGCCCTTACCAAACACAGACATCACTTCACCTCCAACGGCTTCGGGCAGTCAGAACGACCAGTGAGGTAATCAAGCGAAACGTCTAGGTCTGATGCCATGCGGGACACGTCTCGCAGAGTGAAGTTCTTCAGGCCGCGAAGCTTGTTTGACATTGCTTGTTCACTCATGCCGACGGACTCGGCTAGTTCGCGCTGTGTTAGGTGGTTGGCTCTTAACAGGCCGCGCACTCTTCGCGCAATCACTCTTTGTTCGCTGATTACTAAACTCACAGTTAAACAGTAAAGCACAAGTGCGCTGACACTAAAACAATTCCGCGTGTCGTCAGAACTAAACCTATGGTTTATAATGAAGACATGGTTAACACAATGCTGAGGAAAACAAGTAATGGACTAGAGCGGCAGAAGATTGCCGTAGCGAACATTAATCTGTTCTTGGCTGTCTCTCATAAGAAGAAGAAGGATCTAGCCGAATGCATGGATAAAGTTCCTCAAGCCCTGTCGAAGATGCTTCAGAACAAACAGACGTGGTTTTTTGAGGACATGTGCAACGCTGCTGATTTCTTCAATGTGAGTATTGATACGCTCGTGCGCACTGATTTGACGCCGTTTACGGCTGAGCAGATATTAAAAACCGCCGCCTCGGATGAATCCAAGAACGGCGGCATTGCTGCGAGTAATGAGTGGGGCCGCAGGGGCTTGAACCCTGGACCGGGCGATTATGAGTCGCATGCTCTAACCGACTGAGCTACGGCCCCACATTGGTTTGCATCGGCAAAAGCCAACTCGCAAAAGTGTAGCACGGCGGCCAGCCCATGCCGCGCCCTTCGCTACTTCCCTTGCTCCGTCAGGTATTCCAGCGGGTTGTCGATGAACCTGCGCAACCCCAGTTCCGCAGCACCGTACATCGAGGGATGCTGCGCCACCGGCGGCACACAGACGCGGATCTGGATAGCCGGATAGCCCAAGATCTCCGAACGCAATCGCCCTTCGAGCACATTGCCCAGCTCATCTCCGAAATGGGACCACAATCCGCCCAGCAGCACCGTGTCGACATCCGTCAGATTCACTGCGGAGGCGATGGCGGAAACCAGCGCGTCCACGGCTTTGTCCACCACCGTGGCGGCCAACGCATCCCCCGATCGCCACCTATTCAGGAATGACTCGATGGCTTTGGCACTGGTGGCCTCATCACCTTGGGCGATTCCGGCAGCCTCCACCAAAGCCCGGCGGCCGGCGAACACCTCCAGGCAACCGTGGCGGCCGCACCGGCACAGCGGGCCATCCATCGCCACGGATACATGGCCGATCTCCCCGGCGAAGCCATGGGAACCGGTCACCACAGTGCCGTCACGCACCACAGCGCCGCCGATGCCGATATCAGTCGAAAGATAAATGAACGAATCGGTGCGATTCACCACGTTCAGGAAATCGGCGCGTACGGTGGCATACCCCGGAATCTGCGCTATGGCGGCCATCATGGCTTCATTGCCGGCCACGGCGTCAAGCCTGCGCACGATATTGAACCGCCCCAGATCCACGTTCTCCCAACCGAGGTTGCGCGCCACAAGCAGCCGCATGTCACCAGTTACAATGCCGGGCAGGGCAAGGCCGGCCCCCACGACCTTGTATCCCTTGCGCTTCAGTTTGCGTTCGAGCGGGAAGGTCATCGCATCGAATTTGGCGAAGATCACATTGGGGTCGGTGTCGGTCATGTCCTCATCGACCCATTCCTTGCCCAAAGTGTCGCCATTGAGATCAAGCGCCAGGCAACCGTACCCGTCGGTATTGATCTGGAGGCCGATTCCAGCCACGCTTCCGCCGCAAATGGTCAGGGGCGTGCTCGGTCTGCCATAGGGGGAATTCGCCACCGGCTCGCCTTCACGCACGATACCGCTATCGAGCAGCAGTGCGGACAACAGCGACAGCGTCGCCTTGGTGAGTCCCGTTTCCTTGGCCAGATCGGCGCGGCTCATCGGCTTGTCCGCGCGCAGCATCGTGTCAAGCGTCACCGAAAGGTTATGGTTGCGCAAATCCTCCTGATTTATTCTGCGTAGTCCGCCCATCGCGCATCATCTCCTCACCGTACATCCGCCGCCGCAAACCGCCGGGCCGGCACATCCCCAAACTGAAGATTTGCCGACCGCAACGACATAAGTTCATCCATTATGCATTATGCGCCATCGGCACCGACCACGGCAGGCTTCATTACATGCCGCGGCGGCTTTCCGCCGCATCGACGCACAACGATCAATGGCATGAACGCTGCAACACGAACACACTATAGTTCATTCGTCTAACTTATTGATACAATGATACCGGCACCATTCATTCAGGCGCGCCGGGCAGGCGCCCCAGCCTCGTCGAGGAGGAACAACTTATGGCAACAATCCTGGTTGCGGGCATTGATACGTCCACCCAATCCACCAAAGTGCGCATCACCGACGCTGAAACAGGCGAACAGGTGAGGTTCGGGCAGGCCAAGCACCCGGACGGCACTTCGGTCAATCCCGAGTTCTGGTGGCAGGCGTTTCTTCAGGCCGCCGAGCAGGCAGGCGGGCTGGACGACGTTTCCGCCCTTGCGGTCGGCGGACAGCAGCATGGCATGGTGATTCTGGACAAGCAGGGCAATGTGATCCGCGACGCCATGCTGTGGAATGACATCAGTTCCGCGCCCCAGGCCGCCGCTTTGATCGAAAAGCTCGGCGAAGCGCCCGCGGAAGACGGCGAACCGGAGGATGTCATCGCCCGAGGCAAGCAGCGCTGGGTCAAGGCCGTCGGCTCCTCCCCCGTGGCCTCCTACACCCTCACCAAGGTGGCCTGGGTCGCCGAGAACGAGCCGGAGAACGCCAAGAAGATCGCCGCCATCTGTCTGCCGCATGACTGGTTGAGCTGGCGCATCGCCGGCTATGGGCCGGTGTCCGAAGGCGAGGACGCCCATCTTGAAGCCCTGTTCACCGACCGCTCGGACGCGTCCGGCACCATCTACTATGACGCCGCCCACAATGAATACCGCCGCGATCTGATCGCTATGGTCCTTGCCGCAGCCGAGGGCGAGGAAGCGGCGCGCGACCATGCCGAACAGATCGTGCTGCCACAGGTACTTGGCCCCACGCAAGCCGCACCGGTCAAGGCCTCCCCCGCCATTGCCGGCAAGAACATCGATGGCGGCTGCATCCTGGGCCCCGGCGGCGGCGACAATGCCATGGCCTCGCTGGGTCTCGGCATGGGAGTCGGCGATGTGTCCATTTCGCTCGGCACCTCCGGTGTGGCTGCAGCCATCGCCGAGAACCCGGTCTACGACCTGACCGGGGCGGTGTCCGGCTTCGCTGACTGCACCGGCCACTATCTGCCGCTAGCCTGCACCATCAATGGCTCTCGCATCCTTGACGCCGGCCGCGCCGCCCTCGGCGTGGATTACGACGAGCTGGCCGAGCTGGCGTTCAGATCCGAGCCAGGCGCAGGCGGCATCACGCTGGTGCCATACTTCGACGGCGAGCGCACACCGAACCGCCCGGATGCTAAGGCGAGCCTGACCGGCCTGACGCTGCACAACACCACCAAGGAGAATCTGGCGCGCGCATTCGTCGAAGGCCTTCTATGCTCGCAGCGCGACTGCCTTGAGCTCATCCGTTCGCTCGGTGCTGAAATCAACCGTATTCTGCTGATCGGCGGCGGCGCAAAGTCCGTGGCGATCCGCACACTGGCCCCCTCTATCCTCGGCATGGATGTGACCCGCCCGGCCACCGACGAGTATGTGGCGATCGGTGCGGCACGTCAGGCCGCCTGGGTGCTTTCGGGTGAAGCCGAGCCGCCGGCATGGAAGCTCACCATCGAGGGCGTGGAGACCGGCGAGCCCACCGAAGCCGTGTACGCCGCCTACGCCAAGGCTCGTGGGTGATCAACTGCAATCAAGCTGGTAACAACTGATAACAACTGAATAACGATTGATTCGTCGAAGCCGCCAATCGAATCCTTGGCGGCGGCCATTCTCCTCCTTGGTCGCCGTCGAGGATTCGATTGGCGGCTTTGCCATATGCACAGACGTCAGGCGATGCGACCTATAATCAAGACATTTGGATAACGTCTGGAGAAATCGATGAATGATCGCTCACGCATGATGACGTATGCCCTGATCGCCATGGCATGCATTGTCTGGATCTGGCAGTCCGTCAAAGAGGCGGTGTCGAACGGCACGGCATTGAGCACCACGACCATCATCTTCCTGGTGTGCATCGGCATCGCCGCCGTGTTCTGCCTCGTCAATGCCCTGATCCTATGGTGGCGCCAACCCGGCAGGGGCGGCGAGGAGGATTCCTCCAATCAGGGCGACGGCAAGAACGCCCAAGCCGAAAGCGAAGCGGAAGATGCGGAAGATAAGACCGATTCCGACATCTCCGGTCATTCTTCCGCACAGGAACACTAAGCGTAATGGAGGCAACTGCAACCATGTCAACTATCATCAGCATTGTTTTGGGCGTCGTCTGCATTCCGTGCGGCCTGTTCCTGGGGCTTATCCCGATGAAGGCAGACCAGGTCACCGACAAGCAGTCGAAAGCATCACAGATGCTCTGCTTCGTGATAGCGCTGGTGTTCATCGGCCTGCTGGTCGCCGGCCGCGATCTGGAGACCTGGGGCATCGTCATCGGACTGGTCATCGGCTTCGCCATCGGCAAGATTCCGCCGCTGCACGCATGGGCGCTGGCCAAATGGCCGTTCCTTGAGCCCAAGAAGCCCACCGCAGTGCCCAAGCGAGTGAAGAAGGCCAAGAAGAAGTAGGCTTTCCCGTTTTTATGGTAAAAGGCGTTATGCGCATGGTTCCATGAGGCACCACGCGCATAACGCCTTTTTTGTTTGGATTATTGCCGTACCTGTCACGCCCTCGCCCGAGACCGGCGCAGAGAAAGCCCGAGACAGAGTTCAGCGGGATTCTTCCGCTGCCTCAAACAACGCCAGGAACTTGGGTCTCCAGACATATCTGGTCGAAACAAGAACAAGCCCGGCGGCAGTGAGAACGACCCCGACCGGAGCCGCGATCGGCGCCACGAACAACAGCACGGCATAGACCACGGTAAGTGCAGCGAATGAGAACAGCAGCTTCTGATGAGCGTTCATGACAATATCTCCATTGACGTTGCAGGTGTTGTTTGAATAGTCACATATTTAATTTGATGATTTAACCATATAGCATGAGTGCAATTATCGCAAGCCGAAACGCCATGCCGTCCGCCCGTATAATCCGGCGGACGGCAGTGAATCATTCGGCTATCATCAGCGGCTGGGAATGACCCGGATACCAGCAAGGCATCCCACGAATCCACCCGCCCACTCTGTGCTCAAGAAGCGTGCATCGCATTGTCCCAGCATGCGAGCCTTCGAAACGTCGGCATGAACGATCATCGTCACATCACGACCGGCATTGTCGATGTCCGCAGCCGACACCCGGACGGCGAGGAATCGCAGACGGTTATTCCGCAGATGGATGCCGAACCATTCCCCTGGTTCGGCATGCCCCAAATCCAACAGGGATTCCTCGCCCCGATCGACAATGGATGCTTGCAGTCGGCCATCAACAAGTCTCATCGTCACGGCATGCGTGGAATCCTGATGCAACATCAGTTCATGACCCGGGCGAACCATTACCGCATAGTCAAGTGAATCCACCCGCATGAACCGGTAGCCGTCACGACCGCGGACACCAATCAAACGATCGTCTTGCGAACCGATGCGCTCAGCGCAGATGTAAGAGCCGCGGGCATCATCCATGGTTTTTCCAACACACTGCGCAAGAGATTCCACAGCATGCAACGAACCGTCATCGTTCATGGTGACGGCAAGTGCATCAGGCAGCCGCCCCGCGCCAGGGGCGACCACCGGCCAACCGGGATCCGAAGCATCATCCTGTTTGATGGGACCATTGCCCTCCAGCTTCCATGAGGCAGGATTACGCTCCCAGACAACCGGCGCGACGAACGTCTCCCTACCCAGATAGCTGAACAGCTCCCCCTTTTCATCACCTGGCGTTTCACGTACGCCAAGGCAAGTGAGGAGCCAACCAGCTTGAGGATGACATAGCAGATCGGCATGGCCCACACACTGAATCAATTCGCCATTGCCCAGATGACGATGCGTGAGTATTGGATTCTTCTTGCACGCTTCGAACAGGCGATCATATTGTCCCACAACACTGTGTTCGGTTTCACGCGACGGCTCGATCCATGTATCGTGAGCGGCAAGCTCCCGCTCGAACCCATGCAGTGCCGCCGCAAAACCACGGGGCGCATAGGTGCGCATTATCATCTCGCTATGCTCGAAACTCGTGCCACCTTCGGCGGTCATCAGGTACAGCCAATCGCCCAAACGATACAGATGCGGCCCCTCCGCCCATACGGCATTGACTCCATATCCGCGCCAGATCACGGTTTTATGGCCTTGCAGCATCCAGTTACCAGGGTCGATTGGCTGCGTCCAGACCTCGGTCTGTCCCTCCCATTGCGGCTTGACCGCCGGGCGGGTCTGCGTCCACCAAACGGTTCCATCACTGTCTTCGAAGATGTCCGGGTCGATGCCTTCTGCACCCGCAACCCAATACGGGCCATGCCACGGCCCTTCCAACGAATCGGCTGTGATAACGAAATTGCCTTGAGCGGCATGGCAGTGATCAATATCCTCCGGTAGACATCCAGCGGCGAGCGCCTGCGGCTCGTTCACACGCGCCACGGTGCAGACAATCACATATCGCTCGCCGATGCGCCGGATGGTGGGTGCATACAGGCCACCGGAATCCTCAACCCCGTCAATCAGCAGCCGATGGGCCATCGCCTGATCCACCGCATCGCCGACGTGTTCCCAAGACACCAGATCCCGCGTCACATGAATAGGCAGTCCAGGCACCAATTCGAATGACGAGTTGACCAACACGATCTCACCGCGCACGTCATCCCATATCCATGAGGGATCCGGATACATGCCCCGCATCACAGGGTTGGCCGTAATGCGCGTGTGCGCGTCTGCCGACAATGATTGAACCGTTTCGTTGTGCATACAGATTTCGTTGTTCATACAGATAGAACCTTTCTCTCGTATCGACGCGTGCGAATGCCGTATCTCGTTTACTGCAATTCAGGTGTTTCTTCCGGCCCGAAGAAACGAAAAGCGCTGAAGGCGGCTGAACCGCCGCATTCCTCGGTCGGCAGCAGAAACAGACCTATTCGACAGCCGATGAAGTAATCCAGCGTGTAATACAGGGAGTGCACGCCGCCCAAGCGCGTCCAGCACGGATTCGGCGACGCGGGATCCAAATACTCGAAAGCGACTTCGTCTTTCTTGTCGGTGAAGTCATAAATGGCCTTCAACACCACTGAAGAGCCAAACAATTCCGCCGAATCATATTCGGTAGCGGGATTGTCGTAATCGCCATCGCCCCAGATCGACCCATCAGTGCGAGGTTTGCCCTGTACACTCACTCTGAACGCACCGTCACGGGTTTTGGTCACGGCAATGAACCGGTAATATCCCTGCACTGCCGCCAAACCCGCGAAGTCACCGGTCTTCAGCTTGGAGGCATCGACTGCGACCTCCGCCATGCAACGTGGACCGACTGTACGCTGTGTCAGCGTATTCCAGGCATGGTTGAGACTCTGAGTCACCTTGACGCCGCGCAACAGCAAGGAACCAGGTTGATCAGTTACCGACCAAGCTTCACGATGAGGAATGTGATTAAACTGCCAGAACGGCTTCAGCATACTGGACGATACGTCACCATCCGCATCGGAGTCATAGCGGAAATCATCATCGCCGTTCAGTGGCGCATAGCATCGTTCCGCAGCGCCGGTTGGCGTATGTATTTCGAGCGGAACCGTTCCATTGATGCCGAGTATGGGAAAACCATCCTCCCCAAACCGCATCGGCATGATTGTCGGCACTCTGCCGACCGCTCCCCGGTCATGCATCATGAAGGCATACCATCGGCCGTCCGGCGTATCGACCATGCCACCCTGAGCATCACCCAGACCATGGAACCCGAGATCGTCATCAAGAATCTCCCGTGATACAAACCGACCGTCCAAAGCATCGGACATCAGACAGGCTTCGGTTTTACGGTGCCCACGTCTGTAATGGCAAGTCCATACGTAGTAACGGCCTGCATGTTTGTAAATATGGCTACCCTCATAGCCAAGGTCGGATTCGGGATCGTCCTGCGCGATGACCCGATTGAGCCCTCCTGGTTTTGGGCGGCTCAGGTCCGGCTCCAATTCAGTCAGATGCAGCTGCATATTGCCATAGACGATATATACGCGGCCATCGTCGTCATAGAGCACGCTGTTGTCATGATAAAAGCCCTCAATCACACGCTTCGACCACGGACCTGCCAGATCGGTGGCTTCCAACATATATGTCTTCTGCGTATCGTTGGCGGTAAACACAATGGAGAACATCCCATCGTGATAACGCAATGAAGGCGCCCACATTCCGCAGCCGTACGCGTTGCGCCCCGGCTCCTCCAGCCGCTCGGCAGCGGTGCTCTCGAGTTCGTCATAGGCGTGCGCCACGAATTCCCAATGAATCAAATCATAAGAGCGAAGAATGTCGCACCCAGGCATAAGGAACATCGTGGTTGACGCCATATAGTAGACGTCACCGACCCGTATGATGTCCGGATCCGGAAAATCACTGTATATGACCGGATTACGGCCGGTAATATCAGTCGCCGCGATGGCCTCTTTGGCGCCGCTCATATCCGCTCCTCATCACCATTCGAACCGATAGACGCCGCTCAACGCCAGTACGGCAAATGCATACAGGAAATTGTCGTAATAACGACGATGTCCCACGCGCATAGGCGTGTTCCACAACATATGAACCCAGGACCGGGCATTGGCCACGGCATCCGGTTCCACCGAATGCATCGCCGCCAGAGATCCCTGAGCCGTAGCGGCAAGGAGCCCGACCGGATGCAGTACCCGCTCATCAATCGGAGTGCCATCCACCTCATAGGCGCACGTACGATCGTGAGTCAGGAGGAAACGCTGCAATGCGGCGACGCGATCGCACAGTATCGGATCGGTGACGCCATTCCAGCTTGCGTCCAGACCGATATTGGCCGCGGTTCGGTAGGCGTCCGAGAAGAACCAATCATGCCGTCCGAATCGTTCTTCGGTATGCGGCGTGCCGTCATATAGCGCGTATTCAGGATTCATGCCTGTCCGTGCATCGCACGCCACCTCCAGATACGCGCGACTTGCAGAAGCCGCCTCATGCCAGAATTCACGATCCCGTTCATCTGCATGCGCGGCGAATATCTCATAGAAATGTGGCAGATGGTACGACGGATCACTCCATTCGGTTTCGGGAATGAACTTGATGAGCTTGTTTCCGGCGTTCCACATCGGCTCGCCGGATTCGTCACGCCCTTTGTGCACGCAATAATGCAGCAGCTCACGGGCACAGGCGGCATAATCATAGATGCCATCGCGTCCGCCCCATCGTCGTTCGGCAAGGAACAGATCCATCGCGAAGTATTCCTCACCATCCGGCGCCGGGCCATCCGCACGCCCGGAACCATCCGGACGCACCGACCAAGAGAAGTAGTGGGCATGATGACCGTCGGCCATGTACATGTACTTCATGACCCAGCCCCACAAACGATCGAACACATCCTGCCGGTCGTATTGCACGGCGAGCATCATCGCATAGCTCATGCCTTCGGTGCGTACATCGTTGTTGCCGGTGTCCATCACATAACCAAGGCCGTCATCCGTCTGCCAATAGAACTTGTTCGGCCCCTCGAAAATCTCATGCCAGACCTGTGCCACACGCGCATCAATCTGGCTGCAGGAATATCCGCATGCAGCGAACAGCGACTGTGCCGCACCGCCGTTGGTATCCGTCATCACAATCTCCTTATTTCCTTTGTTGTTCTTATTGTACCTCACGGGATTGCCGTCGCTGCCCTAGGGCGAGGTCATGCAAACGCAATCGGAACGGTGCCACCAAGACGCCATACTCGTTGCAAAGCAACCCGTCATCCGGATTGTTGCGCCATGCATAGCGCAATTCATCAGGCGTGCGATTCGGCATCGGCAAGGTTATGTGGCTGCCTTCTATTGAGGCGTTTGCCGATACAGTACCGCCATCGGACCAGACAAATGCGAATTCTCCGGGTTCGTGTCCGTCAATGGTGGATATGCGGCTGGGAACCGATCCCGCAGCAGCATCTCCCTTGTTCGAGGCAATCGGATAATCCCCGAAAGCAAGCACCACGGACCCATCTGACACCTTTGCTTCGGTCAGCTGAGGCTGCCTGACCGGCAGCGATTCACCGTACACCAGTTGCCGGGCCGCTTGGAAGAGACGCTCTGCAATCGTTTTTTTATGCGCCGGATGCAAATCATTCCAGTCTCCCGCATCCAAAGTGACGACAGTGGCTGCATCAGGCACCATTCGGGCAACCTTCCACTGCGCCTCGCGCACGACCGGCCAGCCGCCATCCTCTCCGATACAATCGATGGCGAAGTTCGGTAGTTGGACGATCAGGAACGGCAGCCGCTTCTGATTCCAACCATTGCGCCATGAATCAATCAGATCGGCAAGCATATCCTGATAAAGAGGAGCAAAACCACCGGTATTTGACTCTCCTTGATACCACAGCACCGCACGCACACGATATAGCATGCACGGAGCGAGCATGGCGTTATACAGACCAACTGGCTTCCAACGAGCGAAATCCTCCCATGGGCAATCCTGATCAGCTTGATGGCGCACAGCATATTGCCACACACCGCCAAGATCACGCACATCATCGCCGACAGTCAGAGTCATGGACTTTCCGGGCGTCACACGGCCTGCAGTATGCTCGCATACAAGCCTGATGAGCAGTTCATTGCGTCCTTCTCGCAACACGCCGGCGGGAATGTCGTAATCGCGCGGCTCATACTGATTCGTCCGCCCTCCTAGCAGCTGGCCGTTCAGCCAGGTATGTTCGGCGTCGGACATGGTGCCCAGCTGCAACAACGCCGGCCTCCCAGCCGCCGAAGCCGGAAGATATACGGTTTTCCGCAATTCAAGTTCACCGCGGAATCCCGATAGACCTTGGTCAGAGAAGAAGTTCGGCAATGACATCGGACACCACTGCAGGAGCTTCGGATCTGCGTCAACACTCTTGTCATGCCGCCAATCCCATTGGCCCAATGGCAGCCAGCTTCCGGTATGGGGCGCCTGGTCATATCCAAGCTGCTGATACCAATGATCCCGAGCCGCTATGCTCTTGCGGCTGCGCTCTTCGGCAACGCCTTTCCCTGCATATGGCTGCAGCTTCTGCAGTATTTCAGGGAAGTCCTGCAGCGACTCCGCACTCATCCATGATTCAATGGGAGACCCTCCCAGAGAGACATTCAATAGTCCCACCGGTACGCCGAGATGTTCCCGCAGCATACGGCCAAAGAAATAGCCGATTGCGCTGAAGCCGGACACACCTTGTTCATCGCATACCGACCAGCCCGCCTGCTCATGATCGTGCCGCGGCCCCTCGAAATCGTACTGGGGAACAACCTTGTATTGTCGCAGCAAGGTATCAGGCTCACGTTCGAATTCACTGGGATATTCCGGTTTCACCCACGCCATGGGGAGTTCCATATTGGATTGACCGGCACACAGGTAGACCTCGCCCACATAGACTTCACGGTCCATGCGTTCGGAATCCTCAGCTCGCACGGAGAGCGTATATGGGCCACCGCTAGTCAACGGATCCAATTCCACGGACCAGGAACCATGCTGGTCTGCCGTCCCGGCAACGGTTTGCCCTTGCAACCCGACCGATACGCGGCATCCCGGCTCCGCCCACCCCCATATGGCGACCGGCATGGACGATTGCAGTACGCAGCCGTCGTCCAACAACTTTGGCAATCGCAGCATATGTCCTTCCTTTCGTATGAATAGGCTGACGAGCGACGTGCATGTCTTTGCGCAATTCGTCGGATGCGGCCATCTGCCGCACAGTGTGTGTGAGCAGAACGGCCGCATCCGTTCGAATCAATTCAGATGCTCAACTGTCTCACAGCAAATGCCTACGCAAGACAGTCAGTGCACCGGCAACGGCGAGCAGCACAATCGCTCCCGCCAGCATTGACAGCACGCTGGAGCCGGTGTCGGCGATCGATGTGCCATCCTGCTTGGCAGCGGTGTTGGAATGCTTGTTGCCCGCATCGCCGACATTGTTATCGCCGGCATTGTCCTTGCCGTCATCAGGGCTGACCGGCTGCGTCTGCTTCTCGGTGACAAGACGGGTGACACCCCAATCTTCGGCGGTCTTGTAACCGTCGCTCTTGAGATTGGCCCAGTTGAGAGTGCCCACTCGGGCACCGTCCTTGGCATCGTTGATCTGGAAATCAAGACCCTGGAAGGTTCCCGCATGGTCACCTTCGCCCAGGTCGATGGCTATTTCGACCGAATAGCCACCATCCACGATCTTCGCACCATAAGAGACCCTTGCGGCTTGCACATCCGTTGCGGCGCCGGAGCCGAAGGAGAGTTCCTTGCCGTCCGCGGAGACACGAATCTGCTGGATGTCATCGGTGTATGCCGTGCCCTTGGTATTGCCACGGTCGATGAACACCTCGACGGAGTCCTTCTCCCATGGGTTGCTGTTGGTCAGGCTCACATTCGGATCCTTGACCTGCACCAGTGCGTAGAGCTTGTCGCCCTTCCACAGTGTTTTGGCAGTGGCCTGGGCTTCCACCTGACCGACTCCCGAGGTGACCGCGTCCAGCGACACCTCATTCGCCTGCTGCCACACGACATCCGCACCATCACCGTCAACGACCGGCGCCTGCGCATCTGCCGGAACCGCATTGGTTTCGGTGTAGTACAGCTGCTGAATCAACGACATGGTGCCCTTGACGTTACCGGCATTCCACCCATTGGTCTCATTGGTGGCGGCATCGGTGGCTTGCACATTGGCGTCGATGGTCGTGTTTTCGGCAGTGGCCGCAGGTACGGTCACCACGGCCTGGTAACCAGTGCCGTCAGCACGCTCGGCAACCGTGGCAGTGGCGCCGTTGTCGGCTTTGCCGGTAAGACGGTCGACCACATATCGTGCATCGCCGACGGTAATGGTCACGGCATCGCCTTCGGTTCTGGTCGCGTCGTTGACATCCGTATAAGTGGTCAGGGTGCCGTCATTCCAGTACGACAGGAATGTGCCGGTCACCGCACCCTCGCTCTTAGCGAACGGCGCGGAAGGAAGCTTCGACCAGATGGAGGCCGAACCTGCCGTAGTGCCATCGGAAGGCAGTGCCGCATCCACCGTGGCTTCGGCGGATTTGAACACGTTCATCGTCTTGATGGTCTCAGGCAGATTGTCCTTGTCGCCGATGAAACCGGTGTAGGCGGGCTTGGCCTGATACTCGTCGTTGAACAGCAGCGGAGCTCCTTCGGAGTTTCGCCATGACCTGCCATCATTGACACCCCACACACTCACCGAGAAGAACTGGTGGTGCTTCTCCTGCTGCTCTTTGATGATCTGGTTCATCTTGTAGTAGAACTGGCCTTGCTCAACCAGCTTGGCCTGTGTGACGGGAGTGCCGGTGGCCACATCCAGCTCGGTGATGGCCTGCTTCTTGCCGAAAGCGCTCATGGTCTCCAACGCGTTCTCCACGTTGGCTGTGCTGGTGGTCAATTGGATGTGCATCTGATGACCGATGCCGTCGAATGGTACGTTGCGCTCGACCAGTCGTTTGATCAATGACTGATAACGTCCCAGTTTGCCGGCACTGTCAGTGTTGTAGTCATTGATGAACAGCGTCACCGGATGGGTCACGCCAGGTTCGGCGTATTCACCGTTCAGGTACTGGTTGGCGTATTCAAATGATTTGTCGATGTAATCCTCGCCGGTGATCTGATACCACAGCGAGTTACGCATACCATTGGTTTCCGGACTATCGCCGTCATTGATGGTCTCATTCACCACGTCGAACGCCTTGATCGGATTCGTGTCACTGCCGAATTTGCCGAACTCGTCGGCGATGGCCTTCGCGACATTTTCGATGTGCGCACGCTCGCGCTCCAGCATCTGATCCTTGCTGGCCAACGCGCAGCCTTCGATAACGCCCGCAGTCGGATTCTGATCCGCGCAGTTCTCATCGGCCTGGAAGAACCAATCCGGCGTCTGACTGTGCCAAGCCAATACGTGGCCATATACCGCCAAACCATTGTCCGCAGCGAAATGGAGCAGCGTCTTCGCGTTCTCCGGCATGCTGAATTCGTGAGCATCGTTGTACCAGTATTCAGGCTTCATATCGTTTTCCGCCGTGATCTGGTTGAAGTTCTTCAGCACGACCTGTTTGGCCGCATCATTGCCGACCTCTCGGGTATCGATGGCCACACCGGCATTCATGCCGAGTGCGCCATAGGCGTCCTTGATCGAACTTGGAGTCTCGGACGCCGCCGGCTGCTCTTGTGCATAGGCACTGGGAACAAGTGCACCGCCCATCAGCAGCAATGCCGTAGACGCAGCAATCGCAATGCGGGACCATCGTCGCATCCCGCCATTCCGATACTCTTGACTGTGCTCCATGCTTGTCTCCTTTCATTTCGGCAACATGGATGCGTTGTTCCGGCTCTATCGGAACAACGCTTGGAGTCGTGCCCCACGCACGGCTCCAAGCTTGCAGATCCCATCAGGGATCCTTCTATTCGGCTTCAGTCTCCCGGTAATCGAAGTAATCGAATACGGCCTCCTTGCCATAACCGGCGAGGTCCACGGCGGCAAGGCATACAAAGGCACCGGTGAAGAAACCGCCATAATGGCTGGCCACATAATCGTCGGAAAGCACTGCGGCATCCAAGGTGACCGGAATCTCATGCCAGGCTTCGCCATCGAATGAGTACTCGTAGGTGTAGGTCTTGGTACGAACCTTGGTACGAAGCCATACGGATTCGACGTCGTCCGGTATTGCGATGGCCTTGTCTTTGAGGAATGAGGTGTACCCGTCAAAATCGTTCTGGGCCACCTCAATCACCCGTCTGCCGCAATCCTCGCACCAAGTGACGAATGCCCACGACCAGCAGATGTGGTTGTAGAAATTCACCAGTCCGGCCATTTGCATGTAGTTGTCCGGATTGAAGGTCACTTTGGTTTCGGCGTCAAAGTCGAAGGCCTGCCAACGGCGTCCGATCAGCGAAAGCTCGAACAGGTTGGACAGCGAACCTTGCCCGCGCAAGGTCAGCGCCCCACCGCCCACATGCCCCATGGCATCGGTAAACGGCACACGCAGCGTGTTCCAATTGGGGTCGAGAACATCCGACTCGAACTCATCATGCTGGGAGTGGCCAGTAGGGGCATCGGTGACGATGGCATCATGTGGGGCTTCGACATACCGTTCACCGGCATGTCCACCGACCACATATGGCCAGCCGTCCTCATCCCATTCGACTTTCTGGATTGAGGTTTCCCGTCCGAGTGTGCACCATCCGCGCACTCCGTGGGATGATTCCGTATCATGCCTCCATGGGCGCCCACACAGGGAAGCGTAATACCATTCACCGCCGGGGGTCTCCACCAATGCGCCATGTCCTTGCTTCTGCAGGTAGGTGTCAGGTGTATCGAAATTGGAGATGAACGGGTTGTGCGGATCACCTTCAAAGGAATCGGCATCCAGCGTACGCGAGCGGGCCACGGATTCCTGATGCTCATACTGTGTGCCGCCCTCGGCCGCGAAGAGGTAGTACCAGCCGTCGATTTTGTAGAGGTGAGGTCCCTCGACGAGCTTGACATCGGTGCCTTGCCAGATGGTACGGGCTGTTTCCGGCTTCAATTGCATGGTTGCCGTATCGAATTCGGTCAAGGTGATGCCGTTGAAAGCGTGATGGTATTCGCGGAAGTCCCAAGTCTGCTGAACCAGATATTTGCGCCCGTCGTCGTCATGGAAGAGGCTGGCGTCGAAGCCCACTCCGTTGATGCGGATCGGTTCGCTCCACGGACCGTGGATGTCTTCGGCTGTGACCAGATAATTCGCGCAATCCTTGAACGCTCCGTTGACGATTTTCACGTTCGAATAGACTAGCCAGAACCTGCCGTCCGCATATGACAGGTCCGGGGCCCAGACACCGCCACCGGAGGGATTGCCTTTCATATCCAGCTGGGAGATGCGGTTCAGGGGGCTGGGCAGGAGATTCCAATGAACCATGTCCTTGGACTCATGCAGCCTCACGCCCGGCCACCAGTCAAATGTGGAGTTGGCAATGTAATAGGTGTCGCCTACGCGGATCATCGAGGGGTCGGCATTGAATCCGGGAAGCACCGGGTTGGAGATTTTCATGTTCTTCTCCTCATTGAAAAGAATAGGGCGTGCCGCGGGAAGGTTCCGGGAAAGGAATCACCCCGAAAACAGCTCGGAAGCCGTCCTTCCCGCGGTACAGGTATGGAATGTGATGGTTGATGGTCGAGGTGTGATTGTCGGTCACACGAATCAGCCCTTGACCGCTCCTGTCAGACCGCCCACGATCTTCTTCTGGAAGATGGTGAAGCAGATCAAGGCGGGCAGCATGGCAAGAGAGGTGAAGGCAAGCACTCGGGCGGTGTCCACGGAGTGTTCCGAGCTGAACATCTGCACGCCGAGCGGCAAAGTGTATTTGCTGTCGCTGCTGAGCACGAAGAGCGGGAGCATGTATGAATTCCAGCTTCCGACGAATGTCAGAATGCCTGTTGTCGCCACACCGGGCATGGACAGCGGGATGACCATGCGGGCGAAGAATCCGAGACGCGAGCAGCCATCCAGCAGCGCCGCCTCCTCAAGCTCCATCGGAATGGACTGGAGGAATGGCACCAGAATGATGATGGTCTGCGGCAGGCCAAAGGCGATCTGCGGCAGAATGATGCCTGCAAGCGAGTTCGACAGTCCCAAGTTGCGAATCATCAGATACAGCGGAGTGATACCGACCGTCATCGGGAACATCAGGCCCGCGGAGAACAGCGCATACATCAGGGGCGCATAGCGGAAACGGTATCGGGCGATGACGAAGCTCACCATGATGCCGAGCACTACCACACCTATCATCGTCGAGATGCCGACAATCAGTGAGTTGACCAATTCACCCCAGAAGATGTCGCTGGCGATCACCTCGACGTAGTTGTCGATGACCCAGGGATTCGGGAATCCGGCAGGATCGTTCGTGATCTGGGAATTGGTGCGGAAGCCGCCGAAGATGATGTACAGCACCGGAGTGACGCAGATGGCGACCAGGACCAGTGAGAAGAAATACACGGCAGGGTTGCCCCAAGGTGTCTTGGACGAAAGCCGGTATCCGTTCTTGGCGGTGAACTTTGTTGACGTGGAGATTGCTGCTGACATTTCACTTACCTCGTTCACTGTGCGGCCTCAGCAAGACGCTGGGCCTCCTTGGCGCGCTTCGCCGCGCGCTTCTTCGCCTGCTTCTGCTCGGTCAGCGCACCGTCCAGATCACGGCTCAACACGAAACGCTGATATGTCAAAGCCACAATCAGGGAGATGATGAAGATAATGAGGGCGACTGCGGAACCATAGCCGTAGTTGCCGGCTCCTCGGCCTTCACGCACCATGTAGGTGGCCATGGTGGACACTCCCGCCGTGGTGGATACGTATTGGCCCCAGATGATGTAGACCAAATCGAACAGCTGCAGGGAACCGATCATCGACAAGAACACCCAGATGCGCAGGGTCGGCGCCAGCAGCGGCAGCGTGATGCTCTTCTGCATCTGCCAGAAACCGGCTCCATCCACCCTGGCGGCCTCATACAGCTCCTCGGGGATGGACTGCATGCCGGCGAGCATGAGGATGACGGCAAAACCGATGTATTTCCAGCTGATCAGCAATAGCAGCGTCCAGATTGCGATCTTCGGATCGGCCAGCCAGTCCGGCCCTTCGATACCGATCTTGCCGAGAAGCTGGTTGACCGCTCCGGTCTTCTGCAGCAGCAGGCTCCAGCCGGTGCCGACAATGACTTCGGACACCACATAGGGCACGAAGATGAGGGTGCGGATCAGTGCACGGCCTTTGAATTTCTGATTGAGCAGCAATGCGAACAGAATCGCCAGCGGCGCTTGGATGACCAAAGAGCAAACGACGATTTCGAAGGTGTGCAGGATGGCCGCCTGGAAGTTGGGATCGCTCAGAGCGGTGACGTAGTTCTGCAGCCCGACGAACTTTCCGTTCTTCGAGGGGGTGCCGAAGCCCTTCCACTTATAGAATCCGTAGTACGCGCCCAGAATGATGGGAAGAATCACAAAAGCGCAGAACAGGATGATGGCCGGTGCGGAAAGAATGAAGATCTCGATGTTGCGGCGTACCTTGCCGTCGGTGACGCGCTTGCTCCGATGTTTCACGGATACGTTGGTGTTGCTTGTACTCGTCATGCTCTTACTCCACAGATGTTGTTAGCGATTCATCGAATGGCGGCTGCGGAAACGGTGTGACAACCGCATCCGCAGCCTGCCTTACGATGGCGATCAGCCCTTGGCCGCCGCGTCCTGCATGGCCTTGACGATGTCTTGCGAAGAGCCCTTGCCGGACAGCATGTTGACCACACCAGAGTTCAAAGCGGTGCCGATATTGGTTCCCAGAGCGGTGTCCATCCACAGCTGCATGGAGGAGGACTGGTTGAGGAATTCGAGCACTGCCTTGAGGGATTCATCATTCACGGCTCCGCGGGCCGCGGTCGAAGCGGGGATGGTGGAGAAGGCGGTTGCGTACTTCTCCTGATTGTCCTTTTCGGCCATGAAGTTCACGAAGTCGACGGCGATGTCGGGAGCTTCGGGGTTCACCTGGAAGTAGGTGACGCCACCCATCAGAGCACCATCCTCGCCCTTGCCTCCGTCAACGGAGGGGAAAGCGAAGAATCCGAGATCGGCCATCGGCTGCTGATCAGGGGTGAGGTCCTTCAGCACGCCCGGCTCCCATGCACCCATCAGTTCCATGGCGGCCTTGTGGTTTGCCAGCAAGCCGGCGGAGGAGTTGGCACCCTGCTGGGCCGTGGTGGTCATGTATCCTTCATTGAAGACATCCATGTCCGCCAATTCCTTCAGATCGTCACCGGCCCGAGTCCAGCACTTGTCGGAGAAGTCCTGCTTTTCCGTGCCCTTGGAGTACACGGACGGTGAGCATTCGCGCAATGCCAGCCAGTAGTACCAATGTGCCGCAGGCCATGCATCCTTTCCACCCAGCGCAATCGGCGTGATGCCTGCATCCTTGAGCTTCTGCGCGTCGGCCTTGAGCTCGGAGAAGGTGGTGGGAGCCTCGGTGATTCCCGCCTGAGAGAACAGGTCCTTGGAATACGAGATGCCGCCTGGCTCAACGGAGACCGGAACACCATAGACCTTGCCGTCAAAGGTGGCTGCGGAAAGGGTGGTCTTCATATCGGTCTTGACGGTATCGGAGATCTTGTCCGTCAGATCCAGAGACTGGCCTGCGTCGATCATCTCCTGGGTCTTCGCGCCGCCAAGAGACATGTACACATCAGGACCCGATGCGGGATCCTGCATGGCGGTCTGGAGCTTGCCAGCGAAGTCTTCGTTCTGGATGGCCTGGATCTCGATCTTCACACCCGGGTTCTTCTTTTCGAACGCAGCCGCAAGATCGGCCCAATACTGCTTGCCGTCACCGGATGAGGCATTGTGCCAGAACGTGATGGTCTTATCGTCATTGGCATTGCTCGAAGTGCCGCAGCCAGCCATGCCAATCAGCGTCGCAACGGCCTACGTAGCAGCTGCAATGGTCTTGAACTTCATTGTCGTCTCCTTTTATGTTCACGCCATTGGACATGTACATTATCGAAAGTTTCGAAGCGTTTTCAGCAGCGGATTTATTGAGCAATGCAAGTAATTATGAGCCTTCGCCAGTTTGTGTGGTGGGGTGTTGAGCCTCGGCGTTGTGGCCGGGGCTTTTGTGTATGCGGGTATGGAAGGGGCGTTCGCCTGTTAGGTTTGTTTCCGCCAAGAAATAGAACCGAAGAACAGAGGAACGCCTGTGCCCACCATATCAGCCGGCGCGCTCAAGCGCATGCTGCATCTGCCCGCCAACGTCGTGATCGGCACGCCCCGCATCGAACGGGATCGCACCGGCCGTGAGACCGTCGTCGTCCCGGTCCGCCCGTATGCGAGGGACACGGGCCGGTGCGCCGAATGCGGCGGGCATGGCCGGCCGTATGACCGTCTGCCCACGCGACGATGGCGGCATCTCGACATCGGCTGCGCGAGGCTTTTCCTGGAGTACGCGCCTCGGCGCGTGGCCTGCGCCGGGCATGGCGTGACGGTCGCGATGGTGCCGTGGGCGAGACGCAAGAGCGCGTACACGTATGACTTCGAGCAACAGGTCGCGTGGCTGAGCGTGCACGCGCCGCGCAGCGCCGTGTCGGCCCTGACTCGCGTCGACTGGAAGAGCGTGGGGCCGATCTGCCGGCGCGTGGCCGACGACCTGCGCGCCGAACAGGGCGCCGGCCTGTTCGACCATCTGCGTTCCATCGGCGTGGACGAGACCAGCTACAGAAAAGGCCACAAGTACATGACGGTCGTCGTCGACCACGACCGCGGGCGCGTGGTCTGGATGCACCCGGGGCACGGGGAGAAGGTCTTCGACCTGTTCTTCCAGCAGCTGACGCCGGCCCAGCGCGCATCCATCCAGGTGATCACCGGCGACGGGGCGCGGTGGATCGACGAGTGCGCGTTCCGCTGGTGCCCGCAGGCCGAACGCATCCTCGACGGGTTCCACATCGTGTCCTGGGCGACCGACGCGCTCGACAAGGTCCGAACCGCCGCATGGCGCGAGGCCAGAAAGGCCGGCACGACCCGGAAAGGCGCCAAGGACCCGATCAAGGGCGCCAGATGGGCGCTGCTGAAGAACGAGGGCGACCTGACCGCCGGCCAGAAGGCCCAATTGGAGTGCGTGGCGAACACCAACGAGACCCTCTGGGAGGCGTACAAGCTCAAGGAACGCCTCAGGATGATCCTCAAGCAGACGGCGGACGAGGCCGCGCCCATGCTGCGCCAATGGGCCGTGGACGCGTTCCTGTCCGGCATCCCGGGATTCGTCCCGCTCGGCGAGAAGATCGCCAGACGCCACTTCGACATCCTCACAACCATCCGTTCCGGACTGTCCAACGCCAGGCTCGAGGCCATCAACAACAAGATCAAGACCACCATCAAGATCGGCTACGGCTACCGCAACCTCGACAACCTCATCAGCCTCGTCATGCTCAAATGCGGAGGACTTGACCTCCAACTCCCCGGACGCCAATAACCAGAAGGCCGGACCAGTGCTCCACACCCACACAAACACCCGAAGAGCCATATTTCCTGTACTGCACCGATGACGGTGTGGATAATTGGGACACCACCGCGTTCAGTGTGTATGTGTCCGATGACTTGGCCACATGGGAGCGATATCCGGCGCTCGACTTGCGCGATGTGCCGTGGTGGGATGGCTCGGATGGTGCTTGGGCGCCTTCCGTGGTACAGCGCGCGGACGGCAAATACGTGTTCTACTTTGTGGCCGGTTCCCAGATCGGCGCCGCTGTGGGCGAATCCCCGTGCGGGCCGTTCGTGCCTGAGCCCGAACCAATCGTGCGCGAAGGTACGTTCGATTGCCACACCATTGACCCCGGCGTATACGTGGAGGATGATGGCACCCGGTACTTCCTGTGGGGCAACGGCATAGCTTGGGCCGCGCCGCTCAATGAGGACTGTCTGTCGTTCGACGAATCGCGCGCTTTCAGCTGGGTGCCGGGCGATTTCCGTGAAGCCATCTGGATTCACAAGCGCAACGGCATCTACTACGCCAGCTGGTCGGAGAACGACGCCCGAGAGCCGGAATACTGCGTCAAGTACGCGATGGCCGAATCGCTGCATGGGCCCTGGAGCGAACCGCGCGTGCTGATCGAACAAGACCCGGCGCGCAAGCTGTATGCCACCGGTCATCACAATATCGTGAATATTCCCGGTACCGACGAATGGATTATCGCGTATCACCGGTTCGCCTACAATCCGGCCGGTCGCTGGGCTGGAGGCGATGGTTGCCATCGCGAAGTGGTATTCGCGCCGCTCGATTATGATTCGGACGGCTCGTTGGTTCCCGTTCGCCCGCAAGTTGGTTCCTACGTGCGTTCGCTGGCGTTCTGACCTGTAGGATGTCTGTCTCTGTCTGTTCTCGTTGTCTTCGCCTTGCTTGCGTTTTGTACGTTTTATCTGTTTCGTGAGTTTCGTGCGTTCTGCGGATTTCATGCGTTTCGCGCAGTGCCGTACGCTGATCACCATTCAGCGTGCGGCACTTTTGCATATCTCACGTGTTGCGGGAGATGCCGATTCCGTCGCACAATACGTAAAACGTGAATGTTATGTGGATCGACGGGAGGTTCCCGATTATCTACATGAACGGCTCACCGACCTGTGGTACAAGTATCTGCTGATTGGTGGCATGCCCGACGCAGTGCAGTCATTCGTGGATTCTGCCGATATTGTCAAGATCCGCAATACTCAGCAGGCCATATTCGATACCTATGAATACGACATCACCAAATATGTCTCCGATTTGGTGGAACGTCGTCATATCAAGAGCATTTACGAGGCGATTCCAAGTCAGCTCAATGCGGAAAACAAACGATTCAAGTTCTCCAAGTTGGGCAAGAATATCAGGTTCGCTCATATGCAGACGGCGTTCGATTGGTTGGCGAACGCAGGTATCGCCTTGCCTACTTCGCGCGTGCAGAACCCTGAATACCCGCTGACGGAGCATACCGACGAGAACACGTTTAAACTGTACATGAACGATGTCGGTTTGCTGACCTCCCGTTTGATACGCAGTGTGGACTTGGAGATTGTGAATCACCGATCCAGTATGAATTACGGGTCGATTTTCGAGAATGCAGCGGCTCAGGAACTGTTTGCACAGGGATTGGAACTGCATTACTTCAACCAGAACCGTATTGGGGAAGTTGATTTTGTTGTGCAGCAAGGTCTGGATGATATTTCACTGGTTGAAATCAAATCAAGCAAGGACTATACGCGGCATCGGGCCATGAACAACCTACTGGATACCGACAATTATCGGTTTGCCCATGCCTACGTGTTCCATGATGGCAACGTGGAGACTGTTGGCCGAACCGAATACCTGCCCATATATATGCTGGGTTGTTTGAGCGTGATGTAACGCGCACCACTTTCCCGGGAATGTGTCGCGGATTGGGTCTGTTGCCCGTCCTAGAGGTTCGATCCATTGACCCAGCCCTGTTACTTCACCCTTACCGTCCGCAATGGAGTGAACCGACTAATCCATATCCGCAAAATCGACAAGCGTCACTGTACCGTCTTGCGCCGCGCGGGCGGCGACGTGCTCGTCGAAGCCTGATTTGGAGAACAGCATGTAATGGCTGGTTTCGGGGTGCAGCAGTCTGGCGCGATTGCGCAGCACTTCCAACTGCTGCAGACCGGATGGCATGCTGCGCCATTTGCATTCGCAGAATAGAATCGTAAGGCCTTTCGCTGTTTGTGGTGGGTGATGGTGTGCGGTGTGATGTCTGTCGGGTAGGTTGGAGGCATGGATACCTCGCGTTTGTTCACGGCCGCGCTCCAGCTGCGGGAGCCTTGGAGGGTCGAGTCCGTGGATTTCCGGGACGGCGACGACGGCAGGCAGGAGTTGCACATCGGGATCGGTTTCGAGACGGGCTCGCGGTTCCGTTGCCCCGAGCCGGGGTGCCGGCGGGACGAGTGCCCGGTGCATGACACGCGCGGGCGCGTGTGGAGGCATCTGAACTTCTTCCAGTACAAGGCGTTCATCCATGCCGGCGTGCCGCGCGTGGCATGCCCGGAGCATGGCGTGAGGACCGTGCCTGTCCCGTGGGCGAGGCCGGGCAGCGGGTTCACGCTCCTGTTCGAGGCGTGGGCGGTCGAGATGGCCCGCCACCTGCCGGTCAGCACGCTCGCCGAGCAGGTCGACGAGACCGACACCCGCCTGTGGCGGTTCATCGCGCACTACGTGGACGAGGCCCGCAGGCTCGAGGACTACACGGGCGTGGAGGCCGTCGGCATCGACGAGACCAGCCGCAAGGGGCACAACTACATCACGGTGGTCGCCGACCTCGTCGAGCACGACGTGATCAACGTGACGGCCGGCAAGGACTCGACCACGGTGAAGCGGTTCGTCGACGACTTCACGGCGCACAACGGAGTGCCCGGATACGTGCGGCTCGTCACCTGCGACATGAGCCTGGGGTTCCGGAAGGGCATCCGTGAATACCTGCCCAACGCGGAGCGGATCGTCGACAAGTTCCACGTTGTCAAGCACGCCAACGAGGCCGTCGACAAGGTCCGGAAGGCCGAAGGACGCTCCAACGGGCTGCTGAAGAGGACGAAGTACCTGTGGCTGCGCAACGAGTCCGGGCTGAGCGAACTGCAGTTGGAAACCAAACGCGCTCTCATGAAACAGCGGCTGAAGACCGGCCGGGCGTGCCAGATGCGCGAGACCCTGCAGGACATCTACGAGACCAGCCGCACGCCAGGCGAGGCGTGGTCGCGCCTGCACCGCCTGTGCTCGTGGATGATGCACTCACGGCTGGAACCCATGAAGGACCTCGCCCGCATGATCCGCAGGCACTGGAACGAGATCCTGGCCTACTTCACCCACCCGTACACCAACGCGGTCCTCGAGGGCGTCAACAGCGTCATCCAGAACGTCAAACGACGAGCACGCGGATTCAGGAACATGGACTACTTCGCCACCATGATCTACCTGACCTGCGGCAAACTCGACCTCAAAGCAGTCACCGCCTAACCCCCACAACCCACCACAAACAGCGAATAGCCAATCGTAATTTACTTAATTGTGATTCTATAATTTGGTCGACTGGTATGCAACAGGTCTCGAGCGTGCATTGCCGCATGCGCAACGTTTCGCGCGACACATTCCGGGGAATGCGTCGCGAATTGGGTCGTGCCGCGTTGCTAATGCGGGGAACACGCAGAGTTGCAGGCTGTTGCGATTGGACGCAGGCCGCCTAGACTAGTACGCGTTTGCGAAAGTCGAACGTGCTTCGACCGATGAAGGAGAGCTCCGGTCATGCGGCCAATGACAGGCGCAGTGCGAAGCACGGCACGGCTGATCGTGAATCGTGGCGGCAGCGATTGCCGCGTGCGGCGCAGGAGCATGCCGCACCATACCACAAGCAAACAATCCCCAAGAAACGGTGATCCCCTCACATGTACGTCGATCCGGGAATCAATACCAGCGCAAGCAACCTCAAATGGGTGCTGCCATACTGCAAACCAGACCTGCCCCGCGTGGTAGGCGCGCTCCTACTGTTCATCGCCAACAACACGATGGCCCTGACCATTCCGATTCTGTCCGGCATCATCGTGGACCGCGTCATCGTCGGCGGACATGCCGACGAACTGCCGCGTCTGTGTGGACTGATGATCCTCATGACCATCATCCGCGTGGGCGCGCGATACGGCTACCAGATGTGGATGGAGCGTTTCGGCCAGAACTCGGTCTACCGCCTCGTCTCCGACGAATACGAGAAGCTGCACGAGCTCGACTTCACGTACTTCAACCACACACGCACCGGCGACATCATGAGCCGCCTGACCTCCGACACTGACGCGATCCGCCACTGCCTGAGTTGGGTGAGCTATCAGATCGCCGACTGCGTGGTCATGTTCGTGGGCGCCCTGTGCGTGATGTTCGCTATCGATTGGCGACTCGCGCTCGTCCTGGCCTGCGTCACGCCGTTCATTTTTGTGCTCACGCGCGGCCTGTCCACGCACGCCCACCCGCTGTTCTTCTCCATCCGCAACTCGCTGGCCTCCCTCAACTCCATGGTCGAAGAGAACATCGAGGGCAACCGTGTGGTCAAGGCATTCGTGCGCGAACCGTACGAGACCGAAAAGTTCGACGAGCACAACGATGATTACATGCAGCGCAACATGGCCCTGGCCTACAACTCGCGCAAGTACATGCCTTGGCTGGACGGCCTCGGCTTCTCGCTGCAGCTCATCACGCTCGGCCTCGGCGGCTTTCTTGTCATCAAGGGCTACATGACCCTCGGCAATCTGGTGAGTTTCAACTCCTTCCTGTGGATGATCGACGGCCCGGTGCGCCAGTCCGGCTGGCTCATCAACGACTGGCAGCGATTCAACGCCAGCTGCATCAAGATTCGTAAGCTGCTCACCGAACAGCCGCGCATCGTGGAGAAGCCCGACGCGGCCGAAGCCGTCAAGCAGGCGGTCACGATCGTCGAGCAAGTCAAGCACGATGATGAGGCTACCGGAGCGCCCGGGGCTTCCGGAACATCCGGTGCCCAGCAGTCCGCCGAACGCAAGTCCTGCCCGCTGCGCATCAAGGGCGACATCCGCTTCGACCACGTCAGTTTCGCCTTCCCGGACGACCCGGAGACCCCGATCCTCAAGGACCTCGACTTCACCGTGCCCGCCGGCTCCAAGCTCGGCATCCTCGGCGAAACCGGCGCGGGCAAGTCCACGCTCGTCAGCCTTATCTCCCGCTTCTACGACCCGACCGTGGGCCATGTGCTCATCGACGGCATCGACGCACGCGACTGGCCGCTGGCCACCTTGCGCTCGCAGGTGTGCATCGTGGCGCAGGATACGTTCCTGTTCTCCGACACCATCGGCGGCAACATCGGTTTTGGTGCCAGCGATGATAGCGACGACCGATATATCCGGAAAATGGCCCAGATCGCCGGCGCGGACAATTTCATCAGGTCGATGCCGCAGGGTTATGACACCGTCGTGGGCGAACGCGGCGTGGGCCTGTCCGGCGGGCAGAAGCAGCGCCTGTCGCTGGCCCGCGCGCTCGCGGACGATCCGTCGATCCTGATTATGGACGATACGACCTCGGCCGTCGATATGGAGACCGAGGCGGAGATCCAGAAGCACCTCAAGGAGATGGACGGCGGCAAGACCATCGTCGCCATCGCCCACCGCATCTCGTCGGTCAAGGATTCCGACCTGATTCTGGTGCTCGAGCACGGGCGTATCGTCGAACGCGGCACCCACGCCGAACTCGTGGCCGCACACGGCCGCTACTGGGACATCTACCACAAGCAGCTCGGACTCCAGTCCGGCGCCGCACAGGGGTTTTAGAAGAGGACTTATGGCACAACGCAATACATTCCGCGAGGATGAGGAGCTGGAGGAGTCCATCGACCTCCACGACATCGCTCGCGTCGGCAAATATCTCAAACCGTATATGGCACAGGTGGCGCGCATTCTCGTCGTCGTCATCTCGATGAGCTGCATCGTCGTCGCCGTGCCGTACCTGACCAAGATCATGATCGACGAGGCGATCCCGAACAAGGACCTCGGCAAGCTCGGCATCCTCGCCGTAATCCTCGCCGCGCTGATCGTGCTGTACGAGTTCGGGCTGCGCTACCGCACGGTGGCGATCACGCGCGTCGGCCAGCTCATGCTCAAGGACATGCGCCGCGATATCTTCACGCATATCCAGACGCTGCCCTTCAGCTACTTCGATTCGCGCCCGCACGGCAAGATCCTGATCCGCGTGGTCAACTATGTGAACACGCTTTCGGACACGCTGAGCTCCGGTCTGATCAACGTGATCTCCGACGTGTTCACCTTCGTGATCACGCTGATCGTGATGTTCGTGATCGACTGGCAGCTGGCCCTGTGGAGCCTGATCCTGTTCCCGGTGCTCATCATCTGGGTGCGCGTGCTGCAGATCTTCCAGCGGCGCGCCTTCCAGAAGCTCTCCAACAAGCAGAGCAACCTGAACGCCTACATCCACGAGTCGATCGCCGGCGTGAAGACCACGCAGACCTTCGCGCAGGAGCAGGCCCAGTTCAGGACCTTCCAGGAGCAGCAGGGCGAGGTGCGTTCCGCGTGGATGCACGCCGTGCACATCCAGTTCCTCATGTGGCCGGGCGTGCAGACCATCTCCGTGATGACCATCTCGTTCATCTACTTCGTCGGCGTGATGGGCTTCGGGGGCGTGAACGTGACCACCGGCGTGCTCATCGCGTTCGTCGGCTACGCGAACAACTTCTGGAATCCGGTGATCAACATCGGCAACTTCTACAACCAGCTCATCACCTGCTCGGCGTACCTCGAGCGCATCTTCGAGACGCTCGACGTCACGCCGGAGATCCGCAACAAGCCCGACGCGGCGGACCTGCCGCAGATCCGCGGGCGCGTCGACTTCAACGACGTGGTGTTCCGCTACGAGAAGGACGGCCGCAACATCCTCAACCTCGTGGACTTCCACGTCGAACCGGGGCGCACGATCGCGCTGGTCGGCCCGACGGGCGCCGGCAAGACGACGATCATCAACCTGCTGTCGCGCTTCTACGACGTGTCCGAGGGCTCGGTGACGATCGACGGCCACGACGTGCGCGACGTGACGCTCGCATCGCTGCGCCGGCAGATGGGCGTGATGCTGCAGGACACCTTCATCTTCTCCGGCAACGTGCGCGAGAACATCCGCTACGGCAAGCTCGACGCCACCGACGAGGAAATCGAGGCGGCGGCGAAGGCCGTGCACGCGCACGAGTTCATCATGGAACTGCCCGACGGGTACGACACGGTGGTGGAGGAGCGCGGATCGACCCTGTCGGCCGGCCAGCGCCAGCTCATCGCCTTCGCGCGCGTGCTGCTCGCCGACCCGCGTATCCTGATCCTGGACGAGGCGACGAGCAACATCGACACGCGCACCGAGGAGGCGCTGCAGGCCGGCCTGCAGCATCTGCTCAAGGGGCGCACGAGCTTCATCATCGCGCACCGCCTGTCGACGATCGAGAACGCGGATGAGATCTTCTACATCGATCACGGCCAGATCGTCGAGCACGGCTCGCACGCGCAGCTGCTCGCCGCCAAGGGCGCGTACTACCGCCTCTACGAGTCGCAGTACGCGATGATTCGCGTGGCCAGCGGAGCGCCGGAAGAGTGACGAGATGTTGCGCACAAGGATGCGTTTAGCGGCGTTTCACATAGCGGGTGTTGCGACCAGCACCGATTTTGATGATCGTACCGGAGTCCAACAGTGATTTCAGCGTGCGCTCAATGGTGGTGGTGCTGGTATCGGGCATGCGAGCGAGAATATCGGCCTTGGAGAGTGGAACTAGGGATTGATCAAGCAGTGCTTCAATCCGCGTTCCCTTGGTGGCTACTCGCGGTGCTCCCTGCGTTCTGCCGCCTGCCGTGAGATTGATGCGTTCGTCGAATTCCTTGCACGCGGACAGTATGATGCCAAGCAGGTAGTTCGTGAATGGCGCATAATCATTGGCGTTGTCGTCCCATCCTTGGGTGCTTGCGGCCAGCGCCTCATAATAAGTGCTTTTACTTTGCTCGATAAGGTGTTCGATACTGATGTATTTGCCGACCATATAGCCATTGCGGTACAACATCAGGAGCGTGAGTAGCCGACTCATGCGGCCGTTGCCGTCATTGAACGGATGTATGCAGGTGAAATCGAGAATGAACATGGCGATGGCAAGCAATGGATCGGTATGTTCATCTCGGATTGCTTGCGTGTAGGCGGAACACGCGCGTTCGATCAGTTCCGGTGTGGCAAGTGCGGACGGTGGGGCGAATCGCACGGTGCTGGTCCCGTGTGCATCTCGTTCGATGATGACGTTGTCACTGTCCTTGAAATGCCCCGCAAAGGTCAGTGGTGTGTGCCGGAAGAGGTCGCGGTGCAGTTGAAGAATGACGTTCGGGGTAATCGGAATATAGTCGTGGCTTTCGTGAATAGCTGATAGCACGTCACGGTAACCGGCAATTTCTTCTTCATTGCGATTGCGCGGTGTGACTTTCTCCGAGACGAGATCGTTGAGCCTGTTATCGCTGGTAGAAATACCTTCGATGCGGTTTGAGGCATCTGTGCTTTGGACGCGCGCGACGGCAACCAGCGTCTCCAATATATCCGGTCTGATCGTTGTCTGTATGCTTTGGCGCCCTTTTGCCTCGTGAATCGCGGCAAGCAAACTCGTGGTGTGCGGGGTGAGCAACGTCTTACCTGATTCGATGTAGTCGAATGATCTCATACTGCCTCATTTTCTGCATCATACGAACTTTTCTGCATCATATTTTATCAAAATGAGGCAGAAAATGGGCTGATGAGGCAGAAAAGGCGGCAGGATGGTGGCCATCTCGCTTGCCGGTTGCGCTACTTTCCCGGGAATGTTGCGCTCGTGGCAAGAGACGGCAAGTTCAGGCGGCCGAGATTGGCGATACCCGTCGTGTAGTCGAACGTCTTACCGGACTGCCTTACGAGCGTTGCTGGCGGTAGCCTACACTGAGAAACAGCCTACACTGAGAAACCATGAGCAAGCACCACCATCGCGACCGTAGCTGGGCCCCGGCACCTGAAGCATTGCCGGACGACGCCCAGACCATCGACAACCACACTCACGTGGCCTCCGTAATCCCTTTCGCGCGCGCTATGAGCCATGAGGCGCAGGAGAAGGGGCAGCCCGAAGTCCCGGTGTACGACGTCGACCAATTGCTGGCGCAGGCGCAATCTGTCGGCATTGGGGGTATCATCGACTGCGGTTGCGAGCTGCCGCACCTGATGACCGCCGTCCAGATGGCCCTCGATCATCCAGGTAACGTGCACGCGGCGCTCGCAATACACCCCAATGAGTCCGTGCTCCACGGGCATCGCGGTGTGCCGGGGCCGGATGGTCTGCCCCTCAAATACAAGCCTTACCATGACACGTCTTTCGAGGACGCGCTCACCGAAGTGCATCGTCTCACCACGCAATACCCCGAGCAGGTGGTGGCCATCGGCGAGACCGGTATGGACTTGTTCCGCACCGGCGACGGCGCGAAGGAACTGCAGCGCGAGGCGTTCCGCGCGCACATCGCGCTCGCCAAGGAGCTGGGATTGCCGATGCAGATCCATGACCGCGACTCGCATCGCGAGGTCATCGAAACACTGCTGGCAGACGGTTCGCCTGAGCGCACGGTGTTCCATTCCTATTCCGGCGACGCCGAGATGGCGCAGATCGCGCGCGAGCAGGGATGGTACCTGAGCTTCTCCGGCACGGTGAGTTACAAGGGCAACGATGGCATCCGCGAATCGCTACGCATCGTGGGCCTCGACCATGCGATGGTGGAGACCGATGCCCCGTATCTGACGCCGATGCCATACCGCGGCCGCACCAATGCGCCCTACATGATTCCGTACACGCTGCGTGCCATGGCGGATACGCTCGACCTGCCGATTGCCGAGGTGGCGCGGGGTACGCGGGAGACCACGCGCGCGGTGTACGGCATCTGAGGTGTACTGAAGGGCGGCGGTACCTCAGTTTGTCCCATACGAGGCCTCTTATAGGACTGTCATGCGGCGAAGTTGTTAAGAATTCGTTAGGGCGCTACCATGGCTCTCGATACTTCGAGAATCGAGAAACGGGACATATTGCGGGATTGAGGTTTCCACGCCCGCACGGAGGACTGAACGTATGGCTGAATCGAACGAGCAGGCCGCGCGCGCCCAAAAACCCCAGGTCAAGGGCACAGCAACCAATCAGAATGCTCGGCCGGCCACCAAAGGGCAGCCGAAAGCTCGCAATACCAAGCCGGCGCAGGCCAATACCACCCAGGCCAAGCCTGTGGCCAATCCGAGCCAAGCCAAGCCGACTCAATCCAATACCACCCAGGCCAAGGCGGAGCCGAAAGCCGCAGCCAAGCAGCAGCCGGCGAAAACGGCCGCCGAACAGACCGCGAAAGCCCTGAAACAGGAGGAGGCGGCCTTGCTGCGAGCGGATACATACACCAACGCCCCCAAAGTCTCCCGCCGGACGCTCACCAAAGAGGAGCGCGAGGCCATCGCCAAGCAGCGTGAAGAGGAGAACAAGGAAGCCGAGAAACTCGCCTCCACCGCGGCGCGCGGCCGTATCGGCCGCTGGTGGGCACGCCTGCAGTCCGGTCCGAACAAAATCACGCTTTCCATGGCCATCGTGGCGCTCGGCGTGGTATACGGCGACATCGGCACCTCGCCCCTCTACACCGCGCAGACGTTCCTCTCCGGCCAGGGCGGTCTCGGCAGCGCGGACCGTGAAGCCGTGCTGGGCATGCTCTCGCTGGTGTTCTGGTCGATTACGCTGATCACCACCGTGAAATACGTGCTCATCGCCATGCGCATCGACAACAACGGCGAAGGCGGCATCTTCGCGCTGTATTCGCTGATTCGCCGTCGTGGCGCGTGGCTGGCCATCCCCGCCATGGTGGGTGGTGCCGCCTTCCTCGCCGACTCCGTGCTCACGCCGGCCGTCTCCATCAGCTCGGCAGTGGAGGGCTTGCAGACGCTGCCGCCGTTGGAACACGTATTCGAGGAGAATCCCAGCCTGACCCTGATGATCACCGTGGTCATCATTGTGGTGCTGTTCTCCGTGCAGTCGCGCGGTACCGAATCCATCGGCCGCGTGTTCGGTTCCATCGTGCTGGTCTGGTTCACCTTCCTCGCAGTCGTGGGCCTGGTCAACCTATCCAACGACTGGACCGTGTTCGAGGCGCTCAATCCGATTTACGGCGTCAAATTCCTGTTCAGCCCGCATAACGCGGCAGGCATCGCCCTGATGGGCACTGTGTTCCTCTCCACCACCGGCGCCGAGGCGCTCTATTCCGACATGGGTCATGTGGGCCGCGGCAACATCTATTTCACTTGGCCGTTCATCAAAGTGGCGCTCGTGTGCAATTACTTCGGCCAAGGCGCATGGATCCTCGCCAACAGCCGCAACCCCGAATACAACACGATGAAGACGCTCAACCCGTTCTTCCAGATGATGACGCCGAACGTGCGCTACGTGGCGGTCGTGCTGTCCGTCACCGCCGGCGTCATCGCCTCGCAGGCGCTGATCACCGGTGCGTTCACGATGGTCTCCGAAGCCACGCGCCTCAACTGGATGCCGCATCTTCAGGTGCGTTACCCGGCCCGTACGCGCGGCCAGCTCTACATTCCGGTGGTCAACGGCGTGCTGTGCGTCTCCACGCTGATCGTGCTCGGCATCTTCAAGGATTCCGAACATATCTCCGCCGCCTACGGTCTGGCGCTGACCATCACGATGATCACCACCACCGTGCTGCTCGCCGTGTACCTCTGGTATTCGGGTCGCCGCATCGGTGCCGTGATCTTCACCGTGGTGTTCCTCGCCATCCAGATCATGTTCTTCGTGGCCTCCATGGCCAAATTCCTGCACGGCGGCTGGTTCACGATGCTGCTGACCTTGGCCATCCTGTTCGTCATGTACACGTGGAACGAAGGCACCAAGCTGGAACGCGCACAGCGGCGCCACATGCGTCCCGTCGACTTCCTGCCCGCGTTGGACAAGCTCCACAGCGACTTCCGCATCCCCTATTTCGCGGACAATATCGTCTACCTGACCTCCGATTCGGAAACCAAGCGACTCGATACGGACATCTTCTTCTCCATCTTCGCCGATCACCCCAAGCGCGCCCGCGCCTGGTGGGCGGTGAGCGTGGAGACCACCGACGAGCCGTTCACCCGCGAATACTCGGTGGAGAACTTCGGCACCAGCTACCTGTACCGCGTGCGGTTCCGTCTGGGATTCAAGGTCTCCCAGTCCATTCCGGCATACATCCACCAGATCATGCACGACCTGTCCAAAACCGGCGAACTGCCCAAGCAGCGTTCGCTCTACCCCAAGGTGGACGCCGACCCGGATATCGGCACCATCCGGTACGTGCTGATTCACAAGGCGCTCATGCCGGAATCCAAGGTGTCCTCGCGCGGCGCCCTCTCGCTGCAGGCCAAGTACGCGATCCGCCACATGGCCGGCTCTCCGGTCAAATGGTTCGGCCTAGCCCCCTACAATCCGCTGGTCGAAGTGCAGCCGTTGTTCGTCTCCACGAGGCGGCCACCGCGTTTGAAGCGTACGGATTTCGTGCGTGGTCCGGTGCCGTCGCGTCGGAAAGCCGACCCCGCGGCCGTGCCCGATCCGCTCGACACTACCAACGGCCTCGGCGAACTGGTCAAGGCGGTGGAATCCGAAGCCTCCGCGCCGGGCGGTCGTCCGGCTTCCGGCAAGCCTCGCGGCAAGTCCGATTTCACCCGTGCGGATGCCGACACCGTGGCGCGCATGGCCCGCGCGTCGCGTCAGAAGCCGGAATAACCAATTATCGGATAGACAGACCATTGGCATGTTCCCCGGTGCCGGACGCGCTCTATAAGCAATCCCTATAACCCAGCCCGCAAGTCGGATGATATGCCCGGTAGATTGTGTTGGTATGTGCAGATTACTGGGATACGCGACGGCAGGTGCGGACCTGAGCCTCAACGACATCCTCGGCGCGAAGAACGTCGAGGACTTCCGCGAACTCTCGGAAATCCACAATGACGGCTGGGGCGTGGCGCAACTGACCAACCCCGGCGAGGCGCCGTACGTCCGTGATGGCGGCGCACCCTCGCCCGAGACCGGCGTGAAGATCTACAAGTCCACGGTGGCGGCCCGTTTCGATCATGCGTTCCGCGCGCTGGCCAGCGAGCCGGCTCGCGGGGCCATCTGGCACCTGCGTCTGGCGAGCTCCAATCTGCCGCTCATCATTGAGAACCAGCACCCGTTCTACGCCAATGGCTTGAGCTTCATCCATAACGGCGATATCTCTGACGCCAACGGCCGCAACATCGTGACCAACCGTTCCTATCCGGTCGACCACAGCGTCTTCCTCTCCACCGGCGGACGCTCGGATTCCGCCATTTTCTTCGCGGTGATCCTTGAGTACGTCGGCTTCGGCTTCCCGCTCGACGAGGCGGTCGCTCAGGCCGTGCGCGAACTGCGTCAGTCATATCCGAAGTCCAGCTACAACTGCATCATCCAGTCCGAGGACCAGATGGTTGCCTTGTGCGCCGCGGGCCGTGAAAAGACCAGCCCGCGCATCGTCGAAATCTACGACGAATACGGCCGCGGCGAGCAGGCCGCCGACTACCGTGTGATGCGCTACCGCACTCTGACGGATCGCGACGGCAAGCAGAACGGCGTCGTGGTGTCTTCCTCCGGCTACGACCAGGAAGGCTGGCAGGAACTGGAGAACGACCAGATGATCGTGGCCTCCAATCGCAACGGCACCTTCCGACTGCGTTCCATCTGATTCATCTGATTCACTTGATTCACTTGATTCACTTGATTCACTTGATTCACTTGAGGCAGGCCCCTTATGCCTCATACCCCTCGTTACTGCCCCTCGTTACCTCGTGGGGCTGTGAAGAGGACGGACGCGGCCACTAGGCGGCGGTTGGCTCAGATCACAATCTGATGGTATTTCTCGGCCAGCGCGGGGATGTCCGGCACGCCGTACTTGTCGACCAGCTCCAGCCACTGCCGCTTGTTCTGCTCGCCGAAACGCTCGGCGCGGGCGGTGTAGGCGTCCACGGTCAGGAACTTGGGCGGCAGCGACTTGCTGTTGAACTTGTCCGCGTACATCACCACTTCCTGCTCCAGGTTCACGGGCACATAGTCGTCCGGCGGCAGCGGCAGATCCTGCGCGACCACCGCCTCGCGCGTAAGCCCCACTCCGGTATGATTACGGGCGAATTGGGCGATCGACTCATCCACGCCTTCGTCGAGCAGGTACCTGTAGCCCCTCAGCCCGTGCGTGATGTACTTCTTGCCGCTGAATTTCAATGGTTCGCCGTCGGTGCCGTCATGCTTGAACACCATATACGTGCCGATATCATGCAGCAGGCCGCCGATCATCACCAGATGCTCGTCCAACAGTCTGGGCGGCACCTGGCCGCCGACCACGCCGTCCGGCGAAGGCACCAAGGACTCGCCGCCAGCCGGCAACGTGCATCGGCGAGTGAACAGGGCGTTCTGACGTCGTACGATCTGGCAGCCGATGGTCGCCACGATCACGCAATGCGTATGCACCAGATCATAGGCCGCCTGCGAAGGCGCAATCTTCTTGTGCAGCTCGTCGATCTGCTCCAACGTGGGGATATATCCGCTCATGGTGCCCAGCTCCATTCCGTGTAAGCCAAACTCTCCCTAAGAATATCGCGCGTGGGGCATTGTAATGCGTCAACACTGCACAGAATGGGAGTATCTGCCTTCAGTGAGGTGCTTTTCCGCTTGCGCGGACAGATAACTGCTTTCAGTGAGGTACCACAAACATGAAATCCCAAGTATAAGTGTTGAAATGACGCCGCTTATACTTGGGATTGCTGTTATTTGGTACCTCACTGAACGGAGATACCTTTCTGCGCTAAGGGGAATGTACCTCACTGAAAGCAGTTAGGCAGTTAGAAGGGGCTCCATGAATGCGGTTCCTTCTAACTGCCTCTATTCGTTGCACGGAATCGTCTGCGTCACACTTCGAACAGCGTGTCGGCGGCCTCGGCGATCTCGCGGGAGGCGGTCAGCACGATGACGCAGTGCTTCGGATCACCACTGTGCGCCAACTTGGCCAGTGCGGCGAACACGGCCACGGTGTCGTCGTCGTTCAGCCCGCGCGTCGGCTCGTCCAGAATCAGCACTTCCGCCTCGGTGCTGATGGCGCGTGCGATGGCCACCAGTCGCTGCTGCACCAGCGGCATCTTGCCCACCGCCATGCCGGTCGTGGCCTCGGAGAAGCCGACCTTGGCGAGCAGCTCGCGGGCGATCACCGGGCGGGGCTTGAGGAAGTTGCGGTTCGAGGCATCCATCGCATACAGCACGTTGTGCTCGGCGTCCAGATACGGCTGCACGGCATGCAGCTGCGGCACGATGCCCAGACGGTGTCCACGCAGCTCGATCGGCTCCAATTCGGCGATGTTTGCGCTTTTGTTCATCACCGCACCGGAGGTGGGCTGCACGAGACCGGTCATCACGCCCATCAGTGCGCGACGCTTGAGGTCCGCTGTAATGCCGGCATCGGTGTCGTCGCTGACGAGCAGGGCATACGAATGCCCTGCATAGCAGGCGAACTCCACGTCATCCAACACGTTGACCCTGCCCTTGGCGCCCGCCAGCGTGACCTTGTTCAGCGCGAACGTGGGGTAGGTCTTGAGCAGGACGTCATCCGCGCCGCCGCCTACCAGCACGCGATCGATGCGCGAGGCCAGCGTCATGGTCGGCTCGGCCTTGTGCGAGGCGTCCTCGTGATCCACCAGTGTGGATCGTTTCTCCGACTTCGCCAGTCCGAGCGTCTCGTTCACGCGCGCGGCATTCCGCGCGGTGACCTCGGCGCTGGCGTTTGCCGAAGCGAGGGCGTCCGCCTCGGCTTCGCTGGGCTCGCGGCCATCGGCGGCCTCGGCATCGCCGGCAGCAGCGGCAGTATTGGCGACTGCTTCTTCGGAGCGGTTGTTTGCCTGCGATTCCGCGGCGTCAGCGGTATTTGCGTCGGCGACTGACTCCGCGGAATCGCAGGCATCCGCAGTGTCCGCCGCGTTCTCCGCAGCCGCGAGGCTGCTGTAGATGTCGTTCGCGGCAGCGCCCTCGGTGCCGACGGCACCATCGGTATCCTCGGTGTCGTCGTCCTCGTCATCAAAGGTGACGCTGAACTGGATGAAGTCGGCGGGGGAGCGATTGTCGTCGCCTTGCGCCTTCAGCTCGCCGTCCTGCTCCAATTCCTCGGAAGTGTTCTCGGAAGTGTTCTTCTCGCTCATGCCTGTGCCTCCGCATCATCGTGGGTGGTTGACGTCGTGGATTCGTTCGCGTTGGACTCGGACTGCCCGTCCGTCTGGGACTTGCCGGATTCCCGAGCTGAAGCCTCAGACTCAATGATTTCGGTCTCGCTCACGGTTCCCCAGTCGCCGTCGGCAGCGAACAGCTTGTCGGCGCGGAAGAACGCCAGACGCACGGCCGCCAGGATCGCCAGCGCCAGAATGGCGCCGAGACCGCCCCAGACCATATTCCAGATGAGGCCGGATGCCACGGTCACCTCATGGCCGGTGCCGATCAGCGCGCCGGCCAGCGGCTTCGTGGCGAAGATGCCGGCCACGAGACCGATCACGTAGAACGGCAGCGTCTCGAAGAACACCTCCAGCATGAACTGCCAGCCGAGGCGTCCGCGCGATACGCCGGACACCAGCGCCATGCCGATCTCGTCATCGCGTTTCGGCCCCCACACGCCGAACAGTACGAGCGCGAGCAGCAGCACCCCGCCGACGACGAGCAGCACGATCGTGCCGGTCTTCACATTGCCAGTCACCGCATCGAGCGGCTCCAGCGACTTGGTGTACGCATCCAGCGCGGGGGAGGAGATCGCGAAGCCGGACGCCGGAAGCTTCGCCTTCTTCAGCTCGGCGACAAGCTTGTCGTAGGTTTCGGCGTTCGTCACGTTGAACACCACATTCAGGTCAGGCACCTGCCAGCCGGAGACCGAGTGGTCGTCGGCGGACGGATCCAAGCCGGCCTTGGAGTACGCCTGATAGTTGGTGAAGATCGCGTTCTCGCGGTTACGGGCCGTGACCACCGGATTGTCGGAGTCGGCGGCGGCTGTGTACTCGTAGATGCCGCGCACGGTGAGCTCATAGGTGGTATCGGCATCGGCCGCTGTGGCCACCTTGAACTTGTCGCCCACCTTCAGGCCGTTGGCCTTGGCGAAGGCGGAGGAGACCAGCGCGCTGGTTACGTCCGGGTCGGAGGACTGGTTGTCGTAGCTCAGGTTCTTGCCGTCCACCAGCTTGAAGGTGCCCAAGTCGCTCGCCTTGGCCGCGTCGGCCGTCCAGAAGGCGCGCCAGAGCAGCTGGCCGCCGGTTTTGTCGTCGGATGCGGAGCCCAGCGAGGACTCGCCCTCGACTGCCTTGAGGTCGCCAGTCGTGCGCGCCGGCACGGTTTCGGTCACAGTGAAGTCCAGATTCACGCCGGCCTGCTGGATTACCGTGGCGTATTCGGTGTACGACGTCCACGTCATGTACTGCTTGGTGCTCGCCGAGTCAGTGGGGGACACCTTCTTCCATGCCGCCGCGCTCGGACGGATGGCCAGATTGGCCGCCTGCGCGTTGTATTCATCGGTGTGCGCCGCGGTGTTTTCCTGCACGACGGCCAGCCCGGCAACCGTGCCGAACGTGACCGCGAGCGTAATCAGCGCGGTCAGGGCCGTGCGTCCTTTGGCCCGCATCAAAGCCCGCCAGGCATTGCTGAGGACGAACATGTGTACCTCTCCCGTTCTCCTAGGCCTCTCCTAAGCCGAACCCATCCGAATGCCTCACGCCTGTCCATGCGATGCGGACGATTCGGATGGTTCGAGCTTCTCGAAACTCATCAACTAATCAATACGGCTCCACTATTATTGCGCTTCGTGACCGTTGTCTTGCGCAATACTGTTATACCTCTCAATGAAGTCTGAAAGTATTCTGTGAATCATGTAGCGGTTTACCGGAGGCATCCGTTGTTTCAGGCCGTTCTGTTACACTATGCACCGACGTATAAAGTACACCTATCAATTCGCGGGCGATGCGCTCCCGGGTGGTGGGGTTTGCCCGGCGATGTCTTCGCAAGTCCCATGTTCCGTGAGTCCTTTCGGCTTTGAGGGGCCGTTCGCGGCTCCGCCGAAAGCCGTCGGAGCACTGCGTTCGGGATCGGTGGACGGCTGCAACGCCGGAATATGGGATTCCGGCAGACGCTAGCCGTCCGTAAAGCAGCCGGTCCGTTGGTCGTCGTCGGATTACTGCGTCTGCAGCAACCGCGCGCCCCGCGAAAAGGAAGGCAATGGTTATGGCAAGACGCAGTGCGCATGGCAGCAGACCGGTCCCGAATCTGGGCTGGCAGAGGGTGCAGGGTCCGCACCATACCGGCGCATACCGCGTGAGCCGCACTGGAGCCAAGGTCACGTCTCTGGTGGTGCTCGCCGTTCTGGCGTTCTTCGGCACATTCGCCGGGGTGACGTGGGCGGACCTCAGCAATACGGTGGAGCAGCAGGGCGTCGACCTTCTGCCCCAGAAAACTGCTAGCGGCAAGAAGACCGAAAGTCTGCCGGTGGACCCATATGCCAAGAGCGCGATCGATATTCTGCTGATTGGCCAGGATACGCGCGATGGCGACGGCAATGCGGCGGTGGGTGGCGATGACGCCGACCTGGCCTCTCTGCACAACGCCGATACCACGATGATCCTGCACATCTCGGCGGACCGCAAGTTCGTCGATCTGGTCTCCATCCCGCGTGATCTGATAGTGACCACGCCGGGCTGCGAGACGTCGAACGGCACGATGTACGCCCAGTCCGAGGTAATGTTCAACTCCATCTTCCCCAACGCGTATGCCCAGGGCGGCGATATCGCCTCGGCGGCGAGCTGCACGGTGGCCGAAGTCAACTATCTCAGCGGATTGAACATCCAACAGTTCATGGTGGTTGATTTCAGCGGCCTGTCCAATATGATCGACGCCATCGGCGGTGTGGACATCTGCATACCGACATACACGCGCGACGGCTACACCGGCATCGAGCTGGGCCGTGGCATGCATCACCTCGATGGCCAGACCGCCACCCAGTTCGCGCGCATGCGCCACGGTGCGGGCACCGACGGTTCGGACACCATGCGTACCACCCGTCAGCAGTATCTGATCAGGCGCGTGATCAATACCGTGCTGTCGAAGAACATGGTGACCCAGTCTGGCCAGCTCTATCAGCTGGCCAAGGCCGCATTGAAGTCGGTGCAGATGAGCCAGGGCCTGGCCGACGCCGCCACGCTTGCCGGTCTTGCCGCCAGCATGAAGGACTTCGATATGAATCGCCTGTATTCGCAGACGATTCCGATCACCGAATACATCTATGATCCCAACCGCAGCCAGCTGGCCGACGGCGCGGAGGACGTGTGGAAGAAGCTGCGCGAAGACAAGCCGCTGGTGGAAGAGGCTACGTCAACCGAGTCGACCGATTCCGCGAACGGTTCCGATGCCGGCTCTGATGCCGCCGACACCGGCTCCTCGGCGGATACCGGCACTTCGACAGACGCTGGTACTTCGACCGACTCCGGCACCGCCGATACGTCCGGCTCGGATACATCCGACGGCTCCACCTATGACGCCGCCACCGACACCTACAAGATGGCCGACGGCACCATCATCGACGCGGCGACCGGCGGCATCATCGACCCGGAAACCGGTGCGATCAAGAGTCAGGTCACTGGCCAGTACATCGGTCTCGCGGCGCGGTACATCGAAGTCACCTACTGTGGCGTGAAGTACTGATGACGGTGCGTTCGCCATTGTCCGCGATTGCGGCTCCTGATGGGACGCAGTCTCAGGCGCGCGCTGGCAGGCCGATTCGTATGCTGCCGGTGCTGGCCGGACTCGCCGGTGTAATCGCCGCGTTCTGCATTGTGGTGGCCTGGTTCCCCAGCGCCTTGTGGGGCACGCCGATTCAGGGCATCGACGCTCCCGCGCATTACTACTTTGTTCGTAAGCTGCTCAACCATGGCCCCTCGGTGCTGCTCACCCTGCAGTCCAACGACGGATTCTATCCGCCGCTGTTCCACGTGTGCGCCGCGCTGCTGGTGGCGATTGGCGGCGCGCTCGGCATTCCGGCGTTCACCGGCAGCATGGCTGTGATGGATGCCGTCAACTGCGTGTGGATTCTTGGTGCCGGACTGCTCTGGCCGCTGGGCATGCTGCTGCTGTGCCGGTATTTCTTCCGCCGTGCTTCGGTGGTCACGCGCTGCATACTGGCGTTTGCCGTACCGGTGTTGGCGGTGAGCTCCGGTGCCAATCCCTATCAGATGCTCTATGCCGGTCCGCTGTTGAGCTATGGCTTCGCCAGCAATCTGCTGCCGTTTCTGATGCTGGCCACATTACATTTCATGGACGCGATCACGGACACGCGCGCAGAGCGGAATGAGCGGAATGAGCGGCTGCTCAAGACCGGACTGCTCACGCTGCTCGCCTTCGTGGTGGTCGCGGGCGCACAGCCGAAGATGATGTTCACCTACATCCTCGTCATGCTGCCGTTCGTGCTGGTGCGTCTGCCGTGGAAGCTGATTGCGGCGGTGTTCGCCGGGCTCGCCGTGTGCGCAGTGGGATTCTTCATCTTCGCGGTGAACATCTACAAGAATTCACGCTACTTCCACCCCGAGCAGTGGTTCCATACACACAAGCCCGCCATGACCCTGCCCACCTCGCTCACCTATGCGTTCAGCGATGGCATGGTGACCGGAGATCCGGCCAAGGGACTGATTTCCTTTAATGTGCCGACAGTGGCTGGTCGGGCGATGATAGCGCTGCTGGTTTTTGCGATCGTGGCGGCGATTGCGGCGGTGGTCATGAACCTTGTTCCTTTCGTTCCGCGTTCGAAGGTGGTCCGCGGGCTCGGTGCTGCCGATCGGCCTGACGTCGCCCTCGGCAAGGATGCGCTGGCGCTGCTGCTGGCGTTCGGATTCGTGCTGTTCGTGTTCGAATGCGGCGCTACGCTTACCGGTGCGATTCCGAATGTCGTGACCGCCGCCTGGTATCGCAACGAAGTGCGCACGATGACGATGCTGCCGCTGGGTATCCTCCCATTGATCGCCTTCGCCGGCGCCTGCCTTGATCGATGGGTGATTCGTGTGCGGAATGCGGGCGATGACTCCGTGAGGGGTGGCAGTGCGATGGCCGCCAGCGCGGAGGCTGGCCGTACCGTGGTCGTCAGCGCAGAGACTCCCAGCGCGGTGGCTTCCCACGCGGTGACCGGCAGCGCGATGACCGCACGGGTAGTGGCTTCCCGCGCAGTGTCCGCGATTTGCGCATCGCTGATGGTTGCGGTGCTGATCGGCGCGCAGACCGTCAACCCGGTCAAGGCCATGATGGTCGAATCGCTGACGAATGCCGCGTCGTTGGAGAAATCCGACCCCAACGAGCAGCTCACCACCGCCAAGTTCGACGCACTCAAGCGCATGGTTGGTGTGACGGGCACGGATGCGCTGATCATCTCCGACCCGCTCAACGGCTCCATGTATGCCACCGCCTTGTTCAACGCGAACATGCTGTATCCGGTGTATAACCCGCAAGACACCATCCATGGTCAGATTTTCGGCCAGGTGGAACGCGATTTCGCCTCCGGCGACAGCGCCACGATGCTCGGCAACGCCTGCGGTATCAACCCGAGTCAGCCCACGTATTTCCTCTCGATGGGCCCGCAGGCGCCAAGCCTCGAGTTCCAGTTCAAGGCGCAGTTCAACCAGTTCCATGATGCCGCGCTCATCGCCAAATACGTGGAATCCGGCGCCCTGAAGCCAGTCGCCACCCTCGACCTCACCACCTACGGTGACTACGCCGCCGACTGGGCCCTCTACCAACTCAACTGCCCAGCGCGTTAGTATGCCGCGTCAGAAATTCGTCGAGTGATATTGGCCCCCTCGTCAGAGGAGGCCAATACCGGCTTGTATGGCTCCCCTTGTCAGGGGAGCTGTCGGCGTAGCCGACTGAGGGGTAGTCGTCAGAGGGACCAGCACCACTTAACCAATTATGAGACAGTCCGCTAGTATCCTGCGTCAGAAATACGTCGATGAATTCACTACCCCTCAGTCCCGCTTCGCGGGCCAGCTCCCCTGACAAGGGGAGCCAGAATACACTCAACCAATTACAAGCCATCAGTTAATCCGCTATTCCGATTCCGGCCAATGCCGGCGGTTCGGGCTCGTGTTGCCTAGGCTCTCGCCGTCTGGATTGCCCAGATGGCTTTCCTCGATGAGGTAGTTGGGGCGGTGCTTGGTCTGCATGAAGACGCGGCCGAGATATTCGCCGATGATGCCTAGACAGAGGAGCTGCACGCCGCCGAGGAACAGCATGACGACCATCGTCGAGGCGTATCCGGGCACATCAATGCCGGAGATCAGCGTGCGGAAGATGAGGAACAGTGCGTACAGGAATGCGGCGACCGAGATAAGAGAGCCCGCCCAAGTGGCGATTTTCAGCGGGGCGATGGTGAAGCTGGTGATGCCGTCCATCGCCAGATGGAAGAGCTTCGGGTAGCTCCATTTGGTGGTGCCGGCGACGCGCTTGTCGCGATCGTACAGGAATTCGATCTTCTTGAACCCGATCCAGCTGAACAGCGCCTTGGAATTGCGCTCGGACTCGTCGAGCCGCTGCAGAGCTTCGATGCATTTGCGGTCGAGCAGTCGGAAGTCGCCGGTATCCCGCTGAATCTCCACACCGGAGATTTTCTGCAGCAGACTGTAATACCAGCGGCTCGTGGCCTTCTTGAGCCAGCTTTCACCCTCGCGGCTGCGCCGGCGGGCATACACGTCCTCGTATCCCTGGAACCAGAGTTCGGCCATTTCGGGAATGAGCTCCGGCGGATCCTGCAGATCGGCGTCGATGATGACCAATCCATCGGTATGCGTGTGCATGATGCCCGCATACATGGCTTTTTCCTTGCCAAAATTGCGTGAGAGAAACAGATAGTCCACATCATCGGGATGCCGGGAAGCGTATTCGCGGATGAGCGGACGGGTGTCGTCCTTGGAACCGTCGTCCACAAACAGGAGCGTGTACCGCAGACGCTCAGGTGCGTTGGCGATGAGCCTGTCCATGCGGTCGAACAGTACCGGCAACGACTCCTGTTCGTTGTAGCAGGGAATCATGATCGTCAACGTGCGAACATCAGCGTCACTCATTATTCACTCCTCAGCTCGCAGAACCAGCCACACTATAATAAGCCACATGTCTTCCAGCAATGCATCGGTACCCATACGCGCCAGTCGAACGCTTCCCGGCGTCATGGGGTATCTGGCTTGCTTCGCGTTGCCCATCGCGCTGCTTGCATTGCTGTGTGCGATCCGCGGCGTCTACCCGTTCGGCGGTGAATCGTTCCTCTCCGGCGATCTGCGCTACCAGTACGTCGATTTCTTCGTCTGGTTCCGCTCCCTCCTGCTGGGGCAGGGCGGGAACTTGTTGTTCTCTTTCGCGCAAGGCATGGGCGTGGGCACGTGGGGGCTGTACAGCTTCTATCTGGCGAGCCCGCTGAACTTGTTCGTCGTGTTTTTCGATGAAGCGCATATCGTGTTGTTCATCTGGCTGATCGTGGCGGTGAAGCTCGGACTGGCCGAGATGAGCATGGTGTTCTTCCTGCGCCGCCGATTCCAGATCAACGGACCCATCGCAGCCATGTTCGGCCTCGCCGTGGTATTCGGCACATGGACGGCGAGCAACCTGCGCAGCCCCATGTGGCTTGACAACCTCATCCTGTTGCCGCTCATCTGCTGGGCCGCCTACCGGTTCATCAACCATGGCCGCTGGCGGCTGCTCGTCGCCCTGCTCGCCGCATCCGTGATTGTCTGCTGGTACACGGCCTACATGACCATCTTCTTCCTCGTCTTCTACGCCGTCCTTGAGCAGATGGCGCTCGCCGCCCGCGCCGGCACGCGATTCCGTGACAACAACCTCTGGCGCAAGGTATTGGGCATGGCCGGCTGCGGTGTGCTCGCCCTGTTCCTGAGCATGTGGACGTTCCTGCCGACCATTCAGGCGCAATCCGCCAGCCAGGGTGCGATGTCGTCGCGCGTGCGCGGATACGTGGCACAGGCGCAGCAGCTCGCCGGAGGCCTGGTGGAGCGATTCCTGCCGGTACTGCTGGTCTCCGGAGTTTTGGTGGTATTGGCGATTATCGCGGCGATTGCGTTGGCCGTGGTGCGCGGGCGTGCGCGGCGCGCGGATGTTGCGGGGGCTTCGGGGGCTTCGGGGGTTGCGGACCGCGATCGTATTGGCGTCGGCGAGATGGCTGCGACAACCGAAACGACGCCTGCAGCCACAGCGTCGGATTCCGGTGCGGCGGCCGGCAGCGCCGCCCGTCACGATGGAGACGCATCGTTTGGCTTGGTGGACGCATACGCGCACACGGTGGCATGGCGCATATGCGTGGCGCTGTTCGCTGCCGGCAGCGCGGTTCTGGCGATTGCGCTCGCGCGCATTCCAGCGCTCGCCCATATCTGGGAGCTCGGCACGCGCACGGATCTCAAGGGACTGCTGCTCGGCTTCACCCCTACCGCATGGCAGGAGGAGCAGATTCCGCAATTGTTCGCCGGATTCGCCGTGACCGTGCTCGCCATCGTGTTCTTTGTGCTGCCGTCGATTGCGCTGTCCGTGCGCAAAACCGCGGCGGTCATCCTCGTATTTACGCTCGCCTCTACATGGCTGATTCCTCTGGAGATGCTGTGGTGCGGTCTGCGATATCCGAAAGGATTCTATTCGCGTCCGGCCATCTATGCCGTGTTTCTGATGGTGTTGCTCGCCTCGGTAGCGTGCCGCGAGCTGTTCGCCGGGCGATTGCCGTGGAAGCGGGATTCGCGCGATGGCGTTGCTGCGGATGCGGCGATTGCAGCCGATACTGCCGGTGCCGGTACTGTTACCGGGCCCGGCAACAGTACCGTCGATGGGACCGGTATGCGAACTGGCGATGATGCCACGACTGCCGGTAGCAGTATCGGTTCCGGTGCGGGGGCTCGTATTGGTATCGGCATCAGGACCGGTTTGGCGCGCGCACTGACCGCGCTTATCGTCGTCATCACCATCCCCGAGTTCATCATCGCCGCCAATCACACTTTCTCCGTCGTGTATCGCGATTATCCGCAGTCTCAGGCGACCGCCTATGCCGCGAACTCGCGCGCACAGGCCCAGCGCCTCGCCGAACTGGACGACGGTGTGTACCGGTTCGAGAAGAACTACACCCGCGCCAATCTGGGCGCGCTGAACGAGGGCATGGCCTCTGGATTCAGACAGCTGTCCATATACTCGTCCGCCAACAGCGCGGCGGCTGTGGATTTCCTCGCCGCGCTCGGCTACAGCCAGACCGACGAGAATCTCACCCGTTATGCCGCGCCCAGCCTACTCAGCGATTCGCTGCTCGGCGTGAAGTATGCGTCGCTCAGCGGATTGAGCGGAGATGTTGCCGGTTCGGGGGATACAGGTTCGGACGGTGCTGCTTCTGACGGTGCGGCCTCGGACGATGCCGGCTCGTCGGATTCGTCCCGGAATGAGTCCGGCTCGTCCGCGCAGTCCGTGAGTGGGCGCTCGCAATACCTTGGCATGACGCGCGTCTTGGATGCCGCCGGCGTGGGCGCCGAAGCGGTGTATCGCAACCCGAACGCCCTGCCTCTGGCGTACGGCGTGCCGGCAAGCGTGGCAGGCAGTGCGATGCCCAAGTCGGCCAATCCGTTCGAGAACCAGAACGCGTTCGCTTCCGTGCTGGTGGGACATGCGGTTTCCCCGTTCAAGCAGGTCGAGGCCAAGGCCGCTGACAATCCGGATGGCACGCGCACGTGGACCATCCAAGTGCCCGAGGGTTCGGTCGGCTACGTGTACGTATCCACGCAGGCCACTGTGGACTTCGGTCTGAGCATCGACGGTGGAGCGGTGATCACTGAAAACAACCGTTTCGAGCACGCCTTGCATCCGCTGGCGGGGGAGACGTCTGGGGTGGCTGGCGACGTTGAAGCCGATGCCGGTGCCGAGACTGATACTGCTGGCAATGGTGAGTCAGCGAGCAATCAGGGCGATACCGAGCGCGAGGCGGCCGACCAAGGGGACGCCAGCCATGGGACAGCTGATTCGGAGGGCGCCGATGTCCAGTCGGGTGATACCGGTGCTTCGCGGGGTGGAAGCGTTGGCGCGGGCACGGCCGAGTATGCCGGCGGCACCCACACGGTGACCCTCTCGTCGCCGACCGGAGCTCCGGTGACCGGCGACCAACCCGCCGCCACCTGCCTGTTCGCGGTATTGGACATGAACGAGGTGCAGTCGATCACCCGTCAGCTCGCGCAGAACCCGCTTAATGTCGAGCGATTCGAGGACGGCCACATCCGCGGCACCTTCGATGCGGGGACTGCTGCTGGCGGTGATGTGGGGTCGAGCGACAGTACTGACACTGGTGTGGGCGTTGCCGGGGACGCGGGTGCCGGTTCTGCTGATTCGAGCGCGAGCACTCATTCGGGCTCCAGTTCGGGTTCCTCCTCGGGTTCGGGTTCTTCCTCGGGCGCGGGTTCCTCCTCGGGCTCCGACTCCGGTTCGGGTGTGGGCTCTTCCTCGGGCGCGGGCTCCGGTTCGGGTGTGGGCTCCGACTCCGGTTCGTCTGTGGAAGCTGAATCCGGTGCGGCCGCACAGTCGCTGCTCGTCACCACTCCTTACAGCAAGGGCTGGAAGGTCACTGTCAATGGCGTAAAGGTTGCGGCCCAGCCAGCGTTCGGCGGCGCGGCCACCGTGATTCCCGTACAGCCAGGGCACAATACCATCGACATGCGCTTCATCACGCCCGGACTCATCCCCGGTGCCGTTGTTAGTGCCGTCACCGCTTTGGGCTGCGTCGGTGCCGCGGTCATCGCCGCCGCCCGGCGTAAGCACGGGCAGCGCAGGTTGTAGCTGACTGAGATTGTTGGTGCAACGCAACAACTACGATGATGGCCGTTAATAGGGTTTGTTGCCCAGGTTTGTCGTCGTAGCAGTACGTTTGCTGTGGTCTTACGGGCCCATATCTCGCTAAACGTACACTGAGAGCTGCTCAGTGTACGTTTAGCGAGGTCTTATCGGCAGAGTTCATGGCTGGCGTTCGTGTCCCTGTAGCGGATTATCTCGGGTTTTGTGTTTCCAGGACAATGATTCGTGTCTCTGCGGATGTGTCAATCGGTTGACATGCTTACAGGGGCAAGAATTCGTGTCCCTGTAGCAGTTTTTAGCCCGTTTTGCGTTTCTGGGACAGTGGTTCGTGTCTCTGTGGAGGCGTTAATCGGTTGACGTGTTTACAGTGGCAGGAATTCGTGCCCCGGTAGCGATTTTTCTCCCGTTTTGCGCTTCTGGGACAGATTGAGTGCCCTGAGTGCACCCTGCGCGCTGTCCTTCGCTGTGGGCTGGTTGTCGAAAACCGCGGAATTCCGCCGTTTTGCAATGTGTGGCTTCGGAGCGTCAACGGCGTTCCAGTGCAGACGCTGTCCCTGTAGCCCCAAAAGGGTCGTTCCGGGCTACAGGGACAAGAAAACCTGCCACGCTGGCGCATTCGTGGTTGTTTTGCACTCGCGTGGCACGCCTGTGGTGTTGCGGGCGCGCCGCCGCTGTGAGTGCTCACATAAAACCGCAGAATTTCGTCGTTTCTCGGCGTGTGGTTTCGATGGTTCGGTGATGTTCCCGTGTTCGCGTTGCCACGCTGGTGTATTCTCGGCGGTTTTGCACTCGCGTGGCACGAAGCAAGCGCGAAGTACGCGGAATCGCGCTTTAAGCCACTATTCGCTTCCGTGACAGAATTCAGATGGAATCCGGCAGTTGAAATCGGACGCAGCGCAGCCGGGATTCCATCAGGTGCCTCGGATGCAGCCCTTAATCGGTGTCGAGTCGCTGAGTGTGGTCTGCTGTGTCGGTGAATCAATCAGCCTTCGAGAGGTCGTGGCCTTCGTCGAATGATTCCTGTTCCCGTGCTGAATCCCGCACGGTCGGCTCATCCCGGCAGCTCGGATCGCCCAATCGGCCCGCATCTTGGTCCCCAAGGCACACGGCGGTGAGCATCGGTGCGCAGAGGAACACCGCAAGCAGCACGCGCAGTTCGACGTTCAGCGCCGCGACCATGATGGACAGCACGATTCCGACCGGAATCAGAAACAGCGACAAGAGCTGGGCCCGCCCGCGACGCACCGCCATAATCGCCAGTGCAACCAGCCACCAATCCAGCAGCGCCACGTTCAGCAGATAATGCGGCACCAGCCCCACCGGCGACTCGGCGAGCACTTCGGGCGCGGTATGCGTGATGCCCGAGGCGTAGAGGTATTGGTCGTTCGCCACCATCAGTGGATTGACCAGAGAGCCCTCGAACTGCCAGTATGCGGTCACGCATGAGCCGAAGTTCGAGAAGCACAGTGACGCCCAATGCCGTAGGAACTCCGGAAGATCACCGTTGTCCAGCTCGAACAGCTTCTCCTGATCGGCGATGAGCGGCTGATAGTTTTTCGCCCAATCGTCCGCCGATCGGAAGGAGGTGAAGTACCGATCCGCGGACTCGGGCAGGTTCTGCGGATTGCCGTTCTGGTTTTCGTGGTAGATGTAGCCGATCTGCTGCAACGGAACGCCCAGCATCTCAGTGGTCTCGGACGGCTCAGCCTTGAGCCCGTAATCCTCGAACACGCCCCACGCGGCAGTGAGCATCGCGAACGCTGCAATCAGCGCCACGACGCGCTTCCATTGCGCGCGGTATCGAATCACCAGAAAAACCAGCACCGCCAGCACGAACAGGATGTTGTTCTTGCGGTATTCGTTGCAGATGAACAGCAGCACCGCCACTGCGGCGATGAACCAAGGGCTATTAAGCAGTGGCGAAGTGATGCGGGAAGCGTGTGCGCGCAGACGCTGGCGGGTGCCGATTGAGGACCCAGCTGTGGCCTCGTCAGGGGACCCGGCCGAGGAGTGTCCGATGCGTGAAGTGCCGGCTGTTGGCAACGCTGTATATGCGTCGTCTGCGGTACTTGTTGCGTCCGGTCCGACGGGCGTGTCCGCCATGCTGCGGCTGCCGCTGCAGTCGCGTATGCCGAGTCGATTGCTTTTGCTGCTACGGCTACCGCTCTCGCTGAGGCGCCCGCCGCCCTCGCCGCGCTCGCTGCTGCCGCTGAGTCGGTCAACGCGCTCGCTCGACGCGATGAGCTCATACAGCGCCACCGCAAGCAGCAGCGTGAATCCGGCCGCGACCGTGTCTTTGGTGCGGATCGTGGCATACAGCGGGAACAGCGGATACAGGGCGTACGCGAGAGTGAGTGCCGCGATCCATCTGCGGCTCAGATGCCGGGTCAGCAGCGCCAGCGTGGCGATGATGCACGACGCCAGCACAATCGATTGGATGAGATTCGTGGTGCCGAGGTCGTTGCGCCCGAGCAGTCCTTGGAAGACGTAGGTGTCCAGCAGTGAGTGGTGTTTGCTGTACTGGCCGCTGGCGAATTGCGCTCGCTGCCAGGTGGAGTCGTTCGTATTGAATCCCGGCCATACGTGCGCTAGGCAGGCCAGATACACCGGTAGCGGCAGCGCGATGAACCAGTATCGGCGCAGCCATGTTCGCCATGGTTGCAGTGGGCGGGAGGGTTCGCTTGAGCGGTCCGCCGTCGAGCGTGCTGCTGCGGACGCTGCTGCTGCGGACGCTGCTGCTGCGGACGCTGTTTCCTCTGCTGCGTGCATATGCATCAGTCTAATATCCGCCCATCTTTTGGCATCTCGGCCTTCGCCTCCCGGTCTTCGAAAGCGCGGTCGGGAACGACTCGGCTATGCGCCTATTGGTGCTATTGAAGACAGCGGTAATGTCGTTGAGTATTTTTCTGACAGAGATGCCGAATGGCTCTGTAGAGCGGTTTTTGAAAGGCTGTGCATGATATTGCCTTGATGACGTCGTCTTATGGCTCTGACAGTGATTTGTTGCTCTCCGATGCGAACCGGCGCGGGCATCTTGTCGAAATCGTTGGAGTTCCGCCGAAATGTTATTTGCTTGGTATTTGCTTCCGTGTGAGTCGTTGTGCTCTTGAGTAGCGCTGTCGACATCATTCCGCTGGCTATGCTTGCTGCAAGCTTGTCAGTATCTTGCCGGTGTTTGGGCTCCATGGTGATATTGTGCCGACGTATTCGTCGACTTCGCATTCGCCGCGCTCGTAGCAGACCTTGCCGGTCTGGTAGTCCGAGCGTGGGCTGTCAGTCTTGTTCGTCAAGCGCGGCGAGGGCGGGGTAGATTTGCTGGGCGAATTGCGGTAAACCCGACCTCTGGAGCATGTGCGCGTAGTCTTCGGGCGTCTGGGGGTATTCCTTGTAGCTTCGCAATGCGGTATAGCCGACTTGTGCGACACGCCCCGGGTCAAGGTCGAACACGTCGAGGAGGAAAACATCCGGGTGCTTGATATCGATGTTCAACGAGGAAGTGGATGATTCGGGGAAATCCTTGAGGTTGAAGGTGACGAGAGTCTGTGCGAGGGAATGGTCGGCCGCGGCGAGCACATGGCAGTCCTTCTCGTCGCAGGTCATGTCTTCGATAAGACTCTCGTAGCCGGTCACTGTGGCGTCTGGGAAGGCGCGGGTCATTGCGGTGATGCGTCGTACGGCGCGTTCTTCTCCGACGCGGATGGATAGGTTCTTTCGAAGTTCCGTGAGCACTCAGGAAGACCAGTAAGGTGTGAAGAATCGTTCTTCGGCAAGACGGAGAATCAAATCGTTGACGATTTCGCCGTAGAGAACGCAGGTGTCAAAGAAGACTGGGGAACTCATGGCTCGGGAACTCCTTATCCGCGGATGCCTGCGGGCTCATGAGATAAGGGGGTTGTCGAGTGTCGCCTGCGGGTTCTCGTCCGCGGCGATGCCGTCGAAAACGGCCAGATTCTCTTGATGGCGCGTCTCGGCGTACCTCTGCAGGTCGGCGAGCAGCACTCGGCGGTGGCGGCCGACTTTCTCGAACGGAATCTTCCCCTGTTCCAGCAGTTTCACCAACGTCGGACGGGATACTCCGAGGAAATCGGCCGCGTCCTGGGTGGTCAGCTTCGTGTCGTACGGAGCGACGAACACGGCCTTGCCGCGCGCAAGCTGATCGGCCATCTGCAGCAGGGCGTTCGCCAACTCAGGGGTCAGAGGGCGGGCCGGCATGCCGGGCACTTTGAGTGTCGCTACGGGGAAGTCTGGCTGCGCCGCCATCTCGGCGAACCGGCTGTCGACGGTCTTGGCGGGGTCCTCCGGAAGGCTGGACAGCGCCTCCCTGATATCCAGAAGCTGCTTACGGTTATCCACATTCGGCATATATGTCGCAGAATCCTTGGCGATGCTTCGCGTCCCCATAGTCATTCCTTCCCATTCCCCCGAGCCATCAGCTCCTGCAATGGATGCTTGAGCTCATCCATCATAGTCATTAAACGAAATATTCGCAAATCTGATGTCTGCTTGTTTCCTGCGAGAGTCGGTGAAGTGGAGAGAGCTTGCTGGAATGTTGGCGACACGCCATGTGTGTTGTCGTGGTTTGTGCGTTGTCTGTGCCGCGCTGGCGCATTCGTGGCTGTTTTGCGCTCGCGTGGCGGTGTTTCGTGTCCCTGTGGGAGGGTCGATCGATTGACGCGCTTACAGGGGCGGGATTTCGTGTCCCGGTAGCGGTTTTTCGCATGTTTTGCGCTTCAGGGACGGGTTGATGGCACTGAGTGCGGCCTGCACGCCGGTCATCGATGTGGGCGGCTCGTCGAAAACCGCGGTATTCCGCCGTTTCCTGCGGCCGGGTTCCGAGGTGCCGATGGCGTTCTCGTGCCGGAGTTGCCCCTGTAGCCGCAAAACGGCCATTCAGAGCTACAGGGACAAGAAAACCTGTCCCTGTAGCGCGTCCGGGGCGGTTTCCGTGCTTCCGGGACAGCGGTTTGGTGCTCGTTTGGTGTTCGTCTTGCCCAATCCATCCGCTCGGCCGCTTGTATTTGCTTCGTAACTGTGTATTGAGGGTGAATTATCTTCGATCGCTATTGGTTTAACGCTATTGGTTTAGCATTATCTTCATTTAAAAGCATTATTATTGCAATAATATGCAGAATTGAGGCTTTTTATGATACAATCGCATTGATTGTGCAGAGAGGAGCATGGCATGCTCATTGACTTCAGTTTTTCGAACTACAGAAGCTTCCGTGATGAGCAGTGTTTCTCCATGACTCGAGACAAGCGTTTTTCGGACGGATCATTTGCTGATCGATCTACGATTGCGGCAGTGTATGGATCGAACGCGTCAGGGAAATCGAATTTCCTCAGAGCGCTGCAGATGATGGCGGATATGGTGCGTACGAGTTACAGCCAAGGCAATGCTGGGACCGATATACCGCGAGACCCTTTCTTGCTTGGAAGGCGGGAAAGGTCTGAGGGTTCCTCATTCTTCGTGGAATTCCTAGCTGGGGATAATCAACGGTACCGTTACTGGTTTCGTTTCAATGACGATGTCATTCTGTATGAGGAACTGTCGGTGTATAAGCTCATCGGCGATAGGACATCTTCGCACCCCACTCGATTGTTCTCAAGGGATGAGAATGGAATCAGCTTCGGTAGCGCGTTTCGCGGACCGAGAGCGCAGGTTAAGAAGACGATTGAGTTGCGGCCGAACGCTTTGGTGCTATCGGCTGCTGCTGCCGCCGGCATTGCCTGCACGCAGCCCGCGTTCGAGTTCTTCGTGGAGGGGATCACTTTCTGTGACGCCCAAGGGTACCGTGACGAACAGCCGCGCATTCTAGGGGAGTTCAACCGCAAGACGTCGTTCGCCAAGGAGCTTGCTCTGCTGATTCGTTATGCGGACTTCGGCATTGTGGATGTCCGGAGCGCTCCAGTGAATATCGATAGGGCTGTGGTGGATGATTTGAAAGTCCAAATCAGGGAAAGCCTCGGAGCCGATCCGGATAAGTTGGATCAGTTGTTTGCCCGTGGGCAATCGTCTGAGTTGCAATTCGAGCATGCTGGTGCTGGAGCGCCTGTCGCGTTCGATGAGGGCAATGAGTCGCAGGGAACTATTGCGGCACTGTCGTTCTTCTCTTTGGCGCTGCGTCAGCTTGCTCGTCCTACGGTTACGTTGATTGATGAAATCGACGCCAGTCTTCACCCGTCATTGGTTGAGGAATTCATCGCATTGTTCACTGATCGTGCGACCAATCCTCATGGTTCGCAGTTGATTTTCACCACTCATGATGCATCTCTGATCAACGTATCCGGTTCTGCTGATCGTCTTATTGATCCTGATCAGGTGTGGCTGGTTGAGAAAGACAAGGATGGGGCATCTGCATTGTACCCAGTAACTGACCTGAAAATACGGAAGGAAGAGAATATCGGCAGAAACTATCTCAATGGTGTATACGGTGCCGTTCCGAAGCCAGCATTCCATTCCGTGTTTGCCAGAATCATTGAGGAAGGCGGCATCGATTGAGCCGGCGGGAAGGTAAGTACGCCGCTCCGCGGCACGGGCGTAATGTTCGGCGCAACACTCGGGCAAGGGCGAAACGCTACCTTGTTGTCTGTGGAGGACAAGCTACGGAGCCTGAGTATTTTGAGCATATGAGTTCGTCCCTGAATTCAGTGGCCATTAGGGTTATCTCAAAGACCATGGCTCCTTCGCAACTTGCGGACTATGCGGTGAGGTGCAAACGTGACGATGAGCGCAATAACGATCCTGAGGATTGTTATTGCGCTGTCTTCGTTGTTGTGGATGTGGATGACTATCACGACCATCGTCAAGCGCAACGTATCTGCAAGGACAACGGGATTCGCCTCATCATTTCCAACCCTTGCTTCGAGGTATGGCTGATTGATCACATTCGGCGGTGTCCGGCTTCATACGCCGATACCCCAGCAGTGGAACGCTATGCCGGTGAGCTCAAGGTGGTTATGGGCGCACGGAATAAGCACGTCAACTTCGAAGTCATTGATGGGCTCACGCAGAAGGCTGTACAGAACGCGGAGAGGCACAATTCGGAAGGGAACAAGGCGATGGCCAGGCGTCAGCTCGAGCCCTATCGAGAATCGGATTATGCGCCTTGGACGGATATGACAGACGTGATTGAAGCGATGGGCTGATTGCTTGTTGAAGCGTGCGGCGCACGTATGCTGCCGTCGCGCCCATGCGCGATTGGCTATTAGTACTCTATTAGTACTAATAAGATGCTTCTGGGACAGTAGACTGGTGCTCATTGGTTCTGTTCGGTGCCCTTCGTCGGCAGGGCTTCGTTGACTGCGTCCGTAACGCCTTTTCGTCAGGGGAACTGCCCGGCGAAGCGGGAGCGGGACTGAGAGCCGGTATTTCGGCGACGATTTGCTGACGCAGGACACTGGGCCATCCGCTCAGCTGTTTTTATTTGCTTCGTAACTGCATTTTTGGGGTATAATTCCTCGAAATCGTTGAAATTCCGCCAAAATTTTATTTGCCTGATATTTGCTTCCGCGTGAGTCGTCGTGCTCTTGAGCGACACTTCGTTTCGATGGGTCTAATGGGAGTCTTGGGCATTATAGTTGGTGATGTTCACTGTTGTCTGAGAGAGAGTTACGGTATGCAGCTTGATATGGATCGTTTGAGAAAAGCGAATGAATCAAAGCCTTGTATCCTAGCCACATGGCTGTGCTGCATCATCATCACATTGATCACTCTTCTGCCTGTCGTCCGTGCACAGGGCGATGACACCAACTTTGCCCGATGGATTAGTGAATCATCAAGTCCCGCTCACTGGGTGTGGGAACGGTATTTGAATTGGTCTGGCCGAGTGTTCTCCGAGTCGGCTGCCGCTGTGTTCATTCCGCTTGACCAGATGTGGTGGCGCGTGGCCAATGCGTTGATGGTCGCTCTGCTGATATATTCGATGATTCGGCTGGTTTCCCGTCGTGTTACTGTCGTCGATGTTCTCATAGGGTATGCGTCGTTCTGGCTGATTGCGCCAGGCATGATGCTGAACAGTGTGTACTGGGTGGCTGGGTCGTTCGCTTATTTGTGGCCGACTGCATTGGCGTTCTTTGCGTCACTCTTGCTGGTGAGAATATACCGGGGCGAGTCCGTGAGACACTGGGGGTGGTACATCCCCGTGGCCTTCGTGGCCTCGCTAGGCGTGGAGCAGGTCGGTTTGTGCTTGTGTGCTTTCGCTCTGCTCACCTTGGGTGCCTACTGGATACGAAATAAAAAGATCTCTATTCCTTCACTGGTCTTCGCGCTTGTTTCAGGCGCAGGAATCATTATTGAAATGGTTTCACCTGGGTCTCATTTGCGCACTATTTCGGAGACGAAAAACTGGTATCCGGAATTTGCGACAATGCCTTTGAGCAGCAAAATAGTGCGAGGTATTATGTGGCAATTCTCATATACGGCGAATTTCATGCTGCTCATTATCGCGGTATTAATTATCGGTCTGTTGGTGGTGATGGCGCAGTGCTGGTGCTCTACTGAAGTCGAAATCTCGGCAAACAGCACCGCTAAGGGAGATCATTCGGTTCCACTTTTCAATCGTATTGCCATAGGCTTGGCAGGTGCTTTGCTTACGGTGTTGGCGTGTGAGGATTTGATTCAGATAAGGCCTTTCCTCATGAACTTTAGTGGAGACCGTTTGCATAAAATCACATCTGCTTCATTCTGGACTATACTGTTAGTCTGCCTCATAATCACCGTACTGTATTGTGCAAAATCCCGTATGCTGATTGCATTTATACTGTTGGCTGGAATCGCTGCGTCTGCGGTCATGTACTTTTCTCCGACAATTTACGCTTCCGGCCCACGTACGATGTTCATTTCTGCGCTGTTGTTCATTACGGTTCTTCACTTCATGCGTTCGTGGTATCCCAGCAGGTTCTGGTATTGGATTATCGGCATTCCGGCAGCAGCGAATTTTCTTCATTTTGTATATGCTGTTTGGAGCAATTACAGTCTTAGCCTGTTCGGCTGATGGCTTTGTGCTGGGGGAATGAGAGTGTTGTCGTGATTGACGGCCATGCGATATCGGAATTTCGAGGACTGTATTAACCTTGTTGCAGTGCGGCATGTCGCAATCTGGTAGTGGAGTGACAGGAGAGTAATGCAAGGCGAGCAAACTGATTCCCGTAAGGAAACCGTCACGGTGCTTATTCCTTGCTATAACGAGCAAGAATCATTGCCGATTCTGTTCGAACGCATGGATGCGTTGGTGAGTAAGCAGGTTGAAAGTGGTTTGAAATATACACTGCTGTTTGTTGATGACGGCTCCAAGGACGAGACTCGGCAACTGGTCCGTGAATACGCGCAGCATCATTCGTATGCGAAATACATATTCCTCTCCCGCAACTTCGGCAAGGAAAAGGCAATGTTCGCGGGAATCCAACATGTGGATACGGATGCTTTGGTGATTATCGACGCGGATCTGCAGGATCCACCTGAGCTTATTCCGCAGATGGCTGAGTTGTGGCGCCAGGGTTATGAGGATGTATATGCGCGTCGCCGCTCCCGCGAAGGTGAAAGCTGGTTGAAGAAGGCCACGAGCCGCTGGTATTACGAATTGTTGCAGAAGGTTTCGGGTGTGGCTATTCAAAAGGATACCGGTGACTTCCGCCTGCTTGATCGCAAATGCGTTGAAGCATTGAAGCGTTTGGACGAGTCCGAGCGAAACTCCAAGGCTCTGTTCAGTTGGATTGGATTCAAGAAGATCGAGTTCCTCTATGACCGTGACCGGCGTGTCGCGGGCAAGACCAAGTGGAACTATTTCAAACTATTTCACTTGGCAATGGATGGCATTACCAGTTTCACCACGTTGCCGTTGAAGATCGCTACATGGTCTGGTATTGCGGTTTCATTCGTCGCATTGATTTATGCGATTGTGATTCTGGTGAGGACGCTCGTTATCGGTGTGGATGTGCCGGGTTACGCTTCGATTATGGTGGTCATGCTCATACTTGGCGGTATCCAACTGTTGAGTCTCGGTATTCTTGGTGAATATCTAGGCAGAATCTTCATGCAAACTAAGAATCGTCCGAATTATCTGGTGGAGGAGCAGAATATTAGTCAGTGGAGCTGATTTCTTTACAGGATCATGGAGAGAACTGACCTCAGAACCTGCCTCTTACGGCACACCTGGCGATATGCTGAATACTATGGCTGAAGAACTGTTTGCTCCGAAGAATATTATTGTGACTGGTGGTTGTGGGTTCATCGGGTCGAATTTCGTGCATTACGTGTACAACAACCATCCGGATGTGCACGTCACCGTGCTGGACGCGTTGACGTATGCGGGCAATCTGGAGAACATCAAGGGCATTCTGGGTGACCGTGTGGAGTTCGTGCATGGGAACATCTGCGACGCGGAGCTGCTGGACAGGCTGGTTCCGGGTCATGACGCGATCGTGCATTACGCGGCCGAGTCGCATAACGACAATTCGATCGCGAACCCGGAGCCGTTTTTGAAGACGAACGTGGAGGGCACGTTCCGTCTTCTGGAGGCGGCGCGCAAGTACGATGTGCGCTACCATCACGTGAGCACGGACGAGGTGTACGGCGACCTGGCCCTGGATGATCCGGCGAAGTTCACGGAGGAGACCCCGTACCATCCGTCCAGCCCGTACAGCTCCACCAAGGCGAGCTCGGACCTGCTGGTGCGCGCGTGGCATCGCACGTTCGGCATCCGCGCGACCATCAGCAACTGCAGCAACAACTACGGCCCCTACCAGCATGTGGAGAAGTTCATTCCCCGTCAGATCACGAACATCCTGGACGGTCTGAAGCCGAAGCTGTACGGCAACGGCTCCAACGTTCGCGACTGGATTCATACGGACGACCATTCGACGGGCGTGTGGACGATCCTGACCCGGGGGCGTATCGGTGAGACGTATCTGATCGGCGCGAACGGCGAACGCGACAACCTGACGGTGCTGCGCGACATCCTGACCGTGATGGGCAAGTCGCCGGATGATTTCGACTGGGTGAGGGACCGTCCGGGCCATGACCGCCGGTACGCGATCGATTCGACGAAGCTGCGTACGGAGCTGGGTTGGGAGCCGACGCACACGGACTTCCAGAAGGGTCTCGAGCAGACCATCAAGTGGTACACGGACAACCGCGCCTGGTGGGAGCCCGCCAAGGCCGCCACCGAAGCCAAGTACAAGCAACAAGGACAGTGAAGGCAGGTTCTTGGTGGGTGAGTGGTGCTGCACTCACCCACTGTGCGGATTCTTGGAGTGGGAAGACAAGATGATGCCGTTATTGGTGGATTTTTATCTGGTCGAAGATGATTCCGAGGAGCAGGACTATCTCCGCTTGTGCGATGCGCCGCTTTCTCAGGACGTGTTGGATTATCTTCATGCAACGGAATCAGCTTTTGGTTGATGTCACTTGTCTTGCGGTGAATACTTGAGGATACATGTTTATTGGAGTTTGGCAGAAAGGGAGTCATAGGTCATGTCGTTTGAGTTTGAGAAGGATCTTCGGGTCACGGAGACGAATATCCCGGGTTTGCTGGTGTTTGATCTGGCGGTGCATGGGGACAATCGTGGCTGGTTCAAGGAGAATTGGCAGCGTGCGAAGATGACCGCGTTGGGGTTGCCTGATTTCGGTCCGGTGCAGAACAACATCAGCTTCAACGCGACGAAGGGTGTGACGCGTGGCATCCATGCGGAGCCGTGGGACAAGTACATCTCGATCGCGGCGGGTGAGATCTTCGGCGCGTGGGTGGACCTCAGGCCGGGGGAGTCGTTCGGCCAGGTGTATACGACCCGATTGGACCCGTCGAAGGCGATCTATGTGCCGCGTGGCGTGGGCAACAGTTTCCAGGCGTTGCAGGACGGGACCGTGTACACGTATCTGGTGAACGCGCATTGGAGTCTGGAGCAGAAGAAGACGTACACGTTCGTGAACCTCGCGGATCCCGAATTGGACATCCAGTGGCCCATCCCGTTGGGGGAGTCGGAGCGATCCGAGGCTGACCTGCATCATCCGATGCTCAGGGACGCGAAGCCCATGGCGCCGAAGCGCACTTTGGTGACGGGTTGCAACGGGCAGTTGGGCCATGCTATCCGCGCGTATGCGGAGGCGCATGAATTGCAGGGCTTCGAGTATACGGATATCGACGAGTTCGACTTCTCCGACCCGACAGCCTACGACAAGTATGACTGGAGCCTGTACGGGACGATCATCAACGCGGGCGCGTTCACGGCGGTGGATAGGGCGGAGACGGCGGAGGGACGTCCGATTGCGTGGAAGGCGAACGCGCAGGGTCCGGCCCTGCTCGCCCGGGTGGCGGGGGAGCATCACATCACGCTGGTGCACATCAGTTCGGATTATGTGTTCGATGGGACCGCGGAGAAGCATACGGAGACGGAGGCGTTCGCCCCGCTGGGTGTGTACGGCCAGACCAAGGCGGCCGGTGACATCGCGGTGGCGAACGCGCCGGAGCATTACATCCTGCGTTCCTCCTGGGTGATCGGCGAGGGGCACAACTTCGTGAAGACGATGATGGGCCTGTCCGACCGTGTGGCCGACCCGGCGGACAAGCTGGACAAGGTGACGGTGGTGGACGACCAGTATGGGCGTCTGACGTTCACCAGGGATATGGCGGAGGCCATCTTCCACCTGCTCGACTCGCATGCGCCGTATGGCACGTACAACCTGACCGGTTCGGGCGAGGTGAAAAGCTGGGCTGAGATCGCGCGCATGGTGTTCGACCTGACGAACGGCAACGGGGAGAAGGTCAAGCCGATCAGCACGACTGAGTATTTCGCGAACGCGAAGAACCCGGTCAGCCCGCGGCCCACGCATAGCGCGCTCGACCTGTCCAAGATCGAGGCCGCCGGCTACACGCCCGCCGACTGGGAGGAAAGCCTCAAAACCTATGTCACCAAAGAACTCGGCAAGTAGGCCTTTGTGCGTATAGCTGCAGCCCATGCGCACGCTGAGCGTGGCGAATGAATATGAGAAGCGGCTCTCACCAGACGGAGAGCCGCTTCTCATATTCATTCGCAATGGTATGTAGTTGCGGAATGATGTGGTCTCGTCGGTTTCCCGCATATCCTTTCAGTATCTTATCATCGATGATAAGATAATTTACCATGATAAGATAATGATAAGATACTGAAAAGATATGAGAGGCGAGTGCCATGCTATTGCCGCATAAGGAATCAATCCGGGTGGAGTTCAAGAGCGAGCGAACGGGTCCCGTTGATGATTCCGTGATTATCAACAACATGGTTGCGTTTGCGAATACGCAAGGCGGAACGTTATATCTCGGTATTGAGGATGACGGCACTGTGACGGGTGTGAGCAAGAAACATCGCAACATCAACCAGTTGGCCGCATATGTGTTCAACAACACCGTCCCTCCAGTGCAAGTACGCCCTTCGGTTATCAATGATTCCTGCGGACTCCAGGTCGTGAGCATCTCGGTGGACGAATCGCAGCAGCTGATTTGCACCAAGGGTGGCCGTGTGATTCAACGCGTGTTGAAGGCAGATGGCGAACCTGAGAATGTGACCATGTATCCATATGAGTTCATATCACGTCTTTCCGGCATCGGGCAGTACGATTACAGTGCGCAGCCGGCTCCGGATTCCTCTCTGAATGATTTGGACGGCGATGCTCGAAATATGCTGCGGGAAGGAATCGCTAGGACCCATGCCGATGATCAGTTGCTGGCTCTGGCGGACGCCGAGTTCGATGGGGCGACGGGTCTGGTCACTCGTGACATCAAAGACGGCATTGTTAGACCGAGTGTTGCGGGCATCGTAACCATTGGTACACATCATGCGTTGAGACGAACAATGCCAACTGCCACCGCGACGTTTCAGGTGATGCGCGACGGGTCTCCGGTGGTGGATGAGACGCTTCGTCTGCCTTTGGTGGCGATGCTTGCGCGCATTGAAGAGCTGCTTGCGCCTTGGAACACACAGACGGAGGTCATGCTGGGGCCACGGCATGCCGTTTTTTATGACATTGATCGAAGTGCTTTCCGTGAGGCGATGGTGAACGCATTCTGCCATCGGGATTACACGCTGCTTGGTCCGGTTCGATTTCAGATGGATGAGGCGGGCCTGACGATAGCCAATCCCGGTGGGTTTATGCGAGGCGTGAGCTTTGAGAATTTGCTCACTGTATCGCCGACTCCGCGGAACCGACAGCTTGCCGATGTGCTCAAGCGCTGCGGCTATGTTGAACGGACGGGACGTGGCATCGACCGCATCTTTGCTCGCACGGTAGCGGCTGGAAGGCCGTTGCCGGATTATTCGCAGTCCACGCCTGATGAAGTGGTGCTATTCTTCCGGAAGGCCAAGGTAGATGAAGGATTTGTCCGCATGGTCGATGCTCTTACTGAGAAACGACGCTCACCACTGCCGGTGGAAAGCCTCATCGTTGTTGCGGCATTGAACCAATACGGGACATTGACGGATGAAGACATTGCATTCAGGACGAGCATAGACCGCGAACGTGTGCAAATGGCGTTGGATGATTTGCGTTCGCTGGATGCTATTGAGGGCAACGGCAATCGGTATGCGTTAGTGGAGGAGAAAGAGAAAGACGCTGGCGATCCGGTGATTCTCAACACGCGGAGTTATCAGGAACGCTGCGCATCAGTGTTGGATTATATTCGTCAGGCAGGTGGAGCGACCTCGGTTTCCCAGATGGCTCGACATTTCGGGGTGAGTTACGCTACTGCGTCCCGCCTTCTTAAACGTATGCAGGATGATGGCATGGTTCGGCGCGATGGCGCCGCCAGAAGTTCAAGGTATTCCGTGGCATGAAGTTTACCTGTACCCGCCGTATGCGATGAAACCGCACAGACTTTCTGTCCGGTTCGATGCGGTGGAAGGTTATGGGTAAGCTAAGTACGGTTGAAAATATCGTGCGCTGTAACAGGAAAGCAGGTAGGAACATGAAGGGCATCATTCTCGCCGGCGGGTCGGGTACGAGGCTGTATCCGTTGACGACGGTGACATCGAAGCAGCTGCTCCCGGTGTACGACAAGCCGATGATCTACTATCCGCTGAGTGTGCTCATGATGGCCGGCATCCGCGACATCCTCATCATCTCCACGCCGAAGGATTTGCCAAACTTCGAGAAGCTGCTTGGTGACGGTACCCAGTACGGCGTGAACTTCAGCTACAAGGTGCAGCCGAGCCCTGATGGTCTGGCACAGGCGTTCATCCTCGGCGAGGAATTCATCGCCGGCGAGCCCTGTGCTCTTGTGCTCGGTGACAACATCTTCTACGGCAATGGCCTCGGCCGCACGCTGCGCAAGGCGGCAGCCGTGGAGCATGGCGCCACGGTGTTCGGTTATTACGTGGACGATCCCGAGCGCTACGGCGTGGTCGAGTTTGATGAGCATAAGAAGGCCATTTCCATCGTGGAGAAGCCCGAACACCCTGCCAGCAACTATGCGGTGACCGGTCTGTATTTCTATGACGAGCGCGTCACCGAGTTCGCCAAGCAGGTCAAGCCTTCAGCCCGTGGCGAGCTGGAGATCACCGACCTGAACAGGATGTATCTCGAGGACGGCACCCTCAACGTGCAGACGCTCGGCCGTGGCTACGCTTGGCTGGACACCGGCACGATGGACTCCTTGTATGAAGCGGGCGAGTTCGTGCGCACCGTGCAGCGCGCGCAGGGCCTGCCCATCGCAGTGGCCGAGGAGATTGCCTACGAGAACGGCTGGATTTCCAAGGACGAGCTACTCGAATCCGCCCAGCGCTACGGCAAGAGCCCCTACGGTAAGCACCTCAAAGACGTGGCGGACGACAAGATCATCGTCAAGTCGCGCGAAGAACGCTGACATAGCAGAGGTATAGCTGTATGCTGCCCCTTTTTTCTTTTGTTGTCATTGCCTATAACGTCGAACGCTATATTGGTCGTTGCTTACAGAGCATTAAGGCTCAGACGGTTCAGGATTTTGAAGTCATTGTGGTCAATGATGCGAGCAGAGATGGCACTCTTTCGGTAATACAGCAAGAAGTAAAGGGAGACAGTCGCTTCCGTGTGGTGAGTAAAAGCCAAAATGAGGGTGCTCATTTGGCACGACGTGCTGGTGCGTTGTCATCCATCGGCCGATACGTGATTTTCGTCGATGGAGATGATGCAGTTACACGGAACTGCCTCGAGTTGCTTCAGCCGGTGCTGACCAACAATAGCTACGATTTTCTTCGCTTCGGACGTAATGTCATACCGTTGGGTACTTCGGAATCAGATATTGTTTTCTCATATGCCAATGAGGAAATGTTCAACCAAGGAGATTGCGTACTCTCTGGATCAGAAATATTGCCGAGTATGTTTTCGCAACGTGACCATCGTTACACGTGGAGCATCATCGATTGCGCATTCAATGGTGAATTTGTTCGGCAGGGTTTTCAAGAGATGACTGATTACCCGCTTGGACGCATGCAGGATTCGTATGAGATGTTCGTATTGTGCTCAAAAGCACAGACTATGCGTATGATTCCCGATATTCGTGGATTGAAATACTATCTTGGAGCTGGAGTTTCGGGTAGGTCTAAAGAATCTGTAGATAAATTCAATTATCTTCAGCAATCGGCTCGCCAAGATATTGAATACGTTGCTTCATATGCGCGAACATGTGATGATTCCACTACTGATGATTGTGCAAGTTGGCTGAAGCAGGAATATCTGAGAATTATCGGAAATGAGTGGGTGACGAGGTTGTCGCCAGATGTTCAGACAGAGGCCGTGATCCGGCTTATGCTTACATGGCCGGCAGAAGACGTGTATAGCATTGTGTTGGGTCCGATAATGGCGAGAGGTCAATGGCTGCTTACACAAGACTCCATTCCTGTGGATGATGACGAGTTTTATCGTTGGGGCCGCCTTCTCGATGATCGGGTACTGCCAAAGATGGACTCTTCTGCGGCTCTTGCATATCGGGAGTTATGTTCGAAGGTTGACAGCCATGTTGTTGCCTTGAAGCAGAAACGCGAAGAGCGCCAGCGGGAGGAAGCAAGACAGAAAGAACTACTGGAAGCGCAGAAAAGAGCTGAGCGAAGTGCTCTTGCGCGTTGTGCAGACACGGTGATTCCAGAAGGTTCATTGCCTAGAGATGTGATTCGTCTGGTTCGCATGCATCTGCATAACAAGGGAAAATAAGTGTTTTATGTCATACAGCCTTATGCCATACAGTCTGATGGAAGGAAGGGAATAAGAACGTGAGCGTTGAGAATACGCATATGCATCGTCTGGGTATTTACTGTTTTTATGACAATCAAGGTCGAGCTGCACGATTCATCAAGCCTTTTCTCGATGACTTGATGAATAATATCGATGATCTGGTTGTGGTGGTGAATGGGAAGCTTGACGAACAGGCCCGACGTCTGTTCCAGAACTATACTCAGGACATTATTGTTCGTGAGAATAAGGGACTTGATGTCGCTGCTTACAAGCAGGCCATTCTTACCCTCGGCTGGGAAAAGCTCGAGTCCTATGATGAAGTGATCTGCCTGAACGACACCGTCATGGGACCGGTGTATCCGTTCCGAGAGATGTTCCATGTCATGGATGCAAAGCCCGTGGATTTCTGGGGTATCACTGCATACGCGGGTGAGATGGTCAACAAGGAAGTCATCCCCACGCATTTGCAAGCCTATTGGCATGCATACCGTCGTTCGCTGGTCTCATCACCCGCTTTCCACGAATATTGGGAGACCATGCCGTTGTGGAAGGATTATGCCGAGGTCACCCGTAAGCATGAGATGACTTTCACCAAGCATTTTGCCGACCTGGGGTTCACCTGGGCTTCGTACATCGATTGGCGTAAATACAAGGGTTACTCGTCATACCCATTGCTGTATATGCCCAAGCTGCTGATTAGCGACGACCGCTGCCCAGTGTTCAAGCGTCGTTCCTTCTTCGTGGACTACAGCGCGTATTTTGACCAGACTGCCGGCCAGCCCGCTCTGGATCTGTTCGATTACTTGCGTGATCATACCGATTACGACACGGATATGATTTGGGATGCAGTGCTTTCAGGCCACAATATCGACGATATCCGCAAAGCTATGCATCTGGATTACGTTTTGCCAACGCAGGCGCTGAATCCTCGTACGCATGATAAACCACGTTCAGCGTTCATCTACCATGTATACTTCATGGATTTGTTGGAGGACACATGCCATTACATTGCTTCACTGCCTGACGAGACCGATCTGTATATCACTTCTACCGAGAATAAGATTCCGCAGATTCGTGACTATATGCAACAGCACGGTGTTAGCCATCCTGCCACTTTTATTCCGGTGGTGAACCGTGGTCGTGATGTCTCTGCGCTGCTGGTTGCAGCTTGTCCGGTGGTATTGAGCGGGAAATATGATATCGTCGGCTTCGCACACGACAAGAAGTCGAGTCAGAATCAGGAAAATGGACACCACGGCACTGAGAGCCAGGGCTTCGCCTATAAGCTGATGGAAAACACGCTTGGCAGCAAGGCGTATGTAGAGAATATTCTGACGCTATTCGCGGAGAATCCGCGACTCGGCCAAGTAGCTCCTACGCCGCCGTACCATGCCCTGTATTTTGCGCACACCATTCCAGCGGATTGGGGCGCGAACTATGACATCACCAAAGAGCTTCTGGAAGAGCGGCTCAATATTCATGTCCCGCTTTCGCCATATAAGCCCACGGCATCAGCTATCGGCTCGTGCTATTGGTTCCGTGTAGAAGCATTGAAGCCCCTGTTTGAATACGGTTGGAAGTATGAGGACTTCCTGCCGGAGGGACAAATGGGTGAAGATGGTACCGTTTCACACGCGATTGAACGTGCCAATGGATATATCTGCCAGTCGCAGGGATATTACCCGGCATGGGTACTTTCCGATCGATATGCGCGCATTGAGGTCGATTCGTTGTTCTACACCACGGCAATGATGATGGGTTCGTCAGTGGAAGCACGTCGAGGGGAATCCCTCCTCAGCAACATGTATGGCCTGCATGCGGCAACCACTCGTTTCAGGACACTCAAAGCAGCCAAGCATCGTGTGCATCTGGGTCTACAGGCAGTGGCTGCGCAGACGGTACGCAAGCTTCCCGAGCCAGCTCAAAACGTGATTTATACGGCCGCATGGACGCCAATCAGCGCAGTGCGATACGTGCTGGGACAGTTGCGTGCAGGTGTGCGATATTTGCGTAAGCATTAAGGCAAAAGGGCTCTGTCAAATTAACCTTGACATATGCTTGCTGCATCCTATTCCTTAGTCGACTTGCTGCAATTACTGATGTGTTCCGCGTGCAGTCGGCTTGCCTGTCGGCTCGTACGTTGTCCTCACAAAGCAAATCTATATACGGACAACGTACGAGCCGACAGGCAGTAAAACAATATCAATTCTAGTGAAACGGAACACAGTAAAACAAAGCAGGGCTTCGTTCCTTATCGAAATGAAACGAGTATTTCAGTATCTATTGAGTATTAAATCCAATGCTTCTTAGTAAGATTCCTATACCGCTGCGTTGCTGTATATGCGATGATGATAATCAGAAATGTGACTGCCGAAAGCGCCGTCGCTATCTTCCAAGAAGCTGGTTCGACGAATGATACAGTGAATGTCCCTGACCAGCCTTGGGGAATAGATACAGTCAAGAGATTTGTATTGCCTTTACTTGAGGATAAACTAAGATTACTGTGATGCTTGCCATTCTCTTGGATTTGATAATGTGGGTATGCGAACAATGGTAGAGTAATAATTCCACCCTTTTCTGAAGAAGCGGTAACCGTTATGTTATTACCTCGTTTGTTATAATTTTTAACTGTCACTCGCTTTGAATCAGCATAGGGATTTGTCTGCCACCCAATGGCAGACAAATCTGTGTTTGCAGGGAGGTACTCGCCTGCCATAACTCCATTATTAGTCGCCATCGTGACTTGTTCAAAGGGGTCTAGAGGTTTGGCATTTTGTAAATAAGTAGAGCAGGTAACTGCTCCTTCCATTAGTCCCATAGCAAGAATCAAAACTATAACAGGCTTAGCGTATATAGAGAACTGAGTAGAACGAATAAGTAAAAAGCATCCTAATCCCCCCATGAGAATGAGGCTTATAGCGGCATAGCTTACGAAACGTGTCGGGAATTGCACAGTAGCAATTGTACCTATCAATGCATGTAGCCTACTCGCGTTCCACGGGAATAACGTAGTCGTAAGAAAAGCAGCTAACCCAAAGGTTATTAAAGGAGGGATTCCCCAATGGAACAACCGTTTTTGTTCAGAATCGCGATTCTCCCTTAGTATAAGCATAAGTGGCCAAAGAAGCGCGAATGCTATCGTCGCCCACCCAAGAGAATATGGAATATCGCCTGCAAATGCTTTGCCTTCCTCAACTTGAACAAGTGGAGAGAACAGCAATAGTAGCTGACCTGGTTCGATAGCTTTTCTTGATGCCAAATCCATTTTCTGTTGATCGGATAGAGCATTGACTGTCATATCTGCGTTTAAAGTAAAATCTGCAAAAGGAATGATAAAAAAAGCAGAAAGTAATATAGTAATTAATAGTGCTACGCCTAGTTGCTTCCAAACGGATATTGAATGATTGAAGATTAGTAACACTATCAAGGCGGGAATTGCTACGAGTGCAGTCATTGCTGTGCTGAGAACGTGCGAGTTGATGATGCCCGTCGTGGCAACCGCACACAAAATACCACCTCGAATTCCTGCATTTGTATTATTGGCAAATATGAGATACAGCCCGTAAATAAGGACAGGGAAGAACAGCATTGCCAGCCATTCCCCTAATGAGCCTCTGGAGTAGATATCATCAAGTCGATATGTATTTAATGACCAGAGAGCGGCACAAGTAACACCTATAGCACGAGATTGATGAAAGATACGTCTAAAGCAAGCATAAGAAATGAGGATAGAGGTGATGTTCACTGCAATAGCAAAAAGATGGTACGAGGTATAAACTGAAAAACCTAAGCAGTTTAGTATTGCCGGAACATAGAGAAAGATGTCAGGATACATGATTGATGTTGGATACCCATATCCTGAAACTTGCACTGTTTGCATGCGAACGGGGAACTGACCGGCCTGAAGACCTTCGGCAATGCCCTTTATCCGAAACAGATGAAAGTCAAGATCAGCTGCCCATAGTGGAGTTCGAGAAAGGAAAGGGATATTGCCTATTACGATAACCACAGTCAGTAAGAAGACGATGATTATATTTCGTTGGCGTTCGGTCAGCGCAAGTTGTGCGGAAAGTGACTCTGTTCCACTCTTTTCCATATGATATCTTTCTTCATGACTATGCCCAACAGGCCAAATATTCAATATATTAATGATTGGAAGACCTATAGTTCGATTAGCTATCTAAATGGGCTGTAGGATTCGTTTCTATTACTATTTGACATGGTGGGAACAAACCCATATTGATATGTTTGGTAGCTCCTATGTTTTCATCACAATTAGTTTACTTGTGCGACTCGCATAGCGCTCTTGTTAAGTAGAGCATACCCATTATTTCCCGGAATACGCAACGCAAAATCGAGTGAACGATTTTCATCGGTATAGGCAAGCTGCTGGTTTGATTTGACATTGTCAGGATCTGGCAAGATGCGCAGTTGAGCTGTAATACGGTAATTTCCATTGCAGATAGCATTGAGCGGCAACTCGAATGTTGCGGTTTGGTGTCCATGTTTCGTTTGTTGTAATTCGGCTGCTGTGTCATACACAATACCGCCGCGTTGCATATCCAGTACCGTGAGGATGAGATAGAAAGCTACCTTTTCGTTGAATTCATATTCAACATGGAATCGGAACGGATCACTGGTCTTGACCAGTGGCGAACTATCTGCTCGTACCTCCAGTTTGGGCACGCGTTCGCTCAAACCTGCTGGATATTGTCCTTCCGAAAGCTGCTCTTCTTGTGATTTCTTTGCTGATTTCAGATTCTCGAGAGTGTACTGATCAGCGACATCATTTTTGTTGCCAGAAACTACAATCTCACCGTCTTTGATGAGGATTGCTTTATCGCAATATTTCTTTACCGCATCCATAGAATGAGTTACTAGGATAACGGTCTTGCTCGGATCATGCTTGATCTGGGAGAAGAAATTGTCGCATTTGCGCTGGAATGCTTCGTCGCCGACGGCCAGAACCTCATCGAGCACAAGAATATCGCCTTGCGCTTTGATGGCTACAGAGAAGGCAAGACGCACCTGCATGCCGGACGAATAGTTCTTGAGCTTTTGGTCCATGAAATCACCGAGTTCGGCAAAATCCACGATGTCGTTGTACATGGCGTCGATTTCTTCGCGGGTGAATCCGAGCAATGCGCCATTGAGGTATACGTTTTCTCGTCCAGTGAGTTCCGGATTAAACCCGACACCGAGTTCGATGAATGGAACAAGCTTTCCTTTGACTGTTACTTTGCCTTGTTCGGGCTTGTAAATCTGAGAGATGATTTTTAACAGTGTTGATTTGCCGGAGCCGTTACGTCCGACAATGCCAAAGAAATCTCCTTGGTGCACTTCAAAATTGATATCTCGCAACACATGCTGTTCGGTGTATCCTTTAATGCCACGAGTCCAGTTCAGAAATGCCATTTTGAGACCTGTGGCCTGCTCGGTGGGCAAGCGGAAGTATTTGGCTACATGCTCGACCTTTAAAACAACTGGGCGAGTATCGTTGGTGGCAGCAGTGTCGATTGTGTTGTTGCCGGACATTAGAGCACCTCCGCGAATTTGGCGCTGTACTTACGGAATACGTGAATGCCTAGCCAGAGGATCACAATGGAGCTGACGTAGGGGATTAGGCATAGCCACTTATTATTCACTGTGGTCCAAACGGTCGGGATATATTCCGGTGAAAGCAGGTTGTGGCGAATATCCATAATGGTTTGGGTGGTGGGCATCAGCATCATTACTTTTGCTGCCCATCCAAAACCACGGTCGACCACCATTGAAATCGGGTAGATGATAGGGGTGGCATAGAACATTGCTTGCAGAACCACTTCCCAGATATGGCCGATATCTCGGAAATATACATACAAGGATCCAAGCAGCAGCGCCACTCCGAGAGAGATGGCATAGAGCTGGACGATGCTGGGAATTACGAGTAATACGCGCCATGTGTAATGTGCATGGGCAAATGTGCCGAAAAGAATAACCACTCCGAGATTGATAGCCAAAGAGATCATTGACCCCATGGTTGTGGATGCCACGATAATGTAGTTAGGGAAATGGATCTTACGCAGCAAGTCACCACGATCAACGATGGAGCGCATTCCCATGCCGGTGGATTCCGAGAAGAACTGCCACAAGCAGGTGCCGCACAATAGCGAAATCGGGAAAGTCGGAGTGCCATCCGAGAACTTCAAGAATTTGACGAATACCATGTACATCACAGCGAACAGCATGAGAGGCTGAAGCACGGACCACAGTACACCTAGGAACGATCCTTGATATCGCAGTTTGAAATTGGTTTTCACCAGCTCTTTGAAAACCACCAATGCATAGTGGTAGCGAGCCTGAAGTCTGTTGACTAGTTGCTTCACAAGCGTTCCATTCTACAAACGACAACAATGGCTGCCTGTTGGGCAGCGCAGTCTTCACTAGTTCCGCCTATTCTATGGGCTGGGGTAAACGCGACGCAGATACTGTGCCAGACATGCGGAAGCTATTGACGAGTGGCATCGTCCATGAGCTCATCAAAGCTGTCGTCTCTGACAAGATCGGCGAAATCTCCGTTCAACGCTCTGCGAATCGTAGGGTATGCAAGTATCTGTTTAATTACTTTGTCGTTGCCGCCTGCGCTGTTTGTGCTCCAAAGAGCTTCTGTCTGTGAGTTTGGTACAAAACCGATACGGTTTTGAGTCCGTGCTTCTTCGGCGGAAATCAAAGAGATTACTTGGTTCGTTGTTGCAGAGACAACGGGAATACTGCCTATAACTTGCATGACCTTTATCCAGATGTCGTCTGCCCGCAGCGCCGTATCGCGAATTGCCTGCATATCAAACGTCTCCGGAGGCATGATGTGGGGTGGAAACAAGGTACCAGCACCGTTCGTTCCGAACAAACGCATCGAAGGCCGATCCAGCATTGCCGGATAATGTGCTGGCGCTTCAAAAATCCATTCGTTATACGGCTTAAGCGAGCCATCTACATTGAAGGTGATTAGATGAGTGCGAATCGATACGACCGCCTCAGGATGAGTCTGATGTGCCGCCACCAATTCAGAGATATATGTATTGGGGTATATCATGTCATCATCAAAAGTGATGACTAGATCATGAGTAAACTCCTGAAGTGCCCAATAGTATTTCTTATGAGGCTTCAAATCCTCTGTTACCCAGCGTATTTGTACATCATGAGCGAGTAAATGCGTAAGTGTCGCAGGCAAATCCTTTTCGCGGTTTGGGAAATCACCCTCATAAAGCCAAAGAACCACCTTATCCGGCAACATTTTCTGAGCCAGAATCGAACGAATCGACTCGTGGATAGTAGCAATCCGAGGTGGGTAAGAGGTCAACGAAACAATGATGCGTTGCTTTCTGCTGAGACGCCGAGCAGCGTGCGTCAATGTACGTCGTAGCTTGTTCTTTGATTCCCACAACCAGATGCGGGTATTCGCGTATATTCTCATAATAAACAAGAATACAGTGGGAATGAAGTTCGAATCGGTGAGTAGCGAGACTAATGAATGTGATTGTGTAGCCCATGCTTCAACGTGCATGTTGAGGATTGTATGTCGTGTAGCACTGCGCTATGTTTAGCATCGGTCATGTTGATTAATATGCCAAGAGCTACGAGTGAGCCCACGTTAACCAAAACGTTAGAGCCGCCTATGGAATATCTGAATTGCGCATTGGCGGGAAGGAATTGCGAAAGCCACGCTATGACGAATATGTAAATAAAGTTGTTTGTTACCAATCCTCAGGACATGAGTGCTTCCAAGATGTAATCATGGCTCTGTCTTTTGCGGATTCTGATGATTACCAACAGAGTCATGGACAGAAGAAGGCAGACTAGTAGCACTATGTTGATTATCTTGTAGGTGCTTTGTACGGTATAGGCAAATCGGAAGGCTGAGAATAACTGAAGAACGGAATGTGCTGTGGATTACGGTCGTATAAGTCGATGTTTAATCGTTGCAAACCAATCCAGCAGAAAGTGTTCTTTGAACGAACAGCTCATCAAGAGTTCGTCGTCGAAGCTCTCCTGCCAGCGGTACCTCATATGCAGTGTAAGAGACATGATCAATCGGCCTGCGGTCAGCACAAACAGCGCGATGGCGCTGCTCTGTCCATGATAGTTTACACCTGATTCGGTCAAGGTTTGCTGGACGGCTTCTGGTCTGCTGCTTACTGGCAATCCCCAAGAGTAACTCAGGTTTACGCCGTTTCAAAACAGTACGATGGGAGGGATTCCAGAGAAAGGCTGAAAGCAATGGAAATGTGGATATGCGAGTATGTTAAATCTACTTTGGGAAGAGGATTTAGGAGGGTATCTTCTTGGCACTGGGCTCGTTTGCCTGAGCTTGGCGAGTATATTGCCACGCAGGCAGGCGCGCTCGAAGTGCGTGAGATTATCTGTGAAAATGAATATGGCCCGCAGCACCCTACTTATATCGTTGGTGTGATAAGACGGTGACTATTGCATGTTCTTGACCTTGGCGTCATAGACATGCTTTTCAAGCAGCCGGATCTGTCGGGTCGCGGCACAGTGGAGGCGCTGGGGGAGTGGAAGCTTGCCCAGTAGCTCATGGAATTCCTGGGTGTCCAGTTCGCGCTGCGCCTGGCTTTCGGGGGTGTTGAAGTCCGGGGCGGTAGCCTCCTCGTGATAGGAGCCGACCAAAGTATAGTAGCTGCGGCCCGGGCGTATGCCCTGCTCCAAGCATAGGCGGAAGTTGTGGGCGCCGGCGGCGAAATTGTCATGATAGAAGCCGAAGCTGCGTTCCTTATGCGTCACCGACCCGGCCGACTGCAGCCAGTTGTACAGGTTCACGTCGATGTCCGCCACCTTGCCCATGCGCGAGTACAGCTCGCCGGCCACCATCACGTCCTGCGCATACATGCCCTCCGGGAATCTGATGCCGTCCCATAGCTCGCGCTTATACAGCCTGCACCAGTTGGCCTCGTTAAAGTAGCGGGCCTCGGTGTGGCGGCCGAGCTTGTCCCCGATCAACCTGAGACTCTTGCAGAACACGGTCTGATATGCGGCGAGCGGATGCTCGAACACGGTGATCGTGCCGGGGGCGTCGGCGCCGACTGCCGCTTCCGCGGCCACCGTCTCCAGCTGGGAGACGCCGAACTGACGCCAGCGGGCCTTGCTCATATCCGCACCGGTGCTGAGCAGCGCATGCAACAGCAGCTCGATGTTGCGCCGGTCGAGGATATCGTCATTGTCGGCGAACGCGATGTACTCGCCGTGCGCCGCATCCAAGCCGGCGTTCTGCGCCTTGGAGATGCCGCCGTTGGTCTGGTGAATCACCGTGACGCGGTCGTCCTGCGCGGCGTATTCGTCGCAGATCGCGGGGCTGGAATCCTTCGCGCCGTCGTCCACCAGAATCACCTCAAGGTTCGTGTACGACTGCCCCAGGATCGAATCCACGCAGTAGCGCAGATACTTCTCGGCGTTGTACACCGGCACGATGATGGAGACAAGCGGTGAATCCTGCGTCATGGCATCCCTCTTGATACGTCAGCGGCCCGGCCGGAACAGGCGGACCATCGAAGCGATATGGACATGAACAGTATGGCACACGGAAGCGGTCCGCATGCCGCGCGGTGCAGGAACGGGAGTGGCGTCTTGTCGAATGATGACAATCGCTACGGTCCCAAGACCTTGTCTCCAAAGGCTTTGCCTATACTGTACTCAGTTGTCGGTGTATGGGATTGTGTCGGGGCCGACGAAGGTGCGTTGCGCGTCTGGGCGCCTGAACGCGTGCGCGTTCAGGCGTTCGGGCCGGAAGGAGCAGGCATGACCGGGTATGTGCTGCGTCTGTACGACGTTCCGCTGCTTCGATTCGACGCCGTGTACGGTGAGGGGTTGCTGGCCGGCAAAATCGAAGCCCGCGTCCGTTGGTTCGACGAGTCGAAGCGGACGCTGCTCCCATTCCCGCTGGCACCCGAGCCGGATGATGCGAAGCTCACCACTTGGCTGGAGCGGCGCACGATTCCGAAAAACCGCGAGTTCGCCGCCCAGATTCTCGCACAGGCCGGGCTGAACATCTCGGACACCCTTGGCATCATCGACCTGTGCAAAGGACTGTCGGTCAATGATTCGTTCTGGGTGGAACGCGACGATGAGAATCTGAGGTTCGAGGACATCAATCTGTACGACAATCCGCTGGACGATACGCTCGCCATCGTCGCCTACACCGGGTACACGTCGAGCGAGAAGCATGCGATCGGCCTGTCGAGCGAATGGACGACAGACGGGCAGTTCCCGAAGGCGTGGCGCCATATGCAACATGGTCTGGAACTATGGAAGGCGGGTTCCGTGGGCTATGCGAACGCCGGGCTGGAGCCGTATTCCGAATACCTTGCCTCGCAGCTGGCATACAAGCTCGGCGTGAACGCGGTCGACTACCGTATCGCCCGTTGGAAAGGCAAACTGGCATCGGTATGCCCATCCATGAACTCGAAGGATGTTTCGTTCGTGCCGTTCTACGCGGCCACGCAGCTGGCCTCGTTCCCTGAGATTTTGGCCGCCGCCCGTGCCGTGTCCGAGGAGTCGTTCGAGGCGATGCGCACGATGCTCGTGTTCGACGCGCTTATCGTCAACCAGGACCGCCACGCCAACAACCACGGTTTCCTGCGGGACAACCATACCGGGCGCATCCTCGGTCCGGCTCCTCTGTTCGATCACAACATGTCGTTGTTCAAGAACGACATGCGTTCCGACTGGGAGCATGGCGCATGGACGCCGAAAGTGTTGGAGGAGCGCCAGCCGTCGAACTCGCGCATGACGTTCCGCGACCAGTGTGCGAGCATCATGGGTGCCAGCCAGCATGAGATGCTGCGCCGTGCGTTGGATGTCACGTTGGAGAACGATCCGGCATACCCGCTTGAAGACGGCCGTATCGAAGCGTTGAACGAGTACCTGCATGCTGCAGCCCGCTCATTGCTCGACATTCCCTTGGTGGACGAGTCGAAGCTCGCCGTCCAGCTGGATGCGCTACGCCCGGCGGTCAGGAACGCGCCCGTGATTCGCAACGAAGACTTGCTTAAGGAGACATAGGTGCTGGCTGCTAGTGGTCTGTCTCACAAATAACTGAGTGTCTCAGCTTTTTCTCTCTCCCCCAGTCAGCTTCGCTGACAGCCCGTCCTGCAATTACGGACGCGCTACGCGCGCAATCACCTCATGTCGAAGAAGCCCATCTCCGCCAAATAGCCCTTGCCGGCGGTCATGTCGTACTGAATGAGCTGATAGTTGTGCAGCATGTTGTCCGCCTGTTCCGAAAGGTCGTTTCGCTTGACGGCATTGCCTGCGGCGTCCAGGTATGTGGTCGATGTGTCGGTGGTGAATCCGCCTGCGCCAAGCACCAGGCGTTCCAGCGCCGGGAGCTTCGTGCGGGCTTGGGTGAGGAAGGCGAGATATGGCGAGACCTTGGCGTTCATATGCTCGGCAGCCAACGCCATGAAGTAGTTCGGCGACGTGTAGGCGGTGGCGCTGGCGCTGGTGTCCAGTTTCGTTCCAGCCGAGGCTGACGCATTGTTTGACCAGATGAAATAGTCGGTCTCGTGCAATGCGAGCGTATTCGCATCGTCTGAGGCTGCGGTCTGGTAGGAACTCGGCAGATGGTCGCCATAGAAGATCACGGTGACCGGCTCGTCCATCGCGTTCAGCTGGTTTAGGAAGTCGGCGGTCGCCTGGTCGGTGAGACTGATTCCCTTGGTATAGGTATTGATCTGACCGCGCTCGTAATCGTTGAGGTTCTCCGTGATATTCGCCTGATCGAATTGGTTGTTAGCATACCAGCCGTCATAGGTCATGTGGTTCTGCATGGTGACCATCTGCACGAACTGGGGATGCTCTTCGCTGTTCAACTGGTCGATGATGTTCTGATAGGCTGCCGCGTCGCTCACATATGGCGAATTGTCGATTCTGTCCTGATGAGTGATCGCCGGGTCGCTATCCAACGCGTAGAACGTGCCGAAACCGAACTTTTTGTAGTTCGCGTCGCGCAGATACATGTTCTTGTAATACGGGTGGAATGCCACTGAGCCTGTCTCGCCATAGGCGGTGTTCCACAGCTGGTTCCATGCGAACGGGCTCTTCTGATGTGGCACCAGCTCCTGATACATGGATTGCATTGAATCGTCGAACAGTGCGAGATCCAGGCCGGTCAGCGACTGGTATTCGATGTTCGCGGTGCCGCCTCCATAGCCGGGCGAGAGCATCAGACCTGAGGTCGTGGCGTCTTTCAGCGCGCGTATGTTCGGCATCGGATCCTCGGTCAAGGTGATGCCCGGCACGCGCGTCGGGTCGGAGAACGTCTCCGAAAGAAGCATGATGACAGTGCTGTCGGTCAGGTTGTTGACGCGCGACTCATTGGTGCTGTTGGCCGCGTCGGTGTATCTGCCGGCCAATTCCTCCATGGTCTTCCGGCTGTAGCCATCCGGTTTCTCCATGATCTTTGGGTGCGCCAGACGCAGGAAATTGATGACAGGACCATTGACCGTGGCGTCTTCCGCAGCGTTATACAGACGAGGCGAATCACCCCAGGATTTCGCCCATTCATAGCCCCAGGCGCCGGGTATGCTGAGCGTCCAGGTGAACGTACACAGCAGCGCGATGCTCGTTGCCGCCGCAATGACACGTGTGGCGTTGCCGATGATGGTTTTCGTATCGCGGAACGGTTTGCGCCAATGGAATGGGATCACACATCGGCGCTGGTCGACGAACTGGAGTGCCAGACAGATGATGGTCAGCAAGATCAGTGCCTTGATGGTGCCTTGCACCAGCGTTAGGCTGTTCTCCGGGATGTATGATGCGATTTCCCCGCCGTTGCCGCTGGTGAGGAACCCAAGGTCGGAGGGGATGATCGGCTCGTTCCTCAGATCGACCTTGATGCTGTTCGCCACGGCATAGACGCCCGTCATGATGGAAAACACGGCTGTAGCCACCCAGAAACGATTCAGCACGAACACCAATACCAAGAAGATCATGCCGAGGGCGAGGAAGTTCAGCAGCCAATTGAGTTTGTCTTCCTCCAGCCACATCTGTGAGACGAACTTGGTGAGTTGGCCTTTCACGCTGTTGAGGATCTTGGTGGTGTTGTCCACCGCATTCGGATCGGCATATGTTGGCTCCGAATACATGCCCCACTGGATGAACAGCACCGCAGCCGCGTCGATCAGCACCATGACCACGGCGTACAGCGTGTAGGGAAGCTTCGGACGTTTGCCCCATGCCTCGCGGGCCGGCTTTGCTTTGGCCCAGAGAGATTGCAGTGTTTGCCGCATGGAGGCGAGGCTGGTTGCCTCGGGCTTGTCGGTTTGTGTGCCTTCGGGCTCTTCGCTCGCCGTATTGGCCGCCGTGTCGGCCGCTGTGTCGGCCGCAGTGTCGGTCCCGTCGGGGCTGATTGCGTCAGGTGCTGTGCCGGCCGTCTCAACTGAGTCGGCCGGGTTTTCAGCCGACGCTGCCGAAGCTTCCGCTGTTGGTTCCTCTTGCTTTCGGGTATCGATCACTGCTCTGCCCGTTCCTGTTACGACTACGTACCTCGGGCATTATAGCGACAAGTTCAGGACTGGTTCACCCTCTGTTAACGCTCTGCGGAGCGGCGTCAATCATGGCTGAACGTCAGCGCATGTTCCTGACCTTGGCGTCATGGATCTGCTTTCCGGGCATGCGGCTGGCGGATTGCGCCAGCTGGATACCGCTGTCTCGCTCAAAAAAAGAGTAAATCTTGCTCTACTGGAGAGCAAGATTCATATAAATCTTGCTCTCTAAAAAGTCAAGAGATAGAATAGCGAATCAAGACGACGGTGAAGGTGGGTACTGGTGTGAGCGATCTGGTAAAAAGCATAATTCGCGAATGGAAGAGCGTGGGAGTACCTGAAGTGTTCCCGCGTGATCTTGATCTGGGGGAGCTCCGGAGCCTCGAAGGGGCAATCTGGTGCGCACCATTGTCGGTGTACGGCGGTGTGGCAAGACATATCGCCTGTTTCAGGAGATGCGCGCGTTGCGTGACGCCGGCGTATCCGAAGACCGCATGCTCTACTTCAACTTCGAGGATGAGCGTCTTAAGCCCTTCACGCCCCAATTGCTGCAGGATGTGATTGACTCGTATTTCGAACTGTACCCGGATGTTCGTGAGCAGGGAGTGTACCTGTTCTTCGACGAAATCCAGGAAGTGCCGGACTGGGGCATGTTTCTGCGCCGTCTCGTCGATACGATGAACGTCACCATGTACGTGACGGGTTCGTCTTCGAAAATGCTATCGCGGGAAGTGGCAACCGAGTTCAGAGGCCGCTCGCTGCCTCGGGAATTATTCCCGATGAGCTTCTCGGAGTACATGCGATTCCATGGTGTCGATCTCAGTGGTGTGCCGGTTGACATGAATGGGCGTCGGACGTTCACGTCGGGGGAGATCGCTCATCTGAAGCATGGACTGGACGGCTATCTGGAACGTGGCGGCTTCATCACTGTGCAGGGGCTGGGAGTGCCTGACGCTGTGGCGTTGTTGCAGGAGTACGCGAATCGTACATTGGCCAGTGATGTGATTGACCGGTACGGCATTCGCAATCCTGTGGCTGCATCGGCGTTCCTTACGCAGGCATTGGCGTCGTCCGGGCGCGAGCTCTCGGTCAACAAAACAGCCAATATGCTCACGAGCCGGGGGCTGCGCGTTTCGCGTGGATCGCTTTCGGCGCTGCTGGACTATTACGAGGAAGCATACCTGCTGTTCCAGGTCAATGAATTCTCCCGCGCCTTGGCGGATAACACGCGTTCCTCCGCCAAAGTGTATGCGATTGACCAAGGCATGTTCAACGCTTTTTCCAAAGCTTCAGCGCTGGAGCGTGGTCAGCGGTTGGAAACAGCGGTGTTTCTGAAACTCCGCCGTGACGCCAGGCTTGTGCGAAATGGTTCAGTGTCTCGATTGCTGTTTCAGGATGGTGGAAACAGGCATGAGGTTGATTTCGTCGTTGGCGATGCCATCGCCATGGATGTCTATCACTTGATTCAAGTTTGTTGGGCTCTCGACGATGAAAAGACGCGCACGCGGGAGATTCGGGCATTGCAGGCGGCGATGCGCCGCTTCCGGGTGGATTCCGGAGTTATTGTCACCGCGGATTATGAAGAACGGATTGAGGTGCCGGAAGGGAGCATTGATGCCATTCCGGCATGGCGCTGGCTGTTGGATGCATGAACGAGGTGTCTCGGCGGTCCTGGCTGACGTGGTGTGATGCGTTGGGTTGTGTGATGCACGTACCACCCAACGCATCGCTGTTGCGGGCCATTTGTTTCCTTGGACAGCTGGGACAACTCCCAGCATTATTTCATGTTCTTGACTTTGGCGTCATAGACCTGCTTTTCAAGCAGTCGGATCTGTCGGGTCGCGGCACAATGGAGGCGCTGGGGAAGCGGAAGCCGGCCCAGCAGCTCCTTATATATATGTAACTCGAGCATTGATGATGGAATTATAGAAATTTCTATAATAGAAAACGCTATAAAGTTGTGAAGGGGACGAAGAACCCCAAGCATGCTTGAAGTGGAAGGGCTGGAAAGCTGCCGGCTCCTCTGGCAGGCGGAGCCGGAAATGCGGTCAATGAATTTCTGCCGCAGCATAGGGCCGGTCGGATGCTTGCATGGGAATGGGCTACTATCTGCCTTCAGTGAGGTACATTCGGTGTTTTTCGGAAAGCTATCTGCCTTCAGTGAGGTTCCTAAAGCTGGACAGTTCGAGTATAAACACCGTCACTGTGCCGTAATTGCAAGGTTCGTACTTGCGTTTTCGTCCCTGAGGTACCTCACTGAAGGCAGATAGCTTTCCGCAATGGCACGAATGTACCTCACTGAAGGCAGATAGCAGCAAACGAGTGCTTTCCGGTTGGCTGTCTGTGAGGAGCTGCGCGGCGCGGCGCCCCAACTCGGCCCGTTCGGCCTCGTTCGGCCGCGGGGCGACTGCGCAAGGCTGCTGGCTAGTTCACCGCCAGCCTTTCATCAGTCCCGCTTGAACAGATCCCTGGTGTAGACCTTGTCCTTCACGTCTGCGAGGTCGTCGCTCCAGCGGTTGGAGACGATCACGTCGGCGCGCTGCTTGAATGCGGCGAGGTCGTGCGTCACCTCGCTGCCGAAGAAGTCGGGTTGGTCGAGCGTGGGCTCGTAGACAAGCACGGTGACACCCTTGCCCTTGATGCGCTTCATCACGCCCTGGATGGCGGACTGGCGGAAATTGTCCGAACCGGCCTTCATGGTCAGGCGGTACACGCCCACCACAGGGTCGGCCACGCCGGACGCCTTCGCGCGGGCCACCAGCTCCAGGATCTCCGTGGCGATGAAGTCCTTGCGCGTGGTGTTCGAATCCACGATCGCCTCGATGAGGTTCTGGGGCACCTTGTCGTAATTGGCGAGCAGTTGCTTGGTGTCCTTCGGCAGGCAGTAGCCGCCGTAACCGAAACTCGGGTTGTTGTAATCGTCGCGGATGCGCGGGTCGAGGCATACGCCCTTGATGATTTCGCGCGTGCTCAGACCACGGCTCTCCGCATACGTGTCCAGCTCGTTGAAGTACGCCACGCGCAGGGCCAGATACGTGTTGGCGAACAGCTTGATCGCCTCGGCCTCGGTGGTTCCCACCACCAGTTCCGGGATGCCTTCCGTGCCATCAGGGTTCATGCGCTCGTGCTCGGACGGCTCCGCGCCCTGGGACAGCAGTTCGACGAACCGGTGCGCGGCCTCGACTGCCTCCTCGTCATCCTGCGGTGCGCCGGCCACGATGCGGCTCGGATGCAGATTGTCGTACAACGCATGGCCTTCGCGCAGGAATTCGGGGGAGAACAGGATGCGCCTGTCGCCCAGCTCCTCGCGTAGTTTCGCCGTGTATCCCACCGGAATCGTGGACTTGATCACGATCCAGGCATCCGGGTCATGCTCGCGGACGGCGGCGATGGCAGCCTCCACGCTTGAGGTGTCGAAGTAGTTCTTCTGCGGGTCGTAGTTGGTGGGCGTCGCGATGATCGCGTAATCGGCACCCGTGTACGCCTGCGCCGGGTCGAGCGTCACATGGAAGTCGAGCGGACGGTCGCCGGACTGGTTGCCGTCGAGGAACCGGGTGATCTCCGTGTCCACAATAGGGCTTTTGCCGGCGTTGAGCATGGCCACCTTCTCGGGCACGATGTCCAGCGCGTGCACCTCATTGTGCTGGGACAGCAGCAGCGCCACCGAAAGTCCCACGTAACCGGTACCTGCAACCGCGATCTTCATATCGACTTGCCTTCCTGTGTTTGCGCCTGTGTCTGGTTTGCGCCGACGTCGCCGGCGTTGTTGCCGGGCACCGCGTGCAGCAACCGCGTGCGTTGCCGCACGCTGGCCGTTGTTGTCACTACCTTGATCAACCAAGCACCAGCCTAGTCCATGCTGATGCGGTTATCCGGGCTATGGTTCTCCTTGTCGCAAATTCCTCTTGCTGGTGTGGCGTCAGTGAGAGGAATTTGCAACGGGGCGGGCGATCGGACAGATTGGTGCGGTGGCGACCAGGTAGGTCAGGACAGCCGTGGTGCCTGTCCGTAGCGTCCAGCCGAAGCCGCGGTGTCAGGGTCGCGCTACCATGAACCCAAGCGACTATGCAAGCGCATGTGAACATGGATGATGAAAGGTTGGTGACGCATGGCACAGGGTGAAGCGACTGCGGCGGCGAACGCGAACGTGGTTGAGTACCCCGATCTGGTGGTGGTTGGTGCCGGCCTGTTCGGCCTGACGGTGGCGCAGCAGGCGGTGGAGCATGCGGGTGCGCGTGTGCATATCATCGACGTGCGCGATCATATCGGCGGCAACGCGTACTCGTACTTCGATGAGGAGACGGGTGCGGAGATTCACAAGTACGGTGCGCACCTGTTCCACACGTCCAACAGGCGTGTGTGGGAGTATGTGAATCGCTTCACCGAGTTCACCGGCTACGTGCATCGCGTGTACGCCACGCACGACGGTGTCGTATACTCGCTGCCGATCAACCTCGGCACCATCAACCAGTTCTTCCGTGCGCACTATACGCCGGCCGAGGCGCAGGCTCTGATCGAGGAGCAGGCGGGTGAGCTGGCCGGCACCGACCCGGCGAACCTGAATGATAAGGGCATCCAGCTGATCGGCCGTCCGTTGTATGAGGCGTTCATCAAGAACTACACCGGCAAGCAGTGGCAGACCGATCCGGCCGAGTTGCCCGCGTCGATCATCAAGCGTCTTCCGGTGCGCTTCAACTACGACAACCGCTACTTCAAGGACACGTGGGAGGGGCTGCCCAAGGACGGGTACACCAAATGGATGGAGCGGATGATCGACGATCCGCGCATCACCGTCTCCCTGAAGACCGATTTCTTCGACGAGTCGCAGCCGTACAACAAGAAGGCGCTGCGTGAGGCGGGCGTGCCGGTCGTGTACACGGGCCCGGTGGACCGCTATTTCGACTACGAGCTGGGCGATCTCAAGTGGCGTACCGTGGACTTCAAGGAGGTCCGCTACGACGAGGGCGACCACTTCGGCTGCCCGGTGATGAACTTCTCCGACGCGGACGTGCCGTACACGCGCGCCATCGAATTCAAGAACTTCAACCCGGAGCGCCGCGAACAGCAGAACCCGGACAAGACGGTCGTGTGGGAGGAGTACAGCCGTTTCGCCGATCGCGGCGACGAGCCGTACTACCCGATCAACACCGAGGCCGACAAGGCCCTCTACGCGCAGTACGAGGCGAAGGCCGCCGCCGAGCCGAAGACCGTGTTCGGCGGGCGTCTGGGCACGTACAAGTACTACGACATGCACAACGTGATCGACACCGCCCTGACCGCCTACGAGCAGCAGGTCGCGCCGCTGCTCGCCGCCGAGGCCGCCAAGTAGGCGGCCGGGCCGCTGAATAGCGCGTGCGAGGACGCGGCCACGGTCACGGTCGAACGAGACCGGCGTGACGCTACGGGAAGCGACGGGTTGTTCCGCTCCGCCAGTTGCGAAACGGGACAGCCCGTTCTATGTTTGCGCTGCATGGTCGTCGCATTGGCGATAACGTGGCGGAAAGCTGGCGGATTCGGCGGTAAAGTGGCGGAAAGCTGGCGGTAAAGTGGCGGAAAGCTGGCGGTAAAGTGGCGGAAAGCCCGGTTCCTCAGCGGCGAACGCGCTTAGTGCGACGATTCTGTAGCCGGCTGGTACTTTGTCTGCGGTCCGCTGCCTGTGCGTATCAGTAATTGGCCGTTGACCAATGCGTTGATGGTTTTCGCTGCTGTGGATTGTGAGGCTCCGATAACCGATTGCGCTTGTTTGCGGGTGATGCTGCCGTGTTCTTTGGCGTAATCGAGAATTCGTTGTTGCCTAATTGGCAGCGCGGCTTCTGAAGCTGAGTTGACGCTCGGCGTTCCGGAATATGGGAGCGATGATTGCGCCGAGGGGAAAGGCGTTTGTTGATGTTTGGGAAGAACCAGACGGAATGCGTGATCACTGATATCAAATGAAGGCTGAGTCGCGCAGTTCTTGTAATCTCCGACGATTCTTCGGATGCCTGTGCCATATGCCTCTACGAGGTTGAGACGGTAAAATACGTTGGCTAGTTTGGGATTGCGCTGAGAGGAGATGCCGTTCATCATGTCTGCGCGAGTGAAGTTTGCCGGCAGTCCGCCGAGATTGAGAAATTCCATGTGATTGCTGAACACGCTGATGAGTGCAGGACCTGAGAGCCCGTAATCGCGATGGACAATGAGATTGAGCAATGCCTCGCGCAATACCAAGGGGGAGTAGTCGTAGCTATCCACGCGGCGCATCGCCTCGCCCGTATGTGAGCGCACTGCATTATGCCGTGCTATGAATTCATTGACTTGATTGAATTGGGTGATGAGCGAACCTGTGAATTCCTGCCTGTTCAGGAATACTTCCTTGACTTCGTCTGCGAATACGGCGGCTTTGATTGAGGCATCGCATTGATCTGAGAGCAGCCAGGCCAGATTGGTGTAAACTCCGTCTGCATTAACCAGCCCAAGTGTGCGCTGTGCTTGTGGCGTGAATGACAGTGCCGCGTCTGCGAATGCTTGCTGGGCTGCGATAAAGGTGAGTTCCTGATTGAGGGATATCGCATCTTCGAAGGAGTCGCCTGCGGTCTGCCTGATCATGTCGATGATGGAGGATTCTGATGCCGGGATGGAAGCTGCTCCTGAACGGATATATACGCCTGCAGGCCTGATCCCTTTATCGGCTAGATAGTAGGGGCGATGTGCTCCCCGTTGTACATGTACGGCCACAATTGGCATGCTTTGCATTGTTTCGACATCAATGGAGACAAAGCTCATGACATCGGGACGTATGCCGTCAGAAATCGCTTGCGTCGCACGGCGCATGGTTTCGTCGATGTCGTTGATGCCTATAACGGTGCCATCGTCTTCAACACCGAGGTATATGGTGCCGCCGTCGGTGTTGGCGAAGGCGATGGCTGATCGTTTGGCACCGTCCACCCATGTGCGTTTGAATTCCAGATGGGGGCCTTCAATGAGTTTTTCCATCGCGTTGCTTCCTTCGGTAGTGCATTATCTTCTATCTTATCTATTATCTTCTATCTTATCTTCTACCTTCTCGTAAGGTAGAAGATAAGATAGAAGATAGATGAGATAGATAAGGCGGCGGCCCGCCGTAGTAGGCTGGTGGCTATGGCTATGAGACTTGCACGTTTTTCGCTGAATGATTCGCCGCGTTACGCCTTCGTGCAGAAGGACGAGAACGACGGCAAGGACTATCTCGTCGAGCTGGACGGCCATCCGCTGTCTGGCGGTCAGGTCACCCCCACGGGCAACCGTTACGCGCTCGACGCCGACGGTATCCGCCTGCTCTCCCCGGTGATCCCCTCCAAGGTCTACGGTCTGGCCAAGAACTATGAGGCCCATGCGCAGTTCATGCACGAAGCCGGCCATTCCGAGATCGCGCACGCGCCGGAGGACATGGTCATCTTCACCAAGCCGTCCACCTCGGTGATCGGTCCAGACGACCCGATCGTCTACCCGGCCTGCTCCAAGGACATGAACTTCGAGCCCGAGGTGGCCGTGGTGATGGGGCGCATCGCCAAGAACGTGTCCGTGGAGAACGCGATGGACTACGTGCTCGGCTTCACCTGCGTCAACGACGTGACGCTGCGCGACCTGCAGGGTATCGACCCCACGTGGACGCGCGCCAAGGGTTTCGACACCTCCTGCCCGCTTGGCCCGTGGATCGTGATGCGCGACGACCTCAACTGGCGCGACGCCCACATTTCGTTCACGCTGAACGGCAAGGACGTGCCGATGGCTTCCGGCACCACCGCGAACCTCATCCACGGCATCCCGGAGCAGATCGCCGCGATCTCCTCGTTCTCCACGCTGCTGCCCGGCGACGTGATCATGACCGGCACGCCGAACGCCTCCGGCCATCTCGACCCCGGCGATGAGACCATCGTGCACGTGGAAGGCATCGGCGACCTGCGCAACGTGATCGTGCGCGCGTAAGCTGACTGGCAAAACACTGGCCCGGTCATCTTTCCTGTTTGGGGAGGTGGCTGGGCCTTTGTGTTTTCGTTTCACATAGTTCTGCGACTTCTGTTGTTGGGGGTTGGTTGGTGGGTGACGAAGCGGAACTGAGGGGTGGTGAATTCGTCAACGAATGAATGACGCGGACCACTAGGGCGCGCCAAGCCGTGGTCCATATAGTGGGACGATGTTCAAGGTTATATGACAATGGCGTCATTGAGCCGTTTGTGGCGGGTGCGACGATGCACAACAGCCACTGTTTCCTTGATGTTGCATGACGGAAACATAATCGCCACATTGATTCATAACATTATATTCATTCTATTGAATACCCGCGTGGAGGTGCACAAAGAGGCAGGCAGCCATCGATGTGGCTGCGCCCCATTGCCGAACGGGCGATCAGTGGAATGACCCAAAGAGGAAGGTGCGATATGAAACGGAATATGATTACGGCAAGCTCTGCAACGGCCGGCGTGTGCGCACTGGCAATGCTTCTTGCGGGCTGCGGCAGCGGCCAGAGCGGCGACGGTTCGGCGACCGCATCGGCAGGCGTTCCTGAAACCGTGAACTACGCGATCCAGCAGGATCCGGGCAAGCTCAACCCGCTCACCAACGCCACAGGCGACGGCGTGCAGCTCGCCACCCTCGCCTATGAGGGCCTGCTCGTCATGCAGGCCGACCAGCAGCCGAAGGGCAATATCGCCAAGGACTGGAAGGCCACAGCCACCGAGGCCACCTTCACATTGAAGGACGACGTGGTCTGCTCCGACGGCACCCCGCTCAAGGCCAGCGACGTCAAGGCCACTTTCGATTATGTGATCAATGAGGCCCCCGATTCCCAATACAACGGCGTCTATGTGCCCGAAGGCGTCGAGGTCAGCGCGGACGACAGCGCCAAGACCGTGACCTTCAAGGTCAGCACCCCGCAAAGCTTCCTGGCCGAGGAAGTCGGCCAGCTGCCCATCGTCTGCCCGGCCGGTCTCAAAGACCCCTCGGCAATGGACGCCAAGACGTTCGGCACCGGCCCCTACAAGCTCGACAGCGCAACCGAAGGCCAGAAGTACACGTACGTGCGCAACGACGACTACAAGTCCGGTCTGCCGGACGGCACCAAGATCACCGACCTGCCCAAGACCATCGTGGCCAGTGTGGTGACCGATCAGTCCACGCAGGTCAACATGCTCAGCTCCGGTGAGCTCAACCTCGCCAAGCTCAGCGGCACCAACCAGGACCGCGTCGACACCACCACCTACAAGGACGTGAATGCCGGCTCCATGCCGATGACTGCGTTCTTCAACCAGAACAAGGACCGCGCCACGGGTACGCTCGAAGTGCGCAAGGCCATCGCCGAAGCCATCGACCGCACCAAGGTGGGCACGGCCATCACGTCCGGCAAGGGCGAGGTCATGAAGACGATCATGCCTGCGGGCTCTTCGGTTTGCGCCGGATTCGACTCCTCCAGCGCCATTGCCAAGACGGACGCCAAGGACGCCAAGAAACTGCTTGACGAGGCGGGCTGGAAGGCCGGTTCCGACGGCGTGCGCACCAAGGACGGCAAGAAGCTCACCATCAAGCTGCTCTACAACTCCACGTCCGGCGCTGCCGTGGCCGCAGGTGTCGAGCTCGTGCAGAAGGAACTCAAGGAAGTCGGTATTGATGCCCAGCTCGCCCCGTCCGATCAGTACACCAAAGTCATCTTCTCCGGCGGCGACTGGGATGTGGTGATCGCAGGCATCACCGCCAACACCCCGGCCGAATGGTTCGGCATTCTCTCCGGCGACGTGGTCCCCAACGGCGGCAACTGGACGTACAACGAGGACCAGGACTACATCCAGCTCGCCAACACGGCCGCCGCACAGGCCGGTGAGGCATCCTGCCCCGCATGGCAGAAGGCCGAGGACCAGCTGATGAAGAACGTGACGCTGCTGCCGATCGCCCAGTCCTGGGACAAGTACTACGCCAAGGGCTTCACGGTGAGCACTGACGGCAACAACTTCCTGCCCACCACCTTCAAGGCCGCCTGACAGCAGACGAGCCGGATTATACAAGGCCTGCAGGGCGCATCCTGCAGGCTCTTGTCCGCGCCCGGAGCCAATCAGAGCTAATCAATACCAATCAAAATCAAACCAAAACCAACCTATGGCACCAAGGAAACCAAGGAGTATATCGTGAGCGAAAGCAGCAGCACGGCGTCAGGTGTCACAACGACCCGCCGGACTCACCGCCGCATGAATCCATGGGTGAATTTCGTCGTTCGACGACTCGTGCGCACGGTCGTAGCGCTTTGGGTCATCGTCACCGTGGCGTTCGTGGTGCTGCGATTCTCCGGCGGCGACCCGGTGCGCAACGCGCTCGGCGTCACCGCATCGCCCGAACTGGTGGCTCAACGCCGGGCCACGCTCGGCCTCGACAAGCCGCTGCCCATCCAGTACGCGCAATACATCGCCGGACTGTTCCACGGCGACCTCGGCATCTCCATCATCTCGGGCCGTTCGGTGTCCGAGATCGTGGCCACGCGACTGCCGTGGACCGTGGCGCTCGCCGTGCTGGCTTTCCTGGTGATTCTCGTATTCTCCATCCCGATCGGCATGGCGATGGCCGTGCACACGCAGGGCGACCGCCATCGTGGCAGCGAGCTCGTGTTCACTGGCATCACCGGCTTCTTCGGCAATATCCCGGACTACCTGGTGGCCGTGATTCTGGTCGCCGTGCTCGCCGTGAACCTCAAACTGTTCCCGGTGGCCGGCGCGAACAGTCCTGCATCGTTCGTGCTGCCGGTGGCCGCGCTCTCGCTGTCGTCCATCTGCTCGCTCTCGCGCATCGCCCGCATCCAGACCTTCCACACCCTGAACGATGACTATGTGCGTACCGCCCGCGGCAAGCGCCTGAGCCCGATGCGCATCTACTGGCGTCATGTGATGCCGAACATGGTCTCCACGATCATGGTGCTCGCCGGCAACACGCTCGCGCAGATCATGACCGGCACCGTGCTGATTGAACAGGTCTTCAACTGGCCGGGCATGGGCACCGCGTTCACCAACGCCATCACCTCACGCGACTACGGCATAGTCCAGGGCCTGGCGCTCGTCTATGGCTTCCTGGTGTTGCTCATCACCTTCCTCGTGGATGTGGTGGTGGCGCTGCTCGAACGCCGTTCGACCATGCTGGAGACCGCATGATGAGCAGCGGTATGGCACACGATTGGTTTGCGGATCGCGCACACAGCGCAGTCCCGGAGCAGCACACAATCTTCGGAAACCGGACCGGAATCAGTGCCGGACACCGGATCGGAATCAAGAACGGAATCAGGAATAAGGGAGCGTACCAGTCATGAAACGCACGAAGCAGTTCCTCTCCTCGCCGCTGGTGATAGTGTCCGGCGCGATGATCGTCGTGCTCGTCGTGCTCGCGGTCATCGCCCCCGCCGTGTGGGGCGCGGCGGCGAACACCGAGAACCCGATGTTCCTGCTGCGCAAACCCTCCGCCGAGCACTGGTTCGGTACCGACCAACTCGGACGCGACATCTTCGCCCGCACGATGGTGGCCACGCGCCTGTCGCTGGTCACGGCACTGATCTGCACCGCCGTATCCGCCGTGCTCGGCATCGTCGTGGGCGCGGTGCCGGTGGTGTTCGGCAAACGCGCGCAACGCTGGACGTCGTCGATCATCAACGTCTGGCTTGCCTTCCCGGTGATTCTGCTCGCGATGCTCACGGTGATCGCGCTCGGCACCGGTGCCGCGGCCACCACCATCGCCCTGACCATCACGATGACGCCGACGTTCGCGCGACTTGCGCAGACGCTGTCCGCCACGGTCGCAGGCGCGGATTACATGGCCGCCGCGCGCATGTTCGGCGTTTCCGGCCGACGACAGGTCTTCTACTACATTCTTCCCGAAGTCGCCGAACCGTTCGTGGCCAACGTCACCCAGTCAATCGGCGGCGCGATCCTCGCCATGAGCTCCCTGAGCTTCCTCGGCCTCGGCGTGCAGCCGCCCGTCTACGATTGGGGCCGACTGATCAACGAAGGCTTCTCCCAGGTGTATGTCTCGCCGATGGCCGCCGTAGGGCCGGGCATCGCAATTGTGTTCGCGGGTCTCGCCTTCAGCCTGTTCGGTGAAGGCATCTCCAACCAGATCCGCCGCGCCTACAAGCCGTTGCCGAGCGCGATGTCGAAGCGTGAGCTCGACAACCCGCCCAAGATGCTGGACAAGACCAACATGGATCTGGTGGTCGAGGCCGCCGCCGAGCGTACCGAACAGCATCGTGCCGAGGTCGAGCGGCTGCGCGCCGAGGACCCGCAGGCCGCCGTGGTGACTGTGCCCCGTCCTGCGCCGGTGCTGTCCGTGCGCGGCCTGACCATCTCTTTCCCGGAGGGCAAGCGCTGGAACACGCCGGTCAAGGGCATCAGCTTCGATATTGAAGCCGGCGAGATCGTCGGCTTGGTGGGCGAATCCGGCTCGGGCAAGTCGCTGACGATGATGTCCGTGGCCGATTTGGCCGCGCCCGGCTCGTATGTGGCCGCCGACTCGATTCGGTTCGAAGGCACCGACATCGTCGGCATGCTGCCGAAGGACAAGCGCAAGCTGCTCTCCGGCATCGGCGTGGTGTTCCAGGATTCGCTGACCGCGCTGAACCCGTCCATGCGCGTGGGCCGTCAGCTGGCCGAAGTGCTCGAATGCCAGAACGGCACACCGCACAGGGAGGCCATGGAGCGCGCGGTGGAGGCGCTGGAGCACGTGGGCATCGACCCCACGCAGCACGCCGAACGCAAGTTCCCGCACGAGCTGTCCGGCGGCATGCGCCAGCGCGCGATGATCGCCATGGCCGAGATCAATCACCCCAAGCTGATCATCGCCGACGAGCCGACCACGGCCCTCGACGTCACCGTGCAAAAGCAGGTGCTCGCCCTGCTGCGCAACGAATGCGCGCGCAACAGGCAGGCCGCGGTCATCGTCTCGCACGACATCGCCGTGCTCGGCGAAATCTGCAGCCGCATCATGGTGATGTACCACGGTGCGATAGTCGAGATCTTCGACACCGCGCTGCTGCGCACACCTGAGAAACTCAAGCATCCGTACACACGCGCCCTGGTCAGCTCGATTCCGACGCTGGAGACCGACAAGAGCCGGCCGTTGGTCACCATCGACGACGAGCTCGTTTCGCAGCAGTCCGCCAATCTGGCCGATGACGATGCACCTGCCGCTTCGGCGAAAACCATCGCGGACGCCACCGGCGCTGCCGATGCCGCCGCTGAAACCGCAGCCGTGAAGGAGGAGCGATGAGCAACGAAACGATTCTTGAAGTCCGCGACGCCTGCATCACCTTCGAAAAGCGCGACTCCGTAGTGCACGCGGCCGACCACATCTCTCTGACCATGAAGCGCGGCGCGATGCTCGGCCTGGTGGGCGAATCCGGTTCCGGCAAATCCACGCTCGCCAAGGCCATCGTGGGCATGCAGCCGTTGGATTCCGGACAGATCATCATCGACGGCCTGAGCCAACACGACCGCGCGAAGCTCCGCGGCCATGCGCGCGCCGAAATCGTGCAGATGGTGTTCCAGGACCCCTATTCCTCGCTCAACCCGCGCATGAGCGTGGGTGACGCGATCGGCGAGGTGCTGGAGACCTACGAGCATCTGAGCGCCGAAGAGCTTCGTGATTCCGTGGCGGAACTCCTGAGGCTCGTGCATCTGCCGGCCGAAGTGGCCTCCAAGATGCCCGACCAATTGTCCGGCGGCATGCGCCAGCGCATCGCCGTAGCCAAATGCCTTGCCGTGCGGCCGAAACTCATCGTGGCCGACGAGATCACGTCGGCATTGGATGTGTCCGTGCAGGCCGTGGTGCTCAACCTCATCCGTTCGTTGCACGAGCAGCTGGGCCTGTCGATGCTGTTCATCAGTCATAATCTGGCCGCCGTCCGATACATCTGCGACGACATCGCCGTGATGCACCACGGGCGCATCGTGGAGGTCGGGCCGGCAGAGCAGATCGTCAGGAGTCCGAAGGATCCGTACACGCGCTCGCTGGTCGGCGCGATCCCATCGCTGGGCGACGCCGGGCGCGACGTGCTGCTCGATCCGGCGCTCGCCGCCGGTGCTCCGCAGCCCGAGGGGCAGCGATGAGCGCAGTCGGATTGGCGGCGATGACGGAGATGACGAAGACTGTGCGGTCCGAAGACCACGGAGCCCATTTGTCCGCCGACGAGCGTGCGCTGATGGCCAAGGCGGATGTATGGCTGGACGCGCATGCTGAGGAATTCGAAGAGACGCTGTCCCGCTGGGTCGCCGTGCCCTCGATCTGCGATGACCGGTATGCCGGCATCGCCGGTGCTGCGATTGCCGCTGGCGATGCCGGCGGTGAGGCTGAGTGCCCATCGGCTTCGACGCCTCTGGGTCCGGCTGTGGCTCAGATGTTCGACACCGCTGCCGCGGACATGCGCGCCATGGGCCTGCAGCCAAGCGATCACGCGGGATACGCGCTGTCTGCGGCCGTGGAAGATGGTGAATCCCGTGCCGATCTGCCGGTCGGCGGTGACGACGAGATTGCATTGATCAGCCATCTGGACGTAGTGCCGGCCGGTGACGGCTGGACGCGGGCGCCGTTCCGGCTCACCCGGGAAGGCGAGTTCGTTTTCGGGCGCGGCGTGCAGGACTGCAAGGGGCCGTCGCTGGTGAACCTGTTCGTGCTGCGTATGCTCCGCGAGCTTCACGTGCCGATGCGTCATCGTGTACGTGCGCTGATGGGCGGCGGCGAGGAGACCTGCATGAACGATCTGCGCGGATACCTGCGGCATGAGCGGGCGGCCAAGTTCAGCGTGGTCACTGACGGTCCGTTCCCGGTCAACTATGGGCAGAAAGGCATCCTACAGATGGTGCTGAGCATGCCTGCGCCCGGTATCTGGCGTCATTTCACCGCCGGCTCCGCCGCCAACGCGGTACCAGGCGAGGCTTCGATACTGCTGTCCGGCTTCGCAGCCGGTCAGGTCGAGGCTGCGCTCGCAGCCGCTCCGGCGTGCTATCGTAACGTGATTCGTTGGGAACTGTCTGCCGCCGATGATTCCGGATATAACGGCTTCGACACCGCCGGCAAGGCTCCTTCGGTCACCCTCCACGCGCAAGGCGTGGCGGGGCATGCGGCGTTTCAGGCGGGCACGGTGAACGCCATCATGCTGCTCGCCGGATTCCTGAGCGAATCCGGTCTGCTCTCAGGGGCCGATCATGCCGCGGAACTGGCCACGGCCCGCGCGCTGTTCGCCATCGCGAAGTCCACGGACGGCCGTGGACTTCGCATCGCGTGCGCCGACGAATCCGGCCCGCTGACCTTCAACCTGGGTAAGGTCGAGCTTGACAAGGTCGAGCCCGGCCTTACCAAGATTGAAGGCGGCGAAGACGGTGCCGCACAGCCGGAGGATGCTGGCCAGTCCCAATGCCCCGTCGGAAGTCCCAGCCGGCTGCTGTTGCACTGCGACAGCCGGTACCCGGTCTCCGTCAACGGCACCAATCTGGAAGCCGGGCTTCGCGCCGCCGTCGACGCCATGCCGGGTGTGCGCGTCGAATCGCTGCACGACGAGCCGGCGTACCGCATCGACCCGAACAGCGCGGCATGTGTGACCCTGAGCCGGGCGTTCAACGATTTCTTTGATGCGGACAAGCGGCCGTTCACGATGGGCGGCGGCACCCATTCGCGTCTGTTGCCGCAATCGGTCACGTTCGGCGCGGACTTCTGGTACATGGACGACATCGCGCGCAAGGTTGGACGCCCGGGCAAGCCGGACGGCATGAGCGCGGACGAGGGCGGTGCCCACAGCGCGGACGAATGCGTGAACCTCAGGAATCTGCTGACTGCCGCCAAGCTGTACCTCCTCGCCTTGACCAGATTGGACAGAGTACTGTGAAACAGAGTCGTGAAACAACCGTGAAACATAGCGTGAAACAACGCGGGCATCGATGGGCGCACAAGCGCGGAAAGGACAACGGATGAGCAGTGAATCCCGTCACCAGCCAGGTCCGGCAGCCCCCGACCTAGACAAGGCCGTCCGGCTGGACTTCACCAACGAAACAGGGGAGCGGATTGAGTACGAGACGCGTGTGAGCCTGATTGACGTGCCGCGATCAGACGAGGACCGCCGGCCGGTCGGACGCATGTCCGTCACCTCGTTCGTGCGGCAGCTCGACGGCCATGCCGACCCGGCGCGTCCGGTGCTCGTACTGTTCAACGGCGGGCCGATCGTGGCCAGCACCGCGCTGCTGCTCTCCGGCATCGGGCCGAAGCGCGCTGCGTTCAGCGACGACCTCACGGCCCCGGTGCGCGACTCCTTCCATCTGGAGGACAGCCCGTCCTCGCTGCTGACCGTCTGCGATCTGCTGGTCATGGACGCCATCGGCTGCGGATACGGGCGCTATGAGCAGGATGTGGACGTGGAATCCAAGTACACCGCCCGCGAGGACGCCCGGCAGTTCGCCGAAGCCGCCGCGCGTTGGATGGTGCTGGAGGGGCGCGAGACCTCGCCGCTGTACATTCTCGGCGAGAGCTACGGCACCGTGCGCGCGCCGCTCATGGCCAAGGCGCTACTCGAGCTCGGCGACACCGCGATAGCGCCCGCCGGCGTGATCCTGATGGGTACCACCACGAACATCCAGGAGGTGCACGATCGTCTGCGTTCGGTGGTGGCGCCGGCCAGCTCGCTGCCATTGATGGCCGCAGTCGCTTGGTATCACCACAAAGGTTCGCTCGACGCCGCCGATTGGCGCGAGGCCATCGATCATGCGCGCGAGTACGCGTACGGCCCCTACCTGCACGCCCTGTACACCGGCTCCCGGCTGCCGGCCGAGGAGCGCCGGGCGGTGGCCGCCGAGCTTGAGCGCATCACCGGCATCAAGACCGCCGAATGGCTCAAGAACCGACTCAACATCTCCAAGGACCGGTTCCGTTCGATGCTGTTGGAGGACGACGGCGACGTGCTGGGCGTGTACGACGCACGGTACAAGGCCACCGCCTCGCCGACCTATCCGGTCGACCCCTCCAGCAGCCGTGTCGAGCCGGTGCTGTCCGCGTGCGTGCACCTGTTCTACAACGACCTGCTCGGCGTGGATCGCGCAATCACTCATGTGGAGGCGCCGGGCGACGTATGGTCCGTCTGGGATTGGAGCGTGGGCGCGCCCAGCGATTCGGTGAGCGCGGGCGAGAAAAAGTCGCCGTTCGACGAATTCGATTACGCGGGGGCGGTGGAATACTGCCTGCAGCAGGTGGCCGGATTCCGGCTGATGGTGGTCAACGGCTGCTACGACACCATCACCACCGTGGGCGCGTCGGATGCGCTCATCGCCTCGATCGACGCGCCGGAAGGCAGCGTGGTGCAACGCATCTACCCGGCCGGCCACATGACCTACACCGATCGCGAATCGTCCGTGTCGCTGAACCACGACCTCGCCGACTTCGTTACCGGCCGCTGAGCCTCGCCGAACGATCCGCCCGATACGGTATGCCATCCGTTGCGCGGCGCGAGCCGCATGCGTCACCGCAGCAACGCAACGGAATCATACGGAAGTAATAATAAAGAAAGGAACATGATTATGACTGCAGCATCCTCGGCTCCTGAAAGCATCGCCGCTTTCCGCCACAGGGAGGATCTTGCCTCGATTCCGGTCTACCGTCAGGGCAAGCCCGCGCCCACGGACCGTCGCGCGTTCAAGCTCTCCAGCAACGAGAACCCGTACGGTCCGCTGCCTTCCGTGGTCAAGGCGATCGACGAATCCGCGCTCGCCACGATGAACCGGTACCCGGATATGCACGGCTGGAAGGTGGTGGAGCGCCTCGCCAAGCGATACGACGTGGATCCGGCCGCCATCATTCTGGGCGCAGGTTCCTCCGAGATCATCACCGAACTGGTGAACGCGCTGACCGGACCAGGCACCGAGGTCATTTACCCGTGGCGCAGCTTCGAAGCCTACCCGATCATCGTGCGCGGCGCCGGCGCCACCCCGGTCGAAGTACCGCTGACCGTCGACCTGAGGCACGACATCCCCGCGATGATCGACGCCATCACCGATCGCACGCGCCTGATCATCGTCAACAACCCCAACAACCCGACCAGCACCACCGTCTCACGCGCTGAGGCCGAACAGCTGATGGAAGCCGTGCCGAGCGACGTCGTGGTGCTCTTCGACGAAGCCTACTACCAGTTCAACACCGATTCGGATACCGAAGTGGCCATGGACCTCTACCGCAAGTACCCGAACGTCGTGGTGGCGCACACGTTCTCCAAGGCTTACGGTCTGGCGGGCCTGCGCATCGGCTTCGGCATCGGCCCGGTGCCGGTGATCAACGAGATGAGCAAGGTGGCGCTGCCGTTCGCCGTCTCGGATGTGGCGCAGACCGCCGCCGTCGCCTCGCTTGACGCGCAGGATGAGCTCGACGCGCGCGTCAAGGACATCATCGCCGAGCGCGAGCGCATCATCGACGCGCTGCGCGGGCAGGGCTGGCATGTGCCACCGTCCGGAGCGAACTATTTCTGGCTGCAGCTTGGCGGCCTGACAGACGCCGTGGCCGACAAGCTCACCGAGGCGGGCGTGATCGCGCGCGTGTTCAGCGGCTGCGGCATCCGCGTCTCCATCGGCACGCATGAGGCCAACGATCTCGTCATCGAGACCTGTGCGTCCGTAATCAGTGAACTGCCGGCGGCTGCCGAGCAGTGGGGCGAGTGACAGCGGAAGGGATGGTGTTGATGATGACGGAAGATATCGCAGGAGTGACTGGCTCTGCCACTGGGATCGGTGCTGCGGCTGCCGCTGCGGCGGCGAACGCGGCACCGGAAGGCTTTGCGGCGCATCCGGCGGCGGTTTCGCGTGGATTCACCTGGACCGATGGCTCATCGACCATCGATTACACGGCTACGGCCGGTCACCTGGACATCCGTGAGAACGACGGTTCGCCGATAGCGTCGCTGTTCACCGTCTCCTATGTGGCGCAGAAGGTATCCGGCGACGCGGCGGCCGTTGCGGCGGCGGGCGGGGAGCGTCCGGTCACCTTCCTGTTCAACGGCGGGCCGGGGTCGTCCAGCGTGTGGCTCAACACCGGCGGCTTCGGGCCGAAGAAGGCACCATCCATGGCGCCACAGCCTTCGGGGGCCGCGCCATATCCCATCGAAGACAACCCGTATACACTGCTGCGCTGGTCGGATCTGGTGTTCATCGACGCGCCGGAGACCGGCTGGTCGACGATGGCGCCCGGCGTGCCCACCTCGCGCGCATGGGGCGTCGATCAGGATGCGGATGTGTTCAGCCGAGCCGTGATCGACTGGCTGGGCGCGAACAATCGTTGGAATGCGCCGAAGTACCTGTTCGGCGAATCCTATGCCACCACGCGAGTGGCGGTCATGGCCAACATGATCCAGAACCGCTGCATCGATCTCAACGGCGTGGTCATGCTGTCCAATCTGCTCGACTGGGCTGGCGAACAAGCCGGGTCCGATGCCGGATACATCAATCTCATCCCCTCATATGCGGCGGCTGCGGCGTATCATAAGGCGCTCGCCGCAGGCAAGGACGCCGTCGAGGCGAATGCGACGGTGACCGATGATCTGCTGCGCGAGGCCGAGACGTTCGCGTTGGGTGATTATGCGGCCGCGCTGATTCAGGGTGACCGGTTGCCCGTCGAGCGGGAACGTGAGGTGGCACGGCGGCTGGCGGAACTGATCGGCGTGGACAAGGGCCTGCTGTTGCGCCGGCATCTGCGGTTGGACATGGAGGATTTCCGTGCGGCGTTGCGCGGTTCGGAAGGCAAGATGATCGGCCGGTTCGACGCACGGTTCGTGGCGGACAACGATTATGTGGTGGGCTCCGGCGGTGCCGATCCGGCCACGAACGATGCGGCCACGGCGGGCGTCAATTCCGCGGAGACCTGCGCGTTCCGTGCCGCGTTGCATGATATTGGGTATGTCTGGAACCGGCCGTATCTGGTGCTCAACAACATGCAGGTGGAGCCGAATTGGAATTGGATGCATCAGGCGCCGGCAGTGGACGGGCCGATGATGTGCCCGAATACCGCGCTGGACCTGTCGGCGGCCATGCGGCGCAATCCGCTGCTCAAGGTGGCGGTGATGGGCGGCAAATACGATCTGGCCTGCCCGTATCTCTCGGCGCGCAACGACATCGCGCATCTGTTTCTGGCACCGCGGCTGCGCGCGAATATCTCGTATGGACTGTATGCCACCGGACATATGGCCTATGTGGATGCCGCCGCGCTCAAGGCCATGGACGCCGACCTGCGCGCGTTCTACCGTGACGGACAGTTCTAGCGGTCTGCGTCAGCAATTTGTTGAGCGTGCTGGCCCCCTCTGACGAGGGGGCTGTCAGCGAAGCTGACTGGGGGAGAGACGCGAAGCGGGTCTGAGGGGTAGTCATGTCGTCAACGAGCTTCTGACGCAGGAGACACTAGGCCTTGACCATGCGGTGGTCGTGCAGCACGGCTTCGACGCGGTCATCATTTTGGTCGATGATGACGTCGATCAGGGCCAGATGTATCTTCAGGCGCTCGTCGCTGGTCGGGTCGAAGCCGCTCACCCCCAGCGTGGGATCGGTGTCCTCGGCCAGAATGTAGTCGACCAGATTCTGGTAGAAGCTGCGCAGCATGAGGTTCGGGGTGATGTCCGCGATACGTCGGTGCAGCTTCCAGTTGACCTCCTCGCTGGAGGGTGTGTGCCATTGCTCGATCAGCGGCGTGCGCAGCGCGTTCAGGTCGGCCACGTCCTGGTCGGTGCGGCAGCGCACCGCGTCATGCATGACCTGCGTATCCAGGCCATCCAGCACCTCGACCGCGTTGTTCACGTCGATCTTGTGCTGGGTCTTCAGGTCGACGATCTCCAAGGCCAAGCGGGACAGCGGCGGCTGGTCGGCCACGAAGATGCCTCCCTTAGGTCCCGGCTTGACGATGACGATGCGGCGCTCGCGCAGGATGCGCAGCGCCTCGTTCAGCGTCGCGGGGGCCACGTTGAACTGCTCGAGCAGTTCGGTTTTCGTGCCGATGCGGCATCCTGCCGGCAGATGGCGGGTGCGGATGCCTTCCTCAAGCGCGTCGGCCACGGTCCCGGACACCGATTGCGTAACGGTCATGCTTCCTCCTTGGCGTTGTCGCCACTATCTTCCCAGCCTACCGCCTTGCAGAGCATGGGCGGGTACCGCCAGCGGCATCGTATGGCCCGTACATTAATTCGTAATAATCATTATTATAGTTATAGAAAACGTGTGGACAACAAACGTGAGGACAACGGACGGAACAATCCGATAATCATCGAGGAGGACTGATGACCCGATTCACCACCGGCGGCGACGCGCTCGCCGAAGCCCTGATCGCGCAAGGCGTAGACACCATCTTCGGTATTCCCGGCGTGCAGCTGGACGCCGCCTGCGATGCGCTCTACTACCGCAAGGCGCAGATCCGCTACATCTGCGCGCGCAACGAGCAGGCCGTCACCTACATGGCCGACGGCTATGCGCGCAGCTCGGGGCGCGAAGGCGTGGGTATGGTGGTGCCCGGTCCCGGCGTGCTCAACGCGCTCGCTGGCCTCGCTACGGCATACTCCACGAATTCGCGTGTGCTGCTCATCTGCGGTCAGGTGGATACTCCGCAGATCGGCAAGGGCGATGGCGTATTGCATGAGCTGCCCGACCAGACCGGCATCATCGCGCGCCTGTGCAAATGGCACGCGATGGCTGAACATGCGGAAGACATCCCCGGCCTGGTGGCCGAGGCGTTCCGCCAGCTGCGGTCCGGCCGTCCGCGCCCGGTGGTGCTGGAGATTCCGCCGGACGTGCTCGCCGCGTCGATTCCCGCCAATCTGGCGATTCCCGGATATGTCGAGCCGGAGCCCGTCGTGCCTGCGGACGAGGTGCTCAGGCGTGCCGCAGAGCGCGTCGCCCGGTCGCAGCGCCCGCTGATTTACGCTGGCGGCGGCGTGCGCGCGGCCGGCGCATCCAAGGAGCTCACCGAACTGGCGCACCTGCTGGGGGCACCTGTTGTGGTCACCGAGAATGGCCGCGGCGACATCGACGCTGACGATCCGCTGGCGTTCGATCAGGTGGCGTTCCGCAAACTGCGTGAGACCGCCGACCTCATCATCGCTGTCGGCTCGCGCTTCGTGGGTAGTTTCGGCGGCGAGCTCAATGTGAACGGTGTGCCGTACATCTGCATCAACGCCGACGCCGCGGACCTGACCGGCCCGCGTCACCCGGAGATTGCCGTGCTGGGCGACGCCAAGGTGGCGCTCGCCAAGCTGGTCGAGCTGCTTGGTGGGGTGGATGGCGAATCGGCTGGTGATGGTGAATCGTCTAGCGAATCGGCGGGTGCTGCCGCTGGCGATGACGCTGCCGTAGTGGCGCAGTCCGTGGTCGGCTACCGGCCTGCCTACCGGAGCGAGGAACTGGCCGAGGTGCGCGCCTGGAGCGACCGGACGCTCGCCCAACTCGACCCGCAGCGCGAATATCTCGACGTCATCGGGCGCGTGCTCGGCAAGGACGGCGTATTCGTCAGCGAATACACGCAGATCGGATACGCGGCGGCGATATGCATGCCGCGCCACAGCCCCGAGACCTACATCGGCCCGGGCTATGAGGGCACGCTCGGCTTCGGATTCGCCACGTCGCTCGGCGTGCAGGCTGCGGCGCCGGACCGTCGCGTGGTGTCCGTCAGCGGCGACGGCGGCTTCTCCTGGACCTTGCAGGAGCTGTCCACCATGCGTCGGTTCGGGCTGGCGGTGGCCGCCGTGGTGTTCAACGACGGCTATTACGGCAATGTGCGCCGCATTCAGAACGGCAATTACGGCGGTCGAGTGTTCTCCTCGGACCTGACCGACCCGGACTACATGAAGCTTGCAGACGCGTTCGGCATCGCCCACGCGCGTGTTTTCGACCCGCAGGAGCTGGGGCGTGCGCTGGAGAAGGCGCTTGCCAGCCGGACGCCGACGCTGATCGAAGTGCCGGTGGCGGATTTCCCCTCGCCGTGGAACCTTGTGCACGAAGGTCTGCCGACCCCGCCCGCGCTGCCCGAGCATGCCGATCGCGTGCCGCGGGAGTAGCCGAATCCCAAAACTTGAGTCACCTCCGCTCAAGTTTTGGGAATAGAATGTGCCATAGGTCGGTTGAATGAATCAGAACATGACACGAATGCCCGCCTAGGGCGCGCGGTCATGATTCGGCAAGCGGCGGGCCGAGCAATCGGGCCGCCAAGGCCGGATCGCAAACCGTGCGCAACCTCGGGCGGGCATACAAGAATACTTTGGAGGAACACATCATGGAACAGAAGTTCACCACCATGGCCCAAGAGGCCGTCGGCGACGCCATTCAGAGTGCGTCCGCCGCTGGAAACGCGCAGGTCGAGACCCTGCATGTGATGGATGCGCTGCTGCGTCAGGAGAACGGCGTGGTGCGCTCGCTGATCGAGGCGGCGGGCGGCAACGCACAGGCCATCGGAGCCGCCGTGCGCAACGCGCTGGTCGCGCTGCCGAGCGCATCCGGCTCCACCACCTCGCAACCGCAGGCCAGCCGTCAGCTGACCGCGGCCATCGCCCAGGCCGAGAAGGAAATGCAGCAGATGGGCGACGAATACGTCTCCACCGAGCATCTGCTCATCGGCATCGCAGCCAGCAAGCCGAACCAGTCGGCTGAGATTCTTGAGAAGAACGGCGTGACCGCGGCCGCCCTGCGCAAGGCCGTGCCCGGCGTGCGCGGCGGCGCGAAAGTCACCAGCCCGGATGCGGAAGGCTCGTACAAGGCGCTGGAGAAGTACTCCACCGACCTGACCGCCCGCGCCAAGGAAGGCAAGCTCGACCCGGTCATCGGCCGTGATCAGGAGATCCGCCGTGTGATTCAGATTCTGAGCCGTCGTACCAAGAACAACCCGGTGCTGATCGGTGAGCCCGGCGTCGGCAAGACCGCCGTCGTCGAGGGACTCGCCCAGCGTATCGTGGCCGGCGATGTGCCGACCACCCTGCAGGGCAAGAAGCTGATCTCGCTTGACCTCGGCTCGATGGTGGCAGGCTCGAAGTACCGTGGCGAATTCGAGGAGCGTCTGAAGGCCGTTCTGAACGAGATCAAGAACGCCAACGGGCAGATCGTCACGTTCATCGATGAGATCCACACCATCGTGGGCGCGGGTGCCGCCGAGGGCTCCATGGACGCCGGCAATATGCTCAAGCCCATGCTGGCCCGTGGCGAACTGCGTCTGATCGGCGCCACCACGCTGGACGAATACCGCGAGAACATCGAGAAGGACCCGGCGCTGGAGCGTCGTTTCCAGCAGGTGTACGTGGGCGAGCCGTCCGTCGAGGACACCATCGCCATCCTGCGCGGCCTGAAGCAGCGGTACGAGGCGCATCACAAGGTGACGATTGGAGACGATGCGCTGGTCGCGGCGGCCACGCTGTCCAACCGGTACATTTCCGGCCGTCAGCTGCCCGACAAGGCCATCGACCTGGTCGATGAGGCGGCCGCGCATCTGCGTATGGAACTCGATTCCTCCCCGGAGGAAATCGATGAGCTCCAGCGCAAGGTGACCCGTCTCGAGATGGAGGAGATGCAGCTCAAGAAGGCCGAGGACCCGGCATCCAAGGAGCGCTTGGGCAAGCTGCAGGCCGAACTCGCGGATACCCGTGAGAAGCTCAGCGGGCTCAAGGCGCGTTGGGATGCCGAGCAGGCCGGCCACAACAAGGTTGGCGAGCTGCGCGCCAAGCTCGACGACCTGCGCGTGCAGGCGGACAAGTTCACCCGCGAGGGCAATTTGGCCGAAGCCTCGAAGATCCTGTACGGCGAGATTCCGGCGATTCAGAAGGAGCTCGCCGCCGCCGAGAACGCGGATGCCGAGTCCAAGGACACCGGCTCCACTGACCCGAATAGCGAGCCGATGGTCCCGGACCGCGTGGACGCCGACTCCGTGGCTGAGATTGTCTCCGATTGGACCGGCATCCCCGTCGGCCGCCTGATGCAGGGCGAGAACGAGAAGCTGCTGCACATGGAGGACTACCTCGGCAAGCGCGTGATCGGGCAGAAGGAAGCCATTCAGGCCGTGTCCGACGCTGTGCGCCGCTCGCGTGCCGGCATCTCAGACCCGAACCGCCCGACCGGCTCGTTCCTGTTCCTGGGCCCCACCGGCGTTGGCAAGACCGAGCTCGCCAAGGCGCTCGCGGACTTCCTGTTCGACGATGAGAAGGCCATGGTGCGCATCGACATGTCCGAATACATGGAGAAGGCGAGCGTGAGCCGCCTGATTGGTGCGGCGCCGGGCTACGTGGGCTACGAGCAGGGCGGCCAGCTGACCGAGGCCGTGCGTCGTCGCCCGTATTCTGTGGTGCTCTTCGACGAGGTCGAGAAGGCCAACCCGGAGATCTTCGACGTGCTGCTGCAGGTGCTGGATGACGGCCGCCTGACCGATGGCCAGGGCCGGACCGTGGACTTCAAGAACACGATCCTCATCATGACCTCCAACCTCGGCTCGCAGTTCCTCGTGAACGAGGATCTCGACGCCGACGCCAAGAAGAAGGCCGTGATGGACGCCGTGCACATGAACTTCAAGCCGGAGTTCCTGAACCGTCTGGACGATATCGTCATGTTCCACCCGCTCACCCGCGAGGAGCTGGGCGGTATCGTGGACATCCAGGTCAATGCCGTGGCCCAGCGCCTGACCGACCGTCGCATCACGCTCGACGTGACCGACTCCGCCCGCGAGTGGCTGGCCAACACCGGCTACGACCCGGCGTACGGCGCCCGTCCGTTGCGTCGTCTGGTGCAGACCGAGGTCGGCGACCAGCTGGCACGCATGCTGCTTGCCGGTAAGGTCCACGACGGCGACACCGTGCTGGTCGACCACACCGGCGGCGAGCATCTCGAGCTCTCCGCCTGGGCCAGCGACCAGATCGTCGGCGACGACCCGGATGTGGAAGTCGGCAACGTCTCCGAAGACAAGTGACGTTGCGGGAATGAGTGCAGCGTGTTGATGTACATGTTGTTATGAAAAGGCTGACATGGCGGCTGTGAAGTGATTCACGGCCGCCATTGCCGTTTTGGGAATCTTCGGAAAAGAGATTGCAAGGTGTGCCGTAGGTTTCTCGGTTGAGTGTGGTAGGTACACCGGTTGCGCGGATAGGTATCTGCGTTCAATGAGGTATGAGGTCAAGTATCGGAGGCCGGAAACTGGCGGAATGACGTTGAGCTACGTTCTCCGATACTGCCGCTTTCGCGGTGCGGGTACCACATTCAAGGCAGATAGCTGTCTGTAATGGCCGGAATGTACCTCATTCAACGGAGTTACGGTGCGTATGGTGTATGTTTCTGCCGCATATGGTAGGGAAAACGGGGAATGAGTGCCCGCAGTGGAGGAGAAGAAGCAGTCATGACCGGACGATTCGCGCCGACACCATCGGGGCGCATGCACATAGGCAACGTGTACGCCATGCTGGCCGCCTGGCTGTCCGCCCGTTCGCGCGGCGAGCGCATGTTGCTGCGCATCGAGGACGTGGACAAGCCGCGTGTGATCGCCGGTGCCGACCGTCTGATGATGGACGACCTGCGCTGGCTCGGCCTCGACTGGGACAATGCGGCCTCGCCCATGTACCAGTCGCGCCGCACCAAACGATACGAATACGCACTGGACTGCCTGCGCAAGGCGGATGGCGTGGTCTACCCTTGCTTCTGCTCGCGCGCGGACATCCGCGCCGCCTCTGCCCCGAACGAGGGCGACGGCTTCATGGTCTACCCCGGCACCTGCCGTCGACTGCTCCACGATCACCCGGAAACCGTGCGGGCGCGACTGGCGCACGGAGACCAGCATTCCATTCGCATCGCCATGCCCGAAGCGGGGGAGTGGACGGCTGCCTCAGATGCCATCGGTGGTTCCTGTGACTGCGCGGACAGGGGCGATGCCAGCGCCGTCCATGAAACCGTCCATGAAGGAATCCGTGGTGGAGCGGCGTCGTTCGATGACCGCATATACGGCCCGCAAGACTACGATCTGGCCCGCGAAGTCGGAGATTCGGTGATTCGCCGGGCGGATGGGCTGTTCGGCTACCAGCTTGTCGTGGTCGTGGACGACTTGGACATGGGCGTCGATGACATCGTGCGCGGGCGTGACCTGCTGCGCTCCACGGCATTGCAGATGTGGATCCGCAGATGCCTGCTCGCCGGCGGATTCCAGCCGGAATGCTCGCCGGGCATGGGGGTGGGCGACTCGTCCGCATGTCCAATCTCGCGTCTGGATTCCATCACCATCGACGCCACCCGGCTTGCTGATGCCGGTTGTGCCGCACACGTCGGTAGTGCGTCCGGCAGAGTAGGTTCCCGTCTTCGCTCGCCGGTGAATCCTGCGTACGCGCATTTGCCGCTGATTGACAATGCGGCCGGCCGTCGTCTCGCCAAACGCGAGCGTTCGCTCGACATGGGTGCCCTGCGCGCGCGTGGCATCGCCCCCGAACAGATCATCGGCTACTGCGCCTGGTTGCTGCGCGTCCGTCCGACCCCCGAGCCCTGCACGGCTGCCGAGTTGGTTCCCGATTTCAGCTGGGCTCCTCTGCGCGCCGATCATCCCGACAGGGCCCTTGACCCGAGTGACCCCCTCACCCCGTCATGGCTCGCCGACGCATTATCGGTGTAACCAGTCGTTCGTGCGCCTTCACAAGACGCTCATGGGGCTGTTCATGGGGACGTTCATGGGACACTGGCCTATGCCGGCGTCCGTTGGGCGGTAATCTGATAGCACTGCAACGGAAGGATACGGAAGGAATCCAATGTCTGCAAAATTGCTGAGAAATGTGGTACTGGCCGGCGCTGCGGCCGCCGGTGCCGCCGCATGGGCCGTGGCCCCTCGTTCGTTCAACGACAAGCGCCGCAACTTCGTGCCGTCCATCCCCGAGGTCTGGTATGCGCACCGCGGCCTGCATGACGCCGGCTCGGGCCTCGTGAACCCCGCCGACGCGCCCGAGTACTCCGGCGACGACCCGATCAGCGCCCAGGCGGACACCACCAACACGGCGATGTCCGAAAACGCCGATTACGTGGCGCTCGCCCGCCGCATGGCCATGAAGGCAGGCTACGGCAGTCCGGAGGTCACCGGCCCCATCGCCCCCGAGAACTCGTTGGCCGCGTTCGCCGCCGCCTGCGAAGCCGGCTACGGCATCGAACTCGACCTCCAGCTCACGCTCGACGGGCAGGTGGTCGTGGTGCATGACGCCGACTTGCTGCGTGTGGCCGGCGATCCGCGTCGCGTCGAGGATCTCACCTACGACGAGCTCACCCGTATTCCGCTGTTCCCCGGTGCCAAGCCCGGCGATCTCAAGGCCAAGCCGCTGCCTGGTGCCGATGCGAATCCGCCGCTCGTGGTCACGCCGTCCGCCGCGCCGGAAGGCTACTATCAGCACGTGCCGCTGTTCTCCGACGTACTCAAGGTGGTGGCCGGCCGTGCTCCGCTGATTGTGGAATACAAGTTCAGCGACAATAGCGCCTGGGATGCGCGCACCGAGGAATTGATGGAGAAGGGGCACGCGCTGCTTGAGGACTACCGCGGGCCGTACGTCATCGAATCCTTCCATCCGGGCGCGGTCAACTGGTACAAGCAGCATCACCCCGAGGTCTGCCGCGGCCAGTTGAGCTGGCCGGCGAAGCTGCAGAAGGACGGCCCGCTGGAATGGGGTGCCGGACTGCTGGCGTTCGATTGGCTGTCGCGTCCTGATTTCGTGGCCTATGACTGGACCGGCGGCGCTTCGCCGCAGGTGCGACTGGCTCGTGCGATGGGTGCCACGGCTGTGTCCTGGACCGTGCGTAGCAGCGACGAGCTGGCCCAGTGCGACCAGTACTTCGACCGCCACATCTTTGAGGCGTTCGTCCCCGACGCACGGTAGCGCCGTGCTGCGGTGTAGGCGGGATATGCCCATCATGTAGGGAACTTCCCACCATGTAGGGAACTTCCCATCATGTAGGGATTTTCCCATGATGTAGGGATGCGGAATGGCGGAATTCCGCGGAATCGTAAAAACTACTCCCTACACGATGGGGTAATCCCTACACCGTGGGTATCTTCCTGGGCGGGCGGGCGGCTTGGGCGGGCGTCCGGCCCAGGAAGATGCTTGGCTGGCTACTTATGATACGGTTCGCCGGCGTTGATCTTGTATGCCCGGTAGATCTGCTCGAGCAGGATCACGCGCATGAGCTGATGCGGGAACGTCATCTTCGAGAAGCTGAGTTTGAAGTTCGCGCGGCGCAGTATCGCGTCGTCAAGGCCGATTGATCCGCCGATCACGAGCTGGATATGACTGACGCCGTGCAGTCCCCAATCCTCGATCTTGGCAGCGAATTCCTCGCTGGAGAGCTGTTTGCCGTCGATGGCCAGCGCGATGAGAAACGCGCCGTCACGAAGGTGCTTGGCGATGCGTTCGCCTTCTTTGGCCTTGATCTGCCGTTCGATGCCTTCCGAAGCATGCTCAGGCGTCTTTTCGTCCGCGACTTCGATGATGCTGAGTTTGCAGTACCGCGAAAGTCGTTTGGAATACTCGTCGATGGCGTCGCGCAGATACTGTTCTTTCACGCGGCCCGGCGCAATGATGTCGATTTGCATACTACTCACGTAACAACGATGGATAATGCTTGTCCATCTCACTAAACGTACGCTGAGTGACCGTGAGCGTACGTTTAGTGAGAAAAGGGGTGCTGAAACCTCGGCAAACGTACGCTAAGACGCTTGATGTACGTTCGACGAGACATTGTCGGGATTGATGGGATGCGTCGGCCGGCACATCCCGCTGAGCTGTCGGCCGACGTAGGTCAGTCGATCACTCCGTACAGGCGATCGCCGGCGTCGCCCAGACCCGGCACGATGTAGCACTTCTCGTTGAGCCTTTCGTCGACCGCGCACACCACGACCTTGAAGTCGATGGACGGGTCGATGTGCTCCTCGACGTACTTGATGCCTTCGGGGGCGGCGATGATGTTGATGGCGGTCACGTCCTTGGCACCGCGCTCGGCCAGGTAATGCGTGGCGGCGACCAGCGTGCCGCCGGTGGCAAGCATCGGGTCGATGAGGAAGCACTGACGGCCGGACAGGTCTTCCGGCAGACGGTTCGCATAAGTGATCTGCTGGGTGGGATGCTCCTCGTCGCGCTTCATGCCGAGGAATCCGACTTCGGCGGTGGGGATGAGACGGGTCATGCCGTCGAGCATGCCGAGCCCCGCACGCAGCACCGGTACGATGATCGGGCGCGGTTCGGCCAGCTTCTTGCCGGTCATCGGGGCGACCGGCGTCTCGATCGGCACGGATACGACGCTCAGGTCGCGGGTGGCTTCGTAGGCTTCCAGCATGACCAGCTCGGAGACGAGCTCGCGGAAGGTGGAGGAGGGGGTGTTCTTGTCTCGCAGCACGGTGAGCTTGTGCTCGACCAGCGGATGATTCAAAACATGCAATTCCATAGCTCCCAGACTACCCGTTGCCGCCGGGGAAACGGAAATTCGCGGCGTGCAGGTCGGGGAGGCAGGGCAGGGAAAGCTCAGCGGGCTGTTACGAGGCATGACTGTTCCTATGGCTACATTGCCGACTTCGGCTGTTCAATTACCGGTCATCCGGCATTCGCGATTCTTGTCCATTCGGGACATGTCGCCTTTCTAGCGTTGTGCATAAGAGCATTCGCATCGTCGCCAGCCAAGGCCGAGGACGAATGCTTGCGTCTGATGATGCCACAGGCAAGGGCATCGATGCAGACTGACATTGATTGAGGGAGGGACAATGTCCGTATTCACCCAGTACAAGCGCGCGATCGCCGGCCTCGCCGCCGTCGCCACGCTCGCCGCGAGCTTCGCGGCCGCAGTGCCGGCGATGGCTGACGACCAGCCGGCCACCTACCCGTCCGACAGTACCAAGGCCGATCCTCAGGTGCTGCTCAAGGAGTTCAACAACTACTGGACTCCGGTGGACAACCCGAACAATGACGAAACCACCGTGTTCCGTGGCGATGTCACCGATGCCGGTGCCTCGATTCTCAAGCAGAACGATGATCTGACCGTGGCCATCAACAACAAGGCCGCAGATGATGACGCCGCAGGCACCAAGGTCGACGACCATTACAGTCAGCTGCAGAAGGCGCTCATCGACGGCGATCAGAACAACCGCGAAACCTATTGGGATGCCTTCGGTCCGATCATGGGCGAATGGTTCTGGGATGGCATGGTCGTCGATCCGACCACCAAGACCCGCGCCCTGCAGAAGACCTACGACCTGCTCAACGGCATGGTCGGCTACATTCCCGTGACCGGCGCCAAGTACAGCTTCAACTATCCGCGCCCCTCGCTGAACAGGACCACCGGCGGTGACCTGTTCGACCGCAGCGCGAACGGCAAGAACGACATGAAGGGCCTGGCCGCCGAGCTGCCGCTCAAGCGCGCCGCCGACTGGGACAACCCGTGGCAGGATCCCTACCGCAACCTGCCTCACGGTGCCGGCTACTCCGGTCTCGCTGGTTCGCTGGATGACAGCGGCAAGTACAAGAACAACCCTTCGCAGTCCTTCCCCTCCGGCCACACGATGGCGTTCTACACCTCTGGTCTGGTGCTCGCCGCGATGATGCCGGAATTTGCCCCGCAGATCGCGGCCCGTGCCGCCGAGGGTGGCAACAACCGCATCGTGCTCGGCGTCCACTACCCGCTGGACATCATCGGTGGCCGCATCGTCGGTGAGGCCTCCGCCGCCGGCCGTCTGAACGACGACGTGTACTTCGAGCAGGTCGTCAAACCCGCCCAGCAGGAGCTGCGCGACTACCTGACCAAGCGCGGACAGGAAGCCGGATACGGCAACACCTTGGATGAGATCATCGCCAAGACGAACGCCACCACGACCAACGGCTACAAGAACCTCAACACGGACGCCGTGGCCACCGAGCCGGTCACCGACGTCAAGTCCGCTGTCGACGTGTACACCCAGCGTCTCACCTACGGTTTCGCTCCAGTCTCCGCCACTGACCAGCCAGCACGCGTGCCCGCCGGTGCCGAGGGCCTGCTGCGCACCGTGTTCCCGACCCTGACCGCCGACCAGCGCCGTGAGGTGCTCGCCCGCACCGAAATCCAGTCCGGCTACCCGCTCGACTCCACCTCCGACGGCTGGCAGCGTCTGAACCTCGCCGCAGCCTTCAGCTCCAAGGTCACCCTCGATGCCAACGGCAACGTGGTGAATGTCGAGCCAGGCCAGAAGGCCGAGGTCGTCAAGCAGGAAGTGCCGGACAACGGTAACAACAACGGTGGCGATAACGGTGGTAACAACGGTAACAATAACAACGGTTCCAATAACCAGAACAACAACGCCGGTAATAACAACAACGGTTCCAACAACCAGAACAACAACGGCGGCAATCAGAACAACAACGGTTCTGTCAACAAGCCGCAGAACGGCAAGGACAACGGCAAGAACAACGCTTCCGACAAGAACGGCAAGCTGACCGATACCGGTGCTGACGTCAGCGTCTTCGCCGGCATCACCGTGTTGTTCCTCGCCGCCGGTGCCGCGCTCGCCATCGCCCGCCGCGTGCGTCGTTGATCTCGGCCGATGAGTCCCAGTGGTCACCAGTTGATTCCCGGCGAATAGTCCTCTGCAGGTAAATTGGTGCCTCGTATATATACCTGTTTTACCTGCAGAAACGAGTCCTATATAGGCACAAATCACCTGCAGGCTTCCACGCGATACACTCCGCGACCGCCTGCAGGTTCGTAATAAGCACTGATTTACCTGCAGTCCTGTTCCAGACTTCTGCCGAGGAACAGGACTGCAGGTATTTTGTGTATTCCAGCGCTGTCGTTTATGTCTGCTACCCGAATCACATCGCGAACGGCTCGTAGTAGATATCGTCGGCGGCCACCCCGTGCTTGAACAGGATTGCGCGCACGGCCTCCATCATCGGCTGCGGACCGGCGATCAGATACACGGCGCCTGGGCGAATCATCGGCGCGATCGTGGCCTCATCAGCGCGTCCGGCCTGCAGTCGCACGCGCGTGGCCGGCGTCGTGCGGCCGAACTGTTCCAGCTGGTCGCGATAGATGAAGTCGCGCTCCGACCGAACGGTGTAGAGGAAATCGACCTGCCGTTCGCCGTCCGCGTACGCGGTGAGGACGCCAAGCAGCGGTGTGATGCCGATGCCGCCGCCGATCAGCGCCAATGGCGTGCGCTGCTGCGTGCCGGTGCCGCCGGCCGTGCGCCCCTGCTGCACGGCGGCCTGGTCGGCCTTGGTGGTGGCGCGGCGGTCGTGCTCGTCGATGAATTCGGCATAGCGTCCATACGGCGGTACGATGCGCACCGCGTCGCCAGGGCGCAAGGCGGCGATGCCGGCGGTGAAGTCACCATCCGCGCGAATCGCGAACGCCATGGTCGGCGCATCCGGATGCGGCATCGTAATGGTGGTACCGTCAGCCGACGTGGTGCTTACTGCGGTGTTCGAGGCGGCCGCGCCCACAGCGAACGAGACGGCCCCCGGTGCCGGATACGAATTCGTCAGCGAGAACGGATGGAATTCGCCCATGCCGCGCTTGCCGGGGAAAGCGATGAATGCGAAATCGCCCGGATTCCAGCGGATTGTGCCGCCGCCTAAGCCCGTGCCGCGCGCGTTGCTTCCCGCGTCGGCGGCATTGCGCGGCCGTGAAACACCGCGCGAGCCGTTCGCATCCTCAATCGCCACCGTCAACTCGGTGACGCGATCGGCCAGCGGCCGAACGGAGACCACACGTCCACGCAACGCGAACGCCTCACGGTTCACCGAACTCCAGATGTAGTACGCAAACACGATGATCGTCGTCGCGTCGAGCAGGAAAATGAACGGTTTGATGGACGCGATGTAGTCAATCACATGCACATGGATCACGATCAGCGCGATGGCCACCAGATTCAACCGATGCAGCCAGACGCTCATCTCATGCCGGAACACCTGCTCCAGCGCGCGCTTGATCCGCGCCAGAACCGGCACGCGAGCAGTCAGCCATCCGGCCATGAACACCAGCGACCACACCGCCACGGCCATGAACAGGTACAGTCCCAGATGTCCCGTCAGGCCGATGAGTTCGCCGGCACCGGGCAGCAGCGACTGATGCACGAACGCCAGCACGATGGCCAGAATCGCCAGCACGCCGTGAATCATATACATATGCGGCAGGCCGACCGTTCGGTCCACCCAGCGCGGGCGACACGCGAGGTACACGGCCGCGAGCATCCATACATAGGCGATGACGCCGAGTTCCGCGCCGAACATCGAACTGCTGTACAGGGCGGGGAAGCCGGCGACGAGCGTCGCCAGAAACGGCAGCGGGATGATGAACAGCACCACCGCCCAAGCCAGGGCGATGTGCGAGGAGATGTGTTTCATGGATTGATCCTTATGGTAAGTGAGCTTTTGTATGGGCTCGTACGTGGGCTCTTGTGCGGGCTTTTGTGCGGGCTCTGCGGCGGCGAGAGCCAGGTTGGTGAACGGTGGGGGCGTGTGCGGCTTCCGTGCGCGTGATGGGGGCGTTCCAGTCGCGTTGGTCGTGCTGCCGAAACCGCGTGGCGCCGTGTTATGCGTCGCTGTGCCGTGTGTGTTGTACTGGGCAGCACTGCACAGCCCGGCTGTATTCGCTCCGCTCGTATTCGCCCGGTTTGTATTTGTTTGGTTTGTATTCGCGCCGCCCGCAAGGTTGGTTGCTGTGATTGTCGATTTCCATGGTCATACGATTCCAGTGGCCTATTATGCTCCTGTTTGTGGCATGACGTCGGGTGCGGTTTTGCCCGGCGCGAACTGCGTGATGCTGCCGTCCGCGCGGACCAGCACCGCATGGAGACTGGCCTGAGCGACTGGATTCTGGTCGATGATGTCGCGGAACGTGCGCTCGCCGGCGCTGATGGCGGCGGTGGCCCACATGTCCGCGAACGCGAGATGGTCGTCGACGATGGTGGCCTGTGCCAGGTCGTGCGCGTTGCGGGTGATGTGTTCGCCGCGTTTGCTGGTGCCGGAGGTGGCGACCGCGCCGTTGCGCAGAGTGATGGTCCGCAGGGTGGCGTTGGGGTTGGCGGGATCCTGCACGCCGATGCGCCATACGAAATCGCTGGTGTCGGCTACTGCGGTCTGGATGTCTCCGCCGCCTCCCAGCGCGGCGGCGTCGCATTGTCCGGATGTGATCAGCGGCATGAGAAACCGCTCGTGCGCTCGTTCGATGGCCCAGCCTTTGACGATGCCGGTCGGGTCGTATTGGCCGGCGTGCATCGGATTGAAATGACCGCGGGTGAGCTGCTTGGCCTGCTCGGCCAGCGCGTAGATTTGCGCGAATTCGGACTGTGATTCGGATTGTGATTCGGACTGGGATTCGGACTGAGAATAGTGGGTCTGAGCTTGGCCGGCGTGTCGGTTGTACGGCGGCGCTGCATAGTGGACGCCGGACTTTGTCGAGGATGCTTTGCTTGTGACGAGCATGGCCGACCAGTCGCCTCGTCGGGCTGCGGCAACCTGCGAATCGGCGCGGAATGGGGAGAACGTGGTGTCGATGTGCTGCAGGTATGCGGTGATCTGCGGCGTGATCTCGTCGATGCATGTGGCGAGGTAGGCGGCATCGCGGCTGTCGCTCAGCTGGATGGTGAACGGGATGGTCATCGCGTGGATGACTCGGGCCTGAATGGTGGTCATGATCGGTGCTGTCCGTATGGGCTGTTGGCTGTTGCCGGCTGTTGTTGGCTATTGGTCGCTAACTTATTTGGCGGCGTTCAGCGACTGGTTGATGGCGTCCTGCAGCGAATTGACGAAGGCAGTGGAGGTTTCGGTCGCTCCGGAGACGAACTGGATATCCGCGCTTTGCGCGCTGATCGCGCGTTCGGTGAGCATCGGGAGCGCCTGGGCGTTCACGGACTGTGAGCGGCCATGGGTCGGGGCTTTCACCGTGGTGATAGTGGTGATTTTCCCGCCCGCGACCGTGACCTGCAATTGGATCTCGCCATAGGCGTTCGGACTGGCCACGCTGGTGTAGGTGCCGTCCTTCAGGGTGTTGGAGTCTGTGGATTCAGTGTTGCTGGAGTCGGCGGAATCAGTGGAATCGTTTGAGTTGGTGGAATCGTTTGAGTCAGTGCTGTTTGCGCTGTTGGAGTCGGTGGAGGACTCAGATTGGGCGTTGGCGCTGCTGCCGTTTCCGCTGGATGTCGTGCCGTTTGAGGCCAGGGCAGATCCTGTGGTTCCCGCCTGCTGTGCGAGATGAGGCTTGATGAACAGCAGAAAAGCGTCGCCAATGATTGCCAGGCCGGCCAGTACGGCGATGGCGGCGCGCGTCACGGTTTTCATGGTTGCTCCTCATGTGTTGTCTTCTTGTACAGCGTTTCGTCAGAGATTCGTCGGCCTATTCCGCGGCTTCCCGGGCGATTGGGCCGGCTTGTGCGGCAGGCCCGACGGGCGGCGACGTTTTGGCTACGTACTGCTGCGAAAGTGCTGGTATTGAGTCTCGGTGTTGTGTGCGTAATGCACTGCGCATCGAATACCACAACCTCGATGACGCGTTGGAATTCCCCACATCGAAAATAACAAGCCGATGCTGGCGACGTCGTATATGTATCCTGAGAATTCGCTGAAATACAGCCGTTTTGTGATGTAGCTCTCATCGCGCGTAGCGCGTCCATACTTGCAGGACGGGCTGTCAGCGAAGCTGACTGGGGGAGAGACGGCATTGAACCCCCAATTATTAGTGAGACGGACCAGTAGGCTTGCTGCCGAACGGGTGAATCGATTGCATGGATCATCCGTATCCTCGGCCGATTGCCTGGCTGATTCGTCCTGATACTTGAAAACAGCCTTGAACATGGCTTCAGAGACAGATTCTCATGTCCTTGAAATGCGATTCAGCCATATTCGGGCTTCCGGGACGGGTTTTCTTGTCCCGGAAACGCGATTCCGTCGTTTTCGCGCTTCGGGGACGGGTTTTCGTGTGCCTGTGCCTGTGGCGTGTGTGTGGCGGGGGTTGGAAATCCTTGGAATTCCGCCATTCTTTCTGAATGGTGATTGATGTGGTGCGGGAGGATCTGTCCCGGAACGACGAAACGGGTCGAATTACGCTTCCGGGACAGGTTTTCGTGTCCCTGAAACGCGATTATGCGGTATTCAAGCTTCAGAGACAGATTCTCGTGTCCTTGAATCACGATTCTGCCGTTTTCGGGCTACAGAGACAGATTCTCGTGTCCCTGAGACGCGTTTACGTCGTATTTGAGTTTCCGGGACAGGTTTTGTGTGCCTGTACCCATGATGTGCGTGTGGTATGAGCTGGAAATCCTTGGAATTCCGCCATTCCTTCTGAATGGTGCTTGGCGTGGTGCGGGAGGATCTGTCCCGGAACGACGAAACGGGTCGAATTACGCTTCCGGGACGGGTTTCCGTGTCCCTGAAATGCGATTCAGCCGTTTTCGGGCTCCAGGGACGGATTCTCGTGTCCCTGAGACGCGTTTACGTCGTATTTGAGTTTCCGGGACAGGTTTTGTGTGCCTGTACCCATGATGTGCATGTGGTATGAGCTGGAAATCCTTGGAATTCCGCCATTCTTTCTGGGCGGCGATTGACGTGGCGCGGGAGGTTCTGTCCCGGAACGGCGAAACGGGTCGAATTGCGCTTCCGGGACGGGTTTTCGTGTCCCTGAAACGCGATTATGCGGTATTCGGGCTTCAGAGACAGATTCTCTTGTCCCTGAAGTGGGATTCTGACGTTTTCGTACTTCCGGGACGGGTGTCGTGTGCCTGTGCCTGTGGCGTGTGTGCGGCGGGGGTTGGGAATCCTTGGAATTCCGCCATTCTTGTTTGCGGTGCGGGTGATGAATCATCGCAGGTCGTCGCGGATGCTGCCACGCCAGCGCAATATCGCGTTATTTGCAGAGCTGCGGCACAAGGTGCAACGCAAGCATCCACCATGTCGTCTCACTTAATGTACGCTGAGTGTCCGTCAGCGTACATTAAGCGAGAAAAGCCATGAAAAGAAGTGTGGGGCGTCGAACCGCGAAAGCGCCTGTCGGCGCAAGGGCCGCTCGCGGCGGCAAAAAATGGAGCCCGGGGCTTAAGCACGGCCCGACGCGGGTATCAGTATAGTTTGCGATGAACTGGGGCACGCCGGAACAGGCGGATATCAGCTGATGGCTGATGCCGAAGTGGTGGATTGGGTCTCTCCCTCAGTCACGGGCCAAGCCCGTGACAGCTCCCTCATCAGAGGGAGCTCTGTTGCGGAGCTTTCGGTCATTTCCCTCGCCTTGACTGTCATTAAGCCCTCGCTTAGAAGCGCTCCCAGCATTTCTTGCAAAGCTTAGCCCACCAGAGGGCTGGTCTTTCCCCAGCCGCGGTCCAAGTCCCTCGTCGGAGGGGAGAGATAAGCGAGCCACTACTCCAGCCGGCCGCGACGCCAGAGGTGTGCGCCGTGCTCGAACGTGCGGGCGGTACTCATCAGGTTTGCGCCGGTGTGTAGGAGTTTGGCCGCCTGAGCGCGTGCGGCTTGTTCGGCTTCGGGGGCGCTGCCGCCATTCGCGGTCGCGCGCTGCACACGCCGTCGTGCCTCCACGCGCAAGCCCAGCGCCACCACATCGGTGAACGCCGCCGCGCGCTCCAGCGCCACGGCGAAATCGCCCACAAATGCACCGGAGAGAATCGAATCCGCCAATCGCACGATGTCATCCTCAGTAGGTGCCTGATCCACGCCGGCGATGGCGGAAGCCGTGGTGGCCACCGGTTCGCCGAGCCGCCAGAGCCGGGCGATGGAATCGCGGTTGCTGCGCATCCACGTGCGCAGCATGTATAGACGCCACAGCACGCCGGGCAGTGAATCGGGCTCGGCGTCGCTCCACAGTTCGGCGATCTCGTCCACGCCGACGGTCTCCACCAATGTCAGCACGCGTTGCACGACTTCCGGATCCTCGCTGTGGCGCACGCGGTCGAGTAGCGCCGCCGCGGAAAGATGGCTCATCTCGCTGATAGCCTGCGGATCCATGCCGCCCGCCAGCCCGTCGGCCACCGCCGGGTCAAGCTGTGCCGGGCGCGAGGGGCGCGAAGCACCCATCCGCACTGGTCCGAATGCGGCACCGGCTGCACGCAACGACCCGAAGCCCGGGCCAAGTCCGGAGCCGCCATGCGCCGAAGCGTGAGCGGCGGCAGCGGCAGCGGACGAGTTCGAGGAATCGGGGTATGCGGGTCTAGTAGACAAGCGGTTGCACTTTCTGAATATCGATGATGACCGGGCCATCCGGAGTACTGATCACGAACAATGCTATCGCGGTGCCGGTAGGCATGTACGGTGATTTCGCGATGAGCCGTCTGCCCAGCGCGGCCGGCCGGCACAGTTCGCGCAGATGCTCGAACATGCCGCCGATGACCGGGCGATGCATGCAGATCGCCGTGCCTTGCTTGCGCTCAAGCGCGAAATCGATTTCGCTGAGCATGGACTCCCACGCGGCATCGGGATTGATGGCGAATGCATCTTCCGTCATCTCGTCCAGTTTGACCATGTCGCTCTTGGTCTCCCACGCGAAATGCTCCAATGTCTGCTGGCAGCGCAGCCAAGGCGAAGTGGCGATGCGAATCGGATTGAAGCAGGCGAGCTCGGCGTTCAGCGCGAAGGCAGCCGCCGCGCCACGCGGTGTGATCGGGCGATTGGCGTCCGTGCCTTTCCACAGTTTGCGGGCCTCCGCCTTGCCGTGTCGCACGATGATCACCGGCTGGGAGTCGAGCGCACCCTCCTGCACACGGTCGACAAACAAGGCCAGAATGTCTTTATCCGTGGAATGCGTCAGGCGTTTGCGCGCTTCGACCGGCGTCAGCCAGAGCATCTGGTCGATTTCGCCCTCGTCGGCACGGTGAACCGGCCCGAAGGCGTGCGTGCGTCGCAGATTATCCACTGGGCTGATGACCTTGGCCATCCAGTACATCACATGTTTGCCGGTGCCGGACAGATTCCTGGTGTGCCTCTGGACGCATCCTTCTTCGGACTGCGGATAGGTGATATCGCCCAGATACGGGCCAAGCGCCACTGGCAGGCCGGTTTCCTCGCCCATCTCGCGCACGGCGGCGTGGCGGTGGGATTCGTTCGGGTCGAGCTTGCCTTTCGGCCAGCTCCAGTCGTCATACTTCGGACGGTGCACAACGCACAGTTCGATATGACCGAGTACGTTGTGCGAAGCGTCTGAGAGGATTTGCGGGTCTATGGTTTCGCGGGTGTCGTGGGTCGTCCGCGGCTCCGGTCGCCCCTGTGCGTGTTCTGGAGTGTTGTTCGTTGCTCTGTCAGAGTTCTCGGCGGTCTTCCACCGGTAGATGATGCCACCGGCGGCTTCTACGACATGCCTCATGCTGTTGCTACCCATCACTGGTCATTGTAGGGCAAAACCCGCTGCCGCTACGTAGTTTGTGCTGGTGATACGACGATGCCCGGTTCCCACAATCGTATGGGAACCGGGCATCGTCGTATCACCTGTGTCGCAATCCACTGTACCAGTGTTTTGCGCGAGCGTTCACAAGCGCGCTGTCTGCATCCGTATCAGCGTGCGCGATTGTTCACAATCAGCTGTGCGCGCTGCGGCTGCGGGAGTGCTTGCGGATCAGGTACTCCTGGCTGTCCACCAGCGGACGGCCTTCGTCGTCCTTGGTGTGCAGCACATAGGTGCCGTCCGGCTGCATGTGCCAGCTGACCGTGGAGTCGGCCATCTGCAGATCCACGTACTTGATGAGCTCGTCGATCTGCTCCGGGGCGGTGATGCGCACCAGAGCCTCCACGCGACGGTCGAGGTTGCGGTGCATCAGATCGGCGGAGCCGATGTATACCTCGGGGCCGGAAGCCGGGCCTTCGCCGATCTGCGGGCCGTCAGCGTTGCAGAAGGCGTAGATGCGGGAGTGCTCAAGGAAGCGGCCGAGGATCGAACGCACGCGGATGTTCTCGGACAGGCCGGGAACGCCGGGCTTCAGGGCGCAGATGCCGCGCTCGACGATGTCGATCTTCACGCCGGCCTGAGAGGCGCGGTACAGAGCATCGATGGTCTTCTCGTCCACGATGGAGTTGACCTTGATCTTGATCCAGGCCTCCTTGCCGGCGCGGGCGGCATCCTCCTCGCGGCGGATGCGCTGGATGAGACCGGTGCGGATGGTGCGCGGGGCAACCAGCAGACGGTGGAAGCTGGACTTCGGCGCGTAGCCGGACAGCTGGTTGAACAGGCGGGTCAGGTCCTGACCGACCACCGGATCACAGGTCAGCAGACCGAAATCGGTGTAGATACGTGCGGTCTTCGGGTTGTAGTTACCGGTGCCCACGTGGCAGTAGCGACGCAGGCCGTCGGCCTCCTGACGCACCACCTCGATGAGCTTGCAGTGGGTCTTGAGGCCCACGATGCCGTACACCACGTGCACGCCGGCGCGTTCGAGCTTGCGGGCCCACGCGATGTTGGCGTCCTCGTCGAAGCGCGCCTTGATCTCGACCAGGGCCAGCACCTGCTTACCGGCGTGTGCGGCGTCGATCAGTGCGTCGATGATCGGTGAGTTGGAGCTGGTCCGGTAGAGCGTCTGCTTGATAGCCAGGACCTTAGGATCCGCAGCAGCCTGTGCCAGAAAGGCCTGCACAGAGGTGGAGAAGGAGTCGTAAGGGTGATGCAGCAGGATGTCGCGCTCGCGGATGGCGGCGAAGATGTCCTGCGCACGGGACGACTCGACTTCTGCAATCTGACGGTTCGTGGTCGGCACGAACGGACGGTTCTTCAGGTCGGGGCGATCGACGCCACCGAGCTCGAAGAGCACGGTCAGATCCAGCGGGCTGGGCAGACGGTACACCTCGTCCTGGCTCACGCCGAGCTGGTCGGCCAGTAGCTGGGAGAGGAACGGGCTGGTGTCGTCGGTGATCTCGAGGCGGATCGGCGGTCCGAAGCGACGGCGCAGCAGTTCCTTCTCCATGGCGTTCAGCAGGTTCTCGGCGTCATCCTCTTCCACGTCGATGTCCTCGTTGCGGGTCACGCGGAAGGAGCGGGCCTCCTTGATGATCATGCCCGGGAACAGGGATTCGAGGTGGGCGGCGATGAGCTTCTCCATGGTGATGAAGCCGTAGCGCTCATCCTTGGATTCCTCGTCGGTCATGTCGTCGACCGGCACGAGGCGCGGCAGGTTGCCCGGGATCTTGACGCGGGCGAAGTGGGACTTGCCGGACGACGGGTTCTCCACGATCACGGCAAGGTTGATGGAGCCGCCGGAGATGTAGGGGAACGGGTGGGCGGGGTCCACCGCGAGCGGGGTCAGCACGGGGAAGACCTGCTGGCGGTAGTAGCGGGAAAGGCGCTCCTGCTCGGAGGGGGTGAGCTTGTCCCAGCTCAGCAGGACGATGTGCTCCTTCTCCAGCTCGGGCAGGATCGTGTCGATGGTGTAGTGCGCATGCTCGTTCTGGAGGCGATGCGCGGTTTCGCTGATGGCGCGCAGCAGCTGGCGTGGGCTCAGGCCGGCTGCGGACGGCACTGCGATGCCGGAGTCGATGCGGCGCTTCAGGCCGGCCACGCGAACCATGAAGAACTCATCAAGGTTCGAGGCGAAGATGGCGGAGAAGTTGGCGCGTTCGAGCAGCGGCACATCTTCATCTTCTGCTAGCTCAAGCACGCGCTGGTTGAACTTGAGCCAGCTCAGTTCGCGGTCGAAGAAGCGATCCTCGGGCAGCGGGGCTTCGCCTTCCTTATCGACGCGGCGGTCATTCTTGTCAGTCTCGGCAATGTGCTCTGCGATTTGGCTTCGCAGAATTGCCTTTGAGGGTGCGTCAAATATTTGTGCCATAGCTTATATCGTATGCTTTGGCGTGGCCGTATACGGGGGTTACTCGCGAGAGTTCAGACTCCGTTCATATTGGTGTCGCAGTCTCGGGCGCCGGATGGATGCTGGGCGGCTAATTGTGGTCGGTCGATTGTTGGCGGTTGGGCGACACGCCGACGGCGGCTCTGGAAGGAACGAAAGCGAACATTGTACGGGTTCGAACCGCACTCAACCATTCGTTTACCGGCGTTGAGCCTGTGCGAATGAACAGTTGTGATAAAAATCGAACATCCGCGATGCGCGGCTTGCGGCATCGGTGATGCGCGAATACATTATGAGGTACAAGGAAAACAGAACAGAGCAGAGCCCACAAATAGTGTATGGTCACGAGGACTGTTACGTTGGACGGGCATTGGAAAGACTTACCGTTGCAACGATGATGTTGTGCAGAGATTCTGCTCTATGCTGTGGAACTTGTAGAAAAGGCCCGCTCCGGCGGGCCTTTTTCTTTGCCTGTTTTGTACGGGGGTGGGGCCCTTCCTCGGTGTGTTGGCGGTATCGCGCTGGGCGGCCGTTAGTGATGGTTATTCTCGCGCAATGGGAAATCTGGGAGACTCGGGGAAACCACGGGAACCCGGTATTGAGCGTGCATGTGTACAGTGGAGGCATGACGGAAACACAGCGAACGCCTGAAGGTTTCAAACCTCGTATCAAACCGGCCGATGCCGATGATGGCCGTCCGGTTTCCATCTCCGCGCGTCTGGGCAGACTGCAGTTCCATACATCCGGTAAATTCCGCGTTCTGCAGGCGGCGGATATCCAGGATGGGGCGAAAATCGCCAAGGACACGGTATCGTTGCTGGCGGCGAGCGTCGACGCCACACGACCTGATTTGGTGGTGTTCTCGGGCAACCAGATCGCCGGGTTCGGCCCGGACTTCGCGGGGTCGTTCAAGAAGCGGCGCTGGAGCAAGGAACCCATCGGCCGTAGTGCGTTGGACAAGACGCGCACGCTGGTGCGCGGCGCTATCGCACAGTTCGTCGCGCCTCTCGAGGAGCGCAAGGTACCGTGGGTGGTGACCTACGGCAATCATGATTTCCAATGCGGCCTCGACAATGAGGAATTGGATGCGATCTACCGTGAGTTCCCCGGCTGCGTGAATGCGGCCGATACGTTGCTGCCTGACCAGACCATATATACATGTGAACCCGGTACCTTGGCGCTGCCGGTGCGAGATGTATCCGATACCCGCAATGTGTTGGGTTTGGTGATTGTGAATTCCGGTGATTATGCCCGTGGCGGTGGCTTTGGCGCACCGTCCGTCCGGACGTTGGACTTCCTGAGGCAGGTGCCGTCATTGTTGAGTGATGGCGGCGGCGAGGAGGCTGCCGGGTCGGCTTCATCGGCGCAGGGCGCGTCTGCGAATGCGCCGGTGCGGTCGATGGTATTCCAGCACATGCCGCTGCCGGAGTACTACCACGTGCTCAAGCCGGTGCCGTCGAACACGGCATACGCCATGCAGGGGTATCGCGATCATGCCGATACCTATTACATCCTCGACGAGCAGCGCACCCAGCCCGGCGGGTATCTGGGGGAGGGTATCTCCTGTCCTGACCGGTCGGGGGAGTTCGCGATTCTGCAGCAGAACGATGGCTACTTCGCGGTGGCCGCAGGCCATGACCATCGCAATGGGTTCGTGGGCGACTATCAGGGACTGATGTTGATCGCCACACCCACCTGCGGATTCAACACTTACGGTCCGGCGCCCGGCAAACGCGCCACGAGACTGATCGAATTCGATGCGCGTCACCCCTATGAGCCGCGTACGCAGTTGCTGGAATTCGAGGAGCTGGTAGGCAAGCCCAGCTCCAAGCAGGCGTACACCTATGCGCTGAACCAGTCAGCTCCAGGCGAGGGCGAAGGTGACGATCTGCTACGCAAGCCGTCGCTCTGGAGCCGCCTGACCGGTCTGTTCAACTAGTGGCCTATCGGACTGCCTTGACTAGCGCTTCGGTGAGGTACTTGCCGGCGGCCATCACCAGCGGGGCGTAACGGCGACCCGGCGCGGCACCCATGCGTCCGGTCGGCCCGGAGATGGAAATCGCGGCGATGACCTGGCCGGAGGCGTTGCGGATCGGGGCGGAGATGGAGCACACGCCCTCCTCGCGTTCGTTCACCGATTCGGACCATCCGCGCTTGCGCACGGCGGCGAGCTTTGTTGCGGTGAACTTGGCATGGCGCAGGCCCTGGTGGAGGCGTTCGGAATCCTCCCACGCGAGCAGGATTTGGGCTGCGGAGCCGGCTTCCATCGAGAGCATGGCGCCCACCGGGATCGAATCGCGCAGGCCGGAGACGCGTTCCACTGCGGCGATGCAGACGCGCTGATCGCCCTGACGGCGGTAGATCTGCGCGGATTCACCGGTGCGGTCGAGCAGCGTCTGCAAGATCGGGCCGGCCGCGGTGAGCAGACGATCCTCGCCGGCCGCTGCGGCGAGCTCGGCAAAACGGGAACCCAGTACGAAACGTCCATGCTGGTCGCGCAGCACAAAACGATGGCGTTCGAGCGCGATTGCCAGACGATGCGCGGTCGGGCGGGCCAATCCGGTGGCGGCCACGAGCTGGCCGAGCGTGGACGGTCCAGATTCGAGTGCGTCGAGAATCTTCACGGTTTTGTCAAGTACGCCGACGCCGGAGTGGATTTCTCCGTCATCCGATGCGGATGGAGTGGCGACTGCCGGAGCGTTGTCAAGTGTTTCGGTCACGGCAGGGTCGGTTGCTAATGGTTCTTCTTGGGAATCAGTCATAATATACGCGATTATGCCATCTCACATTGTGAAATGGCAAATCAGGGAAGTGTCTCACGAGGTGATCACCGGTGAAGCGGACTCCCGTTGATGGAGAATCGTTGTGCGCGCTCACAATCAAGTCATCGCCTGAGTCGCCGCCGACGCAACGCCAAGATGGCGTCGGATATGTCGACATATAGACGGTGGCAGGCATCACCGCGGTGTCTTGTACGCCGCGAAATTGCCACAACGTCATGGCGCGATCGCCATATGACGGCAAGGAGCGCCGTTCGCGAGGCACCGCTATCTCAGTATCCGGCCTGAGTGAAGCCGCACCTCACCTGACCACATAGGCTTATACCACGAACAAGGCGCGAATACAATACCTCGCGCGGAATTTTTTGGAGGAACACTATGGGAACGACACTGGCCGAGAAGGTCTGGGCCGATCATCTGGTGCGCAAGGGCGGCGACGGCGCTCCCGATCTGCTGTACATCGATTTGATGCTCATGCACGAAGTCACCAGCCCGCAGGCGTTTGAAGGCTTGCGTCTGGCCGGCCGTAAGCCGCGTCACGTCGATCAGCTCATCGCCACCGAGGATCACAACACCCCGACCGTTGACATCGATCGCCCGAATCCGGACAAGACGAGCGCCCTGCAGTTGAGCACGTTGGAGAAGAACTGCAAGGAATTCGGCGTGCGACTGCATCCGCTGGGCGACGCCGATCAGGGCATCGTGCACGCGTTCGCGCCGATCCTTGGCTTGACCCAGCCGGGCATGACCATCGTGTGCGGTGACTCGCACACCTCCACCCATGGCGCGTTCGGTGCATTGGCATTCGGCATCGGCACGTCCGAGGTGGAACATGTGATGGCGACGCAGACCTTGAGCCTGAAGCCGTTCAAGACCATGGCCATCAACGTCAACGGCAAGCTGCCGGCCGACGCCACCGCCAAGGACATCATCCTGGCCATCATCGCCAAGATCGGCACCGGCGGCGGCCAGGGCTACGTAATCGAATACCGTGGCGAGGCGATTCGCGACCTCACGATGGATGAGCGCATGACCGTGTGCAACATGTCCATCGAGGCTGGTGCCCGCGCCGGCATGATCGCCCCCGACGAGACCACGTTCGAATACCTGAAGGGCCGTCCGCACGCGCCCGAAGGCGAGATGTGGGACAAGGCCGTGGCGTATTGGAAGACGCTCAAGACCGATGACGACGCCGTGTTCGACAAGGTGGTGGATATCGACGCCACCAAGCTCGGCCCCTATGTGACGTGGGGCACCAACCCGGGTCAGGGTCTGCCGATCACCGCCGACGTGCCGGACCCCGCCAAGATCGCGGACGCCACCGAACGTTCCGCCGCCGAGCGCGCGATTAAGTACATGGGATTGAAGCCCGGCATGCCTATTAAGGACATCGCCGTGGACACCGTGTTCATCGGTTCGTGCACGAACGGCCGCATCGACGACCTGCGTCAGGCCGCCGCGATCATGAAGGGCCACCACAAGGCGAAGAACATCCACCGCGTACTCGTGGTACCGGCGTCCTCCCGCGTCCGTCTTGAGGCGGAGAAAGAGGGCCTTGACAAGGTGTTCAAGGACTTCGGCGCCGAATGGCGCAACGCTGGATGCTCGATGTGCCTCGGCATGAACCCGGACAAGCTGGTGCCGGACGAACGCTCGATTTCGACGTCGAACCGCAACTTCGAAGGTCGTCAGGGCAAGGGTTCGCGCACGCATCTGGCCTCTCCGGCCGTAGCCGCCGCCACTGCCATCCGCGGTACCATTTCCTCTCCCGCCGATCTCTGATTCATCAACTATTACGTATTGGCCCCCTCTGCGAAGGGGGCTCCCGGCAGCGCCGGGTGGGGCAGAGACCCCGAAAGGACAATTATGGAAAAACTTACTACGTTGACCGGTGTGGGCGTGCCGCTGCGCCGCTCCAATGTGGACACCGACCAGATCATTCCGGCCGTGTTCCTCAAGCGCGTGACCAAGTCCGGTTTCGAGGATGCGCTGTTCTACGCATGGCGTCGCGATCCGAACTTCGTGCTCAACAAGCCGGAGTACGCCGGTAAAGGGCAGATCCTGGTGGCCGGTCCCGAATTCGGCATCGGCTCTTCCCGTGAGCACGCGGTGTGGGCGCTGCATGATTATGGGTTCCGTGTGGTGATCGCGCCGAGCTTCGCCGACATCTTCTACGGCAACACCGCCAAGAACGGCGTGCTGGCCGCTATCATGCCGCAGGAGAGCGTCGAGCTGCTGTGGAAGCTGCTCGAGGAGGAGCCCGGCCGTGAAATGACCGTTTCGCTGGAGACCTGTACCGTGACCTGCGGAGACGTGACCCTCCCGTTCGAGGTGAACGATTACACCCGCTGGCGTCTGATGAACGGCTACGACGACATCGATCTGACGCTGCAGCATGAGGACGACATCGCCGCCTACGAGAAGATGCGCGCCGAGAAGTTCCCCTTCAAGCCCAAGACCATCCCCGCCAAGCACTGGCCCGAAGAACAAATCCAATCCGCCCGCGAGCCCGAAGAGGATAATTGGGCAGGGCCGTTGGCTGATCGAGGCGTTATCTGAGCCGAGCCGTTAAGCGGACAGTCCGGTGGACTGTCCGTAGGTGAGGCCTGAGCGAGACGATAGTCGAACGAAGGTAGGCTTGCGTCTCGCGTAAGCGAGTCTGTTATTGCTGTTGGCGATCAGGCTGCTGGGAGTCCGGTGGGCTCTCAGCAGGGCCTGCGCCGAGCTGCGGCAGCGGCTCGGCCAATACTGAGTCTCGCCGTAAGGCGAGTCATTAATCGCCGGACCAGGCCCGTTGGCTGATCGAGGCGTTTTTGCCTCGATAGGTCTGCTGTCTGAACCCGCTTCAACCTACGTAGTCGTTGTATGATGCCCCCCTTGCAATAACACGCTTGGGGGCTTTATTGTGTTTTTCCCCTCCCCCCCCCTATACTTGATATCTGTTATACGCAATTGTGCGCGACGGGCGATGATGCTTGGCGCGACACATGGAACAGGGGGTACAGGGTGAGGAAGCCGATACGTAGGTCAATCACAATGCTGGGTGCGGTGCTGTCCGTATTGGTGAGTGTTGTTGTGCTGTTTGGCGCGATGCCGGCCTACGCGGCGGATGATACAAGCGCTCAGGTCCCTGTGCAACAAGTGCTGGCGGCCACAGGAACGAATATCGCAAGCGTTGTGGTGGTGGTTATAGTATTGCTGGCGTTGGCGGCACTGTTCTTCATGTTGTCGAAGCGGCAGCGGCCCAGGCAGCGCAAACGATAGACCCCAGGCAACGCAAACGATAGACCAACGCGGAATGATCGGTGGCTTGACCGTCAATGCCGGTCTTCAAGCCATCCGGCAAGAACGTCTGCGTCCGGCCGATGCATGAACATGAACTGCAGTGCATTGATGCCGTTCATGACGAACAGTGACATCTGCACACGTTCGATGCCGCGCTGTTCGCGCCATAATGCGGTGGATCGTGTGATTGATTGGACACGCGCACGACGCGTCACCATAAGATACGTAGTCGATCTGATACTGCCGGTCACCATGATCCTATGGTTCATCGGCATGCCTGTTAGTATGGCGTACCCTTCCGTGCGCGACTTGAGCCATCGCGTCGCAATCCAATACAATCCTGCAGCCGCTGGTACAACGGCGATCCACCAAGGCCAGCCAAGTTCAGGCCCTGGGCCCGGGTTATCTCCGAGTTCGAGGCCGACGAACGGCCCGGCTTCGGAACCCAGCCACACCAGTGCCGTCGCGCCTACAGCGGCGGCAATCGGCATGGTGAGATAGTACCGGAGCAAATCGCGCCCGGTATACCGCAGCGGGGCGCTGCCTGGGTTATGGATGCTGCGCGCCTCGCTCGGCAGCTGTGGTACATCCCATTCCGGCAGCATCACGCGCAATACATCGTAGACGCGGCGGGTGCTGATCACCGGCAGGATACGAGCCGCCGAAATGCCGCTTTCCTCGTTGGCCGAGTTCACCGAGGAGCTCAGTCCAAGCCCGACCGAACACAGGTGGAAAGGGCGGCGCAACAGCGATTGCCGCACCGCCACCGTCTGGATTCGGCTGACCGGAATCGTCGTGGTATGGCGTGTGAACAGGCCGCGCACCACCACCAGATCGTCGCCGCGACGCCAGACCTCGAACCCATAGAATCGCAGCAGCGACGTGACGATGCTCACCAGCATGAGCAGTATCACGCAGGCGAGGATCAATAGCAGGATCGCCGTCACCCCGCTGGCAAGCACGGCATCGAACGAATCCATGGCATCGTGCATGAGCTTACGGGGCAATACATCCTGCACGTTCTGCACGAACCCGTACACCACGAATGCGGCGGCGATGAATCCGATGTCCGTGACGGAATAGAGCACGATGTCCCTCACCGAGGCACGGAACACGGGGGATTGAGCGGACGCTGTCTGAACAGAAGCTCTGCACGATGATGCCGGGGCAGCGGTGTCCCTGTGCATGGTGATTGCTGGCGTGGGCTCGGATGCGGCGGTGGAGTAGCGTTCGGTGACTAAGCCGGAATCCGAGATTGCCTCCGGCGAGGCGGTGGAAGCCGTTGGCGAGGCCGCTGGCGAGGCTTCCGACAGGGCCGCTGGGCTTGATTCTCGCGCGGCCGCCCGCAACCGCTCCAGTTCAAGCTGCAGTGCGGCGGGCACCGCGTCCAAACGAATGTCCGTATCCATGGCACCGGCCGCCGAAACGGTGAGGCGCACGACGTCGAACGGCTGCAGATACACAGGTGCCGCACTGTTGATGGCGTGAATCGAACCATAGCTGATGGTGCGGTTCTTGCGGAAGAACAGGCCGGATTTGAACGACAGCGCATCGTTCCCGAGCCGGTATCTGGTCGTGAACCAGGCGACGGCGGGCTGGGACAGCGCCACCAAGGTCACGCCGATGATAATCAGCACAATGACCAGCGGTGACAGATGCTCCCTCATGATGATGAGCAGGCCGAGGAACAGGCCCACCACGCCTTTGATGGTTTCCGCCAGTCCCACGATCAGCGCGGCGGGATGCAGCATGCGCCATGCCGCATTGGAGCTGGGTTGGTTATCGGGGCCGGTACCGGAATCGGGATTGGCGCTGGGACCGGGGCGGGAATCAGACGTTGGATTGGTGCCAGAGGGCGTGGCGGTGCCGGAGGACGTGGCGGTGGCGTCGCTCGCGGTGCTATCGGAACCATCGGCAGTTGGAGGGACATCAGCCATCAGAGAGTCATCGGTTGTCGGGGAGACGCGGACGTTGCTGGAATCACTCATCACAGGTCGTCCTTTGCTGCGGCCACACGTTCGGTGATGAGCGCCACGATACGCTCGGCCTCGGCGGTATCCAGCGCGGCTATTTCGTGCTCGTCGGCGGCGGTGTGCACCACCACTGTGGTGAGTCCGAAATGACGTTGGACCGGGTTCTGTTTGGTATCCACGTGCTGCACGCGGGTGTATGGCGTGGTGGTGGAGGTGCGGAACAGCCAGCCTTTGCGGGTGGCCAGATCGCGCTCGCCGATACGGAAGCGCGTGAAGGCATACATATATTTGGTCTGCAACGGCTGTGATACGAGTTCCAGCACCGCATAGACGACGGCGACCCCGATGATGAGCCGTTGCCAGAACCCCCACCAGCCGTTCGCGAGGCAGATGGCCGTAATCACGCCGCATACCGCCAGCCAGATCACGCACTGGAACGCCTCGGTGATGAGCCACACGGTGCGCACCCGCGGCGGCAGCGGCCGCCAGCCGTCGGCACAGGAGATGGCTGGGGTGACGCCCATAGGTGCCGGCTCGATATGCGCCATGGCGGGTTCGGCTATATCGGATTGCGTCGCGTCGGCTTGAACTGTATCGGTTGGTGTTGCATCCGATGGCGTCGTGTCGGTTTGCGCGGTGCGATCCTGTTGATGATTGTCCATCATGTCCCCCTACGTCGGCGGGCGCACTAGTGCTCCCTGTCGTCATCCACTGTATCGGATATGGCTCGTTCTCCGCGGAGTCCCGCCGGCGCATTCATTGGTAATTGTGGACATCGTCACAAATCATTCAGCAACAGCGGTTAGGTTGAACGGTATGACTATGAACGAACCGAATCCGTTGCAGAAGCCGTCACCGTCGACGCAACCGGTGCAACCCAGGCAGAACGAGGCTCCTCAGCAGGATACGCAGACTCAGCATACGCAACCGCAGATTAGTGCTGTGCAGCCGCAAGTCCAGACGCCTACGCCGGCGTACCGGCCGGTATCGCAACCGGTGACGCCGCAACCGTACCCCGCGCAGCCGCAATCGTATGCTGTACCACAGCCGCAGCCCTCTTCTCCGTCGTACCTCGTGCAGCCTCAAGTTCAGATATCTGCACCGGAGCAGGCGTACCAGTCGACGATGCAGCCGCAGCCATATGCAGTGCCGCAGCCGCAACTATCGCTGCAGCCTCAACCTGCACCGCAGTCACAGTCGTATGACTCTGCACAGTACCAACCGCAGCAGCCGGCATATGTTGCGCAGCCGCAGCCGCAATCATACCCCGTACAACCGAACCAGTATCCTGCCCAGCCGCAGCGGCACATGCCGCAAACCGCACAGTATCAGCCGTATTCCGCAGCGCAGCCTCAGCCGGCGTACCCCGTGCAGCCGCAGCCCCAACTGCAGCCGCCGTACCGCACGCAATACCAGCCCCCGCAGCCCCAGCAGCCGCCGGTCATCGCCATCGACCCGCGCCAGGCGTGGCGTACGTGGCGCAGGCGCGTGGTCAATCGCGCGATGGGCCTTACATTCATCTATGAAGCCATGATGTACGTAGGCAGCATCATCGCGATGATTGCGCTTGGTGTAATCACACCCAGTATGGTGGAAGGCGACTCCACCAAAGGCGACGGCATTATCAGCCTCGCTTCGCTGGTTTTCGCCATGGGGTTCCTGCTCATCATGCGTCACCGTGACATCGTCACCCGGGAATTCTGGCTCGGCGGTCCGCATAGGGACAGCTACGGCGAACCGAACCAGATCGGACGGCCGAGCCAATATGGTGGCGGGCGCATGCAGCCGCAATGGTTCCTGATCTTCGTGCTGCTCGGCATGGGCACGCAAAGCGCAGTCAGTCTGGTGCAGCTAGTGCTCTCGTCGTTCGGCGCGGCGATCTCCTCGCCGACGTCGGAAAGTCTCGACCAGTCCGCGAACACCGTGACCATGTGGCTCTATATAGGCCTGTTCGGGCCGATCTGCGAAGAGGTGATGTTCCGCGGCGTGCTGATGAAGGAGCTGAAGCCGCTGGGCAGGAACTTCGCCATCGTGACCTCTGCGCTGGCGTTCGGCCTGTTCCACGGAGACTTCGTGCAGGGGACATTCGCGTTTCTGTTTGGCTTGATTCTGGGCTTTGTGGCGATGGAATACTCGCTGATATGGTCGATCGCGCTGCACATCTTCAACAACGCGGTGCTCTCCGGATTGATCGACACTTGGTTCGCCGGGCAGCTCAACGACAGCCAATACGGCGTGTATGTGATCGTGTTGACGGCGGTCGGAGCGATCGGCGCGGTGGTGGCGCTCGTGGCATACGGGCGCGGACTGAAACAGTACCGGCTGCAGAACCGCAGCATCCCTGACACGTATGCCGGATGGACTTCGCCCGTGTTCATTGTGTTCATCGTGGCGAATGTGGCGCAGGCGGCGCTGTCACTCGCCGGCGTGATGTGACGTTCGCGGCATGGCTTATCGTTGGAATATGAGTGATTTCGAGCCGTTTTATGACGTGAATCGCACGTATGAAGACAACTACGAGTATGGCCCGTTCGGCGCGTTCGCGCAGGCGCTGAAGGCCGATGTCGATGACGAACCGATTGCTGGGAAGCAGCAGGGCGAAACCTTCCTGGGGCAGCCGGTGAACCTGGCGTTCGGCATTCCCGCCGGGCCGCTGCTCAATAGCAAATACACCACTGCCGCTTTCCGCATGGGCTTCGATCTGGCGACCTACAAGACCGTGCGTTCGCGCGCATGGGGCTGCAACCCATTCCCGAACGTGCTGGCCGTGCACCCCAAGTCCGCGGACGGCTCGCTGACCCCCGGCAGCGCCGAGCTGGACGAAGGTGTGCTGGCGGACACCAATTATGAGCTGCCGATGTCCATCTCCAACAGCTTTGGCGTGCCGTCCAAGGATCCGGAGTATTGGCAGCCGGACATGCGTGCCGCCATTGCCGCAGCCGGGCCGGGGCAGGTCTTGGTGCCAAGCTTCCAGGGCTCGCGCGTCGAGGGCATGAGCGAGGCGGAATACATCGCCGACCATGCCACCACGGCCCGTTTGGTCAAGGAGACCGGCGCGAAGCTCATGGTGATGAACACCAGCTGTCCGAACGAGGGGCACAACAGGCTGCTGTGCCATGACCCGCTGCTGGTGGGACGTATCACCGAAGCCGTGAAGAACGAGATCGGCGATACGCCGCTGATGATCAAGCTGGCGTACATCCCCAGCGACGACGACCTCGAACTCATGGTGCGCTCCACGGCCGCGCGCGGCACCGTGCAGGGGTTCAGCACCATCAATACGATTTCCGCCCGTCTGGTGGACGTGCATGGCAATCAGGCGCTGCCCGGCGCGGGGCGGGACCGTTCCGGCGTGTGCGGCAACGCCATTCGCGGCACCGGCCTCGCCATGGTGAGGCGTTTGGCCGCCATCCGCGAGCGTTTGGGACTTGCTTTTGCGATTAACGGCGTCGGTGGTGTGGTGTCTCCGGCCGATTATGCGGCGTACAAGGCCGCCGGTGCAGATTCCGTCATGTCCGCCACCGGAGCCATGTGGGATGCCGGGCTGGCGCGCAAGATTAAAGAAACTCGGTGATCGCTGCGGGATATCGGGAATCGGCCCCTCGTAATGCAGTTATGCAGTGACGAGGGGCCGATTCGGAGAGATTGCGGATACGGATTACGGGGTGTCCCAGCGCAGTCTCAGGGCAGTCCCAGTGCGTTCGGACTCTCAGCTCAGGCTTCGGCGGCGGCCTTCATGGCGACCGCACCCACGTAGTAGACCGGCTTGTCGAAGTTCGGCTGGAACAGGAAGTCCACGTTGGCCAGCTGATCAATGGTGAATCCGGCCTGGATCGCCATCGAGATCACATTCGCGGCACCGGAGATGTCGGCCTTGGAACAGAACTGGCCGCCCTTAACCCTGCGGGTCTCGGGGTCCCAGGTCAGGATCGAGGTGACCGGCGTGGTGGTGAGCATGAAGTCCGGACGGTAGTCGTCGACCAGCGAGGTCTCACGCACGGTGAGCCCGCGCCGCTCGGCACCCGCCTGCGTCAGGCCGGAAGCGGCCAGGGAGAGGTCGTACAGCTGCACGGCCGAGGTGGCCTGCGTGCCCATGTATTTCACGGTCGGCTTCTCGATATTGCGGCCCACCAGCAGGCCCTGGCGCACAGCGTTGGTGGCCAGCGGAATGTAGTCGTGCTTGCCGGTCGGGTTGTAGAACACGGTGGCCGAGTCGCCGGCGGCGTACACGTCCGGCACGGAGGCCTGCATGTAGTCGTCCACGATGATTGCGCCGTTGGGCAGCATGTCCACCTTGCCCTTGAGCAGGTCGGTGTTCGGCAGGAAGCCGACGGCGAGAATCGCCATTTCGGCCGTGTATTCGCCCTTTTCGGTGACCACGGTGACTGTATCGTCGTCATTGTCGCGGAACTCCACCACCTTCTGGCCGAGCGCCAGTGTCACGCCGTGCTCCTCGAACGCGGCGGCCACCTGATCGGTGATGGTCTTGTCGAAGTTGTTGGCCAGCGGGCGGTCAAGGCCGTCCACCAGCGTGGTTGTGACGCCGGTCAGGCTGAACTGCTCGGCGATCTCCGCGCCGATGTACCCGGAGCCGATCACCACCGCCGACTTGGCGGACTTCGCCTTCTCCTTGATAGCGATGGCGTGGTCCCAGTTCTTGCACAGCAGCACATGCGGGCTGTCGATGCCCGGAATCGGCGGAATCACCGGGCGCGAGCCGGTGGTCACGACCAGCTTGTCGAAGGCGAGCGTCTCCTCGGACGCCGAATCCCCACCTTCGAGCGAGCGATAGGTAAGTGTCTTGCCCACCGGGTCCACGCTGGTCACGTCGGTGCGCATGTGCATGGTCGCGCCCGCCTGAGCAAGCGCTTCGGGGGAGGAGTAGAACATCTTCTTCGGGTCGGATACGTGATCGCCGACCCATAGTGCGATGCCGCAGGACAGGAAGGACAGGGTGCCGTTGCGCTCGAATACGTGGACGGTCCAATCCGGGTGCTCGGCGAGGATCGAGGTGGCGGCGAACGTGCCGGCGTGTGTGCAGCCGATGACGGCGACGGTGGTCATAATGCTCCTTTGCTAGTGGCCTAGGCGTCTATTGCCCTGCACTGAATCGTATCGTAGGGGGATGGAGAATGTGTGGCAGAACATGTGAGCTGGGTCACATTATTAGCACATGATTGGGTGTGGTGCCAGGAGGATTGCTGGGTGGCAGCCGCGTAGGTGCCGGGTGGGATACCACTCGGCAAGGTTCCGTGAATCGTGGGAGCGGTGCAAAGGACCCGCGGCGCGGAGGCGTTCGGCTCCAAGCGCATTTCACCGAGTGCGCACATGGGTTATGGCAAACTGGACGATAGCGTTTGAACCGCAGACCGTATATATAGGAGAATGGCGTGGCTGAGAATACGAATGATGTGCTGCATGTTGAGGGCGGCAAGCCGCTGAACGGTACCATCAAGGTCCGTGGCGCGAAGAACTTCGTGAGCAAGGCCATGGTGGCCGCGCTGCTCGCTCCGGGCAGGTCGGTGCTCAGGAACGTGCCCGAGATCCGTGACGTGCACGTGGTCTCGGACCTGCTGCGGCTGCATGGCGTGAGCGTGGATGTGGACGGCGCGAACGGTGTGGTGACCATCGACGCCTCGCATGTGCAGTTGGCGGATGTGGCGGACGTGGACACGCTGTCCGGCTCCTCGCGTATCCCGATCCTGTTCTCGGGCCCGTTGGTGCACCGTCTGGGCGAGGCGTTCATCCCGGCGCTCGGCGGTTGCGCGATCGGGGGCCGTCCGATCGACTTCCATCTGGAGACCCTGCGCAAGCTCGGCGCCACGGTGGACAAGGAGCATGAGGACGGCATCCACATCACCGCGCCGGACGGCCTGCATGGCGCGAAGATCCACCTGCCGTACCCGTCCGTGGGCGCCACCGAGCAGACGCTGCTGGCGGCCGTGCTGGCCGAGGGCAAGACCGAGTTGTCCGGCGCGGCCATCGAGCCGGAGATCATGGATCTGGTGGCCGTCCTGCAGAAGATGGGCGCGGTGATCTCGGTGGATGTGGACCGCACGTTCCGCATCGAGGGCGTCAGGGAGCTCAAGGGCTTCACGCACACGTCGCTCACCGACCGCATCGAGGCGGCCTCCTGGGCCGCGGCCGCGCTCGCCACGCATGGCGACATCTTCGTCAAGGGCGCCACGCAGCCGGAGATGATGACCTTCCTCAACGTGTTCCGCAAGGTCGGCGGCGAGTTCGACGTGACCGACACGGGCATCCGTTTCTGGCATCCGGGCGGCGATCTGAAGCCCGTGGCCATCGAGACCGACGTGCATCCGGGCTTCATGACCGACTGGCAGCAGCCGCTGGTCGTGGCGCTGACCCAGGCGAACGGCCTGAGCATCGTGCATGAGACCGTGTACGAGAACCGGTTCGGTTTCACCAAGCCGCTCGTGCAGATGGGCGCGACCATCCAGCTGTACCGCGAGTGCTTGGGTTCCCTGCCCTGCCGTTTCCAGCAGCGCAACTACAAGCATTCCGCCGTGATCTTCGGACCCACCCCGCTGACCGGCCGCGACATCGACGTGCCCGATCTGCGCGGCGGCTTCAGCCACCTGATCGCGGCCCTCGCGGCCAAGGGCCCCTCCAACGTGCAGGGCATCAGCCTGATCGACCGCGGCTACGCCGACTTCCGCGGCAAGCTCGCAGCCCTCGGCGCCGACTTCGACTGACGGTGCCGGCGGGCAGTTCGGCTTTGATTCGAAATAGTCGATGGGCGTCTCAGGCAGCGAGTCTCAGGCCGCGTCAGTCGCCGAATTTCCCGGACAGCGGCACCATCAGCACGATGAGTACGGCTGAACCGATAGCGGTGGCGGCAAGCACGGCAGCCACCGGGAAGCGGTCGTAGGCCCATCCGTACGCCATCTGGCCAAGTGGTTGGGCGCACATCGAAATGGCGGCGGTCATGGCCATCACCTTGCCGGTCATGGATTCCGGCGTGCTCATCTGGATCGTCGGAATCGCGATGAGATTGGTGAAGCAGCAGGCGATCATCGTGCAGCAGGTGAAGATCACCAGCACGAGCAATCTGGCCCATGCGCTCGCCGGAATCATGAATACCACTGCCTGAGGCACCACGGTCAGCGAAAACAGGAACAACGCCAGCGGGAAATGCCGCATCGTGAGCTTGGCGGCGAACAACCCGGCGGTAAACGCGCCGGCCACGCCGGCGACGCCCACCAGTCCGTCGGCCACGCCATAGACGGTCGCGTCGAAACCGAGCACCGTGCGGATCGTGTAGGGGAAGCCGACCGCAGAGTATCCGATGACGAGGAAGTTCAGCGCTGCGGCGAACAGCAGCAGCTGGAACACGTTCGGCCGGTCCTTGACAAGGAAGCGGATGCCTGCCTTGAAATCCTCTATAGGTGTCGGCAGCGCCTCATCGCCGCGGTCGGGCGCGGCGAGACGGATGAGGCATTCGAGCGCGGCGGCCGCGGCGAAACTCACGATGGTGATGATCATCATCAAACGGATGCCGAACATCGCATACAACACGCCTCCGAGGAAGCTCGGCAGCAACGAACCGATTTGCTGCACCTGATTGACCACGGCCATCGCCTGACGCATGGTGGCCTGACCGTGTTGGCGGAACATCTGGGGGAGCGCGGCCTGCACGGTGGGCGTCTCGAACGCGCCGAGCACAGCGAGCAGCACCTGCATCACGGCGATGGCCGCGATGTTGAACCCGATGGCTGCGAACACCAGGGCGCTCGCCAGCACCAATACGCCGGAAAGCGCATCGAGCGCCACCATGATGGTACGGCGGTTCATGCGGTCGGCCAGAACGCCGCCGAACGGAGAGAGAACGATCATCGGCACGACGGAGACCGCCAGGATCGATCCGAACACCGTGGCCGAGCCGGTTTCGTCCAACACCCACATCGACATGGCGAAGCGCAGCATCAGGTTGCCGAACACTGAGATGCCCTGTCCGGCAACGAGCAGTATGAAGTCGCGGCTGAGCAGCGGTGATCGTTGAGGTTGTGGTGATTGCTGAGGTTGTGGTGATTGCGAGGATTGCGATGCCATAAATGATTCCTTATGGTGCCTGAGATGATTCCTCATCGGTGGGATGGGGTGGAGTCGGTGATTTGTTGGCTTATGGCTATATGTGGCGGATACAGCTGGTGTGACGAATGCATTGGTCGGTTACGGCTGCGGGATTGGGATCGGTGGTTGGTCGCAACGCTTGCGACGGTTGCAGCCGTAGCGAAGCCGCCGCCGCAACGGTAGATGATTATTCACTGTCGAACGATGCGTAGAAATCAGTGGTTTGTTCGATCAGCTTGTCGTCGAACACCGGCACGCCTATGGCGCTCATCATCGCGGCGATGCACTGGACGCGATGCCGCAGTGAGGCGGACGATGCAGGATAGAACATGGGCAGTAGCCAGTAATTGGTGAGCAGGGCGATGAGTTCGGCGGCTTCGCGCGGGTATTCGGTGGGAATCGAACCATCCGCAACGCCCTGCTCGATTATGGGCAGCCAATGCTCCGGCAGATCGGCGGTCCAGAAATGCATGTTGTTGGCCAGGCAGACCGGGTCGTTGAGCATCGGCAGCGCTGCTTGATTGAGCTTGTTGTGCTCCGTGTTGCTGACGGCGAGGGTGAACAATGCCCGCAGCTTGTCGAGTCCGGTGAGGTCTTCTCGGGCCATGATTTGGTCGCGGAGTCCCTGGCTGTAATCCCAATCGGCGCTGTTCAGCCGGTCCAGAATCGCTTCCTTGGATTTGAAATGATGGTAGATCGCTCCTTTGGAGAGGTCGCCGAGCCGGTCCACGATGTTCTGGACAGTGGTCTTTTCGTATCCCTTCTCGACGAACAGATCACGCGCCGCTTCAAGGATGCGGCGCTCGGTCACCTCCGGATGCGCGTTGCGTGCCATGTGCTCCTCCTTCCTGAAGGACTTCCGTCGTTTCCCCAATCTTTCGATTTCCCCGAATTCCGCCGATGGGGTGCTGCCGGCATTTGCGTCTAGGGAGGGAAACCTTGTGATTGTCGAGTGCTGGCTCGCACTATACATACCGACGGTCGGTATGTATAGGGGTTCGGCGGGTCCCTGCGGAAAAGCGATGGTTGTTGTTGGCGGAGTTCGGGCGGTATGTATCGCCACGGATGTGCGTCCACGGTCCTATTCCGCTCCAATGTGATGCGTGGGAGTCCATGGGGATCCATGCGAATCCGCAGTCGCAGCCACAAGTGCCACAGGCCGGTCGCGAATGAGAAGGCGAAGTCATAGGCGAGGAGTCTGCAAACGTCGGTGCGGCCGGTATCCTTGGAAGAATGAGTCCTGAAGCCTTAAGTGAACTGATTTCCAAGATTGCCCACAACCTGGTTGCCGAGGGCAAAGCCGGCCAACTGACCGACGATCTGATCCCGCCGGTCGACAAGCTCGCCGTCATGCGCCCGAAGGATCGCGCGCACGGCGACTGGGCCTCCAACATCGCCATGCAGCTGGCCAAGAAGGCCGGTATGAAGCCGCGCGACCTGGCTGAGCCGTTCGCCGCCGAACTCACCGAGGCGGATGGCGTCAAATCCGTGGAAGTGGCCGGCCCCGGCTTCATCAACATCACCCTTGACTCCGCTTCGGCCGCCGCCGTGGTCGATCAGGTGCTGGCCGCCGTGAAGGACGAACGCGGCATCTCCACGTTCGGTCGCAACGAACACCTTGCCGGCAAGACCCTGAACCTCGAATTCGTCTCCGCCAACCCCACCGGCCCGATCCACATCGGCGGCACCCGCTGGGCAGCCACCGGCGACTCGATGGCCCGCGTGCTCGAAGCCAACGGCGCCAAAGTCGTGCGCGAATACTACTTCAACGACCACGGTGAGCAGATCAACCGCTTCGCCAAGTCGCTGGTGGCCGCATGGGCCCGCGCCAACAACCTCGGCGAGGCCGGCTACCAGACCGAAACCCCGTTCGATGGGTACAAGGGCGCCTATATCGACGAGATCGCCCGCCGCGTACAGGACGAGGCCAAGGCGGACGGCGTGGACCTGACCGCCCTCCAGCATGAGGACCAAGGCCTCAACGCCGACGGCGAGCCGGTCGGCGAATCCGATTCGGAGCTGCGTGAGGAGTTCCGCAAGCGCGCCGTACCGATGATGTTCGACGAGATCCGCAAGTCCATGAAGGACTTCCGCGTGCACTTCGACGTCTGGTTCCACGAGAACAGCCTGTATCAGGATGGCGAGGTGACGCGTGCCATCGAAGAGCTGCGCGAACGCGGCGACATCTACGAGAAGGACGGTGCCACCTGGTTCGAGTCCACCAAGCACGGTGACGACAAGGACCGAGTGATCATCAAGTCCAACGGCGAATTCGCATACTTCGCCGCCGATATCGCCTACTACTGGAACAAGCGCCACCGCGACGGCAAGCCGTCCGCCCCGGCCGACATCGCCATCTACATGCTCGGCGCCGACCACCACGGCTACATCGGCCGCATGATGGCCATGTGCGCGGCCTTCGGCGACAAGCCGGGCGAGAACATGCAGATCCTCATCGGTCAGCTGGTCAATGTGCTCAAGGACGGCAAGGCCGTGCGCATGTCGAAGCGCGCCGGCAACGTCGTCACCATCGACGACCTGGTCGAGGCCATCGGCGTGGACGCATCCCGCTACTCGCTGGCCCGCACCGACTACAACTCGCCGGTGGACATCGACCTCAACCTGCTGGCCTCCCATTCCAACGACAACCCGGTTTACTACGTGCAGTACGCGCACGCCCGCTCCTGCAACGTGGACCGCAACGCCGAGGCCGCCGGCATCTCGTATGACGGTGCCGATCTGTCCCTGCTGGACACCGAGGCGGACGGCGAAGTGCTCGCCGCGATCGCCCAGTGGCCGGCGCTGCTGACCTTGGCGGGCGACGCGCGCGCCCCGCATCGCGTGGCGCATTACCTTGAGGATCTGGCCGCCGCCTACCACAAGTGGTACAACGTGGAACGCGTGGTGCCGATGCCGTTGACCGACCCGGAGGTCCGCGGCGACGAGGAGGCCCGCAAGGCCCTCGAAATCGCCAAGAACCCGGAGCCGGCGCGCGCCGCCGCCCGTCTCAAGCTCAACGACGCCGTCCGCGACGTGATCGCCGCTGGCCTCGACCTGCTCGGTGTTTCTGCGCCGGAAAAGATGTGATGGCCTTCGGCCATCGCTGTATTTCGCGACGCTCGCGACGTATATGACGAATGAGGCAGTCCCGATTATGGGGCTGCCTCATGTTTTTCTGCTGCTGTTTACCGATTGCGGTTTGCGGTTTGCTTGCACATCGTTCACCGGTTTGTGCACTACCGTGGTGCTGATGTGGTAATATTAGCCACAACTGTGCACATATGGCTGTATGTTCATTGGAATTTAAGGAGGATTGCCATGACCGCAGTGACGACTTCCCCGAATGCGACGGAATCCAAGGCCATCAGGGCGAGCAAACAGGTGATCGCCCAGGCGTCGGAAGTGGCCGAGGAGTACGGGCTCACCCTCGCCTCCGCTACGCGTGCATTCTGGACGCAGATGGCCCGCACCCGCAGCATTCCACTGACCTTTGAATCGGAGAAGCCGAACGAGGAAAGCCGCGAAGCCATCCGCGAAACGCAGGAGATCATCAAGAACGGCCGGACGCATGATTTCAAGACGGCTGATGATATGTTCGCCAGTTTGGGAATTTGATTATGCTGGAACCTGAATACACGCCTCGATTCAATAGGGATATCAAACGTCTGAGGAAAAAGCGGATTGATACTGCTCCTTTGCGACAGGTGGTCAGGCTCATCCTTGACGACACCGTCGAATCCATCGAGGAGCTGAAACGCCGCCACAACATGCACACGCTGTCCGGAGAGTGGAAGGGCTCCAACGAATGCCATATCGCCAACGCCGGCGACTGGCTGCTTATCTGGTGCACCACCGACGATCTCGCCATCTTCCAGCGCACCGGCTCCCACGACGAACTCTTCAGCTGACGGTTCAGAGTCGCTGGATAATCGGCCGCTGAGCGGCCGGGGCCTGAGGACGGCAGACCTGATGAAAAGCAGACCTGAGGGCAGCAGCGGACCGCGCGTGCTCGGGCCGTCGAGTCGCACACATTGCAGGTCGGATGGTGCCGCACGACCCGCACAATGGAATATCCGGCGGCACTGTGCACACCGATGTGGCACAGTGGTAGCCAGACCAGTCTGAAAACGCTGCTGCAATCAGGGCCATACGCCTCTGCAGACGCCTGTAAGCGCCAGCAGACGTCGAACGACATCAAGGGACATCCAAGGAGACACCATGCCTATCACCCATATCTGGCCCGCCGCTTCGGCCGTGGACCCGGCCACCGGAGCCATTGAATTCCACGGCCGTACGGCCGAATCGCTGCTGGACGAGTTTGGCTCGCCGCTCTATCTCATCGACACCGACGAGGTCAATGAGCGCGCCCGGCACTTTGTGCGCGCCGCGGCCGCCGCATTCAACAACTCCACCACGCACGTGAGCTTCGCCGGTAAGGCGTTCCTCTCCAAGGAGATCGTGCGGCTCGTGCTCGACGCCGGCATGTACGTGGACACCTGCACGATGGGGGAGATGCGCATCGCCCTCGCCGCCGGTGCACCCGGCCGTCGTCTGGTGCTGCACGGCAACAACAAGTCCGACGCCGAAATCGAGCTTGCCATCGAACAGGGCTTCGCCAAGATCGTCGTTGACGAGCCCGGGGAACCCGAGCGTATCGCGGCCATCGCGCGTCGTCTCGGCAAGCGCGCCCGTGTGATGCTGCGCGTCACCGTCGGCGTGCACGCGGGCGGGCATGAATACATCTCCACAGCGCACGAGGACCAGAAGTTCGGCGTACCGCTGCTGCCGGCCAATGCGAATGCCGCCGTACTGGATACCGCGCTCAAGAATCTCGCGGACGTCACTCCGGCAGTAACCAATGCGCGATTCGCCGAAGCGACTGCTGCTGCTGCGGACAGTGCCGCAAGCGCTGCGGACGGCGGTGTGGAAGTTGGACATAAGGGCGAACGTCAGCTGCAATACAATCTTCGCTACCCATACGATTTGAGCCACGAACAGGTTTCAGACAAGGACAAGGCGCTCGCCGAGGCGATGACCGCCATCGCGGACGGTCCGGCCATCGCCGTGCTGAAGACCATCCTCGCCAATCAGGATGTGTTGGAGCTCGTGGGCGCGCACTCGCACATCGGCTCCAACATCCATGATGCGGACGCGTTCATCCAGGCCGGCAAGCGCATGATGCTGCTGCGCAAGACCTTGTACGCCACCGATGCGTTCACCCTGCCGGAGATCGACCTCGGCGGCGGTTACTCCGTAGCCTACACGGATGGCGAGGATTCGATGGACATCGACGTGGAGCTGGGCCGCTTGGCCAAGGCTGTGGGCGAGACCAATCGTGCGCTCGGCATGCCGGCTCCCGCGATTTCGTTCGAGCCGGGGCGTTATATCGTCGCCCCCGCAGGCGTGACTCTGTACCGCGTGGGCACCATCAAGCATGTGCACCTGAGCGGCGACGGCGACCGTGCGCCGAAGGATGCCGAAGGCAACCCGATCAGCGAACGCGTGTATGTGTCGGTTGATGGCGGCATGTCCGACAACATCCGCCCAGCCCTGTACGGCGCCGATTACACCGCGCGACTGGCGAACCGGGCGGGCTCTGCCGAGACGATGCTTGCGCGCGTCTGCGGCATGCACTGCGAGTCCGGCGACATCGTGGTGCATGAGGTGAGGCTGCCCGCCGATTTGCGGCGCGGCGACATCCTTGCCGTGCCGGTCACCGGCGCCTACGGCCGCACGATGGCGAGCAACTACAACCAGGCGCTTATTCCGGCCGTCGTGGCTGTCAGCGAGATCGGGGCGCATGTGATGCTGCGCCGTCAGACGATCGACGACCTGCTGGACCTCGACGTCAGCGAGTGACATCCGCTGATGACGCCGGCGGACGAATGGACAGTCCCCGGTCGCTGTAGGAATCAATCCGTACAATAACAATGGGAAATCAAGCTTGTATTTGGAAGGAATGGTAAAGTGGCAGAACTGAATGGAACCCCGATTCGCGTAGGCCTGTTGGGTGCCGGCACGGTCGGTTCGCAGACCGCCCGTCTGATCGTCGAGCAGAAGGATGAGCTTTCCGCCCGCATCGGCCGCCCGATCGAACTGACCGGCGTGGCCTGCCTGGACCCCAAGGAAACCGAGAAGTTCCCGTGGATCGACCAGTCCATTGTCACCACGGACACCATGAGCGTGGCCACCAACTCGGACATCGTCATCGAGCTCATCGGCGGCACCACCGTGGCCCGCAAGTTCGTGCTCGCCGCCATCGAATCTGGCGCATCCGTCGTGACCGCCAACAAGGCGCTGCTGGCCAAGTACGGCCCGGAGATCTACGCCGCCGCCGAGGCCAAGGGCGTCGACATCTACTTTGAGGCGGCTGTGGGCGGCGCGATCCCGTTCCTGCGCCCGCTGCGCGAGTCCCTCGTGGGCGACAAGGTGACCAGCATGCTCGGCATCGTCAACGGCACCACCAACTACATCCTCGATGAGATGACCACCAAGGGCCTCCAGTTCGAGGATGTGCTCAAGGACGCGCAGGCCAAGGGCTACGCCGAGGCCGACCCGACCGGCGACATCGAGGGCTACGACGCCGCCAACAAGGCCGCCATCATGGCCACCCTCGGCTTCCACACGCCAGTGACCATCGACGACGTGTCCGTCGAGGGCATCACCAAGATCACCGCCGACGACATCGCAGCTGCCACCGCCGAAGGCAAGGTCATCAAGCTGCTCGCGGTCGTCGAAAACGGCGAGGCCGGCGTCTCCGCCCGCGTCTACCCGGCGCTGCTGCCCGAGTCTCATCCGCTCGCCTCTGTGCACGGCTCGTTCAACGCGATCTTCGTCAAGGCCGAGGCCGCCGACGACCTCATGTTCTACGGCCGCGGCGCCGGCGGCGCGCCGACCGCCTCCGCCGTGGTGGGCGACGTGGTCACCGAAGCCCGTCACATCGCCGCAGGCTGCACCGGCCCGTCCATTCCGCTGTACAAGAACCTGCCCAAGGCCCCCGTCAGCGCCTCCAAGGCAGCCTTCGCCGTGCGCTTCCTCATCCACGACAAGCCGGGCGTGCTGGCCGCCATCGCCACCGAGTTCGCCAAGAACGGCGTCTCCATCAACGGCGTGAACCAGGACCTGAAGCCCACGCTGACCGACCCCGGCTACGACGGCGAAATCCAGCAGCTGCGCGTGGTGACCCATCTGACCGACGAGGACACGTTGCGCGCGACCGTCAAGGCCGTGCAGGCCCTCGACTTCGTGACCGGCGAGCCGTCCATCCTGCGCGTGCTGGACTGATCGGTATGAATGCCATCTCCCTCTGATGCATCGATTTGAGGGGCTCCCGCATCAACGGCTTCCTCTGGTGGGGGAGTTGGCTTGGCGGTTTATCGGTTTGAGGAGTATCCGCATCAACGGCTCCCTCTGATGAGGGAGCTGGCGGCGAAGCCGACTGAGGGAGAGAAAAGCATGGTAGGGTGGTCTCTCCCTCAGCCGCGTTCACACTAGACAGCCCCCTCATCAGAGGGAGCCAATCACAGAGGAAGCTATATGAATCCCATTTGCACACAGGTCAAGGTGCGCGTGCCGGCCACGTCCGCCAATCTGGGCTCCGGCTTCGACACCGTCGGCCTCGCGCTCGACTACCACGACGAGCTCACCTTCACGCTCAACCCCGACCCGTCCGACGGCGTGGCCCATGTGTTCATCCACGGCGAGGGCGAGGACACGCTGCCGCGCGACGAGACGCATTTGGTGGTCTCCACCTTCCGTCGAGCCTGCGCCACCTTCGGTCTGGGGCGGCTCGGTTTCACGCTTGAGGCCACCAACAACATCCCGCAGGCGCGCGGCATGGGATCCTCCGCCGAGGCCATCGTGGCCGGCATCGCGGCGGCGGCCGCCTTTGCGCAGCCCGGCGACCTTAATCGTCCGGCCATTTTCGACATGGCCGCCCAGATCGAGGGCCATCCGGACAACGTGGCGCCGGCCGTCTTCGGCGGGCTGACGGTCTCGTGGGACTTCGCCACGGCTGAAGGCGTCGGCTCGGTGGCCATCCCCGGTGGCGAGCCGCTGCACGGCAGCTTCCACACCGTCAACTATCCGGTCGATCCGGCCATCACAGCTGCCGTGTTCGTGCCTGATTATGAGCTGTCCACCGAAAAGGCCCGTCAGGCGCTGCCCAAGGAACTGCCGCACAAGGACGCCGTATACAATGTCTCCCGCGTGGGACTGCTGCCCGCTGCGATGAACCCGGTGGTGCTCGCCCAGGCTGCGGCACAAGGCGGTGCCGATGCGCTCGGCGGTGATGCCGGTGTTGCTGCAGCTGCCGCGAACGCGCCGGTGAGCGCCGCCGCATTCGCCGCCGCGGCCGCTCAGGCTAACGCGCTGCTGTTCACCGCGACGCAGGACCGTCTGCATCAGCCGTACCGTGCGCCGCTCATGCCGCCGTCCACCGAACTCATCGCGCTGTTCCGCTCCAAAGGCTATGCCGCCGCCGTCTCCGGTGCCGGCCCGTGCGTGCTCGTGCTGCACTACGGCGACGCCCGCGAGGCCATCGACCAGGTGGCCGTCAATCAGCTGGCCTCCGGCCACTGGCGTGTGCTTCACCTGCCCATCAACACCGCCGGCGTCGAAATCGAGCGGCGATAGCGGCCAGATTGCATCTCGATCGTTTCTAATGTGCCTGCCGATGTGCCTGCTGTTCCGTTTTGGCGGATGTAGGCACATCGGCAGGCACATTTTGCATGGTCGTTGTCGAGCAACTGGCTGTATGTTCGCGTCTGCACGACACTGCTGCGAACATACAGCCTGTTTGGATGCGAGAAAGGGCTGTAAGTTCGCGAGCCCATGGTTCAGGCGCGAACATACAGCCAGTTGCGGCATTGTCTGTTGGTGTTTCCTCTGATTGTGCGCTCGGCATGGCACTGAACGTCGTCAGCATCAGTAAACTCAGCTCACTACAGTGATCGTCCCAGTGGGTTCTGGGCATATCCCTACCACGAAGCGACCTTCTCAGTGGGTTCTGGGCATATGACTACCACGAGGCTCCCAATTTGACTGTTTTCGTGGTAGGAATATGCCCAGAACCTTGCTTATGACACGTATATGCCCAGAATAACTGGTAGGTATATGCCCAGAATCCTGTCGCTTGCACTGTTGGCGACACGTATATGTCCAGAACTGTTATGCGGAAGTTGTCGAGCTTCCGCGGCTCGATCGGAAATCGGTCGGAAACCTATCTAACGCAGTAGCTCCCGGCGGCGAAGCCGAATCGTGGAGACCACCCACGCCGCCACAGCCAGCGTCAGCGCGGCCAACGGCATCCAGAATTCCAATCCGGGCATGGTCAGGCGGTTCGTCAGCCAGTTGCCCATCAGGAACATGTTCTGGAAGTAGACGAATTGCGCCGGCAGCAGTACCAACGCCAGCAGCGGCACCATGATCAGCAGCATGCGGATGATGGAGCCCGTCGAACGGCACAGCCACGCGCCCGCCATCGTCGTGGCCAGGGCCAGCACCACGATGGTTGCGCCGATGATTGCCAGATACTGTCCGAGCGTCCAATAGGCCCACGGTACGATCGGCACACCGAAGGGCATCTCGAACGAGACTCCGCCCATGCTGACATTCGTGTTGAGATTCAGCACCGGCGTGCCAAGAAAATCGCGTAACAACACTGCTAGCGGCAGGCCGAACGCCGTCAACGTCAGCACGCTGACGAGCAGGGAACTCGCCGCCACGGCCACCACGCGCACTCGCCGTCCGGACCGTCCGGAACGCGACGCCCACTGCAGCTGGGTCATGCGCCGTCCGCGATCGCGGACCATCACCGGTATGGTGAGCGCGGCGGAGGCGATCACCATAAAGACCGCAATCGCGAAGGCATACGCCCATGTGTTCTCCACGATGTTGTACGCGATGTAGCTGGATTGTCCGGGATGCGCGGCGTAGCGCGCCAGTCGGTCGGTCACCGATGACGGCATCGTGCCGGGAACCCGATATGACGATGACCCCAGCGAGGCATCGGCCGAATCGCAGCCCTCGCCAAGCTGGGCGTCGCCTGTGCTGCCGGATGAGCCGGTTGTGTCGGTCGCGTCGGCCCCGTCCATCGGGGCGTTCTCCTCGCCACCGGTCTCATTGGTCACGGTCTTGCCGGTGACGTCCGTGGCCACGCATCCACCGGAAACGGTGTCATCCCAGCCGTTTGCCGCCGCCGTTCGATAGTCCCGCTCAAACTGCTGCTGCAACGGCGTGACCGGATGGTCGGTGTGTGCGGTGGAGCGCAGCATCGCGACCGAATTGTCGAGATTGCGTTGTGCATCGGACTGGGTGATGGGGAAGTGCTGCATCAGCAGTGCGATGTTATGCAGATCCTGCAGCGCTTCGGAACCATTGGACAGCGTGCGCTCGGCCTCGTACATCGCCGCTTGCTCCGCCTCGGTCATGGTCGCGGTTGGGTCGGTTTTCTTCCTGGCTTCTCTGATGGCGGCGCTCTCGGCAGTGTCCGCGCCGGTCGCCGTGCGCCCCTCCGGAATGGTGTTGGGTGCATCGGTAGGGTAGAACGTCTGGTCGGCGATTGCGTTATACCAGTGTTTGTAGCCGGCGAAATCAGTGATGCCGAGCGTCTTCGCCTCGGCCGGATGCGCTTGGATGTCGCGTGTGGCCTGTTGCTCCAGACGTGGGATGTCCGCCTTCATCCGGTCGATGGTGGACTGGTCGGTGAGCGGTCCGTAGCGTGTGACGAGCCGGCGCTCGCTGGTCAGATTGAGCGGCAGGAAACCCACGCTGCGCTCGGTTTCCGTAAAGGCCTGATAGGCGGGCATGATGCCGACGAACGCCCAGAGCGCGCCCATGGCCATGAGCATCAAAACTGGAATCGGGCGCCAGATTTTGCGCATTTCCGCGGCGAACAGTGTCATGATGACTCCTTTGCAAGTATTGCGAGTGTTGTGCATGTGACCTTGTAGGTGATGATGTCCTGTAGGCGATGATGGCGGTTCAGGCAATCAGATCTCTGTGGTCGAACGCACGCCGTGCCGCAGCCAATGCGGCCGTGAGATACACGAGCGAGCAGGCGGTCACGCCGGTCTCCCAGAAGGCGGTGGGCGCGTCCAAGCCAAGTTCGGTGAACCATTGCTCGCGCAGCAGCAGCACACCCACCGGGTTGAACCCGCCGATCCACGCGCCCCACGGCAGTCCTGCCGCATGTGCCGCGCCTATAATGCCGATGACCAGTATCACGGTGATGCCCACGCATCCAGCCACCGCGAACGTGTTGCGCATCAGCAGCCCGAGAGTCGCCGTGAACAGCGCGAAGCACAGCGTGATCGCCAGCCCCAGCGCCAGTCGCACGAACAGGTACTGGCCGATGGTCAGATCCCACCATGTGACGAACGGACGCTGTCCGAACACCGTGTTGAACTGGCTCGCCACACTCGCGCTCCATACGCCGCGCACGTCGAACACCATGAGATACGGTATGACGATTGCCGCCACGAGCAGCAGGTACGCGATTGTCGAGGCGATCAGGCCCGCCGCGATTTTTGGTGCGACGAGTCGTCGTCCGACGCGCGTGGCCATCATGAGTTGCTCGGTGCCCGCCGTACGCTCGTAGCCGAGCGCCAACGCCATGAGCAGCACCGCCAACGTGCACGTCTCGAAGAACAGGTAGCCGGTCATATTCGTCCAATGGTTCAACGTTGGGTCGGTGGCCGAGCCGGCCGCCAGGTCCAACGCCGCGCCGGTGTTCGCCAGATGGGCCACGCGAGCGGCGTAGGCATCGTATTTGCGCTGCATCAGCCATGTGGCGGCCGGGTCGCCGGCGACCTGCGCGAGCATCGCGTCGCGCGTGGCCGTGGCGTCGTAGCCGGCGAGCGTGTTCGTGGCGCCGCGTGTGACCGCGGCCAGCTGCCGGTGCAGTTCGTCTGCGGTCATCGTTGAATTCTTGGGAATCCGCGCGATGATGACGGGGCTGGTCGGTTTGGCATCGCGGACGGTTTCCGTGTCGGATTGTGCGGCGTCGCGGGGTGATGCAGCGCTGCCGGACGGACCGATCAGCGTGAGTGCCCGGTCGAACTCGGGTCCGACTTTGCCGCCGATGGCCACGGCGACGGCGCTCGCGTAGTTATATCGCGCGACGGTATTCGCGGGAGTGGCCGCCGTGGCCATCAGCAGATTCACCAGCGCGCACAGGACGATGACTGCCCATACCAGCGGGAGCCGCGCAATCTTGACAAGCTCGCCGCTGGTGAATCGTAGCGGTTGCAGGTGGGTGGCCATGTCAGCCTCCATAGATGACGAGGAAGGCGTCCTCGAGGTTCGGGGCGACCATGACCGGGGCGATTGCTGTACCGGCGGCCAACCCGGTCGGAGACAGACCAGCCGAAGTCGCGTTGATGCCGGGCGCGTTTGCACCCCCGGAAAGGGGTTCCTCCGAGTAGATGCGCAGTCTGGTTTCGCCTCCGTACTGCACCTCCGAAAGCAACCGCTGGCCTTCGGCGAGGGGCGTCCCCGCCGCCACCTCGTAGATCCTGCCCTCCATGGACGAGCAGATGTCGGCGGGCGAGGCATTCGTGTACACCGTGCCGTCGCGCAGCATCACGATGTGGCCTGCAATCGTTTCCAAATCGGAGACGATATGGGTGGAGAGAATCACGATACGATCGGCGGCGAGCGAATGGATGATGTTGCGGAAACGCACACGCTCCTTGGGGTCGAGTCCGGCGGTAGGCTCGTCGAGAATCAGGATGCGCGGGTCGTGTACGAGCGCCTGTGCGATGCCGACGCGCTGGATCATGCCGCCCGAGAACGTGCGCATCCGCTTGTTGGCGGCCTCGGACAGGCCCACCATGTCCAGCAGCGCATCGATGCGCGCGTCCAATCCATGCCTGGGCATGCCCTGCAACGCGGCGATATAGCGCAGGAACTGACGAGGCGTGTAGCCGGGGTAGTAGCCGAAATCCTGCGGCAAATATCCGATTTGGCCGCGATAGCGCTCGCCGAGCGTCACGATGTCTTCGCCGTCCAGCCGAATCGAGCCGGAATCGGGGAACAGCAACGTGGTCATGAGCTTCATCAGCGTGGTCTTGCCCGCGCCGTTCGGAGCAAGCAGGCCGTAGACGCCGTGGTCGAACTCGAGATTGATGTCGTGCAGGATGGTTTTGCCGGAGAGCTTCTTGGATACGTTGTCAACGGTAAGCATTGCGATTCCTTTCAGGAGACGCGGGACACTAGTGGTCTGTGTCAGAAATAATTGAGGGATTCAGCTTTTTCTCTCCCCCAGTCAGCTTCGCTGCCAGCCCCCTCGTCAGAGGGGGCCATCACCACTCAACCAATTACGAAACGGACACTAGCGAATCGGCGGGTAACGGGATGGGCTATGGGAATGGGTTGGGGTGTGGGAACGGGGTGGGATGGAATGAACTGATATGGAAGGGAGCGGATTACGGCATCATGCGGCTTCGGCGACGGATGGTGCGAGCCGTACGAATCGGCCCATTGCCGCGAAATATGCCACACCGGTCGCCACAGCGGTGATGAGCGCGACCATTGGCGGCAGTCCGGCCAGCAGCGGTGCCAGTACGTCGTGCCAGGCCAGCAGCGCCACGCACAGCGCTACCCAGAGGGCAGGTATCGCGATCATCGACCACGGCCAGCGGGCGTGCACGTCTGCCACGAGCTGTGCGATGCCGAACACGAACAGCGCGCTGAAGGCCACGCCCAGCAGCGTCAGCAGCGAGAACCGGGCGGCCGATGTGTCCGGGATGACGCCCGACAGGCCGGCCGGACTCCAGGCCATGCCAGCATTGGCCGCTCCGCTGCCGAGTCCGATTCCGGTAGCGTCGGGGAAGGAGAGCGCTCCGCCGACACCACTGCCGATGCCGCCTCCGGCACCGCCGCTCGCAAGACCCACCTGCGCGCCCAGCACACTGACGACTGCTGCATAGCCCACGATGAGCGTGGCCGCAGCCGCCCCCATCACCAGCATGCGCAGCGCGCACAGCCGCGTGAACGACCAGCGCATAGTGCGCAGCAAATCGTCGGTATGGTTTTCATGCTCCTTGAATCGCACCAGCAGATGCGTGGCCTCATACAGGAACGGCGCGGTCAGAAACGCCATCGCATAGACGGTGCCGGGATGGGCGAGCGCGTATGCGGCGTTGGTGAATAGTCGTATCAGCGGAATCAGCCAGACTGTCGCGGTCATCACGAGGGCGACGGCCACGCAGTCCCATGCGCCGAAGAACAAGTCGCGCAACCGTAGCGAACCGCGCGCTTCGGCCAGCGTGGACCACAGGGTGACACGCTTCGGCACGCCGGCTTCGACCGAGTCCGCAATCGCTTGCTCGCGCTGCGTGGGCGAGTCGACGATGACGTTGGCGAGTATGGTATCGGGGGCGATGGTGCCGTCATCGCCCGGATTATGTACGACATTGCCGGGGAGTGGTGCGTCCGCACGTGCCGCCATCGCCCGTATGATGCGCGACTCCATGTCGACAAGGCTGTTGTCGGTGCTCACTTTGGAGCGCCCGCGGGCATGTCCGTTGACGGAGATGCTTGTCGGGACGCCGACGAAAACGGCGGAACCCGGTATCGCCGCTTCGGCATTGCCGGCAACAGGGCCGTTTGGATCGGACGGGATTGAACGATCAGTTCGATTGGCACGATCGGTTTGTTCGTTCATCGGCGAACTCCTTTCGAATCGCTTGGATCAGTCGGTAATAGCGGGCCTTCACGGCTTCGGTGCGCTCGCCGCGGGCCGCTGCGATTTGCGGGAACGGTAGACCTGCGGCCGTATGCAAATGGAAGATCTCCTGTGTGCCGGCGTCGAACCGTCCTACAAAGGCATCGATGCGGGCAAGCAGATCGGCGTCGGCCTGGATGTCGGCCGGGTCGCGGGTGCGGTTCGGCCCGTCGCCCGCCACCGTGATGACTTCCGATGGGTTGCCGTCGATGTGGGTTTTGCGTGCGCTGCCGGTGCCGTCCAGCGTCTCGTCCATCGGCAGCGGTGTGACGGTGACACGATTCGCCCGCCTCGCGTCTATTACTTTGTGCGAGGCGATGGCGTACAGCCATGTGCGCAGCGATGCTTTGTCCGGATCGTATCCGGAGAGCGAGCGCAACGCCGCAATCATCGTCTCTTGGGTCAGATCAAGCGCGTGTTCCCGGTCCCCGGTCACGCGCCAGACGAAGGCGAGCACGTCATCGAAATACATGCGCACCAATTGATCGGCTGCGGTTCGCGAGCCGTGCCGCACGATTGCGCGGATGAGTCGGCGTTCGGTTGCGGCGTTCTTGGCGGACGGCGTTGCGGCGGATGTGCCGTCGCCCCTCGTCCTGCCGCGTCGCGCCGTGAACCAGCCCATCATCGTCTCCCCGGTCTCCTGTCGTTGTGTTCACAGGTATATACGTGCGCGGACGGCGAATCGTTGCGGCGAATCCGGCCCGGGCGTGTCGTGCGCGATGCGGATTGTGCGTTGCGCACGTCTTGGCGCCGCCCGGTTCCGGGATGCCCGTGCCGATTCATACAATGCTGGTAGTGAACCTACGTCAGGAGGGTGTATGTCTGTTCCCATTCCGCTGATTTTGGCGTCCAAGTCCCGCCCGCGCCGCGATGTGCTGTATTCGGCCGGCATCTGCCCGACCATCCGCGTCTCGCATGTGGACGAGCCGGCCGCGCTCGAAACCGCTGCACAGGCCGCCGGCGTCACGGTTGATGAGCTGACCGTGGACCAGCGGGTGATGATCCTTGCCGAAGCCAAGGCGCAGGCCGTGCATCGTGCATATCGTGACGTGGCCGCCACGGCCGCCGCCGCGACCGGCGAGCGGGTGATCGCCTACCCGCTGCGCGCCCCGGAAGTGCAGGCCGAGGATGCCGCCGCCGCGGTGGCGGCAGGTTCGGAAAAGCGAGAAACGCAGGGGCAGGGCCAAAGGCAGGACGGTTCAGGCCAGAGCGTCCAGTCGGCCACTGAAACCGCCGCGCCCATCGACTACTCCAAGGACCGCATCGCCACCACACGCGACTTCTCCGGCGTGGACATACCGACCGTCACCGAGCCGATCTCCAACGTCGTGGCCCTGCAGCCGGGCCTGACGCGGTCGAGCATCGGACCGCTCATCGTCGGTTGCGATTCGATGTTCCTCATGGACGGCGAATGCTATGGCAAGCCTCACAGCCCCGAAGTCGCGCGCGAGCGTCTGCGTCGGATGCGTGGTGCCAGTGGCGAGCTGTGGACCGGTCACTGCGTCATCGATTTTGCCAGCGGGCGCGTGGCGCGCGGCGCCAGTCACGCCGTAGTAAAGTTCGGCGATTACTCCGATAAGGACATCGAGCGGTACATCGCCACCGGCGAGCCGCTGGAAGTGGCTGGATCGTTCACTTTGGAGGGGTTCGGCGGCGCGTTCATCGACGGTGTCGAGGGCGACCCACATGGCATCATCGGCATCAGCCTGCCACTGCTGCGCAAGCTGGTTAAGGAGCTGGGCGTGGACTGGACCGATCTGTGGAATGTGCAGCGCGGCGAGATCGCCCCGGAATCCGCGGATGCGGCAGGCATCGCGGCGGCCGGCAAGGACAATCTGCCCCCGATCGAGAACGTGCACCAGCCCGGCGACGGCTGGGTGGACTGCGCGTGCGGTCGCAAGCATTGGGGCACCAACGGCGCTTCGGGCATCCTGCTGGCCCGCCGCGATTCGTCGACCGGCGAGGTGACCCATGTGGTGATGCAGCATCGCGCCGCGTGGAGCGCGGAAGGCGGCACCTGGGGTATCCCAGGCGGTGCCACGGCAGACGGCGAGTCGCCGATCGAGGGCGCGCTGCGTGAGAGCTACGAGGAGGCGAACATCACCCCGGAGGACATCGAGGTGGTCGGCTCCTATCGCGAAGACCACGGCCCGTGGGCGTACACCACCGTGTTCGCGTTCGAGAAGCCGGGCCACGTCGTTGACCCGAGGCCCAATGACGACGAAAGCAAGGAGATCAGCTGGGTGCCGATCGACAAAGTGCCGACGCTCAAGCTCCTGACCGCCATGAAGACCGACTGGCCCCGCTTCGCCGCGCGCCTCGACGAGCTGGCACGAACCGCCGCCTAGCGCCCGCGTCAGCAATTGTTCGAGTGATGATTGGCCCCCTCTGTGGGACCGTTGCCGTGAAGCAAACAGCGGAGCTGTTTGTAGGCGGCGTGCGAGCCGACAGGCGAGGCAGCATGCCGTGCACGCAGTACGTCCTTAATTGCAGGACGGGCTGTCAGCGAAGCTGACCGGGGGCGGAAGTCGAACCCTCAATTATTGGGGAGACGGATCACTGGCCTGTGTCAGAATGCAATGATCGCGATGCCGAGCCGTTAGGCGGACAGTCCGGTGGACTGTCCGTAGGTGAGGGGAGCGGCTGTGCCGCGGCGGTTCATCGCGATTCCTCAGCTCAGCAGGAATGCAATGATCGCGATGAACACCGGGCTGGTCATCGTGCTCATCAGGATGCCGTCGCGCGCGAATGTGAGGCCCACGTTGTACCGAGCCGCGTAGTTGTACACGTTCTGGCCGGTCGGCAGCGCGGCGAGCACCACGCACGCGTACAGTTCCGGACCACGGAAGCCCATCATGAAGTAGGCGAGCAGGAACGCGATGATCGGCATCACGATGTTCTTCAGCACCGCCACGGTGAAGATGGCCGGCCGGTCGCCCTTCTGCTGCAACGGCTTGGTGCCGTGCAACGACATGCCGAACGCCATGAGAATCATCGGCACGGCGGATTCGCCGATCATGTTGATGGGGTCGTAGATGAAGTTCGGCACCGGGAACCACCCCAGTTTGGCCGAAACCGCCGAGACCACGATGCCCAGCAGCGAACCGATGAGCAGCGGCTGATGCAGCGGCTGCTTCAGAATCTCCTTGGCCGAGACCTTGCCCTTGGTGGTCACGTCGAGCACCGTCAGGCCGATAGGTGTGAACAGCGCCTGCTGCATCACCAGGATCGGCGCCACCAGCGCGCCGTTGCCCAGAATGTACGTGGCGACCGGCAGGCCGATGTTATTGGAATTCAGGTACAGGGAGTTCAGCGCGCCAATGGTGGCGTCCGGTGCCTTCAAATGGAAGAACAGCTGATTGAGCACAAGGAACACCACGCCCACGAGCACGGCGGACAGGAACGCCACGATGATCGAGGGATGGAAGATATCGAAGATCGGCTCCTTGGACAGGATCGCGAACATCAGGCATGGGCTGGAGACGAAGAACGAGAACCGGTTGAGCACCATCTGCGCGCTTGGACCTCCGATGCGCATGCGCGCCGCCACATAGCCCACGAAGATGACGATGCCGATCACGCAGAAACCCTGCATGGCGCTGATCAAACCGGTCATATTGTTCTGAAGCCTCCTCTACCGCACCAAGTGTGGCACAGTCGAGCGCATATGGCGCTCAAATCTCACGTTCCGGGCCGAATGGCGGACGCAAGCCTGTGCCAACATGCATCTCAGCTGCGCCGCGCCGCATCAAGCGAGACAATCCCGAATCCCCAAGCCGGTCTCGCGGTAGGCTGGTGCCATGACGCTTGAATTGAACCGTACCGCATCCAAAGCCGAGCAACTGAGCAGCCTGTTGACCCAAATCATGGGGAACTACTCGGTTTCCGACGATGAAGGCCCGCTCGCCGATGAGATCGAGGCCTTCCTGAGGCAGCTCCCGTATCTGACTGTCCGCCGTCACGGCGACACCATCGTCGCTTCCACCGATTTCACCGGACCGCAGCAGCGTGTCATACTCGCGGGCCACATCGACACCGTGCCGGTCATCGACAACTTCCCGCCGCGTTGGCTTGAGCCCGGCGATCCGCTGATCCGCGAGGACATCGCCAAGGCCCACCCGAACGAGCGTGTGCTCTGGGGTCGCGGGGCCACCGATATGAAGGCATCCGACGCCGTGATGCTCTACCTCGCCGCGACCCTAGACGGCAGCAGCTCGGGCAGCACGCCGAAAACCAATCTCACCTACGTCTTCTACGACCACGAGGAGGTCGCCGCGGAGAAGAACGGCCTGCGCAAGGTGGTCGAAGCGCATCCCGATTGGATTCAGGGCGATTTCGCCATCATCGGCGAACCCACCAGCTGCGGCATCGAGGGCGGCTGCAACGGCACCATCCGATTCGATGTGATCACGCACGGCGTCGCCGCGCACTCCGCCCGCGCGTGGATGGGGGAGAACGCCATCCACAAGGCCGCCGATATCCTGAACCGGCTCAACGACTATGAGCCGGCCACGGTGAACGTGGATGGGCTCGACTACCGCGAGGGCCTCAACGCCACGCTCATCTCCGGAGGCAAGGGCACGAACGTCATCCCGGACGAATGCCGCGTGCATGTGAACTACCGTTTCGCTCCGGATAAGTCGCTGGCCGATGCCAAGGCGCTGATGATGGGCGCGGACGCCGGTGCCGAACTCGGCAATGGCGAACACGTGGTCACGGGCGGCGTGTTCGCGGGTTATGGCATCGAGATGAAGGACGAGTCCCCGTCCGCACGCCCGGGCCTCAACGCGCCGCTCGCTCAGGACCTGGCGCGTCTGGTCCGTGAGCGCACCGGCCGCGAACCGCTGGCCAAGCTCGGCTGGACGGATGTGGCACGGTTCGCGATTCTCGGCATCCCGGCGGTGAACCTCGGCGCCGGCGACCCGCTGCTGGCGCATAAGCATGACGAACAGGTCCCCGAGTCCGATCTGCTGGCGCTCGCCGATCTGCTGCTCGGATGGCTCGTCTGAACCGACTCGTCTGACCGCGTATTCAACGCGAGCCACGCGAAGCATGCACGTCTGCCAGAAAATGTGGCATACTGAAAGACGGTGGTTCTGCATGACCATCAGCGTGCGAAATGGCGTCGATCCCCTTGCGGCTCTCGAGAAAGAGACAACGCAAGCGCCGGTGTCCGCCGTTCGCAGGACAGACTTGAGACGAAGTTGCCTTTACGCGAAGCGCATGTTCGCGCGGCCACGGTGAGAGCGTGGTGTGAGCGAAGCGTACAGGCCTGGATGGCGTCGTGATGCAGCGCGCCGCAAGGAGCATTGTGCCCACTGTGAACCCTGAGGGTTTCGTCGGTGACGAAACTGATAATTCAACCGTATCCAATACCGATTCCCGAGCAGATGCTCAGGATCGCGCAGCCGCTGGCGCATCCGCCGATGCCGCCGCGTCTTCGCCTGCGCCCGCTCCTGTGACGCGCCGCCGTCGTGGCGGGCGCCGCGTCGTGCGCGGCACCGGTGCTGCCGGCGCATCACTGGAACTTCAGGTGCAGGAGCATCCCGCGCCGCTGTTCGAGGCGCCGGCGCTTTCTGCTGACGACAACACCGCCGGCGCGAACGCGACCGATGCTGGTGATGCCGATAACGCCGATGACCGCAGCGCCGCGTCCGATGACGACCGCCGTCTGGTGCGCCGCCGGTCTCGCACACGCAGGGCTGATGCTGCCGAGGATGATCGTTCGCCGCGCCGTCGCCGTTCTGCAGAGTATGACGATGACGATGACGACGCTCCCCGTCGGGCGGCCCGTTCGCGCATCTCGCGAACCTCCCGCTATGATTTCGATGATGCCGATGAGCGGGACGATGAAGATCGTGGCCGGGAAGACCGCGATAGCCGCGCTGATCGTGGTCGCAGGCGCGATGATGCCGGGCGGGCGGGGCGAGTGGATCGTGCTGACCGCGTGAATCACGCTCAGCCGGATGATCCCGACGAGCGATTGCTGGATGCCGTCGACTCCTTGCCGGAGGGGCACGAAACCGTGCGCCGAGGCAAGCCGATGACCTCTCTGCTGTTCCAGGAGCCGGTATTGCCTGTCACCCGCTACGTCAATCACGCTGATGCCGACGACGCCGACGATGAGGAGGAGCCGCGCACTCGTCGCCGCTCCCGTTCGCGTCGTGCCGATGATGGCGTTGAGATTGAGGATCGGCGTCCGGCCAGGGCCCGTCGTCATGCGGCGGCCGATGCGCAGGATGACGACGACGAAACCGGTTCCAACACCGGTGCCAATACCGGTGCCGACACGGCAACTGATGAGGAGGCTCCACGCTCCCGTCGCTCCCGTCGTTTGAATGCGCAGGAACGGCGCGCAGCCGCGGAAGTCGAACAGATCGAGGAGGACCTCGAGCTGGATGATATCTCCTATGCGCCGATCACCGAGGAAGAGGATGACGAGGAGTCCGACTCCATGCGCACCCGCTCCCGTCGTCGTCGCCGCCGTGGATCGCGTAGCGAAGCGATGCCCGATGAGACCGAGGGCGTGGAGGGCTCCGAAAGCGGAGACGATGCCGTGTCTCACGGCGACTCCCGCGCGGAGCGCGAGGATGATGGCGAACAGACCCTTACGCGTCGTCGCCGTCGCCGCCGTGGCGGCAAAAACGTCGAGGCCGGTGAGGACCAGCAGGATGAGCAGCCGGTCATCCGCCGCTCCCGCAAGCAGCAGTACATCGACGAGATCACGGATGTCGAGGGTTCCACCCGTTTGGAGGCCAAGAAGCAGCGCCGTCGCGACAACCGTCGCGAACGCAGCCGCCAGAGCCAGCTCATGGAGCAGGACTTCCTCGCACGCCGCGAGAACGTGGATCGTCTGATGGTGGTGCGCGAACGCGAGCATCACACCCAGATTTCCGTGGTGGAGGACAACGTGCTCGTGGAGCATTATGTGTCCGACATCCAGGAAGTGCAGACCGTGGGCAACATCTACCTTGGTCGCGTGCAGAACGTGCTGCCGAGCATGGAGGCCGCCTTCGTGGACATCGGCCAGGCGCGCAACGGCGTGCTGTACGCCGGTGAGGTCAATTGGGATGCCGCCCGTCTTGAGGGCCAGCCGCGTCGCATCGAGTTGGCGTTCAAGTCCGGCGATCCGGTGCTCGTGCAGGTCACCAAGGATCCGATCGGTCACAAGGGTGCGCGTCTGACCTCTCAGGTCACCCTCGCCGGCCGCTTCCTGGTCCTGGTGCCTTCCGGCGGCATGACCGGCGTGAGCCGCAAGCTTTCGGAGCGTGAGCGTTCGAGGCTGAAGAACATCGTCTCCAAGATTGCGCCGAAGGATATGGGCGTGATTATCCGTACCGCCGCCGAAGGCGCGTCCGAAGAGGCCATCACCAAGGATTTGGAGGCGCTGACCCGCCAGTGGGAGCGCATCAACGCCAAGCGCGAGGAATTCTGGCACGGCAAGCGCCCGAAGCTGCTGCAGGGCGAGCCGGATGTGGCCATCCGCGTGGTGCGTGACATCTTCAACGACGACTTCAACAAGCTCATCGTCGAAGGTGACAAGGTCTATGACCGGATCGAGGAATACCTTGACACCATGGCCCCCGACCTGAAGGACAAGCTGGAGAAGTGGGACCCGGCCGAGCACGAGGGCAAGGACGTGTTCGACAAGTGGCAGATCGACTCCCAGCTCAGGAAGGGCATGGAGCGTCAGGTCTACCTGCCGTCCGGCGGTTCTATCGTCATCGACCGCACCGAGGCCATGACCACGATCGACGTGAACACCGGCCGGTTCATCGGCCGGGGCAAGTCCCTGGAGGAGACGGTCACCCGATGCAACCTCGAGGCGTCCGAGGAGATCGCTCGCCAGCTGCGTCTGCGCGACATCGGCGGCATGGTGATGATTGACTATGTGGACATGGTCATGCCCGCCAACCGCGATCTGGTGCTGCGCCGACTGATCGAATGCTTGGCCCGCGACCGCACCAAGCATCAGGTGGCCGAGGTCACCTCGCTGGGTCTGGTGCAGATGACGCGCAAGCGCATCGGTCAGGGTCTGGTCGAGGCCTTCTCCGAGGAATGCCCGACCTGCAAGGGCCGCGGCTTCATCCTGCACGATCAGCCGACCGTCTCGGCTGATTATGACGATCCGTACGCGCTTCGCGGTGGTGATCCGTTCGTCAAGACCAACAAGCACGGTCGTGGCACCGCACCCGCGCCTGAGCCGGCAGGCTCCAGCGCAGACGTCAAGGCCAAGCTGGCGCAGATCGCAGCCGCAGCCGTGGCCGCCAACAGCGCCGAGGAGTGAGCTTCCGGCTCTTCATCCTCGGGTGTTCTCGTCGGGGTGGGCTCGGAATCGCCGGCATCCTTTTCTGGCTCCCCTCGCTGAGGGGAGCTGGCGGCGAAGCCGTCTGAGGGGAGTCGAAAGACCGTGCAGCCTTTCCGGCTCTTCATCCTCGGTTCATATGCGCGACAGGCCCAAGGGTGTGTCGCGCTTGACACGCGGGCAGAAATCGGTTGATTTCGTCCGCGTGTAGGTGTAGATTCGAAACTCGGTGTCTGACCGCAGGCTCGGTGCGTGTTAGGCAAGGAAGCTTTCCAAAACATAAAAGGAACTATCATGTACGCGATTGTGAAGGCCGGTGGCCATCAGGAAAAGGTCGAGGTTGGCGATACCATCCTCGTGAATCGTCTTAACGCCAAGAAGGGCGAGTCCGTGGAATTCCCGGCTGCCCTCGTTGTTGATGGCGCCAACGTCACGCTGGCTGCCGCTGATCTGGCCAAGGTGTCCGTCAAGGGCGAAGTCGTTGACGACGAAGCCAAGGGCCCGAAGATCAACATCATGAAGTACAAGAACAAGACCGGTGTCGCCCGTCGCAAGGGTCACCGTCAGAAGCTGACCGTCGTCAAGATCACGGCGATCGCCTGAGTCATAGAAAGGACCATGAATCATGGCACATAAGAAGGGTGCGTCCAGCTCTCGTAACGGTCGCGATTCGTCGCCTCAGTACCTCGGCGTGAAGAAGTTCGGCGGCGAGGCTGTCGTGGCCGGCAACATCATCGTTCGCCAGCGTGGCACCAACTTCCACCCGGGCCAGAACGTCGGCATGGGCAAGGACCACACGCTGTTCGCCCTCGCTGACGGCTCCGTGAAGTTCGGCATCCGTCGTGACCGCAAGGTCGTCGACGTCATCGCCGCCTGAGCGATTCGCCGGATTCGTTGGACTGAACACAGCGAACAAACGGATACCGCGAGTATCGCGAATATTCTTCAAACCGCACTGTGCGCATATTGCTGCGCCAGTGCGGTTTTTTTTATTGCTCGATTGCATGATCTTGATTTCAGTTCCCCTGCCAGGACAGCACCGTAAAGCAGCCAGCGGAGCTGTTTGTAGGCGACGTGCGAGCCGGCAGGCGAGCCAGTAGGATGTCGCGCGCAGCGCGTCCCTGATTGCTGGCCCCCTCTGACGAGGGGGGCTGTCAGCGGAGCTGACTGGGGGGAGAGACAGAATCAGGTCGGCTAGCCTTCTGACGACTACCCCTCAGTCGGCTACGCCGACAGCTCCCCTGACAAGGGGAGCCAGCAGACTGCCGCGTGCGGCACGTCCGTACTTGCGGGACGAGCTAGCTTAATATCGGCTCCCCTTGTCAGGGGAGCTGGCCCGCGAAGCGGGACTGAGGGGTAGTCAATTCGTCAACGAATTACTTGCGCAGACTGCGAGGCTGCCACGTGCGACGCGAGCTGGCCAGCATGTGCCCGTCTGGCGTCGCTGTCGGACGCTCAGTGAAGTCAGACGGCCAGCTTTCGTCCAGCGACTTCACTGAGGGCCTGCTCAGTGAAGTCGCCATGACATGTACTGGCCGGCTCCCATCTCCCGAGCCGCTCAGTGAAGCCGTATGGCCACATGTTGCCCGGCTCCCATCACCGAGTCTGCCCATCAAGCTGCTCAGCGAAGTCAGACGGCCACATGCTGCCCAGTTCCCGTCACTCAAGCCGCCCACCAAGCTACATAGCGATGCCAGAAGGCCAACGACTGGCCGGCTCCCGTCAATCAGATTGTTTTCAGTGAAGTCAGGTGGCCAACAACTGGCCACAAGCGTGCTCGGGCATCGCTGGAGTCGGTCGGCGCGTGACTGGTTTGTCGAGAACGGCCGGTGTACGACTGTGGTTGGTTTCATGGCTGGTTTCGTCATGTGGTCTTGGTTGTCTCGTTTTTGCGTCCCCATTACCATGTTTGGTAGGTCCCGAATGGTCGGGGCCGGGTCGCCGGTTCCGGTATGACTTTCCTGCCCTGTCGTCGATGATCCGGGGGGTGTTGTCGCCGGGAGCGGGGACGTTCGCAGACCGCTGATAGGAACCAGGCCGGCCGCATGGACGCTTCGGGGCGCATGGCGCAGGCCTCCCGTAATGTGGGTGCGGCGCGGGCGTCC
>NZ_JGZK01000016.1 GCF_000741695.1 Bifidobacterium reuteri DSM 23975 | reverse complement strand
CTATTTCTTGGCGGAAACAAACCTAACAGGCGAACGCCCCTTCCATACCCGCATACACAAAAGCCCCGGCCACAACGCCGAGGCTCAACACCCCACCACACAAACTGGCGAAGGCTCGGAAATATCGGCCATCGAAAATGGCAAGATTCGGGTCGGCGCAATACCTGCGCAGCGGATTAGTGGTCAGTACCGCGTTATTCACGCGATGAGGAAGGCCGTCACGAGGCACGGCTCTCGGTTTTGGCGATGTTTGTAGCACAGTGCCAACAGTACCCATAGGAAATTCTTATCTGGTGAAGAACAGGGCTCCCCACACGCCGCAGAAGGAGATGATATGAGCGTAGTGGGGAGCCGGAATTAATACCGTGATCAGCCAGCCGACTAGTCGATCAGCCGATCAGCCCTTGACCGAACCGGCGACGAGGCCGGAGATGATCCACTTCTGGCAGAAGATGAAGAACACGAACACGGGCAGCAGGGCGAGCACGGTGATGGTCATGAAGCTCGGCCAATCGGTCGAGAACTGGCCCACCGCGTTGTACACCTGCAGCACGATTGTGCGCAGTTCCGAGCTGGAGAGGAACACATTCGCGTTCATGAAGTCGTTCCACGTGCCCATCGTCTGGAACACGACCACGGTCGTCAGGATCGGGCGGATCAGCGGCATCACGATCGACCAGAAGATGCGCAGCGGGCCGGCGCCGTCGATGCGTGCCGCCTCGATCAGTTCGAACGGCAGGCTGCGCATGTACCCGACGATCAGGAAGTAGCAGAACACCGCTCCGCCCAGGTAGATAATCACCAGTCCGGCCAAGGTGTTGACCAGGTGCGCGTTCGCCTCCATGCGGTACAGGGGGATCAGCGTCGTCTGCGCCGGCACGACGAACGCGACCATCAGGATCGCGCCGACCGCGGCGGTGAACGTGGACTTGCGCAGGATCATGCCGTATGCGGCCAAGGCGCCGACGAGCACCTGGATCACGACCGCGAAGAACGTGACGATCAACGTGTTCAGCAGGGAGCGGAACACCGGGACCTTCTCGAACGCGTTGATGTAGTTCTTGATCGTCCATTCCTTCGGCAGGCCGAGCGGGTTGGCGGACATGTCCGGAATCGTCTTGAACGTGTTGATCAGGATGTACCACAGCGGAACCGCGCATACCAGCGCGATCAGGATCATCACCACGCTGGTGACCGCCGAACCGATCCTCTTGCGCGTCGTGAAGTTCATGCCCTTCGGCGCGGCCGTGACGGAAGAAGCCTTGTTGCCCATGATTTACTCGAACCTCCTCGAGATCAGGTTGGAAATGCCCATCTGAAGGAACACCACGACGCCCGTGGCGATGAAGAACAGGACCGCCAGCGCGGAACCGATGCCGTACTGCGACTGGCCGATGCCCTGCTGGATGATCGACTGCGTGACCGTGTACGTCGAATAGCCCGGGCCGCCCTTGGTCATCGTGAACGGCAGGTCGTACACCTTCAGGCCGCCCGACATGAGCAGGAACGTCGAGGTCACGATGCCCGGCATCAGCTGCGGCAGGGTGATATGCGCGAACTGCTGCCACTTGTTCGCACCGTCCACGGTCGCCTGCTCGTACAGGTCCGCGGGGATCGCCTGCAGGAACGCCAAGTAAAGGGTCGCATGCCAGCCGATCTGCGCCCAGATCGCGATGAAGATCACGCAGAACTTCGCCAGAGAGTTGTTCGACAGCCACGGCACCGGTCCCAAACCGAACGCCGCGAGCACGCTGTTGACCACGCCGGTCTTCATCGGGGAGAAGATGTACTTCCACACCATGCCCATGATGGCCAGCGACGGCACCGAGAAGAAGAAGAACACAGAGCGCACGAAATCACGGCCGACGAACTTGCGGTTGAGGATGACCGCCAGCGGAATGGCGATCACGGTCACCCCGACCATCACCACGATCGCGTACAGGATCGTGAAGCCCAGGCCCTGCAGGGTGGACGGATCCGTAAACACCTTCTTGTAATTGTCCAGACCGACCCAGTTCATGTCCATGCTGTAACCGTTGAAGTCGGTGAACGAGAAGTACGCGGTCTGTGCCAACGGCACCAGGAACAGAACCACGAACACCGCCAGGATCGGCAGCAGGAACCAGAACGACGTCACGTCCTCATGCAGGCCACGCGCACGACGACGCCGACGATACAGGTCTTCGTCCAACGGCGGCAGGTTGCCGACCGCCGAGCCTTGCATTGTTGCGCTCATATGCCATCCTCCTTTGACATTGGCTTATGACCGAAATCCGATTGCGGGCATGCGAAGGGCGACCAGCCGCAGCCGACAGGCCGCCCCATTACCATGCGCACGGTTCATGACGAACCGGAGATTGTAGTTATCTATGTGTGATTATGTGCGATCCGTTGCGGGTCACTGCGCGGCCGCGACCTTGGCGTCGATGTTCTTGGCATACTGGTCGGGCGTGATCTGCCCCTGCACCAGCTGCTGGTTCTGCGCCTTGAGTTCGCTCTTGAGAATGTCCGGCTTCGAATAGAAGTTGGTGTGCAGGTAGTACTTGCCGGTCTTGATGTCCTGATCGTAGACCTTCTGGTACTGCGTCATCACCGTAGCGTCGAACCCGTCGACAGTGACAGCGTCGCCGGCGTCGTTACGCTTCTGCAGCGCCCACTTGCTTGACAGGAAGGTGAGGAACTTCTCGGCGGCCTTGAGCTTGTCGCCGTCGAGCTTCGCGTAGATCGCCCACGCCGGGGAGGCGGAGCCCTGCGCGTACTGCGTGTAGTCGTCGCCGAGCTTGGGCATCGGGGCGAAGTCCCAGTTCATGCCGGCCTGTTCGAAGGTGGCAAAGTCCCACGCGCCGTCGACGATCATCGCGACCTGTCCGTTGGTGAACTGCGTCTTCATGTCGTCGCCGCTGATGCCGACCGTGTCACGGGTCACGCCACCCTCATCGTACAGGCGGATGTATTCCTTGATGGCCTCGAGCTCGTCGGTGCCCGGCGTCTGGTTGTCCTGCGTGGACAGCGTGGTCGGGTCGACGCCCTTCTTCTCGAGGATGGATCCCTGGAAGGCGTCGATGAAGCGGCTCGGCTCGTCGGCGTTCGGCTCGAGGAACGGCTCGATGCCGGCGTTCTTGAGCTTCTTGCACAGCTTGAGGAAGTCGTCCCAGTTCGCCGGCGGCTCGTCGTAGCCGACCTGCTTGAGCAGATCCTTATTGTAGGCGATGCCGGAGCCCCACGAGGTGATCGACATGCCGTAGGTCTTGCCGTCGCGGCCGACGAAGTCCTTGTTGGCCTGGGAGATGTTCTTCATGAACGACTCGTCGGTCAGGTCCTTGGCGTAGCCGTTGTCGATGAGGTCGTCGCGATTCTCGGAGGTGATGATGAACACGTCCGGGGCCTGGTTGCCGACGAGACGGGTCTGCAGCGTGGAGATGTACTCGCTGGTCGGCGGCGCGTAGCTGAAGTCGATCTTGATGTCCGGGTTTTCCTTCTCGAACTCGTCGATGTACGGCTTGGACGTCTGCTCGTTGTCCCAGCTCAGGTAGCTGAGCCGGATCTTGCCGGCGTCGGCGTCCGAGCCGCAGGCGGCCAGCGGGACCAGCATCGCTCCCGCGCAGGCCAGAGCGAGCATTCGCTTGCCCCAGATCTTCATTGACATTGCAACTCTCCTTTGTGTTGGTGGCATACGCCATGTTGTATGCCGAAAGAAACCACATTATCTTCCGTGCAAGAGCCCGGTTTTAAACCGATTTAATCTTGTAGTTGTATTTATAGTACTCCGTTCAAACGGCGTCAACTCGTTGCAAAGCCTTTTAAACACAAGGGCTGTGGAACGCGCGGAATCGCACCGGACAACGAAAAATAATTAAACAAAAAACGCCGCGAGTTATCCCACCGATCGGCGATCCACCGCGGACAACCACCGGACGACCGGTCAGCGCGTGCGGTTGGACGACTCGCGCACCAGCACCTCATAACCCACCGTGACATGCTTGGGCATGGCCGGCGCGCCGCAACGCCCCTCCTCGATGCGCTCGCACAGGATGTCGACGGCCTCGCGGGCAAGCTTGTCGATGTCCACCGCGATCGTGCTCAGCGTCGGCGCGCTGTACGATCCCTCGCGCACGCCGTCGAAGCCGATCACCGCCACGTCGTCCGGCACGCCGATGCCATGCTCGCGCAACGCGCGCAACGCGCCGAAAGCGATCGCGTCGGTCATGCAGAACAGCCCGTCGAACGGGAAGTCCCCCTCCTCGATGCGCCGCGAAACCGCGCGGTACGCGTCGTCGGTGCCCCAGTCGAACAGCTGGATCGTGTCGGCCTTGGTCAGCGTGCGCTCATGCCGCTCGAACGCGCGATGGCAGCCGATCAGACGTCGGTCGCCCACGCGCATCGACCGGCACGCCTGGTCGGCCGGCATGAAGTCCGTACCGACCAGCCCGACGCGCTCGCACCCTATCTCGAACAGGTGCGTCACCGCGGCCTCGGCACCGTTCTCGCACGGCGTGAACACCGAGTCGAACGGCCCTTGGTACGACTGGTCATCGAGCAGCACCACCGGCTTGCCCCTGCTTAGCTCAATGATCTCGGCGTCGCTCAGGCCGCCCGCGCTCAGGATCACGCCGTCGCAGAACTTGTTGGCGACCTTCTCGAGGATGCTTTTCTCATGGCCGACCTTGCCGGTCGAGATCTGCTGCGCCACGGCCTGGATGCCGCGGTCGAACGCCGCATTCGACACGCCGGCGAGCAGCTGCGCGTAGAACGGCCGGTCAAGCTGGAAAACGGCGGCCTCGATCACGCCGGTTCGCCCCGAACGCAAGCTCTTGGCAGTGATGTTGACCGAATAGTTCATCCGATTGGCCACGTCGATGATGTGCCGTGCCGTTTCTTGTTTAATTCTGGGATCGCCGCGCAGGGCGAACGACACGGACGCAGGAGAGACACCCGCCGCCTTCGCGACATCACGCATCGTCACCGCCATGGCGTCCTCCTTAGGTATTTATGGGCTTTTCGGCATCTCACCGAGCAGCTGCCGACACCTTCAATCATCCATTTGACGAAGACAACCTCGACGTACATAATGGTCACCAGGAATTAAATCGGTTTAACACTGAAGGGGTAACGTCACCACACACGGGGACCGCCGCTCCCGACGGCGCGACGCCGAACCACCCCAACGCGAGTCCCCCGCACGCCGGCCACAACGCCGAGACCGGCCGCAGGCCGCATCATCGTCATCGCAAAGGAGTACGCATCATGACCGACACCATGGCACACACCCAACCCGCATCACCCGCATCACCCGCATCACCTGCACCGACCATCACCGCACCGGGCGGCCGCTTCGTCTTCGGCGGCGACTGGAACCCCGAGCAGTGGGACGAATCCACCTGGGCGGACGACATCGCCAAACTCGAACGCGCCGGCATCAACGAGGCCACCATCAACGTGTTCTCCTGGGCGCTAATCCAGCCGGACGAGAGCCGCTACGACTTCGCCATGCTCGACCGCATCGTCGACCTGCTGGTCGCGCACGACTTCGGCTTCGTCCTGGCCACGTCCACCGGCGCGCTACCCGCATGGATCGCGCAACGCTACCCCGACGCCACGCGCACCGACTACGAAGGCCGTCGCCACCGCTTCGGCGTGCGGCACAACGCCTGCCCGAATTCGCCGAACTTCCTGCGCCTGGCCGGCGCGCTGGCCGGCAAGCTCGCCGAACGCTACGGCGCCAACGACCATCTGATCGCCTGGCACATCTCCAACGAGCTCGGCGGCCGCTGCTACTGCGACAACTGCGCCGCCGCCTTCCGCGTCTGGCTCGAACGCAAGTACGGTTCGATCGAGGCGTTGAACCGCGCGTGGAACGCGAACTTCTGGAGCCACACCTACGCCGATTTCGCCCAGATCCTACCGCCGAACGCGATCAGCGACGGACTGGACGGCGAGCGCGCCACTCTGTCCGCCTGCAGCATCGACTACAAGCGGTTCCAGTCCGACTCGCTGCTGGGCACCTACGTCACCGAGCGCGACGCGATCCGCGCGTTCGACGCGATGCATCCGATCACCACGAACCTCATGGACACCTACGAGGGTGCCGATTATTTCCGTTGGGGGCGCGAGATGGACGTGATCAGCTGGGACGATTATCCGTTCCCGCACACCACGCCTTCCGACAATGCGTTCAAGCACGATCTGATGCGCGGCGTGGGCGACGGCAGGCCGTTCATGCTCATGGAGTCGACGCCGAACCAGACGAACTGGCAGGAGTGCAACGTACTGCGCGCGCCCGGGCGGATGCGTGCGGAAAGCTATCAGGCGGTCGCGCATGGCGCGGATACCGTGCAGTATTTCCAGCTCAAGCAGTCGCGCGGCGGGTTCGAGAAGTACCATGGCGCGGTGATCTCGCACGGCGGGCGCGAGGACGAGCGCGTGTACGGCGAGGTGCGTGCGCTCGGCGGCGAGCTGGCGGCGCACGGCGCGCGGTTCGTGGGCGGTCTGACCGAGGCGCCGGTCGCGCTGATGTTCGACTGGGATTCGTATTGGTCGACCGAGAACATCTCGTTGCTGCCGAAGGGCTTCGACTATCCGGATCAGGTGCGGCGCTGGTATGCGCCGTTCCACCACCGCAACATCGCGGTGGATGTGGTGCCGGAAGACATTGACGCCAGGCGGCTGGCGGGCTATCGCGTGCTGGTCGCGCCGGCGCTCATGATGGCCAAGCCGGGCGTTCGTGAGCTGGTCGAGGGGTTCGTGCGCGCCGGCGGCACGTTCCTGGCGACGGTGATGTCAGGCATGCACGACGAGCATGACAACGTGATCCTCGGCGGATACCCGGGCGCGTTCCGTGAGGTGTGCGGAATGCGCATGGAGGAGATGGACATGATCCCGGACGGCCGCGACGTGCGTGTCGTGTTCGGTTCGGGCGAGGACGCGGACACGGACGGGTCCCGGGTCTCGCTGGTTGCCGGGCTGATCAAGCTCGACGGCGGGGCGCGCCCGCTGGCGGCCTACGCCGGCGACGTGTTCTACCGGGGTACGCCGGCGGTGACGGTGAACGATTTCGGCGCGGGCACGGCGTATTTCGCCGGTGCGGTGCTGGACGAGGCCGGCATGGACGCCGTGGTCGGCGACGTGGTGCACCGGGCCGGCGTTACCGGCATCGTCTCGCCGGAGCCGGTGGAGGTGGTTACGCGGCGGTACCCGTCACGCGGGGAGTCGTTGACGTTCGTGATCAACCATGCGGATACGGCCACGGCGTGGCAGGATACGCCGTTCGCCGGATGCGAGTCGGTGCTTGACGGCACGGTACTGGGCAGGGATCTGGTGCTGGAGCCGTACGGCGTGACGGGTGGTGCGCACCGCGGCATGACGGATTCGACCGCCGGCCGGTCGCGGACCATATCCCAAGTCAGCAACCGGCCGAACCATATCTCGCGGCTTCAGTCATCCTTCATCATCAGTATTCGGTAGCGGCCCTAAATCAGCTCCGCCATCCGGCTCATAATCACTCGCCAACCACGGGCGGAAGTAGCTCCCGACTATCCACAGTGGGACATTGGTCAGCCAATCCTGCTCCTTGTAATTCCGCATCGACGTACGGTAACCGCAAATCCCGTATTTGTCGCACAGCCACTTCAAGCTACGCTTATGACGCTCGGTACCAGCTTTGGCCTCCAGCGGAATGATTGCGCCATTACCTGCAAAGACAAAATCAACTGCTCCCGTACTGTTCGCATTCGACCAGTACATCGGTGTGATGCCGGCGGCCACTAATTGCTGGCAAACATACTGTTCCGTTAACGCACCACGGAATTCGGTCAGCCCGTCATCACCAAGGACCACGCTTGCGGGAGTCAGATCCAGGGCCGCTGCCAGCAGCCCAACATCATGGAGATACAGTTTGAACGCGGAATCATCACGGTATGACGGCAATGGTGCCGCAGGTTTTTCGACGCGATACACCCGCAACGCAAGACCAGAATCGACAATCTGCTGAATCGCGGATTCATATTGCGCCGCCCGAGCGCCACGAGCGATGTGGCCAAAAATAAATTTATGATTCTCACGCGCCAGATGGGACGGAATCGAGGAAAACACCAAACGCATTTTCTCACTATCCACACCGGTTCTGGGATGTTTGGAAAAGTCCATGTCGTAATTGGATAACAATTCTTTCTGCACGGCACGCGCATGCTGATAGCCATCTTCTACAAATGTCTCAACGACTTCGGGCATGCCGCCAACAAAACAGTACTGACGAACCCTTCGCTCTAAACGTTCCGCAAATCCCCCAAGTGTCTCAATACGCTGGTTCCGGATGCGTTCGGCTATCACTCCATCACCGACCGCTTCCAAGAACTCCACAAACGTCATCGGATACATATCGATGGAGGTGACACTGCCAACCGGGAATGACAGGTCTTCGTGCTGAGCCATGCCCAGATAGGAGCCCGCTACAGCGACATGGAGATCCGGCATTTCCTCATGGAGCGCTTTCAACAGAGTCAGTAAATCAGGGATTTCCTGTATCTCGTCGATGCACAGCAGCGTCTTGCCGGGCCGAACGCGAACCCCATTAAACGCCTCCATGGAATCAAGCAACATGTGCACCGAATCCACACCTGTCAACGCAGCCTTTGCACCGCCATCGAACAAGTTGACATAAGAAAATGACTCGAACTTGTCCCGACCCAGCACCTTAAGCACATGAGTCTTGCCTACCTGTCTCGCGCCGCACAGCACTATCGGCTTGTGCTCCGTCGCTTCAGCCCATGCCGACAACCTGGTATATATATCTCGCCTGAACTCCGCCATGCCGCCCTCCCTATCGCATAGGACCGTACATCACAAATCACTGTCCTGTCGCTCCATCATACCGCAATACACACTTTTCCTAGGGTTGCAATTCGCGTATTCTACATTTTTCCTAGGGTTGCGATTGTCCAAAATTACATTTTTCCTAGGGTTAATAATGCAGAATACTGCACTTTTCCCAGGGTTAGTACCCTGACCTTCCCTAATCACACGGTGTTGTAAAGGCGGGCGGGGAAGGCGTCGCGGTATTGGCCGGGGTGAGTCCGGGGCGGCGCTTAAAGACGCGCATGAAGTATTTTGGGTCGGCGTAGCCCACGTCGTGCGCGAGAGCGTGCGGGATTTTTATACGGATTGTGTTCTTTCTGATCAACCGGCAAAGCAAGCGATGGCGCGCGAAATGCTTGGCGTAATTTGCAATCCTCTAACTTCGACGCTGTGGTGCGGGTTAGGGCAACGAAACATTACAGTAGCAGCAGATGGCAAATGGTTCGTAGAGGATTCATGCACGTCGCTGTCATCAAGTATCCAAGGTTTCGCACTGCCACTCATCGCGCAGACCGTCACGGGCTCACCGGCACAGGCGACGCTGCTGGATTCAATCATGACCCTGATATCGTCGGTATTGCGGCTGCCAAGTGGCGTGGTACAAGATAAGTACGACCGCGAACTTATGATTGCATTCGGCCTGATTGGTTTCGTACCGTTCGGCATATGCGCGGCCCTAGGATGGGCGGGATTACTCATATACCCGGTGCTGATGGTACTTGCGATATGCCTCGGCATGGGCATGATTGAGACGATTGCGGCCCCGGCGATCACATTTCTGTCCGGCATCGCCATGCAACACTGGGGCTACTCAGTCACGTCCGTGGCTTTGGGCTTGTGCATCGTGGCGGCCGCGATCCCTGCCGTGACAATGAGGGAACTGGTCACACTGCCTAAGCCGGATGGCTGGGAGGACCATATCCGCAAATCCGGGCTCACCAAGTTCTGACAACAAGTAAGGGCGACTATCTCCCGGATTTGTGACGCTCGGCAACCGTCAGCGTCACAAATCCGGGAAGAGGAAGGTGGATACGGTTTCAGCCGCGCGGGCAGCAAGGTGGACAAATCGTTGCCGGGGTGGAATCGCGGCAAGTATGCAAAAGCCTCCCGTTCGCGCGACGCATAAGCGCGCGCAAACGGGAGGCTTCCCAACCGCAGCATCATATGCAGAAATAAGGAGAGTAAGGCATATGCTGCCGCGGTCACACCCCGCCGGGAACCTGCCGCAGGCCGCGTCCGTCATCGAAAGCCCTGTAGTCGATGCGTGCGGCCGGCCGTTCCCGGCGCGGTGGCCATGTCAGACGTCAGTCAGACGTCATCACTTCTGCCAGCCGATGTCCTGCGGCAGGTTGCCGGCGAAGCCGGACGGGCCGTAGTTGGCCAGGCCCTTCTTCGCGCCGAGGTACGAAGCCGGGTTGGAAACCGGGATGGTGCCGTACAGCTTGAGGGCTTCCTTCTCGGCGGCGTTGACGGCCTTGGTCTGCTCGTCGTAGTCGGAGAGGCCACCGGCCACCTTGACGAGCTTGTCGATCTTTGCGTTGCCCACGTAGGTGAAGTTGGACGGACCGTCGGAGGTGTACAGCTGCGGGGCGGACACCACGAAGGTCATGGCGCTCGGAGCCTGCCAAGCCATCGGCAGCACCTGGTAGTTGCCGGAAGTCACGGTGTCGGAGAGCTTGGACTCGGCCACGTTCACGACCTTGACCTTAATGCCGGCCTTCTTCATCATCGCCTGGTAGGCGTTGGCGAGGGCCTGCTGGGTGGCGTCGTCACCGAAGAAGGTGAAGGAGATCTCAAGGGTCTTGCCGCCCTTGGCGTAGTAGCCGTCCTTGCCCATCTTGTAGCCGTCGGCCTCAAGGGTCTTCTTGGCGTTGTCCACGTTGTACTTGGCTTCGGCGGGCAGGTTGTTCTCGTAGCCCTTCTGGAACGGCAGCAGCAGCTCGGAGCCCGGCTGCTCGGCCTTCCAGTTCAGGCCCTGGAACTGCACGTTGTTGTAGGTGTTCGCGTCGAAGGCCTGGGTGATGGCCTTGCGCACCTGCAGGTCGTCGAGCGGCTTGGACTTGCCGTTGTACTCCAGCACGCGGGTCGTGGTGCTGTAGCCGATGCGCAGCTGGGCGTCCTTGACGGAGCGGATGGCCTTGATGTCGTCCTTGGTGGAGGCGCTCACGGCGTCGATCTCGCCATTCTGGAAGGCGTTGATGGAGGCGGTGTCGGCCATCTGCTTGTAGACGATCTTGTCCAGCTTCGGCTTGTTGCCCCACCACTTCTCGTTCGGCACGAAGGTGACCTGGGAGTCGGAGAAGGAGTCGACCTTGTACGGACCGGCGGCCCACTCGTTGTGCGGGTTCTTCACCCAGCCCTGGGTGAAGGTCTTCGGGTCGGCGGCCTTCGGGTTCACCAGAGTGCCGAAGACTTCCTGCCACGGGTAGTACGGGGTCTTGTAGGTCACCTTGACCTGCTTCGGGCTGTCGCCCTGCTCAACGCTAGCGATACGGTCGAAGCCGTCGGTGCTCGGCGGGTTGTAGTCCGGGTTGGAGCCGTTGTTGGCTTCCCACGTGGCCTTGAAGGCGGTCCAGTCGATGTCAGAGCCGTCGTTCCACTTGGCCTTCGGGTTGATGTCGTACTGCACGACCATCGGGTCCTTGCTCACGAGCTTCATGTCGGTCAGGAAGTCCGGGTTCACCTTAATCGGGGAGCCATTGACCTGGTCGGTCATGAGCAGGCTGGGCTGGTACCAGCTCCACAGCTCGGACATGTAGCCGGTGTTGCCGTCAGAAGACAGGTAGTTCCAGTTCGGGCCGACTTCGGTGATGGACAGGGTCAGCGTGCCGCCGTCCTTGACGTTGTCACGGCTCTGGTGGTTGTCGTAACGCTCGGTGACCTTCGGCATGGGCAGGTCGCCGGTGTACGACGAATCGATGCCGGCCGGCGGTTCGGCCGAAGCGCTGCTGGAACCGTTTCCGTTCCCGTTGCTCGCGCCGCCGCAACCGGCAAGCAGCATGGCAAGCGCCGCAGTGGCCGCGGCGAGCGCGGTCAGCTTACGTGTCTTGTTCATTGTTATTTCCTCCTCTATATGGTTCCGACCGTCATGCGAAATGGCATGCAACCTGATGGCCGCTCGGTCGGGAAGTGTCATACGGCCGCAGCGCCGGGCGTTCGCCGCGGCAGCGGGCCTGTTGTTCGGCGCTCAGCTTGGGCATAAGCGGGCAGCGGCCCATGAACGGGCAGCCTTCGAACGTCTCGGTGGGGCTGGGCACCTCGCCTTCGAGCACGATGCGCTGGCGGGTGCGTTCCGCCTTCGGGTCCGGCACCGGCACGGCGCTGATGAGCGCCTGGGTGTACGGGTGCAACGGGTGCTCGAACACGTCTTCGGTGTCGCCGGATTCCACGATGCGGCCCAGGTACATCACCGCCACGCGGCTGGAGATATGGCGCACCACCGACAGGTTATGGGCCACGAACAGGTAGGCCACGCCCAGCTTGTTCTGCAGGTCCTCAAGCAGGTTGATCACGCCGGCCTGGATGGACACGTCCAGTGCGGAGACCGGCTCGTCGAGCAGCACGAGCTTCGGGTTGACCGACAGCGCACGCGCGATGGCGATGCGCTGGCGCTGACCGCCGGAGAACTGCGTGGGGAAGCGGTCCACCTGGTCGGGGTTCAGCTCCACCAGACGCATGAGTTCACCGATGCGTTCGCGGATCTGCTCTTTGGAGTAGTGCTGGACCTTCATCGGCTCAGCCAGGATGTCGTAGATCGGCAGGCGCGGGTCGAGCGAACTCATCGGGTCCTGGAAGACATACTGCACGGCCGAACGCAGCTCGCGGCGCTTCTCGCGCGGAATCTTGTGTTCGAGCTTGGTGCCGAACATCTCGATCTCGCCGTCCTGCGGCTGCTTGAACTCCATGATCTCCATGAGCGTGGTGGACTTGCCCGAGCCGGACTCGCCCACGAGCGCCACGGTCTCGCCTTCGCGCACGTCCAGCGTCACGTCGTCCACGGCCTTGACCTCGCCGATCTTGCGACGCAGGAAGCCGCCGGCGGTCAGCGGGAAGGTCTTGCGCATGTGCTTGACGTCGAGCACCATCTTGCGTTCGTCGCGCGGGATGCCGGCGAACTTCGACTTGGCGGCCTCGGCCACCGTGTACACGTCGTGGAAGGTCAGGCCCTTGTCCACGATCTCCTGGGTGCGGTGGCAGGCCACGAACTGGCCCGGGCGGCCCGGCACCGGCTCCATGGCCGGCTCGGTGGTGTGGCATATGTCGGTGGCCAGCGGGCAGCGCGGCGCGAACGGGCAGCCCTTGGGCATGTTGACCAGGTTCATCGGGGAGCCCGGAATCGGCACCAGACGGCTGTTGCGTTCGCGGTCGGAACGCGGCACGGCACCCAGCAGGCCCATGGTGTACGGCATGGCCGGGTGGTCGAAGATGGAGTCGACGTCCGCCTTCTCGACCGGGCGGCCGGCGTACATGACGACGATGTCGTCGGCCACGCCGGCGATCACGCCCAGATCGTGGGTGATGAAGATGACGGCCGCGCCGGTTTCACGCTGGGCCTTGCGCAGCACTTCGAGCACCTGGGCCTGGATCGTCACGTCCAGTGCGGTGGTCGGTTCGTCGGCGATGATCACGTCCGGGTCGTTGGCAATGGCCATGGCGATCATCACGCGCTGGCGCATGCCGCCGGAGAACTCGTGCGGGAAGGACTTCAGGCGGTCCTCCGGGTCCGGGATGCCGACCAGGTTCATGAGCTCGATGGAGCGGTCGTGAATCTGCTGTTCGGTCATCTTCGGATTGTGGGTGACCAGCGCTTCCTTGATCTGGTCGCCGATGGAGAACACCGGGGTCAGAGCGGAGAGCGGGTCCTGGAAGACCATGGCGATGCCCTTGCCACGAATCTCGCTCATCTCAAGATCGGACTTGCTGAGCAATTCCTCGCCGTGGTAGGTGATGGAGCCCTTGACGCTGGCGTTCTTGTCCAGCAGGCCCATGATGGCCATGGAGGTCACGGACTTGCCGGAGCCGGACTCGCCCACGATGCCGAGGGTCTTGCCGGGGTACAGGTCGAAGTTCATGCCGCGCACCGCGCGCACGGTGCCGGCTTCGGAAGCGAAGCTGACGGTGAGGTCGCGTACTGAAATCACCGGTTCGGATGCCATGCCTTGCGCTCCTGTGGTGTCGGGGTTGGTGTTGGTTGTTACGTTGCTTGCGTTGCGTTCGTCGCTCATGATGCCCGTCTCCCCTCTCACTCGGCCTTGCCGCCGGAGCGGGAGTACGGGTCGATGGCGTCGCGCAGGCCGTCGCCGATCAGCTGCACGGAGAAGGTCAGGACGATCAGCACCACGGACGGGAAGACCAGCACCCACGGCGAGGTCTGCACCACGGACTGGCCGGCGTTGAGCAGCGTACCGAGCGAGGTGTCGGGCGCCTTGATGCCCAGGCCCAGGAAGCTCAGCGAGGTCTCGCTGTTGACCGCGCCAATCACGCCGAGCACGGTGTTGATGACCAGCACCGAACCCAGGTTCGGCACCAGGTGGCGCACGATGATGGTGAAGGACGGCACGCCCATGAACTTCGCCGCGCGGATGTATTCGCGGTCGCGCAGACTCAGGGTCAGCGTGCGCAGCGTACGCGCATAGCCGACCCAGCCGAACGCGGTCAGGCCGATGGCCAGCCACAGCCAGTCGCTGCCGCCGGCCGCCATGCCGACGATCAGGGCGATGAGCAGGAAGGACGGCACGACGAGCAGCATATCCAGCAGCCACATGCCGACCTTCTCGAACCAGCCTTCGAAGAACGCCACGGCCGTGCCCACCAGGGCGGCGATGATCGTGGTGCCGAACGAGCTGAAGATACCGATGGTCAGCGAGCGGCCGAGGCCGCGGATGATCATCGCGTACATATCCGAGCCACCGACCGTGGTGCCCAGCCAGTGCTGGGCGGACGGCGGCGAGGCGAGGGCGGCGAAATCAGGCTCGTCGTAGCTCCACTGGGAGAATTTCGAGCCGAAAATCGCCAAGAGAATCAGCAGGATCAGCACCACCAGACCTACCACGGCCGAGGGGCGGCGCATGAAGCGGCGCACGTACAGCTGCATGCGGCCGGTGCGGTGGAAGTCGTCGTTGCTGGAAGCCTCCTGGGCGTTCTTGGCGTCGGCGGACTGCGGTTCGCTGCCCTGCGGATCGGTGAGTTCCATATCCTGGGCGACGGCGTCGGAGACCATGTTCTCGTTGTCGTTCATCATGTTTGATCGTCCTTTGCGCGGGGCTCAGCTCAGTCGGATGCGCGGGTCAAGCCAGGCGGAGAAGATATCCGCCAGCAGCGCGCCGGTCAGCGTGCACACGCCACCGAACGCGGCCACGGCCACGGCACCGTTGATGTCGTTGTTGGCGATGGTCTGGGTGAAGTACATGCCCAAGCCGTTGATAGCGAACACGTTTTCGGTGATCACCGCGCCGGTGAACACACCGGCGATGGAGAAGGCCACGTCCACGGCGGTCGGAATCAGCGAGGTGCGCAGCGCGTGGCGGCGGATGGCCGCGTTGAGCGTCAGGCCCTTGGCGCGGGCGGTGCGCACGTAGTCGGCGTTCATGGTGTCGAGCAGGTACGTGCGCTGGGTGAGGTGGTAGCCCACCATGCCCGGAATCGTCATCACGATGGTGGGCAGGATCAGGTGCTGCAGGTAGTCAAACACCCAGAGCACCGGGTTGGAACCTTGGTAGGAGTGCAGGCCGGTCACGTAGAACGCGCGGCTGCCCACGATGTTGTTGAAGTTGATGGCCAGCAGCACCACCATCAGCCCCATGACGGCGGCCGGGACCACCAGGAAGAACGTTGCGGTGGTGTTGAGCACGCGGTCCTGCCACTTGTACTGGCGGATGGCCGTGTACACGCCGATGCTCACGCCGAAGAGGATGGAGAGCACGGTGGCGAGCGTCACCAGCTGCAGCGAAGCGGAGATACGGGAGGCGATGGCCGGCGCCACCGGCGACTGGTCCGGGCTCAGGCCCCAGTTCCACTGGGTGAGGATGCCCTTGAGCCAGCGGAAGTAACGGATGACGACCGGCGTCTGATCGTTGATGTTGGCCAGATCGAGCGACCGGTTGATCGACTCGATCGGCGGATGCGGATTGCGCGACATGTAGTTCGAACGCGGATCCATGAATGCGCTGGCCAGGAAATACGTCATCGATACTGCCACGAACAGCATGATCACGTAGTTCACAATGCGCTTGATGATGTACTTGAACACCCAACCACCTCCCAGATAACTGGGGGAAGTGATACCTCCCCCCGCTCAAAACCACAAATTGAGTCCAATATATGGAATATGGGTATTGACTTTTCCGACTTTTTCCTGTATGGAAAACTGCGAAAACACTTACTGTATATTGGGCAAATGCTGGGCAAACATCCGTTTGTTAATTTTGTATTTCCTGAGCCTTTGCTGGACATGCCTTATACTTTCGTGTCAGCAGTCCGCCGGCCCGGATGGTGACAGTCCCCGCCGCCGGCAACGGATTATCCATCAGCATCAGACAGGGGCATCATGACGACAGACGCCAGCGCACGGGCCATCAAACCCGAACTTCTGCGTACGTACACCGAGGATTTCAACAAGGACCGCGCCAACCTGATCGCGGCGGACGCGGCGGTTTCGGCCGGCGTGCTCAAGGCGGCCACCGACTATCGCGGCGTGCGTGCGCTGCCGCGCGACTTCTCCATCGAACTCAAGCAGGGTTCGATCACCAATCAGGAGCGTTCCGGCCGTTGCTGGATGTTCGCCTCCCTGAACACGCTGCGTTACGAACTCATGCATCGCTGGAATCTTGAGGATTTCGAGTTCTCCGAGACCTACCTGTTCTTCTGGGACGCGATGGAGAAGTCGAACACCTACCTGGAGAACGTGCTGCGCACGCTCGACGAGCCCACCGACTCGCGCCTGTTCGAAGCCATCAACTGGGGCCCGTCCGACGACGGCGGCTGGTGGCAGATGTTCGCCGCGCTGGTGAACAAGTACGGTCTGGTGCCCAAGAGCGCCTACCCAGAGTCTGAGAACTCCCGTAATTCCGATGATTTCAAGCAGTACCTCAACTCCAAGCTGCGCGAGTTCGCAGCCGAGCTGCGCCGCCGTTCGGCTGCGGGCGCTGGCGAGGACGAGCTGCGCACGCTGAAGGACGAGTACATGGGCACCGTGTACCGCATCTGCGCCGTGTCGCTTGGCGAGCCGCCGGAGAAGTTCGACTTCTTCGCGCGCACCAAGGATGACGCCGAGGCCGACGCAGACGGCAAGGCCGAATCCTGCAAGTGCGGCGACTCCTGTAAATGCGAGGGCAAATCCGACGCCAAGGCCTGCAAGTGCGATAAGGACAAGTCCGACAAGCCGAAAACCGGTAAGGACGAGCGCCCGCAGATTCGCGAGATCGGCATCACCCCGCTTGAGTTCTACAAGAAGTACGTGCCGGTGGACGTCAACGATTTCGCGACGCTGGCCAACGCCCCACTCAAGAACCGCCCGTTCAACCGGCGCTACCGCATCCGCTTCAGCGCGAACGTGGTCGAGGCTGGCGATATGGAGTTCGTCAACGTGCCGCTGGACGTGTTCAAGAAGGCCGCGCTTGACCAGCTCACCGCCGGCCACCCGATCTGGTTCGCCTGCGACTGCACGCAGTTCGCCCTGCGCAAGGACGGCTTCTTCGACCAGTCCGTGGTGCGCGTCGACCAGCTGTTCGGCACCGAATTCACCGGCGACAAGGCCCACGGCCTCGAATACGGCGACAGCCCGAGCAACCACGCTATGACCTTCACCGGCGTGAACCTCGGCGAGGACGGCAAGCCGAACCGCTGGAAGGTGGAGAACAGCTGGGGCAAGGACGCCGGCAAGGACGGCTACTACGTCATGTCCGACGCCTGGTTCGACCGCTACGTTACCGAGCTCATCATCCGCAAGGAATACCTCGACGACGCCACCCGCGCCCTGCTCACCACCGAACCAGTCGAGCTCGATCCCTGGCAGCCCCTCACCCGTCGCTGCCGCTGACGTCCCGCTGGCGGGAGCATATATTCGAATGCCTCTTCTCTCTGTTCAGAGAGAAGAGGCATTACGTTATGCGAGTACGCCCGGCCGCACCTATTCGAGACTATCGCGGCTGAGCTGAGCAAAAGTGCCGTCATCATCGGCCAATTGCCGGTAGGTTCCGGCCTCGCTAATTGTTCCGAACTAGTTATCCACAGAGTTATCCACATCTCCCGCAAGCTAGAGCCACATACCCCGGTTTTCATAGCGAGCATGTGACCGCTGCGCTACGGTGGCGTCATGAACGACATATTGCCCACTCCACCGCCCGGCGTATTCGACGACGAACCGTCCGGCTGGACCCGGCCCCACACACCGGGCGTTGCGTCTGCGCGCACCATCAATCCTGAGCTACGTTCATCACCATGTATGGCGAGTTCCGCGCCAACTGTGATTACAGGCCCTGTGTCGCCAGCAATGAGCGAAACCCTCACCCAACGTAAGCGGGAAATGCTTAAACGATGCACGGACGCCGCGCAACAGCTCGGGCAACCGGTGCTCTTCGGCATGGCCACATCGCTGATACTGCAATCCGTGCCGCTTCCCAAGGATTGCGATATCGACCCCGCCGAGCTCCATACCGTCTCCGACTCACACCGCACACGAATACGTGCCATCGTGCCGCCAACGACACCACACATCTGGAAGCCGCTGAGCGATGCGCACAATGTGCGTATCAACAAACATGTGTACGCACTGGATCTGATACACACTTGGGCACAACTCGCCGCTCATATTTCGCTCGAATCGCTGGTCATACTTGGCGACGCAATCCTTACGGCAATCGCCCGCAAGCCGGGTCTGGCGAACGGCCGCACTGCTGACGGCATTTATCAGGACTTCGTGCGGCAAGTCACCGAACTCCCGAAATTCAACGCAAAATCCAAGTGCATGATCGCTCTTGCATTCATTACGCCCCGCGTGGACTCTCCGATGGAATCAAAGACCCGCATCGCGACGACGAAATACGGGCTTCCGCCAGCCGTGACAAATTACACGGTGCCCGGCGCGACATTCAGCAACGGTGCGCCGATAACGCTCGATCTCGCTTGGCCCGAATTTCGCGTCGCCATCGAATATGACGGCGATCATCATCGCACCGACAAAAACCAGTGGCGGCGGGACAACGACAAGCGCGAACTGCTGCGACATCATCATTGGATCGTCATCATCGCCACTGCCGCGAACATGGCCGATGAGCCATCCCAAGCCGAACTCGCCTACCGGGTCGGGCGGCAGTTGGCATTGCGAGGTGCCGTATTCGATTTCACTTTGACGGCAACGCCACTCGATGAGCTCGCCCGGCGGAGGCGACGAAGAATATAACGTTTATCGCGAAAGTCGTACAGTATCCATGTTGCGCCGACGCTGCGCGACTCGGTGTCCGTGTCCGATGTCCCGGTAGCGATGTCAATCGATTTATGTGTGGACCGGGCCAGATTTCGCTGTCCCGGTTCTCCATTTCGCCCCTTTTTGAGCAACCAAGACAAAATTTCATTCACCTATCACCCCACCGTGCAATATTCGCCATCGTACATCGGCGGAATTCCGGGGTTTTGGGATTACGGATAATGGGCGTTTACAAGGGGGCTGTCCCGGTTCCCAATAAGAAGCCGAAATCACGAACTGGGACAGCGAAATCTGTCCCGGTAATCGCGTCAATCGGTTGCCGTCATCACCGGAACATCAACTGCGCATAGGTCGAACGCTTCAATGCGCAACAGGCATGCGACCATATCGCGATAGCGATATTCCGACGGAAGTATGGGACTCACCACGCGACCAATATTATTTGCCGAGCTTTGGAGCCTCGTGCTTGGCGTGGCGGATCACGGCATCGGGGAAACCGGCGTGGATGTAATCGGACAGCATCCGCAATAGCCTCTCGTCAAAGGTGTGCCGCTCATCGCTGCTGGCATCGATCAGGATGAAATCCCATGAGTATTCGGTGTCACCGTCGTTGATGATGAGTCCGCGGCCAGTGATTTTTGCGGCCAGCAACGCGGCGATCTGTATGGCGCCTCGCTTGACCAAGGCCGATTCCGCTTGAGTCAGGTTGCCCGAAAATGTGACGGTATACATCATTAGTCCCCCCTTCTTTGTTATTTTCTAGAACAGCAATGCCTTATTGTAAACAGACAGCACTCTGCCATAATCCTTTTTCAATATGCGGCCCATGGCATTCCCAGTATTAAAAAAAGAGCCTTCGCCAGTTTGTGTGGTGGGGTGTTGAGCCTCGGCGTTGTGGCCGGGGCTTTTGTGTATGCGGGTATGGAAGGGGCGTTCGCCTGTTAGGTTTGTTTCCGCCAAGAAATAGAACCGAAGAACAGAGGAACGCCTGTGCCCACCATATCAGCCGGCGCGCTCAAGCGCATGCTGCATCTGCCCGCCAACGTCGTGATCGGCACGCCCCGCATCGAACGGGATCG
>NZ_JGZK01000015.1 GCF_000741695.1 Bifidobacterium reuteri DSM 23975 | reverse complement strand
CGCCACTTCGACATCCTCCATCAACCATCCGTTCCGGAACTGTCCAACGCCAGGMCTCGAGGCCATCAACAACAAGATCAAGACCACCATCAAGATCGGCTACGGCTACCGCAACCTCGACAACCTCATCAGCCTCGTCATGCTCAAATGCGGAGGACTTGACCTCCAACTCCCCGGACGCCAATAACCAGAAGGCCGGACCAGTGCTCCACACCCACACAAACACCCGAAGAGCCTAAAAAAAGAAACCCGGCGGAGGGGGCCGCCGGGTGAGAGAGAAGAGAGAAGAAGGGTTCAGTTATGGGGTTCGAAGAACCTCGCCACCGGTATGAACTTCATTCCGTTGACATCTTCTATATAACCGCTCCATGCTTGGCGAATTGATGTGCTTGTCTGGGAAAAGTCTTGGCGGAGTGTGACGAATTTGTGACGCCCGCCGACAACCGGCCTCGCATTGTCGGGGCTTGACCGCACATACGGCAACGGGCCACCTCGCAACACTTCATGTGCGAGGTGGCCCGTCAGCTACGAGCTAGCAATGCCGAATCATTCGGCGGCGAGCTTGGCCTTCTCGGCGGCCAGACGCTCGGCTTCGGCGGCACGGCGAGCAGCCAACGCTTCATCGAAGCGAGCCAGCTCCTCTTCCACGGCCTCGGTCGGAATCTTGGCGAAGATCGGCGCGGGCTTAGGCACCACGGCGCCGACCTCGATTGCCTCGCTCTTCCACGGGTGCACGTTCACACCGAGCTCGTAATCGCCGGTGATGATCGGATACGTGAAGCCGGGCTTGTCGAGATCCTCGACTTCCTTGAGCTCAGGCAGCGGCGAGAAGGTGCCGGTGCCGCCGAGCGCCTCCCACACCTTCTGTGCGGAGTGCGGCAGGAACGGCGCGAGCAGGTGGTTCGCGTCAGACACGGCCTGAGCGGCCACGTGCAGCACGGTGCCGAGACGAGCCTGGTCGTCCTTGATCTTCCATGGTTCGGTGGCGGAAATGTACTTGTTGATGTCGCCGACCACACGCATCGCCTCGGACAGGGCGTGCTTCTGGTGGTGGGTTTCGATGGAGGAGCCGACCACGTCGAACGCGGCGGAAGCCTCTTCCAGAAGGCCACGGTCTTCGTTGGTCATCGAATCCTCGTCCAGCGGCGGAATCTCGCCGAAGTTCTTGTTGATGAGGTTGGCCACGCGGTTCACCAGGTTGCCCCACGAGGAGGCGAGCTCCTCGTTGTTGTGGCGCACGAACTCGGCCCACGTGAAGTCGGAATCCGAGGATTCGGGGCCAGCCACGGAAATGTAGTAGCGCACGGCGTCCACGGGGTAGCGGGCGAGGATGTCCTTGACGTAGATCACGATGCCGCGGGAGGAACTGAACTTCTTGCCTTCCATGGTCATGAACTCGCTGGCCACCACCTGCTCAGGCAGGTTGAGCGGACCCATCGGGCCGGTTTCGCCGCCCTTGGAGCCCTTGCCGTTGTACGCCAGCATTTCGGACGGCCAGATCTGGGAGTGGAAGGTGATGTTGTCCTTGCCCATGAAGTAGTAGGCCGGGCACTTCGGGTCGTTCCACCATTCGCGCCACTTCTCCGGGTCGCCCTGGCGGCGGGCCCATTCGATGGAGGCCGACAGGTAGCCGATCACGGCGTCGAACCACACGTACAGCTTCTTGTTCGGGTTGTCGATCCAGCCTTCACCGGCACCGGGATACCAGTCGATGTCGCGGGTGATGGCGCGCGGCTTGACTTCCTTGAACAGGCCAAGCGAGAAATTGATGACGTTGGTACGCCAGCCCTTGCGGGTCTCCAGCCAAGCCTTGTTGGCTTCGGCGAGCGCCGGCAGGTCGAGGAAGAAGTGTTCGGTCTGCTCGAAGCGGGGGGTTTCGCCGTTGATCTTGGAGACCGGGTTGATCAGCTCGTCCGGGTCGAGCTCGTTGCCGCAGGCGTCGCACTGGTCGCCGCGAGCACCTTCGGCGCCGCAGATCGGGCAGGTGCCTTCGATGTAGCGGTCTGGCAGTGTGCGGCCGGTGGACGGGCTGATGGCCACCTGCTGCGTGCCCTTGTAGATGTAGCCGTTCTCCAGGCACTGCTTAAACATCTCCTGCACCACGTGCTCGTGGTTGCCGGTGGTGGTGCGGGTGAACAGGTCGTAGCTCAGGCCGAGGTCGCACAGATCCTTGGCGATGACGCGATTGTAGCGGTTGGCCAGCTCCTGGGCTGTGAGGCCTTCCTTCTCGGCTTCCACCAGGATCGGGGTGCCGTGCTCATCGGTGCCGGAGACCATGAGCACGTCATTGCCCTTCATGCGTTCGTAGCGCGCATAGACGTCGGACGGCACACCAAAGCCGGCGACGTGGCCGATATGACGGGGGCCGTTCGCATACGGCCAAGCAACATTCACCAATACATGACTCATAACCCCCGATTATCCGGCGCATTGCGGACACGCTGGGAATAAGAACAGTCCTGTGGACTGTTCGCCAACGTGTGCGAGACGACAGTCGAGCCAACAAAGCGCGGGCAAAGCCCGACCACAATTGCAGGACCACGCTGGGAATAAGAACAGTCCTGCGGACTGTTCGCCAACGTGTGCGAGACGACAGTCGAGCCAACAAAGCGCGGGCAAAGCCCGACCACAATTGCAGGACCACGCCGTACTGCGCCCCGCCAATCATCCGTCCACAATCATCCGCCCGCCGCACTTATCCACTTATCCACTGTTTTCGTCATGCCGATGGCACGCGGGCGCGCGTTGTGCCACGGTAGGGACATGAGTACCGATATGAACGCCGCAGGCACCGGCATCGCGCCTCGCAACAGCACGCCTCGCAACAGCACGCCTCGCAACAGCACGCCTCGCAACAGCACGCCACACAGCAGCACGCCACACGCAACGAGGAACGCCAATGGCCCACGCGCGATGCATCCAGCCGGCCGCTCATCGCATTCCGACACGACGCGCCCGTCCACACTGCCGTCCATCACCTCTGCCGCCACCCCATGCCAACCGACAGTGCCGATACTGCTGCATACCAACGATCTGCCCGGCCCGCTCAGTCTCAGTCGGCTCAGCGCATTCGGCACCGTCAACCAACTGGACGAATTCTCGGGCTACTGGTCCGATCACGCCAACACGCTGTACGGCCGAGCCGCCATCGTGGCGTCTATTGCGCCCTTCGGCACAGTGGCCTGCACCTATACCGCCGCATGGGTTTGGCTGGGCGGCGACCCGTTTCCCAACACCATCGACGTGATCTCCACCTCTCATTTCCGTTCGTCGACCGTCGGCCGGCGCATCCGCGTGTTCAAACGACTGACACTGCCCGAGCAGATACTCAAAATCGGATCCCTCACCATTACTACGCCGGCCCGCACCGCCTGCGATCTGGTCATGGCGCCCGAAAGCGACCCGGATCCCTCCACCATCAACGCCCTGGTGTGCCAACTGATGTCCGCATACGAATTCCAGCCGGACGACTGTCTGCAAATCGTCAAAGAGCATCGGCATCACAAATACGCGGCCCGCGCCAAGGAGTTCTTCACCGCCATCCAGCGCGAGATCGACGAAATCACCACGGAGCGATACTCATGATGGAATGGAACCACCGGCGACCTCGTATCCGGAAACGGTCCTCGCAGCGACTGCATCGTCTGCGCCAATCGCATCGGCTTCCCCAGTCTTCCTCCACCGCTACGGCATCCGCCCCTATCTCCGACTTGACCACTCCCCCCGCCCCGCCAATCGCCCTGACGCCGCTCGTGGCATGCGATCCGTCGACTGAAGCGGAGACGCTCTGGCACATCGCGCTTCATGTGCCAGAGCTGCGACGGTGGATTGTGGCGAATCCTTCCGCCGATGCGCCGATTCTGGAGTTCATCTCCCAGGCGGGCGGGCCAGGCGTTAGGCAATCGCTCGAAATACTGCTCGAATCATTGGAGGATGAGTAACGAACAGTTCCGCTGACGGACGCTAGCCGCGGGCATCGGCTGCGAACGTCAGCCGCGGATCTCCAGTACCGCGGAATACACCTGCTTGCGATTGGCCAACGATCCGTCCGGCAGCGGGTGTTCCTGCACGACCTGGGCAATGGCATCCTTGATGCGCAGCCCGTCTTCGAGCGCACGGTCGATGGCGAGCACAGCCATATCCTCCACACTCAGCATGTTGGGGGCCGCAGCCTCGGCCTCCTCATTGGACGCACCGGCGATCACCAGTACCATTTCGCCACGCGGCGGGTCGTCGATCACGCCTTGGCGAATCTCGCCTATCGGCCCGCGACGCACCTGCTCATAATCCTTGGTGAGTTCGCGGCACAACGCCATCGGGCGGTCAGGACCGAACGCATCGAGCAGGTCGTCCATCGATTCGGCGATACGATGGGGCGTCTCGTAGAACACGATGGTGCGACGTTCAGGCAGCAGCGCGCGCAGGGCCTGTACGCGCTCGGAGTGCTTGCGCGGGAGGAATCCTTCATAGCAGAAGCGGTCGGTGGGCAGGCCGGAGAGGGCAAGCGCATCGAGCACAGCGGACGGGCCCGGCGCGCAGGTCACCGGCAGCCCGCGTTCGATGGCGCGGCGCACGATGGCCAGACCGGGGTCGTTGATGGTGGGCATGCCGGCATCCGAAACCACCAGCACTGTGGCACCAGTCTTGACCTGATCGAGCAGGCCGTCCGCCTTGGCTCGCTCGTTGTGGTCGTGGTAGGCGACCACGCGGCCGGTCACATATACGCCGAGACGACGGGCCAGATCGTACAGTCGGCGGGTGTCTTCGGCGGCGATGATGTCCGCACGCTCCATCAGCGCGACCAGGCGGGCGGAGGCGTCGCCGATATTGCCGATCGGGGTCGCGGCGAGCACCACGGTGCCGGCGGGAATCTCGACGGCCGCTTCACGGGATTGCGCATGCGGAGCACTGTCGGCGGCAGCTTCGGCGACGGGAGCGTCACCGTTCACCTCCCTCTCATCGTCGGAGCGGAACTGTTCGGTGAAATCGGTGGCACGTGTCGTCATATCTCCAGTATTGCCTAAGCCACGGAGCATTTCACTACATAGCGAACGCTGTTTCTCCGTTACGAGGGGCCGACTACCGTCTTTCGGAACATCTGCCTGCCTTACAGGGGTCCCGCTCCGGGACAGCAGCCATGCGAAGCAGCGCGCAGCAACGATTCTGCCACGCACCGCCCCGAGCTGCCGGAATCAAGCCAATCAGCAAGAATGTTTGGCAAAATCGTTGCGGTTTGAGCTATGCCGACGACGCTATGCCGACGACAGCACCTCGTATCGCAGATAGTCCAGATAGCGCGAAAAAGAAAAACCCTCCGGGGTGGAATCCGGAGGGTTCGTGGAGCTGACGGTAATCGAAACCGCGACCTTTTCGATGCGAACGAAACGCTCTACCAACTGAGCTACAGCCCCTTGGCGTGTTGCTCTGCTCCGCAAAGCAACTCGCAACAGTATAGTACGAAGTGCGGTCAAACGCAATTCGGCGTGGGACGTCGCTCGAGAGGGAAAGAGAAGGGAATCACGCCTTACGCGCGCCAAGCACGTCAAGCACCTTCTTCTCGTCATAGAACGCGAACACGATGCCGCCGATGCCACACAACACAGCCGCACAAATGGCTGCGATGCGGTAACCGGCACCGGATGCCACGCCAATCGTCGACACACCGGTGAACAGCAGCATGGCCACGGACTGGCCCATCTTCATCGCGAAGGTGCGGGCGGCGTAGAACATACCCTGACGATCCTGACCGGTGACGCGCGAGCTGGCGTCGGCGATGTTGGCCACAATGGCTTGCGGCAGAATGCCGAACGCGGCCATCGGAATCGCCCCCACCACCGAGAGCATCAGCCCTGCGCCATCGCCGGCAGGAAGCCAAGCACCGGAGCCGAGCGCGCCGGCGAACGCGAACGCGCAGGTGAAGATCACGAACGCCACCAGCAGCAGACGCTTCTTGCCCACGCGGTTGGCCAGCAGATTCACCGGCAGATAGAACAGCACGGAGACGCCGGTCATGAGCACGAAGTAGATGGTCGTGGTGGTTTCGGGGAGCTTGAGCAGCGAGGTGACGAAGAACGGCAGTCCGGTCTGGAAGGTGGTGATGGCCACCCAGTAGACCACGTCGGAGCAGACGAACTTGCGGAATTCGCCGTCGCCGAAGGTCTGCTTCAGGGATTCGATGGTCGATTCGGAGGTGGGCTGCGAGTTGACGTAGTCCTTCTCGCGGATGGCGAGTGGCGGCACCAGCATGCAGGCGAACGCCACGGCGGCCATGATGGTGAAGGTCACGCGGATGGCGGTGATGCGGCCCATCGCCGGCACGAAACCGCCCCAGATCACCGGCGCCACATACGCAATGGCCGTGCCCGCCACCCACGTGAAGGAGATGGCGGTGGAGATGGTGAGCTGCTGCTTGGAGTCATGGCCGAGTTCGGCGATGAGTGCGTTGTATGGCGTGCAGTAGAACGTGAGGGCGATGTAGTAGCCGATAACGGTGACGAACAGGAACGCCGCGTTGGCCCAGCTGGTGCCGTTGATCGGACTCCAGAATACGAGCACAGTGATGATGGCGAGCGGCGCTGCGGCGAACTTGAGGAACGGCATGCGGCGGCCGGAACGAGCGTTGCACCGGTCGGACAGGGACGCGACCGCGGGGTCCACAAACGCGTCGAAGAAACGGGCGAACGCGGTGATGCCGCCCACCACGGTCACTATGCCGAGCACCACGAGGCCTTGCGGCACGAACACGGTCTGGCCTTGCGAGATAGTCTCCTGGTCGGGCTGGTAGAAATACACCAGCCAGTTGGAAATGATGCCGGAGAGCAGCGCCCAGCCGAACTGACCGATGGCGAACGCCCACACCTTGGGCAGGGGCAGGTCTTTGATGGATGATTTCGACGATGCAACTTGCGCTCCCGTTACATTTGCTGTAGTCGTATTGCCCATTCCCATACCTCCGAATCAACATTGACACAGTGTCAAAATCCAGTATACACCGGGAGAACCACGCGTTCTACGATGGTAGGCATGACTGGTTTGACCGAACGATTGCCGCACGTCGCCGCCTTTCCCGCTGCGTTGGGCACCGGACTGCTACTGCACACCGATGCCGCACTCAATGATGGGATTCGAGACCGGATTGGCACGTTCATCGACACATACGAGTCCGCGCTGTCCCGGTTCAGAGGCGATTCGACTGTCGGCCGGATGCGTACTGCCGGGCACGGCGGCACGTTCGATTTCCCAGAATGGTGCGGTCCGCTGTTCGACCTGTATGATCGCCTGTTCGACGCCACCGATGGCGCAATAGACCCATGCGTCGGCGAGGATTTGATTCGGCTTGGTTACGATGCCGCTTATTCGTTTGCCGTTGAGTCCGACGCCGCCGAACATGCAGGCGCAATTCACGGACGGGCCGTTTGGCCAGTTGACGTTGAGCGCCATGGCACGACGCTAGTGACGCACGGACCGGTCGCGCTTGATTTTGGTGCGTGCGGCAAGGGGTATCTGGTGGATCTGATCGCAGAGATGCTGGAGGCGGCCCACGCAGCGCCCCAGCCCGTTCAATACGTCATCGACGCAGGCGGGGACTTGCTGATTCACACGAACACGCCAATCACTATCGCACTGGAGGACCCCGCCAATCCGGCCAACGCCGTAGGCGCGGTCGGAATCAGCCAAGGCGCATTCTGCGCGAGCGCCCCCAGCCGCCGCCATTGGGGCGAGGCGGCCGGACATCAGCTGCATCATCTGCTCAATGCCATCGACGGGCTCCCGGTAGACGAGGTGGCCGCCACGTGGGTTGCGGTGGAGATTGAATCATCTCAAGATGATGCTGGCCGGAAAGGCAACCGTGCAGTCAGACGGGAAGTCGATCGGGAAGCCGGGCTGCGCAATCATGACGTCCCTCCCGCATATTCCACGGCCTTGGCCGACGGATTGGCCACCGCCCTGTTCACCACCCCAGCCAACCAGCTGCGCGCCCACTTCGCCTTCGACTGCGCCATCCTCAACGCCGACCGCACCGCCGCACAATCCGCCGGATTCCCCGGCGGCTTCTTCGTGCGATGATTCTGCGTACTATTTCAAGCTATCTCGGCTCAATGAGGTACATTTCACGTCTTACAGAGAGCTATCTGCCTTACGTGAGGTACATGATCCGGTAGCCCGAGGCCAACAACCGCAGAATATCGCTATCTCCACAGGCTGAATACCCGCAGTTCGAGAATCAAGGTACCTCATTCAAAGCAGATAGCTTTCCGCAAAACGTGAAATGTACCTCATTGAAAGCAGATAGCCATCCATATTCATCAAGAACCACTCCGCATGCAGCCCCGCTGCACGACTCGGGGCGCAGAAGACACGCCATCAGGCGATTTGCGCAAACTGGCTGTTGTAAAGGTCGGCGTAGAAACCGCCAGCCGCCAGCAACTCGTCATGGGTGCCGCGTTCGATTACATCGCCGTGGTTCATGACGAGGATCATGTCGGCGTCGCGAATCGTGGAGAGGCGATGCGCGATCACGAAACTCGTCCGGCCGACGGTCAGCGCGTCCATGGCCTTCTGGATGAGCTCTTCGGTACGGGTGTCGACCGAGGAGGTGGCCTCGTCGAGAATCAGGATCGGGGCGTCCTGCACCATGGCGCGGGCGATGGTAAGCAGCTGCTTCTGGCCTGCGGACAAGGCGGACTTGTCGTCCAGAACCGTGCCGTAGCCCTGCGGCAACGAGCGCACGAAGTGGTCCAGTCCGACGGCGCGACAAGCCGCCACGATCTGCTCGTCGGTGACGCCCGGCTTGGAGTAGGCGATATTCTCGCGCACGGTCCCGCGGAACACCCATGTGTCCTGCAGCACCATGGAGAACTGGTCGTGCACGTTCCACCGCGGCACGCTGGCCGTGTCCACGCCGTCGATGGAGATCGAGCCGCCGGAGATCTCATAGAAGCGCATGAGCAGGTTGACCATAGTGGTCTTGCCGGCGCCGGTCGGCCCCACGATGGCGACCTTCTGGCCGGCGGCAACCGAAGCGGAGAAGTCATGGATGATCGGCTTGTCGGGCTCGTAGCCGAACTGCACATGCTTGAATTCCACGTCGCCCTTCACCGGATGCCCGTCGGCCCCCAGCAAGGCGGACTTGCCGGATTCGTCGGCCATCTCCGGCTCCTCGAGGAAGCCGAACACGCGCTCGGCGGCGGCCGCGCAGCGCTGCAGGTTCTGGAACGCCTGGGCGAACTGGGAAAGCGGCTGGGTGAACAGGCGGATGTACATCATGAACGCCACGATCACGCCGAACTCGATCTGCCCGTCCATGGCGAGCGCAGCACCCACCACGCACACCACCACGTAGCCAAGGTTGCCTACGAACTGCATGAGCGGCATCATCAGGCCGGAGAGGAACTGCGACTTCCAACCGGAATCGTACAGGTCGGCGTTGTACTTCTCGAAACGCCTGATTGAATCCGCCTCGCCGTTGTATGCCTTGACGATGAGATGCCCGGCGTACATCTCCTCCACGTGTCCGTTCACATCGCCCAGCGCGACCTGCTGGCGCACGAAGTACTTCTGCGAGGTCTTCATGATCACCATCATGAGCACCATGCCGAGCAGGCTGGTTCCGATGGCGCACAGGGTCATGATCACGTTGTTATAGAACATCATGACCAGCGCACCCACGAACAGCGCCACCGAGGTGATCAGTGCGCCGAGCGACTGTCCCAGCGTTTGGCCGATGGCGTCCACATCGTTGGTGATGCGGGAGAGCACGTCGCCGTAGCTGACCTTGTCGAAGTACTTGAGCGGGAGTTTGTTGATTTTGACCGAAATCGACTCGCGCAGCCGCTGGGCGGTGCGCTGGGTGACGTTCGCCATCAGCCAGCTCTGCGCGTAGCCGAGCACCGCGTATCCCACGTACAGCGCGACCAGCATCCACGCGATGCGGCTGACTTCGCCGAAATCGATCGATCGCATGACCGGCCGGCCGTTCACGATGGCGGGCAAACCGTTGACGATGGCGTTGGTCATCTCCTTGAGCTTGTCCGGGCCGATGATCTGGCAGATGGTGCCGATCGCGCCCAGCACGAGCGCGACCGCGATGACGGGAATGTAGTTGCGGCAATAGTGCACGAGCTTGCCCATGACTTTGCCGAAATCGTTGGGCTTTTCGACCGCGCGCCCTGCGCCCGGCCCGTGCCCCATAGGTCCTCTTGGCATGTGTTGCTCCTTATAAGTCCGTATTGGCCTCCCTCTGATGAGGGGGGCTGTCAGCGAAGCTGACTGGGGGGAGAGATTCACTAGCCCGCCGTCTC
>NZ_JGZK01000014.1 GCF_000741695.1 Bifidobacterium reuteri DSM 23975 | reverse complement strand
GAGAGGACCTGGGTGGACGAACCTCTGGTATGCCGGTTGTCGCGCCAGCGGCACGGCCGGTTGGCCACGTTCGGAAGGGATAACCGCTGAAAGCATCTAAGCGGGAAGCCTGCTCCAAGATAAGCATTCCTACAGCCCCATCGTGGGCTGGTGACCCCCCATGCAGAACACGTGGTCGATAGGCCGGACGTGGAAGCCCCGCGAGGGGTGGAGCCGACCGGTACTAACGGGGGAACGCCACACAACACACCAACCCCAAGGGTTGGAACACCGTACTGCAACCACATGATGCGGACGACAGGGAGACGACACCCGACTTCCCGAAGCGCATCGCACGAAACAACAGAACATCCTCGCGTCCATCCTCCGGTTCCCAAGCCGCCACAAGCCGGCGGGAACACGATTCCCGACCGAATGATGATTCTTGCGGCGGCCATGGCCCAGGTGAGACGCCCGGTCCCATTCCGAACCCGGAAGCTAAGGCCTGGCACGGCGATGGTACTGCACCCGACAGGGTGTGGGAGAGTAGCACGCCGCCGCATTAACACTTCAACAGAAGCCCCGATACCAACACGGTACCGGGGCTTTCCCGTTTTTCCCCCGCCCCGCGGCGGCATCCCGCCGGAGGGGGCCGATGACCGGTCGATGCCGGCTCCCCCTGACGGGGGAGCTCCCGGCGACAGCCGGGTGAGGGAGAGACACACGCAACACAATCGCCCCAGTCTCTCCCCCAGTCAGCTACGCTGACAGCCCCCTCGTCAGAGGGGGCCAGCACCTCCGCCGTCCGTCTCACGGCAACGGTCCATCAGAAGGGGCCATGACCGTACACGACATACGATGTCAATGCCGTCTTTACACTGAAAGTGCTATGCATTACTTCACGCCCAAACGCTGCGCCACGTCGAATAAGATCATGTACCACGACAAGGTACAGGCGCAGCATGCCGCGGAACAGAGCTTCATCGAGCGGGGAGCGGAATTGTGGGTGTACCGCTGCGAGTTTTGCGGCTGCTGGCATCTGACCCATCGCGATCCTCAATCGAGTTATCGGTATATCCCGCTCAATCAGGAGCTCAAACCGCATAGCCGCAAAAAAGGCTACAAACCACGCAGACGCTAGTGTTTCGCGTCGGTAGTTCGTTGTTTATATTCTGGCTCTCCTTGTCTGAACCGCACCGTAAGGCAGACGACGGAGCTGTTTGCTCATGGCAATGTCCCATCAGAAGGTGCCATGACCGTACGATGCCGGCTCCCTCTGACGAGGGAGCTCCCGGCGACAGCCGGGTGAGGGAGAGACACACGCGACACAATCGCCCCGGTCTCTCCCCCAGTCAGCCTCCGGCTGACAGCCCCCTCGTCAGAGGGGGCCAACAACACCTAGACAATTGCCAGACAAACCATTATGCGTCAGTGTGGCATGCAAGCCATAACGCGTATGTCACATTACCTTGGTGCTTTCCAGATTGCGGATAATCCAATCATTGAATCGAATCACCGGCTTGCGAAGCAGCAAGCCGAGCAACAGCGAAGGCACCAGGAACAGCGCGAGCTTGCCCATCGCGATCCAATACTCCATGCCGTACGCTCCAGCCATAGCGGAGTGCATCGCGTCCACCGCATACGGGAACAGCAGCCATTTGGATACCACTTGGAAGAACGGAGGCAGCGTCTCAATGGGGAATGTGCCGCCGGTGCCGGCAACCTGCACCACCAATAGCACCACAGCAATGGCCTTGCCGATATCCCCGAACGAAACCGTAAGCGTATACACCATATTCGAGAACACCAGAGCGGCCAGCCAGCCGACCATCATAAATTGAACCGGATGCTCGCATTGCACACCCAAATACAACAGATCGCCAAGGCACACCAGCGTGCCCTGCAGCAGTGCGAGGAAGCCGAAGATCATGTATCGCCCGAAATACTCATGATGCAGATGCAGCCCAAACGCACGGGCATTGCCCGGGGACTCCATACGTGGCTTGGACAACACATCCAAAGCGGCACCGGGGCCTGCCTCGCGGCCGGCGATAAGAGCCTCCTTGATACCCACCTCGGTGCCGAGCGGCAGATCATTGCCCAAACCGAGGATTTTCGCCTTTTCATGGTCGGAGACGGACACCTTGAGCATGGCCACCAGAATGATGGCACCCACCCAAATGGAGAGGATCGTATAGAACGGGGTCATGGCCGAGCCGTAATTGGCGGTCGGATACAGCGGGATGCGGTTGACCGACACCGGTGCGGACAGCATGGTGGCAAGGGCATCGGGGTCGGATGACAGTACTTCGGACAATCCTGCGCTGCCGGCGCTGCTGGCATTGCCCAGGCCGGAGAGCCGGCTGACCAAGGTGTCGAGTTTCTTCGCAGAGCGCCGGAGCGCGGCGGAAGCGTCGCCGAGCGAGGTACGAATCTCACTGATGCTGGATGACAGGCCGTTCGACAGCTTGGATACGCTGCCGATAGTACGGCTGAGTCCGGCGATGACCGTGTCGGTCTGGCTGGCGACATCGTCCATGGCGTCGGTGAGTTTGTCGAGCTGCGGCTGCAACGTATTCGTATACGTGTCGGATGCGTCGCGGATGGACTTTCGGGCTGCGGCAATGGAATCCTTGAGCTTCTGCCGGGTCTGCGCAACGGATGCCGTACCGTTCGATATATCGTTCGCCGCTGTGCCAAGGTCGGCGGCGGCGGACTGCAATTGCTGCTGCGTCTGCCGTGCCTGCTGCGAGGCGTTGGTCAGCGCCTGCTTGACCGCCGTGGAACTGCTGGAGTCCGCCAACGATTGCAAGGCGTCGGCATACTGGCCGAAGCTGTCCGCCTGCACCTGCACTGTGCCCTGCATGTCGGTCAGGGTGTGCGCCACCTGTGAAGCCTGCGTATCGATATTCGTGAAGGCGTCGTCGATCTGCGTACTCATCGCAGCATAGGCGCTATCGGCCTGTCCCAGTGCGCTGCTGATGCCCTCCATCGCGCCCGACACGGCTGCGCTGAGGCTGGCGGAACTGGACTTCGCCTGTTTCATGGCCTTACGGGCGTCCGACGCGGCCGAGTCGGTGGAACCGAGCAGCTTGTCCGTCGAGTCGATGATGCTGTTCGCCGCGCCCAGCAGATTCGAATAGGAGTCGATCTGCGACGCCATGGAGTTGAGTTTGGACGACGTGTCCTTCACATGAGTGGTGGCATTGGCGGCGTATTGCGCTATTTCCGGGCTTTGCGCATAGTCGGCCACGTTCGAGGCCAGATTCAGCGCCACGCTGGACAGTGTCTTTACGAACGTGCGATCGATGGTATTGGCCACGGTGCTGGCGCCCTCGTCCGTGATATGCGGGGCGATGGGATTGATTTTCTCGTTCAGATAGTATTCGAGCTGCGCATGCTTGATCTTGGGTGAGAACAGCGTCATCATATCCGCGCTGAAGCTTTTCGGTATGACCAGCGCCGCATAGTATTCGCCGGAATACACGCCGTCCACGGCCTTGTCGCGGTCCACGAACTGCCAGTCGAGGTCATGGTTGGCGCGCAATGCGCTGATGACGGTTTCGCCGACGTTAATGGGTACTGGAATCAGATCCGACTTATAGCCTGAGTCCGTGTTCGCCACCGCCACTTTCAAGGCTTTGGTATTGCCATACGGATCCCAGCTGGCCGCGATGTTGTACCAGGCGTACAGTGCCGGTACGATCACCAGGCCCATGGTCACGACCACCGCGATGACATTGCGGGTGGCCTGACGCAGGTCGCGCGTGAACAGTCGCCAGATCAGCTTCATCGCGCGCCTCCGCTCTGCGTGCTGCCTGTGTTGCCTGCGCTGTGTGCGCTGCCGGTATTGCTCATATCGCTCGTAACGTTCGCATTGTCCCATGCGCCTGCCCACGAATTCGCGTGCTTGTGACGAGCCCTGCGCCACACATAGCCGTTGAGCATGGTGTCGCGGAATTCATCGGCTGTCATTGCGCTGATGCCGATCTGACGCGCAAAGCTTTCCCGTATGTACTCCACAACGATGAGATATGCGTCAATGAGGATGATTGAGAGAATCCAGGCGGTCAGCATCGCGATTTTCGCGCGTGTGACGAACAGCAGAATCAGGAATACGAACGGCAGTACCGTAAGCAGCACCAGACCTGTGGTGATCAGGTGCGGATACCGGGCGAAGAAACGATGGGCGCGGCGGGTGATGAACGCGCGAAGGTCCTTGCTGCCGGATGTCGCGCCGAATACCGACGTGAGGCTTACCTGTTCGTTGACCATGCTGTTGTGCTCGGTGATCATCAGATCGGTGTCTCCCAGACGCCGATCGAACAGGGCGTTCAGATTCATCGCATAGCGGCGGACCACCAGCCCCACGAACAGGGCGACCGGCAGATACCAGGACAGATGCATCATGTCCAGCCAGTAGTGGTTCGCATAGGTGCCGGCTATCGGGCCGCGCATGGCATTGATGCCATAGGTGAATGGCAGCCACGGATGCAGTTCGCGGAAGAAGTCGGGCATGAGCTCGATGGGGTAGAGGCCGGATGCGCCCGGAATCTGCACGATGACGAGGATGACCGCCACGGCCTTGCCGATATGGCGGAACGCCACTGCCAGCGCATAGATGATGTTGATATAGACGAACGAGCAAAATATGCCGGCGAGCAGGAACAGCGCCGGATGCTCGCATTGGATGCCGAGGACGAGGTCGCCGACACATGCGATGAGCGCTTGCAGGAAGCCGACGGTGACCAGCAGCAGCCACCGGCCGAGGTACGCCTGCGTGGCGGTGACGTGGCGCAGATGCTCGCGGTCGACCTCCAGCTTGTAGATGGCGATGAGCACGAAGCCGCCCACCCACAGCGCCAGATTCGTATAGAACGGGGTGACTGCGGAGCCGTAGTTGTCGGTCGGATAGACGACTTTGGTGGCCAGACTGACCGGCTGGCTTAAGAATGTGCCGAATTCCTGATCATTAAGGTGCAGCGTATCGGTGAGGCTTTTATAGACGGCGGAACTGTCGAGTGCGCCCAGATCGGTGCGCACGGTGCGTACATCGCCGGCCAGCTGCGTGAGCGACTGCTGTGTGCCGGATACCGTGGAACGTGTCTGACTGATGGTGCCGGACAGTTGCTTGAACAATCCGTCCGCCTGATCGAGTGTGCCATTGAGCGAGACCAGCGTGCCATCCAGAGTGCCGTTGAGCGCGGCGAACCCGTTCAGGGATGCGTCGAGGTTGGGCATGACCGTGCCGGTCAGCGATTGGCGGGCCTGGCTGAGCGCCGCCAGGCCGCCTGTGGCCGCGGTGCCCATCGCCTTGGAGAGGTCGGTTGCGGCGTTCTTGCCGGAGCTGATGAACTTGGAGGCATCGGCGTGGAAGTCGTTGACTTGACTCTGCTGGGTGCTGATGACGTTGCTCAGTGCGTTGATTTGTGTCCATATCTGCTGGACGTTCGGGTCGCTGTTGTTCTCGTCGAGCCCTGTTTGACGAAGCGCGTCCTTGACGTTGTCCAAAGCGGCCTGTGTGCGGTCGAGCGGTGCGTTGAGTGCGTTGGTGATGGAGTCGACAGAGTTCTGTGCGGTATTGAACGAGCCGATGATGGTGCCGGCCGCGGTGTTCACGTCCACGGCGATGCCGGACAGCTGGGCTGAACTGGTATCGAGCGCTCCCACCAGCGTGGTGGAGAAGGCCTGGGACCCCTGTTGCGCTTCGGCCAGCAGTGTGCCGGATTGCTGCGAGGCCTTGCGCGCGCTCTCAATGGACTGTTTCAGGGAGTCGGTAGTCGCGGTGGCGTCCGCGATGGTGCTGTCCGCTGCCTTAAGTGCGGCGGACAGGTCGGTCAGCGACCGGTCCACGTTGTCGAGCGTGGTGAGCACCGTGTTGAGATCTGCGATGGAATCCTGTTGGGCGGCGTCTCCGGCCTTGTCCAGTTCACCTTTTGCTGCGGAGATGGATGACATCACGGTATCGCCGACGGTGGCGATGAATGCGGCGTTGATCTGTTCGTCGATGGTGGTGGCGCCGGTGTCGGTGATCTTCGGCGCGATCGCGTTCTTTTTCTCGTTGACGTAGTAGCGGATCTGGGGATGCTTGGAATTGGTGCCGCCGGTGGAGCCGCTGGTGGATTCGCCGGTGGAAGCACCGGTGGAACCGCCGGTGACTGAGTCGACCAGGCTCTCGCTGAAGTCCTTCGGCAGTACGATGGCCGCATAATATCGGCCGGTTTCCACGCCTGAGATGGCGTCATCCTCGCTGTCCACGAACCGCCAGCCCAGCTGATGATTGTCTTTCAGCTCGCTGACCACCTGGTCGCCGGCGTTGAGCTTGCCGACCAGCTCGTTGGAGGTGCCTCGGTCCTCATTGGCGACGGCCACCTGCAGGTTGCCGGTGGCCGAATATGGGTCCCAGTTGGCGAGGATGTTGAACCAGGCGTAGAGCGAGGGGATGATGGCCACACCCAGCGTGACTACCACGGCAACCGGGTTACGCAGGATGCGCAGCAGGTCACGCCGGTAAATACGCCATATTGTCCGCATGAGACCCTCGGTTCTAATTGGCGTTGTTGCGTGTGCGGTCTGCTTGTCGGTCTGATAATCCGCACTGGCACTGAAACCAACAAGCAGTCTATTCCCCGTGTTGCCGGGGAAGGTTCGGCAACACAGGGAACGCTCACGATTCGGCCCCTGCATGTCCAATATGTGGTCTCACGGTGTGGAATCGAGGGGCGCAGCAGGCTCATCCGAGGTGTTGCGCAGCGGAACCACGTGATGTTTCACGGAGTGTTTCACGTGGTATTCCACGTGGTCCCACCGGGTGTTTGACAAAAGCGGTTGTCTACTTGTCCAAGTCGAATCCTTGAGCGGCGGCCTTGTCGAGCAGTGTCTTGCCGCTCACGTCCTGCTGGCTGACTGTGGCGATCTGGTCGCTGAACGCATCCACCGGACGATCGGCCTGACGCAGGTCGTAATACTGATGCACTGCGGCATCGAACTCGGGCAGTCCGGCGAGCACGGCATCCCCATCGGCCGGGTAGGTGTTCTCGAAGAACTGCATCGTGCGCGGCATGCGCGGCTTCAATGCGGGCTCCTGATCGGGCTTGCCGATGGCCAGGCCCAGTACCGGGTAGGTGTATTCGGGCAGATGCAGGGTCTCGATGAGGCCGGGGATGTCGTTGAGCGGCGACCCGAGGATCACGCAGCCCAGTCCGAGCGAAAACGCGGCCGTCTCCATGGCGTGCAGGGCGAATGCGGCATCGTTCTGGGACTGGGTGAAACGGTAGCTGTTCTTCAGATGGAACGCCTCGGACTCGGGGTCGACGCCCTTGGACTTGGCGATCAGGGCGTTGCGGTGCTCATCGATGATGAACACGTACAGCAGGGGAGCGGTGGCGATATACGGCTGATTGCCGTATTCGGCGATGGTGGCCTTGATGGTCGGGTCGCTGATGCGGATGGCGGACCAGTCGTTGAAGAACTGGCTGGATGCGGCGTGTTGGGCGACGGTCTCCAGCGTGGCGACGGTATCGGCGTCGATGCTTCATCCTTGAACTTGCGGATGGAGCGGCGGTTGAGCAGGGTTTCGATAGTTGCGTTGGTAACCATACCTGCATTGTCGCACGTCTCACGGGCGGCTGCAGGTATTTTGTGCTTTCGGGGAACCGACTGCAGGTATTTTGTGTCTCGTTATGACCTTATATGGCCTGTAACTATGCACAATTCACCTGCAGTGGCGGTATTTGTACCGGTTTTACCTGCAATCAGGGTTGCTTCATGGCTGCAAAATACCTGCAGGCCTAAGGGAGTTTGGCCGAATGGGTTGCTATGCACCCATAAATAGGCTTGTTCTACCTGCAGCGCCTTTTGAAAGACGTGGGAACCGCAGTCTGCTGCAGGTGATTTGTGCCTAATTGTGAATCGACGGCTTGCCAGTGTTCGGCGGTCGTGTTTGGCGTCACCGGTGCAATCGGCGATGACGCCGATCGACCAGCGCCTGCGAGCCGCGGTCGGACAGCTGCGAGACCACCGCACCGCATGCGGCGGATATCGCAGCGAACGCGAGGCTCATCATCAAGCCCTGCGGCGCATCGGCGGCAAGTCCTTTGCGGAGATTGCGACGGGCCACGCCCTTGTCCCACACGGTCTGCAATACCTTGCCGGCCGCCAGTCCCGCCAGCGCCGGGACCGCGGACTTGAATAGCTTGTCCAGCAGCGAATCCGGGTCGTTCAGTCGGCGGTCGCGCAGGTTGTTGACGGCGTCATCGACGCGATGTAGACCATCCACCACCTGGTCGGCCTCGGTATGCAGGGCGGAGTCCATGTCATTGCTCATAGCCTACAGTCTAATGTCTTGGCTCGAATGGATTCGCCTCGCCTCACCTCGCGAGCTGTGCGGATGACCGTTGTGCGGATGACCGGTGTGCGCGGTACTGCAATACCTCAATCGAAATCACAGCAGTCGTGTGGCGAAAGTGGAGTCCGGGGCCCGCAGAGACTACAGTGGAGGCATGAGCGAACAGAATCAGAATGGCACCGTTGCTGTTGAATCGTCTCGTGGGGGCACTGGATTTTTGGTATTGCTGCGTCACGGACAGACCGTATGGAGCGAATCCGGTCAGCATACCGGCCGCACCGACATCCCGCTGACTGAGGTTGGCCGCCAGCAGGCGCGCGAGGCCGGGCAGCGGTTGCGCGACGCGTTCCCGGGAGGGTTCGCGGACGGCTGTGTGTTCTCCAGCCCGTTGAAGCGCGCGCGTCAGACCGCAGCGCTCGCTGGATTCGAGAATTGCGGCGTGCTGGATGGCATCGCCGAATGGGATTATGGTCCGGCCGAGGGCCGTACCCGTCAACAGGTGAGCGAGGCCTGCGGCTTCCAGTGGGATATCTGGCGCGACGGGCCGCGCTCGTTGGGTGCCGATATGCAGGGTGACTGGGTGGAGACCCTGCCGTCCGGCGAACAGGTTGCTGTGCACAACGGCCCCGGCGAGACCTTGGAGGAGGCCGCCGCGCGGGCCAAGGGGGCCATCGACGAGGTGCTGCCGCTGCTTGAAGGCGGGCACAACGTGCTGTTGGTGGCGCATGCGCATATCCTGCGCATCCTCACCTCGCAATGGCTGGGCGTCGACCCGCATTTCGCGCGCCTGCTGCGCCTCGACACCGCGCATTACTCGGTGCTGAGCGTCTACAAGGGCGATCACGTCATCGAACGGTGGAACGCCTGAGCTAGGGGATTGCGGCTGTGGTTGGAAGGGCCGCCCAATTCGGTAGCAGTATCGCCGCCGTTAACCCCGTTTGTAAAGAACTCTCACTGAGCGCTCCCCAGTGAGAGCTTTATCGTGTCACGATTATAGAAATCGTGTTACTACTGTGCGGTGCGATATGTCTGTTTACTGCTTTGCGGTTTGCCCGGCAAGCCTAGAACAAGTTGACCAGATACGACCAACGGTTGCACGTAAGTGCGCATCGTGTACGCAGTACTATCCAGACCGATGAAGTCTGCAATTTCTCGGCGGGTTCGCGGTGTCGCGCAAAATTGCAGAATTGCGGCATTACGCTCTTCGGGTCGGTTTTTGCGCCGGGTGCTAGGCCTATGACTGTCTGTCTGGTAGTTCAGTCGATTGAACGTCTCGTGGTTTACAGCGGATGGCGGCGTAGTCCGAGTAAGAGGAGAATACAATGTGGCTCTGAACTCCCCACGAGTGTTTTCAAATAATGGAGCGGCCATTCCTGTTTCTGAAGCCAGTCTGCGTACGGTGGGGATGCCGGAATAACGATTCTCCGTTACTCGCAGCACCTCCAGGGCATTTGCGATAACCGGATTGCGTGTATCTGGTTGAATAGTGCCAAGCTGATCGATGGTGAGTCTTCCATATAGGCCACCGGGATTGATGATGGTCATGCGGTCGTCAAAAATTTGCAGTTGTATTGGCATACCCTGTGTGTGAATGCTGTAGTCACGGTGTATGAGTGCATTTAATATCAATTCGCGGACGGCCTCAATCGGATATTCGGCGGTATCTATTCTCTCGCCGTTTTCAGGAGAGATGATCGTCGTTGTACGAATGTTCTTGCGTACAAAGGCGATGGCTCCGCGCAGCTGTTCATCAAGTGACCCCTCAATGCGAGCATTGTCGATGAACCGTTCCTCGTTTGGTCCTATCTCGCCGATTTGTGTGCCGGGGATTCGCGTTGCGATGATAGATAGCTGAGGGAAGAAGGCCTGTGGGTATGTGGCGAATAGCATAATCCCAGCTAGTGTCGGTTTTCCGTTTCGCAAGACGCTGGTGAGTTCTAGAATGCGAGATTCACTAAGTTGTGCAAAATGAGGGCGCTCGCTTTTGAGCGCAAGTTCATACCGCAGTAGGGAGTCTCGGTCGAGGTCATCGGCCTCGGCGCGTTCCACGATGCGTATTTCGTCCTCGTATTTGCGGCGAAACGCTTCGTAGCTGTAGATTTCGTACTCTGTCATCGGTTCGTCAGCGTCTCCGACCCTCACATATGATCCTTTGTATCGGCCCCTACCCTCATAGAAACAGGGGCGGTCGGTGACGTCTTGTGCGGGAATTTCGGCGCTAACTACATGATTGCCGTCAATGGTGCAAGTGGTAAACACTGCTCGGACTTTTGGATGCATTTGGTTGCACTGCTCCGTAACATGCTTCATTAAATCCTGCACGTCATAGACATCCACAACGGCGTAACTGTGGGCCTCGTCAATACCGAATATGATAATGCCGCCATTGTCCTGATTGGAGAAGGCCGAAAGAGTGTCATACAGTTTAGTCGGGCAGCCATGGTTCGCAGCCTTAAGCTCGATAGTTTGTGATTCTGCCTGCAAATCTTGTACTTTTTTCACTAATTGAGTCAATTCGATCTCAAGCATGATTAAACTCCTTAAAAAGTACAATATTTAGTTTGAGTTTATCAAAGTATGTCAAAGTATGTACAACATTTTGGAGTTGTGTTTGAGATTTTCGGGTTGCCTCAGTAATGCCTTTTATCCGTGTCGGAGTCCCCCAATTCGGTAGCAGTATCGCCGCCGTTAACCCCGTTTGCAGGAAATCCTCACTGAAGGGCGTTCAGTGAGGATTTCCTGCAAACGGGCCCCTACTTGCGCACCCTACTTACGCGCCTGAGTGAGCTGGTAGGCCACGAAGAGGATGGCGAGCCAGATCACGCCGGCGATGACGGCCACGCGGTAGCTGGCGGAGAAGCACATCAGCACCACCACGAGCGCCAGGAAGGCGAGTACCACCCAGGGCGTGACGCGGGCGAACGGCAGCTTGAAGTGGATCGCGTCGAGCGCTTTCTGGCCGGAGAGGCCGGCCAGTGCGGAATCCTCGGGGGCGTTGCCGGCGGCCACCACCTTGCGGAACTTCATTTCGGTGAACATGATCATCGTCCAGTTGATGATGCCGGCGATCGTGGCGATCGACATCAGGTAGTTGAACGCGAACTCGGGCCATACGAACACCACCACCACGGCGATCGCGGTGATTACCGCAGAGGTGAGCACGCCGGCCACCGGCACGCCATGCGCATTCAAGCGGCCCAGATAAGCGGGCGCGTTGCCCTGCTTGGCCAGCGAGTACAGCATGCGGGAGTTGGCGTACAGGCCGGAGTTGTAGACGCTCATCACGGCGGTCAGGCACACGAAGTTGAGGATGCCGGCGGCTGCGTGGATGCCTACGGAGTCGAAGATCTGCACGAACGGGCTGGGCGTGTCGTCGCCGCCGATGGTGTTCCACGGCACCACGGCCATGATCACGCCGAGCGCGCCGATGTAGAAGACGAGGATACGCCAGATGATGTCGTTGGTGGCGCGCGGGATCGTGGTGCGCGGGTCCTCGGTCTCGCCGGCGGTGATGCCGATGAGCTCGGTGCCGCCGAAGCTGAACATCACGACGACCAGCGCCATCAAGAGGCCGGTCCAGGAGCCGTCCTTGGCCTGGCCCATCAGGCCGTGCGGGAAGAAGCCGCCGCCCACGGTGAACCAGTTGGCGAAGCTCGCCTTGATGCCGGACGCGGTCGGCAGGGCGAAGACGATGACCGCGAGGCCGCCGATGATCATCGCGATCACGGCCACGATCTTGATGATGGCGAACCAGAATTCGAACTCGCCGAACTTGGAGACGCCCAGCAGGTTCGCGGCGGTGATCAGCACGAGGAACACGGCTGCGGAGACCCAGGTCGGAATCGCGGGGAACCAGTAGTTCACGAACGAGCCCACCACGGCGAGCTCCACCATGGAGACGAGGATGTAGTTGAACCAGTAGTTCCAGCCGGAGATGAAGCCGGCGCGCTTGGACCAGTAGCGGGTGGCGTAGTAGCTGAAGGCGCCGGCCTTCGGGTCCTCGACCGACATCTCGCTCAGCGCACGCACGATCATGAAGATAGCGAGTCCGCCGATCAGGTAGGCGAGCAGGATGGACGGGCCGGCCAGCGCGATGGATTCGCTGGAGCCGTAGAACAGGCCGGTGCCGATGGCGCCGCCGAGCGCGATCAGCTGGATGTGGCGGTTCTTCAATGATTTGCGCAGCGTTGCGGGAACCGGCACGTCGTCGGTTTCGCGCGGCTTGCCGCTGGGTGCGTCTGCAGTGCTCATGATGGTGTTTCTTCTTCTCTGATTATGGATGGTACTGCGCATTGCAGCCCTGATGCTTCCGCGGCGGCTGCGGCGCGCAATGCAGGCCATTGTATGCCGCCCGCGTCGCATTTTGTGTGATGCGTTCGGTTGGCGGCGCGATATTCGACCGTGTCACGGTGATTTGGGCGTGATGCTGTGCTGTGCAACGGTGCTGTGCAACTTGCGTGTGCTCATCCACCACGGTGAGGGACACCTGATAATGGTGTTCGCCATCGGCGTCCGTTGCGCAGAAGTCGACTTCAGCGGCCCCTATTTTGCCGATGTTGACGGTTCGGTAGCGGCGCTGTTGTGCTGTATGGGGATGGCTGGTTTGTCTCTGTAGCGGGGAATCGTGCTTTTGTGTTGTATCGGGACAGTGTGGCGGCCGTGTTTTTGTCCCTGTAGCTGAAAAACCTGCCTTCGTGGTGTACGGGGACGGTTGTCTTTGTCTCTGTAGCGGGAAACTGTGCCGTCGTGGTGTACAGGGGCAGGTTTTCGTGTCCCTGTACCGTGTATCGGCGTTTTTTGTTCTTCCGGGACAGTTTTTCCTGTCGTCACTTGTTGCCCGCATTGCGGGCATCTTCGGAAATCCTTGATATTAAGCCATTCTTTGCGTGTGGGGATTCGTGAGGTGCCGAGATGTCGGGAGATTGTCTGTCCTTATACGCGACAAGCCGCTGATTGTGGCTACAGGGGCACGGAATCATGTCCCTGTAGCCGAATTTGGGGTGATTCTCGCGTTCCGGGACAGTTGCGTCGGGCGGTTGCGCCGAAGCCGCTCCATGATCGTCCCTGAATCGTCCGATTCGATCGCCGGCATCATGACTCGCTGCAGGTGCCGCCTCATGCAACCATCCCGAGCAGTCGCCGCGTGCAGCCATCCCGGGCGGTCGCCGCGTGCAGCCATCGCGTGCAGCCATCGCATGCGGCCATCTCATGCCGCCCCCGAGCAGTCGCCTCATGCAACCGCCCGAGCAGCCGCCCCATGTAACCGCCCGAGCAGCCGCTCATCCGCCATCCCGAGCCGCCATCCCAAGTAACCGCAGTCACCGCTGCCGCGCCTTCATCTCGGCGCGCGCGACCTGCTCGATAGGGGCGGCGGTCAACCTGAACGCGCATTCCGACCATGCCATGTCCAACATGACTGCTGCTCGTTGCGGAACGTCACATCAGACATCGCCTCCCTGAAGTGAAACCTATCAGTCACCTGATAGGTTTCACTGTTTATATCGATTTTAATCAGTTGGCTGATGGGTTTGTGTGGTTGGGGTGTGAGCTGAGCATGGCTCGGCATGGGATCGCGCTCTGGCTCCGCCCGCGCGTTGTGTCGCTGGAATGAGGGTATGGTGGGTGAGTCGCCGTCATGCCTTGGCAGGGCCATGGTGAGGATGGTGCGGGCCACGGCTTCCGGCGTGGCCGTGAGGTCGGTGGAAAGCCAGTACTGGATGAGTCCGATGCTGCCGGATACGGCGAATCGCATGCGCATCTGCGCCTCGGTAGGGTCGGGTGCCCCGGATTGCATTTGCTCGGCGACGCCTCGCCGGCTGTAGATCAACTCCAGCAGCTGCTGCTGGAATCCGACGTCGGCCTTGGGACTCATCAGCACCTGCAGATGATTGCGGTTGTCGGCGATATACCGGCAAATCTGCTCGATGATGCGCTCGATGCCGGAGACGTCCAGCTGGCGCAACAGCTGGTCGAGCGCCGCCGTGACCCATGCCATGGTCCCGTCCTCGATGTCATGCAGCAGCTCGTCGATGCTCGCGTAATGCGCGTAGAACGTCGAGCGATTCACATCCGCCCGCTCGCACAGTGCCTTGACGGTGATGGCGTTGACCGGCCGCTCGCGCATCAGTTCGATCAGCGCATCCTGCATGGCCTGCCGTGTATATCGTGTGCGGCGGCTCTCCGTCATGTCCTTGGTCATGCAATCGTCCTTCTGCCTGGGGGCTGTCCGGTCTTGCCTGGTTCTGCGTAGTCCGACATTATGCAAGCCGACTGTCGGTTGTGGAACCGACACAGTGTTGTTTTACTGGAGTATAGCAATCATTCGTGGGTTGTCGTTCGGGATTGTCATTCATGGGCAGGGGAGTGCGATGGCGTATATCGAATTCGATCATGTGATCAAGGAGTATGCGACCGGTGCGGGCGAGCCGATCCGTGCGCTCGACGAGGCGAGCTTCACCGCCGACCGAGGCGAGCTCACGGTGATCCTCGGCCAGTCTGGTGCCGGCAAGACCACGGCGCTCAACATCCTGGGCGGCATGGATACGGCCACTTCGGGCCGCGTGGTGGTCGGCGGCCGCGACATCACCGGCCTCGGCAAGCGCGAGCTCATCGGCTACCGTCGCACCGACATCGGCTTCGTATTCCAGTTCTACAATCTGGTGCCGAACCTCACCGCGCTGGAAAACGTGGAGCTGGCCTCGCAGATCTGCCCCGACCATTTCGACCCGGCCGACACATTGCGCAAGGTCGGGCTTGGCGACAGGCTTGACAATTTCCCCGCGCAGGTGAGCGGCGGCGAACAGCAGCGCGTCTCGATAGCCCGTGCGATTGCCAAGAAACCGAAGCTATTGCTCTGCGATGAGCCGACAGGTGCGCTCGATTATGAAACCGGCAAGGAAGTGCTGCAGTTGCTGCAGGACATCTGCCGCGCCGAAGGCATGACCGTGCTCATCATCACGCACAATTCCGCGCTCGCGCCGATGGCTCACAAGGTGATCCACTTCCGCTCCGGCAAGGTGGTGGGGCAGGAGTTCAACGTCGCTCCCACGCCCATCGCCGACATCGAATGGTGAGGCCGATGACAATGGCTGCGAGACACGGGCGTAACGGTGGCGGCGACGTTCCGCGCGGGGGATTGCCTGCAACCTCTGGAAGGGTGACCGAAGACCCCGAACAGGGCGTGGAACCTTCTGTGAAACCTTCTGTGGAACCTCCCGTGAAACATGTTGTGAAACAATCTGTGAAACATGAAGAAGAGCGTCGTTCCAGCGATGACGGCAGCGCCATGCGAGGCGCAGGCCTCTCCGGCGCGTTCGCCAAGGATATGTGGCGCTGCTGGCTGCGCAGCTGGAAGCGATTCGTGTCGATCGCCGTCATCACGATGCTCGGGGTGGCGGTGCTGACCGGCATCTACGCCGGATGCCGTGACGCCTTCCTCGCCGCAGGCCGGTTCTACCATCAGCAAGGCCTGCATGATCTGCAGGTGCTTTCCACATACGGTCTGACCGACGACGATGTGGCCGCATTGCGCGAGGTCGAAGGCGTGGAAGTCGTGCAGCCGGAGCGCTCGCAGACGGTCACTGCATCAGTCAAAGGTGCGAAGAAAACCGTCACCATGCAGGAGATCGGCACCGAGGGGCTGGACCAGCCGTATCTACAGCGTGGTGAAATGCCAGACAAAGCCGGTGAAGTGGCGGTGACGCAGCAGTTTCTGGACGACAGCGGTCTCAAGATCGGCAGTCATATCACCGTGACCGCTCAGCAGACTGCGTCGCCGATTGCTGGGGCCATGCCGTCCGACACAGACGGTGACGGCAATGCCGGCGATGACGCCGCTACCGCTGAAAGCGCCGGGAAAGTGGGTGCCGCGTCTGATGCCGCCAGTTCTGAGACGAACGCCTCCAGTGCCGATACCGAGCAAGCCCCGCAATTCCCCACGGAACTCACCATCGTCGGCGTGGTGCTCGACCCGCGCGACCTCAGCAATCCGTCGGGCTACTCCAGCATGACCTCCTTCCGGTCCACGTCATCCGAGGATTACGTGTTCTTCGCGCCCAGCGCGGGAGTGACCGGCAACGTGTACACGGCGATCTCCATCGCCGTCGCCGGCGCGTCCGCATACGACACGTTTTCTGATGACTACGACGCCGCCGTCAAGGCCGTCGCCGACCGTATCGAGAGCCAAGTGCAGAACGAGCAGCAGAGAACCCGGCGCCAACGTATCGTGGCCAACGCGCAGAGCACGCTTGATGATGCCAAAACCAAGGCCATGAAGCAGCTTGATGACGCGCAAAAGGACATCGACGGCAATCGAGCCGAACTGCAGGCCAACGAGAAAACGCTGACAGACAGTCGTACCCAACTGGAGCAGAACAAGACGGCTCTCACCGACGGCGAGCGGCAGATCGCTGAGGGACGCACGCAGATCGCCGACGCACGCCAGCGCATCGCCGAGGGACGCACGCAGATCGCGGACGCTCGCGCCCGACTCGAATCCGGCAAAGCGCAACTGGCCAGCGCTAGGCGGCAACTTGACGCTGTGCAAGCCGAGCTGACCGCCAATCGCACCAAAGTCGAACAAGGCATCACACAAATCGGCCAAGGCATGGCGCAAATCGATCAGATGCTTGCGCTGATCGAACAGGCCGATGGATTGCTGGCCCAGCTCGACCCCAATATCGACCTTGACTCGCCCACCTGGCAGGCCATCAAGGCACTGCTCGCGCGCCTTGGCATCACCGTGCCGGACGTCCCCTCCATCGGGTCGCTCAGGCAGCAGCTCGCCGCCAAACAGGCCGAACTACAGACCCAGCGCGATTCGCTGGCCGGACAGCAAGCCGAACTGCAGCGCACGCTGAACGAGACCATCATCCCTGCGCAATCCACCTTGGACGAGCAGAACCGGCAGTTGAGCGCCAAAGAACAGGAGACCGCCGCCGGCGAAGCCCAGCTCAATACGCAATCCGCCGAACTCGAGGCCAACGCCACCCAGCTGGAAACGCAGTCGGCGCAGCTCGAAGCACAGGCCGCGCAGCTGGCGGCCGGCCGACAGCAGCTCGAAGAAGGCGAACGTCAGCTCGAACAGGGCGAGCGGCAGCTCAAGGACGGCAAGCAACGACTCGACGAAGCGCAACAGCAATTGGACGCCAAGCGCAGCGAGGCGGAAAGCACATTCGCCCAGCAGCAGCGCCGCATCGACGACGTGGCCAACGCGCGCTGGTATGTGCAGACGCGCGCCTCAATCGGCGGGTTCAGCGCATTCAAATCGGACATCAGCTCCATCGAATCCATCGGACGCGCGTTCCCCGTCGTGTTCCTGGCGGTCGCCGTACTGATGAGCCTGATTACCATGACCCGCATGGTCGAGGAGGACCGCGGCCTCATCGGCACATATCTCGGGCTTGGCTACGGCGGTCTCACGGTGTCCATGCGATACCTGCTGTTCGCATTGCTCGCCTGTCTGATCGGTGGCGGGGTCGGGTTGCTGGCCGGATTCCTCGGCATTCCGGCGTTCCTGCTCGTGGTGATCGAGGGGCTGTACGTGCTGCCCGGCGTGCGGCTCGAATATGACTGGCTGTATGGCTCTGCGGGCATCCTGCTGTTCGTGGTGGGCGTGGGTGTGGCGACCGCGCTCGTCTGCCGAGGCGAGATACGGCATGCACCGGCCGTGCTGATGCGGCCCAAGGCCCCCAAGGCGGGCGCGCGCATCCTGCTGGAGCGAATAACGCCGGTATGGGGTCGGCTGAGCTTCCTCGGCAAGGTGACCGCGCGCAACATCTTCCGGTTCAAGGAGCGACTGCTGATGACCGTGGGCGGAGTGGCCGGCTGCACGGCGCTGATCGTCTGCGGATTCGCGATCAACGACACCGTGGCCACCATCGGCGTCAAACAGTACGAGAAGATTTATCAGTATGATCTGATGGTCGTGTCCAACGACGACGATGCCGCCGCGATGCGCAAGCGGATTGCGGCGGACGGGAAGACCTCCGAAACGCTGAATCTGCGTGTGGACAACGGTACGATGTCCAACTCCGCTGAGGAGAGCGAGACCGTGCAGCTGATGACGGTTCCGGAGGATTCGCTCGCCGCGCTGAACGACATGGTGACGCTTCGATCGGCGGACGATGGCGGTTGGCTGGGATTGCCGAGGTTTGCCGATGTGTCGGATTGGTTTGGTGGCTCCGGTGGCAGCGGCGGCTCGGTGACGCTGGATGATAGCGGGGTGATTGTGGCGCAGTCGGCGGCCAATTCGCTGGGCGTGCATGCCGGCGACACCGTGACGCTCGGCAACGGCGGCAGCGCGCGTGCCACGGTGAAGGTCGCCGCGGTGACGCGCAACCTCATCGGCTCGGATGTGTACATCAGCGAACGGCTGTATGACCAGAAGTTCGCGGGTGACGCCTCCTCCCGGGCGGGCGGCGAGACGGCGTCTGTTGCGGATGGTGCTGTTGCGGATGGTGCTAAGGATACGGATGACGCGGCAGCGTCGTCGGATCCCGGCGGTTCCTCCTCGACCTTGACGTGGAACGCCATGCTGGCCAAGCTCAAGGGCTCCGATGCCGATCAGATCGCGTATTCGGACCGGCTGGGCGAGGATCCGGCGGTGCTCAAGGCGGTGAGCTCCGCGCATCTGGCGGAATCGTTCAAGTTCGATCTGATGGGCGCGGTGGTGGCGCTGATCGTCGGGTTGGCGGGCGGCCTGGCCTTGGTGGTGCTGTTCACGCTGGCCAATACGAACGTCTCCGAACGGGTGCGTGAGATGGCGACGCTGAAGGTGCTCGGCTTCTTCGACAGGGAAGTGCACTCATATGTGAACCGCGAAATGCTGATACTCACTGGCATGGGCGTGCTTGTGGGGCTGCCGCTCGGCCGGTGGATAGGCGGCTTGCTGACCGCTGCGCTGAACATGCCGTCGCTGTATTTCGAGGTGGAGGTGCACTGGTATAGCTACCTTATCGCCGCTGTGGCCACGTTCGCGTTCGCGCTGCTCGTGCAGTTGTTCACCAACCCGGTGCTCGACCGGGTCGACCCGGTCAGCTCGCTCAAATCTGTGGAGTAGCGGTTCAATTTATGTGGCAAAAATTGAACTTATTGGACGGAAATTTACAACATTGTTACGCCTGTTCGTTGAACCGCCGCAGTCCCGCAGAGCCAAGCAATGCTACAGTCTGAACTTGAATTGAACAGTTGGTGCGCATGCCTATGCGATTGATATCGGCATGGGCGGCGCGCAGCGGGAAAGAACGAGTTGTATGACCGAATCGAACACGACGGCCGGAAGCGGTATGGGAAGCGTTGACGTCGCTGGGAATAAAAGGGATTCCGGTACTCTGAAATCCGTCGAAAGCCTCGACAAGAACAACGAGATGGCGCGCGGCCTGAACAACAGGCACGTGCAGTTCATCGCCATCGGCGGCACCATCGGCACTGGCCTGTTCCTCGGCTCCGGCAAATCCATCGCGCTGACCGGTCCGAGCATCGTGTTCGTGTACATCGGCGTGGGCATCATCATGTTCCTGCTCATGCGCGCCATCGGCGAGCTGATGTACCGCGACCCGAGCCAGCACACGTTCATCAACTTCATCACCCGCTACCTCGGCCGCGGATGGGGCAAGTTCGCCGGCTGGTCGTACTGGATCGTGCTCGTGCTCATCGGCATGAGCGAAATCACGGCCGTCTCCACGTACTTCATCACGTTCTTCGACACGTTCGGCTTCGATCTGAGCCATTGGAAATGGCTGATCGAGCTGTGCTTCCTCGCCGCGCTCGTGACCATCAACCTCATCGCCGTCAAGGCGTTCGGCGAGGCGGAATTCTGGTTCTCGATGATCAAGATCACGCTGATCTGCGCGATGATCGCCACCGCTGTGGTGATGGTGGTGATCGGCTACCATTACGACGCCGTGCAGATCACCGGCCAGGACGGCATCTCGCCGGCCGGTCACGCGGGCATCGACAACATCACCAACAACTTCCAGATCGCGCCGAACGGCTGGCTGAGCTTCCTGATGAGCTTCCAGATGGTGTTCTTCGCGTACGAGATGATTGAATTCGTGGGCGTCACCGTCTCCGAGACGCAGAATCCGAGGAAGGTCTTGCCGAAGGCCGTCAACGAGATCATCGTGCGCGTGCTCATCTTCTATGTCGGCGCGCTGCTGGCCATCATGGTGATTGTGCCGTGGACCACGTTCAAGCCGAACAAGGATGGCTCCTTCGCGTCCCCGTTCATCATGGTGTTCCAGTTCGCGGGGCTCAAGTGGGCTGCCGCGATGGTGTTCTTCGTGGTGATCACCGCGGCCTCCTCGGCCCTGAACTCGCTGCTGTACTCGGCCGGCCGTCACCTCTACCAGCTGGCGAGCGAGTCCGAGTCGCCTGCATTCCAGAAGATCGGCCAGGTCTCCCGCCGACAGGTGCCGGCGCGCGCGATTCTGGTGTCCGCCGCGCTGATCCTGCTTTCGCCGATCGTCAACGCGATCCCCGGCGTCTCCGGCGCGTTCGTGCTGTTCGCCTCCGCCTCCAGCGCCGTCATCGTGTTCATCTACGTACTCACGATGATCGCCCACCGCAAGTATCGCCGCTCCGCCGACTTCATCGCCGACGGCTTCGTGATGCCCGCGTGGAAGGTGCTCAATACGGTGGCGATTGTGTTCTTCGTGTTCGTCTACTGCACGCTGTTCCTGGCCGACGATACGCGCATGTCCGCCATCGCCGGACTGGTCTGGCTCGTGGTGTTCGGCGGCTACTGCCTGCTGCATGACCGCTTCCAGAATCGCGATCTGAAGGCCGCGCTGCAGCATCGCGACTGAACGCGCGCGGCACTGTGCTGCGCTGCACCCATAAGCCCCGGTTCCTGCATCGATGATGCCCGGATACCGGGGCTTTGTACATCTCACCGTGGGGTCTACGCTGCTGTGTTTACCATACGGACTGGTATGCGTCAGGAATCCACTATGTGAGTAACAGATTATCGAATATCGGGTGTGTCAACCAGCTGTCGCGAAGGCGTCTGCTTCATTTACGAACGGCATGATACGGCCAAGGCATGCAGGCCGGTCGACGAGCCGAAGCTGTCTTTCTTTCATATGAGAAATTGTGGCGAAAGGATGTGTGATTTCCTGCATGGAAGAAAAACTGGCGCGATGATGCGACATCGGCTATCGTGGCACGGAAGAGCGTCACGGTAGCCGATATCTGAGTTCTATTACTTCGTATGGCATGGGCCACGTCGGAATGGCGTGTGATTTCAGTGCTGCGCAGGGCGTCCTGAGGCGAAACCGTACTGCAATGTGCCATGCACCAGCGCGGAAGTGAAGTGCGCCGTGCACAGGCCTGCCTCCTCGGCTTCATGCGTGCATCCGGCAATACTGCATAGCAAGACCTTGCGATTGCGAATCATCATTAATCCCCTTCGTTAGGATGGCGTCCATGCCATCTATCGTTCCCTAGCATAGGCGAACTACGTCATGAAAGCCAAAGCACGGGCGATTCTGCGCGGTTTTGAGCGATTCGAGATGGATTGTTGGGATTTTTGAGCCTTCGCCAGTTTGTGTGGTGGGGTGTTGAGCCTCGGCGTTGTGGCCGGGGCTTTTGTGTATGCGGGTATGGAAGGGGCGTTCGCCTGTTAGGTTTGTTTCCGCCAAGAAATAGAACCGAAGAACAGAGGAACGCCTGTGCCCACCATATCAGCCGGCGCGCTCAAGCGCATGCTGCATCTGCCCGCCAACGTCGTGATCGGCACGCCCCGCATCGAACGGATCGCC
>NZ_JGZK01000013.1 GCF_000741695.1 Bifidobacterium reuteri DSM 23975 | reverse complement strand
CCCGCACCTCGAGCACGGGTTCGGGGCGCATGGGCCCGTCGACGATGCGGACGTTCTCGACGACCATGCCTTTGACGTTGAGGAGCTGTTTGAATATGCTGTTCATCAGGCGCTTTTCGGTTGTGTTTTTCTTGGTCGATGAACATCCTAACCAAAAAGCGCTCTTCTCTTACCGGTTCAACGCCTCACCGGCAAACAACCACCCACGAAAACAGCAATAGCGCCATAAATTATTGGAAAAGTATATCGCAGGAGAACCAATCAGCCGGGAAAAACTTGTGCGGGAGGAACAGCGGCGGGTTCAAGACGCCTCCCTGTTCCCGGTCTATTATGGCAGCGCCAAAAAGGGCCTTGGCATTCAACCGTTGATGGATGCGGTGACAGGGCTGTTCCAACCGATTGGGGAACAGGGGAGCGCCGCCCTATGCGGCAGCGTTTTCAAGGTGGAGTATACAGATTGCGGCCAGCGGCGTGTCTATCTACGGCTATACAGCGGAACGCTGCGCCTGCGGGATACGGTGGCCCTGGCCGGGAGAGAAAAGCTGAAAATCACAGAGATGCGTATTCCATCCAAAGGGGAAATTGTTCGGACAGACACCGCTTATCCGGGTGAAATTGTTATCCTTCCCAGCGACAGCGTGAGGTTAAACGATGTATTAGGGGACCCAACCCGGCTCCCTCGTAAAAGGTGGCGTGAGGACCCCCTCCCCATGCTGCGGACGTCGATTGCGCCGAAAACGGCAGCGCAAAGAGAACGGCTGCTGGACGCTCTTACGCAACTTGCGGATACTGACCCGCTTTTGCGCTGCGAGGTGGATTCCATCACCCATGAGATCATTCTTTCTTTTTTGGGCCGGGTGCAGTTGGAGGTTGTTTCCGCTTTGCTGTCGGAAAAATACAAGCTTGAAACAGTGGTAAAGGAACCCACCGTCATTTATATGGAGCGGCCGCTCAAAGCAGCCAGCCACACCATCCATATCGAGGTGCCGCCCAACCCGTTTTGGGCATCCATCGGACTGTCTGTTACACCACTCCCGCTTGGCTCCGGTGTACAATACGAGAGCCGGGTTTCGCTGGGATACTTGAACCAGAGTTTTCAAAACGCTGTCAGGGATGGTATCCGTTACGGGCTGGAGCAGGGCTTGTTCGGCTGGAACGTAACGGACTGTAAGATTTGCTTTGAATACGGGCTTTATTACAGTCCGGTCAGCACGCCGGCGGACTTCCGCTCATTGGCCCCGATTGTATTGGAACAGGCATTGAAGGAATCAGGGACGCAACTGCTGGAACCTTATCTCTCCTTCACCCTCTATGCGCCCCAGGAATACCTTTCCAGGCTTATCATGATGCACCGAAATACTGTGCCACCATCGAAACGGCCCAGGTAAAAAAGGATGAAGTTGTCTTTACTGGCGAGATTCCCGCCCGCTGTATACAGGCATACCGTACTGATCTGGCCTTTTACACCAACGGGCGGAGCGTATGCCTTACAGAGCTGAAAGGATATCAGGCCGCTGTCGGTCAGCCGGTCATCCAGCCCCGCCGTCCAAACAGCCGCCTGGACAAGGTGCGCCATATGTTTCAGAAGGTAATGTAAAGATACATAATCGTCAAGACGGCAACAATCAGAAGTTATGGAGGGTAACAATGGAATATAGTAAGGAAGATTTGGGGCTGCGGACATTTTCTTGGAGATAATCACGCAGCCATTCCTTGGCTTTGACGGTATTGTACCGGGCTCATCCAACCAAGCGACTGTTTGATGCGCTCGTGGTTGTACCAGCGTATGTACTCATCGACCAAGGCGAGCACCTCGTTGCGGGTGTGTTCCTCCCACTTCTCGGGGTAGACCGCCTCGGTCTTCATCCTGCCGAAGAATCCCTCCGCGGCCGCGTTGTCCGGCGAACAGCCCTTCGCGCTCATGGAGCGCGTCAGCCCGAAGCGTTCCATGAGCCCGAGCCATCCGGGCCACCGGTAATGGCATCCACGGTCGGAATGCACCAGGGGACGCGCGTTCCCCGGCAGCGTCGAGGCCGCTTTCTCCAGCATCCGGTTGGCCAGCTCCGCGTTGGGGCTGAAGCCGGCGGTGTATGCGACGATCTTGCCATCGAAGCAGTCGATCATCGGCGAGAGGTACACCTTCCCGTCCCTGGCCTTGATCTCGGTGATGTCCGTCAGCCACTTCTCGTTCGGACGCTCGGCCGTGAAGTCCCGGTCGACGAGATTGGCGGGAGCCGGCGTCGTCTCGCCCTCGTAGGAACTATACCTGCGTCGCTTGGGCACGTGCGCCACGAGCCCTTCCTCCGCCATGATCCTGCGGACCGACTTCTCCGATACGCCGGTCTTGAGCACCGCCTTGATCCTGCGGTACCCGTACCTGCCCTTGGAATCGGCGAACGCCCCGGCCACCTCTGCCCTGAGTCCGGCGTACTTGTCAACGCCGAGCCGGGCGTGGTGGTAGTGGTAGCTGCTGGGCGCGATGGCGAGCAAGCATGTCATCGAGCTGAGCGAATACGCCGGCCTCAACCGGTCGATCAACAGGGTCTTCTCCCTGTTCGACAGGCGCCGCAGGTCGGCGCCGGGGTCTTTTTTTACGACCTCCACCACCTCCCGCATCAACGCGTTCTCCAGCTCCAGTTCCTCGACCCTGCGGCGCAAAGCCTCCGCGTCATCATCATCGGCTGCGGACGGCCGGCGGCGGGAGTCCGCGGGCTTATTGCCCTGCGCGGAGTTCCTGTTTTTGGGCTGCAACGCGGCCATGCCGCCCTTGCGGTACGCCCTGACCCAGCCATGCACCGCGCCGACGCTCACGCCGAGCTGTTTGGCGGCCTGCTTCTGCTGCATGCCGCCCAGCACCAGCTCGACTGCCCTTCGCCTGGTCTCCAGTGGGATGATGGGTTTGGCCATATGGCCAGCATACCGGGAATCCATCGCCAGCCAACGCTCCAGACACTGCCTGGTCGGATAACCCAGATGCTCCACCACCTGGGCCGTCGTCATCGGCGTGGTGAAATACAACTCCACCGCACGCTCTCGTTCCTCAAGACTGAACATACGAAAATCCTTCCGTTCGGTCTCCAAGAAAACGTCCGCAGCCCCGAAGGACGCATTTTTGCGTAGATTCAAACTCGGAATATCGGAAATTACTTGCCGATGAATTCGTCGGTGGCAAGGTCCTTGGCCTGCGGGGCCTCATGAATTATCTTGTCATGACTGTCGGTGTATGCGTCTTCTTCAGCCAGGAAGTCGAAGTATTCCTGAGCGCCCTTGAAGTCGTTGGTGCCGAGCACGAAAGAGCCGTCCTTGATCTTGGCCGGATCGCCCCAGTACTGGCCGTCGACGATAACCTGCATGCTCTTCTTGACGAATTCGGGCTTGAGGTTGGCGTCAGGGGCTTCGTCCACGAGAATCTGCGCGGCGTCATCCGGGTTGGCGTACGCGTACTCGTAACCCTTTTGAGTGGCCTGAGTGAACATCTTGACCAGGTCGGGATTGTTCTTGATGGTCTTGTCATTGGTGATGATGCCGATGGTGTCGGCGTTGCCGGGCACGCCATAGTCAGGCTCGGTGAAGCAGTTGAGCTTCGGGCCGTACATGTCGGCTTGCACGCCTTCCCACGTGGCGTAGAAGCCGCCGAAATCGGCCTTGCCGGATTCCATGGTCTGGAAGGTGGAGGTGCCGACGGTCACCTTGTCGAATTCGCCCTTGCCGCCATCGGTTTGGATCATGCGGCGCACCACGGCATCGGACTCGTTGGAGCCGAAGGTGGCGAAGGTCTTGCCATCCAAATCCTTAGGGGACTTGATGGCGGTGTTGGACGCCAGTGCGCACCAAATGGCGCTCGGCTTCTGCTGCACCTGCAGCACCTGCTTGATGTGAGCGCCCTTCAGCGTGTAGACGCCCACGTTGGTCAGGTTGGACAGGGCGAAGTCGGCCACACCGTTGTTCACGGCCTGTTCGGCACCGGCCTGGGCCACGGCCACGATATCCACGTCAAGGCCGGCGTCCTTGAAGTAGCCCTTGTTCTTGGCCACGTACACGCCGATGTGGTTGGTATCGGGTGCCCAGGAAAGCATGAAAGTGACCTTCTTGAGGTCGGAGGTGTTGGAGTTGGAGGAGTCGGCGGTGTTGGTCTGGCCACATGCGGCGAAACCGAAAGTCATGGCAAGGGCGCCCACGAGGGCAGCGGCCTTGGATACAAGGCTTTTCTTCATAATGATGGTTCCCTAATTCGTTGTCTCTCTATCGTTCTCTGGGATTGCTTCGAACGGAAGTCGGCAGAAAACGATATGGAGGGCCTTGATTTCCGTTCGACCAGCGCCCCCGACATTCCCTATGAAAGCTCGGGAAAGCCGGTTTGCCACACGCTGGTAAAGCTGTTCCATTATAGAGACAGGGTTGGAGACCTCATGAGAAGCCGCTTCGTTCAGTCGGTCCTGGCCGCCGGCTCGTGCCTTTGACGGTAAAAAAAGAACTACTGGTCCGCGTCGGGGTCTTCGTCGTCGCCGGGCGGGCCGAGCAGGATGCGCTCGCTGGCGTTTACCGCCAGCATCAGTACGCATGTCATCAGGATAATGACGATGGTGGCGGAGAAGATCAGCGGCGTGCGGAATGAATTGTAGGCAGCCTGCAGCCAGATGCCAAGGCCCTTGCGTGCGCCAAGGTATTCAGCGGTGGATGCCGTGGCGAAGATGTATGCGGCAGATACTCGGATACCGCCATAGATCTGACGTGCGGCAACGCGCAGCTTCACGTGCCAGAGCGTCCAGACCGGGGTCGCGCCGCAGGTCAATGCGACGTCGGAATAGAACTGGGGCACTGCTTCTAGTCCGCGCACAGTCTGCACGGCGATGGGGAAGAGGCCGAATACCGCCACGATTACGATTTTGCCGGAAATCTCAAAACCGAACCAAATCAGGAACAACGGGGCGATGGAAATCAGCGGCATGGTTTGTGCGGCGGCAAGCAGCGGATAGAACGCCGCGTTGAACGTGTGCGAGCAGTACAGTGCAATGCCGATCATAATGCCGAAGAACACGGCAAACAGGAATCCAACCACGCCCTCATAGCCGGTGATTGCCGCGGCCGGGCCGAGCGTGTTCCATGTTTCGATGGTGGCGGCGAAAATCTCGCTTGGCGCGGAGATCATCGTGGGGGAGACATGTCCTAGATCCACCCACGTTTCCCAGACTGCCAGCAATACGATGACGGCGATGACGGTGGGCATGCGGCGCTTGAGGCGCTTGGCGATGGACATGGGATGTCACCTTGCTTTCCGCGCCAGTCCGGTTTGCTGGTGGCGCTTGCGGCCGGGGCGTGGAACAGTAAGGTGAGGAGCCTGCGCGCCTGCCGGTCGTGTGATGGATTGTGTTATATGCCGTCCATCAGTATAGGCGAAGGCGAACGACAGGGCGCACAAAAAAACCTCCCTCTGACGAGGGAGGTGAAAGAGCTACTCCAGTCCGATGGACTTCATGTGGTGGAGCTTCAGGGAATCCACCTTGAGACTACCGGACTCGGCGACGAGCTTGATGGCGCGCGGGCCTTCGGAGGCGTAGGAGTAGGAGCTCAGCACTTGGTGGCCACCGTTGACGTAGACCTCCACGGAGCCGCGATCCACGAACACGCGCAGGTCCAGAGTGCCGGAGGCCAGTTCCGCCTGGGTGAGTGGTGCTGTGCGGTATCCGCGGTCGCCGTTGGACATGGTCTGACGGTCCACCACCACACGTCCGATCTGGTCGTCATAGGCCACATACGTGTATGCGCCATTCTCAGTGGCGTGGATCTTGAGCCCAGCGCGCTCGGCGGTGGAATGCGCCAGGTCGATGGTCATCTCGATCTCCACAGCCTCGGCGTCGTCGGCGATGACCTGCTCGCCGTCCATATCAAGCGTGATGGAACCATGGTCGAACGTGTCCGTGCGCAGGCCTTCCATCTCGGCCACCGGGGCGGTGACCACGTCGCCGTCCTCGCCGAGGGTGATCTCACGCGGCAGCGTGAGCTGGCCGCACCAGCCATCCTGCTGCATCGGAATAGGCTCGACGAACGGGCTCATCCATCCGTAGACGATCTGGCGACCCTGCCCGCCGTGTTCCGGGCCGTCCACGTGGAAGGACTGCGGGGCATAGTAGTTGTGGCCGCAATCCCACAGACGGAATTCGGTTTCCGGCTTGAATTCGCCACCCGGCTCCCAGGTGCCGATCATGTAGCCGGCGTTGTTGACGTTGCGGTTCATGAAGCCGTTCGGCTTAGAACCCATGGCGGAGAAGCCGATGACCCACTTCTCGTTGCCTTCCTTGTCCCGGATCGGGAAGAAGTCAGGGCATTCGAGCATGAAGACGTTCGGATCGGGGTGCTCGAACAATACGCGCTCGTAGGTCCAGTGATCCATATCCTTGGAGGAGAACAGCCACATCTGGCCGCGCTTATCCGCGGAGGAGACACCGAAGGTCATATACCAGGTGTCGCCGGTCTTCCACACCTTCGGATCACGGTAATGGTGGTCCACCTTGTCGGTCGGGCAGTCGATGATCATGCCCTGCTTGGTCACATGGGTCAGGCTGTCGTCATCCGGGGTGGCGAGCATCTGCACCTGCCAGTCGCCACCGGTGTTGTCGTGCCCGTTGGCCCAGCGGTGTCCGGTGTAGTAGAAGCGCAGTTTGCCGTCATCTCCGATGACCGCGGAGCCGGAGAACACGCCGTCCTTCTCCTGTTCGAGGGAAGGAGCGAAGGCGATGGGCTCACGGCGCCATGTAACCATGTCCTCGCTGGACACATGGCCCCAATGGCACAGGCCCCACTGGGTGCCGTAGGGATGCAGCTGGTAGAACACATGCCAGCGGCCCTTGTAGTAGCACAGGCCGTTGGGGTCGTTGATCCATCCGCCGTCGGAGGCGATATGGAACTTCGGGTACCAGCGGTCGTTGCGGTGGGCGGCGAGTTCGGCGACTCCTGCGGCCGCCTTGGCGAGCGCCTCGTCGTGGTCGCAGATGGGGGTGTATACGGGCTTGTCCGGAATGAAGTCGGTCATGATGATTCCTTGGTGCTTTGGATGATTGTCATCGCTGATGGAGGTAGGTGCTCAGGCCTTGGCGGCTTCCATGGCCTTGAGTTGGCTGTCGGTGTAGAACGGGTCGCCGCCGACCTCCTGGTCGTCGCGCTTGATCACGAAGAAGCCGTAGACCAAGGCGCACAGCACGATGCCGGAGATGACCCAGAAGGTCACGCGCGAACCCATGTCGTTGTCCGGAAGGATTCCGGTCATGTAGTCATGGAAGGCGCCCAGCGGGGTGGAGAAGATGATCTGTCCCACTTGGGAGGCGATCTGGAATCCGACCATGTACAGCGTGGCGGAGAGCTTGGTGTCGAAGTGCAGCGTGAAGTAGCGGAACGCCGGCAGGCAGAACAGCGGCACTTCGATGGAGTGGAACAGTTTGACGATGGAGACGGTGACCGGGTCGTGGAACACGCCGCACAGGCCGATGCGCAGGAACATCACCGTGGCGCCGAGCAGCAGCGCGTTGCGTACGCCGATCTTGCGCATGATGATCGGTACGACGCCCATCATCGCGGACTCGAGGAACACTTGGAATCCATTCAGCGTGCCGTAGGTGGCGTTGCCGATGGCTTCGGTGGGGAACAGGCCGGCGTAGTAGACCGGGAACCACTGCTGGTCGAACACGGTGTAGAAGGTGTTGGTCAGGAGCATGAAGACGATCAGCACCCACAGGGTCGGCATCTTCAGGACGCCGACCATCTCCTTGAAGGAGGGGCTGGACTTCTCGGCGGTCGGGTCTGCGGCCTTCTTAAGCTCTCCCTTCTGCTCGGAAGGCACCCAGCACAGGTAGATGAGCAGCATGCCGACGCCGCAGGCGGTGCCGATCCAGAAGTTGATCATCGGATTGATGTTGAACAGGAAGCCGGCGCACAGCGCCACGATGGCGTAGCCGAACGAGCCCCAGGCGCGGGACTGGCCGTATTCGAAGTTGAACTTGCGTGAGTAGCGTTCGGTGATCGCCTCGAACAGGGAGCAGGCCGCCATGAATCCTGCGGACAGGACGACGGAGCCGAGTAGGGCGCCGAACCAGCGGGTGGTGCCGCCGGCATCAATCATCGGCGCATAGACGAACTGGACGAAGGGGCCCACGCACGCGGAGATCACGGAGACCGCGATGACGAGCTGTCGCTTGATGCCGAGCTGGTCCTGGATGATGCCGTAGGCGAACATGATGATCATGGTCGCGGCGGAGTTGATGGAGTAGATGGTGCCGACCTCGGTGCCGCTCAGGCCCAGTGATTCGAGCCAGATGCGGAAGAAGGACCACCAGATTCCCCATGAGCAGAAGAACATGAAGATGCCGAGGGAGCTTTGCAGGTAGGAGGGATTCCTCCATGGGGTTTTGGACACGCTTGCCATAATCATCCTTTGATTACTGCCGGATTTGCTGCTTTGTCGTTGGGTTGTTGTGACACTTCGGCTCGAGCGGCTGTGCCGTTGCGGAAGTTATTGTGTGTGATATTCATTATGAGACGTCAATCGATTTACGTCAAACGATTGACGAAACTCGGCGTGTCGAACATATGGCCCTTTGGATGCGTGATTTCTCGGGTGAATCGTCAAGAAGTCACGCTGTGAGGATTCTGTTGATAGGACGAGGCCGCTGAGGGCTTGATACGAGGCATGTCCGATTGGGATGCGTTGCGAAGCTATTGCCGCACCGAATGCTTCTCCACCAGTGTGCAGTGGATTTTTGCGGGCGTCGGCGAATCGAGCCGCGGCATGGGCGCGGTCGTTCTCGGCCAATCGATGTTGTCGAGCGGCCGGTCTTCGAGCATTGAGACCAGCTTGGTCACGGCCCAGTAGCCCATCTCGAAATGAGGCAGTTCCACGGTGGTGAGCGTGGGAGCAAGCGTCTCTGCGAAGACGCGGTGGTTGTCCACGCCAACCACCGAAATATCCCGGCCGACAGTCAGCCCGCGTCGGGCGGCGCATTCGTAGACATACCATGCACGTGCGTCGTTGAAGCAGAAGAACCCATCTGGCCGCTCCATGTTGAACAGCCGGTCCACGGCAGCCAGTGCCGGGTCGTTGTTCAGCACGTCGATAGTCAGTCGCCTGTCGAATTTCCGTCCATCATCCCCCAGCGCGGCCTGATAGCCGCGTAGCCGCTCGGCCTGAGCGATCAGCGGTTCGGAACAACCCACGTAGGCTATCCGTTCGCATCCCGCGTCAATGAGGCGTTTGGTGGCGTCGTAGCCGATGCGGAACTCGTCCGACTCCACGCTGGGTATCTTGCCATCCGCGTCGGTGGCGTCCACCAGAACCAGCGGCATCCCGGTGAGCGCGGACGGCGCGTGTGTGATGCGGTTGGACATCTTGGCGTACAGGAAACCATCGGCACCATAGCGTTTCAGCGCTGCGATCTCTGCGGTTTCGCTCTCCTCGCCATCCGTACTGACCACGATGAGCATGTATCCGAACCGTCGTGCAGCCCGTTGCGCTCCGAGAATGATACCGCCTGCATACGGTGTGGTGGCTACGTCTTCGCTGATGAAACCAAGCATATGCGTGCGTCCGGTGCGCAACGAGCTGGCCAGCGGGTTCGACTTGTATCCGAGCTGTGCCGCGATATCGCGTACATGCCGCGCCACTGCGCCGCGGACGCGCCCCTCGTCGCGGTTGTTGAGCACCAGCGACACTGTGGAGACGGAGACGCCGGCCTGATGCGCGATTTCCTTCATCGTAACCATAACGTCAAACGATACACCTTCATGCGCACGGTCTAACGCGGGTGTGGTACAGGCAATCGGTTCAATCCCTTGGCGGACGCTGCCTGACGCCCAGTATAGACTCGTCGCAGCTTCACTTCGGCGCCTTGCTCGCCATTGAGATGAACAGCCGTTCGCCATATTCATAGGTTTCATTGGAGATGCGGCGTGCGACGGGTGCCGTGCTCCGCATGGAGGGTTTGGGTTAGGCCGTTCGCGTCATACCGAGGCGAATGCGCTACCGCCGGCGCACCTTTGCAATGATCCACCGCACGGCCCACACCACGGCGAAACCGAGGAACGAGGCCGCCGCGAACACCACGGTGAAATGCCACACCTGATCCATCTGCGACCAGTTGAAATACATGTCGCCCAGTGTGGTGCAGACCGACCCGACATAGCAGGTGTCGTCCAACGGCCTGATCAGAGCCACGAGTATCGGCACCGACACCAGCGAGCAGACGAGCGGGAACAACAACGCACTCCACGGGCGGCTCAGCGCGGCATCCCGCGAGGCGTATGCGCCGCACGCTATCAGGAGCACTGGCGGAATCACGAAATTGATCAGCAGGGCGGCACCCAGCACGGCTTCGCTTCCCACAATGATCAGAGTCAGCAGCAGTCCGTACGACAGTGCCACGGCAAGCCAGCAGCCGAATCGGATGGCATCCTTGCGAATCCAGCGCAGCATCCGGGCGCTGAGCGAGCCTGGTTCGGGGTTCACGAACAGCGCGCGCAGGCCGTATCGACCGATTGCGTAACAGATGAATGCCACCGCCGCATAGGAGACCAGCAGCACGCCCACGCCGTACAGCGTCTGCCCGATGAGACGCAACCCATCGGTGCGCATGAGCCCGACCCATTCCGGCCACGTCGGATATCGATAGCCGGGTTGCAGCCGCAGATTCGCCCATCCGAACCCCAACGGGCCGAGCAGCGCGCTCGCCAACGGGAACGACAGACTGCCGGTGCGGATGCTGCCGAGAATCACATTGGCCAGTCCCAGCGCCAACGGCCAGTGCAGCAGCATGCTGCCCAGCCAGACGAAATGGTCAGGCGAGGTCATCCAGTTGGCGTTTCCGTCGTAGTCGAGGATGAACACGCCTGATCCCATGATCAGCAGTGCCAGCAGCACAGCCAAGGAGACCATGCCTATCCAATGCGCACGGTTCCAGGTGAACCGTCGTTGCGATGTCGTGTTCATCTCAGGTTCCTTTCACGACGTTGTGCGGATTATCGGGATGATTCCATAATAGATTTGCTGAAAATCGTGGGATGATGGTTGTCATAGCGGCTATGACAACGCGAGGACGGAGCGGTTTCGCGCGGGCATCATAGATGGGACCGAGGAAGGGGATGACGGCATGGGGAACGGCATGGGAATCGTCGCCGATACGGGGGAGGAGAAGGCATCGGCACCCATCCGCATCGGGCTCGTGGACAATGACCCGTACGCGGTGAAGGTCCTGCAGACGATGATCGAACGCATGGCCTCCGACTTCCGAGTGGTCTGGACCTGTGATCTGGGCGCCGTGGCAATCAGCCGCTGTCTGAATCCGGCGAAACGGCCGGACGTGCTTGTCACCGACATGTCGATGGGCGATGTGTCCGGCACCGAGGTATGTCGGGCCATCCGCGCCAAAACACCGGAGGTCGGCCTGGTCGGTGTCACCTCGTACTCGCTTGCTTCGTTCCGTGACGAGGCCGTGCGTTGCGGGGCGCAGGCGCTGGTGGCCAAGACCGACCTTTCCGGCATCGCGCGTGGCATCCGTTGCGCGGCGCGGGGCATGCCGATGGATGGGGATGCAGAAGGGAACGGAGTCGGGCGCGGGGGAGCCGGATTCATGGACGCCATCAGTGCCCATATGCTGTTGGAGGATGCGGCTACGCCGTCCGCGGGGCGCTGTCCGCCAAGGAACGGGAGACCCTGCGCCTGTACGCAGAGGGGCTCACCACCAGGGAGATTGCGGTGCGCCTCGGCGTGAGCGCCGCGACCGTGGCCACTTTCGAACGCAGGGCGTGCGCCAAACTTGGCGCACGAAGCCGTGCGCACGCCATTTCCATATGTGTCAGACGGCACGAAATCTAGTGTCCTGCGTCTGGTCTGCGAAGGAGGAGCGGACAATGATTCGTGGATTATGGCGTCGCATCGCCGAAGCCGACGCGCGCGTGGGCAACGCGTGGCTGCTGACCGCCACGCTGCTCGTCGCCTTGGTCTGCGCGGTCGAAACGATGCGCTCGATCATGATCGACGGTTTGCCGGCAGCAGCGGGAGCACCGGCGTTCCTGCTTGTCGCGGCGACGGTGCTGATGTCCTTCCGCCCGGTCGAGGGCTGCCTGCTGACGACGATGCTGGTCGTGGTGATGACGTTCGGGGCATTGTGGGTACCGTCCGGCGCGCTGCTTGCGGTGATGCTGGCGATCGGCATTGCGGGATATGTCTTCGTATGGTTCGGTGCTCTCATATTGGCCGTGACCGTGATGGGCTGGGTGATCGGGCCGATCGGGGATGTGGCCGCTTCCGGACATTTTGGTGCCATCGCGCAGACCGTCGGTACGGTTCAGGCAGGGGCTGGTCGGCAGGTGATTCTCGGCGTCGTCACCATCGACGGGCCCATGCCGGTGATCGTGCTCGCCGTCGGCTGCCTGCTGGCCGGCGTGGCCGCGCGTTGGAACCATGAACGCGGCATGGCCCAAGCCGAATTGGAGCATCGCCGGCGTCGCGAGCGCGCGGCCCGGGACATCCACGACTACGTATCCAACGATCTGGCGTATCTGATTCTGCGGCTCGACAAGGATATTGCGGATGATTATAGCCCGTCCGTCGAGGAGCTGCAGGAATTGCGCAAGGTGGCCGTCGGCGCGTTGAATCGGACCCATCAGGTCATTGACGTGATGGAGGGGCGTGGGGATCCCGGCGGCGTAATCGGCGATGGTGGTGCATTTGACGGTGACGTTGACGACGAAGCTGGCGACGGTGCCATCGCCACCAATACGTCCGGCCCAAGGAGCCGGAGGATCGGCGTCGGCAATGTCACTTCCGGGGACCGGCTGGACCGGGGGCGAGCACGACGGAATAAGGATGGCGTTCCATCGGGCGTTTCCAGGTCGGTGCTCGACCCGTCCAGAGGAATGTCGGGACGGGTCGAGCAAATGGAGCAAATGGAGCAAACGGTCGTGCGGCGGGTGAGCAGCATTGCACGGAACGGCGACCGCCGGCTTGCGGAACTGGGATTCGACGGACGGACCATCATATCCACGGCCGATGTCGGACCGGTGACCGATATTAATGAGATCGATGCCGACAGCGGCGTCGCTGACGATTACGCCGATTACGCCGATTACGGCGGACTGCTTTCGGGATTATTGGAGGAAGTGTACGGCAACATCGCCAAACACGCCGATCCGGCGGGCGGATACGTGGTGACGGTCCGATTCGGTTCGGACGCCGTCCATGTCGCGTGTACTGACAGGCCGCGCGTACAGGAACCGGAGGAGCGTACCGATATCGCCACGGGCGGCACCGGGCTGGCCCGGTACGGAACGTTGCTGGAAGAGCGAAAAGGCGTCCTGCGCATTACTGCACAGGACGCCGAATGGACGCTATCCGTGGTGGTGCCGTATTAGTTCTCAGCCAACCGACTTTTGGGCGGTCTCCACGCCGAAGAATCCGACGATGAGCATCGAGGCGATGGCGATCACGCTGATGGAAACGAAAATGGATGTGGCGCCGAGGGTGACGAGCATCCAGCCGACCACCATAGGCATCAATACGTTGAGCAGCTTGGCGATGGCGTTGGCCACGCCCACGCAGCGGAAACGCACCTTGGTGGCGAACAGTTCAGGAGCATACACGGCCACCACGGAAGCCATGAGCACGTACAGGCACATCATGAGCAAGAAGCCCACGATGATCGCGCCCGTGGTGGAGGACTGGAAAGCGTAGAGCATACCGAACACGCCCGTGAACAGGAAGGCCGGCACGATTGTGCGCTTGCGGCCGATGCGGTCAATCAAGAGCGAGCCGATGAGGCAGCCTACCGGGGCGCCGAGCATCATCAGCGTGGACGTGGTCAGCGAGGAGGAAAGGTTGATGCCGCGCTTGACCAGAATCGTCGGCACCCAGGAGGTGAAGGCGTAGGAGCACACGTTGGTGGCGCTCACTGCCACGATGGCCACGAGCAGGCAGATGCCCAGCGAACGGCCGCCCGCGTTGCGTGTGGAGTCGGTGTTGGTCTTCGCGGCAGCAGCCTCCGGCTCCGAGCCGTTTGCCTCAAGCTGCTTGACGATGGCATCCGCCTCGTCATAGCGGCCATGCACGGCCAGCCAGCGCGGGGATTCGGGGATGTCGCGACGCAGCCACCAGATCACGGCAGCCACTACGCCGATGCCGACGAACAGCGGACGCCAGCTCCAGCGGGGGATGATGAAGGCACACAGCAGCATGGCGATCGGCACGCCGCAGTTGGCCACGAGCGAGACGATCGCACACCAATGGCCACGGCGGTTCATCGGCGCGAACTCATTGACCATGGCGAAGCCGGTCACGATCTCGGCGCCGAGGCCAAGGCCTGCGCCAAGGCGGCACAGCGAAAGGATGGCCATGTTCGGGGCGAACGCGCCCAGGAATGTGAAGCCGCCGAAGAGCAGCAGGTTGATCTGGTAGGCCACGCGACGACCCTTCAGGTCGCCGACGAAACCGGCGAGCAGCGAGCCGACCAGCAGGCCCAGGAAGCCTGCGGACATGAACGTGGAGTTCTGCGCCACGGTGGACCAGTGGGTGGACAGCGCACTGGAAGCCACGGCGCTGCCGATGTAGACGTCGATGCTGTCCATCAGCATTCCGGCCGCCACCAGTGCGACGATGCGATGGAACATCGGGGTTTCGTGGGCGCGATCCATGCGCGAGATGATTTCCTCTACCTTGGCCTGATCCACGGCACTGCGCCCCTGCGCAGTATCAGTCATCGTGGAATCGCCTGGAATCTGCTGTTCGGCAGCAGTCATGATGAATATCCTCTTCTGCATCCTGCCCGAATACGCCGTCATCAATTACAAACTGTGGCTATTGTCTGCGGCATGCAGACAATCGACGTCTTCGGGCGAACTCTTGATGCATGCCGTGCATGTTCCCCCTCCCATTGTGTGGGATGGACGACAGCCGTCGCTGCATCTTGAATCCATCGATGATGAGCGGTCGTTGTGAGACCACCCATGTGCGATAGGCAGTACTATAGGAGCGCCCGGCCGATTCTCCTCTGTGATGTCACAATGTGAACGACTACAGGGCCGAATGCTGACCGATGCGTCACCCAATAGCGTCCGGGATACTGCTTCAGGGCAAACAAAAACGGCGGCCCTTCATGAGCCGCCGCCAAGGGTGATGCTATGGATGACTGCGGGATGTCATCGCGTTATCATTGCTGTTGCTTGGACAGGATCTCGTCCACCAACCGAGGTTTTTCGGTGAGCTGCCCGGTAAAGCCGGGGCGGATGTCCATGTGCAGTATCAGGGAAGTGCGATAGCCTTGTTCGGCGAGCTTCTTGGCCGCCTCTCCGGCGACTTTCAGCACATCGTCGAGATTGCCCTCCACATTGGTGAACAGGGCATTGGTCTCCTGAGGCAGGCCGGACTCACGGATCACCTCAATCGCTTGGGAAACGTAGGGGGAGACCTCGGAGCCCACACCGGCCGCGGAGACTTGGATTGCCGCGACCGTATTCAGATACGGCTTTCCGGTGGCCGGGTCGATCGGTACTTCCTGCTTCACGGCGTTGCGGTCAACAACCATATTTGTCCTTTCTTGATGAGAAAGGCTTCTTCCGACATCTCTCATCCCTGATCGAGACGCCGGAAGAAGCCTTTCCGGAGATTCAGCGGTACTTCCAGAAGTGGTCCATCGGCCCGGAGCCATGACCCAGATCCAACTGGGCTTTCAGTGCGCCGGTCAGGTACTTCTTGGCGTGCTTGATGGCCTTGGGCAAAGGCTCGCCCTGCGCCAGATAGGCGGCGATGGCGGAGCTCAGCGTGCAGCCGGTGCCATGGGTGTTCGGATTGTCGATGCGCATGCCATCGAACCAGGTCACGGTGCCGTCCGTCTCGGCGAGCACGTCATTGGCGTCCTCGGTGCCATGGCCGCCTTTGACGAGCGCCGCGCAGCCGTACTGTTCGCTGATACGGCGGGCTGCGGTCTCCATATCCTCCTGATCGTGGATCAGGGTGTCGGTCAGGGCTTCTGCCTCGGGGATGTTCGGTGTGACCACAGTGGCCATGCCGAACAGGCGGCTGGTCAGAGCGGCGATGGCGTCATCGCTGATGAGCTTGGCGCCGGAAGTGGCGACCATCACCGGGTCGAGCACGATATTGGTCGCATGATGCGCGGTCAGACGATCTGCGATGACATTGATGATGTCCGCGGAGGAGACCATGCCGATTTTGACTGCGACGGGCGGGATATCCTCGAACACCATGTCAATCTGGTCGGCCAGAATCTCCGGCTTGGTGTCCTGGATGGAACGCACGCGGGTGGTGTTCTGCGCGGTGAGCGCGGTGATGGCGCTCATGCCGAACACTCCGCAGGCCAGCATGGTCTTGAGGTCGGCCTGCATACCGGCGCCGCCGGACGAGTCCGATCCCGAAATCGCAAGTACTGCCGGCAAAGTGGTGCTCATGTCGTCTCCTTATATGATCTTCGGTTATCTCACGAGCGTAGTGAGGCGGCTGTACGTTCGTGACGCTGCCGCAGGGCGCGGCGTGCTTGGGCGGAGCGCCTTTCAGATGTCCTTGGGGATGAGGCGGTCTCGCCAATAGTATTCGTCGTCATGCTCGTTGATCGGGCGGGCGACCCGGCAGGGGGTGCCGAAGGCGACTGAATCGGCGGGGATGTCGCGGGTCACCAGACTGCAGGCGCCGATGACCGAGTTGTCGCCGATGGTGACGCCCGGCAGCACGGTCACGTTCGCGCCGATCCACACATTGCGGCCGATATGGATGGGCTCGGAGAACTGCGCGACCCGTTCGCGCAGGTCGGGCCTGACTGGATGGCCGGTGGTGACGAGCGTGACGTTCGGGCCGATCATCGTATGATCGCCGATGAAGATTTCGCCGTCGTCCACCAAGGTGAGGTTGAAGTTCGCGTAGGTGTGGCTGCCCCAGTGGGTGCTCAGGCCCCAGTTGGCGTTGAAGGTCGGTTCGATCCACACGTCCTCGCCCATTTCGGCGAAGAACGTGCGCAACAGTCGCTCACGCCGTGGGTCGCTCGCCTTGAGCGCATTGATGTCGTGCAGCATGTCCCGCTGCTCCTGCTGGGCGGTGGACATGAGTTTCTCGTCCCAGAAATAGATTCCGGGTGAATGCATGATGTCGAGTGCCTCTTGCGATATGGCCATGTGCTCTCCTTTGCGCGCCGCCAATGTGTCAATGTGCCAATGTGAATGATGCAGCCGACGTGCATTGCGCCGACTGCATCATTCACACTACATCACACCGGCAATTCCATCATTGCGCGGGCTGGTAGAGCTTGGAGCCGCCTTCCTGGAACTTGCGGCTCATCTCGGCCATGCCGGCCTGGATGTCCTCGGCGCTCGCCGTGCCGGCAGGGGTGGCCGATGCGGCCGGCGTGGTCAGAGCGCCACGAGCCTCCTGGGCGGACGGGATCTTGCCGGCGAGGGTGTCCTGAACCAGCTTCTCCTGCGCCGCCGCGCCGCCGAACTGCTTGCGGATGTTCTGCGAGATGGCCATCGAGCAGAACTTCGGGCCGCACATCGAGCAGAAGTGCGCCATCTTGGCGGGCTCGGCGGGCAGCGTATCGTCGTGGAAGGCGATTGCGGTGTCCGGGTCGTAGCTCAGGTTGAACTGGTCGAGCCAGCGGAACTCGAAACGGGCCTTGGAGATGGCGAGATCGCGGTCCTGCGCGTGCGGGTGGTGCTTGGCGATGTCGGCCGCGTGGCAGGCGATCTTGTAGGCGATCACGCCCTGCTTCACATCGTCCTTGTTCGGCAGGCCGAGGTGCTCCTTCGGGGTCACGTAGCACAGCATGGCGGTGCCGTAGCGTCCGATTTCCGTGGCGCCGATGGCGGAGGTGATGTGGTCGTAGCCCGGCGCGGTGTCGGTGGTGAGCGGTCCCAAGGTGTAGAACGGTGCGTTCTTGCAGATCGCCTTCTCCATCTCGATGTTCATGCGCACGGTGTCGAACGGGATGTGGCCCGGTCCCTCGATCATCACCTGAACGTCCTTGTCCCACGCGCGCTGGGTGAGCTCGCCCAGCGTCATGAGTTCAGCGATCTGCGCGGCGTCGTTCGCGTCCGCGAGCGAGCCGGGGCGCAGGCCGTCGCCGAGGGAGAACGCCACGTCGTACTTGGCGAAGATGTCGCACAGCTCGTCGAAGTGGGTGTACAGGAAGCTCTCCTGATGATGCTGTAGGCACCATTCGGCCATGATCGAGCCGCCGCGCGAAACGATGCCGGTCACGCGGTTGGCGGTCAGCGGCACGAAGCGCAGTAGCACACCGGCATGGATGGTCATATAGTCCACGCCCTGCTCGCACTGCTCGATGACGGTGTCGCGGAACAGCTCCCAGCTGAGCTTGGAGGCATCGTCCTCGACCTTCTCGAGGGCCTGGTACATCGGCACGGTGCCGATCGGCACGGGGGAGTTGCGAAGGATCCACTCGCGGGTGGTGTGGATGTCGTTGCCGGTGGAGAGGTCCATCACGGTGTCGGCGCCCCACTTGGTGGCCCAGGTGAGCTTCTCCACCTCCTCGTCGATGGACGAGGTGACGGCCGAGTTGCCCATGTTGGCGTTGAGCTTGGTGAGGAAGGCGGATCCGATGATCATCGGCTCGGCTTCCGGGTGGTTGATGTTGCATGGCATGACCGCACGGCCGGCCGCCAGCTCGGAACGCACGAGCTCCACATTGCAGTTCTCGCGCTCGGCCACATACTTCATTTCAGGGGTTATGATGCCGTGGCGGGCATACCACATCTGGGTCACCGGGTGGTCCTTGGCGCGCATCGGCTGGTGCGTGCGGCCACGCCATTCCTTCGTGGCGCGGCCACGCTTGATGGCGCGCTTGCCGTCGTCCTCGAGGTTGCGGCGGCGGCCCTCGTATTCCTCGACGTCGCCGCGGTCCTTGATCCAGTCGAGGCGCAGGGGCTTCAGGCCCTCCTTCGGGTCGCACTTGGGGCCTTCGGTGTTGTAGTCGATGAACGGCGGGTTCGGGCCAACGCCGGGGGTGTCGGACAGCTTGATCTCGGTGTACGGCACCTCGAGGTCGTAAGAGCCGAACTGGTTTTCGAAATGCACCGGCTTGGTCTTGCGGATGTGCGCCTTGTCGCGCTGCTTGGAGCCGCGGGCGGCGATGTCCACGCGCTGCTGCTTGGCGAGCTTCTGCGCGGCCTTGGCCTCCTTGGCGTTGGTGAACTTCTTCTCGGTGGCCTCGGCACCTGCCGGGGCGGTGCCCTCCTGCGCGGCCTGCGTGTCGGCGGCCGGGGTGTGAGTCACGATGCGCTTGGCGTAGCCGTGCCTCTTCTCGCCGCGCACGGCCTTCCAACCCTCGACCATCGCGCGGGTGGCGGCCTCCGGGTCATCGGCGCCGGCGATGGCGGAGACGGCGAACCAGCCGGCGGCCTTGGTACCCGCCAGCATGGCCATGTCGGCCGCGGTCACACCGCCACCCACGACCACTGGGAAGTCGCAGGCCGCGCAGATGGTGTTGATCTGCTTGTCGTCAAGCGTCTTGCCGGAACCGTCGTTGCCGCCGACCGAAGCCTCGGGCTTGGTCTTGGAGACGTGCAGCGGGCCGGCGCCGATGTAGTCGATGCAGCCATCGGGCAGCTCGTTGATGAGCTTGACGAGGTTTTCGGTCTCGGCGGAAAGACCCACGATCGCCTCGTCGCCGAGCAGGGCGCGGGCCTCGCGCGGCTCCATGTCGGTCTGGCCGATGTGCACGCCGTCCACCTTGATGCCCTTGCGGCGGGCCTGCCAGACCACATCAGCGCGGTCGTCGATTACGAAGGCCACGGAGTCGGACTTGTTGTTGTCCTCGATGATCTGCGCGATGTCCTGGGCCATGGCGGTCAGTTCTGAGGCGTCCGCCTTCTTGGCGCGCAGTTGGATGAAGGTCGCGCCGCCGCGCAGGGCCTGATCGACCACGTCGGTGAGCGGGCGGCCCTTGCAATCCTCAGGGCCGACTACGAAGTACGCGGACAGGTCGAACGAGTCGCGCATGGAGGCGTATGGGTATTCGTTGTTCATTTGGTGTTCCTTGGTGTTGGGTTAATTAAGGAAGTCTTGTTGTGTATCCGGGGAAGAATGGCGTTTCTCGGCTCCCTCTGATGAGGAAGTCTTGGGCGTTCCGCGATCTCACGTTTCTCGGCTCCCTCTGATGAGGGAGCTGTCTCGCGTAGCGAGACTGAGGGAGAGACAATAGGTACGAGACCACACGGTTCATTGCGCCACAATCGCCGATGCCGCCACCTGCTCGGGCGTGAGATTCCACAGCGCATCCAGCAGATGCACTTGGAACGAGCCCGGTCCGTCGGCCTTGGCCTCGGCGATCTCGCCAGCACGGTTGTACAGCAGGGTTGCCGCAAGGGCTGCGGTCAACGGCTCGGCGACGGCCAGATACGTGGCGGTCACACCGCCCAACGAGCAGCCGGCGCCGGTGATCTTGGACATCAGCGCGCTGCCTCCCGGCAAGCGGTAGACATGCTCGCCGTCGGTCACGAGGTCCACCGCGCCCGAGACGGCCACGGCCGCCTTGCCGGCGGGAGCCGAGGCGGCGAGGAACCGGGCCAGTCGCTTCGCCGGTTCGACGGCGGCGTCCACCTCATCCACCGATTCGACGCCGGCGGGACGGGTTTCCGGATTGTTGCCGTTGGCCTGATTCAGCCCCCACATGTCGGCCAGCGCGATGATTTCGGAGGCGTTGCCGCGCACGATGGTCGGCGGCGTGGCGCGGAAGGCGCGCAGGATTTCGGTGCGCGTCCGTCCGATGCCCGCCGCCACCGGGTCCAGTACCCACGGGTGGGCGGACTTGTGGAAGGCGCGCGCGATCTGCGGCAGCGCATCAGCATAGAAGGGCAGCAACGTGCCCACGTTGATGTAATCGGCACCGGAGATGGAGGCCGTGTCGATGACATCGTCCGGCAGGAAGCTCATGGCCGCCGTGCCGCCGGCTGCGAGCTGCGCGTTGGCCACCAGATTGATGGTCACGAAGTTCGTGAACGACTGCGCCAGCGGCGTCTTGGCCTTCACATCCCGTACTGCCTGCGCGATGTCGTGGCGCAGCGAGGCGAACTCGTCGTCATGGTCGTGTACATGTGCATCATTTACTACACCATGTGCGCCGGTGCAACATGATGGGTGCGAATCATCGCTCATATCACTGCTCCCTACGATGGTCTTAACCAACAGGTTCTAAGGGTCAGGCCGTGGCCATTCTCAACCCGTGTCGCCACGGGTTCCCCTGCATTACGTTGCCGACGTTATGCTCCAACATGGACATATTTGTTACAAAATCGCACAGAAACGGCGAATCTGCCGCTTCAGGTCTGGCGAGTCGCAGCTCGGCATGGTATAAATCCGCGATCTCTTTGACGATGGACAGACCCAATCCGTTGCCGGGGCAGTTTTCCAATCGTGAGGCCGCGCCCCGGTGGAAGGGGACGAGCAAGTCGTTCAAGTCGCTGGAATCGGAGAGCAGGCCGGCATCGGGGAAATCACCGGGCTCGCTGGATTCACCGGATTCGCCGGAATCATGCGCGGCGTTGTCGCCGGTGATCCCATCGCTGACGGTCGTATCGCCGATGGTCTCGCCATCGGCACCCGTTTCTGTGCTGTTCTCCACCAACAGCTCCGCGTAGCCGTCCCCCGTGCTGCTGTCCGCAGTATCGCCACTCACCGTGCCGTCGTCCACTACGCCGCTCACCGTACGCACGATGACGGTGATATCCCCACATTCCACGTTATGCACCACCGCATTGCGCACGAGATTGCCGACCAGCAGCGTGAGCATCGTCTCGTCTGCCCGCACCCGCACCGACCGGTCGATGTCGGTGCGCACATTCAATCCACGAGCCTCGATCGCATCCCACGAGACGTCCAGCGCGTGTTCCGCCGCATCCCCGAGCGACGTTTCCGGCGGCTCCGCGTCGCCGTGATGCAACGCCATGTTCTGCACGCGCGACAGCGCCAACAGCCCCTCCACCAGATCGGCGGCGTTCCGGTCGGCGTCGAGCGCACGCCGCACCGCGGGCGCCACATCATCGGGGAAGCGGCCCTGACTCAGCGGCGCGTCCAGACTGGTCTCGATCACCGCGATCGGTGTGCGCAGCTCGTGCGACGCGTTCGCGATGAACTGCCGTTGCATGGCCGCCGCGCGCTCGATACGTTCCAGCATGGTGTTCACGTCCCCAGCCAGGTCGGTCACCTCGTCGGACCCCGCCAGCGTCACGCGCCCACCCGGTTCGGCAGGGTCGAGCCGCTGCATCTGCGCCCCCAGCGACGAGATGCGTCCGGCCAGCCGCCGCGAGATGAGCCACGCCATGATCATGGCCAGTATGGCGAACGCGGCGAACAGCGCCAGCGAGAACCACATGGCGCTCTGCATCAGGGGCTTGCGCATGTCCGCATCGCTGATCTCCATGATCGAGCCGGGCGTCATCGGCCCGCAGCCTACCGCGTGATCGGTGTAATAGCAGCCGGTGGTCGATACATAGAGCTCGCCGTTCTCGGGTGCAGGCAGCGTGGAGCCTTGTGCCACCTGATACAGCCGGTAGGATGACCGGTCGTAGATGCGACTGAAGAACATGGCCTGCAACGCCAGCGCGATTCCTAGGAACACCGCTACCAGCAGACCGATGGCCAGCGCGATCTTGCCTCGGAAGGTGCGGGGAACCAACCGCATACGCAGGCGGTGGCGCTCGCGATGCTCGTGACCGTGATGTTCGCTCATGGCAGCCGGTACCCTTTCCCGCGGGCCGATTCGATGGCCCCGCGTCCGCCGGCGTGCTCGATTTTCTGCCGCAGCGTGTAGATGACGGTTTTCGCTGCGCCCGTGCTGGCCGAACCGTTCGGCCAGACGGCGGCGATGAGCTCGTCGAGACCGACCCATCCGCCGTCCGCCTCGTCCAGATGCCACAGCACCGCGAATTCCTTGGCCGTCAGGTTCAGCGGGGTCTCATGCCAGTACGCGAGCCGACGTTCGCAATCGATCATGAGCGGGGAGGGTCCGGTTCCGGAGTCCGGACCGGGGCCGCCGCCGAAAGGCCCGCGATGGCGCGAATCGTGCCGCAGCAACGCGCGGATGCGGGCCGACAGCTCCCGGAAGGCGAACGGTTTGGTCAGATAGTCGTCCGCGCCGAGGTCCAGCCCCTCCACGCGGTCCTCGAGGCTGCTGGAGGCGGTGACCATGAGCACGCTCACGTCGATGCCCATCGAACGGATCGTCGTCATCACCGTGTCGCCGGACATGACGGGCAGATCGCGGTCGAGCAGCACCACGTCGATGTCCTCCCGGTGCGCGGCGAGCAACTCCAGCGCCTCGACGCCGGTCCCTGCCGTCCAAGTGCGGTACCCCTCATGCCGCAGCGCGTCGTCGAGCGAGGCGACCATGCCAGTGTTGTCCTCGACGATCAGTATCCCCGCCATCTCCCGCAGCCTCACGATCCGGTCATTCCCCGTGCCGGGTTCCCGCACTGATTGCCCCGATTGCCGATATGCCGACCTCTACCAGATGTACTCCACGGGGTCGTCGGTGCTGCTTGATGACCAGCCCTGCGCCGCCTTGCAGCCGTGCACGCGCGAGTCGTTGAAGTCGTAGCCGAGCTTGTCCTTTGCATCCGTAAAGCCCTCAGTCTGGAGCAGGGTCTGCCCGTCATTGAAGTCTTTGACCGTATAGCTCGCGGGCACCACACCCTCGCGTTTCATGCAGTCGACGACCGCCTCCTCCACATTCGCATAGAGATTCGGGTTGCCCTGCTGCTGCCCGTACAGCCTTTGCACATGATCGAATCGCAGATAGCAATCGGTGTAGGCGTCCTTCCATGCCTCCTCCTGGGCGTCGGTGCCCGGCATGTGGCTCATGATGTCCATCATGCCGTTCGGGAACCGTTCGAGCTTCGGCTCCTTGAATCCGCGGTCGATCATACAGGTCTTGTAGTCCGACCAGACCTTCTCATACGCGGCGGTGGAGACTCGCCCCTCCTTCTTGGCCTGCTCGAGGATGGGACGCTCGTAGTCGTCCACGTACGGATCGTTGAGCACCTCGTCGATGTATGCGGGCAGTGAACTTGCCAGACGTCCGTTCTCGTCCGCCTCATACAAGGTGGACGCCGGGCCCTGCTGTGCGGACGTATCACCGGTTCCGGCGGCGTTCGACGTCCCTGGCTTTCCGTCGCCGGAGATTCCCGGGACCGCGCATCCCGCGAGTCCCAAGGCCAGCGCCATCGTCAGCATCACGGTCGCGGCGATGCGCGGCCTTCCGTTCAACCATGCCATCGAAACCCCCTTGTTTGCGGGCGATTCGCGCCCCGCCAATCCAATCCGTATGTCCCATTCTAGGAAGCCGGTGTCTGACTTTCGCCTGACTTTGCGAGCATGCCGGTGGGACCATGGCAGTACCCGAAATGGCAGAGACGACGGGCGGGACGGCGAACCGGAAGGGGCTTCATCATGGCGAGACAAACGAGCCGAAACGACGGTGGCGGCAGTGGACTTGGCGGCGGCAGGCGGCGTGGGCGCGTCTCTGTCACTTGGCTGCTGCTAGCGGTCATCCTGACCGCGGCAATCAGCGTGGGAGCCTGCGCGTTCCTGCGGCCCGACCGGCATCCGGCGGTGCTGGCCCGCGCCGGCGAGATCACCAGCGCGCCCGTCGCCGCCCAGCAGTACGACGCGAAACGGCAGATCACCGTGGTTCCCACGGTATCCGCGCCGCGCAAGGTGCTCATCAACACCTCCGGCACGGTGACCGCTGACTATTCCGCCGGAGGCTTGCATTCCGGTGCGGCGGCGCTCGAGGTTGACGGCAGGCCCATCGTGGCGCTCGCCACCGCAAGTCCGCTCTACCGCGATCTCGCGCCCGGCGACGTGGGCGAGGACGTGCGTGCGCTCAACGCCGAACTGACGCGGCTCGGCTACAACGCCAATCCCGAATCCGACCAGTATTCCAGCCTCACCTACTGGGCGGTTGTCGCCCTGTTCGGCAACCTCGCCGTCCGTTCGGACGGCGCGTTGCCGCTCGCGGACGTGATCTGGCTGCCGCAGGACGGAGCCACGGCCTCCTCATGGCAGGCGGCGACCGGCGCGATGGTGGCCGCAGCATCGCCGATCGCCGAAATCCCCGGCGCCATCACCTCGCTTACCGTGAAGAACGGTACACCCAACGCCGCCGACCAGACGATCACCGTGTTCGGTGAGCAGGGTGTGCTCAAGGCCGGTGCCACGGTGATCGACGACCCTGAATTCTGCGCGCGCGTCACGGCTTCGCGGGATTTCCAGTGGGCGCAGCAGGGCGGCGATCTCAGTCAGGGTGTGGATGCCACGGTGGCGCTCGCCACGCCCGTGGACGTGCTGCGCGTGCCGGCCGCTGCCGTGTTCGGCGTCAAAGGGGACCGCGGATGCATCGCATCCGATGGCAGGACGATGCCGGTGACCATCATCGGTGCGGACCTCGGCGTGAGCTCATACAGCTGGGCGATGAGGGGACCGCGGCGGGCCGGCAGACGGGGGATGCCGCCGATGGGCAGACGGCCGAAGGCGAATCCGCGGGTGGTGTGGCGGTGCCGGAAAACGCTGAAACGCCGTCCCACGTCTCCCTCGGCAGTGCAATCGCAGGTGCGACATGTTCCTGATTCGTGGAAGTCGGCGTGGAAATTCGGCGACCGCGAAGTCGGCATCCACGGCTGGAGCGACATCTGTCGGGGCCGCATCCGTTGGGTTCACACCTGTTGGAACAGCAGCCGGGACTGCTGACGGCGGGTCGATGACCGGGACCGAGATGCTCGCCCCCGCCGCCGTACCGATGCGGGTGGTGGGGGAGGATCTCGCGCACCGATTCCCCGGCACCGACGTGCTGTTCGAACACCTGTCGTTCACGCTCGAGGCGGGGCGGACCGTGGCCATCTGCGGGCCATCCGGCTGCGGCAAATCCACGCTGCTGTCGATACTCGCGGGTTGGGAGAAGCCGTGGGCGGGCACTGTGGACCGCGGCGGCGTTCGACGGGTGGGCTGGGTGTTTCAGAATCCGTATGGCGTGGCCGAACGCACCGCACTCGATCATGTGGTCTTCCCACTGCTCGCACAGGGGTTGCGTCGCGCCGACGCGGAACCGCAGGCCTTGGAGGCGATGGGCCTGTTCGAGCTCGAATACGCCGCCGACCGTTCGTTCGCGGCACTTTCCGGCGGTGAGGCGCAGCGGCTCATGCTCGCCAGAGCCGTCTGCTCGAAGCCCGACATGCTGCTTGTGGACGAGCCGACCGCGCAGTTGGATACGCGCACCGCGCATAGCGTCAGTCATGTGCTCGGCAACCTCGCCGGCCACGGCATGATTGTGGTCGTTGCCACTCATGACCGCGACACGCGCGATGCCTGTCAACAGGTCATCGACCTCGCTGACTACGCGCCGGCCGATCCGGCGCCGGACGGTTCCGCGCTGAAAGGAGAGCGGCCATGAGACTGTCATCCATCATCTCCGAGGCGGTCTGCAACATCGCCTCCGGCGCCTCACGCACCATCCTCTGGTTCCTCGCGCTGGCCGTGGCGGGCACACTGTTCGGCGGTTTTGAGGCACTGACCATCATCGGGCAGGAGAACACCGCAGCGGCACGCATCGAGTCCGCCGCCGACGTGACCACCATCGTCAGCCCCGTCTTCGCCATCGACGGGGCCGCCTGCGACCGTCTCACCGAGGCCCAAGGAGGGCCCAGCGCATCCGGCGCCATGCGCGAGGGCGAGCAGATCACACCTCGTTCGACCCCTGGCCGCAGCATCGGCTCCTATGAGGTCACCGCCGGCATGATTCGGCTGCTCGCGTTGTCATCGGTGTCATCGGCATCAGCGGCGGCCAACGCCGGCCATGGCTCACTGTCCAGTTCCTCTCCCGCCTCTTCAGGCCAGACGTCCTCCTCCGCGAATCAGCCAGCCGCCGACGCGAGCGGCATATGGGTTTCCACTGCGCTCGCCCACGATTTCGGCTGGGCCAAGGGAAGCCTGCTGGAGACCGATCATGGTGACATCCCCGTCGCCGGCGTCTTCCACTGGCCCAACGACGGGCGCGACACCCGCTTCGTGTACGCGCTCATCGTGCCGGTATCCAGCAGCGCCAAGCCATTCGCCGAATGCTGGGCGAAGCAGTGGCCGCAGACCGAAGTGCTCGACCTGCTGCTCAACGAGACCGCCATATCCGGCGTGGCTGACGCCAATACACTGCCCGGCGTCACCCAGCTCAACAAAAGCCACGACCGACGATACAGCGCCGCCAGCCTCTATGAGACGCGCATGACCCGCGTACTGCCCGTCGCGGCGCTCGCCGTCGGCGTCGTCATCGGTATCGCCGCCGTGCGCCGCCGCCGACTCGAATACGCCGGCGCGCTGCACTGCGGGCAGCGCAAAGAGGCTCAACTGCTGACCGCGTTGTGCGAGATGCTGATCACGTCCGGGGCCGCCACCGCTGTGACCCTGCCTCTGCTCGCCGCGCTGTGTTGGCGACTCTCCCCGTCCGACCCCGCGGCGGTGTTCCTCGCGGCGGTGCGTTCTCCTGCGACCATGCTCTCCGGCGCCCTCGTTGCCACCGCGCTGGCCGTGCTCGCCGTCCGCGAATCCTGCCTCTTCCGCCTGTTCAAGGCACGGTAGCATACCGCCGAATGTGGCGCGTGCCAGGTCTCGACCCGACTCCGCCGGTCCTTACTCGAAACATCCCACCGAATCCGGCGAGGGACGAGTACCATGAAGACGTTTGCATGAGCCGTACGTTTTCGGGAGGAACACCATGACCGACCAGTCCGCCGCCGCAGTCGACGTCGCACATCTCAAGGATTATTCGCGTGCGTTCAACGCCGACCGCGCCAACCTCGTGGCCGCCAACGCCGCAGTCTCCACCGGCGTGCTCGCCGCCGCCACTGACTACCGGGGCCTGAGGAGCCTGCCGCGCGACTTCTCCATCGAGCTCAAGCAGGGTTCGATTACCAATCAGGAACGTTCCGGTCGCTGCTGGATGTTCGCCTCGCTCAATACGCTGCGCTACGAACTCATGCACCGTTGGAACCTTGAGGACTTCGAATTCTCCGAGACCTACCTGTTCTTCTGGGATGCCATCGAGAAGTCGAACACTTATCTCGAGCATGTGCTGGATACGCTGGACGAACCCACCGACTCCCGCATCTTCGAGGTCATCAACGACGGGCCGTCCGACGATGGCGGCTGGTGGCAGATGTTCGCCGCGCTGGTGAACAAGTACGGCCTCGTACCGAAGTCCGCCTATCCGGAATCCGCGAACTCCCGCGATTCGGACGCCTTCAAGCAGTACCTCAACACCAAGCTGCGCGAATTCGCCGCCGGCCTGCGTCGCAGCCATGAGGCTGGCGCGTCGACGGAGACCCTGCGCGAAACCAAGCGCGAGGACATGGCCACCGTCTACCGCATCTGCGCAATCGCGCTTGGCGAGCCGCCCGCCACATTCGACTTCCTGGCCCGGGTCAAGGACGACGATGACAAGGATGATGCCAAGAACGATGGCGCCAAGGCCGCCAACGATGCCAAGGGCGACGGCAAAGACTATGGCAGCAAGGCGGCTGACACCAAGGCCAAGCCGGAATCCGGCAAGGATGAGCGCCGGCAGATCCGTGAGACCGGCATCACCCCGCTCGAGTTCTACCGTAAGTACGTGCCGGTGGACGTCAATGACTTCGTCACCATCTCCAACGCCCCGATGAAGCGCACGCCATTCGGCAAGCGCTACCGCATCCTCTACACGGCGAATGTCATCGAGGCGGGCGATATGGAATTCGTCAACGTGCCGCTCGACGTGTTCAAGAAGGCGGCCATCGACCAGCTCAGCGCCGGCCATCCCATCTGGTTCGCCTGCGACTGCATGCAGTTCTCTTTGAGGGGCGAAGGCGTCTTCGATTGCGACACCGTGCGCGTGGACCAGCTCTTTGGCACCGAATTCACGTTCGACAAGGCCGACGGCCTCGAATACGGCGACAGTCCAAGCAACCACGCCATGACCTTCACCGGCGTGAACCTCGACGCCGACGGTCGTCCTGACCGTTGGAAGATCGAGAACAGCTGGGGCAAGGACAACGGCAAGGATGGCTACTACGTGGCCTCGGACGCGTGGTTCGACCAGTACGTCACCGAGCTCATCATCCGCAAGGATATGCTCGACCAAGCCACCCTCGACCTCACCAAGGCCGAACCCGTCGAACTCGAGCCCTGGCAGCCTCTGACCCGCCGCTGCCGCTGATTGGTGCGATTCGGCTACTATCTCAGGGTGAAGACCGACATGCTTTCGACTTGGCATGTGGCTACCCTCTCTAGGGCTGCACCAAGTGATTGTAGGGAAGTATCTCCAAGACGAATGATGGGCGATCTGCCTGCATCAAACTGCTGTTGTAGGGGAGTGCCGCTATTCTGAAGCGGTTGTAATCAAGTCCCCAAACCGTTCAAACCAGAAGGTGCATTGTGGCTCAATCCAAACTCGATGAAGTCGTATCCCTCGCGAAGCGTCGCGGCTTCGTGTTCCCCGCCGGCGAGATCTACGGCGGCACTCGTTCCGCTTGGGATTACGGTCCGCTCGGCGTCGCGCTGAAGGACAATATCAAGCGCGAATGGTGGCGTTCGATGGTCGTCACCCGTCCTGACGTGGTCGGTGTCGACACCTCCATCATCCTGCCTCCCGAGGTGTGGGTGGCCTCCGGTCATGTGAGCGTGTTCAACGACCCGCTCGTCGAGTGCCTCAGCTGCCACAAGCGCAACCGCGCTGACAAACTCGAGGAGTCCTACGCGGAGAAGCACGGCGACAAGCTGCCGGAGAACGGCATGAAGGACATCGTCTGCCCGAACTGCGGCACCCGTGGCGAATGGACCGAACCGCGCGACTTCAACATGATGCTGCGCACGCACCTCGGCCCTGTCGAGGACGAGAACTCGCTGCACTACCTGCGTCCGGAGACCGCCCAGGGCATCTTCGTGGACTTCAAGAACGTGATGACCTCGTCACGCTCCAAGCCGCCGTTCGGCATCGCCAACATGGGCAAGTCCTTCCGTAACGAGATCACGCCCGGCAACTTCATCTTCCGCACCCGTGAGTTCGAGCAGATGGAGATGGAGTTCTTCGTCAAGCCCGGCACCGACGAGGAATGGCATCAGTACTGGATCGACGCCCGCACCCAGTGGTATCTGGATCTCGGCGTCAAGCCCGAGAACCTGCGCCACTACGAACACCCGAAGGAGAAGCTGGCCCATTACTCCAAGAGGACCGTGGACATCGAATACAAGTTCGGCTTCCAGGGTTCCGATTGGGGCGAGCTCGAAGGTGTCGCCAACCGCACCGACTTCGACCTTTCCGCGCATGCCAAGCACTCCGGCGAGGACCTGAGCTACTTCAACCAGGCCACCGGTGAGAAGTACATCCCGTACGTCATCGAGCCGGCCGCCGGCCTGACCCGCTCCCTCATGTGCTTCCTCGTGGACGCCTACGATGTGGACGAGGCCCCGAACACCAAGGGTGGCGTAGACAAGCGCACCGTGCTGCGACTCGACCCGCGCCTGTCCCCGATCAAGGCCGCCGTGCTGCCGCTCTCCAAGAAGCCCGAACTGCAGGAGGTGGCCCAGAACCTGGCCGCCGATCTGCGCTTCAACGAATGGATGATCGATTACGACGAGTCCGGCGCCATCGGCCGTCGCTACCGTCGTCAGGACGAGATCGGCACCCCGCTGTGCATCACCGTGGACTTCGATACCCTCGAGGACCACGCCGTGACCATCCGCGAACGCGACACCATGGCCCAGGAACGCGTCTCCCTGGACAAGGTCGCGGACTATGTGGCCGCGCGCATCAGCGAAAAGCGCACGCGTGTGCCGCTCAAGCCCGTCGAAATGGGTGGAGAGCCTTGGCCGGCATCCGGCATCCAGGAAGCCGGCGGCCTGTACTGAGCCAGGCCTGTATTGTATAGTGGCTCCCCTCGATAAAAGGGGAGCCCCTGTTGTTTGTACGAGGAAACACATGGCAGACTCCAAATCTGAGACCGTGCTTACCGAGCGTCACGAGACCGACAACCTCGACCCGCGTACGGATGCCTCGGCACGACCGGATTCTCCGGTGCATATATCACCGGTACAGCTGGGAAACATCACCGTGCCCACGCCGGTCGTGCTTTCGCCGATGGCTGGCGTCACCAATTGGCCCTTCCGTGTCATCTGCGAGGAATACGGTCCGGATGGGCTGTATGTGGCCGAGATGATCACTGCGCGCGCTTTGGTGGCCCGCAACCCCAAGGCGCTGCGTCTGTGCCATTTCGCACCCACCGAGAAGATTCGCTCGTTGCAGCTGTATGGTGTGAATCCCTCCATCACCGAGCAGGCCGCCAGAATCGTGGTCGATGAAGGCATGGCGGATCACGTCGACCTGAATTTCGGGTGTCCGGTGCCCAAGGTCACCAGGCGTGGAGGCGGCTCGGCGCTGCCGTGGAAGACGGATATCTTCACCGAGCTCGTCTCCCGTGTGGTCTCGGTATGCGAGCCTGCCGGCATACCGGTTACCGCCAAAATCCGCGTAGGCATCGACCATGAGCATGAGACCTTCCTGCAGGCAGGCCATATCGCTCAGGAAGAGGGCTGCAAAGCGGTGACGTTGCATGCCCGCACCACCGCCGAATACTATGGCGGTCATTCGGATTGGTCGCGCATTGGCGAGCTCAAAGAACATCTCGATATCCCCGTATTCGGCAATGGTGATATCTGGGGCGCGGATGATGCTCTGGAAATGGTCCGTGAAACCGGTTGCGATGGCGTGGCCATCGGCCGCGGATGCCAGGGGCGGCCGTGGCTGTTCGCCAATATCAAGAACGCCTTCCAAGGAAATCCGGAGCGTATAGATCCAAATCTCGGGGAAGTCTGTCGGGTGATTCACCGCCATGCCGAACTGCTGATCCAGTTCTATGATGGCGACGAAATGATGGCGGTGCATGACCTACGTAAACATATCGCCTGGTATCTCAAGGGATTCCCGGTCGGCGGATCCACGCGAAAGGCGTTTATGGAATGCGAATCCCTCGCCGATGTGGATCGGGAGATCTCCCGACTCGATCCGGCGATTGAATACCCCCCGAGGGTATTGGACAAGCCGAGAGGCCGAGTGCGTTTCGCCAAGAAGGTTCATCTGCCATATGGCTGGCTGGAATCACGTACCACCACCCATGAGGAGCGTGAAAACCTTTTCGGCGACGATCCCATGGATGCAAGCTATTGACGGCTGTTGATACAGAAAAAATAATGCACAACACGCACTTTTCCATGTGCGAATTCCCTCCACGAGTAGAGTCGGTGCGCTACTCTTGGGTGTAACCGTGAAGTGACAGGAGCCAAACGTGAGCGAGATCGCCCAGACTGAGTTCAACGACAAGACCAATATCAAGGTCGTCGGCGTAGGCGGAGCCGGCGGCAATGCCGTTAACCGTATGATCGCCGAAGGATTGCAGAACGTTGAATTCGTAGCGATAAACACCGATGCGAAGGATCTGCTGCGATCCGACGCCGATGTCAAGATCTCCCTGTCCGACAAGTCCAGCCGTGGTCTGGGTGCCGGTGCCGATCCGGAGCGTGGCGCGAAGGCCGCCCAGGATCACCAGTCTGATATCGAGGAATCCCTCAAGGGCGCCGATATGGTGTTCGTCACCTGCGGTGAGGGCGGCGGCACTGGTACCGGTGCAAGCCCCATTGTGGCTCGTGCGGCTCATCAGCAGGGTGCGTTGACCATCGCGGTGGTCACCCGCCCGTTCAGTTTCGAAGGTCCGCAGCGTTCCGCGTCCGCCGACTACGGCATTGAGAATCTTCGCAAGGAAGTCGATGCCCTCATCGTCATCCCCAACGATCGTCTGCTTGAATTGTCCGATCGTTCCATCGGCATCATCGAGGCGTTCAAGACCGCCGATACCGCATTGCTTGCGGGTGTGCAGGGCATCACGGACCTGATTTCCATGAACTCCTACATTCACGTCGACTTCTCCGATGTGAACTCCATCCTGCGCGGTGCGGGCACAGCATTGTTCGGCATCGGTTCGGCGCGGGGCGAGGATCGTGCCACCCAGGCCGCCGAAATCGCCATCAGCTCACCGCTCCTTGAGGAGAGCATTGAGGGTGCTCATGGCGCGCTGATCAACATCGCCGGTCCGACCGACCTGAAGTTGCAGGAGGCCTCGGCCGCCACCGAGCTGGTGCGCAAGGCCATCCATCCCGAGGCCCAGATCATTTGGGGTCTGGCCCTGGACGACGCCTACGGCGACGAAGTGCGCGTCACGGTGATCGCCGCAGGATTCGATCATGTATCCACTCAGGACGACGCCGATCAGGCGGCTGTGGCTCCGGTGGTGCCGGCCCAGTCCACCCGTCCTGCGCCCTCTTCGGCTGCTTCGCAGGCTCCTGCCCAGCAGGCGGCATCCGCCCAGCAGACCACACGGCCGGCGTTCGCGCCTGCCACCGGCGACTCCGCTTCGCTGCCTTTTGATGATCCGACCTCGGAACATCCGACCATCTCCCTGAACGATCCTGCGGGTGACCTCGACATCCCGGACTTCCTGCGCTGAAAGGACTGATCCATGGCTGGGTTCATGAAGAATGCGATGTCCTATCTGGGCATGAGCGACGTTGCCGATGACGATGACGATTTCGTCGAGGAGGAAGAGCAGAAGCCTCAGCCGAAGCCGACGTTCGATTCCGACCATACGGTGACGCCAATGACCCAAGCGGCACCCACGGCAAGTCAGCCTTCATCGAAGACCACGCCTTTCCAAGGCAGCGGAAGGGTGAATCGAATCACTACGATTCACCCCAAGTCCTATGAGGATGCACAACTGGTCGGACGAGCACTGCGGGACGGGGTGCCGGTGGTGCTGAATCTTACCGGCGTATCCGAAGCCGTGGCGTACCGCATCGTCGATTTTTCCGCCGGCGTGGTGTTCGGTGTACGCGGTTCGCTCGAACGCGTCACTCCTCGCGTGTTCCTACTCAGTCCGGCACAGGTCAACATCAAGGTGGAGGAGCCGGCCAATCCGGCCTCTGCACGGGATTTGTTCTCTGATTGATCCGTTCGGTCGTACTGATCGATCGGAATCCGGAATGACAAGCAGGTCAATTAGGCGCTCCTGCAGTCTTCTTCAAGTGGCCGACTCCTCAACGGGAGCCGGCCACTGTGCATGAAGTCCCCATTGAGCTCCCAGCAAACTTTTCACTCGGTCTTGTTAGCCTTGCCTCATGTTGTCCTTTACTTTTGCTCTGATCGGCCGCATCCTGGGATGGCTGATCAACGCGTATATCACGGTGCTGTTCGTCCGCATGATCCTGGACTGGGTGGCCATACTGGCCCGCAATTGGTATCCGCGAGGCATCGTCGCACAGCTCATCAATCTCGTGTACACTATCACCGAGCCGCCGCTGCGCTGGCTTCGCCAATACATCAGACCATTGCCGCTGGGTGCGATCAGCTTGGATATGAGTTTTCTCGTCCTCTATTTCGCGCTGGTGATACTGGAGAGTGTTGTATACATGGTCTTTTAGGCCATGATGCAAGGCGTATATGGCGCATATGAGTTGTATTTGCAGCTTTTATTGAGGCCGATACGGCATGTCGCACCTAGAAAATCGTCGCTAAGCCCCATGAATCGATGGGGTCGTGATAGCATCAATACTTGATACCAACGTAAGCGAGGGCAAAGCCCCAAAGCGAGGTGCAATATTTATGGCTCTGTTGACGCCGAAGGATATTAGGGAGCATACCTTCCAGACCGTGCGATTCAAGGAAGGCTACGATGTCGACGAGGTTGACGACTTCCTCGATCAGGTCACGGAGACCGTTGAGGCTCTGGGTCGTCAGGCAGTGGCCGGCGGACAGGCCACTCAGGCTCTGGGCCCCGATGTAACCAAACTGAACGCCAAGATTTCCGAGCTGACCGGTCAGGTGCAGCAGCTGCAAGCAGAGAATGCGCAGCTGAAGAATGCCGCCCAGGGTCCTCAGGCTTCTGCAGAGGGCGAGAAGGCCACTCAGCTGGCTGCGGCGAAGCTCAGCGAGGCCGAGGAATCGAATCGTGCTCTCGCGGCACAGAACGATCAGCTCAAGGGTCAGGTCGACCAGCTGAACGCCCAGATCGATCAGCTTACCGCTCAGGCAGCTCAGGCTTCCGGCAACCAGGAAGCCGTCGGCCAGCAGATCGCCGCCATCCAGAAGGAACGCGACCAGTTCCGCGCCGCCAACGAGGAACTGTCCCGCAAGCTGGCCGAAGCCCAGCAGCAAGGCGGCGTGGCGCAGCAGCAGGCTGCCCAGATTCAGGAACTGTCCCGTCAGCTCGAAGAGGCCAAGCAGCGTGAGAACCAGCTGCGTTCGCAGGTCTCCAAGGTCGAGCCGAGCACGGAAACCGGCTCCCTCCAGAAGATCGCCGGTGCCGCATCCCTGCCGGGCAGCGAGCCCGAGCGCGCCACCGCAATGCTGACTCTGGCCATGCAGCTGCACGATCAGTACGTGGAGAAAGGCAAGACCAAGGCCAAGGAAATCACCGAAGCCAGCCAGGCCAAGTACAACGACCTGGTCACCAAGGCCAACACGTATTCCGATCGCACCCGTTCCGAAGCAGACGCCTACCGCGACCGTGTGCATTCCGATGCTGACGTCTACTCCAAGAACACACGTTCCGATGCTGACGCCTACTCTGAGAAGACTCGTCAGGACGCTGACAACTACTCCAAGACCCAGCACACCGATGCCGATGAGTATGAGGCCGAGGTGCAGCGTCGCGCATCCGAGTACGACAAGCAGACCCGTTCCGCCGCGGACACGTATGCGCAGCAGGTTCGCGACAACCTGCAGCACCAGTCCAAGGTCATCGAGGGCAACATCCAGAGCCTCAAGCAGTTCGAGACCGAGTACCGTGCACGTCTGACCGAGTTCCTCGGCCAGCTCGCCGCCCAGGTGTCCGAATCGAATAACTACGAAGACCAGACCTCATCCAAGGCCAACTGAGTCGTAGGCAGGGTATAGTCATATGACGAACCAACAGGGACGGCTGCGCATGCGCGTGGCCGTCTTTGCATGTGTATCGGCAGCCGCGTTGATTGTCGATCAGCTGACCAAAGCATGGGCATTGGCGGCATTATCCAGCGGTCAGACCATCCGTGTGATTCCGGGTCTGTTGTCGCTGACGTTGGTGCACAATCCTGGTGCCTCACTCGGTATGGGGTCAAACGCCACGTGGATTATCTCATTGCTGGCTATCGTGGCTTCGTGCGCGTTGTTGTATTTCGGTGTACGTTCAGTGTCACTGAAATGGACCGTGTCCTTGTCCCTTGCCTTCGCCGGCGCGTTCGGCAACCTCATCGACCGTGTGATGTATGCGGATGGGTTCCTCAATGGCAAGGTCGTGGATTTCCTGAACTATGGATGGTCCGTCGGGAACGTGGCGGACATCTATCTCGTTGCGGCAGGTGTGGCCATCGTGGTGCTGATTCTGCTCAACGAGCCGTTCTCCACCGCAGATGCGGATGAAGCTCACGCCAACAACGCCGAATCCGATGGAACAAAGGTGGACGCCGAGTAATGAATCGCATGATTCCTGCTCCCGACGCTCTCATCGGCAAACGATTCGATATCGCCGTGGCCAAGATGCTCGGCATATCACGGTCCAAAGCAGCTGATCTGATTGATTCCGGACAGGCGCGTGTGCTCGGCCGTGACGTGGCGCGATCCAGTACCTTGACGGCGGGGGAGACCGTCGAATTCGATCTGGAGGAAGAGCATCAGGAACCCGAGCCCATCGCCAATGATATGGCTGTGGTGTACGAAGACGACGACATCGTGGTGGTCGACAAGCCGGTGGGTGTGGCTGCCCATGCCTCAATCGGATGGACCGGGCCCACGGTGCTGGGGTCATTGCGCGATCGCGGTGTGCATATCACTTCGCTTGGCGCGGCAGGACGCGAAGGCATCGTGTCCCGTCTTGATGTGGGCACTTCCGGGCTGATGCTTGTGTGCAAGTCCGATCTGGCCTATACGGAAATGCGCCGCCAGTTCGCCGAGCATGAGGTGAAGAAGACCTATCATGCCTTGGTTCAGGGGTCTTTGAAACAGAACAAGGCCACCATCGAGGCGCCAATCGGCAGAGCCAAGGTGTCGGACTTCCGATTCTGCGTTACGCCCGCCGGCAAACCGGCCGTGACACACTGGGATGTGCTTGAGCGGTTCGGCCACGAGGCCACGCTGGTCTCCGTGAATCTTGAGACCGGTCGCACCCATCAGATTCGCGTGCATTTCTCCTCGATCGGGCATCCTCTGTGCGGCGACCCGATGTACGGCGCCAATCCCGTGCTCTCCGAGGCGCTCAGCCTCGATCGTCAGTGGCTGCACGCCATGAAACTCGAGTTCCGGCATCCGCGCACCCATGTGTGGACTACCGTCGAATCCCATTACCCGGCTGATCTGGCGCAGGCACTCGAAACCATGCGTGCCCGCCACGCCGAGCAGCCTGCAGCCGTCGCTGTGGCGGACACCGGCTCGCCTGATACGTCGGTCGCGCTGTCCGATTCGGCTGGTGTGCCCGGTTCAGACGTTATAACCGAATCGGGCGTTGTGCCCGGCTTGGATGGTGTGTTGCCCACCCCGGCCGTTGCCGGAGCCGAACCGACGCCCGACGTCTCCCCCGTCGCCAGTTCTCGTCGACTGACCTGCAGAGACGATGTGACGCCCCGCCCTCTCTTGTGATGATTCATGGAAGACGCGCGGGGCGTGGGTATCATCGGCGCTCCGGATGCTACTTGCATCAACTTCTTCGTCATGCGTCCTGGTAGGGTGCTCCGACTTGAAGCTAAACGGTGTTGACACGGCTTGTCGAGCCAGATCAAGGTATGTGGTGTGGTTCCAGCTTTCCGGGTTATCCACATTCGCGCGTGGAATCAGGTCATATCCGTAACTGACAAGGCTTTAATGCGTGGAGTCCCTTTCTTCCGCAGGCATTTTGTGTCCTTCAGATAGCCCGCGCAGGTGGATTGTGCTCACTTACAGGTACGTTAAGGGATGTAACTATGTATAAACCACCTGCACCAATCGCAACCACACCTGTTTGACCTGCAACACAACGTCCCGCTGGTAATTATTAAGACCATTGATATCGTCTATTAGGAAAGGCCTAAAACTTCATGAGACTTGGAATAAGTGATGTATTGAGAAAAGTAGGTATCGACTTAAACGAGGTCATGCTTATGAAGCATGAGCACAATCAGGCGGAGAAATATCGGTTATTAAAGATGATCGATGACTACACCCGTGTACAAGAAGATCGGCCTATATCTCGGAATCGTCCTTACTGGATGGTGTTTACTGCGGAGAATGGCAATAGAGCTAGATTTTATGCTTTATATCACAATAATAGGCGTCATCTGCTTCAGCCTGGGATGCTCCCGGATGGATATCCCTCGGAAGGGGCTCGATGCGGTCAGGATTATCAGTATGATCTTGAGTCGGTTTGATGTCTTTAATTGGTATTAACTTGCTATAACCCTAATCATAGGGCCAAGGCTCTGGATGCTGTTTGTATGAAAGACGAGCTGGGTGCTTAGGGCTTCCATTCTTATTGGTTCCCAAACATTCGACGGGATGGCCGATAATCGCCATTACCTTATTGACTCGATTGGGTTGTGCGTTATTGCCCCACGCGACAATGATTCTAATGCCTGTTGATGCCATAGTTGCCAGTATTTCATCATTCTGAGGTCCGACGGGAAATCCCTTAGCTTTAAGTTCTTTGGGATATGTTGTTCGGTATGCGTATAGGTTGTACATGCTGACCGATCCGTATCCCCATCGTTTGGCATATTCGACACAGTGTTCTACGGTGCGGTCATCGATATTCGAATCCGCAGTTGATGGATTGAGCAGAATGAATGCGATGGATGGTAGAGCTTCATCCCATACGCGGCTGAGTTCATAACGGTAATTGCCGTCTTCGCTGATTTGCGCCGATGATCGGATATATGTATCGGACATCACTAAGAAGAGTCTCCTGTTTAGCGTGTGCTTTATGCATGCGAATGGTTCTTATTGTAGCTGGACGGTGACAATGACGGTGTTGCCTTCGTTGCCGAGGGTTGCAGTGCTGCCGGTTTGTGATTCGGTTGTATCTGCTAGTTTCCTCCGGGAAGACTGGTTGCATATTCTTGGGGTGGATGCTGCTTGAATGATTCATAATTATCGCTCTGTCTCTGATATGCCCTTTATGTATCTCCTAATCGTATGTGTTGAAAAACAAAGAGATAGATATCTACCGTTCTGATGTCCCATAACGGTTGAGAAGCGTATGGCCGGCTCGGAGCAATTCACTGCGTAGGGACTGGGGTTCGAGCACCGTGATATGGACCCCGCTGTTGGTGTACTGCAGGGCCCAGAAGGCCGTGGCCCATTGCGGTGCCTTGATGACCACCTCGTAGACGTTCTTCTCTATTTGCGTCACTTTCGCGTCATTGAACCAATCGAATACGGGCTCCAATCCTCCCTCGACGCGTAAACGTATGGGGACTGCCTCACCATCGATGGGATAGGGGCGTTCGTTCATGAAGGCCGCGATGTCTATGGGATTTCCTGCATCGTCGGTGAAGCTATCGAACGTACGTTGAATAGAGTGGTTGACGTCTTCTACCCGGAGATTCCGGATACGCTCAACATGAAGATATGACAGGTCGTCATAGGGTTGCAGATGGCAGATGAGATAGTATTTCTCATTCTTGTATCGAAGATTGTAGGGGTCGGCGGTATATTCCTTCGGCTTGCCTGCTGCGTCGATGCGGGGGATCAGTTCCCCGTTGACGTCATAAGTGCAATAGTGGAAGTGTATCTGGCGCTCATGAGCTATGGCGTCGTTGAGTTGCTCCACATTGCTCAAGAATTCCCGATTGTAGTGAGGCGGAGTGAGCAGGGTACCAAGACCGTCAAGTTGCCCGGAGCGGCCCGCGAAGGCGTACACCTTGGCAATGAGGTCCCTGAGATATTCGCCGTCCGAACGAGATAATGCGGCTCCATCCGCAAGCAATCTCATCTGGGCGGTATCGAATATGGATTCGATATACCAGCCGGTCTTTGTGTCGATGCTTTGCGCGTTGATGAGATCCTTCCGCTCCAGCTTTCCGACTTTTCGACCGAACGGTTCGATTGCCGCTAGGGTGTGCAGATGACCTCGGACGGTCTTCTCGGTTACTCCCAGTTGCCTGCTGATCCATACGGCCGAGACCCCATGCTCCCGATCGGTGTGCGCGTCAAGCAGCTCAAGAATCTCCACGACGATTTCAGCCGTGGAAGGTGCGCTTTTCATTGATCCATACATACACTCCACCTCTCAGAAGTCCATTCTCCAAGCCTTCCATGGCGACTTTCTTGAGCGCCATTATAAGTTGGCGGACGGCAGGTGAAGTCTCATAGCTTCTCAACGGGGTGGGGCGAGGCGATGCCGACAATGCCGATGTCCTCATCATGTTCGAGCTGCACATAATCGGATATTTCGTCAACAAAAGGATTGACAAACAGTAGATATGTACTGTTCTTCTCGTCGAGATGTGATGATCGGCATACGATACATTTTCCGGAAAGGACATTAATGACGAGCGGTGATGGTTTCGTGCATCTGCATGTGCACAGTTCATTCTCGATGATTGACGGGGGTTCATCCATCAGCGAATTGGTCCAGACGGCAGTGGACATGGGGCAGCCCGCTATCGGATTAACCGATCACGGTGTGGTGAACGGACTGTTCGACTTCTGGAAGACCTGCCGACAGACAGGGATACAGCCGGTACTCGGATTGGAGGCATACGTCACCCCCGAAACTGATCGGCGTGATACGTCACCAGTCTCATGGGATCCGACTCCGCGCCGGCGTCGGAATCCCGATGATGTCGGAGGGAATGGAAGGTTCACCCATCTGAGTTTGTGGGCGGAAACGGACGAAGGGCTGGGAAACATGTTCTCGATGTCATCCGCCGCGAATCTTGAAGGCAGAGTCGGACGATATCCACGAATGGATCGTGAACTGTTGTCACGGTATGCCGCAGGCCTGATCTGCGGCTCTGGTTGTCCGTCGGGGGCGATTCAGACGAGATTGCGGCTGGGGCAATTCGACGACGCCCTCCGTATGGCAGGCGATCTTCAGGACATCTTCGGACGGGGGAGTTTCTTCGTTGAAATCATGGATCACGGACTGGAGATGGAACGGCGGGTGCGGTCCGGTCTGCTTGAAATTGCCCGCAAACTCGATGCTCCCATAGTGGCGACCGCAGACGTGCATTATGCGAGTCCTGCGGCCCGGATAGCTCAGGAGATGCGCATGTGCATCGAATACGGTGACAGTTGGAACAATCCATCTCGATTCCGACTTGCCGGAGAAAGGTATCACCTACTGTCCGGACATGAGATGAGAAGTCTGTTCGCGGACATTCCTGAGGCATGTGACAATACGTTGCTTATCGCCGAACGATGCCGGGCCGGTTTTCATCCTCAAGCTGAAGGTTCGTTGATGCCGACCCATAATTATGGTCCGGAAGAATCTGCAGCCAGTGCTCTACGTCGGATGGTCGAGGCCGGGGTGGACCGTCTGCATGGTGCGATGACCGATGATATCAGGAAACGTATGGAGCAGGAACTGTACGCACTCGGACTTGTGCATGCGGAGGAGTATCTGCTGGCGGTCGCGGACATGAAGCAACAACTTGAGGAATCGGGTTACGTGTTCGCCGACAGTGAAGGAAGAGCAAGGGCCAGTCTCGTGTGCCATGCATTGGGCATCACTCAAACGAACCCGATGGAGCTTGGCATGTCGGCGGGCCGTTTCATCAATGGGAGGAATCCGAAATTCCCTGTGGTGACGCTGCGCGGCGAATCGGGGATAGCCCCGCTCGCGTTGAAGGTGATGCGCGAACGATACGGGGAGGAGGGCCATGTGGCACCCACAGTGGAGTACGTGAAGTACGGGTTGGCGAAAGCCATCAGAGCGGTGTCCGGCGCACTCGGACAACAGCATGATGTATCCTCCGGTGCGGAGGCAATCGGCGACTGGATGCACGATGAACGACTCAGGGATGTAGAGGATCGCATAGCACAATTCCCGCAGAGGCGATTCGTCCGTGAAGGGTCCATCGTGCTCAGTGCCCGCCCTCTGTCGGAATTCACATCCCTCATCCAACAAGTGGATGGAACCGTTGCCGTCGCATTCGATTCGCACACATGTACGGAACTGGGGCTGCCGAGAGTGAACATCTTGGGATCCACTGCTTTAGCGCGCAGCAAGAATAAACGACAGTTCGACACCTTATTTTGATCCGCAAAAGCATTGCCCGCTGACGCATATTGTTCCTGCGCGGGGAATCAGGACATATCCATAGCCGACAAGACTCTAAGGTATGGTTGACCTCATGGCTGAAACCGGGAACTTCGTACATCTGCATAATCACACGCACTATTCGCTGCTGGACGGTGCCTCGAAGATTCCCGCATTGGCGAAGCGCGTCGCCGAGTTGGGCATGCCGGCCGTCGCCATCACCGACCATGGCAACATGCATGGCGCCTACGAGATGTACACCAACTGCGTGTCCAATGGAGTCAAGCCGATCATCGGCATCGAGGCGTATGTCACGCCGGAAACCGCTCGTCAGGACAAGTCGCGCGTGCACTGGGGCACGGAAGCCCAGCGCCGCGATGACGTCTCTGGCGGCGGTCTGATTACTCATATGACGATGTGGGCCGAAAATGACGAGGGTCTGGTCAATCTGATCAAAGCCAGTTCCGAGGCGAACCTTGAAGGTCGCGTCCAACGCTATCCGCGTATGGACAAGGAGGTGCTCTCCACCTACTCCAAGGGTGTAATCGCGTCCTCCGGCTGCCCCTCGGGCATAATCCAGACTCGTCTGCGACTGGGACAGTTCGATGAGGCGCTGCGTGCGGCAGGTGAGATGCAGGACATCTTCGGCAGGGATAATTTCTTTATCGAGTTGATGGATCATGGCCTGAAGATCGAGACGCAGGTGACCCGGGACCTGCTCGACATCGCGAAGAGGCTGAACGCACCGCTGCTGGCCACCAACGATTCGCATTACGTGCATGCCGAAGACGCGGGTGCACAGGACGCCATGCTGTGCATCAACTCCGGTTCACGATTGGATGACCCCGACCGATTCAAATTCGACGGTACGGGTTATTACATCAAGACGGCGGAGGAGATGCGCGAGCTGTTCAAGGAATTCCCGGAAGCATGCGACAATACGCTGCGCATCGCGGAACGCTGCAACGTGATGTTCGACGATCACGAGGACGGCGCGTTCATGCCACGCTTCGAATGCCCGGAAGGCTGGGATGAGACCAGCCTGTTCTTGAAGAAGGTGGAGGAAGGCCTCGAAAAGCGGTATGACGGCCATCCGCCGCTGGAGGTGCTCAAACAGGCCGACTATGAGTGCGGCGTGATTTGCCAGATGCAGTTCTGCGGCTACTTCCTCGTCGTGGCCGACTACATCCAGTGGGCCAAGGACCACGGCATCATGGTGGGGCCGGGCCGTGGTTCGGCGGCAGGCGCCATGGTGGCCTACGCGATGGGCATCACCGAGTTGGATCCGTTGCAGCACGGTCTGATTTTCGAGAGGTTCCTGAACCCGGAGCGCGTCTCCCTGCCGGATATCGACGTGGACTTCGACCCGGAGGGGCGCGCCCGCGTGATCGAGTACTGCGGTGAGAAGTACGGCACCGACAAGGTGGCGCAGTGCGTGATCTACGGCACCATCAAGACCAAGCAGGCGTTGAAGGACTCCGCCCGCATCATGGGCTACGAATTCTCGGTGGGCGAGAAAGTCACCAAGGCGCTGCCTCCTGCCGCGACCGGCGGCAAGGACATCAGCCTGCACGACATCTTCGATCCCACGGCGAAACGGTACGCCGAGGCCCGCGAGTTCCGCGAGATGTACGAGTCCGACCCGGATGCGCGGCGCATCACCGACGAGGCGAAGGGCATCGAGGGCCTGATCCGCCAGACCGGCGTGCATGCGTGCGCGACGATCATGGGCAGCGCGCCGATCACGGACACGTCGCCCCTGCTGGAGCGCACCGACGGCACCATCACCACCACGTTCGAGTACCATACGTGCGAGACGCTGGGTCTGGTGAAGATGGACTTCCTGGGCCTGTCCAACTTGACGGTGATCCATGACACGTTGAGGAACATCGAGGCGAACGGCAAGCCTGCCATTGATTACACGAAGATCCCACTGGACGACAAGGAAACCTACCAGCTTCTTTCGCGAGGCGACACGCTGGGCGTGTTCCAGCTTGATTCCGACGGCATGCGCTCGTTGCTCAAGACCCTGCGGCCTGACAATTTCAACGACATCTCCGCATTGATTGCCCTGTACCGTCCGGGCCCGATGTCGATGGATTCGCACACCAACTACGCCAAGCGCAAGAACGGTCTGCAGAAGATCACGCCTATTCATCCCGAGCTTGAGGAACCGCTCAAGCAGGTGCTCGATGAGACGTACGGCCTGATCATCTACCAGGAGCAGGTGCAGTCAGCCGCGCGTATCCTGGCCGGCTACTCCCTCGGCAAGGCCGACGTGCTGCGCCGAGCGATGGGCAAGAAGAAGCCGGAGGTGCTGGCCAAGGAGAAGGTACCGTTCTTCGCCGGCATGAAGGAACACGGCTACTCCGAGGAAGCCGCCAACGCGGTATGGGACATTCTGGTCCCGTTCTCCGGATACGCGTTCAACAAGGCGCATTCCGCCGCCTACGGTCTGATTTCGTATTGGACCGCGTATCTCAAGACCCATTATCCGGTCGAGTTCATGGCCGCCCTCCTGCAGGGCGCGGCCACCAACAAGGACAAGACCGCCCTCTATCTGGGCGAGGCTCGTCGCATGGGCATCCAGGTGCTCTCCCCGGACGTCAATGAATCGGTATACGAGTATTCCGCAGTCGGCGACGTCGTGCGATTCGGCCTCGGTGCAATCCGCAACGTGGGAGAGAAGGCGGTGGCCGATATCATCGCCGAACGTGAAGGCCCGCGCGGCAGGTTCGTGAACTTCATGGATTTCATCCGTCGAGTGCCGTTGACCGCGCTGAACAAGCGCCTGGTCGAATCCCTGATCAAAGCCGGCGCTTTCGACTCCATCGACCCGAATCGTCGGGCGTTGTTCACGGTGCATGAAGCGGCCATCGATTCGGTGGTGAGCCTGAAACGCAAGCAGGCGGAAGGCCAGTTCGACCTGTTCGCCGACACCGAGGACGGGGGAGCGGAGGCCATGGGTGATGCCTCCGTCACGGTGCCGGACGTCGAGGAATGGGACAAGAAGACCAAACTCAACTTCGAACGCGAGATGCTCGGCCTGTACGTGTCCGACCACCCGCTCTCTGGCATGCAGTCGATATTGGCGTCCCTGCGCGAGATGTCCATCGCGCATCTCATCGACCGCGCCAAAACCATGCCCGACGGCCAGCAGGTCACCCTCGCCGGCCTCGTGACCGGCGTTGATCGGCGTGTCTCCAAGAAAGGCAACCCCTGGGCCATCGTGACCATCGAGGACATGGAAAGCTCGATTCAATGCATGTTCTTCGGCAAGGTATATGAGGCAGCGGCTTCGGAACTTGCCGTCGACGCCGTGGTGCAGATTCGCGGCCAGGTCGAACTTCGTGACGAAACGGTGTCACTGAGAGCTACGGAAATGCAGGTGCCGACTTTGGAGGCCGAGGATGAGCGCCCCCTGTTGATCACATTGCCGATTGCGGCTTTGGAGCGTGATCGCATGTCGCGTCTCGGTCAGGTGCTCGCCAGCCATCCCGGTTATAGCGAAGTGCATCTTGCAATCATGGACGATAAGGGCAATGCTCGAGTGCTGACGTTCGGTGATCGATTCCGTGTGAAACGAGATACCTCTCTGTTCGCGGAGATTAAGATTCTGTTCGGTCCGAGCTGTTTGCCTGCCGCCTGAGGGTAAGTTGCGGGTACTACTGATCTGTCTCGCAATTGTCTAAGTGGCATTGGACCCTGCGTTGCCGTGAAACAAACAGAGGTGGTACTTCGGCCCCCTCTGATGAGGGGGCTGTCAGCGAAGCTGACTGGGGGAGAGACAGAAGATGCAGTGCTCAATTATTAGCAAAACAAGCCACTACCATATAGAACTGTGGACGATGCAGAACAGCACGGTGCGGAGCACGAAGAGCAACGCTGGATAGCGGAAACCTTGGGACGGTTATCTCATTCGAAGTTTCGCGCCAAGTTCATATTGAGCGACAAGGACCGCGCCTATGCGCGCGACAAGGGCAAGGTGGTCATCAATCGCCATGCACATGAGATGCTGCGCGACCGGGTCGGTGCGGCAGAGCCGAAGAACGACGGCAGACAGACGCCATGGCGCGGCCATCCGGTATTCACCGCGCAGCATGCCACGGCCACCTGCTGCCGTGGGTGCATCGAGAAGTGGCATCGCATTCCTCAAGGACGCACATTGACCGACGACGAGGTGGACCGTCTCGCCGACCTCGTCATGGCATGGATTGAACGCGACCTCGTGAATCACCCCGTCCATCCGGTTCACGATGCCCAACCCGTCCATTCCGCTCACCCGCTCCGTTAGTCGAGGACAAGCCGAAAGCGAATGACGAAATAGGCGTGGGCAAGGGCGGCAGCGGAGCACCGCAGGAGTAGCATGAAGGCGGAAATCCGTTTCCATAGCGAAAGGATCGTCATGAGCGAACAGCAACTGGTTTCCCCCGAACTGACGTTGAACGACAAGGCGCATTCTGTGATTCCCCAGATCGGATTCGGTACATTCCAGATTCCTCCCGAGGATACCCAGCGGGCGGTCGAGGAGGCACTGGAGATCGGATACCGCCACATCGACACCGCCGCCGCCTATTACAACGAGGAGCAGGTGGGCGATGCGCTCAAGGCCACTGGCATGGCCGGCAAAGTATGGGTGACCACCAAGCTGCGCAACTGCGATCAAGGCTACGACTCCGCCATGGTGGCGTTCGAGGAATCCCGCCGCAAACTGAAGGTGGATGTCGTCGACATGTATCTGATTCACTGGCCCTTCCCCGCAGCCGGTTTCTACAAGGAGACATGGCGAGCGTTGCTCAGACTGCGCGATGAAGGCGTGATTCGGGTGCCGGGTGTCAGCAATTTCCTGCCTGAGCATCTGCGCGGCATTATCGAGGATTCCGGCGAGGCGCCCGCGGTCAACCAGCTTGAGGTGCATCCGCGTTATTCCCAGCCGGGCAATCTCAAGTACTGCAAGGCTCATGGCATTGTCACCGAGGCATACAGCCCACTGGGCCACGGCAAGGACATCGAATCTGCTCCTGTGATTGCGTCTGCCAAGGCACATGGCGTCACGCCGGCGCAGGTGGTGTTGCGTTGGCATACCCAGGAGGGCCGTATCGTCATTCCGAAGTCCAAGCATGTGGATCGCATGAAGATGAATCTGGCCAGTGCCGCTTTTGACCTGACTGATGCCGAGCTCGCAGCCATCGACGCGCTTGATGATCCGCATGCCAACGTCAGCGCCAACCCGGCCACGTTCACGCACTCCCAGTCATGGGCCGACCAGCACGTGCGCGGCAACATCTGATCCATTGACTCCCCTCGTATCAGGGGAGTTTTCTGAAATCCCACACAACGCCGACAGTTGCCTATAGCGAATCGGCAAATAATGCGACAATATGTCTATACAAGAAGTTGACGGAATGTCAACACACTCTCCAAAGGAGGAGCATCATGTACTACTCGAACGGCAATTATGAAGCGTTCGCCCGTCCGAAGAAGCCTGCCGGAGTCGATCGGAAATCCGCCTACATCATCGGGACAGGTCTTGCCGCACTATCTGCGGCGTGCTATCTGGTGCGCGACGGTCAGATGCCAGGTGACCACATCCATATCTTCGAAAAGGATTCGGTACCCGGCGGTGCCTGCGATGGTGCCGAGATCCCCGGCCTCGGCTACGTGATGCGCGGCGGTCGTGAGATGGACAACCATTTCGAGGTGATGTGGGATCTGTTCCGATCCATCCCCTCCATCGAGACCGAAGGCATCTCCGTGCTGGACGAGTACTACTGGCTCAACAAGGAGGATCCGAACTACTCCCTATGCCGAGCCACCAAGGATCTCGGCAAGGACGCCGGCACCAACGGCAAGTTCGGGCTGTCCGACAAGGCCTCGCAAGAGATCATGAAACTGTTCTTCACGCCTGACGAGGAATTGTATGACAAGCCGATCACCGATTTCTTCGACGACGAGGTGCTGAACTCCAACTTCTGGATGTACTGGCGCACGATGTTCGCTTTCGAGAACTGGCACTCTGCGCTCGAGATGAAGCTGTACATCAAGCGCTACATTCATCACATCGGCGGTCTGCCGGACTTCTCCGCACTGCGTTTCACCCGCTACAACCAGTACGAGTCGATGATTCTGCCGATGGTCAAGTACTTGGAAAGCCATGGCGTGCAATTCCACTACAACACCAAGGTCGATAACGTCGAATTCGCCATCGGCGGCGGAGATGGGCCGAAGCGTGAGCATACCGGCGTCGGTCAGGACACGATTCTGAAGATCCAGGCGACTTCCGGTGTCTTCAAGCGCAATCCGTACTCCAGCCCCACCAAGAAACTCGCCGTACGCATCGACCTTGATCATGAGGGCGAGAAGTCATCGATCGATCTGACCGAGAACGATTACGTATTCATCACCAACGGCGGTTGCGTGGAGAACTCCACCATGGGCTCGCAGCACTCGCCAGCCGCTTGGAATCCGGACCTGAAGCCCGGCGGTGGCTGGGATATGTGGCGCAATATCGCGCGTCAGGATCCCAGCTTCGGTCATCCCGACAAGTTCTGCTCCGATCCGCAGGCCACCAAATGGATGAGCGCCACCGTCACCACGCTTGACGGGGAGATTCCGCCGTATATCAAGCGCATCTGCAAACGCGACCCCTTCACCGGTCATGTGGTGACGGGCGGCATCGTCACCGTCACCGACTCCAACTGGTTGATGAGCTGGACGCTCAACCGTCAGCAGCAGTTCCGTGACCAGCCCAAGGACCAGCTGTGCGTGTGGGTGTACGGCCTGTTCCCCGACAAGCCCGGCAACTACATCAAGAAGCCGATGACCGAATGCACGGGTGAGGAGATCTGCGAAGAGTGGCTCTACCACATGGGTGTGCCGACCGACAAGATCGAGGCGCTTGCCAAGAGCCACGCCAACACCGTACCGGTCATGATGCCGTACATCACAGCGTTCTTCATGCCACGTGCCGCCGGTGATCGTCCGGACGTGGTGCCGGATGGCGCCGTGAACTTCGCGTTCCTCGGTCAGTTCGCCGAAACCCCACGCGACACGATCTTTACTACCGAGTATTCGATGCGCACCGGCATGGAGGCGGTGTATACCCTGCTCGATGTCGATCGCGGTGTGCCGGAGGTGTGGGGCAGTGTCTATGACGTGCGCAACCTGCTGAACGCCACGGTCAAACTGCGTGATGGCAAGCCGGTGGCCGATATGAAACTCAACTTCATCGAAAAGGCTGTGCTCGGCAAGGTGCTGAAGAAGCTCGACGGCACCGACATCGTCACCCTGCTACGCGAGTATCACGTCATCTGACCATCCCTGGGCGGCAATCGGTTTTCTCCGGTTGCCGCCTTTTTCGTGGTCTGTGCTGCAACGATTCTGCCGTGTTTTGCTCGTGCATCGGTCGATTGGCGTGAGTGTGACACAATCGTTGTTGTTGCTCGTGGGTTTGCGTGTGGGTGAATTGTTGGGGAACACGCCGGTGGGGAGTGGTTGTTGGGTGGTTTTCGGTTGTTTGCGGCGGTATATTGGCGGTGTCGGGGGTCGAAAACGTTGTTTTCGACACGCCGGGGGAACGCAGTCGTTTCAACGGTTCTGGCGTGGTTCTCGCATGCCGGTTTGCGTTTGTTCTTGTGTTCGTGTAAGTTATCTACTCGCTGCCGCTGAGCGGTTCGGGTTTCCTCCTGATGGTTGGTTTCCGGATCGGTTTGTGTGTGGTGGTGGTTTGAGAACTCAAGAGCGTGTTTGTACTACTTTTTAGAGTCGTTTTTTGATTGCCAGTCCGTTCCGAGCCTGCCGGGGTTTTCTCTGGTGGGTCCTTGGTTGGTTGAATCGGGGCGGGGTTTTTCGTGCGGACTTCTTTTCCTTATTAAGAAGTCGCGTCAATTTTTGTTTGGGAGTCTGTTTTTGGATTCCTTCGCATTGGTTTTTTGTGGAGGGTTCGATTCTGGCTCAGGATGAACGCTGGCGGCGTGCTTAACACATGCAAGTCGAACGGGATCCCTGGTTTCGGCCGGGGTGAGAGTGGCGAACGGGTGAGTAATGCGTGACCAACCTGCCCCATGCTCCGGAATAGCTCCTGGAAACGGGTGGTAATGCCGGATGCTCCGATGGGCCGCATGGCTTGTCGGGAAATGCTTTCGTGGCATGGGATGGGGTCGCGTCCTATCAGCTTGACGGCGGGGTGACGGCCCACCGTGGCTTTGACGGGTAGCCGGCCTGAGAGGGCGACCGGCCACATTGGGACTGAGATACGGCCCAGACTCCTACGGGAGGCAGCAGTGGGGAATATTGCACAATGGGCGCAAGCCTGATGCAGCGACGCCGCGTGCGGGATGGAGGCCTTCGGGTTGTAAACCGCTTTTATCAGGGAGCAAGGCTTTTGTTGAGTGTACCTGGTGAATAAGCGCCGGCTAACTACGTGCCAGCAGCCGCGGTAATACGTAGGGCGCAAGCGTTATCCGGATTTATTGGGCGTAAAGGGCTCGTAGGCGGTTCGTCGCGTCCGGTGTGAAAGTCCATCGCTTAACGGTGGATCCGCGCCGGGTACGGGCGGGCTTGAGTGCGGTAGGGGAGACTGGAATTCCCGGTGTAACGGTGGAATGTGTAGATATCGGGAGGAACACCAATGGCGAAGGCAGGTCTCTGGGCCGTTACTGACGCTGAGGAGCGAAAGCGTGGGGAGCGAACAGGATTAGATACCCTGGTAGTCCACGCCGTAAACGGTGGATGCTGGATGTGGGGCGCGTTCCACGCGTTCCGTGTCGGAGCCAACGCGTTAAGCATCCCGCCTGGGGAGTACGGCCGCAAGGCTAAAACTCAAAGAAATTGACGGGGGCCCGCACAAGCGGCGGAGCATGCGGATTAATTCGATGCAACGCGAAGAACCTTACCTGGGCTTGACATGTTCCCGACGACGGCAGAGATGTCGTTTCCCTTCGGGGCGGGTTCACAGGTGGTGCATGGTCGTCGTCAGCTCGTGTCGTGAGATGTTGGGTTAAGTCCCGCAACGAGCGCAACCCTCGCCCCGTGTTGCCAGCGCGTTATGGTGGGAACTCACGGGGGACCGCCGGGGTTAACTCGGAGGAAGGTGGGGATGACGTCAGATCATCATGCCCCTTACGTCCAGGGCTTCACGCATGCTACAATGGCCGGTACAGCGGGATGCGACACGGTGACGTGGAGCGGATCCCTGAAAACCGGTCTCAGTTCGGATCGGAGCCTGCAACCCGGCTCCGTGAAGGCGGAGTCGCTAGTAATCGCGGATCAGCAACGCCGCGGTGAATGCGTTCCCGGGCCTTGTACACACCGCCCGTCAAGTCATGAAAGTGGGCAGCACCCGAAGCCGGTGGCCTAACCCGTATGGGGGGGGGAGCCGTCTAAGGTGAGGCTCGTGATTGGGACTAAGTCGTAACAAGGTAGCCGTACCGGAAGGTGCGGCTGGATCACCTCCTTTCTACGGAGATTTCAGGCTTCTGTTTGGGAGCCGTTGTTTCGCCCCTTGTGGCCGGGATGCTCCCGGTCGTGCGGGGGGTTGCTGGTGTGGAAGAGATCGGATTCGGCTCGCCTGTGTGCCTGTCGTGGGCGTGTGGGGGTGGTATGGGCGCGTTCTTGGGTTCCCGGGCCGCCACGCCGGGTGTTTTGCCTGGTGCGGGTGCCCTGCCCCGCGGGGGCCGGTTTGCGTGATTGGTTTCGCGTGTGCCGGTTTGCGTGGGTGCGGTGGTGGTTTGAGAACTGGAGAGTGGACGCGAGCGAGCATCCGGGTGTGTCCCGGGTGTCTCGTTGTTGATTTCGTTCGGACTCCAAACTTGTTTTGGTGTTCGTTTGCGATCGTTTTGTGATCTGATGTTGTCGATGATTTGTCGTCTGGCATTGTGTCGTTGCTTGCGGGCCGTGTGGCTTGCAAGGGCGTGTGGTGGATGCCTTGGCAGACAGGACCGATGAAGGACGTGTGGGGCCGCGATAGGCCTCGGGGAGCCGCCGACAGGGCTTTGATCCGAGGATTTCCGAATGGGGGAACCCGCCAGCCGTCATGGGCTGGCACCGGCTTGGCCGGGGGGTACGCAGGGAAGTGAAACATCTCAGTACCTGCAGGAGAGGACACTCCGTGAGTAGTGGCGAGCGAAAGCGGATCAGGCTAAACCGTGTGCGTGTGATACCCGTCGGGGGTTGCGTGTGCGGTGTTGTGGGAGCGTGTGCGCCGGTCCCGACGGGCCGGCCGGCGGTGAGAAATCCATGTGCTAGGGGAACCGGGTTGGATACCGGGCCGTAGAGGGTGATGGCCCCGTACCCGAATGCGCGTGGACCGTCGATCGTGTTTTCCCGAGTAGCGCGGGTCCCGTGGAACCCCGTGTGAATCCGCCCCGACCGTGGGGCAAGCCTAAGTATTCCTGTCTGACCGATAGCGTACTAGTACCGTGAGGGAAAGGTGAAAAGCACCCCGGGAGGGGAGTGAAAGAGTTCCTGAAACCGTGCGCCTACGATCCGTCGGAGCCTCTTTGATGGGGTGACGGCGTGCCTATCGAAAAATGAGTCTGCGAGTCAGTGGCGGGTGGCGAGCGTAAGCCGTGTGGTGTACGCGTAGCGAAGGCGAGTCTCAAAAGGCGTTGAGTCGCCCGTCCTGGACCCGAAGCGGGATGATCTAGCCCTGGGCAGGTTGAAGCGCGGGTAAGACCGTGTGGAGGACCGGACCCACCTGGGTTGAAAACCGGGGGGATGACCTGGGGCTAGGGGTGAAAGGCCAATCAAATTCCGTGATAGCTGGTTCTCTCCGAAATGCATTTGGGTGCAGCGTCGGGTGAGTGCTTGCGGGGGGTAGAGCTACTGGATGCTTGAGGGCCCGTACTGGGTACCGACAGCAACCAAACTCCGAATACCCGTCAAGTGTATCCCGGCGGTGAGTCGGCGGGGGATAAGCTCCGTCGTCGAGAGGGAGACAGCCCAGACCGTCGTCTAAGGTCCCCAAGCGCGTGCTAAGTGGGAAAGGATGTGGAGTCGCATAGACAGCCAGGAGGTTGGCTCAGAAGCAGCCATCCTTGAAAGAGTGCGTAACAGCTCACTGGTCTAGTGGTTCCGCGCCGACAATGTAGCGGGGCTCAAGCACGCCACCGAAGACGCGGCAATGGTTTAGGCCATTGGGTAGGAGAGCGTCCCCCGAGGGGCGAAGCGGCGGCGTGAGCCTGCCGTGGACTTCGGGGGAGTGAGAATGCAGACATGAGTAGCGAGAGGCGGGTGAAGATCCCGTCCGCCGGATGACCAAGGGTTCCAGGGCCACGTTCATCGTCCCTGGGTGAGTCGGGTCCTAAGGCGAGGCCGACAGGCGTAGTCGAATGGATGAACGGGTTGATATTCCCGTACCGGCTTGCGACCGAACAGACCGAGGCCGTGAGTACTAACCTCCGGCCGGTCCCCATCCGTCCTTCGGGACGGTGGCGGGTCCGGTCGCCGGGACCGTAACGGTAGTAGGTGAGCGCAGGAGTGACACGGAAGGGCAGCCGGCCCGGGAGGTGGTTTTCCCGGGCCAAGCACGCGGCCCGTCCCCCAGGCAAATCCGGGGGGCGTATGGGTGAGGTGCGATGGGACGCGCGTTGAGCGTGGATCCGGTGGTCCCGGCCGTCGAGAAAAGCTTCGGCGTGAGGGCGCATGCCGCCCGTACCCCAAACCGACACTGGTGGTCAGGTAGAGAATACCAAGGCGATCGAGCGAATCCTGGTCAAGGAACTCGGCAAATCACTCCCGTTCCTTCGGTTCAAGGGAGGCCCCCGATGGTGAAAGGACTTGCTCCTGGAGCTTTTGGGGGTGGCACAGACCAGGGGGTAGCGACTGTTTACCAAAAACACAGGTGCATGCGAAGGCGCAAGCCGCTGTATATGCACTGACGCCTGCCCGGTGCCGGAAGGTTAAGAGGATCCGTCATCCCTTCGGGGGGCAGCGGTGAATTCAAGCCCCGGTAAACGGCGGTGGTAACTATAACCATCCTAAGGTAGCGAAATTCCTTGTCGGGTAAGTTCCGACCTGCACGAATGGCGTAACGACTTCCCCACTGTCTCGACCAGGAGCTCGGCGAAATTGCAGTACGAGTAAAGATGCTCGTTAAGCGCAGAAGGACGAAAAGACCCCGGGACCTTTACTATACCTTGGTATTGGCATTCGGTGTGGATTGTGTAGCATAGGCGGGAGACCGTGAGGCGTGGTCGCCAGACCACGCGGAGTCGCAAGGTGAAATACCGCTCTGTTCGCATTGGATGTCTCACCACGACACGTGATCCGTGTCTGGGACAGTGCCTGGCGGGTAGTTTAACTGGGGCGGTTGCCTCCCAAAGAGTAACGGAGGCGCCCAAAGGTCACCTCAGCCCGGTTGGCAATCGGGTGGCGAGTGCAAGTGCACAAGGTGGCTTGACTGCGAGACTGACGGGTCGAGCAGGGACGAAAGTCGGGACTAGTGATCCGGTGCCGGTGTACGGACGCGGCATCGCTCAACGGATAAAAGGTACCCCGGGGATAACAGGCTGATCATTCCCAAGAGTCCATATCGACGGGATGGTTTGGCACCTCGATGTCGGCTCGTCGCATCCTGGGGCTGGAGCAGGTCCCAAGGGTTCGGCTGTTCGCCGATTAAAGCGGCACGCGAGCTGGGTTCAGAACGTCGTGAGACAGTTTGGTCTCTATCCTCTGCGCTCGTTGGAATGTTGAGGAGGCCTGCCCATAGTACGAGAGGACCTGGGTGGACGAACCTCTGGTATGCCGGTTGTCGCGCCAGCGGCACGGCCGGTTGGCCACGTTCGGAAGGGATAACCGCTGAAAGCATCTAAGCGGGAAGCCTGCTCCAAGATAAGCATTCCTACAGCCCCATCGTGGGCTGGTGACCCCCCATGCAGAACACGTGGTCGATAGGCCGGACGTGGAAGCCCCGCGAGGGGTGGAGCCGACCGGTACTAACGGGGGAACGCCACACATCATCCCAACCAACGGGTTGGGGCACCGTACTGCGACGGCATGATGCGGACGACAGGGAGACGACACGGATCCCAAGCGCATCGCACGAAACAACAGAACATCCTCGCGTCCATCCTCCGGTTCCCAGGCCGCCACCATGCCGGCGGGAACACGGTTCCCGACCGTACAACTGATTCTTGCGGCGGCCATGGCCCAGGTGAGACGCCCGGTCCCATTCCGAACCCGGAAGCTAAGGCCTGGCACGGCGATGGTACTGCACCCGACAGGGTGTGGGAGAGTAGCACGCCGCCGCATTAACACTTACAAAGCCCCGATACCCACACGGTACCAGGGCTTTCCCTTTATCCAGCCCCTCCGGCGACAGCCGGGTGAGGGAGAGGCACACGACACAGTCATCTTTGGAATGAGGTCAGCTGAGACCGGCGACACGGCCCAGCGCAATGGCGCACGACAGTACGAACGCTTCACGCGGATCGGTGGCATCCCAGCCGGTGGACTCCGCTGCGCGCTTCAAGCGGTAGCGAATCGTATTCGGATGCACATTCAGCTCCTTGGCCGTCGTCTCCAGTGACCCGCCATATTTGAGGAACGTCGATACCGTCACCATCGTCGAGTTATCGGTACTCGCGTTGGCCAGACTGCCGTACACGGCCTCTACTAATACCTTGCGCGCATCCTGATCACCGATAAGCGCACGTTCCGGCAGCGCATCGTCGTTGCGCAACGGACGTGGCAGCTGATGCACGGCAGCCGCCAACGCTGGCGCAGCCTTCAGACAATACAGCGATGAGCGTATCGAGCGCATGGCGCCGGAAGTGCCGCGTAGCTGAGGTCCCAATGCCAAAGGGCGAGCATCGTCATATGCGGAGGCGACCGTATTGCAGATAAGCTCCGGAGTGGCCGCTCCAACCGGGGTAATGAGCGCGACGACTACCGTTCTGTCCTGTGCCTCGTTCTTATCATGATCTGCGGTGCCGAGCGTATCGTCACCGTCGTCGGCAATGCTCTGTGCAAGATCTGCTTCATCATTGATTGACAGCACGCCAAGGGTATGGGTCGCCGTGAGACAGTCACCGCCAAAATCGGACACGATTTTTTCTATGGACGCGCGAGTCCGTGCCGCGGAGCGTGCCGGATACCCGGCAATGGCATAGCATGGAAAACCGCCTTCGTACCCAAGCACATTGAACAGCGACGTCACCCGTTGGTCGGCGAGCTCGTCGAACAGGCATTCAAACAGCACAACCCGAATGCGATCCACTGCCGTACCATCAGTGTCATTGGATACATCAGCAGATAATAGATCGAGGAAATTCGAAGGCATAGGTAACAGTCTAATATCTTGTCCCTGCATTCTGGTTTACCTCAGCCGCTAGTGGTCTATCTTGTATGTTGCCGTGAAGCAGACAGCTGTGTTTTTGGCCCCTCTGAAGAGGGACTGGCGGCGAAGCCGACTGGGGAGAGACAGGAGATGCAGCGTTCAATTATTAGTGACGCAAAGCCGTCAGATTCCTCTCGCAGCCGGTTGAACTGGGTGAAGGGGAGCAGTTCAGTGCTGGGTGTGCTGGCGTTCGCTCAGCGACTCACGCCAATAAGAAAGGGCCACGAACCCGAACACGAATGCCACGGGCAGCATATGGCGCTCGAAGTTGTTGGCCGGCGCAGTGATCATCACGCCCATCAGCAGCAGCAGCGGAATATGCGTCATCAGCGTCAGCCAGCGACGGCGAATCACCTCGGCCGCTCCGATGAGCAGGGTCAGCACCACGTAGAAGTTGCCGTGCGTGAACCAGCCCAATACCGGTATCGAGCCCCAGGCAGTGGCGAATCCAGCCACCTTCTCACGCCAATCATGATGGTACGACTTGATCCACGTGGAATGCTTCTGCACATAATCGCTGTTGATGTAATACCCCATGGATACGTATGGCTGATCGGTGACGTTGAAGTAGCCGAAGCATTTGGCCAACAGCGCATCAAGCGCGATGACAGGATTGTCCATGACGATATCGAGCCATGCTTTGTTGAACTTCTCCATGTCTTCAGGCGTGACTGTACGCCATTTGTAGCTGACCTTCTTGGCTTGGATGCCGGACGATTTCACCGGATCGGCATCCTGCTGGAAGTACGCGTCCGCCATCTGGTCCTGATTGAACACCGGAGACAGGTTCTTGGCGGCGTCCGCCGAAATGCCGTCGGGATTACGCTGCGCCACGCGGGCGATCATCTGCAGCTGCACGCCTCGGCTTTCGATGGGGTCGCCTCCAATGATGACATGCGATTGGATGGCGAGGACGATGCCGCCATGAATCAGCACAGTGGGGATGAGCAACGCCGCTACATACGTGCTCCAGCGGCGGCGGTCGGCGATAAGGGCCAGTACGAATTGCAGGGCGATGATATACCACGCGTATTTGGCGGAAATCAGCATCACGCAGCTGGACAGTATCAATGCGATAAGGCTATGGCGGGGCAGCCGGATCGGGGCAGACGGCGAGTGCGCTGGTGCCACGTGCGATTCGTCGGCGCTGTTGTTGTCTTTGGTGTCGCTGATGGCTTCGTCGGCGTTGCCAGCTGCGGCGCTAACACTGGTCTTCGCAATGCTGTGTAGTCTGCCGCCGCGGCGCCGTCCTGCAGGACGCCAGGTCTGCGCCAGCTCATACCAGACGCCAAACCACCAGACGAATGCGAATGCGAACAATGGGGACTTGGTCAGCGAGATGGTCGAGAACACGGCTAACGGGCAGACCATGAAGAACAGTAGTATCAGCACACGGGCCAATCCACCTGCGTATTGGGGAGTTGTGGATGGTGTTATGGATGGAGTTTCGGATGGCTGTGGGCCTTCGTCCGGGCCTTCGTCTGTGCTCTCATCGAGGTCCTCATTCGTGGCCGAGGAGCGGGCGTCGGTTCGCATCCACGGACGATTCAGGAACCGGTGGGCGGTGGAAGCGCAGCAGAACACGGCGAACAGCATCTGCAATGCCGCGAGCACCACGATGCCTGCGTCATTCGAACCGGTGACATAGCGTGAGAATGCGGCCGTGGCGCCGTATATGAGGGTCAGCGCGATATTGTGCTGGTCAGTGAGGTACGTGGGGTCGGACGGCCACATGTAGTGCGCGGTGGGGTAGATGTCCATCGGGACGAACGAGAAGAAGCCGATATATGGCTGTTTCAACCCGGTCCATTGATTCCAGGCCCAACTGAATTCGCGGATCTGCGAGCGGATGTCGGCGCCGAACGCGGCCAGCAGGGTGGTGGGCACCCATAACCATCCGATGAAGAACACCAGAGCGAGCTTCCAGAACCGGTTCGTGCCCCGCACAATCCACCGGTCCAGAACCGCCATCGCATACATGATGGCGCGGCCTGCGACCGGCAGTATGGCGCGTATCCGCGAGGCATGGGCCGTGGCAGATTCAGTAGAGCCATTCGCGTCGGATCGGCGGTCGCCGGGGTTCGTGCTGGTTGGGATTGTGCTGTCAGTGGCGTCATGGGCGGGAACCGCATTATCGGCGACTGCGCTGGTGACTTCGCGGCCGCTGAATAGACCGCACACGGTGCGCTGGACGCGGCAGAGCCATTGATGCAGCGGCTTGGGCAGCATATGGCCCAGGGCAGCAAAGCGCACCAGCGCCACGACGATGCCGAGATACACGATGAACGAGCCCGCGAAAATGGCAGTATTGGTCCAATTCCAATGCGCGATGGTGCCGTTGTCGAAATCCCAATACAGCGGTCCTACAGCAGTGCACAGCGCCAGCCACAGGCATGCCGATACGGCCAATGTCCAACGCGCGGCGGAACCGATGCGTGCGAGTCGTGGATGGGCAGGGCCTGTCGTGTCTGGCTGTAGGGATACTGGTCGGGTCATGGTTGCAATGGTAGCCGGTAATGCCAACGGATGGGGATAGGTTGTGAGCCTGCTCACCTGTGAGCGTTCACACGTCGCCAAGAGTCGTTTTTCCTTGGAAATACGCCGATTTCAGGCAGTGTATCGCTCGTTTTCAGGCGAAGAATACGGTAACGTGTTGCCCATGATACATACACTGTCTATTGCACAACCTCGGTTGCCTCGAACCGAGGCGGTGGCGGATCGGGTCATCAGTGTCGATGAGACCGACTCCACCAACGCGCTTGCCGCGTCAATGATCACTGATGGCTCATTGACGCTGCCCTCGCATACGGCACACGGCCTCGCGGTCGTCGTGGTTGCAGCCGACAGCCAGGTTGCCGGACACGGCCGCAACGGGCATACCTGGATCAGCCAGCCGGGCAGCTGCTCGACGATATCGTATGTGGTGCGAGTGCCGCGTGCGGTCGCACTGGATGAGACCATCAACGGTTGGCTGCAGATGATCGCGGGCCTGGCCACCCTGGATGCGCTGAACGGGATGATCGAGGCGTCGGGGGCCTCGATGATCGATGCCGAACACTTCCTGGAGCTGAAGTGGCCCAACGACGTGTACTGCCACGGTCTGAAGCTTGGCGGACTGCTGTCGCAGGTGGTCATGTTGCCACCGTCCGGCAGCGCGCAGCCTGACTCGCCCGGTCGTGATGACGATGTGGCGTTGGTGATCGGCGTCGGCCTGAATCTGGCGTTGCCGCCTACGCTACTGCCCACATCGCAGTCGACCTCCCTGCAGTTGCATGCCAATGGCCTGCCGCCGTTCACCACGATGCGCGACGCCATCGCCGCGCGCGAGGTGACTGGTTTGCGCGAACGGCTGACGGCGTTCATCGCCGACCCGCAAGGTGCCATTGCGGCCCTGCACGAGGAGATGCGCGCCGTGTGCTGGGCGAGAGGTCGCACCGTGGAAGCCCACTTCACCGATGGAACCGCGCTCGCCGGCACCGCAGTCGGTTTGGACAATGACGCTTCACTGATTCTGCGCACAGCAGATGGGGTGGAGCATACTGTGCACACTGCGGATGTCGGTGTGCTGTAAGGTGTCACCGGCGTCAATGCTGCACCGGTGATGAAAAGAAACAGAGAGAATGGTTTGGGCCACGGGCGAATTACCCGTGGCCAAACCATATCAATAGGGCGTGTTGCAGCAAGTCATTGCCGCAGCATCATCAGCGTCCGAGCTTGCTCAGCCCGGCAGCGGCCAGCGCCGCCACGACGGCCTTGACGGCGTCGCCGGCGATGAAGCCCATCGAGGCGAGCGTCACGGCAAGCGCCGGCGCGCCGGTCAGGGCGGACTGCACGGTGATGCCGAACGCATACACCACCACAACGCCTCCGATGATGGCGGCCAGCATGTAGCGGCCTGCGGTCAGTGCGGCGGCACTGAAGGACGACGTATCAGCCTTGCCGCGCAGCAGGGCGATGGCTACGGCACCGGGCAGGAAGCCCAGGATGAAGCCCGCGCTCGGACCGACCAGAGCCATCGTGGATGCACCGCCGGCGAACACCGGCAGACCGGCGGCGCCGGCCGCGATGTACAGCGCCAGTGCTGATCCGGCCTGTCTCCACGTCAGCATCAGCCCGGCGAGCATCACCACGAACGTCTGCAGCGTGATCGGAACAGGAGTGCCTGGAACCGGGATCTCACCGGCTGCGGCGGACAGCCAGAGCAGTACGGCGAACAGCACCGGCTTCCATGAGACGGCTGCGATGCGGCGTGCGACGGTGGATGCGGAGGCGGACGGCGCCGCGGTAGGTGTGGTTTGCATGATTGAATCCCCTTTGGTGGTGTGGCGCGGGCACCGGCGTATTCGGAGCCTTCCCCAACTTCGAAAGCCATCGTACGGTTGTTCGCTTTCGTGCGGTTTCGTATCAAAGTACAAAAAACCGAGCGCTTCTTTGTCGGGCATTGACGAAACCGTTGTTATCGTCAACTGGCGGACACTGTTGGTGCCATGGCCACAAACGTTGCAATTCCGCGGAAAATCAGCGGCGTATCGTCCGGTTACGTAACCGGAACCTACGCGGCCGTTTGTTGCCGCCCTACAAAACAGGATGATCGCTTTTGTGCGGACGGCGATTGCCTGGGCCTGACGGCAAGGGGAAAATCTGTCAATATGACTCAAAGTGTCAACAAACTACTGATCGCGAACCGAGGGGAAATCGCGCTTCGCGTGGTGCGTACGGCGAAGGAGATGGGGATCTCCACGGTGGCCGTGTACGCCGAGCAGGATCGCAACAGCCGATATGTGAGCATGGCGGATGAGGCCTATCTGCTTTCGGGGGATACCTACAAGGACACCTATCTGAACGAGGACCTGCTCATCGACATCCTCCACCGCACAGGGGCGAACGCTGTGCATCCCGGATACGGATTCCTCTCCGAAGTGCCGAGCTTCGCATCCAAAGTCGAAGAGGCCGGGGCGATCTGGGTGGGGCCGCATCACACCGCGCTGGTCGATCTCGGCGACAAGATCACCGCGCGCCGCGTGGCGTTGCGCGCCAAGGTGCCGCCGGTGCCGGGCCTGTCCGAACCGGTGACCGATGTGCGCACACTGCTCGATTTCGCACACACCCACGGCTATCCGATCATGATGAAACGCACCGATGGCGGCGGCGGCCACGGCATCACCGTGGTCCATGACGACGAGGAGCTGCGGCGCTTCTACATGAACCATGACGCGTTGCAGGGCGGCGATCTCAAGGAATACTTCATCGAGAAGTTCGTGGACAAGGCCCGCCACGTGGAGACCCAGTCCGGACGCGACTCCCACGGCAACTTCACCGTGTACTCCACGCGCGACTGCTCGCTGCAGCGGCGCAACCAGAAACTGGTGGAGGAGGCGCCGGCCCCCTTCCTGAGCGAGGAAACGGTGGCCACGCTGGAGGAATACTCCCGCAGGCTGTTCACCACCGTGGGCTATGTGGGTCTGGGTACCTGCGAGTTCATGGTGACGCCCAACGGCAAGGTCTACTTCCTGGAAGTCAATCCCCGACTGCAGGTCGAGCATACGGTCTCCGAAGAGGTCAGCGGCCTCGACCTGGTGCGCGAACAGCTGGTGATCGCCGACGGCGGCGAGCTCACCCGCGCCCCCGAACCGCGTGGCCACAGCTTCGAGCTGCGCATCACCAGTGAGGACCCCGCCACCAACCTGACACCCGGTTCCGGCACCCTCGAGAAGATCCAATGGCCCGCTGGCCCCGGCGTACGCATCGACACCGGCGTGGAACAGGGCGACACCATCTCACCGAAGTTCGACTCGATGATGGGCAAGGTGATCGTCACCGCGCAGAACCGCGCCGACGCCGTGGCCCGCGTGCGCCGCGTGCTTGACGAACTGGTGATCGAAGGCGTGCCCACGCCGATTTCCCTGTACAAGGAGATCTTCCGTAACGACGATTTCACCGCCGAGCATGGCCATCCGTTCTCGGTGACCACCAAATGGCTGGAGCGCACGTATCTGAACCGCACGCCCGCCTCCGCCGCATCCGGCCAGCCGGCGTCGCTGGCCGGCGCCCCGGCTGCGGCCGTGCCGGACAGGTCCAAGTCCGAGACCTTCGTCATCGAGATGAACAACCGCCGCGTCACGCTCACCGTGCCGATGGACATCGTGGAGAGCCTCACCGGTTCGGCCCGCGCCCGCAACGCCAAGCGCCCCACGCAGCCGCTGCGCGGCGCGGGACTGCATAACGTCGGCTCTGGAGCTGCGGCAGCCAACGACGGCGCCAAGTCCGGCATCATCGCCTCCCCGATGCAGGCGGTGGTCACGCGCATCAACGTGTCCGAAGGGCAGCAGGTGGCCAAGGGCGACCTGCTGGTGGTGCTCGAATCGATGAAGATGGAGAACTATGTGTACGCTCCGGCCGCAGGCGAGGTGAAGAAGATCTTCGTGAGCCCCGCCGACGGCGTGGAGGCGGGCGACACGTTGGTCACGCTGGACGTGAACGCCGGCAAGGCCAAGGCCGCTGCGGCTGCGCCGGGGTCTCTCCCTCAGTCGGCTGCGCCGACAGCTCCCTCGTCAGAGGGAGCCGATAAGGCAGCGGATTCCAAGAAGGAGGCCGCCAAATGACCGACATCATGGATTCGCCGGCGGTGAAGGCCGCGCAGGCCGCAGCAATGGCTGCCGGGGCCGGGGCTGCGACTGGCAACGTCGGCGTGGGGGATGCCGCCGGAGCCGTCGCGGCGTCCGTGGCCCAGTCGTCCGGCCACCAGCCGTTGCGCGCCGCCGTGATCAAGGCCGCGGAACTGGCCCGTGCGGCCGAAGAGCGCGCCCGGGACAAGCAGCACGCCAAAGGCAAGAAGACCGCGCGTGAACGCTTGGATCTGCTGTTCGACACCGGCACGTTCGAGGAGATCGGCCGATTCCAGGGCGGCAATATCGCCGGCGGCAACGCAGGGGCCGCCGTCATCACCGGCTTCGGTTTGGTATACGGCCGCAAGGTCGCCGTCTACGCACAGGACTTCTCCGTCAAGGGCGGCACCTTGGGCACTGCGGAAGGCCAGAAGATCTGCAGGCTCATGGATATGGCCATCGAGCTCAAAGTGCCGATCGTGGCCATCGTGGATTCCGGCGGCGCGCGCATCCAGGAAGGCGTGGCGGCGTTGAGCCAATACGGCCGCATCTTCCGCAAGACCTGCGAAGCCAGCGGATTCGTGCCGCAGCTGAGCCTGATCCTCGGACCGTGCGCAGGCGGCGCCGTCTACTGCCCTGCACTGACCGACCTCATCATCATGACCCGCGAGAACTCGAACATGTTCGTCACCGGCCCGGACGTGGTCAAGGCAGCCACCGGCGAGACCATCTCGATGGCCGATCTGGGCGGTGGGGAAGTGCATAACAAGGTATCCGGCGTGGCCCACTACCTCGGCGAGGACGAATCCGACGCCATCGACTACGCGCGCACCGTGCTCGCCTACTTGCCGTCCAACTCGGACGGCAAGCCGCCCGTCTACGCCTACGCGGCAACCCGCGCCGAACGCGATACCGCGAAACGGCTGGCCACCATCGTGCCCGCCAACGAACGTCAGCCTTACGACATGCTCGACGTGATCCGCTGCATCGTCGACTACGGCGAGTTCGTGCAAGTGCAGGAGCTCTTCGGCGCCTCGGCGGTGGTCGGATTCGCCTGCATGGAAGGCAGGCCGGTGGGCATCGTGGCGAACCAGCCGAATGTGAGGGCCGGCATCCTCGACGTCGATTCGTCCGAAAAGGTGGCCCGGTTCGTGCGTCTGTGCGATGCCTTCAACCTGCCCGTGATCACGCTCGTCGATGTGCCCGGATACAAGCCCGGTTCCGATCAGGAGCACGCCGGCATCATCCGCCGTGGCGCCAAGGTGATCTACGCCTACGCCAACGCGCAGGTGCCGCTGGTGACCGTGGTGCTGCGCAAGGCGTTCGGCGGCGCGTACATCGTGATGGGCTCCAAGGCGATCGGCGCGGATCTGAACTTCGCCTGGCCCAGCTCCCAGATAGCGGTACTCGGCGCGGCCGGTGCGGTGAACATCATCCACCGTCACGATCTGGCCAAGGCCAAGGCTGCCGGGCAGGACGTGGAGGCGCTTAGAGCCAAATACATCAAGGACTACGAGACCAGCACGGTCAACGCGAACCTTTCGCTCGAAATCGGGCAGATCGACGCGATGATCGACCCCGAACAGACCCGTGAGGTGATCATCGAATCACTGAACACACTCGCCACCAAGCGCCGCGTACGCCATACCACCAAACACCACGGCAACCAGCCGCTGTGACCCCGGCGATTAGCTTGGCAGACCGAACTACCGAACGTACCCAACAGAACAAATCCATCCAACCAACGCAACAGTCCTACGCAACAATCACAGATAGGAACACCATGACCACCTTCTTCCTCAACCGCTTGGCCTCCGAGCCGCATGCGCTCGCCTTCGCCGGACAGTCCACCCCGTGGCCGGTCGCGCTCGCCGACCAGACCACTGATCCCAGCCTCGCCGAGGCGCTGCACAACCATGCCGCAGCCGCCCATCGTCTGCTGGCACCGGTCGCGGCAGACCTGCTCGCCACCACCGGCCGCCCGGTCGACCTGTTCGGCTTCACCCCGAACCCGGCCCGCCTCGGCGCTGCCGCAGACGCCACCGTATCCGTGGAAGGCATCGCGCTGACCCAGCTTGGTGCACTGCTCGACCTTGAACACCTCGGGTACGCTCTTTCCGAAGCCAAGCCGGTCGCCGTTCTGGGACATTCCCAGGGTGTGCTCGCCGTGCACATGAGCCGTGCCATCGAGGAGGCCGGCTCCGTCGCGGCCGCATCGGACGCGCTGAACGAGATTCTGGCGACCGCCGCCCTGATCGGCGCCGCCGGCACGCGTCGCGTCCGCGAACTCGGCCTCAACGCCAGGTACGGCGACGCCACCCCGATGCTTTCGGTCAAAGGCGCGGACAAGGCCCAGGTCGAGACGCTGATCGATCGCGTCCGCGAATCCGGCCGCGCCCGTGGCCCGATCTCCATCGCCGTCACCAATTCCAGCAACCATTACGTACTGTCCGGCTACCCCGAGGACCTGTCCGCATTCGCCCTCGAAACCGAGCGCGAACACAAGCATCAGGCCAAGCTGCGCGAGCAGAAGCTGCGCGGCGGCACCGTGTTCGACCCGACCCTCGAATACCTCGACGTCACCCTGCCGTTCCACTCCCCGCTGATGAACGAGGCGGTCGAGCAGGCCGTGGACTGGGCCGCATCCAGCGGCTTCGACCAGGACCGCACCCGCGCGCTCGCCGAGGAAGTGCTGGTCAACCATGTGGATTGGAACGCGCGCGTCAAGCACCTGCTGGACGTCGCCGAGGACCCGGCCAAGCTCTGGATCGTCGATCTGGGGCCGGGCAACACCGTGGGCAAGCTGATCGGCAACGTGGTCGAAGGCACTGGCGTCGGCGTGGTCGAAGCCACCACTCTGGCCGAGCGCGCGGGGCTGTCCACATTGGAGGGCGAACCGGAGCGCACCCAGAATTGGAAGACCTTCGCACCGCACGTGGTCAGCACGCCGGCCGGCGACAAGCTGGTCACCAAGTTCTCCCGTCTCACCGGCAAGCCGCCGGTACTGCTGCCGGGCATGACACCCACCACCGTCGACCCCGAGATCGTGGCCGCAGCCGCCAACGCCGGCTACTGGGCCGAACTCGCCGGCGGCGGTCAGGTGACCGCCGAGGTGTTCGACCGCCATGTGGCCGCACTGGAGAAGGAGCTCGAGGAAGGCCGCACCGTCGAATTCAACGCGATGTTCATGGACCGCTACCTGTGGAACCTGCAGTTCGGCTCCTCGCGCATCGTGCCCAAGAAGCGCGCATCCGGTGCCCCGTTCGATGGCGTGGTCGTGTCCGCCGGCATCCCGGAGCTCGACGAAGCCGTGGCGCTGATCAAGTCCCTGCACGCCGACGGCCTGCCGTATGTGAGCTTCAAGCCGGGCACCGTCGACCAGATCCGTCAGGTCGTGCACATCGCCAAGGCCGTGGCCCCCGCCGTCATCATGATCCAGGTGGAAGGCGGCGAGGCCGGCGGCCACCACAGCTGGGAGGCATTGGACGACCTGCTGTCCGCCACCTACGCCGACGTGCGCGCCTGCGACAACCTCGTGTTGATCGCCGGCGGCGGCATCGGCACCCCCGAACGTGCCGCCGACTACATCTCCGGCCAGTGGTCGCGCGCCTACGGTCTGCCCGACATGCCGGTGGACGGCGTGATGGTCGGCACCGCGGCGATGACCGCCAAGGAAGCCCACACCAGCCCTGAGGTCAAGCAGCTGCTGGTCAAGACCGCCGGCATCCCGGCCGACGCCAAGTCCGACGACGTGTTCGCCCCGCAGGCCGCCCACTGGGTGCCGTCCGGCAAGTCGGTCGGCGGCGTGTCCTCCGGCCTGAGCCACCTGCACGCCGACATCTACGAGCTCGAGAACGATTCCGCCGAATGCTGCCGACTGCTGGTGCGCGTGATGAAGCACCCCGAGGAGCTGGACTCCCGCCGCAAGGAGATCATCGAGGCGCTGAACAAGACCGCCAAGCCCTACTTCGGCGATCTTGCCTCCATGACCTATCTCGAATGGGCGCAGCGTTTCGCCGAACTCGCCTTCCCTTGGGTCGATCCGACCTATGTCGATCGCTTCCAGCACCTGCTGCAGCGTATCGAAGCCCGTGTGAGCGGCACTGATTCCGGCGCATTCGCCTCCCGCATCTTCGCCGCCGAGGGGACTTCCGCCGAAGCCGCCGCTGCCGCCGGTCTGCTGACCCGCAGCGACATCGCCGCCGATCCGGCACCGGCGCTGGCCAAGCTCGCCGAAGCGTATCCGCAGGCAGCCGAACTCAAGATCGTGCCCGCGGACGTGGCCTGGTTCCCGGTACTCGTGCGCGAATACCCCAAGCCGATGCCGTTCGTGCCGGTCATCGACCACGACCTGCTGCGCTGGTGGGGCCAAGACCAGCTCTGGCAGTCCGAGGACTCCCGGTATTCCGCCGATTCCGTGCGCGCCATCCCCGGACCGATCTCCGTGGGCGGCATCACCACCGTGGACGAGCCGATCGCCGACATCCTCGGCCGGTTCGAGAACGCGGCCATCGACCGTGTGAAGGTGGCCGAAAAGGACGAGGAATCCGAGGAGACCGGAACCGAGGCCCTGCAGGCCTCCGATGCGCCCGAAGCAATCGCCTCGGGCAAGTCCAAGAAAAACAAGAAGGGCAAAGGCAAGGGGAAGGACAAGGCCAAGAACCTCGCCGAATCCACTGTCTCCGATGATGCGGCCGCCGAGTCCGAACAGCTGTTCGCCGCATTGGGCGAGGCTTCGGATGCCGAAGACTTCATCCGCAAGTCCCCGAACATCTCCTGGGTCGGCCACATCACCGACAATCCCGCATACGGCACTGCCTTGGGTGATAAGAACTATGAGATCACCGCAGTGGATGCGTCGAACGGCAAGTACGACCTCGACATCCATCTCGACACCTACTGGGACAACGACCCGGACGGCGGCACCTCCAAGCACGCCGTGCGCGACATCGTCATCCCGCTGGTCGTGGACGGCACCGAACCCGGCCGTGTGCCGGTGGTCGACCGCGAGCGTCTTATCCCGGACGTGTACGCGATGCTCGCCGCAACGGCAGGCATCGGCAACACCGCCATCACCGGAGACAAGCTCGTCGCGATGCCTGAGATTGTGGCGGCCGAGGGCAGGCCGTTTGGCGAAGCGCACGCCACCTACACCCTGTCCGCCAACCTCGGCTTCGACCATGAGGCGGCCACCGGCGCGGCGCTGCCCGCCACGCTGCAGCCCAGCCGCATCGCGCCGGACGCGCTGGTCGGTCCGGCATGGCCGGCGATCTACGCGGCGCTCGGTTCCGTGTACGTGGACGGCTACCCGGTGATCGAGGGCCTGCTCAACGCCGTGCACCTCGACCATCTCATCGAACTCGAGGTCGATGAGGAGGAGCTGCTGCGCCATACCGGCGAAACCGTGAACCTCACCTCCTGGGCGGAGGACTACTTCGAATCCGCATCCGGCCGTGTGGTCACCATCCACGTGACCCACACCGCCGCCGACGGCACGCTGCTCGCCCGCGAAACCGAGCGTTTCGCCATCCGAGGCCGCGTCTACTCGGATGCGCTGCCGGCCGACGCGCCCGAATTCGGCGACGCGGCCCATGACGAGGTCGAAGCCACTCCCCGCCGCCTGCTGCGCCGCGTGAAGGTTACCGCCCCCACGGACATGACCGCGTTCGCCCGCACTACCGGCGACTTCAACCCGATCCACACTTCGGTGCGCGGCGCACGCATCTCCGGTCTGCAGGCACCGCTCGTGCACGGCATGTGGCTGTCCGCCACCGCCCAGCACGCGGTGCAGGCATTGGACGAGAAGGGCGCCCACTATGAGATTGCCGGCTGGACCTACAACATGTACGGCATGGTGCAGCTGGGCGATGTCGTCGAGATCTCCGTGGAGCGCGTCGGCAAGGTGCGCCACGGCGGCATGACCTTCGAGGTCACCTGCCGCATCGACGGCCAGCTCGTCTCCCGCGGCACCGCGCTGGTGCGCGCGCCCCGCGCGGCCTTCGTCTACCCCGGCCAGGGCATCCAGAAGCAGGGCATGGTGCTCGACGAGCGCGCCAAGTCCGCCGCCGCCCGCGATGTGTGGGAGCGCGCCGACAAGCTCACCCGCGCCAAGCTCGGCTTCTCGATCATCGGCCTCGTGCGCGATAACCCCAAGGAACTCACCGCCAACGGCGTCACCTACCGTCATCCGGAAGGACTGCTCAACCTCACCCAGTTCACCCAGGTGGCGCTCGCCACCGTGGCCTTCGCGCAGACCGCCCGTCTGCGCGAGGCCGGCGCCGACATCTGGCCCGCCTACTTCGCCGGCCACTCGCTCGGCGAATACAACGCGCTGTCCGCGTTCGCCGGCGTGATTCCGTTGGAGACCGTGCTCGAGCTCGTGTTCCACCGCGGCTCCACCATGCACCATCTCATCGATCGCGACGCCCAAGGCCGCTCCAACTACCGCATGGGCGCGCTGCGTCCGAACCAGTTCGGCGTGGACGACGCGCACGTGCGTGACTACGTGGAATCCGTGGCCAAGGCCAGCGGCGAGTTCCTGCAGATCGTGAACTACAACCTCGCCGGCCAGCAGTACGCCATTGCCGGCACGATCGCCGGTCTCAAGGCGCTCAAGGAGGATGCGAACCGCCGCGCCAAGGAGGCGGGCGGCAAGCCTGCCTTCATGCTGGTGCCCGGCATCGATGTGCCGTTCCACTCCACACTGCTCAGGAAGGGCGTGCCGGAGTTCCGCGACAAGCTCGACGCGCTGCTGCCGCAGCACATCGACTATCGCGGACGTCTGGTGGGCCGTTACATCCCGAACCTTGTGGCCGCACCGTTCGAAATGACCAAGGAATTCGCCGCAAAGATCCTCGAAGTGGTGCCGTCCGAGCGTATCAAGGAGGCGCTGGACAACCCGGCCGTGTGGGATTCCTACGCCGCCGACGACCAGAAGCTCGGCCGACTCCTGCTCACCGAGCTGCTCTCCTGGCAGTTCGCATCCCCGGTGCGTTGGATCGAGACCCAGGCGCTGCTGTTCGGCAAGCGCGAACAGTGCGGCCTCGGCGTCGAGGAGTACGTGGAGGTCGGCCTCGGCAACGCGCCGACCCTGGCCAACCTCGGTGCCAAGACCCTGCGCCTGCCCGCGTTCGCCGGCAACGATACGGTGGTCTACAACGTCGGCCGCGATGAAGGCCGCGTGTACATGACCGATTCGGATTCACTGATGCCCGAAGAGGACACGGACGAGTCCGCTGGAGCCTCGTCCGCGGCTCCTGCGCCGGTCGAAACCGCTCCCGCCGGCGGCTCCGCAGTCGCCAAGTTGGGTTCGGCCCCCTCTGACGGGATCTTGCCGTTAAGCGAGAAGTCCAGTGGACTTCTCGCAGGCAAGATGCGAGACGACAGTCGAGCTGAAAAAACGGCCGAAGGCTCTGTAATTGCAGGACGGGCTGGCACGGCGCACGCCGTGACTGGGGGAGAGAAGCAGGCAAGTACCGCGTCCGCTCCAGCGGTCTCCGCTCCCGCCGGTGCTCCGTCGGGAGCCTCCGTGCCGGACCTCCCGTTCAAGGCCTCCGACGCCATCGGCGTGCTCATGGCCTACTCCGCCAAGCTGCGCATCGACCAGATCGGCAGCAACGACACCACCGACACGCTGACCAACGGCGTCTCCTCGCGTCGTAACCAGCTGCTCATGGACATCAGTTCCGAGCTCGGCGTGGCCAGCGTGGACGGTGCGGCCGAGGCCACGCTCGACAAGCTCGCCGTCATCGTCAACAAGGCAGCCCCGAACTACAAGCCGTTCGGTGCAGTGCTGTCCGAAGCCCTGCGCGACCGTCTGCGTGCGCTGTTCGGCGCCGCAGGCGTCAAGCAACAGTACATCCGCGACCGCGTGACCAACGTCTGGCAGCTCGGCGAGGGCTGGGTGGCCAGCGTACTCGCCGCGCTCCTGCTCGACACCCGTGAAGGCGCCAGCTCCCGCGGCGGCGATCTGGCCAAGCTGCCTACCTCGGCCGTGCAGAACAAGTCCGAGGCCGACAAGCTCATCGATGCCGCCGTCGAAGCCGTGGCGCAGCTTAAGGGCGTTGCCGTCGCACTGCCCACCGCCGGTGGCGCTGCTGGCGGTGCCGTGGTCGACTCCGCCGCGCTGGACGCCTTCGCCGAGAAGTTCACCGGTGCCAACGGCGTGCTCGCCGCCACCGCCCGGTTCGTGTTGGGCGAGCTCGGCGTGGCCGCGCCTGTGCCCGAGGAAGGCGAGGATGAGAACGCGGCCGTAGTGGCCGCCGTCGAAGCCGAACTCGGCTCCGACTGGCCCAAGCAGGTGGCACCGCGGTTCGACGCCAACAAGGCCATCCTCTTCGACGACCGTTGGGCCTCCGCCCGCGAGGATCTGGCCCGCGCGTTCTATGAGCAGGACGCTTCGGCTCTGAACGGCAGCTTCATCGGCCTCGGCAAGGCCATCGCAGCCGAAGCCCAGTGGTATGCCTCTCAAGCTCCCTCTGATGAGAGAGCTGGCGTGCGCAGCGCGACTGAGGGAGAGACCAAGAGCATCCTGCGCGATGCCTTCGCTCGCGTCGCTTCTGAAGCCCTCGAAGCCGTCGCCGACAAGAACGCATCCCGCTTCGCGAACGACATCGCCATCGTGACCGGCGTGAGCCCGAACTCGATCGCCGCCCAAGTGGTCGAAGGCCTGCTCGCTGGAGGCGCCACCGTGGTGGCCACCTCGCACAGCTTCAAGCCGTCCATCAAGGCATGGGCCAAGCAGGCGTACCGCGAGCACGCCACCGGCAGCGCCAAGCTCTGGCTGGTCCCGGCCAACCTGTCCAGCTACCGTGACGTGGACGCGCTGGTCGACTGGGTAGGCCACGAGCAGAAGAAGACCTCCGGCGCCACCACGACCATCCTGAAGCCGGCGTGGGAGCCGACCCTGTTCTTCCCGTTCGCCGCCCCGCCAGTGCACGGCACCTTGGCCGACGCCGGCGACCTGTTCGAATCGCAGGCCCGACTCATGCTGTGGGGCGTGGAACGCGCCATCGCCGGCTTCTCGAAGATCGGCGAGGACACCAACGTGCAGCACAAGCTGCACGTGGTGCTGCCCGGCTCCCCGAACCGTGGCGTCTTCGGTGGCGACGGTGCATACGGTGAAGTCAAGAGCGCCTTCGACGCCATCGTGAACCGTGCGCGCGCCGAGCGCGACGCATGGGCCGGTCGCGTGACCTTCGCCCACCCGAAGATCGGCTGGGTGCGCGGCACCGGCCTCATGGGCGGCAACGATCCGCTGGTCGCCGTCGTCGAGCGCCATGGCATCCACACCTATTCCACCGCGCAGATCGCGGTCAGGCTGCTCGACCTGTGCACTGCGGAATCGCGTGCGGCAGCCGTCCAGCATCCGCTCGACGTGGACCTGACCGGTGGCCTCGGCAGCGAGCCCATCGACATCAAGGCCCTGCGCGCGGAGGCGATGGCCGACGCCGCTAAGGAAGCTCCCTCTGATGAGGGAGCTGGCGCGCGCAGCGCGACTGAGGGAGAGAAGCCGGAGAACAGCGCCGAAGGCTCCGCCATCAAGGCGCTGCCCACCCCGATTATCGCCAAGCAGGCCCCGGTCGACCTCGCTGATTGGCAGAGCGTCACCGCCCGCCCGGAGGACGAGATCGTCATCGTGTCCATCGGCGAGCTGGGCCCATGGGGCTCCGGCCGCACCCGTGCGGAAGCCGAACTCGGCATCCACCCGGACGGCACCGTCGACCTGAGCGCCGGAGCGGTGCTCGAACTGGCGTGGAGCATGGGCCTGCTTACCTGGCAGGACAGCCCGAAGCCCGGTTGGTATGACACGGACGGCAACCTGGTGCCCGAGGAGGACATCGCCGAACGCTACCACGACGAGGTCGTGGCCCGCTCCGGCATCCGTCCGTTCGAGACCGGCATGGGCAACGACTACAAGGACGGCGCCGACGAGGAGGAAGCCGAGGTCTACCTCGACCACGACGTCACCTTCTCCGTGCCGTCCGAGGAGGTTGCGCGCGAGTACGTCAAGCTGGACGAGGCGCACACCTCCATCGCCGCGGATGCTGAATCCGGCGAATGGAACGTGACCCGTCACGCCGGCTCGATGATTCGCGTGCCGCGCCGCGCCACCATGACCCGCACGGTCGGCGGCCAGTTCCCGACCGGCTTCGACCCGACCCGCTGGGGCATCCCGGCCTCGATGGTCGGCGACGTGGACGAGATCGCGCTGTGGAACATCGTGACCACCGTGGACGCCTATCTGGCGGCCGGCTTCACCCCGACCGAAATCCTCCAGTCGATTCACCCCTCGTTGGTGGCTTCGACCCAGGGCACCGGCTTCGGCGGCATGATGTCGATGCGCAAGCTGTACCTCGACCGCTTCCTGAACCACGAGATCCCGACCGACATCCTGCAGGAGGCGCTGCCGAACGTGGTGGCCGCGCACGTCATGCAGTCCTACATCGGCGGTTACGGCAATATGATCCAGCCGGTCTCCGCCTGCGCCACCGCCGCTGTGTCGCTGGAGGAGGGCGTCGACAAGATCGCGCTCGGCAAGGCCGACTTCGTGGTCACCGGTGCAATCGACGACATCGGCGTGGAATCGGTGATCGGCTTCGGCAACATGAACGCCACCGCCAACTCCGAGGAGATGTACGGCAAGGGCATCGACGCGCGCTTCTTCAGCCGCGCGAACGACCGTCGCCGTGGCGGCTTCCTGGAGTCCCAGGGTGGCGGCACGATCCTCGTGACCCGTGGCGACCTGGCCCTGAAACTCGGCCTGCCTGTCGCGGCCGTGGTCGGCTTCATCCACAGCTACGCGGATGGCGCACACACCTCGATTCCGGCACCGGGCCTTGGCGCCCTAGCGGCCGGCCTCGGCGGTCGCGACTCCAAGCTGGTGCATGATCTGGCCCGTCTTGGTGTCACGGCGGACGACATCGCCGTGGTCTCCAAGCACGATACGTCCACCAACGCCAATGACCCGAACGAGTCCGAGCTGCACAACACGCTGGCCCACGCCATCGGACGCGCGGACGGCAACCCGCTGTTCGTGATTTCGCAGAAGACGCTCACCGGCCACGCCAAGGGCGGTGCCTGCGTCTTCCAGGTCAACGGCCTGACGCAGCTGTTCAAGTCCGGTGTGATTCCGGGCAATGCCTCGCTCGACTGCGTCGATCCGAAGCTTGAGCGCGACGATCACATGGTCTGGCTGCGCAAGCCGCTGCGCATCGGTGGCGGTGAGGACGAGTTCGGTCGCGTCACGCCGGGCCGTCCGGTCAAGGCCGGCTTGGCCACCTCGCTCGGCTTCGGACACGTCTCCGGATTCGTGGCGCTGGTGCACCCCGGTGCCTTCGAGGCCGCCGTGGCCAAGGCTGACGGCGAGGCCGCGCTGGAGGCTTGGCGCGAGCGTGCCAACGCGCGTCTGGCGGCAGGTCAGCGCCACCTCGAGGAAGGCATGATGGGCCGTGCGGCGCTCTACGAGCCGATCGACAACCGTCGCTTCCATGAGGATGGTCGTGGCTACGACCACCACGAGGTCGAAAAGGCGATGCTGCTGAATCCTGATGCTCGCCTCGGCGAATCCGGCTTCTTCGAAGCCTGATTTCCTCGGTTCGCATCAGGATTCCCTAGCGGGGCACCTGTGGTGTGCCCCGCTCACTTCGCCTACGGGCGATTCGCGCGAAAAGCCCCTTTTCGGAGGGGCTTTCTGCGTTACGAGGGGCTGATTTCCGCTTCTGGGAACATCTATCTGCGTTATGAGGGGCTGCTCGCCAATGTATCTACGGCTATACAGTGCGTGATGACTACGCCATTACGCCGTTTTGTCAGCCGGGTATTGCGGACGGCAACCCCTCGTAGCGCCGATAGATGCTCCTGAAGACGAAAATCAACCCCTTGTAAGCGAGAATGCATGTTTCTACTAGTGGTCTGTCTCACAAATGATTGAGCACTGCTTCTCCTGTCTCTCCCCCAGTCAGCTTCGCTGACAGCCCCCTCGTCAGAGGGGGCCAAAATACCACCGCTGTCTGTTTCATGGCAACGTCCCATCAGGGGGCCAACACCACTCAACCAATTACGAGACGGACCACTAGCTGCGCGCGTTGCCGCAAGGCGAGAATAGGGTCGTGTCGGCAATGCGTGACGGCTTGCTGACAGGTGTTCTACTGTTGAAATGCGTGCGATCAAGCATTAAGGGAGGTGAATATGGCCATGGGCGTGCGTGGATTGGGTCATGACGTGGTGGATGTGGCGGCGTTTGCGACGCAGCTCGCCGAGCCGGGCACGCGCATGCGCTCGCTGTTCTCGGTGCGCGAGCTTCGGCAGGTGAGCGAACGCGCGCGCGTCAAAAACGACAGCGAGGCCGTGCATCTGGCCGTCAAATGGGCAGGCAAGGAGGCGTTCCTCAAAGCGTGGTGCGAGGCGCTGGGGGAGAAGCCTTATCCGTTCACGCTGGACGACTTCCCGTGGCGCGAGGTCGAGATCCTTGACGATTCGCGCGGTGTGCCGCATGTGATGCTGTCCGGCAGGGCGATGCGGGAGTTCCGCGATTCGCTGGCCGGCGATGGGCCCTCTACCGGTTCGCCATCCATGCCGCGTATCTCTGACGGCGGGGTGGCGGATCGTTACACCGATGGCAACGGAGCACAGCATCTTCGCGCAGATAGTGCCGATTGCGCGGGTCCGATTCCCGGCGTTCATATTTCCCTGAGCCATGACGGTCCCATTGCTTCGGCTGTAGTGATGATCGCCGTTTGATTCTCGAGCGACCGTCGCCTCAATCGCACTCCCAATCGCGCCCCTCCATCTCACTCTCAATTGCATCCGGTGCCTCGCGCAACACAATGCGCATGGGGTCGCTGGGATGCCGGTTCCTCTCCGGTGTGTCGCGCGCCATCCCGTCGAACCGGTTCGATATGATAGGCGTCAACGTCAATCGGTTGACGCAGATATGAAGCATGGAACGAAGGAGTTTCCGATGGCTCAGGGCAACCAGCCGGCACAGCACACAACTATCAGCGACACCAAGGCCGCGCAATCAGCCAAAACCGGCGCGACCAAGACCGCGACCAAGGCCGCGGCGAGGGCCCCAAAGCCAGCCAAAACCGCAGCGTCGAAGCGCCCGACCGCAGCCAAATCCGTCACCGCGGCTGCCGCGGCCAAACCGAAGCGCACTACTCCGAGCCCTGTGTTCCTCTCCCGTCTCAAATCGCACAAAGCCGAACTTGAGCGCCTGTTCATGAGCCTGTACGGCGAGCGCGAAACCGCCACGGAAGACTTCAGCGCACTCCTCGGTGCCATGGCCGAAGCCTACGCCGAGCGTCCCGCCGACCTCAAGCGCCTCGACAAGTCCCGCGAAGCCGATCCGGACTGGTACAAGCGCGGCGACATGTTCGGCATGACCATGTACACCGACCTGTTCGCCGGCGACCTCAAGAAGCTCGCCGACAAGATTCCGTACCTCAAGGAACAGAAGCTCACCTACCTGCATCTCATGCCGCTGCTCCAGATGCCCCGCCCGAACAATGACGGCGGCTATGCGGTCGAGGATTTCGATACCGTCGACCCGAAGCTCGGCACCAATGAGGACCTCGCGAATCTCGCCAAGAAGCTGCGCCGCGCCGGCATCAGCCTGTGCATCGACTTCGTGATGAACCACACCGCATCCACCCACCGCTGGGCCAAGGCCGCGCAGGCCGGCGACCCGGAATATCAGGATTATTACTTCTGCTTCGATGACCGGACCATGCCCGACAAGTACGAAGAGCATGTGCCGCAGGTCTTCCCGAACACCGCGCCCGGCAACTTCACGTGGAACGAACAGATGGGCAAGTGGGTCATGACCCAGTTCTACCCGTTCCAGTGGGACCTGAACTATCGCAACCCCAAGGTGCTCGTGGCGATGCTCAGCAGCGTGATGCACTTGGCGAACCTCGGTGTGGAGGTCTTCCGCATCGACGCCGTGCCGTACATCTGGAAGGAGCTCGGCACCGACTGCCGCAATCTGCCGCAGGTCCACACCATCGTGCGCATGCTGCGCATCATCCTCGAATGTGTCTGCCCGGCCGTGGTGCTCAAGGGCGAAGTCGTCATGGCCCCCAAGGAACTCGCGGCGTACTTCGGCACTCGCGAAGCGCCCGAGTGCCACATGCTGTACAACGTGTCCGTCATGGTGAACCTGTGGAGCGCGCTTGCCAGCCGCGACGTGCGCCTGCTCAAGACCCAGATCGACAAGCTGGACGCGCTGCCTGAGAACTGCTGGTTCGTCAACTATCTGCGCTGCCATGACGATGTCGGCTGGGGACTGGACGAGGACGTGGAACATGAGCTCGGCATCGATCCGCTCAAGCACAAGGAATATCTGTATCACTTCTACGAGGGCGCGGTGCTCGGCGGCTGGTCGATGGGGGAGCTCTACAACTACGACGAGGCCACGCGCGACGCCCGCAACTGCGGCACCACCGCATCGTTCTGCGGCATCGAAAAGGCCGTCATCACCCATGACAAGCCGTTGCTGGAGACTTCGATCAGGCGCGACCTGCTGATGCATCAGACCATGGCATTCCTGCGCGGCTTCCCGATGCTCAACTGCGGCGACGAAATCGGTCAGCTCAACGGCTGGGAATATAAGGATGATGCCGATCGTGTGGAGGACAGCCGCAACCTCCACCGCAGCAAGTTCGACTGGGACAAGGCCGCGCTGCGCAAGAAGCCCGGCACGCTGCAGAACCGGCTCTGGAAAGGCATGGAGGGGCTGCGCGAGATGCGCCACGACCCGTGCTTCGCCCCGGACGCCTGGGTCTCCACGTGGGATACGTCCAATGATGCCGTGCTCGCCGTGGTCCGCAAGGTTGACGGTGCCGTACTGATCGGCCTGTTCAGCTTCTCCGAACACGAGCAGCACGTGCACCTGAACCCAGGTGCCGACGAGCAGGGCACCGCCGTGGTCAGGGAGCCGCTCGACGCCGACCTTGCCCCGTATGAGGCGCGGTTCGTACGGCTGTAATGGCTCTGGAGGGTGTGATGGCGTCGTGAGTATGCGCGACTTGCCGCTTTCTGGGATTTGTGTATAATGTCTCAAGTCGCCAAAAGCGACGCCCTACACGCGGATGTAGCTCAATGGTAGAGCCTCAGTCTTCCAAACTGATTACGCGGGTTCGATTCCCGTCATCCGCTCCAAGCTGAAAGGCCGGAAACCCAACGATTCCAAGGGTTTCCGGTCTTTTTCGTTCCTTCTTCGATGCTCCCGTTCGCGGCCATGTCGAGTGCATCGAGCGCATCGAGGGCCTCGGACAGGTCGTGGCCCTCGATGACGAGGCCGGGCATGCCCGGGCGGAGTGCCGTGTATCCACCGAGGCTCCGGACGGGTAGGCGAGTTTCCGATTCTTCAATCGTCTATTCCGGTCTCAAGGATGCCCCTCAACGATTCCGATGCCCGGATTTTCAAAGGACGTTTCCCGGACTGGGTGACGAGGCCCGCACTCATGAGCTCACCCACATACTTTCTCGCGCTTTGCTTGGATAGGCCGATATGATATGCGGCATCGTCCAGCGTCATGGATTTGGATGAGTCGAACATCTCCTCTTGGATTACGCCGTACAGTATCGATGCCGCTTTTGCGGACAGGCCATGTTTTCGTTCAAGCTGCTCGCACATTCTTCCGCCTTTGTTGAGCTGGTCGACTCTGACCTCGAGTTCGTCGATCAGCTCGTCTTGGGATCGTCGGATGAACCCGAGGATGGTGTTCACGAAGAACGTGAGCTCGCCGCAGTTCAGTCTGTCCTCCGCCTCGGTGAATGCCTTGTAGTAGGCGTTCTTGTTCTCCGCGATGGTTCGGGACAGTGACAGCACGGTGGGCATGGTCAGGTCGTGGTTCAGGTACAGGGCTAGGAGGTACCGGCCGGTTCTGCCGTTACCGTCGTAGAACGGGTGGACGTATTCGAACAGGAAGTGCGACATGATGACAGCCGGTAGTCGGGGGATTTCGTCGGAGGTCGCAAGATGGATCATGTTGGTGAGGAGTGCGCCGATGTTGCCTTCGCCTTTGACTCCGTTGTGGATTGCAAGGCCGTGCGGTCCCTGTATCTCCACGTCGCCTTTTCGGAACAATTCGCCGTCCGGCTTGTCGTTCTCATCGATTTCGTCCAGCACGACCTTGTCGTAGATGTCGCGGATGTCCGCGATTCCCGACGGCAGCGCGGTGTCCTTGTCGGTGAGGTTCAGGTACAGCTTGGCGAATTCGCTGAACCGGGCCTTGGAGCCGTCTCCGTCCTTCCTCGCCCTGTCGGCAGCATCCACGGCGTCTAGGATTTCCTTGCGGGTGCTGCGCACGCCTTCCATCTCGTTGGTGGCGAACAGCTCCTCGCTGATGGAGTGCCGTATGTAGTCCCAGTGCATGATGCCGGGAATCTGGTTCCAGAGCCGGGACACCCGCCGTTCGGCGAGGAGTATCCTCTCCGTGAGCATGGATGTCTCGCGTGGCGTGCAGGTGAACAGTTCGCCCAGAGGGGTGATGATTCCGGTTCTGAATGTGGAGTCCGCCTCGAGCCGTTGCCTGGCGAGCTTTGCATGGTTGTTGAAGGCATCGTTCGACTTGTCGGCGTGGAACGACCGCGCCAGGCTCCTATATTTCATATCCATTGCTCAAGCAGTCTTTCCTGATTCCATCATAAATTATAGAAACTATAAGAAAGGGAAAGAAATAAGTCAAGCAAAAGCCGATGAGGATATAAATAATACAATTACAGTGCAATTGGATACGGAAGACGTGAAACAGCGGTAGGCGGCGGCCGCGAACGCGACCATGATGTTTTACGGGGTGGAGTCGAGGCAATCGAATTCCTTGTATTCCAACGATTCCTGTTATTCCGGGGTACGCAATCCCCCTATAGGGGTGTACGCATCCTCTTGCTTCTTTGAATACCTTAACGCCTTGTAGGCGCTTCGCTGGGCTTTCCGGCGTGCGCGGTCGTGAGAGACAGGCAAGGCATATGAAGAGAATCGGACAATGGCTCGCAACGGTTGCGGGCATGATTGGTACAAGCGGCAAGCGGTTGGCGGCCGTCGTTGCCGCTGTGGCGATGCTCGTCGGTGTCGCCGGTGTGAGCGCAACCGCCATGGCCGACAATCGTTCAGACCTGAATGACAATGGAGCCTCGCAGGCGAATCCTCAGGCCGCTCGGGTCGAATCCGCTCAGGTGCAACGGAAGGAAGCCCTTGCCGAGGCGACTAATCTCAAGGCTGAGGCCATGCCTGCCGCTGCCGGAGATGCCGATCTGGGTGCCCCAACCCATCGTAAATACATCAAATACAACAATGACGGCACCTACTGGCTGAGTCTCGACGTGACGGGAGCCTCCCGCGCCAGTACCGAAGAGAAGCGTCAGCCCGCCGACGTGGTGCTGGTGATGGACACTTCCGCCAGCATGTCATCCTGCACGAAACCGGAATACAGCGAGAGCAATGGCACATGGACCTGTGCCGAGTATGCGAGCCCGTCGCGTTGGGATATCGCCAAAAAGGCGGCTTCCGATCTTGCCGAGAAGCTGCTTACCGACCAGAACGCGGCCCTGCCAGAGGATCAGCAAGTGCAGATGTCCGTGGTCGATTTTGACACTAAATCCAGGATCGAAAACCTCGGCAGCGGTCAGTGGAGTACTTCGGCCCAGGCGGTCATCAACTCGTACGACGGCATGGACGTAAGCTATGAGAACGGTGGCGGCACCAACTGGGAAGCCGCCCTTGCGGATGCGAATACACTCAACACCAACCGTGCCGGCGCGCAGAAGTACATCGTATTCGTCTCCGATGGTGCCCCATCATTCCGCAACAGCGAGATGAATACGGATTGCGGCACCTTGAAGGACCCGTCGGATTCGTATACTTACGGCGACTGCGACTACCGCGACACCGAGGGCGTCTACGGCACTGGCCAATCAAATCTCGACTACAACAATTACAACTTCGATGCCGCGGTGCAGGCTGCGAACAAGCGCAACAGTGCCACGCTCTATGCAGTGAGCACCGGTGACGAGGCGAACGACAAGATGACGAAGTTCGCCGAAACGATTGATCCGCACGGTACGTTCTTCGATGGCACCGATGCCACTGGCCTGACCAATGCGTTCGACGCGATCGTGCAGCAGATCACCACTAATTCGTCCTATCAGGACGTGCTCATCAAGGACACCTTGTCCGGATACGCGGTGAACACCGATGCGAACGGCGGTACTGGTTCGTTGGTAGGAACATCCGCCCATAAGGCCGACGGCAGTGATGTGACGCAGACGGATGCCGCCGCCAAGGCCATGACCGCTGATTACGATCCGCAGACCAAACAGCTGGAGCTGAACTTCCCCAAGGGTACGGTGCTCAGCCCGGACGTCACCTATACGGTGTCGATCATGCTCAAGCCGTCCGATGCGGCGTACGAGTATTTCATCGACCATTCCGGCGCATACCCAAGCGTCGGCGATCAGGGTACGGATGCCGAGGGCAATGCCACGAGCTCCGGCAAGCCCGGATTCTATGCGAATGCGGATGTGGCGGACGGGTCGACTTCCGCCAAGGTGTATTACAAGACGGTCACGCAGGTCGAAGGTCAGGATCCTGTGGTCAGCGAGCAGAAGAGCTCCGATTATGACCGGCCGGTCGTTCAGGTCAATGTGCCGAGCCTGACCCTCACCAAGGCCGTGGACAATACGAACGCCGGCGACTATGGTGCCAAGCCGTCCGATTGGGCACTATCCGCCACTAAGAACAACGGGGCCTATGGCATCCAATCGCAGGTGCCTGCAGGCCAGACCACTGCAGAAGGCACAGTGACGAGGCAATCCGTTGCCACAACGAAGCTCGCCCCCGGAACCTACACCCTGAGCGAAAAGGCCAACCCGCAATCCACGTACCGGTACTTCGGCGGATATTCCGCCGGCGACTGGTCGTGCACGGACGATCGGGGAGCAGCGGTCACCGTCACCAAACGCCAGGATGGCTCGCAGACCATGAATCTCCTCCAGGGTGCGAACATTACCTGCACCGTGACCAACACCGCCAAGCCGGGCGCCGTCCAGTGGCAGAAGGTCGATGAGCATGACCAGTCCGAGACCCTGCCCGGCTCCGAATGGACGTTCGCCTCCAAGGACGCCACAGCCGCGGGGTTCGCGAGCAAGAACGTCGTGGACGATGGGGCCAACGATGACGCTGCCAGCAATCCCGGCACTGTGAAGGTTGCCAACCTCAAGTGGGGCGAATACACGCTGCAGGAGACCAAGGCGCCGGGCGGCTATGCCAAGTCCGACAAGACCTATGAGGTCGCCGTCCTGCCTCCGGCCAGATTGTCCGGCGATGCCACCGAGTCAGAGTTCACGGTGCACGCCGGCGACAACGGCAAGATCACCAACACTCGGCTGGCAGTTTCCCAGTTGCCGCTCACCGGCGGCACTACTGGGCGGCAGTGGCTGATTGCCGGTGTCGGTGGCTTGGGCTTCGCGATGCTACTCGCTGCGGCCGGTCACACCATCTGGCGCAAGCGGCGATTGATTTAGCTCCGGGTAAGGGCGGGTTCGCCGGGCGATGGCGAATCTGCCGGACGCCGATCGGGAGGAATACCAGCATTATTCATGCCCGGCCGGCGGACAACAGAAGATTTGCGGATCGCGAGGGCCCGTGTTGCGGGACCGTAGCCTCCGCGATTGCAGAAAACACATCAATAAACAAACAGGAAAGAAGGGTTCTCTCATGGAGATGAGGAAACTATTCGCAGGCGCGGCCGCTCTGGCCACCCTGCTGGGTGGCCTGGCGTTCGGCGCCACCACCGCCAATGCGGCCGATTCCACGGATGTGGCCGTATCCGCCACTGATCTTGCCGCGAAGCAGGACATCACCATCAAGGGTGACGTGGAAGGCCACACGTTCACGGCCGTGCAGCTCGGCTGGTTCAGCTCCGCCACCAAGAACGCGGCGGGCGACGCGCTCACCGGCGTGACCGTCGAGACCTCCGATTACGAGGATTTCAACAACTGGCAACATCCGGATGAGAACAAGTTCGAGGAGCTGCTGTCCGAGAATCTTCCGCAGGGCTGGGACACCACCGATACCGGCAAGTACTACGTCGGCAATCCGGCCGGGTACATCACCACGCTGTCCAACGATCAGGAGAATACACTGTGGGCGGGCCAGCTGCGTGACTTCGTCACCGCCCTCGCCAAGAGCGATGACTTCCAGAATGGCATCAAGACTGATGGCGGCATCCCCACGGCCGGCACGTACACCGCAGCCGAGGATGGCCAGTCCGGCGTGATCTCCGGCCTGCAGCCCGGCCTGTACCTCGTCATCGACTCCACCTCCACCGATCCCGCCACGGTCTCCATCCCGATGCTGGTGGCCACCAAGGTGAACGGCCTGTCCATCAAGGGCCAGACCCAGGGCGAGGTCAACCTGAAGAACCAGACCCCGACCTTCACCAAGGGCGTGAGCCTGACCGCTGACGGCACCCCGGCCGACCATGTGGCCGCATCCTTCGGCGACACCGTGTACTACACGCTGACCACCGAGGTCCCGGTCACCACCGGCTACGACGACTTCGTCTTCGCCGTCAAGGACACCCTGCCCGCCGGCATCGTGTACAAGGCCGACTCCGCCAAGGTCTCCGTCGATGGGGCCGAGGCCGTGGCTCCGGCTGTTTTGTTTCAATGTTTGTTCGACAGGTTCGGCAGTGTTTTTCCGCAGTGTGGGCTGATGGTTTTCCGCAGTTTCGGCAGTGTCCGTGAGTGGTGTGGGGAGGCATCGGCTCGCCGCCTGTATATTCCCGAGTGTCAGTTCGATTTGGTTTCGGTCGGTTGCCGCTGGCCGAAGGCTCGGGAAGGAAAGGATTATGGCGATACCGATGCCCATGGTGCAGGATATCAGGAGACTTGATCGGCAGGGATTGTCCCGCGCGGAGATAGCGCGTCTGTTGCATGTTGATCGCGGGACGGTCGCGAAGTACGCGGATATGCGGGATTGCTCGCCCAGGCCGAAGACGGATCGCAGGTATGGTTCGAAGATCGACCCGTACACGCATCTGGTGGATTCGTGGCTGGAGGCGGACCGGTTGATGCCCCGCAAGCAGCGTCACACGATCAAACGGGTGCATGAGCGTCTGCTCGCGGAGACTGATTACGACGGGGAGTATTCGACCACGTTGCGTTACGTGCACCGGTGGCGCGAGGCGAACCGGAGCGGTGCGGATCAACAGGGGTTCTTACGTCTTGATTGGCGTGCGGGCAGCATGCAGGTCGATTTCGGTCTGGCCCGGGCCGTGATCGCGGGCGGGCAGACGGACGTGCATTGCCTGGTGGTCTCGTTGCCGTGGTCGAACATGCGGCTGTGCGTGGCTTTGCCGGGTGAGAACGCGGAGTGCCTGTGCCACGGCCTGATGCTCGTGTTCGAGCATATCGGCGGCGTGCCGCCGCTGGTCGTGATGGACAACGCCACCGGCGCGGGCCACAGGAACGCGAAGGGCGAGGTGACCCTGACCGACGTGTTCGCCGCGTTCGTGGCGCATCACCGGCTCGAGGTCAGGTTCTGCAACCCGTATTCGGGCAACGAGAAGGGCAGTGTGGAGAACGCGGTCGGGTTCCTGCGCCGCAACATCATGGTCCCGCCCCTGCATGCGGAATCCTACGAACAATTGAGCCGGCTCATGCTGGAGCGGTGCGACGAGCTGGCGGCAGAATCGTATTGCCCGCGTCTGATGGACGTGCCCGTCACGCAGGTGTTCGCCGAGGAGCGGGCATCGTTGATGCCTTTGCCGTCGACCGTGTTCGATCCGGTACGCTGGCAGACCCGTATGGCCGACAAATACGGGCTGGTCGATATCGACTCGAACCAGTACCTCGCCGGCGCCTGTCATGCCCGTTCGCGTGTTCTGGCCGCGATCCGGTGGGACACGGTCACGCTCACCTCGCCCGCCGCCGGGGAGTTCCTGGCCGAGTATCCCAGACTCTACGGCAAATCGAACAGTGTGGAGGACCCCGTACTCGTGCTTCCCCAGCTCGCGCTCAAACCACGCGCGTGGAGGGAAAGCACGATACGCCCTGATATTCCCGACGATATCCGCGGCTGGCTCGATTCCATGGACGACAAGACCCTCAGGGAAAGCCTCAAGGCGATCGCATACGCGTGCCAGGCGGCCGGGTTCGAGCCCGTGATGCAGGCATGCGACGAGATCCTCGCGCATAACAGGAACATGGGCCTGCACGCGGACACGCTCACCCCGATCGCGTTGCGCATGCGCGATGGCGACTGGCAATACCCCGGCGCCATCGACGAACCGGACCTGAGCGACTACGACCGGTTCATCACCAGTAGCAGTCATACCGACAACAACCAGGAGGCGGAACGATGAGCGCCGGACCCGATCCCGTGATCCCGACACACGTCGCAGACGAGCGTCCACGACCGAGAAAAGCGAACGGATCCTCGCGATGAGCCGGAGCCTGCCCCTGACGCGCAGCGTGCTCGCCGACACGCTCGCCGAGGCCACGCCCAACCAGCTCGATCTCATCGAACGCTGGTTCACGGCCGAACTCGACTCACGCGAGCAATCCAGACGCGCCCGCCTGCTCAAACAGGCCGGGTTCCCGGCCGACAAGACACTCGACGGCTACGACTGGACCAACCTGAACATGCCCGCCGACTGGGGACGCGAACAGCTCGAAAACCTCGAGTTCATCAGTCGGTGCGAGGACCTCGTGCTCTACGGGAGCGTCGGCACCGGCAAAAGCCACCTCGCCATCGCGATCGGCAGGCTAGCCTGCGCCAGGGGCGTACCCGTCCGGTTCTTCACCGCGACCGGCCTGCTCATGCGCCTGCGCCGCGCCCAACAGGAGAACCGGCTCGACCGGGAGCTCGCCGGCATAGGCAAGGCCGGACTCCTGATCATCGACGAGTTCGGCTACCTGCCCATCGACGAGGAAGGAAGCCGCCTCCTCTTCCAGATCATCTCCGACAGCTACGAGACAAGGAGCATCATCTACACCACCAACATCGAATTCAGCGGATGGGGACGCGTCCTGGGCGACAAGAACATGGCCGCCGCCCTCATCGACCGCACCGTCCACCACGGACGACTCATCAGATTCGAGGGCCGCTCCTACAGGAGCCAACACGCCCTCATGACCAAATAACCAACACAACGCAGACAGGCAGCGGCCATATACCAATACCGCACACACCGCGGAAAACCCGCTGCCTACACTGCGGAAAAACACTGCACACAACGCGGACACCAACTTGACAAAACACAGCTCCGGCATTGACCCAGGACGGTCAGGCGCTCACCTTCGACCTGTCCGGGCAGATCAAGGACCAGACCAAGGCCGGCAAGAAGATCGTGGTCACCTACGCCGCGGAACTGACCTCCGACGCCAAGGTGTACACGGATTCCATCCAGAACAAGAACGCCGCCACCCTGACCTACTCCAAGACGCCGAGCTCCGTGGCCGGCGAGGCCCAGACCGGCACGCTGGACGCCTCCGCATACGTGTTCACCGGCAAGTTCTCCATCACCAAGAAGGACAAGGCCGACAACCCGCTGACCGGCGCCGAATTCCAGGTCTTCAAGGGCGGCTGGTCCGACGACGCCGCCGCCACCGACCCGGAGACCACCCCGCTAAAGTTCGTCAAGGTCAAGGACGGCGTGTACAAGCTCGCCGACTCCGACGACACCGGCACCGTGGACACCATCCCGGCCGGCACCGCGGAACTGCAGGGCCTCGAGGGCTACTTCACCGTGAAGGAGACCAAGACCCCGTCTCCTGAGTACTCCGACGGGCTGAAGCCCACCTTCGTGGTCGGTCTGCACTCCGACTGGAACACCCCGAAGGACGCCGTCGCGCAGGCCACCTACAAGATGAACAGCGGCGATCCGTTCGACCTTGTCGACCTGCATGTCGACATCTTCACCGTGCACAACGTGAAGAACATCACCGAGCTGCCTCTCACCGGTGCCGCGGGCACTGTGCTGTTCGTGGTCGTGGCCGCCCTGCTTGCTGGCTCCGCCGTGACCGTGTACGCCAAGTCCCGCTCCACCAAGCGCGCACTCACCGCGTGAGTGGTGACAGTCATTCAACATTGATTGAGTGATTCCGCAGCCGGTCTGAGCAATCAGGCCGGCTTTTTCAATGCAAATTACGCGCGATTACATGTTGCAATGGAGGAAGAATAGTCTGAGATGCCCAATTCTATGTATCAGAGAAAAAGAATGAATGACCGAGGGAATGCGATGGGAGTAATCCCGCCAGTGTATTACGGTCGTCGACATTTATTTAAATATGACCCCAAAGCTGTTATCGCATATCGAATCAGTATTGAAATCATTGCTCCTGGACTCAACGCATCTACATTGGACCGTTCTCTACGGGTTTCTGCAATACGTTTTGCTGGATTTATTGCTGAAAGACAACTGGCGAAAGTTCAGAAAACAATGCATGCGCGTTATCCTTTGCGGTCGGACCTTATAGCGGCCGGAATTAGGGACGGGTCTGTCTTTATCGATGTTGCTGGGCAGATTATTCAGTATGGTTTCGATGTCATAGGGATTTTGGCTGCTGTTGATGGCACTCGCAGCTTTGTAGCTCATTGTGTTAGCGATATTGAAAGTATTGCGAATCGGATGAATAAAACCGGCAGCAGGCCGAAGCATGAACGTTCTTCAAACGATAGTCAGGTGGAAAGTGACTTACGCGATTTGAAGAGTAGCGGCCAAGTCAATGTTGATATTACTGCTCAGCCGGTTCGAAGAAGTGGGCCTAAGCATAATGCGCATCAGCGAATCCGGCTGTGAAGAGTGGGGCCAGGATAGTTCTGGATTGTGCCACGGAAATGCAAAAGCGCGGATTATGCGCTCGCGTGGCATACAACCGTGCCACGCGAGCGCATAATGGCTTGATTGGCGTCTGTGTGGCATGTTTTTGGGCGGAAAATGAGTGTAGCGCGCGGTGCAACGTGTCACGAGACTGCATTTTGCCTGTTATTGCACTGCCGTGGCACGCGATTCACGCGCGATTCTCCGAAAATGCGCAGTGCAGCGTTGCACTGCCTCATGCTGCCTCACGCTGCACTGAGCCGCGTCGCGCGACTGCGACTCACCCTGGCCTCGCACAATGCAATGGGGACAGAACAGCCCCCAATAGGGGGTATAAGTGTCCGAACTGCAAGCGATATCGTCCTAAATAATGGCGTGCCTCTCAATCGAGGGGTACAGAATCCAAGACAATTCGCAGTTCCTCAGCGGAATCGAGGGAGAGATGACCAGTGGCGGAGGGATGTTCAGCCCGGAGGAGATCAGATACCTCAAATCATTGCCGGCGGTGGCGGAAGTCACCGCGAAGCGCATCACCTATACCGATGAATTCAAGCGGTACTGCATCAGGCGTTACAACGAGGGCGCGTCGCCGGTGCGATTGTTTCGGGATGCCGGCCTGGATCCGGCACTGATTGGATACAAGCGGATCGAACGATGCATCGCCCGCTGGCGTGCCGCGCAAAGCAGGAATATGCGCGCCGACTTGGCCGTTTTGGCGAAAACGCCCGCGGGGGGGGTATCCAAAGCTGCATCGCCGCACGAGATACAGGAGTCTGCGGAGCTGCCAGAATCGCCGTCGCCGGTCGACACTGCGGACGAATCCGGCTTCCATATCGCCCCCGAACGGCGCGCCATCGTCGTGCCGTCGTCCGGGCAGGCGGAGCACGATACCGACTTGCGCGACCTGCTCATCGCGCAGCAGGTGCGTCTCGTCGATTCGCTGGAGCGGAAGGTCGATATGCTCGAGGCCATGCTGCACGCGCAGCGGAGAGACGGCCAATCCGATGACGAATCTGACGACGAGAGGCACGGTGGCGCAGCCCGAACCCGGGGAACCACCTGACTTCCTGACGTGCACTAATATAGGCATCGCGGTCACATATGGGCGCGCAGCAGGCAATCAGGCAGTCAATCGGCGAGGCGGTGCATGACCAGAGAACCCAACGAGGCGACGGAAATCGTAGGCGACAAAATCGAAACCGTTGAGGTATCCAAGCATCCTGAGGCGTCGATTCCCGTCACGGAACTTTCGTTGGCGGACATCGAGCGCCGGCGCTCGCATCCGGTGCGTGGAGTGCTGGTCATTCTGGCCGTGCTCGTGGCCATCGTCGCGCCGTACTGGTTCGGTCGCACGTTGGCGGTCAATAATACGGACGCCGTGGTCGCCGCGCTGGGCGGGGTCGAGCCGCGCGGCATCGCGCTGATCGGTTGGGCGGTGGTGGTCGTCGCCTATGTGGGGCTGGCGATGGCCGTGGTCGTTTCGCCGTCCTGGCCTTGGCTGATCGTGTTCGTGCTGGGCCTTGCCGCCGAGCAGTTCATCGCCGGGCTGAGTATGCTGAACCTGAACTTCTGGTACTCCACGTATGTGGTGTACGGCGATCAGGCCGGGGTTGCGAATGCCGCCAATCTGGGGATCCTGGCCGCCGCCATCGGCATCGCGGTGTACGCGGTGGTTTTTGTGGGACTACTGGTGCTGATCAAGAAAACGTCGCCCCTGAACTTCCTGACCAGAAGCTGGGCCAGCTTCATCCTGTACTTCGCCATTGAAGCGTTGGCTTTGCTTATCGTACTGTTCGGCGGACTGCTGACTGCGGTGTGAGCGGCGGATGCGCGCGTGCCGCGTTGCCCCGCACGCTCAGCTACGTCCTTACCCTGACCTATAGTTTCCATTTGGCGTAATTTCGCCCGCGGATAGAGAGCGTTTCGAGCGAGCCCGCACGGAACACCGCGCAACGGAACAATTAAGGAGGATGCCGTGGCACTGACGGCTGAAGAGAAGACCCAGATTATCAACGAGTACGCAACGCACGAAGGTGACACCGGTTCCCCTGAGGTTCAGGTTGCCCTCCTGTCCAAGCGTATTTCCGACCTGACCGAGCACCTGAAGCAGCACAAGCATGATCACCACTCCCGTCGTGGTATGCAGCTGATGATCGGTGACCGTCGTCGTCTGCTTGACTACCTCAAGGGCGTTGACATCAACCGTTACCGTTCCCTCATCGAGCGTCTGGGTCTGCGTCGATAATTGAAGACTTCCGCCCGAGTGCCTAAAATGGTGCTCGGGCGTTTTGCATATCGCCAACCAACGGCAACAACAACAAGAGGGTTAGAGGATAGGCCGTAACGTAAGCGGCAGAACAGAGAACCTGAATGAGATGGGTTGACACGAGGAACGGTGGCCAAGGGGCCAGCCGAAGCAAGGTATGTGACGTCCGCTGAAGAGGACATGCGGCATGTATCCGACGCGCTTGCAGTACACCATGTTTGCAGTACCGGCGCGTGCGATGCGGCTGTGAAGTATGTAGGAATAATCAGATAAATACAAAGGAGGAACCCTATGGAGGGTCCCGAAATCAAGGCCGTCGAGGCCGTAATCGATAACGGGTCGTTTGGCAAGCGCACATTGCGCTTCGAGACCGGTCGTCTGGCCCAGCAGGCCGATGGCGCCGTGGCCGCCTACCTGGACGACGATTCCATGATCCTGTCCACCACCACCGCAGGTTCCAGCCCGAAGGAGAACTACGACTTCTTCCCGCTGACCGTCGATGTGGAAGAGAAGATGTATGCCGCCGGCAAGATCCCGGGCTCGTTCTTCCGCCGTGAAGGCCGTCCGAGCTCCGAGGCCATCCTCGCCTGCCGTATCATCGACCGTCCGCTGCGTCCGCTGTTCCCGCACACCCTGCGCAATGAGGTGCAGGTCGTCGAGACCGTGCTCGCCGTGAACCCGGATGACGCCTACGACGTCATCGCGCTGAACGCAGCATCCGCCTCCACCATGATCTCCGGCCTGCCGTTCTCCGGCCCGGTGTCCGGCGTGCGTCTGGCCCTGATCGATGGCCAGTGGGTCGCCTTCCCGCGCTGGAGCGAACGTGAACGCGCCGTGTTCGAGCTCGTGGTCGCCGGCCGCGTGATCGAAAACGGTGATGTCGCCATCGCCATGATCGAGGCCGGCGCCGGCAAGAACGCCTGGCACCTCATCTATGACGAGGGCCAGACCAAGCCGGACGAGACCGTGGTCGCCCAGGGTCTTGAGGCCGCCAAGCCGTTCATCAAGGTCATCTGCGATGCCCAGAACGAGCTCAAGGAGAAGGCCGCCAAGGAGACCAAGGAATTCGAGCTCTTCCCGGAGTACACCGACGAGCTTTACACCCGAATCGACGAGATCGCCCACAAGGATTTGGACGAGGCGCTCTCCATCGCCGAGAAGCTGCCGCGTCAGGAGCGCATCCACGAAATCAAGGAGCACGTGCGCGAGGTTCTCGCCAACGAGTTCCCCGAGCTCGACGACGCCGAGAAGGACAAGGAACTCGGCAACGCATTCAAGGAGCTGCAGCGCCAGATCGTGCGCCGCCGCATCCTGACCCAGGACTACCGCATCGACGGCCGTGGCCTGCGTGACATCCGCACCCTGTCCGCTGAGGTGGACATCGTGCCCCGCGTGCATGGTTCCGCCCTGTTCCAGCGCGGCGAGACCCAGATCCTGGGCGTCACCACCCTGAACATGCTCAAGATGGAGCAGCAGATCGACGCGCTGAGCGGCCCGCAGTCCAAGCGCTACATGCACAACTACGAGATGCCGCCGTACTCCACCGGCGAGACCGGCCGCGTCGGCTCCCCGAAGCGCCGCGAAATTGGACACGGCGCCCTTGCTGAGAAGGCTCTGGTGCCGGTGCTGCCGAGCCGTGAGGAGTTCCCCTACGCTATTCGCCAGGTCTCCGAGGCCATCGGTTCCAACGGTTCCACCTCCATGGGTTCCGTGTGCGCATCCACGCTGTCCCTGCTTGCCGCTGGCGTGCCGCTGAAGGCACCGGTCGCCGGTATCGCCATGGGCCTCGTGTCCGGCGATGTCGATGGCCAGCACATCTACAAGACCCTCACCGACATCCTGGGTGCCGAGGACGCCTTTGGCGACATGGACTTCAAGGTGGCCGGTACTTCCGAGTTCATCACCGCCCTGCAGCTCGACACCAAGCTCGACGGCATTCCCGCCGACATCCTGGCCGCTGCCCTGCAGCAGGCCAAGGAAGCCCGCACCACCATCCTCGAGGTCATCAACGAGTGCATCGACGGCCCGGCCGAGATGAGCGAGTTCGCCCCGCGCATCATCACCACCACCGTTCCGGTCGAGAAGATCGGCGAGGTCATCGGCCCGAAGGGCAAGATGATCAACCAGATCCAGGAAGACACCGGCGCCGAGATCGCCATCGAGGATGACGGTACCGTTTTCATCTCCTCCGAGGGTGGCGAGGCCGCCGAGAAGGCCAAGCAGCTCATCGACCAGATCGCCAACCCGCATGTGCCGGAAGCCGGCGAGACCTACAACGGCAAGGTCGTCAAGACCACGAGCTTCGGCGCATTCGTGAACCTCACCCCGGGCACTGACGGTCTGCTGCACATCTCTCAGATCCGCAACCTCGCCAACGGCGAGCGTATCGACTCCGTCGAGGATGTGCTCAAGGAAGGCGACACCGTCGAGGTCGTCGTGCAGGGTGTGGACGATCGTGGCAAGATCTCCCTGGCCATCCCGGGCTTCGAGGATCAGGAATCCGGTGCTGGCGCTCGCGGCGGCCGTGGTGGCGATCGCGACGATCGTCGTGGCGGTGCCCGCGGTGGCCGTGATGATCGTCGTGGTGGTGCTCGCGGCGGCTCCCGTGGCGGCCGCGATGACCGCGGTTTCGACCGTGACGAGCATGCTGATCGCGACTTCGATCGTGACGATCGTGACGATCGCGATGTCCGTGATGTCCGTGATGATGATCGTCCGCGTCGCCGTCGTCCGGTTGAGCAGGATGACCGCGATTTCGATGACGAGTACGATGATCGTCCGCGTCGCCGTCGTTCCGCCGACCGTGATTTCGACCGCGACGATGATCGTGATGATGCCCGTCGTGGCGGCCGTCGTGGCGGCCGTGGCGCTGACCGTGATTTCGATCGCGATGATCGTGATGATGATCGTCCGCGTCGCCGTCGTTCCGCCGACCGTGGCTTCGATCGCGACGACCGTCGTTCCTCCGGCCGTGGCCGCGGTCGTGGTTCCGACCGCAACCCGCGTTACGCCACCGACGACAACTACGACGACTACCGCGCCGACCGCGAAGAGCGCTCCGAGCGCCCGCGCCGCCGCGTCCGTCGCGATTTTGATCCGTTCGAGGACTGACGTCCTCTCCGGATCCGTCGCGGCATAGCCGCTCCCCTCACCTACGGGGAACCCACTGGGTTCCCCGCTTGGCGGTTCGGTGTTCGAGGACTGACGTCCTCTCCGGATCCGTCGCAGGCGCGTGTAGCACGCGTGCTCGCTGGTGTCTTGCATCGGGAGGTCATTGTGACTGTATCTTCGGCTCCCCTTGTCAGGGGAGCTGACCTGCGGAGCAGGTCTGAGGGGTAGTTCGCCAACGACTTTCCACGCAGCCCACCAGCCCATCAGGCGGTCCGTTTCATGTCGTATGCCTTTGCACTGTGCCTATATCGCAGTGCAAAGGCATTTTTTTTCGTGCCACCGGAGTGCAGATTATGCGATATTGCGCTGGCGTGGCACGGGCTTATGTCGGAATCACTCTTTTTACCCCATAAATTGCGCCACGCGAGTGCAGCGCAAGGGGGTTGTGCGCTGTCGTGGCACTGGGCCCTGCCACGACAGCGCACAAGGCATGATATTGTGCTCGCGTGGCAGCTCGCGCTGCAGGGCATACAACACAACAACAAGTTATCCACCGTTTTTTCTCTTGCGATGTGGATAACTGAAGCTAGTGCCACATACCTTGGTAGAGCTTTCCCTTCGCGCCCCCAGCGGTTACGGTGGAACAATGGATGCGTATATCAATGACGATTTTCTTCCCGTGCCACCTCCAGGGGTGTTCGATGGCGAGTGCGAGCCGATGCCCGCTGCTTCAATGCATGCTTCAATGCGGGATAGTCTCAATACTCGCAGACAGGAAACGCTGCGTCGATGCGTACAGGAAGCCACGCGGCTTGACCGCAACCTACTGTTTGGCATGACCACCGCATTGATATTACATGAAGTGCCTCTTCCCGAGGACTGCGACTTGGACGGTTCCCGATTGCATACCGTGTTCAAGACAAAGGAGAAGCGGCTGCGTGCCAATAGTGCAACATTATGTCCGCATGTGTGGAAGTTCGTGCCACAGGCGCACATAGTGAAATTCAATGCGCGGGTGTATGCGCTCGATATGTTCCATGTGTGGGCCCAAATGGCAATCCATGTATCTCTGCGATCGCTGATCGTGCTCGGCGATTCCATAATCAACGTCATGAGCCGACGTCGCCAATGTGATACCAGACAGGTCTATTGCGAATTGGTGCGATTCGTGCAGTCGGTGACCGGATTCGCCGGCCGCCCTTCGTGCATCAGAGCATTGTCTCTGATTATGCCGGGTTCTTCGTCGCCGAAGGAATCCGAGCAAAGAATCGCCCTGCTTGCTCATGGCATTCCGCGGCCGAAGTTGAATTATGTTGTGCGCAATATCATGTTTGCCTCCGGTGCGGCAATGACGCTTGACCTTGCATGGCCGGAATATAAGGTCGCCGTGGAGTATGACGGCGACCAACATCGCACCGACAAAATGCAATGGCGCCGTGACCGGGAGAAGCGGGGCAAACTGGTGGGTCGCGGATGGTTGATTTTCACTGCTACTGCATCCAGTCTTGCGGACGATGATGCGCGAGCGGAATTCGCGTTTCATGTCGGCCGTGCACTGACTTTGCGTGGCGCGGACTTTGTCTTTCGACTGAAGGCTTTGCCGATTGAAGCATTGGCTCCTTTGCCGCGGAACGTCGATTGGACTGCGCTGGAGTCGAAAGTTGAATAAGGAGTGCGCACTGCTGATCATGTGCACTGCCACGTAGTATTACAGCATGATCGCGCTGCATGGGTGGGCGTTCGTGCCATGCGAGTGCATATTTGAGTCTATTGCGCTGGCGTGGCACGGGCTTATGTCGGGATCGCCCTTTTTTACTCCATAAACTGCGGCACGCGAGTGCAGCGCAGGGGGTTTGTGCGCTGTTGTGGCACGGGGTCTTGCCACGCCAGCGCAAAACAGTCCATATTACATTGGCGTGGCAGTGAGCTCGTTTGCCCGTCGATCACCGCTCGCGCAGCGGGGCGAGCTGGAAGACTTCGTCGGATTGGGCGGCGACCTCGGGGCTGTGCGTCACGATGATCACGCACTTGCCTTCCCGATGCGCCAGATCCTTGAAAATCGCCATGATGTCGTCCTGTGTGGCCAAATCGAGGTTGCCGGTGGGCTCGTCGGCCAGGATAATCTGCGGGTCGTAGCTCAGTGCGCGCGCGATCGCCACGCGCTGCTGCTCGCCGCCCGACAGATGCAGGATGCGTTCATTGAGATACTCTGGCTGCAGTCGCACCTTGGCGATCAGCTCGGCGGCGATCTCCTTCTTCGGCCTGTCGAAGGCCTTGCCTGAAGCGTCCATCGACAGCATGATGTTTTCCGCCACGGTCAGGGCCGGCAGCAGATTGAAGCTCTGGAAGATCACGCCGATGTCATGGCTGCGGAAGCGATAGCGATCAGCCTTGGCGAGATCCTCGCCATTATGCAGCACGCGTCCTTTGGTCGGGGTGGTGAGTCCCGAGAGCAGCGACAGCAGCGTGGTCTTGCCGGCGCCGGACGGTCCGGTGATTGCGATTACGCGGCCGGCGTGGAAGACGTAGTTCTTGTCGATGAGCACGCGCTTGCCGCCTTTGGTGTACGAGTAGGAGACGTGCTCCAGTTCCAGCGCGGCCGTGGTCGCGGAGTCTTGCGGCTTCTCATTGGCTGGAGTCGCGATGACGGTTGCGGTGGGGGATTCGGTAGTCATGATGATGTCCTTGAGGTGCTGGGATATGTGATTCGCCCACGGTGTAGGGATTCGCCCACGGTGTAGGGATGAAAAACGGCGGAATTCCGCCAATTCGAGTTTTCGGCTCCCTACATGGTGGGAAATTCCCTACACCGTGGGATAGGAAAGGGGCCGTATGCGGCGAGAAGGGATGCGTATGTGCGATGCGATGGCAGCGGAGCGGCGGCACGTGCACGTTGCATGCGCAGCCGCGGCACCGGCTACGAGCGGTCGGCGAGAATCTGCAGCGGTTCGTAGCGCATGACGAACACGATGCCGACCAGCGCGGAAATCAAAGTGAGTCCGAGTCCGATGAGGATCAGTTGACCCACCACCGCAAGATTCACCGTGGCGTTGATCTCGCTGACGTAATCGACTGCGCGATTCATGCCGAACGGTCCGCCGGACCGAGCATCGCGCGAATTGGCAGTACTGCCGGACGAAATGTTGCCATTGTCCGAAGTGGAATCGGAATCCGAGGAATCAGAGCCATTGCTCGCCCCGGTCGACGGCGAAGACCCCGCCGCCCCGCCAGGTCCGCCGCCCATGTCGGCCGCACGCCCGAATTGCTGCTGCTGGCTGGAGGCCTCGGACTCTTGCGCCGACACCTGCGAGGCGAGCAGCTGGTTCGACACCGGCACGGACGCCACTGCACCGCCGGCCACGCCCAGCGCGATGCCGCACATCGTGACAATGAGCAGCTCGATGACGAACTGCGCCGCCACCTTGGCTTTTTTCACGCCGATGGCGGTCAGCACGCCGACCTCATACTTGCGCTCGCGGATGTTGAACAGGTTGAGCACCACGAGCACCACCGCGCCCACCGCTAACACCACGATGAGCAGCGTCAGCGCGAACTTCGCCAGATTGTCGAGCGGCACAAGGCTGGATTCGTACTGCTCCACATCGGCGGATTGCACGGTGTATGTGTCGTCGAGTCCCGCGGCAGCGACATCGGAGGCGAAGGTCTCGTAGTCGTCGGCGCTGGAGAGCGCGTAGGTGTAATTGAGCTGGGTGGTCGTATTGTCGTTGTCGTCGTTCGCGGTGGTATCGGCATCAAGACCGAGCGATTGCAGTGTGGAGACCGACGTGTAGATGGCGTTGTCGGCGTCCTGCGAGGTGCCGCCCATCGGTCCCATCGCATTGGTGTTGCTGGAGGTGGAGTTCTCGTAGATGCCGCAGATGGTCAGCGTATAGGTCAGCGAGGTGTCGCTCGGGTTGGTGACGGTGATGGTGTCGCCCACCGAGAGATTGTTGAAGTCGGCCAGGGTCTTGGAGATGATGACCTTGCCGTTGTCCGACTCGTCGTAACCGAACACCGAGCCGGACGACATCGTGAACGAACCGTTTGCGGCGTTGGCGATGGCGGCGTCGGAGGAGAAGCCGGTCAGCGTGAAGTCTCCGGAGGTCATCATATTGCCTGGGCCGTCGCCGCGTCCGCCCATGTTCTGCCCGCCGTCAGGAGCCTGCATGCCCTGTCCGTTGCCGGCGTCCGCATCTGAGGAGCCAGTGGAATCCGAGGAATTCGCGGCGTTCGCGCTGCTGGACTCCACAGGCTGGAAGGAATCGGTGCCGGAGACCCCGGTGCTTTCGGAATAATAGGAGCTGACCGGCACGCTGGACGCCTTCTCATACTTCTGGTAATCCGCCAGAGTTAGGCTGCTGTCCTCCAGAGCGCTGCGCATCGAATCGAAGTCAGGCGCCGCGGTGTCGGAGGAGGAATCGCCTGACGAATCGGACGAACTCGCCTCACGCGCCTGCTCCATGAGTTTGCTGCGGTCCACGCTGATGGTGGCGGTCACCGACGTGTTCGCCAGCCCGGTTTCGCGCGCGTTGTCGGCGGCGCTCCGGATCGCGAGTCCGATGGTGGCCGCCGCGGCGATGATCGCCACGATCAGCACGATCAGAATATTGCGCCCCTTGTTCCGTATCACGGTTTTCCAGGCGTTGTTCAATACAAACATGTCGTGTCCTTGAGCTGATGCTGCATGTCGTACCTCAGCAATCCCGGCGGAAATCCCAAAACGCAATCGGCCGGGCATGATGGTATTCGGCAGATCATGGATCTGCGTTGCGCAGCATGTAATGGTGTGTTGTTTCGTGCGATTCCGCTCGGTCGGACGGACCTGATCCGTTCGCCGGCGCGGAACCTCTGCCCCCAACTATCGGCGGCGAGCATGATTGCCAGCTGCGCCAGGACTTACTGTTGCGCGCAAGGTCGATGATGCTGCCCTGTGACTTTGCTGGATGCTTCCTGAACTCGACTGCGCGGCTTCGTACGCATGCCGCAGCGATGCGATGCTCGCGTTTCGCCCGATGCTATGGAAGAATGAAACTGGAACACAGCAATCGCGCCGGCGGCTGCCGGTGCGGCGCACAGTGAGGAGCGTCGCAGACTGTCCTCACCGATGCCGCGATCGCGAGAAGGGCGGGGAAATCATGAATCCGGGTACTATTGTCGGCATTGTCGTCGTCATCCTGATCATCGCACTGATTGGTTGGGCGGTCAGCGCATACAACAATCTCGTCACACTGAAAAACCGCGTGAAGAACGGTTGGGCGCAGATCGACGTACAGCTGAAGCAGCGCGCGGATCTGATTCCCAACCTGGTGGAGACGGTGAAGGGATACGCGGGGCATGAGTCCGCGGTGCTCACCCAGGTGACCGCCGCCCGCGCCGGTGCCGTGGTGGCCGCCGGCGATCCGAATGCGACTGCCGCGCAGCGCGCCGATGCCGAGAACGCGCTCTCCCGTGCGCTGCTGAACCTGCAGGCCACCGCCGAGGCATACCCGCAATTGCAGGCCAACCAGAACTTCCTGGATCTGCAGGGGCAGCTCAAGGAACTTGAGAACAAGATCGCATACGCGCGCCAGTTCTACAACGATGTGGTGCTGAAGCTCAACACCGCCATCGAGACCGTGCCGACGAACATCATCGCCGGACTGTTCCATTTCGAGCAGGCGCAGTACTTCCAAACGGATGACGCTTCCCGGCAAGCGCCGCAGGTCAGGTTCTGATGCGCAAGCGGATGATTCGCGCCGCCATCGCCACTGTGCTTTTCACAGTGCTGATGGCGTTCATCTTCGGTTCGTTCGTATTGATTCCCGCGGGCACCAGCAGCCTCGCCGACCTGAGCTACCGCTCGCTCGACTATGACGTGAACGTCACCGGCGATGGCGATCTTGAGGTCACGCAGCACATCGATATGAAGCTGCGCAAGCGCGCCGACGGCGACGACAATGTCAAACCGTGGAAACAGCTGTACCAGCAGTACACTTTGCGCGCGGACAATCTCACCGACATCACGGACATCAGCGTCACCAACGTCACCACCGGAACCCGCTACGCCCAGCAGAGCGAGCCCAAGGTACCCAGCGACGTGCCGGATTCGGTATGGGACTCCGATTATGCCAATCACTGGTACATCGCCGACGTGGACGCGGGCGGCAACAATCCGCGGGCATACGTTCCGGGCGAGGACGGGCTGACGCCTGGCCAGGTGTCCGACTACAGCAAAACCGTGGAAATCGGATGGAATATCCCCGTCACCGAATCGGCGGACAGTCTGAAGTTCGATGTGCACTTCACCATGCACGATGTGGCGACCCAATGGGATGACATCGCCGCGTTCCAGTGGGAGCCGTTCGGCAAGTCGAATCAGGTGCCGATCGGCGTGGTCAGCGGCACCGTGCACTTCCCGGAAGGCATCACCAAGAACACGTCCTGGGGTTGGCTGCACACCGAACGCACGTCGGAAACCAGCCGTGCCGCGGACGGTGGCCTGACGTTCAAGGCATACAACATCAGGTCTGGCGATTATCTGGATGTGGTGGCCGCCTGGACCTCCGCTCCTACTACGAGCGGCATTGCGCGCACGTTGCCCGGCGATCATCTTGATGCGCTCAAGGCGGACGAGACAAGGCAGGAGCAGCAGTGGCGCGACAGACAGCACAATGCCGCCGTCGCAAGGCTCACGTTCTGGATCATCAGCGTCACACTCGGCATTGCCTTGGTGATTTGGGGCCTGTACGCCTCGATTATCAGCAACCGGAACGCCCAATACCACGGCCCGGTCGAATACTGGCGTGACAAGCCCGGCATCAGCCCCGCCTCGGCCGCCCGCCTCCTCGATGTGATGGAGCAGGGGCGTCGCTCCCGCAGCAACCGGCAGCTCACGGCCACGATGCTTGCGCTCGCCGTCAAGAAGGCCATTACGATCTATCCCGGTCCTGCGGAGATGTACCGTGGCATCGACATGAGCCGCGCCACGGCCCTGGGCGTAAGTCACATGATCGACCGTGGTGCGGTCAATCGTCAGCTGGTCAAAACCACCAGCACCATCGTGATCATGCCCGAGGCCATCGATCAGACGCCGAACAAGGCTCAGTTCGGTCTGAGCGACTCAGAGAACGCGCTGCTCAAGCTGCTTGTCGTGATCTCCAAGCGCGTGGGCAGTCCGGTGTTCGACTTCAATCAGATGAAGGCAGCGTGCGAGGACTGGGAAGACGGGTATATCGAACTCGGCAAGTTTACCGGTGCCTGTGACATCGAATATACGATGCTCGACGTCTCCCGCGCCCGCGGCTGGCAGTGGATTCTCGCCGGCACTTTGGCGGCGGTCGATGGATTCGCCATCATGCTCGCCAACCTGATCATCGGGTATGCTGCGGTCGGCCTGATTCTTGGACTGCCGGTGTTCGCGATGGGTATCTTCTGCGCCACCTCAGGCTCGATGCAGGAGCTGACCAAGCGTGGACAGGGGTACGCCGGCCGCGTGCTGGGCCTGAAGCGGTATATGGAGGACTTCTCCGATTTCAGCGATCGTGGCGCCGCCGACCTCGCCCTGTGGGATTGGTATATGGTGTATGCCGCGGCGTTCGGCATCAGCGACCGCGTGGCCGCGGAATTCGCCAAGGCGTATCCGCAGGTCAACGACCCGCGTTGGCTTGACGACAACGCCTCCGATTCGGTGCTGTACTGGTCGTATCGTTCGCATATGTGGGATGAGCGCTATTATGGCGGCGGCTATGGTGCCGGTTCCGCTGGTTCTGCCGGCTTCGGTGCTGGTTCGTTGTTCGGCGGAAACTCGTACGCCCCCGATTTCTCCGATCTAGGCACGCAGCTGTCTTCCGGACTGGGTGACATCACCTCCACCATCCAAGCGGCCATGCCATCCTCCGATTCCGGCGGCGGGTCGAGTTTCGGCGGTTCCGGCGGCAGCTTCTCCGGCGGCGGCTTCGGCGGTTCCTCAGGCGGTTCCGGCGGCGGTTCCTTCGGCGGCCGCTGACCGTGATGCGCGGATACGGTGCTTTGCCGCGTTGCTGTGCTGCTGTGCTGCCGTATTGCAGAGGGCACATTGCGACGAAATCCAGACAAATGCCTAGTCTTGAAGACAAGAGGATAATCAATTCGATACACGAATCGCAAAGGAGCCATCATGGCACTGTTCCGTAACCTCGGTCCATTTTCCACCACCGCCATCGGCCACGGCGAGATGCCGCTGACCATCGAAAACAATCGCGGCCATGATGTCGGCATCGAAACCCTGCACGCCTCGCTCGACGCAGGCTGCCGCCACATCGACACAGCTTGGGCCTACTACACGCCCGGCGAGGAGGAGCAGACCGGTGAGAAGCTGGTCCGTGAGGCGCTGGCCACGTGGAAGGGACCGAAAAACGAGGTCACCGTGGCCACTAAGATCGGCCTGCGCCGCGTCTGGGGCGAGAACGGAGAGCCGCTGTGGCCCCGCGACGGCAAGCCGGAGCATCTCATCGAATACGGCAAGCAGTCCGCGCTGGCGCTCGGCGTCGACACCATCGATTTGCTGTATCTGCACCGTCATGATCCCGAAGTGCCGTACAACGAGTCCATCGAGGCTCTGAAGCAGCTGGTGGACGAGGGCGTGGCCCGTGTGGCCGGCGTATCCAACGCTTCGATCGAGCAGATCGACATCGCGCGTTCCATCCTCGGCGACAAGCTCGTGGCTGTGCAGAACCAGTACTCGCCGATTCATCTCGATACGCAGGACACGCTCGACTACTGCGCCAAGCTGGGACTGGCGTTCGTGTGCTGGAGCCCGCTCGGCGGCTACCGTCACCCCTACGACGAGTCCAAGTTCGACCCGTTCCGCGAGGTGGCCTCAGCCCACGGCGTGAGCTACCAGCGCGTGGTGCTGGCCTGGGAGCTCGCCAAGGGCGACCATATGTTCGTGATCCCCGGCGCCCACCGTCCGGAAACCATCCTCGACTCCCTCAAGGCCGACCAGCTCGAGCTCAGCCCGGAAGAACTCGCCAAGCTCGGCTGATTGCTTCTCGCAGCAACGTCCTGACAGGGAAGCCCTACAAGGAGATTCCATGCGCAAGAAGCTGATTCTCGACCTTGACACCGGCATCGATGACGCCATGGCCATCGCCTATGCCTTGGGAAGTGCCGACGAGGCGGACCTCATAGGCATCACCGCCACGTATGGCAATGTCGCGGTGCCGCTTGCCGCACGCAATGCGCTGGCCGTGCTCCACCTGTTCGGCCGTGACGACGTACCGGTGTACCCCGGCGTTGACCATCCCATCGCGCCTGTTAATATTGCGCACAATATCGCGGCCCCAGCTGCAGTTGCCGCTGCCGCAGATGACGCCGTGCCGCCGATCGATCAGGCATATGCCGACTGGCGCGATGGCGGTAGGGGAGGCTGGCCGCGAGATGCAGTATGGGCTCCCAGCGCCGGTTCGGTGGCGGTTCATCATCCCAATGGCATCGGTGGCGCGGTGATTCCCGATTCGCCGAGGGAACCGGAGCCGAAAGGTTCCGCGGTCGGATTCATCGTCGATGCGATGCGTAAGTACGGGCCGGATTTGATCGTTATACCCACGGGCGCGATGACCACGATGGCCACCGTGTTCCGCAATGCGCCGGATGTGCGGGATTGCGGCGCGAACGTGACGTTCATGGGCGGGTCGCTGACGTTGCCCGGCAACGTCAGCCCCGCTGCCGAAGCGAACATCTCCCAAGATCCCGAGGCTGCCGATTACCTGTTCAAGTGCGGTGCTCGCACCACGATGATTGGCCTCGACGTGACCCACCAGACTGCGCTCACTCGTGAGAAGGCTCATCAATGGGCTGATCTCGGCACTCCGGCCGGCGACTTCCTCGTCACCATGACCGACTATTACATTGATTTCTATCTCAGGAATCAGCCGGAGATTCACGGCTGCGGACTGCACGACCCGCTGGCTGTCGCCGCAGCGCTCGACCCGAGCCTGGTGACGACGTTCGGCTTCAACCTTCAGGTGGACGTGGATGGGCCGTTCCGCGGGCGTACCATCGGCGATCGGTCGCGCCTTCAGGACCCCGACAAGCACACGCAGGTCGCCCTCGGCGTGGACGTGCCGGCATTCCTCGACCGGTTCATGGCCCGCGTCACCAACGCCGCAGCTGTATGCTGACCTGCCGCATATCTGCGGCATTCCGACGTAGATATGCGGCGGATAGTGGCAGGTCAACGCAGCGCCGTGTTCCCCTCTAGTGTGTTCCCGTCTGGCTGCTCACCGTACTACCTCACCAAACGTACACTGACTCCCGCTCAGCGTACGTTTACTGAGAAAAAGGGCGACTGTGGCTATGACCGCCGGCCCAGACGCCGGCTCAGTGCACGTCCGTTGCGATTTCGGCGGCGTCACGGGCCTGCATCCTGCCGACCAGATAACGGGCGGCGAACACCAGTCCGATGGCGGCCGCGGCCAGAATCGCGGAACCGATGTAACCGGCTACATAAGAACCGGTCGAGTCATAGAAGCTGGCGCTGATCTTCGGGCCGACGAACGCACCGATGCCATAGCCGATGAAGATCAGACCATAATTGCGATTGTAGAAGCGCGAGCCGAACACGTTCTTGACAATCGGCGCGAACACCACCAGAAGGCCTCCGAACGAGAAGCCCACCAGGCAGATGCACAGGATGAAGTACGGCAGCGTGTGCGCCATCGTGAGCATCACCATCGACAGACCGTTCAGCACCAGCACCAATACCAGCGAATTCCAGCCTTTGAGTCGGTCGTAGATGAAGCCGAAGCCGATGCGTCCGCACATGTTGGCCAGCGTCATGATGCTCACGCACAAGGCGGCGGTCATGGCAGTCTGGCCGATCTGCTTCTGCGCGATGGGGGAGGTGGCGCTGACCATCATCGTGCCGGCGGCATTGGCGAAGATGAACATGAGCAGCATCACCCAGAACACCGGAGTCTTCACCATCTGCGGAATGTTGTAGTTCTTGGTATTGAGATCCTTGGCCTGCTCCTTGCTGGGCGTCCATCCTTCCGGAGTCCATCCTTCCGGGCAGGGCACGATCATCCATGCCACCGCGCCTACACCGATCAGGAAGATCACTGCCAGAATCTTGCAGGCGGATTGCGCGCCATAGGTGTCGATAAGCCACTGGGCGATCGGCGACATGATGAACGGGCCACAGGAAGCGCCGGCCTGCACCAGACCGGAAATCGAGCCGGCCTTGTCTGGGAACCACTTCAGCGCGGTGGGCAGGCAGGCCGGATAGATGGTGCCGGCGCCGGCGCCGGCAAGGATGCCGTAGAACAGGTACAGCTGCGGAATCGAGGAGGCGAAGCCGGTGAGGAACCAGCCGGCTGCGAAGAACACCAGACCGATGTAGATGGCCACGCGCGGCTGGAGCTTTTCGGCCAGTAGTCCGCCGAGGAAGCCCACTGCGCAGTACACGAACATGTAGATGGTGTAGGCCATGGAGAAGTCCGAGCTGCTCCAGTCGAACTGGGTGGTCAGGGGCAGCGCGAACAGGCTGAAGAACGCGGTGGCCGAGGTGAACAGGCTTTGGATCCAGACGCCGGCGAACACGCGCCAGCGGGTTGCTTTGGTGATGGTCATGGTCGAAGAATCCTTGTGAACGACAATTATGAAACAACGATGATGAAACGACAATCGTGCTGGTGATTCGGGAATGGCTTGCCTTGGGAAGGTCGTTCCCGATGATTCGATTTCGCCTCAATCGGGAACGAAATCGATGCGGAACCAGACACGTGCCGTTGCTGGGGCAGTCGAAGCCTGGCCGAGTCGGATTTCGTGCCGTACAGCTTGCTGCCTGCCGGCCTACTGCTGGAGGGTGCCGAGGTCGAGGCCCAGATCGCGTCCGCTGAACTTGCCGGCTGCCCGACTGGTGCCGAGCCAGTACACCATGTCCGAAATATCCTCCACATCGAGGAACGGAACAGAGTCATACATCTCCTGCCAGGTCTGATAATGGTTGCCGGTCAGGTCGTTGATGAACTGCACATAGCTGTCGGTCTCACACATCGGTGTCTTGACTTTGGTGGGGCAGACGGTGTTCACCACGATGCCGGTACCTTTGAGCTCCTGCGCGAGCGTCTTGGTCAGGCCGCGCACGCCCCACTTGGCCATGCAGTAGGTAGCGAGCTGCGGGGTGCCGTACATGCCAGATGTAGATGCGATGTTGATGATGCGGCCGAAGCCCTGCTTGCGCATGTAAAGCGCGGCGTATTTGTCGGTGCGCCAAGTGCCGATCAGGTCGACATCGATGACCTTCTGCACCTGGGCGTCGGTGAGCTCCCAGGTGTAGCCGAAATTGATGACGCCGGCGTTGGCCACCACCACGTCGATTCGGCCGAACGTATCCCACGCCTGCGTGAACAGGGCGGACATGTCCTCATCCTTGGTAATGTCGCACTTGATTGCCAGTGCCTTGGCACCGGTGGTTTCGATTTCCTGTACGGTGGCGCGGAATGCGTCGCTTTCGGGGTCCTGCATGTCCGCGAGTACTACGTCGAAGCCGTTCTGCGCGAATTTCAGGGCGTGTGCCTTGCCTTGTCCCATGGCGCCTCCGGTAATCAGCGCGACTTTGCGTTCTGCCATGGCTGTTCCTCCTTGATGTTCTCAGCGGGGCGCGGGTGATCGTCGGCCGGCATAGGCAACCGGCGTGATTAGGGCCGCATTGCCCATGCATTCGGTTGTGCTGTGCTGTGTCGTCGATCGGAATCCGGTCTTCTCTGATCGGACAACGATAGTTGACGGAATGACAACTTAGTGGCTACGTAGTGCAAACGCAAATCTGTGCGCGTTGGTGTCCATATCAGCGTGCATTGCACGCGTCCATTGCGGGTGCCTGTCTCCGGCGTTATCTCAGTAAACGTACACTGACTCCCGCTCAGCGTACGTTTACTGAGATGGGCATGAATAATCCCCGGGCGAACGTACGCTCGGGGATTATTCATGCTGAGGTGTGCCGTGGCTTACAGGCCCGGAATCAGGCCTCCGGGCGGGTCGAGCGTGAGGTACTGCTCCTCCAGATCGATGTCGGGAACCAGTTCCTCCACGAACGGTACGAGCGCGGTCTTCTCGACCACGTCCTCGCCCTTGGAGTTCTGCCCGGTGACCACGGGCTCGGCCAGACGAATCTTCAGCAGGGACTGGGCGGGGGAGTCAATCACATCCACCACGGTGCCCACCACCTGACCGACCGGCAGATTCAGCCCGTTGCCGTCAGCCAGTCGTGCCTCAAGACCGATGAGATCCTTCGGATACCATTCATCCGCCTCGAGCATTTCGTCCGGGTCATCGGCTTCGCCGTAGAGTTCCACGCCGTTCAAGGCCTCGGCCGCAGTACGGTCATCGACGCCCTCGAACTTGATGATCCACCGGTCGCCCGCGGTGCGGGAGCGCTCCACGACGTATTCGGTTTCGCCATCGTCGTCCTGCTCATAGAGAACGGAATCCGGCTCGAATCGCCACTCGGGGTCGTCGGTGAAAATGCGCACGTTGACTTCGCCCTTCAGGCCCTGTGCGCGTCCGATACGAGCGACCCTCAGCAACTCGAGCTGCTGAGGGTCGTCGTGCATGTCGTACTCTGCCATGCTGTGAAATATCCTTATCGCTTATCGGCGGACGTCCATGATGTCGACGCGCACCTTGTGATCGGACAATGCCTGGATCACCGTGCGAATCGCGTTGGCGGTACGGCCACCACGACCGATCACTCGGCCGATGTCTTCCGGGTTCACACGCACACGAAGCAGTTCGCCGCGCGCATTCTCATAGGACTTGACAGAAACATCGTCGGGAAAATCAACGATGTTCTTGATGAGATGTTCCACAGCCTGTGCGAGCATTGCCAGCCTTCCTCGAAATCTCAGGCTTCGGCCGGAGCTTCTTCAGCGGCATCCTCGGCCGGGGCTTCCTCGGCGGCGGCAGCGGCCTCAGCCTCTGCCTTGGCCTTAGCTTCGGCTTCGGACTTGGCGGCCTTCAGCTTCTGGGCCTCGTTCTCGACGGCTTCGACGCGAGCTTCGGCATCCGGGCCGGCTTCAACGGTCTTGAGGGTGCCTTCGGCACCTTCGAGGCCCTTGAACTTCTGCCAGTCGCCGGTGATCTTCAGCAGGTGGGCAACGGGCTCGGACGGCTGAGCGCCGACGCCGAGCCAGTACTGAGCACGGTCAGACTTGATCTGGATGGTCGAGGGCTGGGTGTTCGGGTTGTAGATACCGATCTCTTCGATAACCTTGCCGTCACGCTTCTTGCGGGAATCAACGACCACCACGCGGTAGAAGGCGTAGAACTTCTTGCCCTGTCGCTTCAGACGAATCTTGGTTGCCAAAATGGCTCTCCTTGTAAATACTAGGTTTGTGGTTTCTCAGTGTGCTGTGTGGGGCACGGCTCGCCGGAACCCACGTGTCCTCACGGCACGGGGTGTAGAGGGCGCCACGCGCGCGTGAATAACTGGGTTATTATAGCCCCATGCCCAGGACGTGAGACACGCGTTGGACTATCGCGCTAGCACTCACGCAGCGCGAGCGTCGCGGTGAGCGCCAGATGGTCGGTGTCCGGTATTTCGAATGACTGCACTCCGGACGGATTCAATCCGGGTGTGAACAGGATATGGTCCAATTCGATGCGCGGCCAGGGAATCCATCGGGGGAATGTCAGCGTCGGCCCGGCGGCCTGTGTCAGGCTCGCGTCCTTGAATCCGGATTTGAGCAGCGCGCGGAAGCTGGGGTGGTCGGTGCTGGAGTTGAGGTCGCCCAGAACCACGGCGATATTGTGATCGCCGATGACTGAGGCGCGCGCGATGGCTCCGAGTCCCAGAATGCCCGCCGACCAGTCCGCACAGCCGCGCATCGGCGACTTCGGATGAGCCGAGCAGAAGGTCACCGTGCGCTCGGGCTGTGTGCTTGCGGTATCTGTTTGGTCTGCGACTGTGTCGTTTGCTTGGACGGTTTTACTGGACTGTGCGTTTTCGCCGGCCAGCCTGAGTGTGATGGCCGGTACGTCGGCGGCGGGGATGTCCACCACACTCGGCACGGCCGCGGCCGGTTCATAGCGGGAAAGGATGATGTTGTAGCCGCCGTTGTCCGTGTCTTGGGGATTGCCGGATTGGCGGTAGGGCAGCAGTTCGCCGATGCCTGCTTTGTCCAGTCGGGCGACGAGTGCGTCGGTGACCTCCTGCAGCGCGAGCACGGCGATGCGGCGCTCGCGAACCGCAGTGACAATGGCGTCGGCGTTCGCCCGCCCGTATCGGCAGTTCAGCGTCATGACTGCGAACTGCGGCGGAAGTGTTTCATACGATGTTTCACGCCATGTTTCACGCAGTGTTTCACGCTTTTTGCCGGCGGTGAGGCCGGTACCCCAGTAGCTGATGCGCTGGGAGCTGGTCATCAGGGCCGCGACCATGAGCAAGCACATCGCGCCCCATTCGTGCTGCCATACCGCCACGCCGGCGAGCACAATCAACGGCACCCAGAGAAACGGCGTCAGCGCGATCATGTACGGCAATGGCATGCGCGCTTCAAGCCCTGCGGGCAGTGCGGAGAGGCCGAGCCACAGCCATGCGAGAATGATAACCACAGCGAAAAACGTAGTCGTCATGGACAAACTCCTTAAGCACTGAAATACAGAAGTACAAAAAGCGGCTCTCCCCGGAAGGAGAGCCGCATCGTATTGCTGCCGATGATCGGCGGCTATCAGCGACCGAACAGTCCGCCGAGGCCGCCGCCGAGGTTCGGCGGCAATTCCGCGCCGTCGTTTCCGGCGTTGCCCATCATCTGCTCAAGGCCTGCGGGCAGGGCCGGATTCTGCGGCTTCTTGGCGAACGCCGAGCCGCCGGTGGCACCGGAGGCCTTGCCGGCGAGCTTGTCGCGCAATGCCTTTTCCTCGGCCTCGCGCTTCATCGGATTGCCGGACCTGCCGCCCTTCTTCTTGTTCTTGCCCTTCTTCTTGCCGCCACCCATCGACGGGCCACCGAAGCCGGGAATGCCGCCTCCCATGCCGTTGCGGTTCGACATGCGCTTCATCATCTTCGCGGCCTGCTCGAAACGTTGCAGCAGCGCGTTCACCTGCGAGACGGTCACACCGGAACCGTAGGCGATGCGGGCGCGACGGGAGCCGTTGATGATCGAGGGATTGCGACGCTCTGCCGGAGTCATCGAACGGATGATGGCCTCGGTGCGGTCGATCTCCCTTTCATCGAACTGCTCCAGCTCCTTGCGATGCTGGGCCATACCCGGAATCATGCCGAGCAGCGACTTCATCGAACCGAGCTTGCGCACCTGCTGCAGCTGGTCGAGGAAGTCGTCGAGTCCGAACGAGCCTTCCGAGATCTTGGCGGCGGCCTTGCGGGCCTCCTCCTCGTCGAACTGCTTCTGCGCCTGCTCGATGAGGGTCATGATATCGCCCATATCGAGGATGCGCGATGCCATTCGATCCGGGTGGAAGACCTCGAAGTCCTTCAGACCTTCGCCGGTGGAGGCGAACAGGATCGGCTTGCCGGTCACGCTCGCCACCGAAAGCGCGGCGCCGCCGCGGGCGTCGCCATCCAGCTTGGAGAGCACCACGCCGGTGAAGTCCACGCCCTCGTCGAAGGCCTTGGCGGTCTTGACCGCATCCTGGCCGATCATCGCGTCGATGACGAACAGGATCTCGTTGGGCTGCACGGCGTCGCGGATGTCGCGGGCCTGCTTCATCAGCTCCTCGTCCACGCCAAGACGGCCTGCGGTATCGATGATCACCGTGTCATACAGCTTCTGCTTGGCGAAGGCGATGGAGTCGCGTGCCACCTTCACCGGGTCGCCGGAAGTCTGACCGGGCGCGGCCACCGCCTCGCCGCCATCGGACTGCACGCCCTTCTCTGGCGCATATACCGGTACGCCGGCGCGCTCGCCGACCACCTGCAGCTGCGTCACGGCGTTCGGGCGCTGCAGATCGGCCGCCACCAGCAGCGGCGTGTGGCCGGAGTCCTTCAACCAATAGCCCAGCTTGCCTGCCAGCGTGGTCTTACCGGCACCCTGGAGGCCGGCGAGCATGATGATCGTCGGCGGGTTCTTGGCGAAGTTCAGCGGACGATCCACGCCCTGACCGAGCACATCGGTCAGCTCCTCGTCCACGATCTTCACCACCTGCTGCGCGGGGTTCAGCGCTTCGGACACCTCGGTGCCCAGCGCACGCTCGCGCACCTTGCCGGTGAAGGAGCGCACCACGTCGAGCGCCACATCGGCGTCGAGCAGTGCGCGGCGGATCTCGCGGATCGTACCGTCGATATCCGCTTCGGAAAGCTTGCCTTTGCTCTTCAGATGCTTGAACGCATTCGAGAGTCTGTCAGTTAACGATGAAAAAGCTGCCATAATGGGCAACAGTCTAGCCGCCACGCGGGAAATTGCGGCACTCTCCGCTGCGCGGCCGATTCTGCCGCCTGTCGGCCGGCCGTCCGGCTAGCAACGATTTTGCCAACGTTGTTGCTGGATGCCTGTTATTGCGTCAGTGCCTTCCGGATTATGGCAGAATCGTTGCGATTCTGCCCTGCTGCTACTATGGAATGGCAATTAATCCAGTGGTTTTGGAATGCTTACGCCGTTTGAAAATCCTTGGACACCACCTATACGCAGACTGCCGTGCGCCCTCGCGAATCGAGTCGCGAACGGATTCCCGGAGAATCCCGCCAGCCGACCAGTGAAGTAGCGGGCCAACGCAGACATGCCGTGCAATATGGAAGGCCCACCGATGCCCCAATATAAGACAATAGAACGCAAAGCCCTGATCGTCGGCAACGTCGTCAATCTGATTCAGGTCGCGGCCGGCATGGCCGTGTTCTTCATGACCGGACTCAAGGCGCTGTTCCTTGATTTCTCATTCACCGCGATATCCGTGCTCTCCGGACTGGTGGCGGTGTATCTCTCCTCGCGGACCGTCCGCACCACCGAACGATTCCCCAACGGCATGTTCGCGCTGGAACCCATCTACGCGATCTGCAAGGCCATCTTCACCATGTCGTTGCTGCTGTATTCGCTGATCGACGTGTGCCAGGTGGCTTACGACTACTTCGTATTCGGCGATGGCGAACGCATCGCGACCGGGCCGGTGGTGATCTATGAGATCGCGATGGTGCTCATGTGCTTCGGTCTCTACCTGTACTATCGCCGTGAAAACCGTGCCATCCGCAATGCCAGCACCATGCTCACCGCCGAGTGCAAAAGCACGCTGGTGGACGGCGCGATGTCGTTCGGCATCGGCATGGTGGCGCTGTTCCTGATGGTGCTGCCGACTGGCGGTCCACTTGATTTCCTGCACTACACCGGCGATTTCTTCATCACCGTGGCGCTGGTGGCCCTGACTTTCAAGGAGCCGTTCGGTGTGCTCAAGGATGCGTTTGTGGAGTTGGTGGGCGGCGTGCATGACGATGACGAGACCAACGCGTTCGTGGAGGCCGCGGCGCAGCAGCACCTACCGTCCAACACTGAGTATGAGCAGACGCTGATCTTCAAAACCGGCATGAACTACACGGTGGACGTGTATCTGGCCGGCACCGGCGAAACCATCGACGTGGCCGAGCTCGTGGAACGCAAGCGCTCGCTGGAGGCGGCGCTCAAACAGCGCCTGCACATCGTCGATGTGGACTTTGTGTTCGACTGACGATCTGCGTTATCGTCGACTTATCGTGCCACGCTGGCGCATAATAAGCGCTATTGCACCAGCGTGGCACGGCAATAATGTGTACGCAGTACGCCGGCATGATGCCGGCATGACGCTGACGTTGCCGTCAACGTGAACGGTATTACTTCAGACTCCAAGTGGAACCTTGCGGGCCGTCTTCGATGGCGATGCCGGCCGCGCCAAGCGCGTCGCGGATCGCGTCGGCCTTGGCGAAGTCGCGCGCCTTGCGTGCCTCGGCGCGGGCGGTCAGCTGTTCGCCGATCAGCGCCTCCAGTGCGGAATGCTCGGGAGACTCAGATGCGGCGTCGCCGGCACCTCCTGCGGCGCCAGCGGAAACCCACGGCTCGGCCAGCGGGTCAAGCCCCAAGGTATCCAGCATGGCTCGTACGGCAACAAGAGCCTCACGCACTTCGGCCTTGGCCGTCTCGGAATCCACGCGGTCGGCCAGCTTGGACAGCAGCGTATTGCCGGAACGGATGGCGGTGAAGATTGCGGCGGTCGCGCCGGAGACGTTGATGTCGTCGTTCATCGCGGCTACGAAGTTGGCCGGCAGCTCGTCTGCGGGCACTGCTGTGATTTCCTCGTACGAAGGCTGCTCGCCCAACACCACGCCGGCGCGCTCGATGAAGTTCGATACGCGGTCATATGCGGCTTGCGCCTCGACCAGCGCCTGACCGGACCATTCGAGCATCGAACGGTATTGCACGGAACCCAGGGCATAACGCACCACCCAGGCGGAATGCTCGGCGAGCACGGACGGTACGGACAGTCCGGTGCCAAGGGACTTCGACATCTTCTCGCCCTTGGTGGTCACCCATGCGGAGTGCATCCACCGTGCGGCGGAGGGGTATCCGGCGGCGCGTGTCTGCGCCATTTCGTTCTCGTGATGTGGGAATCGCAGATCCAGGCCGCCGCCGTGGATGTCGAAACCGTCGCCCAGATAGCGATGGGACATGGCGGAGCATTCGATGTGCCAGCCCGGGCGTCCGACGCCGAACGGTGTGGACCAGCGGGCGTCTTCGGGATCGGTGTCCTTCGGGGCCTTCCACAGGGCGAAGTCGCGCGGGTCGCGCTTGTCGGGGGAGGCGTCGGCAGGGTCGACCGGATTGTATTTGTCGGCTCCGGTGGCGTCCACGGACGGGCCCATGCGGTCGGCCACGGCTGCGGCCTCATCCACCTCGGCGGTCTGCTTCTGATGGGTCAGCTCGCCGTAATGCGGCCACGACGCCACGTCGAAGTACACGTTGCCGGTGGGCTTGCCGTTCTCGTCCAGCACCACGTAGCCGTGACCGTTGTCGATGATGCGCTGGATCATGTCGATCATGTCCGACATGTGACCGGTGGCCCGAGGCTCCACGGTGGGCGGCAGCACGCCCAGTGTGTTATATGCCTGGGTGAATTCGCGCTCGTAATAGTATGCACGGGCCCACCAGCGCTGGCCGGCTGCAGCGGCCTTGTCAAGAATCTTGTCGTCGATATCGGTCACATTGCGGACGAACGTGACCTGATAGCCGAGCTTGAGGAACCAGCGGCGGATCACGTCGAACGCCACGGCCGCGCGGATGTGTCCGATATGCGGCGAAGACTGCACGGTCGCGCCGCACACGTAGATGCCCACCTTGCCGGGTTTGAGCGGCACGAAACGACTGACCTGATGAGAGGCGGTGTCGTACAAGCTCAGCGCTTCGGCGGCTTTGGCCACGTGTACGGGCGTCAGGCTGGAAGGCATGACGGAATTGCTGAAATCCTGCGGTTCTTGGCTGTTTCCCATAGCCCTCAAGCGTAGGGAACAAGCCAGACATGAAGCGATGATGCGGTGCGTGTGGGGTGAAGCGGTGCGGAGTACGGGGTGCAACGTGCGGGGTGCGGAGTACGGGGTGAACGTTACTGGGTGTGCGGAGTGAAGCGCGCGGGGAGCGGAGTTAAAGGTAAAACGGGGAGGATGCGTAACGTTTCGCGATAACCCGCGGCAGCCCTCGATGGGCGAGGAGTTGCGCGGCACCCGCCTCGACGTCTCGGTATGCAATTAGCGCCGCGCCACGACTACGTAACATGCACGGTCGTACCTCATGCCACAATAGGTGGCATGGTCACACCACAAGTGCTCATTGTGCAACATGTTCCGTGGGAACGCCCCGGACGTATTCTGTCCAACCTTGAGGATCTTGGTATCCAAGCGGTGACGGTGAACATCGCCAAACAGAAGAAGCCCGACCTTCCCGATTTCAAGGAACTCGCCGGCGTGGTGATTATGGGCGGTCCGATGGGGGCATTGGATTACGACAACTACCCGGGCTTGAAGGCCGAGGCCAAGCTGGCGAAGGCGGCGGTGTCCGTGGGCAAGCCGGTGCTGGGCGTGTGTTTGGGACATCAGATCATCGCCACGGCTCTGGGTGCGCAGTTGCGCAAGGGCGATGCGCCTGAAATCGGCTTCGCCCCGATCAAGCGCATGGAGAAACATGACTATTTCTCCATGTGGGACAAGCAGATGAATGTGCTGCATTGGCATAACGACGTGGTGGGGCTGCCTGAAGGGGCCGATTTGCTTGCGCGCTCGGCAGGCACCAAGGTGCAGGCGTTCCGCGTCGGGTCGGCGCTGGGGCTCCAATTCCACCTTGAGGTATGCGGTTCGTTGCTGGACGAATGGCTTGAGGAGCCGAGCATGGTCAAGGATCTGAAGGCCGCCGGCGGCTCGAAAACCCAGCTGCGCGAACAGTTCGCGCAATACGATCCGCTGTTGCTGCCACTGTCCGAACAGGTCTTCTCCGGATTCGCCGCCCGTTGCAACGCCTACGCGCAGACGTTGGGTGCAGCGCAGGCGTAATAAGTGCGCCCAATAGGCGCTAGCTATCCCCATCGTGTAGGGATTTGCCCATGATGTAGGGATTCCCCCATCGTGTAGGGAACAGGAATGGCCATTTTCCGCCATTTGCAGGTAATGATGGGATTCGGGCTCCCTACACGGTGGGAAATTCCCTACATGGTGGGCGGTCGGGAGGTGGTGGGAAGCGCGGTGATGGCGTCGGTGCCGTCAACGCCAACGTCAACGCCGCGCCACCGCCACCGCTACCGCCAGCGCCAACGCCGCCGCAACTGTGTGCCTGCGGCTGGGTAAGCATGACGCTACATTGGTGAATCATGCCGACTTACGATATTGGATTGGAACACGTTTCGCTCGCCTTCGCCACCAAAACCATCTTCACCGATGTGACGCAGGGCGTGTTCGAGGGCGATCGCATCGGCATCGTAGGCCGCAATGGCGATGGCAAATCCACGCTGCTGCATCTGTTCCGCGGCACGCAGGAGCCGGATTCCGGCCGCGTGACCAAGCGCGGCGGTCTGACGTTCGGCATGCTCGACCAGCGTGACCCTCTTGATGACGACGCCACCATCCGCGAAGCGGCGCTTGAGGGCCGCGCGGATTACGAATGGGCGTCCGACAACACCTCCCGCGAAATCGTCGAGGCGCTGCTCGGCGGCATGAGCCTGGACGCGAAGATCGGTTCGCTCTCCGGCGGCCAGCGCCGCCGCGCCGATCTCGCGCGCCTGCTGCTCAAGGATTGGGACATCCTTGCGCTCGACGAGCCCACCAACCATCTGGACGTGGTCACCATCCATTGGCTGGCCGAGCATCTGAAGAACCGTTGGTCGCGCGGTCAGGGCGCGCTGCTGCTCGTCACCCATGACCGCTGGTTCTTGGACGAGGTCTGCGAATCGATGTGGGAGGTTCACGATGGCGTGATCGAGCCGTTCGAAGGCGGCTACTCCGCATACATGCTGCAGCGCGTCGAGCGTGACCGTCAGGCCGACGTGCGCGAGACTAAGCGGCGCAATCTGGCCCGCAAGGAGCTCGCGTGGCTGTCCCGTGGCGCCCGTGCCCGCTCCACCAAGCAGAAGTTCCATGTCAAGGCCGCTCGCGAGCTTATCGCCGACGTGCCGCCGATGCGCAATACCTTGGAATTGAAGCAGATGGCCACCTCCCGGCTCGGCAAGCAGGTGGTGGATCTCATCGATGTGACCCAGATCTTCGAACATGTGCAGGGGCAGGTTTCGGCAGCCGATGCGATCGATCCGGATGCTATGGCGCTCGCTGACTCCGCCTCCCGGGTGGACGTGGTCAATGCCATGTACGCTGAGCCTCAGCTACACGGTTCGGTCGAAGTGGCGGTCACCGATATGACCGATCCTCGTCTGGTGGACGCCGGTGTGCCTGAGGCTGTGGCCGCCGCTGAGGAAGCGCGCCGGAAGGCCGAAACCGAAGGCGCAGGCAATCCGCAGCTGTCCGATGATCGCGAGGTCCGTCGTATGAACACCGGCGGCGAAACCATCGGCGTGGACGACCAGACGGCTGCCGATGCGGAAGGTTCCACGTCCGCAGCCCGCAAGGTCACCGTGTCCGGCCGTGAGATTCTCGACGATGTGACCTGGCTGATTGGTCCGGGCGACCGTTTCGGCATCGTCGGCGCCAACGGTGCTGGCAAATCCACGCTGCTGAAGCTCATCGACGGTACGCTCACCCCGACCGCGGGCCATGTGAACATCGGCAAGACCGTGAAGTTCGCCGTACTCTCGCAGCGACTTGACGAGCTGGAGAAGCTCGGCAAATACAAGATCAAGGAAGTGCTGTCCCGCTATAAGCCGAGCTACATCGTGGACGGCAAGGAAGTCACGCCGGGGCAGCTGATGGAGCGTCTGGGCTTCGAGTCCGCCCAGCTGATGACGCCTATCGCCGACCTGTCCGGCGGTCAGAAGCGCCGCATGCAGCTGCTGCTGATCCTCCTCGACGAGCCGAATGTGCTCATCATGGACGAGCCCGGCAACGACTTGGACACCGATATGCTCGCGGTGATGGAGGACCTGCTCGACACCTGGCCGGGCACGTTGATCGTCGTCTCCCACGACCGGTACCTGCTTGAGCGTGTCACCGATCAGCAGTTCGCGCTGATCGGCGGCAAGGTGCGTCATCTGCCTGGTGGCGTGCAGGATTACCTCGACATGGTCGAGGACATCAAGAACGGCAAGGGATTGCCTGCGGACAATCCCGGATTCGCCGGAACGGGTGGCAGTTCGTCCAAGCGGGGAGCCAAAGGTGCCGCCGCCTCCGCTCAGGGAGGCTCGGGTTCCGGCATCCAGACTTCGAACGACGGCAAGGCCGACGGCGACGCCGGGGAATCCGCCGCTGAGGCGAAGCTTACCGGTAAGGCGTTCCATGAGGCGTCGAAGCGCGTGAAGGCCATCGAACGCAAGCTGGCGAAGCTGGAGGGCCAGAAGGCCGATCTCGAGCAGCAGATGGCCGCCCACGACCCGGCCGACTATGAAGGCCTCAACAAGCTCAACGGGCAGCTGACCGCCATCAACGCCGAGTCCGATGATCTCACCGCCGAGTGGATGGAGCTGTCGGAGCAACTTGAGTAGTGGCAGTTGGAGTAGTGGCAGTTGGAGTAGCGGAAGCAACTGCAACGCTCACTGGGCCTCGCCGTAAGTTCGTTGATTAATTCACTACCCCTCAGTCCCGCTTCGCAGGCCAGCTCCCCTGACAAGGGGAGCCTCCAATTTCTTCAACGAATTAATGACGCGGGATACTAGGCCTCGGTACGTTTGCTGCCGGGGCCACCGCGTGGTGGATGGCCTCATGCACGCTGACTATGCGCACTCCCATGGATTGATCAATTCCACGCCGGTGCCTTCGAAGTCCTTGATGTTGCGCGTAGCCACGGCGGCTCCCCAGGAACAGGCAGTCGCCGCGATCATGGCGTCTTGAATACTAGTAGGTTTGCCCCTGTGCTCGCGTTCGACAAGGATACGGGCATAATCTGAGGCTGCCTCGGTATCAAATGCAAACGTCCTGTCCTCTAATGTCATAAGCGCCAGCTTGACGGTTGCATCTGTGTATTTCTGTCGTTTACCTTCAGGCATACGGCGTATTCCGGCCAGCAACTCGGCAACGGTGATAGTGGTGGTCGCCAAGTTGCTGGCATCTTGGTTCCTCAGCCAATTGGCAACGTGCTCGTCTGGTTGCTTCTTGACAATTTCACTGATGACGTTGGTGTCCAGAATGATCACGGATTATTCCTCTTCAAAAGATACTGGTGGTCGGGAATCAGCGGGATCTCGCTTGGGTAGCAGGAGCTCACCTTCGTCGAGTCCTTCAAAATCCATGCTTTTCATGAATTCGCGGATTTCATCATAGAAATTGGTCTTTCGCGTGATTTCACGCGACACCGTGCCGGCCAACCATTCTTCGAGAATGGACCGTACCTGAGATTCCATGGAGCGGTTGTTCTTTTCAGCCACTTCCTTGAGCTGTTGAATTTGTTCGTCGGGTATCTTTCGGATAGTCAGTGTTGCCATGTCGCACCTCCTCGTTGCTTTCATAATGCTAGCATGACGTGCTGTCATTATGAAAGCAACGATTGAGGTTGTGTCGGCGGAATGATGTCGCCAAGAACAACGAAGGGGGAATGCACTATAAGTGCATTCCCCCTTCGTTGTTATGTGAGGCAATCAGCGTCCGGTGACTTCGGAGCCGACAACCTTCTCGGCCAGCGCACGCGGGCCGCGGGTCACGGCCACCGCGCCGGAGCGCACCAGCTCGATGACGCCGTAATGCTCCAGCAGGCCGAGCAGCGCGTCGATCTTGCCCTCGGCACCGGTGGCTTCGATGGTCAGCGACTCAGGGTTCACATCCACCACGCGCACGCGGAACAGACGCACGATCTCCAGCACGTCGGAACGGTTGGACTCGTCGGCGGCCACCTTGATGAGCACCAACTCGCGTTCCACGGTGGAATTCGGGTCAAGCTCCACGATCTTGAGCACATGCAGCAGCTTGTTGAGCTGCTTGATGATCTGCTCCAGCGGCACCGCCTCCACGTCGGCAGTCACGGTGACGCGGGAAATGTCGGGACGCTCGGTGGGGGAGACGGACAGCGAGTTGATGTTGAACGCACGGCGCGCGAACAGGCCTGCGATACGGGCCAGCACGCCAGGACGGTTCTCCACCAGCACGGACAGCGTATGACGCTCGGAACCGGGCTGCGATGCAGGATACATAGCCATCGTCAATCTTCTCCCCTCAGTGCTCGTTCACCGCGGAATCAATGGAATCAGCGGACCCAGCAGAATCAGCGGAATCCACCGCTCCTGTTCCCGGGGCCGGCGTGCCGCCGATCAGCGGCTTGATGCCGGGCTTATACGTCACTTCATCATTCGATGCGCCAGCGGCGACCATCGGCCAGACCATCGCATCCTTCCAGACGCGGAAGTCGACAAGCACCGGACGGTCGTTAATCTCGTTGGCCTTCTTGATCGCCTCGATGGCCTCTTCTTCAGTGAACGCGCGGATGCCGACGCAACCGTATGCCTCGGCCAGCTTGATGAAGTCCGGCACCTCGAGCGGCGCATTGCCGTCAGCCAGCGCGGTCTCGCCGTCCACGCCGTGCGCCTCGCCGTCCTTGAGGTTGGTCTGCGAATAGTGGTGCTGGTAGAACAGCGTCTGCCACTGACGCACCATGCCGTACACGGAATTGTTGAGGATGGCGATCTTGACCGGGGCATGGTCAAGGAACGCGGCGGCCAGTTCCTCCGAAGTCATCTGGAAGGAGCCATCGCCATCAATCAGCCACACCGGCTTCTTTCCGTCGAATTCGCGCGCGGAACCCACGGAAGCACCGATTGCGGCCGGCAGGCCATAGCCCATCGTGCCGAGGCCGCCGGAAGACAGCCAGGAGTGCGGATTCTTGAAATCGATGAACTGGGATGCCCACATCTGATGCTGTCCCACACCGGTGACCCAGATTGTGGACGGGTCGGCCAGATCGGACAGCTTCTTGATCACCCATTGCGGGGCCAGCGAACCGTCGGTCGGTTCATCCCACGTCATCGGGTACGCGTTGCGCCAGCCGTCGATCGCCTGCCACCACGGAGCCAGATTCGGCTTGCCGACAATGGCCTGCGTACGCTCGATCTCCGGAATCAGATCGTCCAACACCGTGGCCACGTCGCCCACGATCGGCACGTCTGGCTGACGGTTCTTGCCGATCTCGGCCGGGTCGATGTCGATATGGATCACACGGGCGGTGGGCGCGAAAGCGTCCAGCTTGCCGGTCACACGGTCGTCGAAGCGGGCGCCGATGGCCACCAGCAGATCGGCGCGCTGAACGGCGCCGGTGGCGGCGATCGTGCCGTGCATGCCCAGCATGCCCAGGTTCTTCGGGTCGCTGTCCGGAATGATGCCGCGTGCGGGCAGAGTGGTCACCACAGGGGCGCCGGTCAGATCGGCCAGCCGCTTGACCTGGGCGCCGGCGTTGGAGCGGGCGGCGCCACCGCCCACATAGAGCACCGGGCGGTAGGACTTGGAGAACAGTTTCGCGGCGTCGGACAGCACGCGGCCGTGCGCCTTGGTTGTGGGATTGTATCCGGGCAGAATCATGCGCTGCGGCCAGGAGTAGTACATCTCACCGGTCTGCGCGGTCTTGGTCAAGTCCACGACCACGGGGCCGGGGCGGCCGGTGCTGGCGATGTGATACGCCTCGGTGAGCACGCGCGGGATATCCTGAGCGCGGGTCACCAGGAAGGAGTGCTTGGACACCGGGTAGGTGATGCCCACGATATCCGCCTCCTGGAAGGCGTCCGTACCGATGGCCTGTACGCCCACCTGACCGGTGATGACCACCATCGGCACCGAATCCATGTTTGCGTCCGCGATGGCGGTGACCACGTTCGTGGCACCCGGGCCGGACGTCACGATGCACACGCCCACCTTGCCGGTGGCCAGCGCATAGCCTTCGGCGGCATGGCCGGCGGCCTGCTCGTGGCGCATCAGCACGAAGCGGAACTTCGTGTCATCGTTGATCTGATGGTAGACCGGCAGGATAGCGCCGCCGGGGATGCCGAAGACGTCGGTGACGCCCAGGTCCTCCAGCGAGCGCACCAGCGCTTGGGCGCCGGTCATCTTCTCGCCGTCTACGATGGTCTGCTTGTCTACGGCCGCAGTGGTTTTGGGCACACCGCTGAAGGCCTGCAAAGGCGTGGGTAAAGCCATGATTCCTCTCACCTCATCATGTATCGCGCTGCGCCATCCGGCTGCTAGTGTTGCCGGGGCGGCGCGCATACCATTCCGTCCGCTGCTCTGGGCTTGTGGCTCGGCATGCGGCTCGCTGCTCATGTTGTGGTATCAGTCTATTCACAAAGCAGACAGCGCACCTAGTCGGTTTGCTATTTCGTCCGCTTCTTGGGCTTCTTGGCATTCTTGGCCTGCAATGCGGCTTCCAGCGCCTTCCATCCGGCTTCGGCGGCGGCCAGCTGCGCCTTGCGTTTGCTGCTGCCCTTGCCGATGCCGATGATCCGGTCGCTGTCGCCCAGGCTCACGCGCGCGGTGAAGACCTGCGCATATTCCGGGCCGGTGACCTCCATGTGGTAGACCGGCTCGTCCTTGCCCATGTCGTGCGCCTTGACGGTGAGCGACGTCTTCCAATCGAGCGCCGGCCCTTCGGTGGCCACTTCGGCGAGCGTGTCGTCAATTAGGTGATGCACCACCTTGCGCGCTTCGTCGATGCCGTGCTCCAGGAAAGTGGCGCCGATCAGCGATTCCACGATGTCGCACAGGATGGAGCTCTTCTCCGCTCCGCCCTGCTCCGCCTCGCCGTGTCCGAGCAGGATGTACGGGCTCACCTTGAGCTTGGTGCGGGCGATGGCGCTCAGCGCCTCTTCCGAAACGGCCTTGGCTCGCATCTTGGCGAGCTGCCCCTCGGTCATGTCCGGATGGAGGGTGAACAGGGTTTCGGTGGAGATGAGCTCAAGCACCGCGTCGCCGAGGAACTCGAGGCGTTCGTAGTTGAGCGCGCCCGGATGCTCGTGGGAGAAGGAGCGGTGGGTGAGCGCTTGCACCAGCAGATCGGGGCTGATGGTGGTGCCGAGCGCCTGGAGCAGCTCGCTCGCCGGTGTGGCGTCTGTGTTGGTTCGGCTGACGCGCACTGTGCGGTCGGTGCGCTGCTCGTCGTATTGTCCGGCTGATGATTCAGTCATGATGATTGATGATCCTTCGCAATGCGGTGATGATGGATGGCTGATGCAGGTCGGTCGTGGGCTGCCGAGGATTGCCGGGTGACGGCGTCGCCGAAAGGCCACGACTTGCCTGTGCGTTGGTGTGTGCTCGTGTTGATGTGTTCTTCGGGCGTGCTCTTAGGGAAGCGTCTCTTAGGGTAACGTCTCTCCGGGCAACGCCCGATATGCGAAGGCCCCGCCACCCGTCGATGGCAGGGCCTTCATCATGCCGTTGTCGTTACGCTCACTTGGTGTGGGCGGAACGGATGGCGGCGCGGTAGGTGCGGCCGCGGTAGTTACCGCAGCTCGGGCAGGCCATGTGCGGCAGGGCCGGAGCGCCACAGTTCGGGCAGCTCACGGTCTGGGCAGCGGTAGCCTTCCAGTTCGCGCGACGCGAATGCGTGTTGGCGCGAGAGGTCTTGTACTTAGGCAGTGCCATTTGAGTATCCTCTATTTCGTTCGAACAATTGAGCTTAAGCGTCCGTTATCTTAACGCATGGCTCGTACAAACGCGAGACACGCAACTTCTGCGGGCTCCGACATGCCCTCTCGGACGCTCCTGTCACTTGCCTTGTTCGGCTTCAAGCTGCGCTTTGAGCGCCTCCAGACCGGCGAAGCGGATGTCTGCGACGTCGTGATGATGGTCCGGCTCCTCGTTCAGGTCCGCGCCGCACTGGGAGCACAGGCCTTTGCAATCCGGCTTGCACAGCGGCTGCAGCGGCAGCGATTCCACCAGCGTGTCGCGGATCAGCGCCTCGATGTCCGCGAATGCGCCGTTCTCCAGCAGCGGATAGGTGTCTTCGGACTCGTCCTCGCCCGCGATGATCTCCACTTCCTCGCCCTTGCCGCCGCGCACGGTGTCATGCGCCGCGGACTCGTACGGGAAGAACACGGTGACGTCGACCGGCCAATCCTTGTCGATAGGCTTCAGGCACCGCGTGCATTCGCTGACGAACGGCGCCACGAGGCGACCCGTGAAGATTAGTCCGTCCACGATTGAATCGAACTGTCCGCGCACGTGCACCGGCGTGCCTTCCTTGATGCCGACGATGTCGTCGCCGATGCCGCTCGGGGCCGGGAAATCGGCGTCGATTGTTTTGGACTGACCCGCGCGTGATGCGATCTGCGCCACCGGAATCGCCCAGGGGGAATGCTCTACTCGTGCCATAATCTGGTCTTTCTGCCTTGTTTTTTGATGCTATTGATGCTGTGCGCTCGCCATGCGCCGCGCCTTGGTCGCGCGCGGCCCGAGCGCGGGTTACTGTGCCTCAGGATAATCGTTCAGCGTGATGTTCGGCATGTCCTCGGCCGCGGCCTGCTGCCGTTCGTGCAGCACGTTCAGCCCCGCCTGAACGTCGTGGTTGAGCTTGGTGAGCTGCTGGGACAGGCCTTCCATCACCGTGATGCAGTACTGGTCCGCGCCTTGGGTGAGATGGTCGGACTTGTTCTGCGCCTGCTCGAGAATCATGCGGGCCTTCTGTCGCGCCAGCTCCGTCACGTTCTCCTGACCGGCGAGGAACTGCGCCTGCTCGTTGGCGTCTTTGATCATGTCGGCGGCCCGGCTTTGCGCCGATGCCACCACCGCGTTGGCCTGAGATTGCGCGGATTCCAGACGACGCTCGGCCTCGCGCATCAAAGCGGACGCGCGCTCCAGCTGCACCGGCAGCAGTTTCTTCAACTCATCGAGCTGCGCGGTGAATTCATCGCGGTCCACGCGCACCATGCCGGGGGTGAAGATGCTGGTCTTGGCTTCGGCGAGCATGGCGTCCAATTCATCGATCACGTCATACACGGTGGTGAATTCCGCGCGGCTTTTCTCGGTCGCCGGATCGGATTCCGCGTTCTCGCGCAGATCGGGAAGCGCGTCCATGTTGAATCCTCGAGGCCTGCCTCCGTTGGCGTTCGCAGTGCTCGCGGCGTTCGAGGAGTTCGGCTGCGACGCCGGGGCCGCCGGGGTTGCCGTTTCGGGATGGTCGGTGTGCGGCGCGCGCGAATCTGCCGAAGGCATGACCGTCGAGGCTTCCTCGGTGGATGCCAGCACGAAATCGGGGGCGTGGGGAGCGCCATTGTCCGCAGTGTTATTGCCGGATGCCGCAGCGGCTGTACCTGTTGCATCGGTCGCTGCAGCTGCGTGTCCCAGCGCGTTGACCGGCACGGCGGGCGGTTCGCTGGCCGCGCTCGTATTGCCGGCTGCGGCACCGGCGCCAAAGCCCTGATTCGGCTCCGGCTTGGTCAGATCGATGTATCCCGTAGGGTGGTCGTCGCTCATCATCAGTCCTTCTTCTGGCTTTCCTTCGTCAGTGCTTTCTGGCTTTCCTTCGTCAGTGTCTTCCGGCTTTCCTGCGTCAAGGCGTCGGCGAGCAGGGGAACGACGCAATCGGGCACCATGCCGGTCACATCTCCACCATGGCGAGCCACGTCCTTGACAATGGAGCTGGATATATGTTCAAGAATCGGGTCGGCCGGCAGGAACAACGTCTCCACTCCGGCGAGCTTGCGGTTGACCAAGGCCATGCCGAGCTCGGCCTCGTAGTCGCCGTTCTGGCGCAGTCCCTTGACGATGACGGTCGCGCCGACCTTCTTGCAATAGTCGGTGATCAATCCTTCCGTGGAGGATACGACCACGTTCGTGCAGCCGGCCTCAGCCAAGGCGCGCCGGATCACGTCGACTCTGATGGCTTCGGAAAACATCGGTGTTTTCGCGGCGTTGACGGCCACCACCACGTGCACCTCGTCGAAGAACCGCGCCGAGCGCTCGATTACATCCAAGTGGCCGGCGGTTACGGGGTCGAACGAGCCGGGGCATACTGCGATAGTCATGACTTCTAGACTACATCGTCTGACGTATGCGGACACCTCGCGATTACGCGCTACGGGTTTCCGCAGGGAACAAAGGGAATCTATGATGGAAGCCGGTCGAATCTTGCATCGTACAACAGTAAGGAAGTGCATCATGGCTTTTGCCGGTATGTTCGTTGATGACGCCGAACCATTGCGCAATCCCGATCAAAGCGCCGGAACTTCGGTATTGGAGCGCCCGCAGGTCGAGGAATCACCGGTGCGTGACGATGGCGGCGACGCCGATCGATTCGCGCATTACGTCTCCCGCGACCGCATCGCGGAATCCCGCGCCACCGGACGTCCGGTCGTGGCGCTGTGCGGCAAGGTCTGGGTGCCCAAGCATGACCCGTCCAAGTATCCGGTCTGCCCCGATTGCAAGCGCATCTATGACGAGATGATGGGCTGAGGCGTGAAGCGGACAACCCGGTGGGTTGTCCGTAGTCTCGGCCTGAGCTGAGGCGGTAGCCGGGCGAGGGTGTGTTGGGTCTCCGCGTTGCGGAGTCCATTCTTGCGGATTGAGGCGTGAAGCGGACAACCCGGTGGGTTGTCCGTAGTCTCGGCCTGAGCTGAGGCGGTAGCCGAGTGAGGATGATAATTGCCACGGTGAAAGAGTCAATCGTTTGACGCCGATACCGTGGCAATTATTCGTGTCCCTGAATGACGATTTCGTTGTTTTTCACGTATCGGGACAAGCCTACTGTGCGGCGTCGCGCGGTCGTCGGTGATCTCGATGTCCAAAATGGCGGAATTCCGCGGTTTTGCAGATTGTCGCGATTGTCCCGGTAGATAATGTCAATCGTTTGACCGACGTTGTGGGCCAAATCGACTGTCCCGGAACCGGAAAAACCGCCGAATCGCGCTAGCGGGACAGAAAACTGTGTCCCGCTAGCGCAACCATGCGGTTATTTGCGCTAGCGGGACAATTATCTATGGGGCATCGCCGAAATGGAGGGCTCGCGTTCCGGCGTGCGCTCACATTCGTACTTGCGTGCGCGTTCGCACGTTCATGCGTGCATTTCGCGCGCCGCCACGCCCGTCGCACGCCATGTGCGGCGCGCGCTCGCGCTGCTCGACGCCGCGTC
>NZ_JGZK01000012.1 GCF_000741695.1 Bifidobacterium reuteri DSM 23975 | reverse complement strand
CGTGGTCGTGCGGCCGGTGCGGCGAGCGGCAAGACGAACGGCAAGGCGGGTTCCGCCTCGCAGGCCGCGCCCAAGATGAGCGCCGTCGAGGCCAAGCGCGCCGAACGTCGCGCCGAGGTCAAGAAGCTCGCCGGCAAGGGATGGGCCAACACGCGCATCGCCGAGAAGCTTGGTTCGACTGCCGCCACCGTGAAGGCCGACGTTGACTGGCTTGCCGCGAACGAGGGCTTCGTCCGCCCTCCGGTCGTCGCCGCCAAGCCATCCAAATCCAAAAAACAGTAACCCGACAGCGCACACCCAGTGGTCCGCGTCACTAATTCGTTGCCGAATTGACTACCCCTCAGTCCCGCTTCGCGGGCCAGCTCCCCTGACAAGGGGAGCCGATATTAAGCCAGCTCGTCCTGCAATTGTGGACGCGCTTCGCGCGCGGTTTGCCAGCTCGCCTGTCGGCTCGCACAGCACCTACAAACAGCTCTGCTGTTTGCTTTACGGTGCTGTCCTGACAAGGGGAGCCAGAATATAATCAACGTGCAGGACCGTTGCTGGAAGGACAGCGGTGGTATGTGGCCCCCTCTGATGAGGGGGCTGTCAGCGCAGCTGACTGGGGGAGAGAGACATAATCAGCCCCTTGTAAGCGAGATAGCCGCCGAACGGTGGGCAACTCGGTGCCTAACGCTAAGGTCGATAGGTATGACCGGTCTGTTTGTTTCGTTTGAGGGTGTTGACGGCGTGGGCAAAACCACGCAGGTCGAGCGGCTGCGCACTTATCTCGAGTCGCTGGGCCGCACGGTGGTGGTCACGCGCGAACCGGGCGGCACGGCTTTGGGGTCTGCGATCCGCGGGCTGTTGCTGCATGGCGTGCCGGCTGCGGCTGGCGCTGATTCCGATGCCGACGTCACCGATGAGGCCGCCAGTAATGCCCTCGACAGTGCGGTTGTAAGTATTGGTACCACGGATGACGCTGCCGTCGCTGCCGCTGATAACGCTGCCGTCGCCGCCGCCAATCCCGCCGACATCGCTCCGCGCGCGGAGGTGCTGCTGTTCGCCGCCGACCGCGCCCAGCATGTGGCCGAAACGATTCGCCCGGCATTGGAACGCGGCGAAGTCGTCATCACCGATCGCTACCTGGATTCCTCGCTGGCCTATCAGGCGGGCGGCCGCGAGCTGACTGCGGCGGAGATTCGTGATCTGAGCCTGTGGGCCACCAATAACCTGTTGCCGGCTCGTACCTATCTGCTGGACATGGACCCGGCGCTGTCCCACAACCGTCTCCAGCATGCCGAAGACCGTATGGAATCGGCCGGCGATGACTTCCAGAACCGTACACGCCAAGCGTTCCTCGATTTGGCGGCGGCCGAACCGGACCGATTCCGTGTTATTGACGCCAGCCGGTCCATCGAACAGGTCTGGGCCGCGATTGAAGCGGATATCGATGCGCTGCTCAAGGAGACGGTCCGATGAGCGTGTGGGATTCGTTGGTCGGGCAGAAGCCCGTGGCGGACATGCTGGCCCGCATCGCCCAAAGCGACCCGGCGCAGCTCACCCAATCGTGGCTGATCTGCGGCCCTCCCGGCTCCGGCCGCTCCAACATGGCCCGCGCGTTCGCGGCTGCGTTGGAAAGCCCCGATCACGGCATGAACGCCGAGCCGACGCGCGTCACCCAGCAGGTGCTCGCCGGCACGCACCCGGACGTCACTGTGCTGACCACCAATAAGGTGACCATCGGCATCGATCAGGTGCGCGACCTCATCGCCACGTCTGAACAGATGCCCGCCACCGCGCCGTGGCGCATCATCATCATCGAAGACGTCGACCGTATGCTCGAACGCACCACCAACGTGTTGCTCAAGGAGATCGAGGAGCCGGCGGAACGCTGCATCTGGCTGCTGTGCGCGCCCAGCGCGCAGGATGTGCTGCCCACCATCCGCTCGCGGTGCCGCGTGGTGAACCTTGCTGTGCCGTCGGCCACCGCCGTGGCGGATTTCCTGGTGGCTGAGACCGGCGTGGAGCCGAAGACCGCCCAGCGCGCGGCCCGACTGTCGGAAGGGCATATCGGCATCGCGCGCCTGTACGCCACTAACGAGCGGGTGATGACCGACCGTGATGAGCTCGTCGTCGGCGTGCTGAACCTCGCCCGCGCTTCGGACGCAGTGCTGCTCGCCGGCAACCTCATCGACAATGCCAAGGGCCAGGCCGAGGCGGACGCGAATGATTGGGCCGACAAACAGGAGGCGGAGTTTCGCCGCGTCAACGGATTGGCGGAGGGGGAGCGCATCCCCCCGAAGCTGCGCGGCGCGTTCAATCAGGTGGCCAAGAAGGACGACATCAAGCGCTTCGCCACCCGTCGCACGCGCGACGTGCTCGACCGCGCGCTCAACTCGGTGGCCTCCATTTACCGTGATGTGGCGGTGCTGCAGAACAACGCCGAGGATTCCGTGGGGCTCATCAACCTCGAGAACCGTACCGCGATTACCGAATTGTCCGTGCGATTGAACCGCGCCGGGGCCGTGGCCCGCCTCGACGAGGTGGCCCGCGCCCGCAAGCGCTTGGCCGGCAACGGCAATCCATTGCTCACGTTCGAAGCCCTCTTCTGTGCCTTGATTCCGTAGTGCCGAGTGACGCCGCCCCCCCCCTCTGGCATGCCGCTGCCGTGAGGTAAACAGTTCATATGCTGGCCCCCTCTGATGAGGGGGCTGTCAGCGTAGCTGACTGGGGGAGAGACAGGGGACGACTGTGGTTGTGTGTTTCTCTCCCTCACCCGGCTGTCGCCGG
>NZ_JGZK01000011.1 GCF_000741695.1 Bifidobacterium reuteri DSM 23975 | reverse complement strand
GATGCGGGGCGTGCCGATCACGACGTTGGCGGGCAGATGCAGCATGCGCTTGAGCGCGCCGGCTGATATGGTGGGCACAGGCGTTCCTCTGTTCTTCGGTTCTATTTCTTGGCGGAAACAAACCTAACAGGCGAACGCCCCTTCCATACCCGCATACACAAAAGCCCCGGCCACAACGCCGAGGCTCAACACCCCACCACACAAACTGGCGAAGGCTCATACATATATGCGGTGGACGGAATCCGATGCTTGTTCGTCTGTTGTTCATCTGCGGCGCGGGTGTGGTTGCGGGAGTGTGGGCATGATGGAGTAATGGCAGATGATTATCAGCGTTCATTCGAGGAAGAATACGGGACCAGGCTTTCTGCAGGGCGCGGCAGTGTGGCCGGCGTGGTGACCGATGCCGAGCGTGCGGCGGTCGGCAACATCCGTCTCAGGGCTCTGCTCTGGATCATGGTGTTCCTCATCGTGCTGGGTACGGCCATCGCCGCCGGGACGGATCGCAGCGGCGGACCGGCGCAAGGCGAGCAGGTGACTGCCGTCGTCACCAATGTGGATACCAGAAAGAACAGTGTCACAGTTTCGGCCCACGGATCCGACTACCCGTTCCGGCATCGCACGAAATCGGTCTATTCCTACCATGTGGGCGAACAATTGCAGCTGTACCTATTCAACGGCGAAGCATATGAGTCGTTGCAGGGCGTCACCAATCTCACCCCTCTTGGCAAAGCCTATCCATGGCTGGCATGTGCGGCGTTCGCGCTCGCCGTGGTCGCACTTACATATTTGGTCGGATGGCGTAGGGCGGCGGCAGTCGTGCGGGACTCGGACGCCGGCGATCCCATCGCGATCGCCTATCTCAAACGTGGGCCCCAGCTGGGGTCGGTGGAGTGGTGGTGGGCAACTCCACCGGTCCGGCCCAAGGCCGAACGCCGCAAGGTGGTGGCCATGGGTGTTGTGTTCGCGGTGGCAGCGGCAGCGTTCATGGTGATGGAGATGGCGATATGGCTGTTGGACAAGCCGGCTGGAGTAAGCAGTATCCTGGTGGCAGCCCCGTTCGCGAGCGTGCCGTTCCTTGCGCTCGCCGTATGGTGCTTCCTGTTCGCCGCACATCCGACGGAACGGCTCATCCGCATGCTCGGACGGGTGAGATGGGGACTGCTCGCCATCGGTCTCATCGGCTTGTTGGTGACCGGTATGGTGGCTCAGGATTTCTACGCCGGTGGCCTGCTCGCGGCGGTATACGTCACGTCACACACGTTCATCCAGGCGTTGCGGGCATTGGCCACCACCGCATTGCCGGGGCCGGTGACCATGCCGCGATACCGTGAGGAGATCGAACGGGACGTGGCCAGACGGGCGCAGGCCGAATCCCAGGTCGCATCCGAAGGTTGGGGATTGGAGATGGTCCGCGCCAAGCGGGAACGCCGCATGTTCCTGAGATACACGTTGATATCCATCGGGCTTATCGCGTGCATCGCGCTCGCCACATGGGCGAAACTGCAGTTGGGCTTGTGACGCCCATGGTAATGGGCGGTGCGTGATTGCAGTCGTCAGTGCTGGAAGCCGCCGTTCCGGCGCCTTCAGACCAAGGCCTCTGGCGCCGTGAGATGGAGACGAACCCTATCTATCGCTCCTCTTCCGGATAGGTCATGCCCCACTGGGCGCGGCGGATCAGCGTCATCATGTCCATCACATCGCGCGTGTAGTCCAGATGCATGACGTTGCGGTCGCCGGCGATGGCCGCTTCCATGTCCGCAACCTCATAGGCCAGCGCCTTGGCCGTTTCCCCGGCTTCGACCACTTCGGTATGGCCATCCTCCACATAGGTGATGGTCGCGCGTTCGCCGCGAGGATAGTCGTAGATCTCCACGTATCCCTTGTCGAACGACAGCAGTCCGCGCTTCGGCTGCTTGGCGTGCAGCGAAAGCGTGACCGTGGCCATCTGCCCTTCACGATTGGTCAGGAGGATTCCGGCTTGCTCGTCCACGCCGGTGGGTGCGAACTTGACCTGGGAAAGAATCTGATCGGGGGTGGAGCTCATGAACCAGCGCACGAAGGACAGTGCATACACGCCGATATCCAGCATGGCTCCGCCAGCCAAATCGCGGTTGAAGAAGCGGTTCGCCATGTCGTATTCCTTGTAGGAGCCGAAATTCATCTGTATGAGCTTGAGCGTGCCGAGCTTGCCGGAGCTGATGATCTCGTTGAGCTTCTTATACAGCGGCATATGGTAAATGGTCATGGCCTCGGCGAGCACCAGATTGTTGGCTGCGGCCAGCGCCACTGCCTCGTTGAGTTCCTCGCTGTTCAATGTGATGGACTTCTCGCACAGGACATGTTTTCCGGCATTGAGCGCCTTGCGCAGGAAATTGATGTGGGTGTTGTGCGGTGTGGAAATGTAGATGACGTCCACGTTCGGGTCGGTGAACACATCGTCAATGCTGTCGTATACGGTGCCGATGCCGTATTTCTGCGCGAAAGCCACGCCATTGGCATGTGTGCGGTTCGCCACTGCATAGAGTTTGCGCCCTTCGCTCTCCAGTGCCTGCTCAAGCTGGTTGGCGATGACACCGCATCCTAGCGTAGCCCAATTGAGTGTACGCATGATCGTCTCCTTTGCCTTGCGTTTTCCTTGTGTCCAGCATACTGCCGCCCCGGAGGCAATCGGATACGCCACGCATGGACGCGCATGTTCCTGTGGTGCGACACGCCGAAGATGACGTTCAGGTGAACAATCATGTATTGTGTCCTCTTGTGCTTTGTTGCAAGGCACAACGGCCCCGTAGCTCAGTTGGTTAGAGCGCCGCCCTGTCACGGCGGAGGTCACCGGTTCAAGTCCGGCCGGGGTCGCCACCAAGCTTCCGATGTATCGGAAGCTTTTTTGTTATCCGTGCTCCCGCTCAGCATACGTTTGCTGCGGTCTTGCGTCCTGTTACCTCAGCAAACGTACGCTGACTCGAAGTGAGTGTACGTTTGCTGAGAAAAAGGTTAGCAGAGTCTCAATAAACGTACGCTGAGCTGCAGCCGTACCGCAGCAGTTGGGTTGGCCGGTTATTTCCGGTGGCGCGAAAACGGTCGGTTTGTGTGACCGGCCGGGTGATGGGCCAGAGGCAAAGAAAGAACATGGCGTCGGGAACCGTAGACTATGCCGGATATGCGACACGCCGCCGTCTTGCGAGCGGTTGGGAAACGAATGCTAACGTTTGCGCTAACAATCGTTGTTTTGCAAGGAAGCCGCTGATGGTGATGTATGAGACAGTATATGCCGCCAATCGTGCAGCTTATGTACCTGATGGTAGTTGGGTCACCCCTCTTCGTTACTATTTCAGTAGTTCCATAGGAATCCCATACTCAAGGAGCGAGTCATGACTACACTGGCCGTAGATATCGGAGGGACCAAGATCGCCGCTGCCGTGTGCGATGAAAACGATAGCATTATTCAGCGCTGGCGCGTACCCACGCCGATGGACGCGAACGCCATCAACCAGCACATCGCCGAGGCGTATCACGAAGCCGTCGCCGCCGGGCATACGGATATTCAGGCCATCGGTATCTCCGCTGCGGGCAATGTGAGCGCAGACCGCAAGACCCTGACGTTCTCCGCCAATATCCCGGCCTGGATCGATTACAACCTGTCCGAACATGTCGGCGCGTTGATCGACCATGCGGTGCCAGTCATCGTGGAAAACGACGCCAACTGCGCCGGATGGGGCGAATACGTGCATGGTGCGGGGCAGGGCAGCCGGAATATGGTGGCTCTGACCGTGGGCACCGGATTGGGCGGTGCCATTGTCATCAACGGCCAGCTGTATCGCGGTTCCTTCGGTATGGCCGCCGAGCTGGGGCATCTGCCGATGGTTCCGGATGGCGACACCTGTGGCTGCGGTTTGCGTGGCTGCGCCGAGCGTTATACCTCCGGCAGCGCGCTGGAGCACTTCGCCAAGTCCGCAGTGCGTCGTCGTCCTCAGGACGCCAAGCGACTTCTCGAGCTGTGCGGCGGCGATGTGAACAAGCTGGAGGGGCCGATGGTCTCCCAGGCGGCTCAGGAAGGCGATGCGCTGGGACTGTACGCATTCGGCAAGATCGGCGAATGGCTTGGCCGTACGATGGCCGCGGTCTCCGCTGTGCTCGACCCTGACCTGTTCGTCATCGGCGGCGGCGTGGTCGCCGTCGGCGACATTCTGCTCGAGCCGGCCCGCTATAACTACCAGCGCTTCCTGGAAGGCAGCGCATACCGTGGTCACGCCGAGATCGTGCCCGCCACCGCCGGTCAGGACGCCGGTCTCATCGGCGCCGCCAATCTGGCCCTGCGCTGACGCCTTCCTTGGTGTAAAGCATTGTCCCCTACGGTCCTGTGCACATAGGTGCCAGGACCGTTTGTCGTTGTCCGGCCGTTTCGGCCCGCCATATTCGCCGGGATGGGGTATTCGCCGGGTTGCTTGACATGGCATAAACGAGATGTGTGGACGGCGCGCCGAAGCGGGTGTGGATAATCTGCGGACTGTGGATGACGGTCGCCTGATTGGTGGATGACCCGCGTGGAAATGGGGTTATCCACGGGGATTCGACTTGGTTGTGCACATTTCCGTGACCCTTGGCGTCATGGGTTGTGCACTTATCCACAGGTTCGCCCGGCGGGCTTGCGGCCGGATTGCGGAGCGCCGTACAGTGTGCCTCACGGCGGGCAAGGAAGCCCGCCGTCCACACTTCAGGAAGGGGACGATGATGTCCATGGTTACAGTTGCCGCGATCGGCGATTCCGATTCGCCCGCCATGCTTGATACCAAAGACGTGGTGGATATGTTCAAGCGCTCCAATCTCGCCGTCTATGCCGAGGCTCGCCGCGAGTTCTATCGCAAGGTGAATCTCAACCCATTCAAACCCCATTCGCAGTATGTGCTTCAGCTTGTTGAATGGTCGTTCCTCGATTGGTTCTCGTTCGATTGCCGAATCAGCGGCTCCGGCATCACCGGCAACGAGTCCGAAGACATGCTCGTCGAATTGGAATACGATGCCTTGCGGGGCATCTCGCCGTTCCGGGCCGCTGCGGAATACCTGCATCGTCATGCCGGGGGAGTGGGGGACATCGATCTCGACGATTTGCGTGAAGTGGATGAGACCAATTTCGCGTCCATGTTCTGGATTAGGAACGCCAATGCGGTTCAGGGGCGACTCATGGTGGAGGATCTCATTCGTGGCGAGTTCTATTCCGTGTTCGACCCCAGAGCTGCCGCACGTTATGACGGGGCGCATGGTGGTTTGATTGTCAACCGCATTGCGCGGGCTCGGGGTATGTGGCGTTCGTGCGCCATACCGTTGTACGAGGCGCGCAGGCCGGATGCGTTGGATGCCAAAGCGGATATCTCCAGAGAATTCCGGGACACGGGGTATACGCCTGATGTGGCCGGATTGCTGAGATTCTTCTATGGGCGCGCCAAGGATACCGGACTCGGCTGGGAGGACGCGGTGTCGTTGCGCAGCACCGGCGTGCTCGACCGATTCCTGAATCGTATCTGTGATTGAAGGTGGGGCATTGCCGCCTCATTGGGGGCATTGCGGCCCAATGGGGCGGCAATGATGGGGAAGGCTCCTGAAGGGCTTATGCGATTTCGGCGGACCGAGGAAGGGGCGGCACGCCGATTCATTAATTTATCCATTTGACAAATATAGTTCAATGGGTTTATTATTAACGTGTCATTCGTAGAAACCACTACTGAATATGCAAAGGAGCTCACGAACATGGGTCTGTGGGATGTTGACAAGGTTGAGTACGTAGGTCGCGCCAAGGGACCGAAGGAAGGACTCGCCTTCCACTACTACGATGCCGACAAGGTCGTTGCCGGCAAGAAGATGAAGGACTGGCTGCGTTTCGGCGTCGCTTGGTGGCACACCTTCAACCAGGAGCTGGTTGATCCGTTCGGCACCGGCACCGCGCACCGTCCGTACTACAAGTACACCGATCCGATGGATCAGGCTCTGGCCAAGGTCGACTACGCCTTCGAGCTGTTCACCAAGCTCGGCGTCGAGTACTTCTGCTTCCACGATCGCGACATCGCCCCCGAGGGCGACACCCTGCGCGAGACCAACGCCAACCTGGACAAGGTCGTTGACAAGATTGAGGAGAACATGAAGGCCACCGGCGTCAAGCTGCTGTGGAACACCTCCTCCCTGTTCACCAACCCGCGCTTCGTGTCCGGCGCCGCCACCTCCCCGTTCGCCGACATCTATGCCTACGCGGGCGGACAGCTCAAGAAGAGCCTTGAGATCGGCAAGCGCCTGGGTGCTGAGAACTACGTGTTCTGGGGTGGCCGTGAAGGCTACGAGAACCTGTGGAACACCGAGATGAAGCGCGAGACCGACCACATCGCCAAGTTCTTCCACATGTGCGCCGACTACGCCAAGGAAATCGGCTTCGACGCCCAGTTCCTGATCGAGCCGAAGCCGAAGGAGCCGACGCTGCACCAGTACGACTTCGACGCCGCCACCGCCATCGAGTTCCTGCGCAGCCATGACCTGACCGACGTCTTCAAGCTGAACCTCGAGGGCAACCACGCCAACCTGGCCGGCCATACCTACCAGCACGAGATTCGCGTGGCCCGCGAGAACGGCTTCCTGGGCTCCCTCGACGCCAACCAGGGTGACAAGCTCATCGGTTGGGACATGGATGAGTTCCCGACCGACCTCTACGAGACCGTGGCCGTGATGTGGGAGGTCCTGCAGGCCGGCTCCATCGGCCCGCGCGGTGGTCTGAACTTCGACGCCAAGCCGCGTCGTACCTCCTTCTACGCCGAGGACCTGTTCCGCTCGCACGTCGCCGGCATGGACTCCTACGCCGCCGGCCTGCTGGTCGCCGACAAGATGAACCAGGATCACTTCATCCAGGATCTCATGGAGGAGCGCTACAGCTCCTACGACTCCGGCATCGGCAAGGACATCGACGAGGGCAACGTCACGCTGGCCGACCTCGAGGCCTACAGCCTTGACAAGCCGCAGTCCGAGCTCATCGCCGCCACCAAGTCCGACCACCTCGAGTCCGTCAAGGCGACGATCAACAACTACATCATCGACGCCCTGTCCGAGGTCGAGTGAGCTGCGACTGACTCGCAGGTAGACTGAATTCCTTTGTATGTGCGCGTCTTCACGAAGGTGGCGCGGACATACAAAGGAAAATGACGGCAAAATCGTTTGTATGTGCGCGGCGCAATCGTTGAACCGCGCACATACAAACGGTAATCGGTCGTTAGTCTGCTGGTGGATTCATGACTGCCCAGTATCTTCTCTGATTCCTTCTTTCTTCCTTCCTCCATGAGAGCCGCTGCCGACACCGTTGCCGGCAGCGGCTCTCGTTGTATAAGCTGATGCTCAGGACTCGACTCCTGTGCTTTAGGGGTGGGCTAAACGCCTTAGGGGCGGACTAGACGCCGCGTGCTGTCGCGAACCACAAGCGACGTGGAAAGGATCACACGCTTCTGAATTTGGCGACCTTCGGTGGTGTCGATGATCATTCGAGTTGCCGTGGACGCCATGTCCTGCAGCGGCTGGCGGACCGTGGTAAGTGCCGGGCCCATATAAGCGGAGGTCTGGATGTCGTCGAAGCCGATGACGGACAAATCTTCGGGTATGCGGATTTTCAGCTGCCTTGCCGCTTCATATACTCCCATGGCCTGCAGATCGCTGCCGGCGAAGATGGCGGTGGGGCGGTTGCGTTCGTCTTCGAGCAGCGCCATGGCCCCCTCGTAGCCGCCGGGAGTGGTGAAATCTCCCTCTGCGATGAGCTCGGGGGATGTGGGGATGCCGCGTTCAGCCAACGCTGCGGAATAGCCGTCCAGCCTGGCGCGGGAGCATAGCATCTCGTCCGGCCCGGTGATGATGCCGATTCGTTTATGACCCAGCTCCAGCAGATGGCGTGTGGCGATGACGCTTCCCGTCCAGTTGTCCGCCTGTACGGAGAGATCATCCAATGTCGGGCTGCCGGACGGATCGAAGACGACGAACGGGATGTTGTGTGATTTGAAGAGATAGCGCTCCTTCTCGGTAAGGTTGGAGAACACGAGGATTGCGCCGATCGGGTGACGCTCGATGAGCCCTTCTACCCATGCCGAGTCAGGATGCTGGCGGTCGCCGCTTTCGGCCACCATCACGTTGATGCCATGCTGCTTGGTCTCCCGGATGATGTCTCTGAGCACTTCCAAGGCCCAGATGGTCTCGAAATCCCTGAACACCACTTCGATGGTCTGTTGCCTGCGCTCGGGGGAGATTCTGCGGACGTATCCGCTGTCTTTGAGCGCTTTGTCGATGGTTCTGCGCGCGGTGTCCGAAATGTCCGCTTTGCCGTTGAGCGCCTTGGAGACCGTGGCCAGGGAGTATCCGGTCTGTTTGGCGATGTCCGAAAGCTTGACTTTGTTTTCGGCTGTTGTTTTCTGTGGCGTAGCACTCATTGGTCATCACCCTTATCGTCGTATTGCACAATAGTATATTCGAAACTTTCGGAAAGTCAATTTCTGGCAATTACGCAGTTTGATGCTCTAAAAAGGTTGGTATTAAGCCATTTTTGGAAATATGGGAACGCGCCGCTCTAGTTTGCTCATTAAACTAAGTCGGTTTTATGATAGAACCATCGAAAATACAAAGTAGGTTTTCGACAGAGTTGAAGAAGGTGTCAACAGCACAGATGGTGAACGAGGCTTGTTGATTATTACGGAATCCGCATAATTACGGCTCTTCGGGTGTTTGTGTGGGTGTGGAGCACTGGTCCGGCCTTCTGGTTATTGGCGTCCGGGGAGTTGGAGGTCAAGTCCTCCGCATTTGAGCATGACGAGGCTGATGAGGTTGTCGAGGTTGCGGTAGCCGTAGCCGATCTTGATGGTGGTCTTGATTCTTGTTGTTGATGGCCTCGAGCCTGGCGTTGGACAGTCCGGAACGGATGGTTGTGAGGATGTCGAAGTGGCGTCTGG
>NZ_JGZK01000010.1 GCF_000741695.1 Bifidobacterium reuteri DSM 23975 | reverse complement strand
GAAAAGAAGTCCGCACGAAAAACCCCGCCCCGATTCAACCAACCAAGGACCCACCAGGAAAACCCCCGGCAGGCTCGGAACGGACTGGCAATCAAAAAACGACTCTAAAAAGTAGTACAAACACGCTCTTGAGTTCTCAAACCACCACCACACACAAACCGATCCGGAAACCAACCATCAGGAGGAAACCCGAACCGCTCAGCGGCAGCGAGTAGATAACTTACACGAACACAAGAACAAACGCAAACCGGCATGCGAGAACCACGCCCAAATCGTTGAAACGACGGCGTTACACCGGCGTGTCGAAAACAACGTCCCCGACCCCCGACACCGCCAATATACCGCCGCAAACAACCGAAAACCACCCAACAACCGCTCCCCACCGGCGTGTTCCCCAACAATTCACCCACACGCAAACCCGCCAACAACCAGCGCGACAACAACCAGCGCACCAAACGATTCATGCCACCATCCCCCAGAACCCTCCTTGCGGCAAACCCCCGCACAAGGAACCATAAGTTCGCGCAATCACACAGCACCCGCGAACATACGGTCCCTTACAGAGCCAAAACAGGCTGCAAGTACGCGGCACCCTCGCCATAACGCGAACAAACAGCCTCCCGAAGAACTTAAATAATTGAGGGATTCAGCTTTTTCTCTCCCCCAGTCAGCTCCGCTGACAGCCCCCTCATCAGAGGGAGCCCCTACCACTCAAACAAATGCGAGTCGGACCACTTGCGCCGCATATACGAAACGGCTCGCCCGAAGATGGGGCGAGCCGTTTCGTTATTCAGTTATCAGGCAAAGACCTCATTGGTTGGCTTGTTTGCCGCAGTCGCAGTTGGTGATTCGGTTGCATCGGCCGCAGTCAGAGCCGATGCAACCTAGCCAAGCAACTCAGGCCTCAGCCGGAGCGTCAGCAGCCGGGGCTGCGATCGAGACGGTAGCCTGCTTGCGGCGCTTGAGGTACTTCTGGATGGTCAGGAACTCAAGACCGATCACCAGCACGGCGACTATCGCCACGCCAATCCACATACCGGTCTTCCACACTGGCATAGCTACCTTCGGCTCGCCGTTCTCGTACTGCCAGCTGTTCACCGCGGTGTACAGGATGTTGTGCGAGGCGGTACGCATGGCCTTTACAGATGTGGCCGACTTGCTGGTCACATGGTTGGTGACGTCCATGGTGGCGAGCATCGCGTCGCCGCCGTTGCGAATCTCCTGATCGGCGTTCTGGTAACCGAATCCGGCGAAGTAATCCGTGAGAGTGAATCCACGGAAGCCCCACTCGTCGCGCAGCACAGTGTTGAGCAGCGCAGGGTTGGCACCTGCATAGGTCGGTCCGATGTAGTTGTACGCGGTCATCACGGCCTGTGCGCCACCGTCCTTCACCGCCATCTCGAACGGCTTGAGGTAGATTTCGCGGATGGACTGCTCGTTTGCCCAGGTGACCAGCATGGCGGTACGGTTGGTTTCCTGATCATTCAGCGCGAAGTGCTTGATGAAGGAATACACGCCCTGCGAACGGGCACCTGCCACTTCGCCGGCAGCCATCACACCAGAGAGCAACGCATCTTCGGAGAAGTACTCGAAGTTGCGGCCCGAGAATGGGGAGCGGTGAATGTTCATACCCGGCGCATACCAGCCGTCGACGTGCATTTCGCGCGCCATCTTGCCCAAGGTCTTGCCGAATTCAGTGGCGAGATCCTTGTTCCACGTGTTCGCAATGCCCACAGCGGACGGGAATGCGATGGAGCTGACACCGGTGAAGTTGTTGATGAGCGCCGCCGGGCCGTCAAGATCGGTGAGCTTGATCTTGCCGATGCTGTCGATTGCAGCGGTGCCGTATCCGGCCATGGCAATCATGTTCTCCATGTCGTCGAAGGTCAGCTGGTCAAGCAGCTTGTCCCACTGCGGATCGTCATAGTCCTTGCCGCGCAACTCGGCCAGACGCACGCCGTTCTTGGCGCCGGTGGTCGGCATCTCATCAGAGGCATCGTCATGCTCGGAAGGCTTATAGATGTCGTTGTTGGTGAACTCCTTCTTGGTTTCATCCGACATAGACATACTAGCTGGTGCGGCGATGGCCTCCTCGAGATTCTCGAAGTGGTTGGCGCGGGACAGGTAGGTCACGTAGCCCTCGGCATTGTCGAACTGGTTGGTGGCCACGGTCTTGTCACCATCATGCGTGTTGTCTTCGCTGTCGTACGTGACGGTCTCCGGCACGTTCACCGTGGCCGAATCGATCACCGTGTGCGAATCGGACTGGATGGACACCTCATAGTCGCCCTGCTCCAGCACATACGCCTTCGCACCCTTGGAATCATAGGAGGCCATGTCATCGTCATCGAACTCGATGCTCACCGTCTCGGACTCGCCCGGGGCAAGCTCCTTGGTCTTCTCGAACGCCACCAGATTCACGGAGGCCTTCTCGATGCCGCCATCGGTGTACGGCGGGTTGTAGTACGCCTCCACCACATCCTTGCCGGCCACGTCACCAGTATTGGTCACGGTCACATCGAACGACACCTTGCCATCCGCGTACGTCACGTCGCCCATCTTCTGGTCGAACGTCGTGTAGGACAGGCCATAACCGAACGGATACTGCACCAGCTCGTCATAGTCGATGGCCCCCTCGTCGGCCGCGGTCTCGTAGAACTTGTAGCCCACGTAGATGCCCTCCACGTAATTCACGAACGTCGGGCTGGACATGTACTCGCTGCCGGCGAAGCTCACCTTGGCGCTCATGTCCTCGACGTTGTCATACGGGAAGTTGCCGATGTTGTTCAGCGTAGGCGTGCTGCGCACATCCTTCAGGAAGGTGTCGGAGGTCTTGCCGGACGGATTCACCTTACCGGCGAGGATATCGCCCAGCGCATTGAAGCCGGTCTGGCCGGCGGGCGGGCACCACAGCACGGACTTGATCTGCGGGTAGTTCGCGAGGAAGTCGAACTGAAGCGGATTGGAGCCGTTGTAGACCAGCGTGACCTTGTCGAAGTTCTTGGTGACCAGATCGAGCATATTGCGCTCGGTCTGGCTCAGCTGCAGAATGCTCTCGCCCTGCTTGTAGTCCTCATAATCCTTGGAATTGTTGACGTACGTGACGCCTTCCGCCTTCATGTCGCGCGGAAGATCGGCGTTCTCGCCACCGAAGCGGGTGATGACCACCATGGCCTCATCAGAGAACGACTTGGCGTCGGAAATCAGGGAATCGGAATACTGATCGGCCGGCACTTCGGGCAGGGTCCAATCCTGCTGGAACATGTTCAGCACCGGACGTTCAGCACGGTACTTGGTGTACAGGTCGGTCAGCGCGCTGTTGGTTTCGAAGCCCGCCTGCTTCAGACCGCTGAGAATGGAGGCCATCGGATGTTCGTTCGACATGGAACCGGAACCAGAGCCGCCGAGAATCGGCTGCGTGGAGCCCCAACCGAACACATTGAGCTTATTGGTGCCGGTGAGCGGCAGATTACCGTCATTGTTCTGAAGCATGGTGACGGCCTCGCCGTACAGCTCCTGCGCCTGCGCATTCGCCGTGGCGATGGTCTCATCGCTCAGCTTGTACTTCTTGGCGGTGGCGTTGTTGAGCAGCGTGGCCATCGGACCCGTGAGCATCAACGCAATGGCCACCGTAGCGGCGACCAACACCACGAGCCAGGATTCGGAATGAATCAGCTTGCGTACACTGACATCCTTGACGGTCTTCTTATTGACCGCGAAAGTAATGATGATCGCCGCGACCAACACCACGCCCAGCACCACGAGATAAGGTACCAGCGAGCTCAGGACGGCAATCACGTCGGACATATTGATATCCAGCATGACCTATTCTCCTATCTTCTTTGTCCACGCGTGGGCCGCAATGTGCCAATCAGCCACTTTGCCGACAAGCCCTTGTCACACGGACATCATCACGATAGGAACAACGGGACCGTCCACACAGCGGGCATCGCACGGGAGGTCAGCGTCAACGCACGAATGGCAATGCGCAGGAGTAATGCGCCAGGCGCAATCCGATGGGAGCAATCCGCCGATCAGTTCGGAATCGGCAACACGATCGATATCGCAAAAACATTGTCATCCGTGGTGATGGTCATTTCGCCTTGATATCGATGGACCTGCCACGCAATCGATCTCATGCCGAATCCATGGTTGATCGTATCCGGTTTCGAGGTGACCGGCACCCCTTTGTGCATAACCGGCGCACGGTCATCGGAATAGTAGTTATCTTCCCGGATCACCAATAATTGTCCTGCTGCGCAAACCGATATATTGATGATTCTCTGGCTGGGATTGGCGATTTGCTGCACACTCTCTATCGCATTATCGATGATGTTTCCGAACAGTGAGTAGAGGTCGGAGCTATCCATGAATCCCAACTTGCCGCCATCGGCGATGCACGTGAAGGTGATGCCGTGCGCGGAGCAGTACAGGCTCTTTTCCGTCAGCAGCACATCAAGTGAGTCGTTGCCGGTATGGAACATCGCATCATAGATTCGTATGTTCTCCTGCACCTTATTGATCATATCGGCTGTCGGTATCCTGCCATCATCGGCATATAGGGAACCCACCATCTTGCGGATATCATGGCACCGGATATTGATCAGATCGATGTTTTCCTTGGCCAGCTCGTAATGCTGCGCCTTGAGCCGATCTACCTGCCGCATAGCCATCAGGTCGTTATATAGACGGCTGTTCGCCGAGGCAAGCACCAGCAGGGCCAGCAACAGCACCACGCAAATCGAGTCATACACATACCCCACCGTCTGCACTTCCACCGATTTTTTCTGCACGAACACCATGCTGAGCACGACCATGAGCACGATTGCGGCCATGCAGGCCGCAACCCAACCTATGCGGCTCCGGGTCTTCTCTTCGTCCACGGAAAAATTACGTCCCACACACAGGTACGCCAAGCCGCACACCGTCAGGAGGATGGCCATACTAGTCACGCTGTATAGCCAGGAAGGCTTGCCGGAATGCCACGCATTCACCACCAAGCCGAACAGATTGTAGGAGATATGCTGCAGCGAATACCCGGCCACCACAATGATCATCGATTCCAGCCAGGTCACACTGGCGCAGCAATGCAGGGCGGCGGCCATGACGACGCAACAGGCTGTGAAATATAGGGATTTGATAGCGATTCCAGTCACCGATATGTCCGGCACATCCCACGGCAGGATGAGTGGGGTATACAGCAGATCAAGCAACAGGGCTGCCACCGGCAGCGCCGCCAGCCGCCACGATCGCCGCCATGATACGTGAGCGCAGAACACCAGCATGCCAAGCAGCAGCTGGAAAGTGAGCAGAGTGAGCATCGTCATCCCCCGTAATACGCAGCGAGGGCTTGCATCAGCGGCTTGCGCTTGGAGCGGGAGATGGGCAGGGTGATGTTATCCACGATCGCACCGTCGCCGGTCACCGCTTTGACCCATTCGAGGTTGACCAGACAGTAGCGGCTGGCGGCGGTGAAATGCACGGACTCAAGCAGCGCAGCAGCCTCCTTGAGGCTGGACCAGACCTTATAGGCGGTGTCGCCGGTGTGGTAGATGACTTCGTGGCCAAGCACCTCGATATAACGCACATCATGCGAGGAGAGGAACTGGGTGCCAGTACCCACGGTCAGTGGAATGGTGACGCCTTGGCGCTTGGCGACCACATCCTCTACCTTGCGCATTTTCAGCGCGAATCCGAAATAATCCATCGGCTTGACGAGATATCCGATAGCGTCCACGTCATACCCCGCCGCCGCGTACTGGGCCATTTTCGTGGTGAACACCAGCACAACGTGATCGTCGACTTCGCGCAATCGGTGGGCGGTCTCCAACCCGTCGATACCGGGCATTTCGACATCGAGGAACAGCGCATCGAATCCGGCTTTGTAGTCGTTCAAGAATGACTCACCATCGGTAAAGCGAGTGATGGTGTATCGATGATGATCGCCGTTATAGTAGCGATCAACCATTGCCGCTGTACGGCCGGCGTCAGTATCGTCATCATCGACGATTGCGATATGGATCATCGGCGACCCCTTCTTCGTTCCTTTGCACATGTCCCCGCGTATATGCGCAAAGGCTCGACCGAACAGGAGTCGAGCCTTGCGCTTATTCAGTTATTTCATCAATCGGACACCCCGATTCCGCACGGAGTCGGCATGGCCGATCGGAGAGCCTCAGGCTTCGGAAGCAGGGGCTTCGGAACCGCCATCGGCAGCCGGGGCTGCGATCGAGACGGTAGCCTGCTTGCGGCGCTTGAGGTACTTCTGGATGGTCAGGAACTCAAGACCGATCACCAGCACGGCGGTCACGCCCCAGACCACGTAGGTGATGGTCTTCCAGATCGGGGTCGGCACGTCCGGCTCGCCGTTCTCGTACAGCCAGCTGTTGGCGGCCGTGTAGAGGATGTTGTGCGAGGCGGTGCGCATGGCCTTAATCGAGGTGGCGGACTTGTCGGTGATGTGGTTGGTCACGTCGGTGGTGGCGAGCATCACGTCGTTGCCGCCGCGAATGGCACGATCGGCGTTCTGGTAGCCGTAGCCGCCGAAGTAGTCGGTCAGGACCATGCCACGGAAGCCCCACTCGTCGCGCAGAACGGTGTTGAGCAGCCCGGAGTGGGAGCCGGCCCATTCGATGCCGATGTAGTTGAAGGAGCTCATCACGGCGCCTGCGCCGCCTTCCTTGACACTCATCTCGAATGGCTTCAGGTAGATTTCACGAATCGACTGCTCGCTGGCCCAAGTGTTGAGCTCGCTCAATCGGTTCGTTTCCTGATCGTTCAGGGCGAAGTGCTTCATGAAGGCGTACACACCCTTGGCCTGAGCACCGGCCACCTGCTGGGAAGCCATCGTGCCGGAGAGCAGAGCGTCCTCGGAGAAGTACTCGAAGTTACGGCCTGCGAAGGCGTTGCGATGGATGTTCATGGCAGGGGCGTACCAGCCGGCGACATGCATGTCGTGGGCCATGTTGCCGATGCCGTCACCGAACTGCTTGGCGAGATCCTTGTTCCACGTGCAGGCCACAGATGTGGAGGACGGGAAGCCGATGGAGCCGACGCCGGTGAAGTTGTTGTTCAGGGAGGCCGGGCCGTCGACGTCGGTCAGGGCGATCTTGCCGATGGAGTTCACGGCCTGGGTGCCGTAGCCGCCGAAGGCGATGAGGTTGTCCATCTCGTCGAAGGTCAGCTGGTCAAGCAGCTGGTCCCACAGCGGATCGTCATAATCCTTGCCGGTCAAATCGGCCAGACGGACGCCGTTCTTGGCGCCGGTGGTCGGCATCTCATCCGAATCGTTGTTGGTTTCGGAAGCCTTGTAGTTGGAGTTGTTGCGGAAGTCGGCCTTGAGATCCTCCGGCAGCGTGTAGTTGGTCGGCGCTGCGGTGGCCTTGGCGTAGTTGGCGAAGTGGTCGGCACGGGACAGGTAGGTCACGCCCAGTTCGTCGCCGGAAGCGTCGTCGAACACGTTGGTGGCCACGGTCTTGTCGCCGTTGTGCGTGTTGGAGTCCGAGTCGTAGGTGATGGTGTCGCCCACGGTGATGGTTTGCTCGGCGATCGTGGTGTGGGAGTCGGACTGGATGGAGATGTCGTAGTCGCCCTTCTCCAGCACGTATGCCTTGGCGTTCTTGGAGTCGTAGGAGGCCATATCATCATCATCGAAAGAGATCTTCACGGTCTCGGATTCGCCCGGAGCCAGCTCCTTGGTCTTCTCGAAGGCAACGAGGTTCGCGGAAGCCTTCTCGATGCCACCGTTGGTGTACGGCGGGTTGTAGTAGGTCTCCACCACATCCTTGCCGGCCACGTCACCGGTGTTGGTCACGGTCACGTCAAAGCTGACCTTGCCGCCGGAATAGGTCACGTCACCCATCTTCTGGTCGAACGTGGTGTAGGACAGACCGTATCCGAACGGGTACTGCACGTAGTCGTCATAGTTGATCGCGCCCTCGTCGGCCGCGGTCTCCCAGTACTTGTAACCCACGTAGATGCCCTCGGCGTAGTTGACGAACGCCGGGGAGGTCTCGCCTTCCTCGAAGTTCTCGGTCGGGAATTCGCTCATGTTGTCGTACTTGAAGTCGCCGAAGTTGTTGTAGGACGGCTGCTGGGTGAGATCCTTGATGAAGGTGTCGGAGGTCTTGCCGGACGGGTTGGTCTCGCCGGAAAGCACATCGCCGAGCGCGGAGAAGCCGGTCTGGCCTGCAGGCGGGCACCACAGCACGGACTTGATCTGCGGATACTGGTCGACGAAGCCCAGCTCGAAGGCGTTCGCGCCGTTGTACACCACGGTCACCTTGTCGAAGTTCTTGGTAACCAGGTCGATCATGTTCTTCTCGGTCTGGGACAGCTCAAGGAAGCTCTCGCCATCCTTGAAGTCCTCGTAATCCTTGGAGTTGTTGGTGTAGGTGATGCCCTTGGCCTTCATGTTCGTCGGCAGATCGGCACCCTCGCCACCGACTCGCGTGATCACCACGACCGCTTCGTCAGAGAAGGACTTGGCCTTGGAAATCAAGGAATCGGAGTACTGGTCAGCCGGCACCTCAGGCAGGGTCCAGTCCTGCTCGGCCATGGCCACGACCGGACGATCGGCACGGTAGTCGGTATACAGCTTGCTCAGGTCGGCGTTGGTCTCGATGCCGGCTTCCTTCAGACCGTCAAGCAGGGAGGTGGTCTTGTAGTTCTGGTTCATGGAGCCGGAACCGGTGCCGCCATAGACCGGATTGGTGGAGCCCCAGCCGAATACGTTGACCTTCTTATTGGCCAACGGCAGGTTGCCATCCTCGTTCTTGAGCATGGTGATGGCTTCGGCCTGGATCTCCTTGGCCAGCTTGTTGGCGTTGGAAATGGTGGTCTGCGACAGTTCATACTTGGTGGCGGTGGCGCTGTTCAGCAGCGAAGCCAGCGGGCCGAACAGCATCATGGATACCGCCACGACCACGGCGACCAGGAACACCAGCCAGGACTCGGAGTGGATAAGCTTACGGGTGCCGACGTTCTTGACGGTCTTCTTGTTCACGCCGATGGTCAGCGCCAGCGCCAGCACGAACACGACGGCGATGGCGATCAGCTGCGGTGCAATGGAAGCGATGACGTTCCACACGTCGCTCCAATTGATGCTCAGCATCGTTCTCCTCCTTGATTCTTACCTATTCGCGGCATCGCCTCGATACCGTTATCGAAGCGTTTCGCGGATCGACCAGGCACTGCCCTTGCGCCAGTGTCGTCCGCCGGGATGCCTGCATCGCTCGCCATTGGGTCGCTGCACAGGCACTCGTAATATGCCGATGACTGTAGCATCGCAGATTCGCGGAGGCGGCGAACGCCGCTGCACCCATCCTGTCATTTCGCGCGCATAATCTGTTACCACATTCACCGCTCGCGCGACGCATTACATGCGCAAACGGCGCTTCTCATTACATGAACGGCGTATCCGGCCGCCGCACAGGGACAGCTGCGCCTTACCCCGCACTCCACCATGTAGGGAAGTGCCCACCATGTAGTGATTCGTCCACCGTGTAGGGAGTAAAATTTTACCTTCCGCGGAATAAAGCCATTTTGCATCCCTACACCGTGGGCTTTTCCCTACACCGTGCGGATATCCCTACACCGTGGGCCATTCCGCCGCCCGCCAAGCCGCAGCCCAGCAGCCCACAGCCCCTTTCTCATTCGCAAGTATCACTTCACGTCCACACCCGTACGGCTAGTGTCCGTCTCGTAATTGTCTGAGTGGTGTTGGCCCCCTCTGACGAGGGGGCTGTCAGCGAAGCTGACTGGGGGAGAGAAAAAGCCGAATCCCTCAATTACTACGAGACAGACCACCAGAACTGCAAAAGGGGCTTTGGTTGCGAGATTCGTCTCGGCAACCAAAGCCCCTGTCTCCTGTACGAAGTCACTGTATGACATCTTGTCTCAATACAACATCAACACGTCAGACAAGATGCTACCGCAATCGATGCTATTCGCCGCTCACTGAGCGTGGCGCTCGGCGAGTTCGGCCTTAATCTGCGGCTCCATCTTCTCGTACTTGCGGTAGAGCAGCATGATTGCGCCCACGATAACATAGATAATGACCGGCAGCCAGATGAAGCAGAAGCTGATGGCACCGAGCGAGGATGCGGACTGCTTGGTGTTCGCCACATATCCGAAATGGTTCATGATCTGGAGCGGAATGAAAGCGCCCAGACCGGAGCCAACTTGGATGCAGAAGGCGGAGCCGAAGGCGGTCAGGAAGCCTGCAGCGTGGATACCAGTCTTCCATTCGCCATAATCCACGGTGTCTGCGAGCATGCCGAACGGCATACCGCAGGCGATGGCCGCACCCAGCACGCCAATGGTCCAGAAGATGACTGCAAGCGCCACACTATTGCCGGCGAGCGGCATGAGCGACTGCCCGATGATGCCGATGATCAGACCGATAATCATGGTGAGGGTCTTGTTCTTCGTGTACTTCACCAAGAACGGCATTGAGAGAGTGCCGATGAGACCGAGCACGTTCACGCCGTTGAACAGCGAGGTGAGGTTCTCATTGCCGAGCACGTACTTCGAGTAGTACACGGCCATGCCGCTGCGGGTAGAAGCGGCGATCCAGAAGATCACAAATGCCACAACCAAGATGATCCACGGCCAGTTTCCTTTGCAGGCTCGCAGTGAATCCTTGAACGGGATAGGCTTCTGCTGTTCGGGATGGTAGTTGTGCTCGTTGAGGTTCTTGAAGGAGAACAGGAGCAGAGCGACGGCAATCAGGCCGAAGATCGCCGTGACGATCATAAAACCGGCCTTGTCCCCACCACCGACGACCGTGCCGAAGAATCCGACCAGCGGGATGCAGAACGCGGAGGTGATGAACGAACCGATATTGCCGCCGGCCATACGGTAGGTGTTGGCGCTGATGCGTTCGGTTGGGTCGGAAGTCAGGTTCGGCAGGATGGCGGTAATCGGCGTCTGTATGCCGGTGTACACGGCACCAGCGGCCAGGATGTATGTGAACATGGCGTACCAGAACTTTGGAGCGCCATCCGGCAGGCTTGGCGCGGTGAACGCCAGCCAGACGGTGATAGCGAACGGCACAGCAAGCCACAGGAACCATGGGCGCGACTGCCCCCACTTGGTCTGCGTATGGTCGACGACCGAGCCCCAGAACACTGCGGCGATAGCGTCGGCGAAACGGGCAGCCAGCAGGATGACGCTGGCACCCCAGGCTCCGGATGCGGGGATACCGAACACATCCGTGTAGAAGTACATGATGTATGAGGAGATCGTCACGTACAGCAGGTTGCCTGCCATATCGGTGAAGGAATAGGCAATCTTCTCTTTGACAGTCAGTTTGGTGGACTGCACCGGCGCTATGGATGCCGGTGATGCAATATGTTCGCTCATGCATTACTCCATTGATGATTACTGATGGTTGTTGGTATTGCGATGATGCCTCGCAAGGATCGGGAAAGGTGCGATGCGCGCAGCGGCAATTTCCTGTGAAGTGCATCGCACGCGATAGGCAGGCAACGCGAATCCGACGTGTACGTGGCCGTCAGCTGGGGTCGTTGGCACCTTCAGCTACGGGAACGAAGTGGCACGGAGCGACGGGATGCGCAGCATCGGTGTTGAGATAGACCGAGTAGTCCTCGCCGCCGGGCACGTCATAAAGCGGCAGTAGGTCGAGCGGGGCCTCGGCGTCCGACATCGTGAGACGCAGGTGCAGACCGGCGTCGGCATCGGTACCATCTCCAGCATTTGCCGGCGTCACGCGGCCAGCCAATGATTCTGCCGGTATCGTGCCGATGTTAGCGCGATTGCCTTCAGCAGCGAGCAGCACATCACCGTACAGCAGCGCCACACGTTTGGGGGCGCCGGCCAGCGGTTCCGCGTGTAGGTCGGCGCGCAACACGATGCGGATAATGTCGCCATCATTGAACGCGCGCTCCACGGTTACAAAGCCTTCATTGTTCACATTCACGTCGGCTGGCACCGGAGCGCCGTCTGTATCTTCGACCGTCACTGATGCCACCAGCGTCGCACGCAGGCTAAGGCGGAAACGTACCGACGCCGCAGCCGCCGTGCGTACGGTGATGCCGACGTTGAGATCCGCCGGATATGCGGAGGCAAGATCGAGCGTCACGCCTAGTGCCGTCCAATACAAGCGGGATGCAATGAATGCGGACAGCACCACCGCGGGCACGTCATCCACCGGATTAGCCAAGCCGGTCACGTCCGCAGTATCGGCCGAAGGCACCGACTGGAACCAGATGTCCTTCTGCAGATCTGATCCGCCTTCGACGCCGGTACCGGTGCAGCACCAGAAGGACTGGTCGGCTGTGCTGAAGACCTTGCGCACACCCACCCCCATCGGCTGATGGTATTGCGACAGTCCAGTACGCGGGCTGAAGCAGTTGAGGATGGCATTGAACTTGAGGCGCGCCACGTGGGCCAGCACATCAGCACTGCCATTCCACGAGAACAGTTCAGAAGCGATCAACTCGGTGTTGTGGCCGTTGCATGATTCGCTTTCGCCACAGGTGAGCGCATCATGCAGGTCGCCGGCCGCTCCCCAATGCTCGGCCTTGTCGGACACGCCATAGACCGTGGTGTAATGGGTGGCTTTGGAGCTGTTGGAACCATTGGCGAACGTGCGGGTATGCAGGAAACGGTAGAAGTTCTCAGCAGCGGTCTTGTACCGCTCGTCGCCGGTAGCATCATAACGGCGCATGGCGGCCAACGCCACGGGCAGATGTGTATTGGCATGCAGGTCTTCGAGCATGTCAATGCCATTGATAAGACGGCCGGTGAAGTAGTCGCGATCGAAGATCTTCGCGGTTTCGAGGATTGTCTCGTCCCCGGTCAGACCATAGAGCGTGTACATCACTTCGCCTATGCCGCCATATTCGTTCAACGGATTGAGGCGTGTGGGGTGCAGGATATTCTCAATCTTCCAGTATCCGAGCTTAGCGAATCGTCCGGCGATATAGTGAGCCAGGTTCACTGCGAGGGTCAGAGCATCCTTGTTCCCTGTATACCGGTAAGCGTCCACCAGCCCCTGCATGATCTTATGCAACGTGTAGTAGGGTGCCCAGATTGTACAGAATTCTTTCTGCTCGAGCCGGTCGATCTCCGATTCGGGGAAGGCGCTGACATATCCGTTCGGCAGCGCGCATTGCTTCATCACCGCGACGATGGTATCGACTTCGGCTTTGAGCCGCTCACGCTCATCTTCGGTATTGTTGGCGTCCACGAAGAATTTCGACGCAGCGGAGAGGAAATGGCCGACGAAGTGTCCGCGCAGGCCACAGTCCGGCGCCTCCCAGCCACCGAGAGGCTCGGCTAGGCTCGGCAATCCGGCGTTCGCACGGAACGTGTGCAGCAGTCGGTCCAGATCAAAGTCCAGCACATACCGCTTCACCAACTGCTGTCGACGTAGGAATTCACCATCGTTTAATGACACTTGTTGTATTGGAAACGCTTCATATCGCTTCATCGACGACCCCCCTTCGGGTATGCTTGCGCAAGGCCGAGCAGAGCCACGGCACACGCATGATTGTTGTATTTGCAATGGTTCGAGGCAAATACAACGCTGTTCATCGCCACTCACCATCGTTTGCTGACATCACTTACGATAGCCCGGCCAGCATGTGCTACATTATGAGCAAAAGTATCAGTTTCCGACTTCCGTAGCAGACTGATCCACCGAAACCAATACAGCCCATAGAGAAAGCTCTGCGATGACCACCTATGAAATCGCCATCGACAAGCCCGTGTATTACTACATCGCCGGCGAGTTCACCAGTGAACCAGGCTGGACGCACGCTCGCTACGAGCACGAGGACGATTTCGAGCTCATCATTGGACTTTCCGGGCATTTCGACCTAGCAGTGCGCCATCTTTCCGGCAATCACGGAGAGCAACGTCTCCGAGTAAGCCCCTCAACGTGCCTGCTCCTGCCGCCGCGAATCGTGGTACAAGGCGCCGAACGCACAGGCGAAAGCGTCGATTTCATCTGGATCCATTTTCTTGCCGACTGGCATACCAGTGAACGATTTCAGAACAATAGTGTCCATTCCCGACCTTCCGCGATAGCCAATCGCCCAGCCGATCCGAAAACCCGCCAACACGGCAACGGACAGACAGATGATGCCGCCAACATCATCCACACCGCAACCCATCCAGACGCCGCCCGCACATTCCAATGCATCCGACAGCGCGAATACTGCCCGGACGTCAACAACACAGTGGTTCTACCGAGCCGCTTCATCGTGCAGAACATGAACCGCATCCTGCTCGCCGCCAGAAACCTGCTGTCTGTGACAAACTCCTACCGGTATTCGCAACGGGAAAACGATTTTCTGACCTCCTGTCTACTCATCGAACTCAGTGACGACTATCTAAGCACCTTGGCCAACGCCACGACCAGCGAACGACGAACAGCACCAATCACCGCTTGGATTCACACCAATATGTCATCCTCCCTGAGCGTCATCGACGTGGCAAGTCATTTCATGCTGAATCCCGACTATCTCACACGCCTGTTCAAGCGGGAGAATGGCGTCACCCTGCGCGACTACATAGTCTCGCTGCGCATCGAGACCGCGAAAGCACTGCTGGTGCGCACCGACCTTCCGATACCGATGGTCGCCCGGTACGCCTATTTCAACGACGCCCGCAATTTCATGAAGCAGTTCAAAAAGCACACGTCGTTGACCCCCACGAACTATCGCAAGACCTTCGCGCAGCCCCATATCAATACCCCATTCATTGACGTCGAACTACCGGTCCCACACGAGATATCGGTCATGCTCCGCGAAGGACGCAAAGACCGAACGTCGCAGGCCAACACAGATGCAACGGCGCGGCACCACCGCACTCCACCGTGTAGGGAAGTGCCCACCGTGTAGGGAGTAAAAATTTACCTTCCGCGGAATAAAGCCATTTTGCATCCCTACACCGTGGGCTTTTCCCTACACCGTGCGGATATCCCTACATCATGGGCCATTCCGCCGCCCACCCAACTAGGATGGGTGGTATGAGCGATCTGACGGCGTTGAATCTCGAATCGGGCGAAGTGGTGGGCGGCTACACCTTGGTCTCCCGGCTTGGCTCAGGTGCGATGGGCTCGGTCTGGCGCGTGCGCGACGACGGCGGCACGAATTACGCCATGAAGATCCTGCGCGATTCGCTGGTGGATGATTCCGCGACGCCAGCGGCATCCGAAGCCGCAGGCAGCGGCGCACAATTCGCGCAACCCGCACGACCTGCACAACCCGCACACGACCCGAATCTCAAAGCCGATGTGACTCCGCGAGAACGTCTCCGCCGCGAGGCCATGGCACTGAAGAAAGTCAATCACCCCGGCGTCTGCGGCATCGTGGACATGGAGCTCGACGATTCGCTGGCGTTCATCGTGACCGAACTCATCGAAGGCAAGAACCTCAGGGACGACGTGGCCGCCAACGGCCGCTACATCGGTGATGATCTGGAACGTCTGGCCCGCAAGCTCATCGACGCCACCAAGGCCGTGCATGCGGCAGGCATCATCCACCGTGACATCAAACCCACCAACGTGATGGTGTCGGCCACTGGCCCGGTGCTGGTGGATTTCGGCATCGCGATGGGCGAGGGCGAAAGCCATGTGACGCGCACCGGTCTGGTCATGGGCACGCCGGGATTCATCGCGCCGGAAATCATCGATGGCGCTGAGGCCGACGAGATGACCGACTGGTGGTCGGTGGCGTCCGTGCTCGCTTTCGCCGCCACCGGTACGCCGGTGTTCGGTACCAAGCCGATGATGGCGGTACTGGAGCGCGCGGCCTCGGGCAACGCCAATCTGACCGGTCTGCCGGCCGGCACATTGGCGGCATTCCGCTCCGCGCTCGACCCCGACCGCTCCAAGCGCTGCACACCGGACCAGCTGTTGCACGCCATCGCCTTGGATACGATGAATCCTTATGCCTGGCAAGACGCCCAAGCCAGCCCCTTCGGCTCCAGCGCATTCGGTACCGGCACAACCGGCTCGGCTGGCGCCGGCGCAGGGGCACCAAAAGAAGCAACCGAGGTGATGCCCCCTTTTGGAGCTGAACCGGACGAGGACAATCCGCGCACCTTGTGGCGCGTATCCGACACGCTGCCGACCTCGTCACTGCCGACGTCCCTGCTGCCAGCCGAGGACGCCCCGACCATCGCCTCGGCAATACCGCTGATTCCCGATAATGCGGCCGGGACAGTCGCCACCGCGATACTCCCCGAAATCAGCGCTGATCCGGTCGAAGCCACCAAGGCGCTGCCGGGTGAATCCAATGAAGCTGACGAAGCGACAATAGCCACCACGCGAACGCGCCTGTTGCCCAGTGCCGCGTCCACTGAGGTATTGCCGCCGTCGCTACCGCCCACTGCAGCGCTGCCGCCCACTGCGGCATTGCCTCCCGTGATGCCCCCTACAGTGCCGCCGTCGCTGCCGCCTACCTCTACGTCCACACCGCCCGCGGCAGTCCCCCCTGCATTCGACCCTGCGGTTCGCCCAGCCATGCAGCGCGTAATCGACCAGACCGCCCAGGCTGTACCCACGGAAGCGCTCATGCAGCGCACGCCCGCGCCCAATCCCGCCGACATACGCCGTGGTGCGTACCTGCAACGCGGCACGCTGCCGTTGTTCCTGCTTGCGATCCCTTTGTCGGCCCTATCGGCGAGCTTCCCGATTATCGGTGCCGCGGCGGCGGTAGTCATGCTGTGGTTGCTGCTGGTGCTGGCTTATAACGAGGAGGCGCAGCTGGAGCGCGAGGGCCGGCGGGGCGGCGAGCGCAAAGGCTCGGATGCGCTGATCCGTACGGCTACGCTGCCTTGGCATCTGGTCAAGGGACTGTTGTTCACGATACCGCGCGCGATATTGCTGCTGATCATCGACATCGTCGGTGTCGCCGTGGCCAGCGTGGCATTGGCGCTGCCGGTGAACACCATTCCCTGGTATGTCACGGCGGGTTGGGGCTTCGGTTTGCCGTTGCTGAGCGATGTGCCGTTCTCCCCGTCCGGTATGGCATTGGCGGGATTCATGGCGGTGGGCTGGCTGGTCACCGTGTTCGGGCCGCAGGCGATGATGATGCGACTGGGTGCCGGGGTGCTGCGCGGTTTGAAACCGCAGCAGATCGACGCCATCAATGCGGCCATCGCCGATGCCTCCGGTACTAGGCCAGCGACGGCCGCTGGTGCCCCCAGCCCGACGGCACCAGCTCCAACGGCACCAGCCCCGACCACCCCAGGCCCGAGCAGGCTGAATGGCTTCAATCCGCTCAATGGCGCGGCATCGCCGATGCAACCGGTGTCGCCGCCCGCGCGAGGGCATCGCGGCACTGTGATGTTCACCATATGGCTGATACTGTCGCTGGCCTGTGCCGGCATACCGCTGATCGGCATACCAATCAGCTGGTTTCCGTTGATCTGATTGGCTTCCTCGGCCCTAGGCAGCCGCAGCATCACGGCATCATTCACTGCAGCATGTCCGGCCAGCGGCTCCCCGAGCCCGGGTTTTCACATGGAATTCATCTCAGATCAGCTCTCAGCACAGTCGTACTCAGCGCCCATCATTATGATGGAGCCCAGCTATCTAGCGAATCTCACAGTATGTGAACGAATGCGAAGGGGTTTTCATGGCTGATTCCAAGCGTCAGGTCAAGCGCGTCACCCGTGCGGAGCGTCGCGCCGCCGAAGAGGCAGCGCAGAAGGCGCGCGCCGAGCAGGCCGCCAAGGAGCGCAAGCAGCAGACCATCATCGTCGTGGCGATTGTCGTGGCGCTAGTGGCCGTGATCGGCGTGGTCATCTACCGCAATGTCACCAAGACCTCGGCCAGCGCGGAAGAGGCCTACAGCAAGATGCAGTCCGCGGCCACCAAACCCGCCAAGGCGGACGACAAGGGCGGCTTCCTGATGTCCAAGGACGGCTACGGCAAGAAGGTGGACAAGGCGCCGACCGTGGCCATCTACATGGAACCGCTATGCCCGGGCTGCGCTTCGGTGAACCGCAACCTCGACCCCACACTGGTGAAGATGATGAACGCCGGCCAGCTCAACCTCGAGCTGCACTTCCTGAACTTCCAGGACAACAAGAGCTCGGACAACTATTCGAACCGCGCCTTCAACGGTGCCATCTACATCGCCGAGCATGACGACGATCCGAACCATCTGGTCGATTACCTCGCCAACATCTACGCCGACGGATTCCAGCCCGGCGAGCTGACCGAGTACGTCTCGGTCAAGGATTCCCAGCTTCAGGAGCAGGCCATCAAGGCCGGGGTGAGCGAGGACGTGGCCAAGGCAGCATTCAGCGGCAAGAACGAGTACTGGGATTGGTTGAACGCCTCCAACGACTACACCGTCTCCCGCCCGGAGCTGTTCAACTCCTCCGGCTCCTTCTCCTCCCCCACGCTGACCATCAACAACAACTACTGGAGCTTGAACAACATCACGCTGGCGAACACCACGATGGTGGACGGCTTCCTGAAGGCCATCGGTCTGACGTCCGATCAGGTGGGCGTGGAGGGTGACATGCCATCCATCGGCGCCGATGGTAAGCCCATCGATATCACCGCCTGATATTTTGCCCGCGTTCCGTCTGCGCACTGCCCGTGTCCTGTCCCGACACGGGCAGTGCGCATTCCCGGAGTGCTGGTATGCTAGTCACTTGTTCAAAACGTTGCATCCGCGATGTTGCGTTTTCGGGACACGCCTCTTTAGCTCAGATGGCCAGAGCGGCCGCCTTGTAAGCGGCAGGTCGTCGGTTCGATCCCGACAAGAGGCTCGTTGCGCGAGAAAAAAGCGTATCATAGTAACAGGGATGCGCGGTTGCTCCCGCGTATAAGAGATCTTGCTTGTGTAAGTTCTCCAGGAGCCTTCCCCCAACTTATGGCTTCCTGGACTAGGGGCGGAGCGTCCCCCAACCTGCTCCGTGCCCTCATAGGGGGCGGGAAATCCCCTTCTCTCCCGCCCCCTTTTTCTTTACTTCATAACCCAACCCTCGCCACTCCTGACCACTCCGCCCCGCTCTCCGGCCGCGTCAGAGCCGCATATCCGGGCAGGAATGGTAACGGTGGCCGGGGAACGCACTAGCCGTACCAGACCAGCCGTTACGATGGTGGGCGTATGTATCCGGCGATCAGGAAGAGATAAGACATGGCTCGGCGTTGGACCCCGCAGCGGTTTGTTACACTGCGTCGCATCCGCGTAATGGCTTGTGTAGTGACACTTACAGCGGCGATGATGGGCACTTTCGCCTTCACCGCGCGCAAATCGGTGGCCTTGAACGTGAACGGCACCACCACGCAAGTCACTACCTACGCCATGACCACCGCCCGCCTGCTCGAGGAACAGGGCATCGACGTCAAATCCCATGACATCGTCGAAACATCTTCAGGCGACCATCTCGCCGACCACGCCGTGGTCACCGTGCGCTCCGCCTATCAGACCACCATCAGCATCGACGGCACATCGGTGCCGTTCTGGACCGTGGCCACCAGCGCCGACCAGCTGCTGGGCTTCTTCCAGGAGAACAACGCACAAGCTGCCAAGATCACCGTCGACATCAATAACATCTACAACCAGCTCACCGGTGGCATGGTCATCAATCAGGAAGGCCCGGTCACCGTCATCGCGGACGGCAAGAGTTCGGTGGCACCGAATGGCAAGCTGCCCGCAGCCTCCATCCTCGATTCCAAAGGCATCGTGCTGGGCAAGGAAGACCGGGTCAGTGTGGAGAAGGACGGCGATCAGACGATATTGCGCGTCCGCCGCGTGACCCACGGCGAGGAGACGCGCACCGCTTCGATCCCGTTCGACACGCGGACCATCATCGACCCCAATCTCGAGGAGGGCAAGACCGAGGTCCGTCAACAAGGGCAGAACGGCGAGAAAACACAGGTGTACAGCGTCACCTATGTGGACGGCGTGGCCGAATCCGAAACGTTGAAGTCCGAAACCGTGACCAAGATGGCAGTCGATCAGATCATCGCCGTGGGCCAAGCGAAGCCGAAAACCGACGGCGATGGGTCAGGTTCCGATGATTCCAAGGACTCCGATTCCGCCGATTCGGATACCAAGGCCGATTCCGGTTCCAATGATTCCGGTTCCAATGATTCCGGCAAGAACGATTCCTCCGGCAACGACTCGAGTAACAATTCCGGTAACTCAAGCGGTAACTCAGGATCGAATAATTCGGGTAACTCGGGCAGCTCCGGGAACGATTCCTCGAACAACGGCAGCAACTCAGGCAATAACTCCGGTAACTCGGGAAATTCCGGTAACTCGGGCAATTCGGGCGGCAACAGCGGCACTACCACCCCTACCGACCCGGCGCCTTCCGGTCGCCTCTGGCATCCAACGGTGGCTCAGGCGCAAGCCTATGCCGCCGGTGCCGCGGCACAGCGCGGCTGGACAGGCACCGACTGGGATGCGTTGGTGAAGCTGTGGAACCGTGAGTCAGGATGGTCCTGGTCCGCAGAGAACAAACGGTCCGGCGCATACGGCATCCCACAGTCGCTGCCCGCCGACAAAATGGCCATGTTCGGCGCGAATTACCGTGACGATGGCGCCGTACAGATCGATTGGGGACTGTTCTATATCGCGCAAAGCTATGGCAGTCCATCCAAGGCATGGCAGCATTCGGAAGAAGTCGGCTGGTACTAAGGACCGCAAGGAAAACACGTTATGACTGACAACACCATCACTACCGGCACGCAATCCGGTCAAACGACCGGCCATCTGCTGGGCGCGGCCGACATCCGTCGCATCGCTGACGAGGCCGGCGTGAGCCCCACCAAGAAATTCGGTCAGAATTTCGTCATCGACCCAGGTACGGTACGCCGTATCGTCCGGGAGGCCGGCGTGACCGCCTCCGATCATGTGATGGAGGTCGGCCCGGGTCTGGGTTCGCTCACACTGGCGATTCTGGAGACCGGCGCTTCGATGACCGCCGTGGAGATCGACCCGCCGTTGGCTGAACGTCTGCCCGAAACGGTCGCCGAATTCATGCCTGAGGCGTCCGACCGGTTGCGCGTGGTCAATCGCGACGCACTGACCGTGACCCCCGAGAATGTGCCGGATTTCAACGGAGACACGGGTTTCACCCTGGTGGCCAACCTGCCGTATAACGTAGCCACGCCGATTCTGCTGACGCTGCTGGAGCGATTCGACAACCTCACCTCGTTCCTGGTCATGGTGCAAAAAGAGGTGGCCGACCGGCTCGCCGCCAAACCCGGTTCCAAGATCTATGGCACCCCCAGCGTGAAGCTCGCATGGTATGGTACGGCCGAGCGTGTGGGCACCATCGGCCGCAATGTGTTCTGGCCAGCACCGAACGTGGATTCCGCTTTGGTGAAATTCACCCGGTTCGCCGCCGACGACCCGGTCAATCCCGCCACCGGCGAGCATGCCGCGAACCGCGAGACCGTGTTCCAGCTGATTGACGCAGCATTCGGACAACGGCGCAAAACCCTGCATGCGGCCCTGAAACATCTGGTGCCCGCCGAAGCGTTTGCGCAGGCCGGCATCGACCCGACCCGTCGCGGTGAAACACTGACCATCTCCGAATTCTCCGCGCTGGCGTCCGCGTTGACGGCGACCTCAGCCACGGCGACCTCACCAACCACAGCAGCCTCCACGGAGGGCGATACCGGCGCCGACGACCCGACCGAAAGCAAGGTGGCATGATATGAGCACCGCCACTCTCGAACGTATCCACTCGGCGCATGACGAGCACCCTGAACACCTAGAGCACCTCACCGAACACTCCGGACAGCCCACGCAGGGCGATCACCGCGAAATCCCGATGCGCAGCGGCACGCCGCTGCCGTTCACGATCCGCGTGGATTGCCCGGCCAAAACCAACCTCACCCTTGCCGTCGGTGAGCCGCATGCGGAATGGGGCGGACGGCATGCCCTAGATACCATCTACTGTGCTGTAGGCGTGTATGACACGGTCACCGCGACAGCCAAAGCTCCCGGCAGCGGATTCTCCCTTGATCTGGAAGGAGCGCATCTGGGCGACCTGGCGTCGTCGACCAGCGACATGCGCCGCAATCATGCGGTATTGGCCCTGTTCGCCATGGCCGAGGCCGCAGGCCGCGATCCGGATGTGGCGTTGACCATCACCAAGCGCATTCCTGTCGGTGCCGGCCTGGGCGGTGGGTCAGCGGATGCCGCAGCCACCATCCTGGCCATCAATCGCCTCTGGAACCTCGACTGGCCTATCGATCGCTTGCGCGCCATCGCCGCCACACTGGGCGCGGACATGCCGTTCTGCCTGACCGGCGGTCTGGCGCACGGCACAGGCTTCGGCGAGCAGATCGAAGACATCACGGCCGAAAGCGCCGCAGCCCGCGAACTCGAATCGCAGGGATTCTGCGGCGACGTACTGGTCGGGGCGTACCAATCGCAGCTCAGCACGCCCGAGGTCTATCACGCGTTCGACATCATGGGAGCCGCAGACGGCGACCGCAACCATCTCCAGGCCGCGGCCATCAGCCTGCATCCTCGCAGCGGGCGCGCCATCAGCGCGGCTCTGGCAGCCGGAGCGCGTCATGCGTTCATTTCCGGCTCCGGCCCGTCGGTGGTGGCGTTCGTGCCGGACGACGCCTCTGCGCAACGAGTCATCGACGCATGGGTGCGTGAGGATGCGGCCGATCGAATCATCCGGGCCAAAGCCCCTGTGATGCCGATAATCGGCGTCACCCAGTGACGCTAAGGTAGCAACAAGCCATTCGTAAGTGAAGGAAGTCCCACGATGCCGCAACAGATTGACGAACGTCAGGCCCGCAAGCGCTATGTGCGCCACCGTCAAACCGTCGTATTCTCCATCACCGGCGTGATTGTGGCGGCCACCTTGGTGGTTGCGCTGCTGTTCAATTTCCACGTGGGCGGACTGGGACTGGTAGCCACGCCGCTCGCCGAACCGAACTTTGGCAATCCGGCCCCCTGTGCAGTGAAGAATGACAGCGGCAAGGCCACGTATGTGCCCAACGGTTCCGTCAATGTGCGCGTGCTCAACGGCACATCCCATGTGCAGTTCGCCTCGGCGGTGAGCAAGGCGTTGGCCAAGCGCGGATTCGCCATGCAGGAGGCAGGCAACTTCTCCTCCACCAGCGTGGAACGCACTACGGTGTACTTCGGCAAGAACGCCATCAATCAGGCGTATACGGTGGCCGGCAACTTCACTGACGCCACGATGGTGATGATCCAGCGCGACGATCAGCTCGTCGATGTGGTGCTCGGCGCCACGTTCAGCGATTTGAACGACGAGAAACAATCCCCGCAGCAAGGCAAGGAAATCACCGACATCCAAGGCTGCCAGGCCGCCGATAAGATGACCGACCTCCCCGCCGACGTCAAGCCCGCCAACACGGATCAGCAGTAGCAGCTATGCCTTGGCTCTCTCTGATGGGACGTGTAGGTTCTCCTAGTGGAACAGTTTGTGGCTCCCTCTGATGAGGGAGCTCCCGGCGACAGCCGGGTGAGGGAGAGAAGCCCGCAGGCACGAGCCTGCGGCATCAACGCAGTCGCCAGTCTCTCCCCCAGTCAGCTACGCTGACAGCCCCCTCATCAGAGAGGGCCGAAATACCGCCGCTGTTTGCTTCACGGCAACGTCCCGTCAGAGGGGGCCTATGACAGTACAATGTTGGCTCCCTCTGATGAGGGAGCTCCCGGCGCAGCCGGGTGAGGGAGAGAAACATACAGTCGTCCCGGTCTCTCCCCCAGTCAGCTCCGCTGACAGCCCCTCATCAGAGAGGGCCTGCAATCACGGACGCGCTACGCGCGCAGTTGGCAGGCACGTCCATCCAGAGAGTTTATTGCTGCAGTTCGGCGTACCAGCGCTTGAGCTCGGCCACGGCCACGTCATGTTCGACCGGACCGTTGTCAAGGCGGTATTCGAGCATGTGCTTGTAGGCGCGGCCGATCATCGGTCCGGGCTCGAGGCCGAGCAGGGCCATAATCTCGTTGCCGTCCACATCGGGGCGGATCGCGTCGAAGTCTTCCTTCTTCTTGAGCTCGCGCACGCGCTCTTCCATCTCATCCATCGCATGCGCGAAGATCTGCGCCTTGCGCTTGTTCTGCGTGGTGGCATCCGCGCGCGTCAGGCGGTTGAGGCGCTCATACAGATGTCCGGCGTCCTTGACATAGCGTCGCACCGCGGAATCGGTCCACGGCTCATCCACATACCCGTGGAAGCGCAGATGCAGGTTCACCAGTTCGGAGACGTCCTCCACCAGATGATGGTCGAAACGCAACGCCTTGAGCCGCTTGCGGGTCATCTTGGCCCCCACCGCATCATGGTGGTGGAAGCTCACTTTGCCGCCGGGCTCGAACTTGCGGGTCTTCGGCTTGCCGATGTCATGCATGACGGCGGCCAGACGCAGCGTCAGATCGGGAGCAGGCACCGGGCCGTCCGGGCCGGTCTCCAACGCAATCGCGCGCTCCAGCACCATCATCGTGTGCTCGAACACATCCTTATGACGGTGATGTTCGTCGATCTGCAGCTGCAACGCCGGAATCTCCGGGAATACGATGTCCGCCAGACCGGAATCCACCAGCGCCTCAAGACCCGCGCGCGGACGGTCAGAGAGCAGCAGCTTGGTCAGCTCGTCACGCACGCGCTCGGCGGAGACGATGCCGATGCGGTCGCGCATCGAAGTGATCGCCTCGGCCGCGTCCGGCGCGATGGAGAAGCCCAGCTGGGCCACGAACCGCACCGCGCGCATCATGCGCAGCGGATCGTCGTCGAATGACTGCCGGGGATCGACCGGCGTGCGCAACACCCCTTTGGCCAGATCGTTGGCACCGCCGAACGGGTCGACGAATTCCAGATCGGGCACGCGCAGCGCCATCGCATTGACGGTGAAATCACGACGGGACAGGTCGCCCTCAAGAGTGTCGCCATAGTTGACTTCCGGCTTGCGTGAATCCGGATCGTAGGTGTCCGAACGGTAGGTGGTCACCTCGACCTTGACTTCGGTGCCATCAGCCCGCCTGCGCATGGCACCCAGCGTGCCGAATTTGCGGCCCATATCCCAGAAGCCGTCATGTCCCCAACGGCGCAGAATCGGCTCGAACTGCTCGGGCCGCGCCGAAGAGCAGAAGTCGAGGTCGTGGCTGCGCCGGTGCAGCAGCAGGTCCCTGACTGGACCGCCGACCAGTGCCAGCTCATAGCCCTGCTCCTTGAACAGTCGACCAAGTTCGATCGCCTCGGGCCACACTTCAAAATCCAATGGGCACCTTCCCCTATGTGACATTTTTCTGCCCTCCCAGCATACCGTTACCCCACCTGCACACGGGATTGAGTATGGTGGAAAGCATGATTACGCCCGCCGACCTTGCCCAGATGCTTGGGCAAACACCCAGTGATGCGGGCAACCATACCCAAGACCAACTGCTGTATTCCTCGCAGACTCCGCAGAATTCCGCCGATTTGGACGGTATTGAGGCAGATAGACAACGTGCCGAACGCGCCGATTCGGATGCCGATGCATCCGATGATGACGGCCGCGCTCCAATCAGTCCGGCGATGATTGCCGCGATTATCCACCGGGCTGCGACCGCGAATGCCGATCAGTCGAACACCGGTGATGGTCAGGATGATCAGACTGTGGACTCCAGTGGTTCACATGCCGCACATGAATCGCATATGGCGACGGCTGTCCGCCAATCTCAGTCTGCCGCGTCCGCCCCGCGCCCCAAGCCAGCACCAGTTCCGCAGCCGAAACCGGTGAATCGCAAACCGGAATCAAGGTCCGCGATGCCTACTCCCGCCATGGTGTTCGGCATGCGCGCCACGGTGACCATCGCCACGGCGAATGGGACGATAATCGGTCAAACCGAGGGCATCGCCGCTGAAGCCGAGACTGTCGCCGCCAATGCCGCAGCCGTCTCGGCAGCAGTCGTGGACACCACCGTAGCCGGGGACACAACCAAGGCTGCGGCAACACCCACTGCTGCATCAAATGCGACTGACGTAGCAGACAGGACAGCGCCTCGTGGACCCAAGACGCCGGCGTCCGCCCCGCTTTCGGCGGCGGCCGCCATGCGTGCCATCGCAGCAGCGACGTTGGGCAAAGTCGGATCGGACGGCGCGGACCATGCCGGGGCGACTGCCGTGACTTCCGAACTGGCAACGGCTGCAGCGGCTGCGACTCCTCTGACGGCACCAACCGTCGCCGTCGCCAGTTCGGGCCCTACGCCGGCCATCATGCCGCAACGCCGCACATCGGACGGCCCCACCACGTTCGCGTCCTTGGATGCGCAGGAACTGCCGGTGGTGCGCGAATATTCGGCAGGCGGACTGATTTTCGACGACCAGAATCGCGTGGCGATCATCGCCCGCCATTCGCGTTCCGGACATCTGGAATGGTGCCTGCCCAAGGGGCATATCGAAAAAGGCGAGACTCCGCAGCAGACCGCCGTGCGCGAAGTGCATGAGGAGACCGGCATTCTGGGCGAGGTCATCGATTCGATAGCCACCATCGATTACTGGTTCACCGGCACCACCCAGCGCGTGCACAAGCTGGTGCACCATTTCGCGTTGCGCCAGACCGGCGGCGAACTGACGGTGGAAGGCGATCCGGACCATGAGGCGGAAGACGCCATCTGGGTGCGCTTCGATGATCTGGATGATGTATTGAGCTATCCGAACGAGCGGAAAATCGCGTGGCTGTACGCCAAGAAGAAGAACAGGCAGGCAAACGAGTGAACCTACCCGCAATGCAACGCCGTACGCATCACGGCGGACGATGTGCACGTGCCCTCGCTGCGCTCATAGCAGTCGGAGCGATGCTGTTTACACCGGTCGCATGGGCCGATGACGCCACCGGTGACGCTTCCGCGTCGCAATCGGACCAATCCTCGGCTCAGCAGCATGCCGAAACACTGACCATCGCGCAAAGCACACCGGTGGTCAGCGCATCCTCCGGATTCCACATGCAAGTGGTGGTCGCGAATCATAGCGACAGCGATGCTCCCGCCGGCAGCCTGACAGCGACCATCAATGCCCTGTTCACGTTCGCCTCACGATCGGATATGCAGTCGTGGGCGGAAAACGGCACCCACATCCCCACGCCCAACCTGCTCGATTCAGTCGATGTCCCATCCATCAAGGCTGGCGGCAGCAGCACCGTGTCGTTCAATATTCCAGCGGACAACCAGACACTGTCCTTGCTGCGCAGCTGGGGACCGAAACCGCTGCAGCTCGTCTATGTCGCCGGCGACGCCCAGGCCGAGCTCCACAGTTTCCTGACCCGCTCCACGGACGGCTTGAACACCGCACAGACCCCGGCGATGAACCTCACTGTGGCGATGCCGCTGACCTCGGGCGATTGGCAGACCAACGATCAAGCCATCACCAATATCATCGAAGAAACCGATGCTCCTGCGTCCGCGAACGGCAGCGAAAAAGATACCGACGACGACGCGAACAATACCGGCACCGGCAGCAGCGACACGGATGCGGGCTCATCATCCGGTAACAGCAACGGTTCCTCGAGCGGTTCCTCCACAAGCGGTTCCGCGGAAGATTCAGGTTCCTCTGACAGTTTCAATGGCGGAACCGGCACGGCGACAACCGCAGGCAGCACGCCATTGGCGATCAATGCGCAGAGCCTTGCGGCGACTCGCACGCTTGAGCAGACGGCCGCCAAGCATCCCGCGCTGCAGCTCGTAGCCGACCCGGTATACGTGCAACAGTCCGGCAGCACCGGCACCGTGGCGGGCGTCATGCAGCCCGCCGACTTCGATATCACGTCCTATGCCGCGATCAACGATCCCGCCTCATACGGCAACGCCGGCATAGCGGATAATCAGTGGTCGGCGAAAACCGCGCAGACGCAGTATGCAGTGGCCGCCAAAACCGCAGCCGCGCCCACTGCATATGCCTGGCAGGGCGCTGCGAATTGGAGCATGGACGCGCTGACCAAGGCGCGTGCGCAGGGCTATACCACAGTCATCGCCAACGCTTCGTTCGACAACGAACAGACCGATACCGTGCACACCGGCACGTATGTGGTGAACACGTCGGCCGGGGATGTGACCGTGCTCAAAGCCCAATCCGAACTGAGCACGCTGGCCCAGGGCCGTGCCACCAGCGAGGCGGCCGCCGCAGAAACCAGCGACGCCGGCCGCCTCGCCCGTCTGATGGCGCAGAGCGCGTTCTATCAGATGGAACAGCCGTACACCTCGCGCCACCTGCTCATGACCTTCAACAGGGACAGCACGTCGGGCTGGGTGAATCAGGTGATGAGCGCGCTCGAAGGCGCATCCTGGCTCAGTCTCACCGGCCTTGACGCCATGGCCGCAGCGGACCCGTATGACGTGAGCGATTCGGTGAACCAGGGCGATGGCACACCGGACATGTCCGCCACGCGCACGATACTCGACCAGCTGATCACCAGCCGGCAGCACATACTGCGACTGGGCGACTCCATCCTGGAAGACAGCGTGAACGCCACAGACCTCTCGTCGTTGGATCCGCAGGCGCTTGCCCGACGTGACGCCAACAGCACGGCGAATCACGACAACGACCCGACGCAATGGATGGCCGACCTGCTTGCGGTCCACGACGATATGGCCTTGCGCGCGCTCACCGGCGCGGAACCTTCGGACGCCCACCAGCGCATGGCCGACGCCGCGATGAACATGGCCAGCACCCTGCTCAACAGCGTGAGCATCACACCATCCGAATCAGTGTCGGTGTTCAGCGAATCCGCGAAGATGCCAATCACCGTCAGCAACGCGTTGCCATACGCGGTCAGCATCAACGTCAATTCCATCACCGATTCCATGCAGATCGTCACCTCGCGCACGACTAGCCTGGTGATTCCCGCACACAGCGAAGCACAGGTGGCGTTCACGATCCGCGTCTCCACGTCAGGTTCCACCACCGCACATGTCTCGCTGACGGACCGCAGCGGCACTGCGTTCGGCAATGTACAGAACACGCCAATCACCAGCGTGCTACGCATCAGCGATGCGAGCGGCTTCATCATCATCGGCTTCGCGGTGCTGCTCGGCGTCGTGGGTTTATGGCGCCAGTTCAACCGTAAGAAGGATCCCGACGAATGAGTTCTACCGTAGGCCGTAATTCCCTGATCATGGCATCCGGTACCGCGGCCTCCCGTGTGACCGGTCAGATTCGTACAATCCTGCTGGCCGCAGCAATGGGCACCACCGGTCTGGCCGCGAACGCATATCAGGCCGGTTCGATGATTCCGCAGGCTATTTTCACGCTGGTAACCGGCGGCATCTTCAATGCGGTGCTAGTTCCGCAGATCGTGCGCACGCTCAAGGAGAAGGACGCCGAGGCTCGCCTGAATCGTCTGATCACACTGGCCATCGTGATCCTGCTGTCGGTCACGGTGCTGATGGGCGCCGCATCGCCGCTGCTGACCCGACTGTATGTGGGCGGCGACAATGATCAGATGATCGCGCTGACCACCGCCTTCACGCTCTGGTGCATGCCGCAGATCTTCTTCTACGGCCTCTATACCGTGCTGGGGCAGATTCTCGCCGCCAAGGACCATTTCACCGCCTATGCGTGGAGTTCCACCGGAGCGAACGTCATCAGCTGCGCCGGTTTCACCGCGTTCATCCTGCTGTTCGGCAAGGCCAACGAACAGCCGCTGGATTTCTGGGACCCGGGCAAGATAGCGCTGACGGCCGGCACCTGGACGTTGGGCGTGGCCTTCCAGGCGTTGGTCCTGTTTCTACCGTTAGTGAAACTGGGGTTCAGATACCGACCTCAGTTCGGACTGTCCGGATTCGGTCTGAAGGCTATGGGACCGGTGGCCTTGGGCTCGCTGGGCGTGGTGGTCATCACCGAAATCGCCACGATCATCCAGACGCGAATCGCCACGCTGGCGCCATTGCGGGCGCAGGAGCTCACCGGTGCCAGTCTGTTCGACATCGCAGGCAACGCCACCTATCAGAACGCGTATACGCTGTTCATCCTGCCGTATTCGCTCATCGCCGTGTCCGTTTCCACAGCGATGTTCCCGAAGATCTCGCGTTCCATCGCCGACCATGATCTGAGTGAGGCCCGCAATGATCTGAGCAGCGCGCTGAACAATGTGGGGCTGGTGATCATGTTCTTCGCCGCGGCGATGATCGTGTTCCCCGAGCCGATCATCCGAGCGCTGCTGCCGTCCGTTTCGATGAATGAGACGATGCTGATTTCCTATGCGCTGATTCCGCTGAGCTTCGGCATCCCGCTGGTCTCCGGCTTCCTGCTGATCCAGCGCACGTTCTATGCGTTCGAGGACGGTCTGCACCCCTTCCTGTGCAATCTCATCGACTACGCATTCGTCATCGCGCTGATGGTGGGCGGCATGATGGTGCTGCCGCCGCAGTGGTGGGTGGTGGGCATCGCCTGCGCCGCGCCAATAGGTTCTATTGTGGCGTTGCCGCCAACGTTAATGATGCTGAGGCGCAAGTTCGACGGCCATCTTGGATTGAAGACGGTGGCCGTAGCCTATGGCAAGGCGATTGCGGCGGCTGTAGTGGCCGGCGTGGTGGTGTGGCTGCTCAAGTCACCGGTGGTGGCGTTGTTCAGGGCCGACATCCAGCCGGCGAAGCATATGGATGGCAGATTCGGCAGACGCGGCGCTGCGATGGCCGGTGCTGATGCAACCGGCGCGCAACCTGCAGGGCACCTCGCCGGACAAGCCGGTGGCGGCCACATGAGCTGGCTTTCCGCAATGGGCATCTGCATAGTGCTCACCATCGTGTTGGCGGTCGTATATGTGGCGGTTCTGTGGCTGTTGCGCACGGCTGAGCTGAGTGCGATCGCCGGGCCGGTGCTCGCCAAAGCCGCCCGCGTAGTCCCCTTCATACCATCCCCTGCGACTGCGGCAGGCGATACCGCCGTGAAAGGCGCAGCCGCGGAAGATGCCACCGCAGCAACCGGCGGTTCCGGCACCGACCCTGATACTGATCCGGGCGAGCGGCCGGACAGCGGTTCCGACGGCACCCCGAGCGGGAATCCGGACGGTCCCGCAGAGCCTGTTTCACCCAGCGAACCATCCGCTGAAATCACCCCTGAGGAGGACGCCGTCAAGGCCATCCCCACGGATAGAATGTCAAAGACAATTCCAAGCCACAACCGTACGGAGTCAGACAGGCATATGAAACCGCAACTGGGCGATACCATTCTCAATCGTTATACGTTGGTGTCATTGTTGCGCGAAGCACCGGGCATTGAAGCATGGAAGGCCAACGACCGTATTCTGGCCAAGGACTGCCAGCTATATCTGGTCTCCAATCGTGACCATCTCACGATGATCAACGAGATTGCAGGCACCATCACCGCCACGCACCCCAAGAATTTCGTATCTGTGCTCAAATACCGCCGTCAGGGGGATGTGCTGCTGGTCATCACGCCTGTGGACGACGGCCGGTCGCTGAGCGATTATCTGGCCACCAAGGCGTCTTCGCCACTGAGCTATCATGCGATGCGTTCCATCATCGGCGAGCTGTCCGAGGTGCTTCGCCCGATGCTCTTCGGCGTGACCAGCAATATCGTGGTCAACACCGACACCGTCCGCATCACCGGCAATGGCGTGGAAATCACCGACGCTCCGTTCGCTCCGCTGCTGGCCGACACGTCGGGGACCACGCTTGAGCATGACGGTGCCGAGCGTCATGCCGTCCGTCAGCTGGCGGCATTGCTGTATTCGATGCTGACCGGTCAGCGCAGCCGCAAGCAGCCTGAATTCCATCTTTCCGCGTTGCCTGCGGACACCCCGGGCGAATTCCAAGTGATCTGCAAGCGCGGGCTGGAATTGTTCGACGAGGATGCCTTGGCGTTGCCGATGGCTTCACTGGCCGAACTCGATGCGTTGCTGGGCGAGTGGAAGCCGGTGAAGGACCTCGCCGAATCGGATATCGATCTGCCGATCACTGCCGGCGAATGCTCCATAGTGCGTACCCAGTTCCGCGATCTCGAAGGCAAACCGAACCTTGCCGAGATTCCCGATTCGCTGATCACCAGCAAGCAGCTGCCCGAGATGGCCATCTCGCAGGCAGGACCGATGATTTCCGCCGCGGGCACCGATGGCATGGATGCCCAAGGACGTCGTCTCTTCGACTTCAAGTTCTCCGATGCCTGGAACGCGGAAAACCTTTCCGGCGATGACACAGCCGACTGGTTCAACGATTTCAATACGCCGGCCAACGGCACGTTTGCCGGTAATTCGCATCCGACCGTGCCAATCGATGCCACTGGAGAGACCACCAGCCGTATCCCGATCTACGATGGCGGCGGACGTGAGATCCAGCCCGGCGAAGAATCGCTGCGCGCGCTGGAAGAGGAGCAGGCCCGTATCGCCGAGGTGGCTGCCATTCCGCCGAGTTATGACCCCAAGAACCCGCCTGTCAAGTCCAGCGCGGAGGATGACAAGCTGCCGGACGAGAACCTGTTCGGCAGCCTCACGACGAAGGTTGTGGCGCTGGTCGTGGCGCTGGTCGTGGTGGTCGCAGCCGGCTTCTGGGCATGGAGCGCTTTCCAGGCCAGTGGCAACGATCCCGCCGATGCCACTGATACGAAATCGTCTTCCAAGGACGCTTGGCCGGATGTGAACATGAACGAAGTGCCGTTCGGCAATTCCACCCCGGGATCGTCGTCGGACTCCTCATCGGCTGGTTCCTCCGATTCGGCCAGCAACGGCAATTCCGACTCCGCCACCGGCTCTTCATCGTCGGATTCCTCATCGAATTCGTCCGATTCATCGTCCGTGTCCTCCGGGAACCAGTCTTCTGAGCAGAAGTCCACGGAGAAGAAGTCCACTGTGAAGAAGGTCGTGGAGGATCGCTCGGTCAGCTCCGTGCCAAAGCCGCACGTGAACAACACCACCGCGTACGCCATCGCCAACGCGAACTTCGTATCCAACCCCGGCGGCCAGTCCGGTTACGGCTACACGTTGCACCTCGACCAGCCGCACGATGTGTCCCGTATGATCATCACGATCCGCAGTTCGGGTGGCAAGGGCTACATCCGCGCCAACACCACCGGCAACCCGGCTGACGGTACCGAGATGGCCTCGTTCACGTTCGCCGAGGGTGGCACCACCGAAGTGAAGTTCACCAAGTCCATCACCACACAGGATCTGATGCTGTGGGTCCCGATGGACAGCCTCCCCCAGAACCAGCTCTACATCGTCAAGATCGAAGTCTTCTAACCCAAAGTAAAAGCCCGCAGCCTTCTGATGGGAAGTGTGCACAAGTTCGCGACTCCCTCTGAAGGGACGTACAGGCTCTCTGAGTGGAAGAGTTTGCGGCTCCCTCTGATGAGGGAGCTCCCGGCGTAGCCGGGTGAGGGAGAGAAGCCCGCAGGCACGAGCCTGCGGCATACAACACAGCATCGGCCGAAGGCCGATTCCATTCCCATTCCCACAAATCCAGCGTATCCTCGATACATGAAGGATTATGATCGGGCCAATACCGCAAGGGCGCGGATGCTCAGACGCAACATGACTCCATGGGAGCGCAAACTCTGGCACGAATATCTGAAAACGTATCCAATACGTTGGCAAAGACAGAAACCTATTGGACGGTTCATCGTCGACTTCTACTGCGCCAAAGCACGGCTTGTGGTCGAACTTGACGGCGGTGGCCATTACGAACAGCAGCAACAGATCGAGGATCTGCAACGTACACAGGAACTGGAACATGAAGGCCTGATGGTCATCAGATTCTCGAACCTTGAAGTGGATCGCTTGTTCCTTGAAGTATGCACACGGATAGATCAGGTGGTACGCCAACGAATTGCATAAGAGCGGTCTTGCAATGCTTGGTTGGGCGGTGGCATCGGCCTTCGGCCGATACTGTGCTTATGTCGCAGGCTTGCGCCTGCGGGCTTCTCTCCCTCACCCGGCTGCCGCCGGGAGCTCCCTCATCAGAGGGAGCCATAAACTCTTACGCTCAGAGAGGATGTGCGTCCCATCAGAGGGAGGCATGGGCTCCCTCCATGTTCTGCTACAGCTTGCAGCTGAATGGCGCAAATGGGCGCTAGCCACCCCTATGATGGAGATTCTGGAGTAACGAATACGAATCGAGCATTCATACGGAACAAGGGGTGGCACATGCAGCACAAGGTCGTTATCGTCGGATCGGGTCCGGCCGGATATACCGCGGCCATCTATCTGGGACGCGCCGGTCTGGATCCGGTGATGGTCACCGGCGCGCTGACTCCCGGCGGACAGTTGGTGAACACCACGGAAGTCGAGAATTTCCCCGGCTTCCCGAAAGGCATCATGGGGCCCGAGCTGATGGACAACATGCGCGCTCAGGCCAAGCGCTTCGGCACCGAGTTCATCGCCGACGATGTCGTCGCCATCGAAGCCGTCGAGCCAGCTACCGATGGCCAGGACTCCGCACGCCCCAGCTATCGCCTCAACCTGTCCGACGGCGATGTACTGCAGACCGAAGCCGTGATCATCGCCACCGGATCCAATTTCCGTAAGCTCGGCGTTCCGGGCGAGCAGGAGCTGAGCGGTCACGGCGTATCCTATTGCGCCACCTGCGATGGTTTCTTCTTCCGTGACAAGCCTATTGTCGTGGTCGGCGGCGGTGACTCCGCATTCGAAGAGGCGCTGTTCCTGACGCGCTTCGGCTCATCGGTCACCCTGATTCATCGTCGTGACGAGTTCCGCGCCTCGCAAATCATGGTCGACCGCGCCAAGCAGAACCCGAAGCTGCGCCTGCTGACCAATACCGTAGTGACCGAAGTTCATGGCACCGAGACTGCGCCAGCTACGGCTCCTGCAGCACCGGCGCTGAACCTTGGCGGTTTGTCGCTTACCCCCAAGCCGCAGGTCAATGTCAGTAGCGTATCGCTGAAGAACACCGTCACCGGTGAGGAAAGCGAACTGGAGACTGCTGCGGTGTTCGTCGCCATCGGACATACGCCGGCCACCGATTTCGCCGCCGATGTGGTGACTCGTGACTCCGATGGATACATTACGGTCGACGGTGCCAGCACCCGCACCACTGCCGCGGGAATCTTCGCCGCCGGTGACTGCGTGGATCGTGTCTATCGTCAGGCCATCAGTGCCGCCGGCATGGGATGCCGCGCCGCGCTCGATGCGCAGGCCTACCTGAACGATTAGCGACTAGCAGATGCGCAGTGCTCCCGGACGTACAGCCGTCCGGGAGCTGAAGTTCCGAATGTCTCTTGTCCACTATGTTTGAAAGGCCGCAACCACTGACCTAGTATTCGAACGTCGACGTATCAGATCAGTGGAATCATTCAAATTCGATATCCCCATCATTGGCCAAGAACTCCATGAGGTTGTGATGGCGTACACCATCACGTTGCAAGGGAAGCTGGTCAAGAGTGAACAAATACTGCGGGAAACCATCACGTATGAACGTAAACGGTCGATACTCACGCTCTTCGACCGATGGGTCAAGAACACTCATTGAAACTTGAATATATGCATATCGTCCACGTTTGCGAACGATGAAATCACACTCCAGCTTACCGATGCGCCCAACGCTAACCTCATACCCCTTAGCACGCAGATGCAAATACAATGCATTCTCCAAAGCCGGCCCATAGCTCAGTCTTACATCGATGTTGCGTGCAAAATATACGCCTGGATCAGCAATATAGTACTTCTCACCACCGCGTAATGATCTGCGTGATTTCAGATCAAAGCGAGGACATTTGTATATGACCTTTGCGTTTTCGAGCATACGCACATACTTGGCAAGAGTTTCTCGTTTTATAATCACGTGCTCGCTGTGCTGCAGATACTGAGCAATGCGGGTCAGATTTGTGGGAGACGCATAGTTGTTGATTAGATACGTTTGCACACGGTTGAATGAATCCCGATTCGAGATGCGGCTACGGGCAGTGATGTCTTTGTCAAAAATCTGCTGAATCACATCCTGAACATACATGGCCTTTGCATCAGGATCGCTGTATTCCAGCGCCTTTGGAAACCCGCCATAGGTGAGGTAATCGTTAAATGACAGCATGTCAGCATTACTTGAAATCCCAATGAAGCTTTTCATACCAAGATATTCGCCATACGAGAGGGTATACATCTCCAGCTCTACGTATCGCCCGGTAAGTTTGGTTGCCAATTCGCCAGACAACAGATAAGAATTCGACCCGGTTATAAAGATAGAAAACCGACCGTCCTCACGATAAGCGTTGACTACGTTCTCGAAACCACTGACGTTCTGTACTTCGTCAATGAAAAGGTAGACGAATCCTTCATCAGGAATCCGCGATTCGATGGCCGCATCAAGCTGATCCGCGGTGGTTACTTTGCGGAGTTCCCTACTATCCAGATTCAACATAATGATATTCCGCCCGTCGACACCGCGATTCCTAAGCTCATCTGCGACGCATGCCATCAACGATGATTTGCCGCATCTGCGAATGCCTGTGATCACCTTTATTAACCCAGCATCATCATAGAAAGGACGGAGTCGCTCCAAGTATCGTTCGCGCGGGTATAACGCCATGGCATATTCCTCTTCTGCATGTACAGTCTTGGTTAAACGTGTTTTCCGGGGGTATAAATCGCATTTTTTTCAATAATACCCCCCGGAAACACCACAGGAAAGCACAATAACGACTTCTACGATGAGTTTCAGTCGCAATACGCTGATAGATGCTACGCCGTAATTATGCCATCAGCATTCTTACGCAAAACATCGAACCGTATTAGGGGTTGCGAAAGGTCGATATACGTCCGAACAAGCGAAATCGGCACAATGATTACAGGGCTACTATGGATGTATGAAAATCATACTGAGAGTGATAGTCAGTCTTGTCTTGCTCATTGGTGCGGTATATGGGTTCTTTGTCCATTCGTTTTGGATAATGCTGATGTTCAGCCTCGCGGCGGTGTTTAATCTGCTGATTCCGGCTTTAATGAGCAAGCAGTATAAAGAGTTCAGAGAGAATCTGAAGTATGGCTCCTCCAGTGGAAGCTCCTCTAGTGGAAGCTCCTCTAGTGGAAGCTCCTCCAGTGGAAGCGGCCCCCTTGGTAGAAGCGGCCCCCTTGGTGGAAGCGGCCCTCTCCGTAGAAGCGGCCCACATGTGATTGTGTCGACCAATGGACGGATCCGATATTCATATAGCACAAAGGGACTGAGCAAATGCCCGTACTGCAATCAGCCGATTGAATACGGCGAAGGCGTGCTATGCGATGAGTGCAATAGTCTTTTTCATGAAAGCTGCATTCGAGGCTACGCTTACAATGATCCCGACAAACCGCTGTGCCCGTATTGCTATTCAAGGATCCTTAACAGTTACTGAACGCCATATGGCCACATATAGGCATCGCAATCAGGCGTCAGCCGATGCGACCGCCTCTCAGCCGATGTCGATGGGGGTACCGGTCGGGATTTGCTGGCGGAACCACGCCGCATCGGCTACAGTGAGGCGCACGCATCCGTGGGACGCAGGCTGTCCGAGCTTTTCGGCTTCGGAAACGATCCAGTTGCCGTTGGCGTCCGTCGGCACGCTGTGGAACAGGTAAGTGCCGCCGATGAATCCGACCCAGTCGCGCGCACCCATTTGCTCATTCGGATTGTAGAATGAATCACCCCGCAGACCATTGATGTAGTACCGGCCGTGCGGCGTGGCATCATCCACACCGGTGCTGGCCTTCATCACATAGATGTCTTGACCGTTGCTCATCACGTGCACTTGCTGTTCGGCAAGGCTGACGCGGACGCTGAGATTCTGATAATCGGCAAGATTCGGTTGAGAGCCGGTCGGATTCATCCAAGCGGCGTTGTTGGCTGCCTGTTCAGCCTGCAACTTAGCCTGCAACTTAGCCTGCTCGGCCTGTTGCCTCGCCTGTTCCTCTTGAAGTTTTGCCGCTTCGGCTTGCTTCTTGGCTTCCTCGGCGGCCTTCGCCTGCGCCTCACGTTCCGCGATAATCTTGGCATTGGGAACCGGCGCGTTCGTCTTGGCTACGGACGCAGGAAGCGGGACGGCCTTCGCCGGCTTATCCACAACCATGGGAATGGAGGCATCCTCCGCCTCGGCCGTGACGTTGTTCATATTCATTGTTCCGGCCCCAATGGCCAGTACCAGCATCAGGCCTACCACGCCGACTGAGGTGTTCTTGACCAGTGCCGCGCTGTTGTCACGATTCTTGATGTGTCGCCCCGACATCTCTCTCCTAAACCCCATCATCATCCGCCTTCATCGGGCCACCACCGCACCCGCTTCTCTCTATGCTATGCATAGGATACCTCGCCGCAATAACAAGCAGTCTCGAACCTCCAAATGATCGCCGCTCACAGATCAGTGTCAGTCGGCACTCCAATCACAGCAAACGACCATGCCGGTACCAGCAAGCATCCATTCGCAGGAATAGTAATGAACGAGGTTTCCGGTGCGGAGGGCGCATCTTCCCCCGGCTTCCCTGCATCCGATCGCTCTGCGCACAGCAAAGTCATCGAAGCCTTTACCGGCAACCCAGCAGTGGAATCCATTCGACACCCGTCACCATTGGGCTCAAAAATACTTCAGGTTTTGTCTTGGTGGGAACTAGTGGGAACTAGTGGGAAAAAAATCGTTGTACAAAATATTGGTATATGAATCTATAGTAAATTGAATGCGAGATAAGGGGCTGCCTCGCAACGTGAACGAGCCAGCCCCTTGTGCGATTGGTAGAATCGGGCTCAATCGGCGCTCTGCCGACTATTTCAAATTAACGCTCTGCACTGTGCGACACGCAATATCACACCCACTTGGAACCGTCAGCTTTGGACTGCTCGGGCACCAGGAGATTGAGGATGCGATCCATATCCTCCGGCGAGGAGAATACGATTTCGATGCGTCCATGCTGCTGCGTGCCCTTGATGGATACCTTCGTGTCAAAATGGTTCTCCAGACTCTGCTGGACAGCCGATCCCAGCCACGGATTAGTCTTCGACTTCTTCGGTTTCTTCGGCTGCTCCCCCGAGGCGATCTTCATCGCGACGATCTCCTCAGTGCTGCGCACCGACAATCCTTCGGCGATGATGCGCGACGCCAGCTTGTCCATTTCCTCGGGATCGGTCAATCCCAGCAACGCACGAGCATGCCCGGAAGACAACACGCCGGCCGCGACCTTCTTCTGCACGGCAGCAGGCAGGTTAAGCAGTCGGAGCATATTGGCGATCTGCGGACGGGACTTCGACACCGACTTCGAAAGCTGTGCCTGAGTCAGACCGAACTCGTCAATCATCTGCTGGTATGCGGCGGCTTCTTCGAGAGGATTCAACGCCACGCGATGCAGGTTCTCCAGCAGCGCATCGCGGAGCATATCGTCATCCGCAGTGGTCTTGACGATTGCTGGAATGGTCTCCAGACCAGCAAGCTGGGAGGCGCGCCAACGACGCTCGCCCATGATCAGCTCATAGGGGCTGTCCAAATGGCCAGCGAACGGATTGGCAGCGGCGTCACCGTCTTGCGATTCATGCTGCTGCTTCGCCTCGGCAATCTGAGAGGCCGGACGCTTGCGCACCACAATCGGTTGCAAGACGCCGACTTCCTTGATGGAAGCGGCCAGCTCGTTCAGATCATCCTCATCAAAGATGGTGCGAGGCTGGTGGGCATTCGGACCGATCTCACTGAGCTTGAGCTCCGCGAGATAGCCGCCCTCCACAGGCTTCAGCTCCGGCTTCTTCTCATCTCCACTCTTGCCCTTTTCCGTATCAGCATTGTTCTTGGCGGAACCCGCTGCTGCTGCAGCAGATGTTTCACGTGAAACATGCTCGTTCCTGGTGTTGGACAGCGAGGTTGATTCAACCCCGCTCAGCTGCGGCTGCGGCGTATCAGCACCAAAGAACAAGTCGCTCGGGTGGGCGATATCATCCAACGCTGGCATGGCGGCACGTTTCGCCATGTTCTTTTTCACATTGGTTGACGGCTTGCCCTTTATTGCAGCCGGGGTGGCAGCAGATGCTAGCACCTTGGAAGCCGACTTGGTTTCGGCGACCTTCTTGGCGGCTTCTTCCGGATTCACCTTCTTCTCGGTATCCTTCTTGGTGTGCTCGGCAGAGTCCTCCCCCGGGAGATCAGGAAATAGAGCGCCGAGACCTTTGCCCAGTCGTGATTTCGATGCCATTACTTCCTCCTCGCATCAATCGCGTCAAGTACATGCTGGGAGCGTCCAGCGATTTCCAATGCCGCTTCGCTATAGGCGATGGCCCCAAGACCACGGGGGTCATAGGCAATCACGGATTGTGAGAAACTTGGCGCTTCGGAAATCTTCACCGATCGCGGAATCGTAGTGTCCAGCACGATATTGGGATAGTGGCCCTTGACTTCGTTGAACACTTCCCTACTCAGCAACGTGCGTCGATCGAACATGGTGACCAGCATCGTGGATACCAGCAGTACGGGATTGAAATGATCCTGAACCAATCCGATGGTATTGATCAACTGTCCGAGACCTTCAAGTGCATAGTATTCCGCTTGGATAGGAATCAGCATTTCTGTGACCGCGCACATCGCATTGATCACCAGCAGGCCCAGACTCGGCGGGCAGTCGATGAACACGTAATCATAGTGCTTATCCGACTGGCGCAGATACAGGTCAAGTGCTTCCTTCAGCAAAGTATTGCGGTTCGGCAAATCGGCGACTTCCAATTCAGCACCGCTCAAATCGATTGATGCAGGGACCACATCCAGATTGGGGAAATCAGGGCAGACGCTCAACACATCTTGAATCGGCTTGCGTCCTTCAAGAACATCGTAAGTCGAGGGATCTCCTGAAGCATGGGGTACACCCAATGCCGTGGAAGCGTTGCCCTGAGGGTCCATATCAATGACCAATACTTGAGCGCCATATTTCGCCAGTGCAGCAGCAAGGTTGACTGTCGACGTGGTCTTGCCCACTCCCCCCTTCTGATTGGCGACTGCTATCAGACGGGTACGCTTCGGCTTGGGGAACGTGGCGTTCTGAAGGGCCTCATAACGAGAGCTTTCGTCAGCCATCTGCGTGCCGAGGCCTGAATCCTGCCCTTCAAAGATCCGATGAAGGGTTTCAGAAGCTGTTTCGATAGCTTCCTCGTGATGATCCTTCTTGGCCATCAATCCTCCTTGCAATATGTATGTTCCAAGTCTTGCCATCCGCATGGACAGGCTCCGAGTTATCCACCGTGTGCAGAACTATTGTGGATAACTGTGGATAACCACAGTTGCTACAACCTGAAAATGTCCAATGACATCACTCGAAACCCTTGATTTATCAACGTTTTTGGTATTGTCCACAACTCATGCCAAAAAATGTGGATAACTTTTTGTTCGGTGCGAAATGTGGATAAGTCGCGTAGCCACACGTTCGCAAATTATCAGTACTCAGTTGCTCCAGATTGGACTCCAATCCTTAATAAGCCTCTCCCAGTCCTCGTTCGATGAAAGCAACTAGTATGCCTCATCGTATGGTCGTTTATTAAGCCACTACCCCTCAGTCCCGCTTCGCGGGCCAGCTCATCTGACAAGGGGAGCCAACAACAAAATCAACGAACATTGGCGCTGGATAGGATAGGACATCGAATCTCTTGATGTACAGCAGAGCGTTATCGTTTATCTACAATAACCACATGTGTCGATTCAAGTCCTGGACCAACTTCCGCTTCAACGACACGAGGATTGCGACCTCCATATCGGTTGATCTGATCTTTCGCTTTATCGAGTTCAGCCTGAGCGGAACGACCCTTCAAAGCGATCAGCTGACCCGATGGTTTCAACAGGGGCAGTGTCCAACCGGATAACTTGGTCATAGGTGCCACCGCACGACATGTGACTACTGCAAAAGGATGCAGCGTGTGCTTCCGAACCTGAGCAATGACTTCATCTGAACGGCTTCGCACTATCGTGACGTTATCCAACTCCATGAGCTCCACGCATTCGCTCAACCATTCGACACGACGTTCCATAGGTTCAATCAGCGTAAAGCGATGATCAGGCAAACATGCGGCAGCAACCAAGCCGGGAAAACCACCGCCACTGCCGATATCGGCCACCGTTTTGAATCTGGCCTGTGCGGTCGATCGCATGACGTACGGAACAATGGCAGCTGAATTGAGGATATGACGCTCCCAGATAATATCGACATCACGAGGGCCGATCAAACCACGCGGCTCACCTTCACGTTCGAGCTTGTCATGAAAACGCTCGAGTCGAGGCAATGCATCGCCAAGCACTTGGTCTAGTACCGGCGAACCGTCAAGGGCATCTGCCATACGACATTCCTTCTCTCTGTTTCACGTGAAACAACAATCAGACTCTTTGGCTTGCCAAAAATCCACAGCCTAAAACAGGGTCTGATTCATAAACCATGACTATGCAAGAACTGAGTCCTGATCGTAATCATCGGTACCGTCCTCAGCATCGTCATCGGACTTACGAAGATATACAGTGACAAAACGATTCGGTTCCTCACCATGCGAACGAGATTTCAGACCCTCTTCGCGAACGACATCATGGACGACCTTACGCTCGAAGGAATTCATAGGCTTGAGGTCGACCGCCTCGCCGGATTCCTTTACTGCATCCACAGCATCAAGAGCGATATCACGAAGTTTCTGACGCTTCCGCTTGAGGAAGCCATCAACATCGACAATCAAGTGGGATCGCTCACCGGTCTTCTGCTGGACAGCGAGACGAGTCAGCTGTTGCAGTGCATCAACCACTTCCCCGTTACGTCCGATCAGGTTCTTGATATCGGTGTCGTCATCTGCAACAATCTGCACCGTCGGACGATTGTTGCGGATACCCATTTCGATATCGCCTTCATAGTCGGCGATATCAAGCAGACCTTCAAGATAATCAGCGGCGATGTCAGCCTCTTCGTTGAGCTGATCAATCGTCTTCTCGTCATCCTGTGCCATGCGATACTCCTTCTAGCAGATACTGATTTACAAGTCTAACGTGTTCAGGGTAAATACCCGTAGAGTGTCGAACGTGCTCCATGTTTCACGTGAACATGGAGCACGTTCGACACAGCATCAATAGTTACTTCCGCTTCCGCTTGCGCTGCGGCTGGGCGCGCTGATATCCCTTGGCGTCACGGCGCTCGGCAGCTTCCTTCGCCTTCTGCAGTTCCTCTTCTTCGAGGGAAGGCAAACCGGCCTTGGCGCGACGTTCATTCTCATGGCGATAATCACGCTTTTCCTTATCCTCGGCAGCCGGGGAACCCGGAGTCGGGAAATACATGACCTGCCAGAACGTACGAACCAAGTTGCACACGTTGTTCGTCAACCAATAGACCAGCACGGCGAAGGGCATGGTGACGCCGGAGAAGATGTACATCACCGGGAAGAGCCACAGCATCATCTTCTGCATGCTCTCCGCCTGCTTGTTCATCGAAGCAGTAGGCGTATTGCGCTTCATGCTGAAGTAGGTCGTGAACCACAGGCAGAAGCACATCAGCGCCACGAAGATGCCGATGACGACTTTGCCTGCGATGTCTGCGGAGTTGAAGTTGTCGGTGACGCTGACAATGCCGAACACATCGGTCTGCGTGAATTGCTGGGCGGTGGCCTGATCAAACGCGCCCAGCGACTCCTTTTTCACGCCACTGGCGATGTACGGAATGGCCGAAAGCGTATAGAACATGGACATGAACACCGGGCTCTGGATGAGCAACGGCAGGCAGGACCCGGCCGGATTGGCATCGTTGTCCTGGTAGAGCTTCATCATTTCGCGACTCATGGCTTCCTTGGAAGCCTGATCGGTCTTGCCCTTGTACTTGTTCTGGATGCGCTGCATCTTAGGAGCCAACGCCTGCATCTTGCGCATCGACTTGATCTGCTTATAGAACAGCGGGAAGATGCATGCCTGAACGACCAGCACCAGAGCGATGACCGCGAGCACCCAGGAGACACCGACCTCGTTCATGCCAAGCAGCACGAAAAAATCATGAACGATTTTGAGAATCCAGGTCTGCAGCCACTCGACAGGGGTCAGAATCTTGTAGAAGAACCCCCAGAACCCGCTATCGAGGAAGAATTGGTTTTGGTTGATCATCGTTGGGCCTCTCCTTGGGTTGTGGCCAATGGTGTCAGTCGAGGCTCCTCATGAGCCTTCGACCACGAAAATCTGTAAAAAATCGAGTAACGCTGCGGCACGTCGTCTATTCCCCCGCGACTCCACGGCCTGCAGCGAAGCAATCGCAGCACAGCGAGCACTCCCCCTTTGAAAGCCCCATACCGTTCGATTGCCTCAATGGTGTAATTCGAGCATGACGGATAATACTTGCAACAAGGCGGCGTATTCGCTGAAATGTGACGTTGGTACCAACGCACACCGCGAATCATCACCGCCTTGATGGAAGTAGACATGTCACTTCGCCTTATATGCCACGGCAGCAAAGCACTTTGCGATCTGCTGATCCAAAGAAGCGAACGAGGCAGTTGCCGCGCTTGGCTTGGCGCGCAATACGATATCGCACTGTTCCGGGAGTTGGTGCTCGTGCATCCTGGCCAGGACTCGGAACCTACGCTTCACCGTATTTCGGGTAACCGCTTTGCCGACGGATTTGGAGACGGCCAAACCCAGGCGACGATGATTCGCCTGGTCGTCATGCTGCTCATCGGGCACCAAATAGTGCACGACGATATCTCGGCCACCGACTTTGCTCCTGCGCTTTAGCACGGACACAAAATCGCGATGGCTTTTCAGCCGCTCCACCTCGACTATGCCGCTGTGGTATTGATCGATGGGATCAGGCGGACAGGGACTTGCGGCCCTTGGCGCGACGGCGGTTGATCACCGCGCGGCCGGAACGGGTGCGCATACGCAGACGGAAGCCGTGCTTCATGTGGCGACGACGGTTGTTCGGCTGGAACGTCCTCTTCATAATCAATGCTCCTAGGTCTATTTGGCAACGCTTCGCGCTGCCCTCACGTGAGTCAAGCTATACCAACCTACTCTCAACCCTGCCCACAAGTCAAAACAGCGGATGAGTTTTCACATTTCGACACAACAATTACAACACGCCGTGGGCTCGATAATGGCGTAATATCAACCATTCCGCACGGATAGTTATCCACAAATTACATCTATGTTATTCACAATCGAGCATTTCCAACACGCAACGCGGTGGATAACTTCCGCGGATAGTAGTAAACATGTCCTATTGTATCCATGTACGCACGAGCAAGAAGAAGGGGTCTGTATGGCTGGTTCATCTGCCGACCCCGCGGTCGAAGCTGCCCGCATCTGGTCGGACACGCTCACCATACTCAAACACAGCTCGTCGCTGACTCCCCGTGAAAAAGGGTGGCTCGAGGGAGTGATTCCCGAGGGCGTGTTCGGCCCGACCATTGTGTTATGCGTGGATTCCAATGACACGTTGCAGGCCATTCAGGGCAATCTCAACGAGCAGTTGCTGCAGGCGTTGCAGAACGTAACCGGGACCACCATGTTCCCGGCATTCAAAGTCGCGCCTAAGATGACGCCGAAACCCAAGCCTGCGCCCAAGCCGAAGGCTCCCCATCGCAGGGATGCCTCTCCGACGGTCAAACAGTTCGGCCAGTCACCGTATGGCGCCAAGCAGCCTGAGGTTGCATCCCAACCCGAGCCACAATTCGTTCCTGCGCCGGTGAATGAGCCCCGTTATCCGGTAGGCGGTCAGAAGATGAACCGCGACCCGGAGACGCATCTCAATAAGAACTTCACGTTCGATTCGTTCGTGCCCGGCGATTCCAACCGGTTCGCCCGTACCGTGGCATTGGCGGTGGCCGAAGGCTCCGGACAGGATTTCAACCCGTTGTGTATCTATGGCGGGTCCGGTCTGGGCAAGACCCACCTGCTCAACGCCATCGGCAACTACGCTCTGGTCAAGGATCCCAGCCTCAAGGTCCGGTACGTCACGTCCGAGGAATTCACCAACGAATTCATCGACGCGCTGCAGAACCCGAACCAGAGCCAGGGTCAGATCGCCGCATTCAACCGTCGCTACCGCGAAGTCGACGTGCTGCTCATCGACGACATCCAGTTCCTCGGCGGCAAGGAAGCGACCCTCGACCAGTTCTTCCATACATTCAACGCGTTGCATCAGGCGAATAAGCGCATCGTCATCGCCTCCGATGTGGCGCCGAAGAACCTCAAGGGATTCGAGGCACGCCTGATCTCGCGTTTCGAATCGGGCCTGACCGTAGACGTCAAGCCGCCGGATCTTGAGACCCGCATCGCGATTTTGCGCATGATCGCCTCGATCAACGGCTCGAAGATCCCCAGCGACGTGCTCGACCTCATCGCAGAACGCTTCACCGAGAACATCCGTGAGCTCGAAGGCGCGTTGACCCGTGTCACCGCGGTCGCATCGCTGAGCAACCAGCCGGTGACCCGCGCTCTGGCCGAGCAAACGCTTCAGGACTTCTTCACCACCGACGTGGAAATCAAGCCCACCGACATCATCGGCCAGGTCGCCAAGTACTTCCACCTGACTTTCGACGACCTTGTGGGACGTTCGCGCACCAAGAACGTGGCCCTCGCGCGCCAGATCGCCATGTATCTGGCCCGCGAAATGACCAGCATGAGCCTTCTCGACATCGGCGAAGTGTTCGGCGGCCGCGATCACACCACGGTGATGCACGCCTACACGCGTGTGAGCGACGAGATGCAGCAGAAGCAGGAGATCTACACCTACGTCACGGAACTCACCGTGCGTCTGAAGCAGAACAGCGACAAGTAAGGCACCCGGAACCAATCCGGGAGAATCCGTCTGAGCGACCGAAAACGGCACTTTTGGGGACTGAGGTCTCGAAAAGTGCCGTTTTTCGTCTTCAGAATCGATTCTGCGAGTTGAGTACAAGCCCCTGCAAGACGCGCTTACGGCCTGCGAAGGTTCGTTGATTAATCGACTACCCCTCAGTCCCGCTTCGCGGGCCAGCTCGTCCTGCAATTATGGACGCTCTTCGCGCGCGGTTTGCCAGCTCGCCTGTCGGCTCGCACAGCACCTACAAACAACTCTGCTGTTTGCTTTACGGTGCTGTCCTGACAAGGGGAGCCATACACGCCGGTATCGGCCCCCTCTGCGCAGCAGACTGCTGGATCGCATGGCACTGACGCGTTCCGTGCGCCGTTGGAGGCAGAAATCACGCTATCCGGGAGAATGCGTTTCAGCGAACGTTTTTGGCACTTCGCGCAACCCGGTTCCGAAAACCCTCAAAAACGGTCTCCAGAATCGATTCTGCTCGACGCCGAGGGGCCCAACACGCCGTGCGCACGCGAAAATCGCGGCGAAGTTATCCACATAGTTATTCACAAATGTGGGTAAACTCTGCGGATAACTCGTGGATTACCCCCAAAATAGCGGTGGATAAGTCGTGCACAAGTGTCACCTCGATGTGGATAACCAAAAACCGGCATTTCCGGTGTGGATAACTTGGCGATTTATCCACATACTATGCAGAAGTTATCCACATTGTGCACATAGTTATCAACCGTTGCGGCAGAAGCCCTGCGAGCACTTATCCACACTATCCACCGCGCTTATTATGGCGATTACTTACTCGGTACTTAGAAGGGCATCATCAGCACAGTAATCGGCGGGCACTGCTCCACATCGACTTAGCAGTTCACCGGCTAGAATGTTCTTCAGCGAAATCAGACGAAGGGAAACCCATATGAAAGTCGAAATCGATACCGCAGCCTTGGCCGACGCCGCAGCCTGGACGTCTCGCGTCATCGACGCTCGACCCTCGAACCCGATTCTGGCTGGCGTCCGGCTGGAAGCCGTCGACGGCACACTCCAGTTCTCGGCCTTCAACTACGAAATCTCGGCACGTCACCACATCGAAGCCGGCGTCGACGAACCCGGTTCCGTACTGGTCCTCGGCAAGCTGTTGGCGGATATCACCAAGTCGCTGCGCTCCGAGAAGACTTACATGTCCACCACCGACTCGACACTGACCATCAGCGCAGGCAAGTCGACGTTCACGCTGCAACTCATGCCCGATACCGAGTACCCTGACCTGCCCGTCGTGCCCGCAGCCCTCGGCCAGGTAGACGCACCGACCTTCGTGCAGGCCGTCAACCAGGCGTCGGTCGCGGTCTCCCGCGAGGAGAACCGCCCGGTGCTCACCGGTGTGCGCATGCAGTTCCGTGGCGACAAGGTCGTGCTGACCTCCACCGACCGTTTCCGTCTGGCCCGCGCCACCTTCACCTGGAGCCCGGTGAACCCGGATGTGGACACGACCACGCTGGTCCGCGGTTCGCTGCTCAAGGATGTGGCCCGTTCGCTGGACGAGCACCAGAACATCCGCCTTGACTTCGACGCCGACAATCCGACTCTGCTGGGCTTCGAGAACGCCGGCCGCGTGTCCACCTCCCAGCTCATCGATGGTGAATTCCCGGCAGTCGACCGCCTGTTCGCCGACGAATACCCGATTCAGGCCGTGGTGAACAAGCAGGATCTGCTCGATGCCATCACCCGCGTGGCTCTGGTAGCCGAACGCAACGCCCCGATCCGCATGGTCTTCTCCGGCCAGGAAGTGGCGCTGTCCGCCGGCTCCGCGGATGAGGCCCAGGCCAACGAAACGCTCGACATCGATATGGACGGCGACGACATCACCGTGGCGTTCAACCCCTCCTATCTCAAGGAAGGTCTGTCCGCCATCGCCGAACCGTTCGTGCGCATCAAGATGACCACCCCGGTCAAGCCGGTGGAGTTCAACGGCCAGCAGGAAGCCGATTCCGACGAATCGATGGACTACCGGTACCTGCTCGTGCCGATGCGCTTCAACAGCTGAACCCATCGGACCGCGATCCGGTAAACCCTAGTGGTCCGTCTCACTAGTAATTGAGCACTGCGTCTCTTGTCTCTCCCCCAGTCAGCTTCGCTGACAGCCCGACCTGCAATTACGGACGCGCTACGCGCGACAACCGACCGGCTCGCCTGTCGGCTCGCACGCTGCCTACAAACAGCTCCGCTGTCTGCTTCACGGCAGCGTCCCATCAGAGTAGGCCAACACCACTCAGACAATTACGAGATAAACCCTAGGAATCGACCATCATCCGATGTACATTTCGCGACTTGCCCTCGACCACTACCGCTCATGGAGCCAAGTAGTGGTCGATTTCGTACCGGGTGTGAACCTGATCATCGGAAACAACGGCCTGGGGAAGACCAATATCGTCGAGGCAGTGGAGGTGCTGTCCACCGGATCCAGCCATCGCACCTCCAGCACCCTGCCGCTCATCGAGCGCGGACAGACGACTGCCACCATCCGCGCGAACGTGGTCGACGGCACCGGCGAGTTCGGCGTCGACGGCCAGGACCGGACGACCGCCACCGAACACGTCACCACGTACGAGGCCTCCATCCATGCGCGCGGGGCGAATCGGGCCCGCGTGAATTCCGGCTCGTCGATGTACCTGCGCGACATCATCGGACAGATTCCCTCGGTATCGTTCACGCCTGAGGACCAGCGGCTGATCTCCGGCGACCCGGCCGCGCGCAGGACCTTCCTCAATCAGGCCGGCGCGCTGCTTGAACCCGGATATCTGGCGGCATTGCAACAGTTCACGCGCATCGGCAAGCAGCGCGCCACCCTGCTCAAGCAGTTGGGCGCGAACCAGAACGCCGGACAGCCGGTGGACGCCGTACTCAGCGGTCTGGAGATTTGGACCGGGCAGTTCATCGAAGCCGGCATCGCGATCACCCGCATGCGTCGGCATTTGATAGCGCTGCTCGCCGAACCGTTCGCGCGGATCTATCGCGATCTCGCCGGCGACACCGAACAGGTGAGCCTAGGGTATCTGCCATCGTTCGACGAAGTACTGATCTTCGATGAGCCTCATCAGGCGATCAGCGAGCATTTCCAACGCATCTACCCCGGCGAAGTGGCTCGCGGGGTGAACCTCATCGGTCCGCAGCGCGACGACCTGAGCCTCGAACTGTTCGACATGCCCGCCAAGGAATTCGCATCCAACGGCGAGATGTGGACCATTGCTTTGGCGCTGAAAATGGCGTTGTTCCAGGTCATTCAGGACAGGCTCGGAACCCGGCCAATCGTGATTCTCGATGATGTGTTCGCGCAGTTGGACGACAGCCGGCGCGCGCAGATCCTTGATTTCGCCGCCCGGCAGGATCAGACGCTGATCACCGTGGCCGCGGAAGGCGATGCTCCGGAGGCGGCCACGCGCGAGGGGCGCGCGCATGTGATCGATGTCGCCGCGCTGAAAGCGCAGTATGACGCCTTCGCCCAGTCGCTTCAAGAGTCGCTGCAGCAGTCGATTGCAGCGCGGTCGGGGGATACTGCGCTTGCGGACGATGCCTCGCTGCTGAGCGATACCGCGGCGTCAGCGGCTCCGGCCGCCGACGCCGCATCTCACGCCGCTGATACCGGTGAATCGGGGCCACGATGACGCCGCCGGTGGCTTTCGCCCTGCACCTTGACCAGACCAAGCTCGCCGCCGAGGTATTCGAGCAGATCTCGCATCGTGGCGCGTTGCTCAAGGACCGGCGCCGGCGGCGTGAGGAAGCCGTCGAGAACTTCGGCAAACCCGGACGCGACCCAATCGAGCTCGGCGACGTGATGTCCACCATCGCGGGTGATGGCGTCTGGAGCATGAACCTGAAACTGGCGCAACTGCGCACCCATTGGGATCAGGTGGTGGGCGAAGGCGTCGCCAAGCATACGGCGGTGGCCGACTTCACGAATGGCGTGCTGACGATACGCGCGGAATCGACCATCTGGGCCACGCAGCTGACCTATCTCATCCCCCAGCTGACCGAAACGATCCGGGGCAATCTCAAAGGACTGACCATCAACGAGATCCGCGTCACCGGTCCGGCCGTCGGTTATTCGCGCAAATGGGCGCGGCGGAAGTAAGCGCGTGGATGGTGGATTCGGCAGGGGTGGGCTTGGACCTCGAACCTGCAGAAGGCTCGCTATGGCGCTCGTCGTGCTAAACGAGTAAAATCTCATGAAGTATGGTCAAACGGCTAGAAGAGCCCTTTATGGGCGTCTTACGGCATATCGCTTCAGCAATAGACGATATTTGCGAGGTTGACCGGTAGTTACGGAAGGAAGCCTGTTGGCAGACGAAACCAGCAAAGAGGAGCAGCTGAAGGCGGCTGCGGAGCATATCAACACTGCGGAACTCACCGAGGGCGAACTTGACGAATCCATGGCCCCCGAACATTACGAGGCCTCTGATCTGAGAGTGCTTGAAGGACTGGAGGCCGTGCGTATCCGCCCGGGTATGTACATCGGCTCCACCGGCCCGCGAGGCCTGCACCATCTGGTCTACGAGATCGTCGACAACTCGGTCGACGAGGCATTGGCCGGATACGCCAGCCACATCGAAGTCACCATCCTGCCGGACAACGGCATCCGCGTGGTGGACGACGGCCGAGGCATCCCGGTGGACGAGGTGCCCGGCGAAGGCGTCTCCGGCGTGGAAACCGTGATGACCAAGCTGCACGCCGGCGGCAAGTTCGGCGGTGGCGGTTACGCGGTCTCCGGCGGCCTGCACGGCGTCGGCATTTCCGTGGTGAACGCGCTGTCCACCCGAGTGGACATCGAAGTGCGCCGTCAGGGCTTCCACTGGACCCAGACCTACCTCGACCAGCACCCCACCGCACGTCTGAAGCAGGGCGAGCCGATGGCCGAGGGTGAATCCACCGGTACTTCCGTGACGTTCTGGGCCGACCCGAAGATCTTCGAGACCACGGTCTACGACTTCGAGACCCTGCGCTCCCGCTTCCAGCAGATGGCCTTCCTCAACAAGGGCCTGAAAATCAGCCTCACCGACCTGCGCGAACCCGATCAGGCCGGCGATGAAGTGGCTGGCGACGATGCGCCGGACGCCGGCGAGACGCATCAGACCGTCACCTACCAGTATGCCAACGGCATCAAGGATTACGTCGACTATCTGGTCAAGGTGCGTAAGGTCAACCCGGTCGAGGACGAGGTCATCAGCTTCGAGGCCGAGGACCTGAAGCTCGGCATCTCCGCCGAACTGGCCATGCAGTGGACCACCGCCTACTCCGAGTCGGTGCACACCTTCGCCAACACCATCTCCACCACCGAAGGCGGCACGCACGAGGAGGGCTTCCGTGCGGCGCTGACCTCGCTGGTCAACCGGTACGCTCGCGACAAGGGCATCCTGAAGGACAAGGATGAGAACCTGTCCGGCGACGACGTGCGCGAAGGCCTGACCGCCGTGATTTCCGTGAAGCTCACCAACCCGCAGTTCGAAGGCCAGACCAAGACCAAGCTCGGCAACTCCGAAGCCAAAACCTTCGTCCAGCGCGTGATGACCGACAAGCTCGGCGACTGGTTCGACTCCCATCCTGCCGAGGCCAAGAACATCATCCAGAAGGCCATCGAGGCCTCGCGCGCGCGTCTGGCAGCCAAGAAGGCGCGTGAGAACACCCGCCGCAAGTCGATTTTCGAATCCGCGGGCATGCCGGACAAGCTCAAGGACTGCCAGTCCTCGAACCCCGAAGAGTGCGAGCTGTTCATCGTGGAGGGTGATTCCGCAGGCGGCTCCGCCATCCAGGGCCGCAACCCGATCACCCAGGCCATCCTGCCGCTGCGAGGCAAGATCCTCAACACCGAGCGCGCCAGCCTGGACCGCATGATGAAGTCCGACACCATCGAATCGCTGATCACAGCCGTGGGCGGCGGCTACGGCGAGGACTTCGACATCTCCAAGGTCCGCTACCACAAGGTCATCATCATGGCCGATGCCGATGTGGACGGCGCGCACATCGCCACCCTGAACCTGACGCTGTTCTTCCGCTACATGCGCCCGATGATTACCGCCGGATACGTCTACGTGGCCATGCCGCCGCTGTACCGGCTCAAGTGGACCAAGGGCCCGCACGACTTCGTGTACACCGACGCCGAACGCGACCGTGTGCTCGCCGAGGGCAAGGCGAAGGGCCGCCAGCTGCCCAAGGGCGAAGGCATCCAGCGGTACAAGGGTCTGGGCGAGATGAGCTACCAGGAGCTGTGGGAGACCACCATGGATCCCGAGCACCGCATCCTGAAGCAGGTGCACATCGAGGATGCTGCCGCGGCCGACGAGACCTTCTCGATGCTGATGGGCGACGAAGTGGAGCCCCGCCGCCTGTTCATCCAGCGCAACGCCAAGAACGTCCGCTGGATCGACGCGTGACCGAATCCTCCAACCGCCCTCGTCAGAGGGGGCTACGAGCGGCTTAAGACTTAGACAACTAAAGGAACGATAGAGTGGCAGACGAAAACAACAATGTGCCGACGGACGGCGACGGCACCGACGATCAGTTCATGCCGGACGGCTCGATGGAGCCGTTGAGCCCGCAGGAGGCGGACAACACCGACTACGGCCTGATGACCGGCGAACGCATCCAGCGCAAGGATCTGCAGCAGGAGATGCGCGAATCCTATCTGGCGTACGCGCTGTCCGTGATCGTGGAACGCGCGTTGCCGGATGTGCGCGACGGCATGAAGCCCGTGCACCGCCGCGTGGTCTACGCGATGTACGACGGCGGATACCGCCCCGACCGCGGTTACAACAAGTGCTCCCGCGTGGTCGGCGACGTGATGGGTAAGTACCACCCGCACGGCGACGCCGCCATCTACGACACCCTCGTGCGCATGGCCCAGTCCTGGTCGATGCGCTATCTGCTGGTCGACGGTCAGGGCAACTTCGGCTCCCCCGGCGACGATCCGGCCGCGGCCATGCGTTACACCGAATGCCGTATGGCCCCGCTGGCCATGGAAATGGTGCGCGACATCGACAAGGACACCGTCGACTTCGTGCCCAACTACGACGGCAAGACCCAGGAGCCGACCGTACTGCCGGCGCGCTTCCCGAACCTGCTGGTCAACGGTTCCGCCGGCATCGCCGTCGGCATGGCCACCAACATCCCGCCGCACAACATGCGCGAGGTCGCCGAAGGCGTGCACTGGGCGCTCGAACACCCGGACGCGAGCCGCGAGGAGCTGCTCGACAACCTGATTCGCATCATCAAGGGACCGGACTTCCCCACCGGCGCCACCATCCTCGGCCACAAGGGCATCGAACAGGCCTACCGCACCGGCCGCGGCCTGATCACCATGCGCGCGGTGGTCAACACCGAGGAGATCAACGGCCGCATGTGCCTGGTGGTCACCGAGCTGCCGTATCAGGTGAACCCGGACCGTCTGGTCGTCTCCATCCGCGAAGCCGTGCGCGACGGCAAGATCCAGGGCATCGCCGACATGCGCGACGAGACCTCCGGCCGCACCGGTCAGCGCCTCGTGCTGGTCCTCAAGCGCGACGCCGTGCCGAAGGTCGTGCTCAACAACCTGTACAAGCACTCCCAGCTGCAGCAGACGTTCGGCGCGAACATGCTGGCTCTGGTGGACGGCGTGCCGCGCACGCTGAGCCTGGACGCCTTCATCCGCCACTGGGTCGGCCACCAGCTCGACGTCATCGCCCGACGCACTGCGTACCTCAAGCGCGAGGCTGAGGAGCGCGACCACATCCTGCAGGGCTACCTCAAGGCGCTCGACATGCTGGACGAGGTCATCGCCCTCATCCGCGCCTCCGAAGACACCGATGCCGCGCGCACCGGCTTGATGCAGCTGCTCGACATCGACCAGGTGCAGGCGGACGCCATCCTGGCCATGCAGCTGCGCACGCTCACCCGCATGAACCGCGACAAGATCGTTGCCGAGCATGAGGAGCTGCAGCGCAAGATCGCCGACTACATCGACATCCTCGCCAAGCCCGAGCGCCAGCGCAAGATCATCGGCGACGAACTCGACGAGATCGTGGCCAAGTACGGCGACGAGCGCCGCACCAAGATCCTGCCGTTCTCCGGCGAGATGAACGTCGAGGACCTGATCGCCGAAGAGAACGTGGTGGTCACCGTCACCCACTCCGGCTTCATCAAGCGCACCAAGGCCGACGAATACCGCGCCCAGCACCGCGGCGGCAAGGGCATCAAGGGCACCAAGCTGCGTGAGGACGACGTGGTGGACCACTTCTTCCTGACCTCCACGCACAATTGGCTGCTGTTCTTCACCAACAAGGGCCGCGTCTACCGGCTCAAGGCATATGAACTGCCGGAGGGTTCGCGCGACTCCAAGGGCCAGCACGTGGCCAACCTGCTGCAGTTCGCGCCCGACGAGCAGATCCAGGCCGTGCTGTCCATCCCGAACTACGACGTGGCGAAGTACCTGGTGCTCGCCACCCGCTCCGGCAAGGTCAAGAAGACGCCGCTGGCCGAATACGATTCCGCTCGTCAGGGCGGTCTGATCGCCGTGCGCCTGATGACCGACGAGAACGGCGAGAACGCCGACGAGCTGATTGGCGCCGCGCTGTGCAACGCCGAGGACGACATCATCCTGGTCTCGCGCCTCGGCATGAGCCTGAAGTTCCAGGCCGACGACGAGCAGCTGCGCCCGATGGGCCGTCAGACCGCCGGTGTACAGGGCATGAAGTTCCGCGAAGGCGACAGCCTGCTCGCCATGGACGTGGTGCCGGAGGATTCCGACAAGGACCTCTTCGTGGTCACCAACGAGGGCTTCGCCAAGCGCACCGCCATTTCGGAATACCGCCTGCAGGGCCGCAACGGCCTCGGCGTGAAGGCTGTGCAGCTCGTGGAGGGCCGCGGCTCGCTGGTGGGCGCGCTTGTGGTGTCCGAGGACGATCAGGTCATGGCCATCATGAAGTCCGGCAAGGTGATCCGCTCCAATGTGGACGAGGTGAACCGCACCGGCCGCACCACGCAGGGCGTCACCTTCGCCAAGCCGGACAAGGGCGATGAGATCCTGTCCATCGCGCGCAACGAGGAGAAGGACGACGAGGAGGATGAGGGCGAATCTGCCGCTGGGGCTGCCGCCGCACCCGCTGAGGCACCTGCCGTTGAGTCTGCCGAGTCTACTAAGTCTGCTGAAGCGCCTGCTGAGGCTGCCGAATCCGCGCAATCCGAGGAGAATGTGAACAACGCGGACGCCGAGTGAGCGGCGTCCGGAAAAGCTGGTAGCCTCGCTAACAGCAGAGGCTACCGATAGCCTGTAAGGAGAAACGATGAGCGAGAATCTCGAAGGAAACGAGCCGGTCATGCAGCCCGTGGCCCCACCCACAGTCGAACCTGCTGAGCCGTTGATCAGCCCTGCGCAGGGTACCCCCCGCGTGGCACGTTCCGTGTCCAGCGATCCCGAGGAATCCGCTCTGCCGAACGGCAGCACTCCCACCACCTCGCGTCCGAACGTGCGCCGCACGCCGCGCGCACGCCGCATGAGCCTGTCCCTGACCCGCGTGGACGCCTGGTCCGTGGCCAAGGTGACGTTCATGCTTTCCATCGCCGGCGCCATCATCCAGATCGTCGCCGCCGCGCTGGTATGGGTCATGCTTGACGCCGTCGGCGTTTTCGGACAGATCACCCAGATCGTTTCCAGCACCGGTCTCAACACCGAGGGATTCGACTTGAAGAACGTGTTGTCCCTGACCACCGTGATCTCCGGCGTGACCATCTTCTCCATCATCGAGGTTGTGATTGCCACCCTGCTCACCACGATTATTTCCCTGCTGTATAACGTGGTCAGCACCTTGGTCGGCGGCGTCCACCTGACGCTCGGCGACGACTGAGTTCCTGCCGGTCCGGCGTGTAGATTGAGTCTGGTGAAGCGCCGGCGCAGCCTCGGCGAGCACCTGTTCAAGTGACAATAGATCGGGTGATAATCGATTATCGGAAAAGCGGCCTTTCGGGGCCGCTTTTTGTATGCCCGTGATGGCTTGGATACCTATCAGTGGTTTGGATGCGGTGTCGGTATCTTGACCGCTGTGGCGCTGTGAGCAACGGATAATGGCTGCTGAATTATCGTATTGACGGGAATAATCAAGCCGGGAACCATGGGAATATTATGGATAACATCCCGCGCGTGCATATTTGCCATAATTTGTAACCGGTCACGCATTGTGGCTATACTTACAACCAACTCGGTGCGCCTAACTGCGAGGAAGGACGCGGGCGCTATTGAGGAGCCAGAAATGGCGTGCGCATTCGTTTGATTGCGCAAACATCAATGAAGAAGAAGCAAGGAGGTTTCTTCAATGACCCAATCCACCCTAAGGCGCCTATTCGCGGGCACAGTCGCCAGCGCGACGCTGCTGTCCGGTATGGCACTGGTGCCGACCGTCGCAGCCTATGCGGACGAGACGACCCAAGACACCCCAGCCACCGGCACCTCATATTACGTCGACTGCCAGGCGGCCCCTAATGGCGACGGCACGCAGGACAAGCCGTTCAACTCATTCGCCGCAGCCAACAACGTCACCCTCAAGGCCGGCGACCGACTGCTGTTCAAACGCGGCACCACCTGTACCGGTGAGGATCAGACGGTAGACGGCACCACCATCAAAGCCGCCCTGCGCATCGTGAACACGCGCGGCACCGCCGAAGCTCCGATCGTCATCGGCGATTACGGCGACGCCACAGCCCCCGCACCGAAGCTCGACGGTGCCGGCGTGGCCGATGTGGTCCTGCTGCGCAACAGCGAATACATCACCGTGGAGAACCTCGACATCTCCAATACCGACACCGAAGCGAACTATTACAAATACATGCGCCGTGGCATCACCGCCGAAAACGACAACGCCGGCGAGCTGAACGGCATCATCATCCGCAACAACTCCATCCACGACATTTACGGCGAAAAGCAGAAGGACCTTGGCGGATCCGCGGCCATCCAGCTGGAGAACTACGGTCGCTCCATCCCTGTCGATGGCGCTGACAAAACCAAGGGCAGCGTCAAGTCCGATACCTCCCGTGCCACCCGATCCTGGTTCAACGACGTGCAGATCGTGGGCAACACCATCACCAACGTGAACCGATCCGGCATCAACATGTCCTCCGACTTCCGCTGCCGCGAGGACGTGGCCTGGGAATGCGGCGTGAGCGGCTCCACCCGCGACCAGTACCCGTGGACCCCGAACAGGAACCTGTACATCGCATCCAACACGTTGAAGGACATCGGCGGCGACGGCATCGTCGTGCAGATGTCCGATGGCGCAGTGGTGGAGAAGAACTATCTGGAGAACGCGGCAAGCGTCAACGGCCAGGGCTCCAACGCCGGCATCTGGAACTGGAACTCCGACAACACGCTGTTCCAGTTCAACGAGGTGACCAACACCAAGAAGCTGCCCGGCAACAACGACGGCACCGCATGGGACTTCGACTACGGCACGCGCAACACCGTATTCCAGTACAACTACAGCCATGACAACGCCGGCGGCGCGGCCCTCGTGTGCGCCTGCACCGACTGGTACAACAATCCGGACGAGATCGGCACGGCTCTCGGCGGCACCTTCCGATACAACCTGTCCGTCAACGACGGCGTCGCCGCCACGCCACGGGACGACTCCACCGACACCTACCGCACGGTGACGCTCGACGGCATCACCGACATGAACTATTACAACAACACGACCATCCTGCCCAAGGGCGAGAAGGTCACGTTCTCCAACAATGCGCAGAACGCCGGCGTGACGTACAACAACAACGTGATCATTGCGCAAGATGGCACCACGCTGACCGACCAGAACAGCAAGATCAATGACGACGGCTTCCAGATCAACTATGGCAGCAACCTGTACGTCGGCGGCGATCAGACCCAATGGGCCAAGGTCGGCGAGAACGGCAACCAGTACGTCTCCCTGGCTGACTATGTCGCCGCCACCGGACTGGACCTCGAGGCCGTAGCCAAGGGCGATCTGAGCTCGCTCTACTCCGCCAAGGCCACCGATTACGCAGCCGGCAAGGGCCGTGCGATGGCCAGCGACAGCTTCCCGTTCGCCATCAGCAACAAGTATCTGACTGGTGACAATGCGCTCAAGACCCTCGACTTCCCGCATGGCTTCGATCACGCCAAGCAGACCTATGGCACCCAGCACGTGGTGTCCGGTTGGTCCGCCCCGGCCGTGGGTGCCTTCCAAGGTGCCGATACCACCGAAACCGGTGCTGTGGGGGACCTGTCCGCAGGCAAGTCCGTGACCATCGACGCGCCCGGCAACGCCACCTTGGAGATCAAGGCCACCACTGCCGGTGACGCCGTGCTCGAAGCCGGACTGGCTAACGATCGCGGATACGCACAAAAGACCACCGGCGAAGGCGAGCAGGTGCTGCACGTGCGCACCTCGTCCGACGTGTCCAAGCTGACCCTGACCAACACCGGCAAGTCCGGTGCGGTCACCGGCATCAGCGTCTCGACCGTATACGACCAGCTGTGGGACGGTTCGTTCGAAAGCATCAACCACGGCAAGGCCAGCCAGCCGAAGAACGGCATCTCGCCGTGGGCGCCGGCCAACCGCGACCATTCGAAGAACCGCGACAACTACAACGACGCCAAGATCAAGCGCTACCGCTCCGACCTCAACCAGCAGAACGCGGTGGTTTCCGGCGAACGAGCCGCCAAGCTCGGCAAGAGCGACGGCGTCTCGTTCACGCAGATCGATCAGCGCAACATCCCCGCGCAGCCCGGCAAGACCTATGAACTTGGATTCTGGGTCACCACCGGTGCCAGCAACGACCAGACTCCATCCACGGTGACCGCCACCGTCCGTTCCCGCAAGGAAGGCTCCGGTGCAGGCGGCAACTTCAGTCAGTATGGCACCGTGCTGCTGAACAAGTCGGTGGACGCCGAAACCGCTGATGGCGGCGACAAGGTGTACGTGCGCGGTACGTTCACTGTGCCGTGGGATGTGCCGGCAGACAGCGCCCTGTGGGTCAACATCGCACAGCCTGATCTGGATGATGCCTCCACTGCCTATGTGGACAACGTGACGCTGGTCGAAACGGCCGCCCCGGTGACGGACATCGCATCCATCGCCGTGACCAAGCAGCCGGCTAAGACCGATTACCAGACCGGCGAGTCCCTGGACGCCGCTGGGCTGGAAGTGACCGCCACCCTGTCTGATGGCACCACCCGTGTGCTTGATCCGTCCGAGTACACCCTGCTTGGCTTCGACTCCTCCAAGGCCGGTGTCGTGCCGGTGACGGTCAAGCTCAACGTGGATGGCAGCAAGATCACCCGCTTCCGTGTGCGTGTGCAGAACGTGACCAACCTGGCATACGAGTTCCGTTCGTCCGCCGCTGCGTCCGACGTGCAGACCAAGTGGGGCACCTCCAAGGCTTCGGATGCGTCCGACGGCAATCTGGGCACCAATTGGTCGAACTGGAAGGACAAGTCCGAGAACGTGCCGGCCAATCCGGCGTGGATCAACTGGACCTTTGACCAGGCGTACAAGCTCGGCAATCTGGAGTTCTATGTTGACCAGACCAAGGCCGAGGCCGCACCGGCCCAGTTCCAGGTGCAGTACCTTGGCGAGGATGGCAAGTGGGTGGATACCGATCTGATCGGCAAGCCTGACGCCAGCAAGCCCGCCGAGCCTACCGTCCTCGACCTGAGCGGACTGCCCGCCACCAAGGCCATCAGCCTGATCGTCACCCCGGTGGACAACGGCAGCGACTATCCGTACGTGAAGGTGGCCGAAGTGAAGATCTTCCAGGCCGCCGACCCGCTGCCCACGCTGGAGTCACTGACCGCCACCGTCAACCCGGAGACCAAGTACACGGAGGGCGACCTATTCTCCGCAGCCACTTCCGGTCTCAAGGTGGAAGGTGCGTGGACCGGCGACTACACCGACGAACTGCTGCCCAGCGAGTATACGCTGTCTGCGGCAGACAAGGATGGCAACGCAGTCGATCTCACTCAGCCGCTCCCGGCCGGAGACCTGACCGTGACGGTCGCTGCGGTGGAGAATCCCGAGGTCAAGACCACGTTCGATCTGACGGTCGCCCCCAAGCAGACGCCTGAGCCGGACGTGACCATCACCGGCATCGGCGTGGCCCAGAACCCCGACAAGACCGAATATGCGGTTGGTGAGACGTTCTCCGACGAGGGCCTAAAGGTGAGCGCCCAGCTCTCCAACGGCGCCACGCGCGATTTGGACGCCAACGAGTATGCGGCGGCCGCCTTCTTCGACGGTTCCGATCAGCCGGTGGATCTGTCCAAGCCGTTCGCCAACGCGGGCACCCTGACGGTGACGCTCACGCTCAAGGCCGACAAGACCATCACCACTACGTTCACGGTGACGGTGAAGGCCAAGGGCGGCGAGCAGCAGCCCGGCCAGCAACCCGGTGGCGACAAGGACAACACCGCCAATCCGAACAAGAAGCCCGCCGCCGATCAGGGTGGCAAGCTGACTGATTCCGGCTCCAGCGTCACCATCGTGGCCGCTGTGGCTGTGGTGCTGATCCTGGCCGGAGGCATCCTCCTGCTCAACCGCCAGCGTCACTGACGCTTCGGGTACGCGGTACGTGGGTAGGTGCGTGCGCAAGTAAGCACCTACGCCAATGAGTACGCGAATAGTGCAAAATACGCACAATATGTGAATGGCTCTCCCTCACCGGGGAGCCATTCTTCGTATATCAGGCGGATTCGCGGCGTTCGATGTGGAATGTCGCGGTGACGCGCTGATGGGGGAGATTGGGTTCGTCATCGATCCGCCTGATCAGCAGATCCACGGACCGCCGGGCGATGTCTTCGATGTCGACGGCCACCGTGGTCAGCGACGGCACCATGGACGCCCCCATTGCGATGCCGTCGAATCCGATGATGGCGATATCGCGCGGCACATCGAGTCCGATATCCTTGAGCCCGCGAATCACGCCGAACGCCACCGTGTCGGTCATGCAGAACAGGGCGTCGCAGTCGCGGATCGTCGATTCATAGGTGTGCACGGCCTGCCGGGCGTCCACGTTATTCCATGGAGTCGGAATGACGCGCGCGGGATTCCACGTCATGCCCAGCTCCTCGAATGCTATTCGGCAGCCGGTGATACGGCGTCCTTTGGTGATGCGACTGTCTTCGAGTGACACCTCGTTCACCGCCGGATTGGCGCCGATGATGCCGATCCGACGCCGCCCGATACCGTGGAGGTAGGTGATCGCTGCCTGCGCGCCGGCCTCACACGGTGTCAGCACGGTATCGATATCGGTCTGCCGACGGTCATCGTCCAGCAGCACGGTCGGTCGATGATTGGACAAGGTCTCGATCTCGTATGCCGAGAGTCGGCTGGAGCTGAACAGCAGCCCGTCGCAGAACTGGTTGGACATGCGCTCGATGATCGAACGTTCGTTGAGCTCGTTGATGCGTGTCTGTTGCACCACCGTCTGGTAGCCGCGCTTCTCGGCCTCTATGGAAACCAGCGAGGCGAGCTGCGACGGATACGGCTGGTCGAGCTCGAAAATCGCCAGTCCGATGGTGCCGAACTCCTTGCCTCTACGACTGGTGGATACGCGCAGGCTGCGCGCGGACAGGCTGGTGGTGTTGAGCCGGTAATGCAGCTTGTCCGCGGCCTCGCGCACGCGCTTGGCGGTTTCCGGAGCAACGTTATCATTACCACGAAGCACGTTGGAAACCGTCATTGCGGAAACGCCGGCTTCGCGTCCGACATCCTTCATGGTGACCATAGAAACTCCTTACCTGCTCACCAATATACGAACATATTGTCATCTCTGCGAATACGATGCAGCACAAACAGTTCTTCGGACAGTACGTGTGAGTACCATTGGTAAAGGATATGAACAAATGCCGAGGCACTATGGGGTGCCGGTGAAAGGAAGCATACGTAACATGACCAGCTCAATGATGGCGGCCGCAGCATTCGATCCGGTCTGGCTTGCCGATCCGCGCGTGTTCGCGGTGAACAGGCTGACCGCGCATTCCAGCCACAAGTACTATGACCACGTGCCGGGCACCGGCGAGACAATGGATCTCAAGCAGAGCCTCGACGGCGAATGGCTGGTATCCATCGCCGATCTTGCCGAGCTTGGAACCGATGCGCTGGCCCAAGCCGAATTCGCGGACGCAAAGTACGACGACTCCTCATATGAGCCAATCGACGTACCCTCCTGCCTTGAAGTCAAAGGTTTCCTCAATCACCAGTACGTCAACCAGCAGTACCCTTGGTCCGGCCATGAAGCACCTGAGGCACCCGGCATCCCCGAGCACAATCACATCGCGCTGTACCGGCGTACATTCGAGCCGGAAGCCAAAGTCGCGGCTGCAATAGCCTCCAATAAACGCGCCGGCGAAACCGGAGAGCCGCTCTCCCCCATCACCCTGACCTTTGAAGGCGCATCCACAGCCATCGCCGTCTGGCTCAACGGCGCCTTTGTAGGGTATTCCGAGGACTCCTTCACCCCCAGCGAATTCGACGTGACCGCATTCTTGCAGCCGGGCGCGAACACCCTCGCCGTGGCCTGTTTCCAGTACTCCTCCGCCAGCTGGCTCGAAGACCAGGACTTCTGGCGCATGCACGGCCTCTTCCGTTCGGTGGAACTGGCCGCCCAGCCGGCAGTGCATGTGAACGATCTGCGCGTCACCGCCGACTACGACCACGTCAGCGGCGAGGGCGAGCTGAGCGTCGACGCCATCGTGCGCAATGCCGCAGGCGCGGCGGCATTCGAAGCGGTGCTGCGCGACGCCGATGGCGCGGAGGTCTGGCGTGAAACCCGTCACGTGAACGATTCGGACACCACCGACATCGCAACAATCGCTGCTGGATTGGCCGGGGAGGCCTCGGGTGAGGGTGATGGCGACGATGGCTTCGATGCCACGCCCGATGCCGTCGTGACATGGAAGGCGAACGTCGGGCAGGTCGCCCCATGGAGCGCCGAGGAACCCACCCTGTACACGCTGACCGTCACCGCACTGGACGGCGCCGGCCACGTGATCGAAGTCGTGCTGCAGCGCGTGGGCTTCCGCCACTTCGCCATCGAAGACGGTCTGATGAAGCTCAACGGCAAGCGCATCGTGTTCCGCGGCGTCAACCGGCACGAATTCGACGCACGTACCGGCCGCACGGTCTCCGAAGCGGTGATGCTGCAGGACATCCGTGAATTCAAGCGGCTGAACATCAACGCCGTGCGCACCTGCCACTATCCCAACCAGACCCGCTGGTACGAGCTGTGCGACGAATACGGCATCTACATGATCGATGAAACCAACCTCGAGACCCACGGCACCTGGACGTACGGCGACGGCACGTTCCACGCGGAAACCGCCGTGCCCGGCAGCCGCGACGAATGGCGGGCCGCCTGCGTGGATCGCCTCAACAGCATGATGCGCCGCGATTGGAACCATCCGAGCGTGCTGATCTGGTCGCTCGGCAACGAGTCGTTCGGCGGCGACGTGTTCCGCACCATGCGCGACTTCGTGCACGAGACCGACCCCGCGCGCCCGGTGCATTACGAGAGCGTGTACAACGAGCCGGAATACAGCGACGTGACCGACATCATGAGCCGCATGTACGCCAAGCCGGACGAAATCAAGGAACTCTACCTGTTCGGCGAGGGGCAGAAGCCGTACATCTCCTGCGAATACTGCCATTCGATGGGCAACTCCTCCGGAGGGCTGCACCTGTACACCGCGCTCGAGCAGTACCCGAAGTACCAGGGCGGATTCATCTGGGATTACGTGGATCAGGCCCTGTTCCAGCACCTCGGCGGCGGTACCGAGCGGCTTGGATACGGCGGCGACTTCGACGATCGCCCCACCGACTACGAATTCGCCGGCAACGGCATCGTCTTCGCGGATCGTAGTGTGACGCCCAAGGCGCAGGAGGTCAAGCAGCTGTACGCCAACGTGCGCCTGACGCCGGACGAAAGCGGCGTGACCATCGTCAATGACAACCTGTTCATCTCCACCGCAGGGTATGTGTTCACCGCTCGCGTGCTGGTGAACGGCGTCGAACGGTGGCATGCGGATTACCGGTTCGACGTGCCGGCCGGCGACACCCAGCGTCTGCCGATCGACTTCCCGCGAGTCACCGATCTGGTGCCGCTGACGGGCCGTGCCGAAGTCGTGTATGAGGTCGACCAGCGGTTGGCTTCGGCTACTGATTGGGCGCCGGCCGGATATGAGCTGACGTTCGGGCAGTATGTGGCGAGCATGGACTTCGGGGATGGCGAGGGTGCTGCGGATTCTTCGGATTCGGATTCGAGCGCTGGTGTCGGCTCGGTTGCAGGCGCCTCGCCGCTGGCCGTCGTGGCCGAGGATCCCTTCAACGCCGGCATCCACAACGATGCCGCCGAGGCGCTGCTGTCCAAGACCGCGGGCGGACTGGTATCGTACCGTCGCTTCGGTACGGACGGGTTCAACGGCGGCAAGAGCAGCGAGCCGGATCGCGAAATGGTGATTCGCCGGCCCGCGCTGACCACCTTCCGTGCGTTGGTGGACAACGATCGCGGCAACCAGTCCGGTTTCGATCGCGCCCAATGGTTCGCCGCCGGACGCTACGCGCGCGTGACGAACACCGCCATCGAGCAGAGTGTGGACGGCCTGACCGGCACATACACCTATGAGCTGGCCGACGCCGCACATACGCCGGTTGTGGTGCGCTATGAGATCGACGCGGCCCTGCGCATTCACCTGACCGCCGAATACCCGGGCGAGGCGGACGCGGCCACCTTGCCGGCGTTCGGCCTCGAATGGATGCTGCCGGCGCAGTACGATCACCTGCGCTTCTACGGTCTGGGACCCGAGGAGACGTATGCGGATCGTCTGCATGGCGCCAAGCTCGGCATCTTCGAGCGGACCGCGGCCGAGGACTTCGCGCCGTACCTGATTCCGCAGGAGACCGGCAACCATGAGGGCGTGCGCTGGGCCGAGATCACCGATGTGCACGGCCGCGGCATGCGCGTCACGGCGGCCGGGCCGGACGCCTCGCCGTTCGCGGTGAGCCTGCTGCCGTACAGCTCGCTGATGCTCGAGGACGCCACGCATGCCGATGAGTTGCCGCCGGTGCGTCATACGTTCCTGCGCCTGCTCGCCGCCCAGATGGGCGTCGGCGGCGACGACACTTGGGGCGCGCCCGTGCATCCCGAGTTCCAGTTGCAGGCGGACAAGCCGCTGAAGCTCGACGTGACGCTGGAGCTGCTGTAACAGTATGCCGGATTGTGGCCGGGTTTTGGGTTCGGTGGGGGCTTCGGGCTCCGGGACTCGGTCAGGATGCGGGCCATGGATTCGGTTCTTACGGGTTATGAGGCGTTGAGAATGTCCCGGTATGCGGGGAAACGGGCGGATTCGCGTACCGGGACGTTTTTCGTGTCTCTGAAAGAGAGAAACGTGCAGATTGCGGCTTCCGGGACGGGCTTTTGTGTCCCGGAGGTGTCCCGGAAGGACGGGGAGGGGCTGATTCTGTCTTCAGAGACAGGTTTTCGTGTCCCGGAAGTGCGGTTTGGCTGTTTTTGGTGTACCGGGACACGAATTCCGCTTCCGGGCTGTCTGGTGCGTGGGTTGCGGGTGGAAGGAATGGCGGAATTTCAAGGATTCTTGGTGCGGTTGTGTGCGTGTTGCGGTGCGGCGAGCCGGTGAATCTGTCCCGGAAGCGCGAAAAGGTCCGTATTGCGCTTCCGGGACAGGTTTTCGTGTCCCGGAAGGATAAGAAAGGGCGAATCCCAGCTTCAGGGACAATCATCCATGTCCCTGAAGGAGAAAACCGACAGCCATTGCTTAATTTCCGCTAGGCCGACTGGCGCTCGACGATCGTGGTCGGGAGCATGGTGACGGTGTGGTCGTCCACGGCCTCCCCACGCAGCATGCTCAGCAGCAGTTGGGACATCTCGCGCCCGTGCAGGCTGGAATCCTGACGGACCGTAGTGAGTTTCGGATCGGACATCAGGGCGATCGGGGAGTCATCGAAGCCGGTCACGGCGATATCGTCGGGCACGCGATAGCCGAAACGATGCAGCTGGTTGATGACCCCGATGGCGATGTCGTCATTGGCGCAGGCGATGGCGTCCACCTCATCGAGTCGGGGCTGGAATGCGACTGCGGCCAGTTCGCCGCTGTTGATCTCCCAATCGTCGGCGTAATAGACGAGCCCGTCATCGAATCGGTCACCCATCGCCTGTTTGAAGCCGTTCAGTCGCTTGATCGAGGAGGGGGAATACCCGGGCCCGCATACGTAGGCCAACTTCGCGCATCCCCGCTCTATCAGATAGTTCGTGATGTCGCGCTGGCCGGCGGTATTGGCGAAATCGACGGCCGGATATGGCGTCGTGTTGTGTGAGTTGGATTCCGAGAGCACCACCGGGCGGTTTGCGGAGCGGAAGATGTTCAGTAGCGAATCATCCTCGCTCAGCGAGAACATCAGGTAGCCGTCCGCGAAGTCGCTCTGCACCAGCTGCGCGATGCGTTGGGTCGATTCCTCGCTGTTGGCGATCAGCGTGACCATCTGATAGCCGGCCTCGCCAAGGGTCTGGTTGGCGTTCGCCATGGCTTCCGAGACGCTGGCCTGCATCAGTGTCGAAATCGATTCCACCTGTACGATGAACGCGACCATGGAGGTGCGTTGCTGAGCCAGCGACCGGGCCGCCTTGTTCGGCGTATATTGTGCCTCTTCGATGGCTTTGGCGATTCGTTCGGCGGCGCTCGACGATACGTGTTCATTGCCGTTGAGATACCGGGACACCGTGCCGTATGACACGCCTGCCATACGGGCCACGTCCCTGATCGTTGCTTTCTTGCGCTCCGTCGTCATATGTGTCATCGTATCCGCTTTCCGCGTGTGCCACTCTACCCTGAGTGTGACGCAGTTTATCGCTCCGGCTCACTAGGTTCGTGACCGGTCACAAACCTAGTGTATACCATGTTTTTCCGAATAGACAGCGGCTGCGGAGAGCGGCGTTTGCGGCTGTGGAACACGGTGTTTGCGGTTGCGGAAAACAGCGTTTGCCGCGGCGAGAAACCTCGCGCGGGTTCGCGGACAACCGCAAACCTCGCGCGGGTTCGCGGACAACCACAACCCTCACGCGGATTTGCGGACGACCAAATCCGTCGGCATATGCACCACACGGGGCGACCGCTCGCCGCCGATCGCCTTGATGACCACGTCGGCCATCATGAGCCCGCGCTGATCCATGTGCTGGTCGACCGTGGTGATCTGCGGTGTGATGGAGGTGGCGGCTGAGCTGTTGTCGAACCCGGAAACGGCCACATCGCCGGGCACGTTCTTACCCAACCGCTGCAATTCTTGGATCGCGCCTACTGCCAACGTGTCATTGGCGCAGATTACCGCATCCACATCATCCAAAACGCCTGATTCATGCCATTCGCGAATCGCATCGGCGCCGCTGGTAGTCCTCCAATCCGCCGAATAGCAAATCGGATGATCGATACTGGTCGGCAGCATCTCGCTGGTCACGTTGACGAACGCCGCCAATCGCTCCGGTGCGCCGGGCATGTTCAAGGGGCCGCAGATGTAGGCGGGCCTCCGTCTCCGCAACTCCCCCTTCGGCGCGAGCACATACCGCACGAGTCCGCTCATGGCGGTGAGGTTGTCCACATCCACCGAGGGGCAGGCTATCGATTCGTTGAAACCGGTGCCGCACACCACTGCGGGCAGCGACCGTTCGGCGAGCAGCGAGAGCAGCGGATCGTTCTTGGACAGTGTGTACAGCAGATATCCGTCTGCGAATCCGCCGGCCACCAGTTGTTTGATATTGTTCGCCGCGATGTTCTCGTCCGAGATCATCGTCACCAACTGCCAGCCCTCGCGCGTCACGCGTTCGTTCGCGCTGGCCATGATCTGCGCGATATTGGGGTCGGTGAGCACATCCGAGGAAGCGCCATGGATGATCAGCGCGATGATATGCGTGCGCTGCTGGGCGAGGGAGCGTGCGCTGGTGCTGGGGATGTAGGCGATTTCCTTGACCGCTTTGTCGATGCGCGCGGCGGTTTTCGCGGACACGTTGGGGTGGCCGTTGAGGTAGCGGGAGACCGTGGCATAGGAGACGCCGGCGCGGTCGGCGACGTCGTAGATCGTGGCTTTTTGCGGGGGCTGCGGTGTTGATGGTGCCGCCGGTGTTGATGGTGCCGCCGGTGTTGATGGTGCCGCCGGTGTTGATGGTGCCGTTGACGATAGCGCTGGTGTTGATGGCTTGGTTGCTGCTGCGGCTGTCGCGCTGTCCACCGCGTTCGTGCGGTGTGAGGATTCGATATGGGCGACGGCAGGAGTCGCCGACTCGGCTGTAGGCTCGATTGTCTCCGGCGTCGGCGGCACAGGAGCCTCGGTGGCGTCCGCCTGATGCTGGTCTGTCTGTTGCTTGGTCATGTGTGCCTCTTGTCGGTGAGTGGACGCTGTTGCCTGTGCCGTTGCTGTTTCCTCGGGCGTGTGGCGCTGGTGTCGTGAGACATTGCCGAACACGGGTGCCGATGACGTCACTATTGTGACGCTGATGGTACTGGTGTCGGATGCCGTTGCGCTGACTGTTGTGCCGGCGTCAATGACTCCGACACCGTGACGCCGGCGTGGTATCTGCGTTAGCAACCGGCACTGCGGGCACCGGTACTGACGCATGTGCCTCGATGCCGGTGCCAGGCCAGCTCGGCGGCGCGGGGTCGGCTGGTCCGGCACCGCTGTACGCCGGCATCGGTCGCTTCCATGATAAGTGACTGTGATGTCGGCGTTTCGTTCACGGTTCCCAGTTTCTACCCACAGTTTCCGTAAGTGCTTACAGTCATTGTACTCCCAATATTCTAAGCGCTTACAAAATAGTGTATGCTAAGGAGCGTGTAAACGGTCACGGCGTTCGTGATCCTTGCATGGGGTTCATCAGGAGGAATCCCGAAGGAAAGAAACCAAGGAGTGCAATGAAGCGAATAACACCCTCTGAATCCCAGAGGACATCGGCTTCTCAGCCGACGCTGCGCAAGGCCATGGCGGCCATTGCCAGTGCGGCCATGCTGCTGACCATCGTGCCGTTGGGGGTACAGACGGCCGCAGCAGCGGAGCCGACGTTCACTGATGACGGCACAGTCCAGACCTATGCGGCCACCGGTGCCGGCACCGACGTGCTCGGCAACAAGACCGACACGCCGGATGTGGCCTCGGACAAGTACCAGGTCACCATCAACGACACCCCGGTGGAGGCCGTGCAGTACACGGCCAAGGGCCACAACTTCGACATCGCGAGCTTCGCGTCCAGCTCGCGCACGCCGGTGGTCAAGGTCACGATGATCAACGGCGAGAAGATCGACAAGGTCAACATCTACCCTGAGCGCTACTACGTGGGCAAGTACGAAGTCAGCGCCGACAAGACGACCCTGACCTTCAAGATGGAGTCCAGCCTGTTCTCCGCCATGGTGATGATCAACAGCGGCGACACGGTCAACGCCAAGGGCCAGCCGTACCTCGCGCTGATCAACGACACCATTGAAGACAAGAGCGCCGCACCGAGCGCCGAGGCGGGCACCAGCGCCGACGAGCAGGCCTGGGGCTACAACGAGGCCACCGGCGTGCTCAACTTCAAGACCTTCGCCAAGCAGTATCTCGAATCCAAGGCCGGCACCACGCTGCCTGACGGCAAGACCACGGTGAAGAAGCAGGAGGCCATCGCCTCCCACCACACCTCGCTGTGGAATGACGGCAAGGGCACCGAAGTCGGCGGCCAGACCGCCACCGGCGTCACCTCCGAAGGCCGCATCATCTACGGCAAGGACAAGGACGGCAACGTCGTCACCGACGCCGCCGAGAAGGATACCGTCGTCAGCGGATCCGAGACCGTCACTCAGGTCGGCTACCCCGACCAGCGCGCCATGAGCGACGACGACGCCACCTACGCGCTGCAGGCTGCGTTTGATTTCATCGAAAACAAGGGCGCTTCGCTCAACACCCTGTACTTCCCGAACGGCACGTACACGTACGGCGGCCTTGACATCAACGGCGTCGACGGCAGCAAGGTCAAGGGCGGCACGCTCAAGATCTACGCCGATGAGGGCGCGCTGCTCAAGAACCACGTGCAGCCCTACCGCGAGGCCCAGGAGCCGGCCATCGGCATCTGGAACTCCAAGAACATCGAGCTTTCCGGCCGCGGCATCTACGACGGCCAGGGCGCGAAGAACTACTCCGACAAGAACGGCAACACCTCCGGCGACAAGAACGACGCCTACAACAGCCAGCATCAGGCCGGTGTGATGGTGGTGCAGTCCAGCGACATCGTGTTCAACGACACCTACATGCGCGGCGCCAAGCAGTGGAACTGGGAGACTCACACCGCCAAGAACGTGACGTTCAACAACATCAAGGGCCTGACCCCGTACGAGATGAGCTGGGGCGACGGCATGGACTTCGCGTCCGGCCAGAACCTCACCGTCAACGGCGCCCTGACCTTCGGCAACGACGACACCTTCGCCTCCGGCCACTACAACCCAGGCCGCTGGTTCCAGCCGGACAAGCCGGACCTGTACAACAAGATGTTCAAGTTCAACACCGACAGCCCCAACATCCAGGGCTATGACAACGCGGTGGGCGGCTACGACGCGTTCGTGGAATCCCACGGCATCGGCAACGACGCATGGGATACCGCCGACAGCCACGACATCACGCTCAACAACACGTTGGGCTGGTCGTTCTCCGGCGGCAACGGCATCCGGCTCGGCCATGAGGCCCACGGCTACCAGCTGAAGAACTACACGTTCAACAACTTCAACTCGCTGGGCTTCAAGGGCGGTGGTCGCGCCATCACCATCCAGAACCACACCGACATCTACCCGCGCTACGAGAACATCGTCATCAAGGACTCTTCGTTCGACACCTCGCGCGTTGGTACGAACTTTGACATCAACGGTGCCGACGGCTCCAGCAAGGCGACCGTCAAGTCAGCCGATCAGCAGCAGAACGGCTATCGCCCGAACCCGGACGGCAGCAACGCCGACTACAACGTCGAGCGCTTGCCCATCGCCAAGGTGACCATCGACAACACGTGGTTCTCCAACGCCAACGCCGGCTTCGCGCTGAACAATATCACCGATGCCACCGTCAACAACCTGTACGTGGGCGGCAAACAGGTGCAGTACACGAACATGGCCAAGTTCACCAAGAACGACTCCGTGGCCAACTTGGCCTACACCTACACCGACGCGGACGGCAAGACCCAGAGCGTCAAGCAGAACACCGTACCGACGTTCACCGCTCCCGAGTCCGACACCGTGACTGCCAAGAGCGATGAGAAGCTTAGCTTCGATGTCACGGTCTCCGACCCCGATGTGGAGAACGGCGACAATGTGAAGCTTACGGTCTCCGACCTGAGCGGGCTCAAGGGCGCGACGTTCGATGCCGCGACCGGCAAGTTCGAGTGGACCCCCACCGAAGAGCAGATCGGCGAATACCCGGTGACCTTCACCGCGGCCGACGCCGGCGCCCAGGCGGGCGACTACGACGCCACCACCAAGACCGTCACCGTCAAGGTGATCTCCTCCAAGTCCGAAGTCAAGTCCGTGGCCGCTTCTGGCGACGCCTACGTGGCGTCCTGGAAGTCAAACAAGAACAACGACTACAGCACCAACCCGGTCAAGAAGCAGACCGACGGCTACTTCGCCGTGCGCAACGCCGACGGCAAGGGCCTGTTGGGCGAGCAGAACAAGAGCACCAGCACCGGCGACGGCACTGATGTGAAGCTCGGTTTCGTGCAGTTCGATCTGAGCCAGTTCAACGGCAAGACGCCGTCGCTGGCGCAGCTGAAGCTCACGCTGATCGGCCGCCGCTATGACACCGCGAACCGTGCGGACGAGCAGATCACGGTGACCCCGGTCAACGCCGACAAGCGTCTTGACGGCACCGCGTTCGACGGCACGCTGTCCGGAATGACCTGGAACACCCGCCCGAACTTCGACGCTGCCGACGATGCGACCACCGCCTCCGCCGCGTTCGACAACAGCAACAACGAAGTCCGCAACGACGTGCCCGGTTCCGTGCTCGGCACCACGGTCACTGTTGACGTGACCAAGGCCGTGCAGGATGCGCTGGCAGCCGGCAAGACCACGCTCACGCTGGCCGTGGGTGGCAAATTCGCCAACGACGAGCTGTACTTCGTGAACACGAAGGGGGCCGCCGAAGGCCGTTATGGCGCCAAGGCCGATCAGGCCCCGACGCTCGACGTCACCCTGCCGCTCGACTCCGGCACCACCAAGCCGAACCCGCCGGCCACCGACGTGCCCACCACGGATCAGGTTCCGAACTACACCAAGTTCGAGGCCATCGCCGACCCGGGCACCAAGGACAAGAACTACTTCCAGCCGCTCTGGTACGCCAAGGACTCCGATGACGCCACCACCGGCAGCCACATTCAGGCCCACGGCGGCCAGGTCATCACCGTCCAGGAGAACGGCCAGACCGTCTACTACTGGTACGGCGAGGACCGTTCCTCCGGCTACTACAACTCCCACGGCGTGCACGTCTACCGCTCCACTGATGCCATGAACTGGGTAGACAAGGGCGTTGCGATGCGCTCCATCTACTACGATGCGAGCTCACCGACGACAGCTACTTCACCGACCTGTACGGCCTGAAGGATGCGGACGGCAAGGTAAACGAGGCCAAGGCCAAGAAGCTCGCCTTCTACCTCAACACCAACACCGACGTGGACGGCGATGGCGTCAAGGACACCGCGAACGCGATCTTCGAGCGTCCGAAGGTGCTGTACAACGCCAAGACCAAGAAGTACGTGATGTGGTGGCACGCGGACGGCACCAAGACTGCGGGCTCGACCGCCAACTACGAGCGTTCGCTCGCCGCGGTGGCCGTATCCGACTCCCCCACCGGTCCGTTCAAGCTGACCGGCGCATACCGTCTGCCCAACCGCGAGGATTACAAGACCGGCCACAAGAACGCAGTACCTGGTGGCTCTCGCGACATGACCGTGTTCCAGGATGACGACGGCACCGCGTACCTCATCTACTCCTCGGAGGAGAACCGTACGCTGTACATCGCCAAGCTGAACGACGACTACACCAACGTGGTGAAGACCACGAAGGACACGTCGAAGGTGGCCGATGCGGACCTGCAGTACTCCGAATCCGGCGAGTATCCATACACGCTGGCTGACGGCGGCGAGGGCGCTCCGGTCGCCGGGCAGGACTTCGTGATCGTCAAGGATCGCGGCATGCTCGAGGCACCGGCCATGTTCAAGAACAACGGCAAGTACTACATCATCGCCTCCGGTGCCACCGGCTGGGCCCCGAACAAGCAGACGTACTACACGTCTGACTCGGTGTTCGGCGCATGGATTCGCGGCGTCCAGGCCGATGACCAGTACGAGAACACCGCGTTCGGCAGCCTGCCGGAGGGTGCCGATGGCCTTCTTTCCGTGGGCGACACCCGTGGTTCCACCTTCGGCTCGCAGACCGCGTCCGTGTTCCAGATCCAGCCTGGCAAGTTCATCTACATCGGTGACCGTTGGGACTCCGGCAAGTCCAACTCCACGTATGTCTGGCTGCCGATCTCCATCAACGCCACCACCGGTGCGCTGACCATGCAGAACCCCGCCACCCAGGATCCCGCCACGTATGGTGACGGCTGGGATGTGAGCTACTGGGATCAGTCCGCAGACAACCCGCTCAACCTCGCTTCGATTGAGGTCAACGGTGCTGCGGTGGCCGGATTCAACGGCGGAACCACCACTTACACGGTGGATACCGGTGCATGGGGCAAGGTGCCTACGGTCAAGGCCGTGGCCGCCGACCCCGAGCACACGACCGTGACCGTGGACGTCAACACCGCCCGCGCGATCGTGACCGTCGCCTCCAAGGATGACCCGGCCCAGACCCGCACCTACACCGTGCGCTTCACCGCATCGGCCGAGGGCGCGCAGCAGGTGGGCGAACCATGGAAGACCACCAGCTGGGGCAACGCCGGTACCTTCCTGCAGGGTGAGGCCACCGGTTCCTTCCGCATCACCGACGCCTCGAACAACGGTGCATGGACGAACAAGGACAACCTGTCCACCATCTACCAGCCGGCCAAGCTCGGTGTGGGCGACTCGATCGAGACGACCATCACCTCCTCCCAGCCCGGCAGCAACGAGGACCCGCGTGCGGGCATCATCGTGCGCAACGATCTGAGCGCGGCCGGCCAGGGCAAGGCCCACGGCTACGCGCTGCTGATCGCCAGCACCAAGGGTGCGTTCTTCCAGACGGATTCGAACAACAACGGATTCATCGACAAGGAACTCGACAAGGTGGCCGAAGCCGCCAGCTCCATCGACACTCCGGTGTCGTTCAAGCTGGTGCGTAACTCCGCCACCGAGCTGGAAGGCTTCTACAAGCTCGCCGGCTCCGCCGAGTGGAAGAGCCTCGGCACTGCCACTCTCGGTGAGGATGCGGCCGACAAGCTCGACGTGGGCATCTTCGCCACCTCGAACAATGCCAAGGGCGACTACACCGCCATCTTCGACGGCACTGCGGTGACTGCCAAGGGCGAGCCCGAGCCCTCGCAGCCGACTGTGACCGGCATTGAGGTGAGCGGTCCGGACGACGTCGAGTACACGGTCGGTGAGACGTTCTCGGACAAGGGTCTGACGGTCAAGAAGCTGATGTCCGACAACACCTCGGATGAGGTTGCCGCAGGCGACTACACCCTGTCCGCCGTGGACGCCTCCGGTGTTGTGGTCGATCTGTCCAAGCCGTTCGCGGCTGCGGGCAAGGTCACCGTGACCGTTGCGCTGAAGGACGATGCCACCAAGACCGCCGCTTTCGAGCTGACGGTCAAGGACAAGCCGGTCACGCCTCCTGCCGAGACGACGGTCGATGAGATCGCCGTGACCAAGCAGCCCGCGAAGACCGAGTACACGGTCGGCGACAAGTTCGACGCCTCCGGCCTCGAAGTGACCGCCAAGCTGTCCGATGGTGAGACCCGTGTGCTGGGCTCCGACGAGTACCTGCTCACCGGCTTCGATTCCTCCAAGGCTGCGGACGCTGTGACGGTGACCGTGACCTACACCGGCAAGGACGCGGGCAAGGATCTCAAGCCCGCCACCTTCACCGTGAAGGTCAAGGCGAAGGATGCCGGTTCCGACAATGGCGGCAACGGCAACCAGGGCAACCAGGGTGGCAATGGCAGCCAGAACCAAGGCAACCAGAACCAGTCCGACAAGAACAACAACAAGTCGGACGGCAAGGGTGACGGCAATCTGGTGAATACCGGTTCCGCTGTCGCCGGCGTGGCTGTCGCGATGCTGCTGCTGGCAGTGGCGGGCATCGCGCTGGCCGCCGTGCGCCGCAGTCGCCGGTAGCCGGTAGTCAGCACTCGGCAGTCGATTATCGATAATCGACTACCGAGTGTTCCCGGCAAACGTACGGCTGACAGCCGACCGGCTCGGTGCCGTACGGCACCATATTGCAGGTGCTATGTATGAGGCCGCCGTCCCTTTCCTTCAGGGACGGCGGCCTCGTCGTGTCATCTGGCTGATGCGCGTGTGCCGTTGGCGCCGGTGCGGCGTGTCATGGCCGCAATGTGGTGATGGGCGCGACGATTACTCCGTCCGGACGCGTGAAGCTGTAGGCTCCGGTACCGGTGAGCACCATGAGGAAGCTGGGCTCGGACATCTTGGAGGTATCCAGTCTTCCGGCCAGCTTCAACAGGTTCGAGGCACCCTCGTTGGTTAGTTTGTCTCCTCCGAGTTTGACCTCGATGAGACCATACCGTCCGTCACGCAAATGGACCACGGCATCGCATTCCAAACCGGTCTTGTCACGATAGTGGAACACCTGTCCGCCCAATGCGTCCGCATAGACGCGAAGATCGCGGATGCACATTCCTTCAAACAGTAGGCCGAAGGTCTCCAAGTCACGTAAAATGCCCTGAGGATTCACACCAAGGGCAGCCGCAGCGATGGACGGATCGACGAAATGCCGCGTATCCGCCGATCGAATGGCGGTTTTCGAACGAAGATTTGGATTCCATGCGGGCTTCGATGACATCCCGAAAGGCTCCATTTCCTTATTTGGACCGATTTCGTTTCCTTATTTGGACTGATTTTATTTCCTTATTTGGACCGTTTTCGTTTCCTTGTTTGGCTGACGGATTTGTAACAGAATTCGTTACACTTCCGTCAGCCGAGGTGGCAACCCCGTCAATCGACATGACAAACCCGTCAATCTGGCCCGGCGCGGGAATTTCCTTGACTCACAGCCGCTGTGTTTGCTACGGTGACCTCGAAACCGATTCGTAAGGGGCGCCTCTGGCTGAGACGGCATTCGCCGAACCCTTCGAACCTGTGAGCTCATACTCGCGTAGGGACTACGACGGTTGGACGCTTCCGTTCGACTCGAGAGCCGCGTGCGCATTGAGGGAGGAAGCAAGAGAGTGTCAATACGCAAGGAACTGACCGCCCAAAACGTCCTGCTGGGCTTCCAGCATGTGTTCGTCTCCAACGTCTGGCTCGACCCGGTGTTCGTGGCGGGCGCCATCGGCCTGCCGATCGCGTTGTCGTCGAACATGATCAACGCCATCTTCATCGTCTCCGGTCTGGTCACGCTGATCCAGGCCACCCGACTGGTGCGTCTGCCCGTGGTGCAGGGCCCGTCCGCCGCATTCGACGCCCTGATGATCGCGGCCGGCACCGCCGGCATGCTGGGCGCGGCCAGCTCGTCCATCCTCATCGCCTCGCTGGTATTCCTGGTACTGTGCCTGACCGGCGTCATCGAACGGATGCGGTTCCTGTTCTCCCCGCTGATCTCGGGTGTGGTCATCTTCATGGTGGGCGTATCCCTGTCCGGGTTCACGCTGAGCGAGTTCCTCGGCGGCGCTCCCGGCGACAAGACGTTCGCCGACCCCCGCATCCTCACCGTGTCCATCCTGACCACGGCGATCGTGCTGGTGCTGTCCCTGCTCGGCAAGGGATTGCTCAAATCGTTCTCCTTCCTGATCGCGCTCGTGGTGGGTACTGTGGTCGCCGCCGCGCTGGGCATGGTGGACTTCTCCCCCGTCGCATCAAAGGGTTGGCTTGGTCTGCCGACCTTCCTGCCCTACGGTCCGTTTACGTTCGATTGGAAGATCTTCGTACCGTTCTTCATCGCCTACATGGTCGCCGTGATGGAGGCGCTGGGCGTGTATCAGGCGGCTTCCGAGATTCAGGGCACCCCGCTTGAGCGCAAGCAGGTGCGCTACGGTCTGGCCGGCGAGGCGGCCGGTTCCGCCATCTCCTCGCTCATCGGCGGCTTCACGACCACCGCGTACCCGCAGAACGTGGGTCTGCTGAACCTGACCGGTGAAGGCAAGCTGCGCACGCGCACGCCTGTGGTCATCGCCGCAGTGCTACTACTGATCCTCGGCTTCGTGCCGAAGGCCGGCGCCCTGCTGTCTGTGATTCCCTCGGCTGTCGTCGGCGGCATCTTCCTGCCCGCTGCCGCCAGCCTGATTGTGACGGGCATCCGCACGCTGCGCAAGGTCGCCGACGACGAACGCCGTCAGATGGTGATCGGCATGTCCCTGCTGCTCGGCATCGCGCTGCCGAAGGCGCTCGCCGGGCTGACCGGTGGCGCGAGCGTGTTCTTCGGCAACAACATCATGGTCGGCGTATTCTGCGCGATCATCCTCAACGCGCTGTTCGTGGCGCTGCCGGATCTGGTGGCTCGGCATCGCACGCCGGATGCCGCTGAACCGGCAACGAACGTAGCGGAGGCTGCTGCGAACGGTGCGGATGCTTCTGGGAGCGTAGCGAATGCCACTGCGGACGTTGCGAGTGCTGCTGCGAACGGTGCTAAGGCCACTGTGAACGTAGCGAATGCTACTGTAGCCGCGCCATCCACAAATGTTGTGGATAACTCGAACGTCGCCAAGCGGGACTGAGTTCAGCGAACAATAATGCATATCAGGATTCGGAATACTCAGCGGAATCGGAGGGGAGCAGATCAATGACTGCAATGACTGGCGGGACCGATGTGAAGGCCGACGCGGGCCGTATCAAACAGGAGATTCTCGATTTCATCCACACCTATGGCTGCGAACAGGCGCCGGACGAGGCGTTCGACGCCTTGGCCCGCGACGTGTTCACATACCAGTACACCTATGACCTGCCGTATCGCCGGTATTGCGCGGCCAAGCGCATCACGCCCGCCTCGCTGCGCGGCTGGCGGGAGATTCCGCCGATGCCAGTGGACGGATTCAAGCACCTCACCCTGTCCACCATCCCCACCGACCAGTGCGAAGCGGTGTTTATGACCAGCGGCACCACGCACGGCGGTGCGATGCGCGGCCGCAACTTCCACCCGGACCTGGAGGTGTGGGATGAGTCGATGATCGTGCCGTTCCGCCATTTCATCATGCCGGACCGCGAACGCATCCGCATCGCCGTGATCTCCCCCGCGTGGGACATGAACCAGAACTCGTCGCTCTCCCGCTACCTCACCAAGGCCGTGGAACAATGCGGCAGCGAGGGCAGCGGCATCTACTTCGACGAGCACGGGCTCAAGTTCGACGGCATCATCGACTTCCTGAACCGTGCGGTGGCCGATCAGGAGCCGGTCATGCTGATGGGCGTCTCGTCGTCCTACTTGTATCTGCTCGACTACCTGCACGAGCACGACCTGACGTTCGCCTTGGCCGCCGACAGCCGCCTGTTCGACACCGGCGGATTCAAGAGCACCAAGCGCGACATCACCGAGGACCAGATGCTCGCCGAACTGGAGCAGACGCTGGGCGTGCCTCGCCACCACTGCGTCAACATGTACGGCATGACCGAGCTCAGCTCCCAGATCTACGACCAGAACATCCTGTCCTGGTACACGGACGGCACCAGCAATTATCTCAAGGCGAACCCGTCATGGGTGCGCACGGTGTTCCTGGATCCGAACACGCTGACGCCCGTCAAGGATGGCGAGACCGGCGTAATCGCCCACTACGACCTGGCCAACTGGAACTCCTGCATCGGCATCCTGACCGAGGACCTGGGCCATCGCACACCGGACGGATTCCTGCTGCAGGGCAGGGCGAAGGGTGCCGAGGCCCGCGGATGCTCGATTGCGGTGGACGAGGTCATCAGTGCCAACCGCGGGTGAGGCTATGGGTGGATTTCCGGCATCCTCGACGGCCACCATCGATGTCTTCCATCTGCCTTCGGGCGTGGAGCCTGCGGAGTACGCGACCTATGACGTCGCCACGGCGCAAGGCGCGCGGCAGTTGCGCTATCCCGTGCTCAACGGGCCGGCCATCACCGCCCTCGCACGGCGGCTGACCGAGGTGCGCGCCCGCCGATTGGCCGCGATGAGCGTCAACGACATCCTCGACGTGCTGGCGCGCGCCGCCGAGCTGTGGACCGATCCCGATTTCGAGCTGCGGCGTCATGCCGAGCTGCTCATCCCCGCGATCACCGGCTACCAGTCCGACATGGTGCGTATCGAGCTGAAGCGGTACATGCGCCAGTTCCGACGCCGAGAACTGCTGCGGTTCCTTGACGCCGAAATCGGACAGCCGGCCATGCTCGACGGATTCCGGCCCAACAAGGCGGGCGGCTATTCCCGGTATGTCGGCCCGCGCCTCACGTATCAGGTGTTCTCCAGCAACGTGCCGGGCATCCCGGTGTGGAGCATGGTCATGACCCTGCTGGTCAAAGGCGCGATCCTCGGCAAATCCTCGTTCTCGGAACCGGTGATGCCCGCATTCTTCGCACGCAGCATCGCTATGATCGACCCGGAACTGGCCGATGCCATCGCCGTGGTGCCGTGGAAGGGCGGCTCGCAGGAGCTGGAGGATCCCGCCATCGACGCCGCCGACGCCGTCATCGTCTACGGTTCGTCGACCACCACCAAGCTGATCGCCGGTAAGGTCGCGGGCGCCAAGCCCTGTCTGGGCTACGGGGCGAAGATCGGTCTGGCGTTCATCGGGCGCGAGGCGCTGCGGCCGGATACGTATGCCGACACCGTGCATCGCGCGGCCGTCGATATCGCCACCTACGACCAACAGAGCTGTCTGGCCCCGCAGACCATATTCGTCGAGACCGGTGGAGCGCTTGCCCCGCGCGAAGTCGCCCAGTTGCTGGGCGGCGAACTGGAGGGGCAGCAGCGCAAATACCCTCGCGCGGTGCTAAGCGACGCCGAGAACATGGCCATCCAGCGGGCGCGCACCAATACCGAGATGCAGGCGCTGATGGGTGGTTCGGATGCGGTGATAGCCAGCAGGAACGGCACGGCATGGACGGTGTTGTATCGCGAGCTTGAGGCTGATGCGGGCGCTGAGGACGCTGGCTTGGCTGCGGCTGCCGCGACGGGGCTTGGTGCCGCCGAGACGCTTACGTCATTGCTGTCCCCGCTGAACCGGACCATCAACGTGGTGGCGGTGCCTGATCTGATGGATGCCGTCGGGCAGCTGGCCAATTGCCGTGGATGGCTGCAGAGCTGCGGCGTGGCCGTGGATTCCAGCCGATTGTTCGGCCTCGCCGATGCGCTGGCGCAGGTGGGCGTCGATCGCGTCTGCCCGTTGGGGGAGATGGATCGGGCGAAATCCGGCTGGCATCACGATGGCGGCTTCAATCTCATCGATCTGCTGCGGGCCGTGGATATCGAGCGCGGCAGTGACACATACAGCGATTCGTTCGATCTCGACATGGAATAGCGTGGCATAGCGCGGCGATGACGGCAGCAGTAGCAATTCGTTAGCGAGAGATGACTACCCCTCAGTCCCGTTTTACGGGCCAGCTCGTCCTGCAATTGTGGACGTGCTTCGCGCGCGGTTTGCCGGCTCGCCTGTCGGCTCGCACAGCACCTACAAACAGCTCCGCTGTTTGCTTTACGGTGCTGGTCCCGCAATTGTGGACGTGCTTCGCGCGCGGTTTGCCGGCTCGCCTGTCGGCTCGCACAGCACCTACAAACAGCTCCGCTGTTTGCTTTACGGTGCTGTCCTGACAAGGGGAGCCGAAATGCAGTAACGAATTGCTGACGCAGGACAGTAGTGAATATTAATTAGGGATATGGAAGGTGAGGATGATGGCAGCAGTAGGTGTAGGTAGTGCAGTCGGCGTGGCCGGTGCAGTCGGCGCGGCTGGTACTGGTGGCGCCGCGGCCGGGGGAGTGCGCGGCCCGATGGCGGATCTGAGCGGGCGGACGGCGATCGTCACCGGTTCCGGCAAGGGCATCGGCGCCGCGGTGGCCGCGCGCCTGGCGTTGTGCGGGGCTGCGGTCGTCGTGAACTATGTGCACGACGCGGACAGCGCCCAGCGTATCGTTGACGGCATCCGCGCGCTGGGCGGCACGGCGATCGCGGTACAGGCCGATGTCTGCGACGACGAGCAGTCCAGAAAGCTGGTGGACGCGGCCGTCGATGCGTTCGGCGGTGTGGACATTCTGGTGAACAACGCGTTTGGGCGGTTCTCCTTCGACCCGCGTCGTCGCTCCACTTTTACGGGTGGTGACTGGTCCGAATTCCATGCGCAGCTTGAAGGATGCCTGCATGGGGCGTATCTGATGTGCTCGCAGGTCGTGCCGCTGATGCAGGCGCAGACGTTCGGACGCATCATCAACGTGTCCAGCAATCTGGTCGATGCGCCGATTGTGCCGTACCACTCGTACATCACCGCCAAAGGCGGCCTGGTGGGCATGACCCGTTCGCTGGCCCAGGAATTGGGCGGTTTCGGCATCACCGTCAACGCCATCGCCGCCGGTCTGACGGCGGGGACCGCATCCAGCGCCGCCACCACGGAGGATGTGCGCGAACATATCATCGCCATGACGCCGCTGGGCCGTCTGGCGCGGCCGGACGACATCGCCGGGGGAGTGGCGCTGCTGGCCTCCGACCTGGCTGGCTTCATCACCGGCCAATGCTTGCACGTCGACGGCGGCCTGACCATGCGCTGAGCTTGAGGTGAGCACGCGGCGAACACGCGGTGAGCTTGGCGTAAGGGCCGCGGCTGAGAATCTATGTGCCTCTAAGAACGTACGCATCGTTACGATTGGCGTGTATATAAAGGTGCTCTTTCCCCGTTGAAAGCACAGCGGCACCCACTCTGATGTGTTATGAGGGTGGAGATAAAATAGAAGCGGGGATGGGGGAAAACATGGGACAAGAGCCATATCGTATAGGCATCGTTGATGATGATCTGATGACCTTGATAGGTTTGCGAGCGGTGATTGTATCCCAGAGGTCTGAATTCGCCAATAATGTCGAAATAAGTTGGGCGGTTCGTTCTGGATGTGACGCGATAGATCGTTGCGTTAACGAATCCACAAGACCAAATATGGTGCTAGTGGATATGTGCATGGATGGGGATAGCGGGGCGTTTACATGCAGGCGTATACGTTCATACTCTGCGAAGATGGTGATTATTGCAATAACTTCGCATTCGCTTAACAAGTATCGCAATGCAGCGAGAGAAGCAGGGGCCCAGGCGTTGATGGATAAGGCAGATGCTAGGGGAATTAGAAAGTGCATATATGATTACGCAAGAGGAAAAGAATATATCGAAGCAAGTTATGAAACGCCATTGGAAGCTTATAGGAAGATTGCAGACGGAAGAAATAAAAATGATGGAATACTGTCGGAAAAAGAAAAAGAAGTAATGAATTTATGCATCAGAGGTATGACTTCAAAAGAAGTAGCGGAAAAACTAGGATTATCAGAATCGACAATAAAAACACATATACGGCATACGATTGTGAAACTTGGGGTAGATAATAAATTGCAAGCTGTGCAGAAGTGGACAGAGATAAGCCAGGGAATCTTTTGAAACAAATTATCAACGTGATATTTAAAGCTATAACAAAAGATTATTATGCACTTGCGTTGATGATAGTTGAACTACTTGAAGTAGTTGAATTTATATCGCTTATCAGGAAAAATATATATAATATAACAGTATTTATACTAGAAACAATATTTCTCGTTCTTGCATATAAATACTCAATAATAAATGCTACTATCATTATTATAATTTCATCATGCTGTACGTTGATTCCTGACATAGCTTTTCCTTCGCAAATAGGCTATATCTGGATATCGTTTGGAATAATAGGTTACAGCAGACAACTACTGCTGAATATAATTACATGGTTGATTGCGACCGGTTCATGGTCATTGTACTTCATGACAACAACTCAACACGATTGGTCAGTAACGGGGCTGATAACTCTTTCGGGAACATATATTGGTGCAGCAATAATTGGTTATGCGATTTCTGAACATAACAGAGTAAGAGAAATGGAGATAATAATCAATCAGCGTCAGAAGGAGGAGATGCAATATAAACGGCTAATGCGCGATATGGCTTTAGCGAGTAGGCTGCATGATTACGTTACTCAAGGGCTTTCGTCAATAATAATCGAAACATGTAACTTGACTGATGATCATACACTTCCAGAATATGTATCCAAGAAGGTTCAGATAATAGCATCAACAAGTAGGGACACTCTTCGGAGGGTTCGAAGGATAATCGATGTGTTGGATGGTACCTCGGATCAATTCAATGATGAGCTTTATGAAGATAATGCATCGGTTGTCAATATAATTCGATTATCCACCGAATCAGGAGATGCCTTTTTGCACTCATTTGATATAGCTGGTTCAAGCATAATGCATAGCGATTGCAAGGCTATAATGAAGAATGTAAATAAAGAAGCCGTCAATGAAATTATTGCATTACTCAATCAGATTTACACAAACATTTTGACGCATGCAGACGCCAGTATGGGACAATATTTGGTTACAGTTACTGTTAATGAACGCGAAGTGATAATTTATCAATCGAATAGTACTTTTCGAACTATGGTAAAAAATGAAGCCGGGAAAGGCCTTATTCTGCATGCAAAGAAAATACAAGCTTTACAGGGTGATATACATACATCTTGTGGAGATGGTATATGGATTTTATATGCTCGTATACCCTTTGCCATAAAGAATACAAATGATTCAAATGATATCGCAAATGATAAATCATTTACAAATCCAGAATAACCATGAAGGGCATGGAATGTACTGTATTGAATGCATATTGTTTCTTTGTAATTGTGTGATGTTTGAATTAGGTTGAACAATAGGGCAAATACTTAGCGATGCTATAATTATCATTGCGATGATTTTCATATCATTCAACATAATCTGAGAAGATGCGAGCATCATCTTTTTGACGATATTCAATGTTTGTTGTTGTATATTTTGAATCGTTCCTACAAAGAAGTGGAAGGATTATAGTGAAAACGCATAATCGATATTTCATATTGATAGCAGCGTTGTTGATGATACTTGGGTTTGTACAGCCAGTCTATGCTGATTCGCCGAACATCGGAGTGTCTCCTAATCCACCTGTCCAAGAGCTCGGTACAAGAGGCGTGTATCCTCCACATCAGATTTTTGGTCCTGTGAAGGATATTAATAATGGTAGTTATTCTTTTGCCGGGTCACTTCCTGGCACTGTGTATACAGAGTATCGCTTTAAAGGCAAAAGAACGTATATGGTTCATATGAGTCAAATTACTCAACCTTTGGAAATCACGGTTTATAAATATAACAGCTTTAATAATGCAACCCAAATTGCGAGATATAATCTTTCGGCAAGTGGTGCTTCTTTCTCGTTTGGTACGTCAAGCACCAACGACGAAATATATCTCTCATTTGCTTCTTATTACAATTGTGATTTTTCTGGGTATGTGTATTAATTCCATATCCCGCCTGTGTCAGACAGGCGGGACTTGCGTTATTAAGGCAAAGACATGATTCGCTTCGACAGCTTTCAAATCAAGATTATAGCTTGTATATTGATGGTGATAGATCATATGGCTATATTCTTCCCGCCTTATATTTCTTTGCCGATGCAATGGCTGGGTCGGTTGTCATTTCCATTATTTGTATTTCTGATTGGATGGGGATGCGTCTACACGCATAATATACGCAATTATGTTCTGCGCTTGTATGTTGCGAGCGTGGTTATGTGTGGTATTGCACTGGTATTGAATCGTTCTTCCAATGCTTTCACTGATTTGCTCCATGTTGCTCTATTGATTGCCATAATATCGTCTTCCAAAAAGAAACGCGCAATTGGCATTGCTGGCTATGTTATATGGCAGGTAGTTTCTACTCTGATTCTTCAATCCTTATCGCCTATACTTGGTAATGTATTTATATATATCGCATCGACTATCTTTGCAAATTGGATATCCTTGGATGGTGGATATTTCTATGTCATCCTTGGTATAGTGTTATGGAAATTCCACGATTCTCGTGTATCGTTATCGCTGGCTTTTGCCTCTAGTGTGCTGTTGCTGTTCGCGTCTCAATTTGCATCGCATGCCGCCTCTGAACTGATGTATACCGCGCCTACAAATCTAATTGCTGTTGTTGATCAGGTATTATTTGTCTTGTTGAGAAATGATGGCGGATTGTGGAATCCATTATTCATTCAGTATCAATGGATGATGATTTTTTCGCTGCCTATTATGCTGCTTTACAATAATCGGCGTGGCCTGCCTGTCAAATGGCTCTTCTATGTCTTCTATCCCGCACATCTTGCGATTATTACCATTGCGATGCGTTTGCTCGGGGTCAATTATGGGGCTTGATACGAATCGGCGTTCGTAGCGTTTTTGCTGTTTTCTTCAGATATGACAACTGCCTGTTGCACTGATTGATGCCAGTGCAACAGGCAGTTGTCATATCTGTTATACCTGTTATATCAGCAGGCTCACAGCACGCCCTGGGCGACCATAGCGTTGGCCACCTTGACGAAGCCGGCGATGTTCGCGCCTGCCATCAGGTCGCCTTCCTCGCCGTATTCCTTGGCGGCCTTCAGCGACTCGGCCACGATGGACTCCATGATGGACTTGAGCTTGGCGTCCACCTCGTCGAAGGTCCAGCTCAGGCGGTAGCTGTTCTGGCTCATTTCCAGACCGGAGACGGCCACGCCGCCGGCGTTCGCGGCCTTGGCCGGGCCGTACAGCAGGCCGTTGGACTTGTAGACCTCAATGGCCTCGGGCGTGGACGGCATGTTTGCGCCCTCCACGACCACCTTGCAGCCGCCAGCGACCAGGGCCTTGGCGGACTCCTCGTTGATCTCGTTCTGGGTGGCGCACGGCAGGGCGATGTCGCACGGTACGGTCCACACGCCGGAGCAGCCCTCATGGTATTCGGCGGATGGCACGCGCTCGGCGTACTCCTTGATACGGCCTCGCTCGACTTCCTTGATCTGCTTGACCACAGTCACGTCGATGCCGTTCGGATCGTAAACGTAGCCGTTGGAATCGGACACGGTCACGACCTTGGCACCCAGCTCCTCGGCCTTCTGCGCAGCGTAGATGGCCACGTTGCCGGAGCCGGAGATCACCACGGTCTTGCCCTCGAAGGAATCGTTCTTCAGCACACGCAGGGCTTCGGCGGTGTAGTAGCAGACGCCGTAGCCGGTGGCCTCGGTGCGGGCCAGCGAGCCGCCGAACTCCAGGCCCTTGCCGGTCAGCACGCCGGAGTACTCGTCGCGGATGCGCTTGTACTGGCCGAACAGGTAGCCGATCTCACGGGCGCCGACGTTGATGTCGCCGGCCGGAACATCGGTGAACTGGCCGATGTGGCGGCACAGCTCGGTCATGAAGGCCTGGCAGAAGCGCATGACCTCGGCGTCGGACTTGCCCTTCGGGTCGAAGTCGGAGCCTCCCTTGCCGCCGCCCATCGGCAGCGTGGTCAGGCTGTTCTTGAGGATCTGCTCGAAGCCGAGGAACTTGATGACGCCCTCGTTGACGGTCGGGTGGAAGCGCAGGCCGCCCTTGTACGGGCCGATGGCGGAGTTGAACTGGATGCGGTAGCCGCGGTTGACCTGCACCTTGCCGGCGTCGTCCACCCAGGCCACGCGGAACTTGACCACGCGCTCGGGCTCGACCAGGCGCTCAAGCACGCCGTTCTTCTCATATTCGGGATGCTTGGCGATGACCGGCTGAAGCGTGTCCAGCACTTCGTAGACGGCCTGCAGGAATTCGGGCTGGTCGCCATCGCGCTTCTCGACCTGTTCGTAGACGCGCTTGACGTACTCGTTGGTGAGCATAGTGAAACTCCCCCTTGGGTTGGACTATCAATAAGACGACTCCGATTGTAGGCGCGTTGTCTGGAAACGCTCAAGAGGTCGGCCCGGGATTAGTCAACAGGTGGACAGGCCGGTCTCCTGTACCGGCTGCCGGCTTCATGGCAATGTCCCGTCAGGGGCCGGCATCACTCAACCAATTACGAGACGGACACTAGGCGCCGATTTGTGGCCGATGGTGCCGGTCAATCTCCCGCGTAACCTCAGTCAGAGGCCGGATTTGGGGCGAAACATAAGTTTTCAACGTCAACGGTTTATGTTTCGTCCCATTTTGTATGGCTGAAGTGGGGCGAAACATAAACCGATGGCACAAAAAACTTATGTTTCGCCCCGTTTGAGGACGGCGGAATCTCTATGCTGCTGCGCGTGTGGCAATGGCGTGCTGGAAGGGCGGCCAATCTTCTAGTATCCCGCGCATTAAGTCGTTGATAAATTTGGAGGCTCCCCTTGTCAGGACAGCACCGTAAAGCAAACAGTGGAGCTGTTTGTAGGTGCTGTGTGAGCCGACAGGCGAGCCGGCAGACCGCGCGCGAAGCGCGTCCGTGATTGCGGGACCAGCACCGTGAAGCAAACAGTGGAGCTGTTTGTAGGTGCTGTGTGAGCCGACAGGCGAGCCGGCAAACCGCGCGCGAAGCGCGTCCACAATTGCAGGACGAGCTGGCCCGCGAAGCGGGACTGAGGGGTGGTGAATTAAGCAACGAACTTACGGCGAGGCATACTAGCTCCGGTGCTGGCGGTCGGTTATCGCGTATTGCCACGCATCGTCCACGAATCACGTGAGCTCGAGTGATTCGGCTACCTCGTCCACGATGGTGCGCATCGCTTCACGGGCTTGGTCCGGATTGCCGCGCCAGATGCCTTCGGCCACCGCGTCGTGGGCGTCGAGGGCGGCCGGCTTGGGCTTCTGCGGATACATATGCAGTTCCACGCGGCCTTTGAGCACGATGCCGATGATGTCCGACATGGAGGCGAACAGATCATTGCCGCTGCTGAGCAGGATCGAGGAATGGAAGCGGACATCGAGGTCGTGGAAGGTGTCCAGATCGCCGGCCTCGCCGCATTTGCGCAGTTCGCCGGCCATGACGGGGAACAGCGCGCGGGCCTCCATCGAGGCGTTGCGGGCTGCCGCTGCGGCTGCCGCGGGCTCTACCGCCAGCCGCAGTTCGGTGAGGGTCCGCAGTTGCTCCTTGCGCCTGCTGGACATGAGCTTCCACCGGATTACCTGAGGATTGAGCGCCGACCATTCCTCCACCGGGCGCGGCATCAACCCCACGCGCCGGCGGACGCTCACCGCGCCCATCGCCTCCAGATATTTGGCCACCTCGCGCGCCACTGTGCGCGAGGTGGTGAATCGATCCTGAATGGTCTCAAGCGTTAATGCCTCGCCGATGGGCCAGCGGTCCTCCAGCATGTCCACGGCGAGCTCGTCGGTGATAGCCGTATGCAGCAATGCGCTTTCGCGTGGCTCGTCGGGGGTGCGGTTGGCATGCGCGACGGTGGTCGGGGTGATGGTTGGCATGATGGCCGGGGTTATGGTTGGACTGGCGTCTGGGTTTGCGGGCGGATTCGAGTCCTGGCGCGTAGTTGGACGTGCGGCCTGTCTGGTGGCCGTGGCGGGAGTCGGCGTCGTCGTAATGGCGTCACCTGTGCTTCCGTTCATGGTCTTCCCTCCCTGCGGTGCTGATGTCATTGCGGCCGTATGCTCCGGGTCTGTGCTCCGCGCCGTGTGCTCCGGGCCGTGTCCGCCGATGTGCCGCGTCCCTGCTGTTTCGTCATATCTCATCATAATTGTCAGAAAAATCATGCCATTCCGAAAATAAGTAGTACTTTTAACTTGACAAGTACGACGAAAGAATCGTATAGTATTACTCAACAATCAACCAATCAACAAAGCAGTTGAAAGGACAATCCAGATGAGCATTCACGTCGTAGTGATGGGCGTCGCCGGATGCGGCAAATCCACGGTCGCCGAGGCGATTCGTGACCAGCTGGGTTACGTCATGGCAGAGGGCGACGACTTCCACCCGCAGGCCAACATCGATAAGATGAGCGCCGGCATCCCCCTGACCGACGAGGACCGCTGGCCGTGGCTGCGTGTCATCAACACCTGGATGGTGGCCCGCGAGGCGCTCGACCAGAACACCGTGGTCTCCAGCTCCGCCCTCAAGCGAGCCTACCGCGACCTGCTGCGCGAGAACGTCGACGTGTTCTTCGTTCACCTTGCCGGCTCTCAGGAGCTGATCTACAGCCGACTTTCCGCCCGCAAGGACCACTTCATGCCGCCTTCGCTGCTGGCCAGCCAGTTCAAGGATCTGCAGCCGCTCGAATCGGACGAAAACGGCGTGGTCGTGCCGGTCGACGGCACCATCGACGAAGTCGTCGCTCAGGCCGTCGAAGCAGTCCGCCAATATCAGACATCCAAGGCTGCCAACGACGCGACGGTATCCGCAGCGGCCTGATCGCCTGCGAAGCAAGCCCGAAAACGTAACTCCAATCCTTCCAACGAACGCAAGGAATTCCCCATGAACCTCATCCTCGCCGCAATCATCGGCATCGCAGTCATCGTGCTGCTCATAGCCGTCGCCAAAGTCCATCCATTCATTTCCCTCATGGTCGGCTCGTTCGTCATGGCCATCTGCGCCGGCGTACCGTTCGACGAATCCTGGAACAGCTTCACCTCGGGCGTCGGCTCAACCGTGTCCAACGTCGGTCTGCTCATCGCCTTCGGCTCGATCATCGGCACGCTGCTGTTCGCCTCCGGTGGCGCCGACGTTATCGTGGACACGATCATGGCCAAGACGCCGCTGCAATTGCTGCCGTGGGCGATGGCGCTGATCGCGTTCATCGTCGGCATCCCGATGTTCTTCGAGGTCGGCGTCGTGATTCTCATCCCGGTGGTGCTGTTCGCCGCACGCCGCGCCAAGATGCCGGTGATTCTGCTCGGCATCCCAGCCCTTGCCGGCCTGTCCACCCTGCACGCCTTCGTGCCGCCGCACCCCGGCCCGCTGGTCGCGATTTCCGCCCTCAATGCCAACCTCGGCGTCACGCTGGCGCTCGGCCTGCTCGTGGCAGTGCCCACCGTCATCATCTCCGGTCCGTTGATGGCGCGCATCATGGCCAAGTGGGTGCCCATCCCCGCGCCAGAGCAGGCCGCCGAGAAGGAGGCCGTCAAGGATGAGTCCAAGCGTCCGTCGTTCGCTCAGGCCATGACCGTCATCCTGCTGCCCGTGGTGCTGATGCTCGCCGCCTCCGTGGTGGATCTGACCGAACAGACCGAGTCGCTGTGGGGCCGTGTGCTCGTCTTCATCGGCACGCCGCTGACCGCGCTGTTCATCACCGCCGTGGTGGCCATGGTGCTGCTCGGTTTCATGCAAGGCCGTACCCGCGAATTCATCAACGGCGAAGTCGGCAAGTCCTTCGCCTCCGTGGCGGGCATCGTGTTCATCGTCGGCGCGGGCGGTGGCTTCAAGCAGACCTTGGTGGACTCCGGCATTGGCGACGTAATCGCCAACGGCATCTCCGAATCCGCGATGAACCCGCTGATCGCCGGCTGGCTCGTGGCTGTGCTCATCCGCCTCGCCACCGGTTCCGCCACCGTGGCCACCGTGACCGCCTCCGGCATCATGGTGCCGCTCGCCACCGGCATGAGCCCCACGCATCTGGCGCTGCTCGTGCTCGCCATCGGCGCCGGCTCCGTGTTCTTCTCCCACCTCAACGACGCCGGCTTCTGGCTGGTCAAGGAGTACTTCGGCATGTCCGTCTCCCAGACCCTCAAGACCTGGTCGCTGATGGAGACCGTGCTGTCCGTGGTGGGCCTCGGCTGTGTGATGCTCCTCTCCCTGGTCTTGTGACCCGTGTGATCCGCGTCCTCGGCCATCGCGGACGGGATGCCGCATCTCCCGTACTGCTCCCATCCGCCCAGGCCGGTTTCTTCGGCCCCCTCTGGTGGATGTCGCCTGTCCTGTACTCCTCCATATCCTCCATGGCGGTTTCAAGGTGCGCGAGGACGCGGCCAACCAGGTCCCGTACCCCCTCTTATCCACCTATGGTGGCTTTCCTTGGTCCCTCTGATGAGGCCAGTCAGGTCCCGTGCCCCTCCTATCCCCTATGGCTGTTTTCCTTGGCTCCCTCTGACGAGGGGGCTGTCAGCCGGAGGCTGGCTGGGGAGAGACCATCATCACCCACCATTTCCACCATCCTTTAACCCCATCCCGTACCCCACATCACTGTGAAAGGAACCTGCAATGCACATCGGAATGATTGGACTCGGCCGCATGGGCGGCAACATGGCCAAGCGCCTCGCGGCTGGCGGGCACAAGGTCGTCGGCTACGACATGTCCCCCGAATCAGGGCGCGACGTCGACTCGCTGGAGTCGCTGGTTGCCGCGCTTGATGCCCCGCGTGTGGTGTGGGTCATGGTGCCGGCCGGCAAGCCCACCGACGACACCATCGACCGCTTGGCGGCGTTGCTTGAGGCCGGCGACATGGTCGTTGACGGCGGCAACACCCGTTATGTGCATGACGCCCGTCACGCCGCGCAATTGGGCGAACTCGGCATACGTTTCATGGATTGCGGCGTTTCGGGCGGCGTCTGGGGCATCGACCGCGGCTACGCGCTGATGGTCGGTGGCTCGCAGGAGGACTTCGAGTTCATGCGGCCGATCTACGACACTCTGAAGCCCGAAGGCGAGTATGGCTTGGTGCTGGCCGGTCCGGTCGGCGGCGGGCATTTCGCCAAAATGGTGCACAACGGTGTGGAATACGGCATGATGCAGGCGTTCGGCGAGGGCTTCGCCACCATGGTGCGCTCCGAACTCATCGCCGACCCTGCCGCGGTGATGACCTCATGGAAGTCTGGCTCGGTGGTGGGCTCATGGCTGCTCGATTTGCTTGCTAACGCCTTCAAGACCGATCCGACGCTGAAGTCCATGCCGCCGGTGGCCAACGAATCCGGCGAAGCCAAGTGGATGATTGAAGCGGCTCTGGAGCTCGGCGTGCCCACTCCGGCCACTGCGGCGGCGTTGTATGCCCGTCAGACCTCGCGCGGTGGCGGCGACGACACCCTGCGCGTCGTCTCCACCATGCGGGCCCAGTTCGGCGGCCACGTCACCAAGGCGTAATTGGGGCTGCCTGGGGCTGAAGTGGCTGCCGGGGGGTGAATCGGGCTGTATGTTCGCGGCTCAACGAGGGCGACGCGAACATACGGTCTGTAACAACGCAAAAACCGGCTGTAAGTGCGCGACATATTGGTTGAGCCGCGAACTTACAGCCGGTTTTGAGGTTCGGGTGGCGCGGGCTGCGTAGTCTGGCCTGCCCGGCGTAGTCTGCGGTCACGCGGCGTGGGCGATATAGGTCACATTCAGCTATCTGCCTTGTATGAGGTACTTTTGCCCGGTTGCGGAAAGGTATCTGCTTTCAATGAGGTACTTCAATCAGGAAAACCCGAGTACGAACGTTGCAATATCAACGTTTATACTCGGGTTTTCCTCATCCCGGTACCTCATTGAAGGCAGATGCCTCTTCGCAAACCCCCGAATGTACCTCATTCAAGCGAGTTAGCCGGTTTTGAGGTTCGGGTGGCGCGGGCTGCGTAGTCTGGCCTGCCCGGCGCGGGCAGGCCCGTGGCTTTTCACGCGGCACGAATGATGGCCTGCTCACGGGCCGTGGGGCGGGGAGCCCGGTGGAGTCCCCGTAGGCCCCGCCGAGCGGCGGTAGTCGTGAGGCAGCTATGCGGCGCGGGCGATGGCCTGCTCGTAATCCTTGGTGCCCTTGAAGATCTCCTGCATCCACGGGTTGACGCCCTGCTTCTTGGCGCGGACGAGGATGTAGCCGAGTGCCAGCACGTTGGCCACCAGAGCAATCAGCGAAACTACGAGGTTCACGTTCGGGTTGTTCACGGACTGGGTGGAGAACACCGAGTAGTCTTGGAACATCGGGAACACCTGCGCGAACATACACCAGATGGCCAACGTGAACGCACGGTTCTGGATCCAGCCGCCCTTGTTCCAGAAGAAGTTGGCGACGGTCGGGGCCAGCAGCAACGCGAGGCCGCAGTACCAGGAGTGGGTGGGCAGGCAGTTGTAGGTGTAGCAGAAGTTCCACAGGTCGTAGGCCACGATGAACACCCAGGTCATGTCCGGCCAGAGCATGTCGTCCTTCTTCTTGGATGCGTAGATGCCGAACCAGCCGGTCATGCAGAAGATGTTGAGGATGCCGGCCACGCCGTTGAACACGTTGTGCCAGCCGCCGTACAGGGTCACGCCTTCGGTGGAGACCCAGGTGCCGCCCCAGCCGCGGATGGCGGATTCGAAGTCGGAGACCACGGCGATGAGGATGTTGATGGCCACGATCACGAACGGGAAGCACTTGAACCAGTGCGACTTGCCGATGGAGCCCCACTTGTATTTGAGCGCCATGAAGCCGATGCAGCCGATGGTGGCCGCGTACAGCTTGGCGTAGTGGAACCAGCTGGTCATGTGCACGTAGGTGGGGTTGTTGAGGGCCCATTCCGCACCCATGGCGGCGGCCGTGTAAATCGTGACGAAGTAGACGGTCAGGACGGCGGGAACCACGAGGAATGCGACGATGCCGCCGGTTTTGGTGCGGCGGGCCAGCTCGTTGGCGCCGATGAGGCAGCAGAAGACGAGAATCCATCCAATCCATTGGTAGACGGCATTGTCGCCGTAGACCTGAAACAGCATGACGGTCCTTTCCCTTGATGTGCTGTTGTGCCGGCTTCGTCGTCCCTCGTCGGACGCCGAAGCGGGGCATTGGCGCTTGGTTCGAGGTTTGACCTCCGCACTCCTTGCGGCGGCCGTATTGTTGACGAAGCGTCAATTTCTCTCACGGCTTATTGTAGTGCATTTTGACAAGGTGTCAACTGCTTGGGGTTTGTCTCGCTATTTGGTGCTAATGATTGGAGATTGCGGCTTCGTGTTGCTTCCCTGCTGCTCCCCAGACGGCTTCGTCGCCAGCTCGTCCTGCAATCAAGGACGGGCTCTCCGGGCGGCTGTTGGTTTGCTCGTTGCTTCCAGCAGCTCCGCTGTTTGCTTCACGGTAACATCCTGCAATTGGGCCGCGCTACGCGCACAGCTGGCTGGCTCGTCTGTTGGCTCGCACTGCGTTTCCTTGGCTTGGCCGAGGTTTTGCTCCGCTGAATGGCTGTCAGTGGGGTGGTTTGCTGGTTGGCCCGAGGTTCTGCCCGCTGGTGGGTGGTGGCTGGGGTGTTTCTTCGGCTTGGCCGAGGTTTTGCGTCACTGAGCTGGTGGAGGCGTGGTGTTCCATCGGTCTGCCCGAGGTTCTGCCTGCTGGTGGGGTGTGTTTGGGGTGTTCCATTGGCTCGGCCGAGGTTTTGCCTCTCTGAATGGCTTTCAGTGGGGCGGTTTCGCTGTTGGCTCGAGGTTTTGCTTCGCTGGGGCGGTGTAGGAGTGGTGGTTCCTTGGCTTGGCCGAGGTATTGCTCCGCTGGTGGGTGGTGACTGGGGTGCTTCATCGGTTGGCCCGAGGTTTTGCCTCGCTGGACTATAGCCCGCAAAAGAGAAACCCCGGAACCTTGCGATTCCGGGGTTTCTCGAGATTGTGGAGCTAGCCGGGTTCGAACCGGCGACCCTCTGCTTGCAAAGCAGATGCGCTACCAGCTGCGCTATAGCCCCATTTGATTTATTCGGGAAAAAAAGAGCGGCACCACGGCCGCTTGATTTTTCCTGTGGGCCCGGGAGGACTTGAACCTCCGACCTCATCCTTATCAGGGATGCGCTCTAACCACCTGAGCTACGGGCCCGTCCATGCACTTCAAAAGCGCACAGGTGATTACAATACCACTGACTGAAATGGTGTCAACGCCTGAGCCGCTTCGGCGTGTCGCCACCTGCTGCGGCGTCTTGGTGTCCGGCAAAGCAGATTCCGGAGAGTGGGCTTTGATCCAGATTGGACCCCAGATCCGACTCCATCGCTATCGGACTGTCGGTTCCGCGCGCGAGAATGGCGCACATGCCGTATCGACCATCACCGCGTTCCGGGTCCCGCCCGGCAGGCTCGGCAGCCGAAGCCGCCGCCAAGAACCTGACCATCGACGGATTGCCGGTCATGGTGGTGCGCAAGCCCATCAAGAACATGTATCTGCGCATCAAGCCGCCGAACGGCGATATCACAGTGTCCGCGCCGAAGCGCATGAGCGACCGGGTTGTCGCCGATTTCATTCGCAATCGCCGCGAATGGATCAATCGCAATATCCGCAAGATGCTTCGGCCCGTGAACGGTCTCTTGCCGAAGGCGGGCTGCAAGGCACGCGTGCTGATACTCATACATTCGCCGGTGCGGATGGTGGCACCGGTGCGGATGGTGGCGCTGGTATAGATGGTGGTGCCGGTATGCGCGATGCTGCTGACGGCGGTCGGGCGGATACGCGCCGGGCTGATACGCGTCGGGCTGATTCGCGCCGGGATGATTCACGCGGGGGAGCAGCATATCCTGAGGTTGCCGCTCATTTCGCCTGGACCGAAGAGCTGCGCCGCCGCGCGGCCGCGAACATCGACGCCCAGCTCCCCGCGCTGCTAGCGAAATGGGGTCCGGTGATCGGCCGCCGCCCCACGCATATCACACTGCGATTGATGACTTCGCGCTGGGGGTCGTGCACGCCGGCGACCGGCCGCATCCGCCTGAATCTGCAATTGGGTCTGATGGAACCGCGATTCCTGGAATACGTGCTCGTACATGAGATGACGCACCTATGGGAACGCGGCCATGGCGCAGGCTTCCAGCGCCGCATGACCGCCTACCTGCCCGGCTGGAAGGCGCTGCGCCACGACCTCAACCGCCGCGTGGTGCTGTAGACTGTCGGCGGCTTCCGCTGGCTGCGGGTTCTCGATGAATCCTCGTCGCTGCGTCAATGGTTATTGGTTATTGGTTATCCGGCAATGACACATTTTCATCATTGGCGGCATTCGAGCGAGTTACGCTAGTGGAATCAAGGTGTAAACTTATGCATTGTTGTGCATGTGCTGATTGTGTGCCCTGATTAGTCAGGATTACCGGGATTGCCAAGGGCTATCAAGGGCTATAAGGAGTCGTCGATCAGCCGAGGTGAGCACCGGTGATAACTCGGATTGCGGGATGCTGTTGCGGGATGCCATTGCAGGATTGATGCCAATGCACTATGTCATCCCGCAATGTCATCCCGCAATGGCATCGCACTATGGGCAGCGCTATGGAGGGAGTCATGGAAGCGAGTATCTCGGAAGTCGCCGCAAAGGCGGGCGTATCCATCGCGACGGTGTCGCGTGCGTTCGCGAAACCGGATATGGTATCCGAAAAAACGCGCAATCGTGTGTTCGCGGCGGCCGACGAGCTGAACTATTCGATCTCCCGCTCGGCTACTTCCATGAAAACCGGCCGCTCCTATCGCCTTGCATTGCTCCTTAGCGAGGACATTTCGACTTGGTTCAATTCCCGTCTGCTGGCTGGTCTGAATTCCGTGCTGCATGACGAAGGCTACGACATCTCACTATATTCGGTCGTCACTTCCGAGGAGCGGCATAGCTTCTTCGCCGAGCTGCCGGTGCGGCGCAACGCCGACGCCGTAATTGTTTCGTCGTTCAACGTCAACCCGGACGAGGCGTCGCGTCTGCAGAGCGTCCACATCCCGATTGTCGGCGTGAATACTCCGTCGCTGGATGGCTACGACGCCACGGTGAGCATCGACGACCGCAGCGGCATGCGCATGATAGTCGAGCATCTCATCACGCTCGGCCACGAGCGGATCGCGCTCGTACGACATCGCACATCGCCGTCGATTCCGCACAGCGCCGACCTGCGCATCCAGGGGTTCGATGACGCCTGCCGCGAGGCCGGTATCGTTCATCCTGAAACGATTTATTACGACGAAACGGTGGACGCCCCCGCCGACGATCTGCTGTCGCAGATGCTCGCGCTTCCCGAACGCCCCACGGCGGTCTGCTGCGTTATGGATCTTATGGCGATTCCGCTGTATTTCTCGATGATTCGCTACGGTCTGCGCGTGCCGCGTGACCTGTCGCTGACCGGGTTCGATGATTCAACGTACGCCAAGGAAAGCGGGTTGACGACAATCCGCCAGGATCCGGCCGCGCTGGGCCGGGTCGCCGCTCAGAAAACGCTTGCGCTGATTGAAGGCAAGACGCCGGAACGCGCGCACGAAATCGTGATGCCGGGACTGGTGCTGCGTTCCTCCACTGCTCCCCTCGCTCAGGAAGACTGAGGGATGCAAGGCGCAGTCCTTGCATCCCTCAGTGAGCCGAACCACTAGTGGTCCGTCTCGTAATTGGTTGAGTGGTGTTGGCCCCTCTGACGACTACCCCTCAGTCGGCTACGCCGACAGCTCTCCTGACAAGGGGAGCCATACACGCCGGTATCGGCCCCCTCTGACGAGGGGGCTGTCAGCGAAGCTGACTGGGGGAGAGAAAAAGCTAAAGCACTCATTTATTTAACAGACAGACCACTAGGACAGCGGGTCGGCGGGCGGCAGCATGCCGGTGGAGTCCTTGTAGGCGTCCCACAGCGTCTTCCAGGTGCCGGCGAAGCCTTCCACGACGGCATCCCAATCGCCGGTGCCCTGAGTGTATTCGACGAGCGGGTTGGCGATGTTGTCCATCCACTGCTGGCCGGGGATGCTGGCGGTGTAGACGGTCTTCTTGCCCTTGGATTCGCTCCACTCCTTGGCCGCGGCGACGAGCGGGTTTGCCGGTTGATCATCATCACCGAAGGTGGTGAACGGCGCTGCGAAGCCCATCTCCTTGGCCAGGGCGTTCTTGCCGGTATCGGAGCTCACCATCCACTTGATGAAGTCGAGTGAAGCCTTCTTGTCCGCTTCCGAGGCGTTCTTGTTGATCGCCCAGTTGGCGTCGTAGACGGCGGCCGGGCCGTAGTCCTCCTCGCCCGGGTTGCCCATGTAGTACGGGAGCATGCCCAGGTCCTCGTCGGCCACGTCGTTGTCCTTGATCTGCGAGTAGGCCCACACGCCATTCGGGTAGAATGCCACGGCGCCGGTGGAGAATTCGGCGGTGGAATCCTCATAGGTGCCGGAGCCGATCAGCGACGGCTCGGTCGGGCTGTCCTTGACCATGGTGTCCCACAGGTCCTTGTAGTTGTCCATGTACTTGCCGGTGATGTCGAGCGAGAAGGTCACGCCGAGATCCTTGAGCTCGTAGAACAGCGGAATGCGGGCCATGTGCGAGGAGAAGCGGTAGTTGTCGGAGGCGTCCAGGCCTGGGGTCGACACGGCGCCTTCGAGGCCGATGTCGTCCTTGTGCTCCTGCATGGAGTTCATGACCTTCTTGAGCACATCCCAGCTGGTGATGTCGTCGGCGGACTTGATGACCGCGTAGCTCTTCTTCGCGTACTCGTTGACGATCTTCTTGTTGTAGATGATGCCGTACCATTCGGCGGCGTACGGAATGGTGTACGCGGTGTCGCCGTCCTTGTAGGCGTAGCTCTTGCCTTCGTCGGTCAGCAGCTGGTAGGCCTCGGAATCCTGGACCGGCTCGAGGTAGTCCTTGAACTTGGCGTACTGGTCGAAGCCGGCAAGATTGAACATGGTCGGGCCGTCGGACTTGGACAGCTCGGAGGTCAGGGTCTGGTTATTTGTGCCGGAGGCGGCGGTCTGGATGTCGACCGAGACGCCGGTCTCATCCGTGTAGGCATCGGCCAGCTCCTGCAGCTGGTCGACGATTTCGGGCTTGGTGTTGAGGAAGTAGACCTTCCCCTTGCTGTCATCGGCGGTGTCGCTGCCGCATGCGGACAGTGCGGCGACGCTCATGGCCAGAACTGCAGCGGTCGCAATGACCTTCTGAGCAGACTTCATCGGATGCTCCTTACGACTTCCTGTGTGTTCTCCTCGACGGCAGCGTCAGTGCTCCGTCATGTTTGATGCAAACTCATTCATATTGGAATCATTTGCATTGTTTGCAGTATAGCGCATTATTCTGCAAACATTTACATTCGGTGAGTCGAACCGGTTTTATGCCGTTTTCAAGCGTCCGCGCATCGTGGATACACTAGTGAACTGACGCGGTGACGCCGCATTCCTGCACCGGCGTCAACGCCGCACGAAGCCGCAGGAGACCGTATGTAACAGGAGACCATATGGAAGCCCGAATTGCACAGGTGGCCGTCAAGGCCGGAGTCTCCATTGCTACGGTGTCGCGTGCGTTCGCCAAACCGGACCTTGTATCCCCCAAAACACGCAAGCGCGTATATGAGGCAGCAGAGTCGCTCAACTACTCCATCTCTCGCTCGGCAACTGCCATGAAAACCGGTCATTCGTTCCGTATTGCACTGCTGGTGAGCGAAGATATTGCCACATGGTTCAATTCCCGCCTTTTTTCCGGGTTGAATGCGGTCTTGTCAACAGCCGGCTACGACATTGTCATCTATCAGATTGAAACACCGGAGGAACGCCGCAGTTTTTTTGAGACGTTGCCAGTACGCCGCAATGCCGATGCGGTCATTGTCTCGTCGTTTGCTATCGAGGCAGACGAAACGCGTCGTCTTCGCAGTGTTGGGGTGCCTATTATCGGCATCAATCCGCCTGTGCCGAATGTGTGCGATGCATCCATTCGCATTGATGACCGGGGCGGCATGAGGCAAATGGTCGAGTATCTGATTTCCCTTGGGCATACGGATATCGCTTATATCAGCCCGGTTATCACCACGCGTTTGTCGCACAGCGCCGAAGCTCGCGCGCTAGGTTTCCGTGATGCGTGCGCCAGCGCATCCACATCGATTCGCTCCCGGGAATTGTTTTTTGACGAGCGTTCTGATTCTTCGATGGAACAGCTCGCCGATCGGATTGTCGATCTCGGCGAAGATATGCCGACTGCACTGTGCTGTTATGCGGACTTGGGGGCGCTCCCGCTCGCATTCGCCCTGCAACGTCGCCGGATTGACATTCCCGGCCGCATCTCGCTTGCGGGATTTGACGACGCGACATACTCGGCACAGTATGGGTTGACTACTATGCGTCAGGACCCTCGCCGTCTGGGTACTCTGGCGGCTCGCCGAACACTTGATTTTATTGGCGACGAGTCTGTCCAAGAGTCCTCTGCCGGCGAACGCGAGCATGATGCATCGAGCGCAATCGATGAAACCAATCGTCACACCGTCGTGAATTTGGAGCTGATGCCGCGTCTGACCACAGGCTACCCGATTCGGCGCTAACAAAGTATTGTCCCTCCGGCGAGTATTCGACGGAGGGACAATACTGCGGAGCTGAACCGCAGTGGTTCAGCGTGTTTACATCACCACGTGAACTTCGTCTGTTCCGGCAGCATGCCCTGAGACTTCTCGCTGGCCGCCCACTCGGCCTTCCAGCCATCTACGATTGCGCTCGTCACGCCATCCCACTTACCGGTGCCTTGTGCATATTCGAGCAGCGCATTGGCGATGCCGTTCTGCCAGTTCTGGTCGGGGACGTCGACGCTGCGCATGTACTTCTTGCCCTTGTCTTCCCACGTTTTGGCTGCGGCGACGAGCGGATTGTCCGGCTGGTCGTCATCTCCGAATGTGGTGAAGGGGACGGCGAAGCCCATCTCCTTGGACATGATCTCCTTGCCCTTGTCCGAGGTGACCATCCATTCGATGAAGTCGAGCGATGCCTGCTGGTCGGCTTTGGAGGCGTTCTTGTTGATGCCCCATGTTGCTTCATAGACGGTGGAGGGGCCGTAATCTTCCTCGCCGTCGATTCCCATCCAGTACGGGAGCATGCCGAGGTCCTCGTCTGCTACCTCATTGTCCTTGATCTGCGAGTACGACCATACGCCATTGGGATAGAATGCGACGTCTCCCAATGCGAATTCGGAGGTGCAGTCCTCGTAGTTCTTCGAGCCGAGCAGGCTGGCCTCGGTCGGCGAATTGTTCATTTCGAGGTCGAACAGGTTCTTGTAGTTGTCAAGGTACGTGCCCTTGATTTCCTTCATGAAGGTCGTATCGTTGTCGCGATATTCGAAGAAGATCGGCGGACGGGTCATGTGCGCGGAAAAGCGGTACGTATCCGATGATTCAAGGCCGGGTGTCGCGAACGCGGCTTGAATGCCGAGATCGTCTTTGTGCTTTTGCATGTCCTCGACGACTTTGCTGAGCACGTCGTAGTTGGTGATGTCGTCGGCTGATTTGATCACTGCATAGCTTTTCTTGGCGTATTCGTTGACGATCTTCTTGTTGTAGATGATGCCGTAGTATTCGACTGCATAGGGGATGGTGTATGAATCGTCGCCAATCTTCTGCGAGTTGGCTTTGGCGTCGTCGTTGAGCAGTTGATATGCCTTGGAGTCCTGAATCGGTGCGAGATACTTCTTGTACCGCGCGAAGGTCGCGTACCCGGCAGTGCTGAACATGGTAGGCGCGTTGTCTTTGGCCAGTTCGGACAGCAGCGTGGTGTCATACGTGCCAGATGATGCAGTCTGCACATCGACTTGCACGTCAGTTTCCTCAGTGTATGCTTCGGCAAGTTCTTGGAGCTGGTCCACGACTTCCGGCTTGCTGTTGAGCATGTACACTTTGCCTTCGCTGTCGCTTGTCGTGGTGCTGTTGCCGCAAGCGGCAAACGCGCCGATGCCCAGGGCAATCGCGGACACGGAAGCGACGATTTTCCTCATCGATGTCATCCTGAGTTCCTTTCCTCTTGCGCGGCGTCCCTGTCGCGCATCCAATCTTAAGATAACACATTTTTTTGCAAACTTATACATCCTCATTTTTCAACGATTAAAACGGTTCGAGAATATGCCCGATTTCTTGCGGTTTCCGGGGATTGCAAACGGTGGAGGTAAATGACGCGACACGCCCTCCAGCTCACACAATCGAGTACTTTCAACAGTTTGAGGCGCAACATGTTTCGCCGCTTTGCAAACGATGTCAATCGACGTTATAGTTGATAACGTCATGCAACGGTCCTGACGGTCCCTGACAGCCTCAACAGACCCGACCCAACGACGAGTCGCACGTCAAGCAAACGTGTGCAGTACCCATCCGACCGCACATCGGCCGGCATCCGCACGCGGCACCGTTCGCACAACGCACGCAGCAAGGAGAAGGAGCACCAATGACGGCATCCAGCAGCAGCACCATCACCGCCACGTCCATCGACGGCGCAGAACACAACGAAAGCCTTGAACGTCTCGCACGCCCGCTGATTCGCCTTGCCAAGGCGAGTGGCGTATCCACGTCATACATCGACCAGCTTGGCACATATGTCGAGATCGCCGACGATGTGCTGGTCGATGTGCTCGGCGCGCTCGGCGTCGACGCCACCAGCCCGGAGGCGATCGACGCATCCCTTGCCGCGGCCGATGCCGCGACCAGCGATCGCATATTGCCGTCCTCGACCTTGACCGCGACCGCAGGCGAGCCGGCCACCATCACCTTGCATTGCGCGGCAGGCGACGAGCCGGAGGCGACGATCACGCTGGAAGACGGCACCGTTCGCCGCAGCGACGAGAACGACATCCTGCCCGATCTCAATGTCGCCACAAACCGATTCCTCGCCCTGCCGGACGATTTGCCGATCGGTTATCACACGTTGCAGGTCGCAGCCGGCGACCGCACGGACGAGGCCACGCTGATGGTCGCCCCGGCCCGCATTCCGCTGCCGGCCACCGTGGCCGAACACCCGCGCTGGGGCTGGATGGCCCAGCTGTATTCCATTCGCTCGCACGAGTCGTGGGGCGTGGGCGATTACGGTGACCTTACCACGCTGCTCGCCGATGCCGGCGCGAAGACAGACGCCGATTTCATGCTGATCAATCCGATTCACGCGGGCGCGCCGGTGCCGCCGCTCGAACCGTCGCCGTACCTGCCGGAGTCGCGCCGATTCCTCAACGTCACGTACATCCGGCCGCAGAACATCCCCGAATACGCCGAGTTGACCGCCGATGAGCGCACCCGCGTGGACGCGCTGCACGCATCGGTCGCCGCACGCAACGACGATCCCGAACCATTGGACATCAATGCCGCGTGGAACGCGAAGCGCCCGGCTCTGCGCGTGATCTTCGACCATCCGCGCTCCCCCGAGCGCGAGGCCGCGTTCTCGCGGTTCAAGGAGCAGGCCGGACCCGATCTTGACGCGTTCGCCGCCTGGTGCCTCGCGTTCGAGGTGTGGGGCGCGCCTTGGGAGCCGGATTCGTGGTTCGGCCGCACCGGCCGCACGTCGCCCGAAGTCGCCGAACTGATCCGTGACCATCACGATCTGTTCGAGTTCAACCGCTGGCTGCAATGGATCGCCGACGAACAGGTGGCTGCCGCGCAGCAGGCAGCAAAGGACAATGGCATGGCGCTCGGCCTCATGCAGGACATGGCCGTGGGCGTGCACGCGCTCGGCGCTGACGTGTGGTGGAGCCCGGAACGCTTCGCGCTCGGTTCCGTCACGGTCGGCTGCCCGCCTGATTTCTATAACCAGCAGGGGCAGGATTGGGGCCAGCCGCCGTTCAACCCGCGTTATCTCGAGGCGACCGGATACCGCGTGTACCGCGAGATGGTGCATTCCATGTTCGCTCATGCCGGCGCGGTGCGCATCGACCACGTGCTTGGCCTGTTCCGCCTGTGGTGGATTCCCATGGGCAAGGGCGCGAAGGGCGGCGCGTATGTGATGTATAACTATCGCACCATGATCGCGGTGTTGTCGATTGAAGCGACGCGCGCGAACGGCCTAGTCATCGGCGAGGATCTGGGCACGGTGCCGGAGTATGTGCGGCATGTGCTGGCTGACCATGGTGTGCTGGGTACTGATGTGGCCTGGTTCGCGCGCATCGACAACTCTCCGAACGCGGGCGATCCATATGCGCCGCCGAGTGACTATCGCCGTCAGGCGCTGGCGTCCGTCACGACTCACGATCTGCCGCCGACGGCCGGATATCTGGAGTTCGAGCATGTCCAATTGCGCGAGCGGCTGCACCTATTGGCCGAGCCGGTCGAGCAGTTCGCCGCGTCGGCGGCGGCCGAACGCCAGGCGATGCTCGACGTGTTGGTCTCCGGTGGATGGCTGGATGCCGCGGCCGCCGCCGATGTGCCGGGGCACGAGCAGGAGATCGTCGAGGCGATGCATCGTATGCTGACGGCCACGCCTTCGGTATTGCGTCAGGCGGCGATTGTGGACGGCACCGGCCAGCACGCGACGGTGAACCAGCCGGGTACGTCCGATCAATACCCCAATTGGCGGATACCGTTGGTGGATGGCGACGGCCGACTCGTGCATACCGAGGAGGTCTTCAGCAATCCGCGTGTGCTGTCGTTGTCCGCAGTCATGCGCGGCGAACGCTAGTGGGTTGTCCCGCTAATAATTGAGGTTTCGGTTTTGCGTCTCTCCCCCAGTCAGCTACGCTGCCAGCCCCCTCATCAGAGGGGGCCAAAATACCAACGCTGACGTCGCGCGTGGCAGTCGCCGGTAATTGCGCCAACAATACGCGCTACTGATGAGCGGTGGGTGGGTGCGCGGTTGCGCCCGCCCACCGCATGATGAGGTGGCTTAGATCGGCGTGCATGTTGCTCGCTCATGTATGATAACGTTGTCTTTTGAGGGATTGTTATCCACTGTTGATGAGCGAGGTTGCCATGACAAAAGCGAGCATTCAAGCGGTAGCGAAAGAGGCTGGCGTATCCGTGTCAACGGTGTCACGAACCTTCGCCAAGCCGGACCTTGTGCTGCCGAAGACCCGTGACCGAGTCCTCGCCGCCGCGCGAAAACTCGACTTTCAGGTTTCCCGGTCGGCAGCCGCATTGAAATCCGGCCAATCGTTCCGCATCGCACTGCTGCATGCCGATACCATTGATGTCTGGTTCAACGCCAATGTCTTCCGCGGGCTCAACTCCGTATTCGGCCCGGCCGGATACGACATCTCCGTATATGGTCTGTCGAACGCGCGGGAGCGGCATGAATTCTTCACTGAACTGCCGGTGCGTCGCAATGTGGATGCGGTCATCGTCTGCTCGTTCGACATCGACCCGGATGAGGTCAGCCGTCTGAAAGACGTGAACGTGCCGCTCATCGGCATCAACACCCCGTCCACCATCGGACTCGACGGCGCGGTGTGCATTGACGACAAGCTGGGCATGCATACGGCCTTCGAACACCTGATTTCGCTCGGTCATCGCAACATCGCCTACGTGTACGGCGCGCCGGATGACACCAGTCAACTGCGCTTCAGCGCGGAAAACCGACTGCAAGGCCTTATCGATGCCGCCGCGGCCCATCCTGACGTCACGCTTGAGCAGATTCGCTGTTCCGGCCATGAGGATACGACTGGCGCGGCGCTCGCACAGCTGACCACCATGTCGCCCACGCCCACCGCAGTCTGCTTCCAGACCGACGAAATGGCGATTCCGGTGCTGTACCGGTTGCCGCAATATGGGCTGCGCGTGCCGCGTGACCTGTCAGTAATTGGCTTCGACGATATCCCCTTCAGCGCCAAAATGGGCCTGACCACATTGCGGCAACGCCCGAATGACCTGGGCGCCATTGCCGCGCGCAAAGCGCTTGCCGCGATGGAAGGACCCCTGTCCGAACCGCGATTTGAAACCGTTGCCCCGCAGCTGATGCTGCGCGACACCACGGCCATCGCCGCGTAACGCCGCCGATGCGTGTCGCCGTCGGTGACAGCATATCCGCGTGAAAAGGACCATGACGGAGCGCATCGCGATGTCTGAGGCCCGCACGTCGGCGATGGTTCATGGATACGCCAACTACAAACAACAACGTGGAAAACAACACAAGCAAAGGAGCACACCAATGTCCACCTTTCCACAGCTGGCCACCCGTCCGGGCATGAACCCGGCCTCGGTTATCCAAGGCGACCGTTGGCGCATCGGTATCATCACCGAATCGCTCGTTCGCCTCGAATGGCAGGATGACGGCAAGTTCGAAGACCACGCCACCCAAATGGTCGTCAATCGCGATTGGTTGTCGGATGGCGCGAACGGTGCGGATGGCGCGAACGGTACCGCCACTCCGCCGAAGTTCACGAAGACCGAGCGCGACGGGCTGCTCATCATCGATACGCCGGCGCTGCGCCTCACCTATGACATGCAGCCGTTCAGCAAGGAAGGCCTGAGCATCGTCGTCAAAGGCGTGGCGAATTCCCAGATGAACACGTGGCACTACGGCGAAACCCAGGACGGCAACCTGCGCGGCACCGCGCGTACGCTGGACGCGGTCGACGGCGAGATTGAACTGGGTCTCGGCGTGATTTCCCGCGACGGCTGGGCCGTGCTCGACGATTCCGCGTCGAACGTGATCGTCGAAGGCGCCGAAGCCGCCACCGTCAAGGGCGAGGCCAACCCGTTCGGCATGTGGGTCATGCCGCGCGAGCACCCCGGCAAGGATCTGTATGTCTTCGGTTATGGTCATCGGTATATCGAGGCCGTACAGGACTTCTACAGGCTCACCGGCCCGACGCCGCTGCTGCCGCGCTTCGCGCTCGGCAACTGGTGGAGCCGCTACCACCGTTACACGGAAGCCGAGTATCTGGAGCTTGTCGATCGTTTCGAGCAGGAAGGCCTGCCGTTCACCACGGCCGTGATCGACATGGACTGGCATCTGGTCGACGATGTCGACCCGAAGTATGGATCCGGATGGACCGGATACACGTGGAACCGCGAATTCTTCCCCGACCCCGAGCGATTCCAGCGCATCCTGCACGAGCATGGACTGCGCACGACGCTCAACGTCCACCCGCGCGACGGCGTTCGAGCATTTGAAGACGGCTATGCCAAAGTCGCCGAACACATGGGCATTGACCCGGCGGGCGGCGAGCCGGTCGAGTTTGATCTGACCAGTCCGCGATTCATGGAAGCGTACTTCGACCTGCACCATGGGCTCGAAGCCCTGGGCACCGATTTCTGGTGGCTGGACTGGCAACAGGGCGGTGTGACCCGCCAGAAGGGTCTTGATCCGCTGTGGATGTTGAACCACATGCATTATCTCGATTCGGGACGCGATGGGCGCTGGCCGCTCACGTTCTCACGGTACGCCGGCCCGGGCTCGCACCGTTACCCGGTCGGATTCTCCGGGGATACGGTCGTGACGTGGGAGTCGCTGAAGTTCCAGCCGTACTTCACGGCTACCGCATCGAACATCGGCTACGGCTGGTGGAGCCACGATATCGGCGGCCACATGTTCGGCTACCGCGACGAGGAGCTGGAGGCCCGCTGGTATCAGCTCGGCGCGTTCAGCCCGATCAACCGCCTGCATTCGACCGATTCGCCGTTCAACGGCAAGGAGCCGTGGAACTTCCATCCCGAGACGGAATGCTCGATGGATGACGCGCTGCGCCTGCGCCACGAGCTGCTGCCGTATCTGTACACGATGAACTGGCGTGCCGCCGCCGAGGGCCGTCCGCTGGTCGAGCCGATGTACTGGCAGTCGCCGGAAAATGTCACCGCGTACGGGGTGGAGCATGAGTTCCGCTTCGGCACCGAGCTGATCGTCGCGCCGATTGTGACGCCGTCCGACCGCGACGTGCAGCTGGCGAAAACCGATGTGTGGCTGCCGCAGGGCACGTGGTTCGACTTCTTCACCGGACGTCGGTACGAGGCGGGCTCTGCCGAAGGCCGCAAGTTCGAGGCGTGGCGTGGGCTCGATGGCATTCCGGTCTTCGCGAAGGCCGGCGGCATCGTGCCGTTGCAGCCGCTTGACGAGGAGCTCAACGGCAGCCTCAACTCCGTGGATAATCCGCGCTATCTGGAGATTGCGGTGTTCCCAGGCGCGAACGGCGCGTTCGACCTCAAGGAGGACGATGGCACCAACCAGGCGCAGCCGTCGGATTCCGCGCTCGCGGTGACGCATATGGACTTCCGCTGGGAGGCCGATGGTGCGGTGAACGCGTTCGAGATTGCCCCGGTGGCCGGCAATGTTGCGGCGGTGCCGCAGCAGCGCACGTGGACGGTGACGTTCACCGGTGTGGCGCCGGTCGCCGCTGACGAGTTGATTGTGACGGTTGGTGGCGCTGAGGTCGTGCCGGATGTGTCGTACGACGCCGAGACGCTGAGCCTGTCCGTCACGGTTGCGGATGCGCCGGTCACGCAGGCCGTGTCGATTCACGCGACGAACGGACTGCGGTACGCCGACGATCCGGCGATTGAGGATGCGTTCACTGTGCTGTACAACGCGCAGATCGACTATCTGGCCAAGGAACGTGCCTACCGGCTCATCAAGGCTGACGGCGCTCGTGCGCTCAATGCGCTGCATACGCTGGAAAGCACCAAGAGCAGCCATCCCGGCCACGAGTTCGACGATTCCCACATGCCCGAATCCGTGATTCAGGCCGTCGCCGAGCCGCTGCTGCGCGCGTAGCTCGTCCGTAATTGCAGGACGGGCTGTCCGATGGTGAACTTCCATACGGCCATGGCCCCCTCTGACGAGGGGGCTGTCAGCGTAGCTGACTGGGGGAGAGACTGGAACGACTGTGTTGTGTGTTTCTCTCCCTCACCCGGCTGTCGCCGGGAGCTCCCTCATCAGAGGGAGCCGGCAAGCTGCGCGCGGAGCGCGTTCGTACTTGCGGGACGGGCTGTCAGCGTAGCTGACTGGGGGAGAGACACGAAGCTGAATCCCTCAATTATGTGTGAGACGGACCACTAGGCCTGGGTGTCTGGTCCGGGTTGGTGGCGGCCCGGTAGCCCACTGGCGATGTCCGCTTATCCACATGTGCTGTGGATGACACGCCGGGATGTGGATAACTTGGCAAGCTAGAACCACATACCCCGTATCGGCGTGCATGCCGCGACGCAATCCTTCACAGTGGTACTACCCCATGCCGGCCACGCCGGTGCGGGGTCAACCAATCACAATGCCGTGCTGTCAGTGAAGAAAGGAGCTCACATGCTCACACGCCATGCCACCCCAAGCCGCGATCTCGTGCGGCTGGCCGATTCCCCCGGGGATATAGTCGGCTTGCGCGCCCGCATCAACCGTCGGTTATGTCTCATGGACGCCCAGATACGCACATTCATCGAACGTCCCGAGGAGGGTGCGGTCACTGCGGAATACGCCGTGGTGCTCGTAGCCGCCACCGGGTTCGCCGCGCTTCTGGTCACCATCCTCAAATCCGATGCCGTCAAGACGCTGCTGATGAACATCATCAAAAAAGCGTTGAACATCGGGTAGCGGCCATGCGATGCCAATCATGGTTCCATTGGATGGCCCGTCTGCCGCCGGACCCTGAAACGGGTGCCGCCACTGCGGAATTTGCTGTCGTCCTGCCAAGCGTTGTCGCCATAGCCGGGCTCATCCTGGCGTTGGGTCGCGTGACTCTTGTGTCCGCCGATTGCCGCAGTGCGGCGTCGGCGGCCGCCAGGGAGCTGGTGGTGTCGGCGGACGAGTCGCGCGCTCGCAGCGTCGCCGCAGAGGTGGCGCGCGCGCAGGTCGTTGTCGATGTACGGCGGTCCGAACGGACCACGCAAGTGCAGGTGACATGTCCGGTGCTGCCTGGACCGATGAATCTGACCCCAGTGCAGGTCACCGGTGAAGCCACCGCCGTCACGCAATAATCGCCCCAAATGATACCCAAGAGAATCCAAGAACCGAGGTAGCGATGAAAGCGCGTCTTGAGGAAGGCTCAGGCACCATGGCCGGTGCCATGCTGGTGATGCTCGCCGCTGTGATGCTGACGGTGATCGCCCTTGTCGGCAATCTGATGCTTTGCCAACATAAGGCGCGCTCCATCGCCGATTTGGCGGCGTTCAATGCCGCGTACGCCTTATGGCATCAGGGGCTCGACGACCCGTGCGCCTTCGCCGGCGGCATCGCCGCAGCCAATGAGGCGGTACTTGCCGACTGCGAAGTGCAGGGCGACGATATCCGCCTTGCGATCAGCGTCGCCACCGATGTGCCGTTCGCCCGCATGTCCGCAAGGAGGCACGAGCCGGGCCTGTGCTGTGCGATTAACATGGCGTGCGCTCTGGCGTGCGTTCGCATCCTTGGTTATGGTGAATGCATGACCGAGAGAGAACACAGCGAACGCCGTCACGTCATAGGGCTGGTGGGCAACCCCACGTCGGATAAGGGGCGCGGTGCCGAAGTCGATGCTCGCGTGTTGGACTTGCTGCACGAAGCCGGCAGACGCCACGGTTTCACGGTGACCGACCTCACCGGAACGAGCTTCAACGATTCGTTGAACCGTGCGCGTGAACACTCGCATGAGTACGACTATCTCGTGGTGGTCGGCGGGGACGGCATGATCGCACTCGGCGCCAATGCCGTGGGACTCAGCGGCAAGCCACTGGGCATTGTGGCGATGGGCTCGGGCAATGATTTCGCGCGCGGGCTCAAACTGCCGGTGAACCGCATCGAGACGGCGGTGGAGGGCATCGTGGGCGCCATTGTCCGCGGGTCTCATATGGATGTGGACATGGGCCGGGTGACCTCCCTGCCGGGCGGATACTCGGTCGACCCCTCTACTGGCAGTGAGTATGAGGTACCGGCGGGGGAGTCGGCTGCCCAGGCGCATCCCATTGACCGCTACTATGCGGGAATGCTGTCCTGTGGCATTGATGCCAGCATCAATGACCGTGCGAACCATTCGCATCTGCCGAACGGCAGCCTGCGGTATTTCGCCGCGGTGCTCGTGGAGCTGACGCGCATGAAACGCTACGGCTATCATGTCAAGGCCACGCTGGCGGATGGATCCACGGATGAGCGGGACATCATCTCGCCGCTGCTGACGGTCGCCAATTCGCGGCATATCGGTGGCGGCATCGAAGTCTCGCCGTATTCGTGCTTCTCCGACGGGATGCTCGATTTGGTGTGGATGGACCATGTGCCGAATGTCCGCGAATGCGCGGTGGCGATCTCGAACGCCTACAACGGTCGGCTGCTCGCCTCACGGGTGTTCGGCTGGAAGCGTATCCGCAGCATCGAAATCACGCGTGCCGACGAGGGCGATGAGCCTCCGGTGCTGATGGCCGATGGCGAATATGTCGGCCGGGGTCCGGTGCGAGTGACGACGGAAAGCCGTGCGCTTCGTGTGCTCGTGCCTCCGGCCGTGGCGGCGCGTGAGGTGGATGCCGCAGCGCATATGGCCGAAGCGGTCACCCGCGATGGCCGCGACCCATTGACCGGCGAATTCCACTAGAACGAGGTGCCACCGGCGCTGCTGCCGGATGTTACTGGATGTAGCTTTCGATGTGCAGCGTTTGCGCGATCACCTGCTTGATGGTGCTGTCGCTGATGTCCGGATGTGAACGCAGCAAGGAGATCAGCCCCACAATCAGCGTGAAGAAGGTCTCGTGCACGTTGCGGATCGGCAGGCCGTGCATCTGCTCGAAATCATGCACGGTGGTCTGGGCGATGTAGTCTGCGATGCGGTCTGCTGCCCGGTCGATGAACTTGATGTACAGGCCGGCGTTGCCGTCCTGGATCATCCGGTTGGAGAACGGGCTTTCATCCGCGATGAGCGCGCGCAGCAGCCGCACCATATCGTCAAGTGCCTTGTTCACGTTGCCGGTTTCACGTTCGCTGTTCCACCGGCCGAGCCGGGCGAGGATCTCGTCGATCACATCGTCCAGTACGGCGTTGGCCACTGAGTCCTTATCGGGGAAGTAATGGTAGAACAGCGAACGGGTCATGCCCACCTCGCCGGCGATGTCCGAAACGGTGATCTTGGAGAACCCCTTCTCCAGGCAGATCTTGCGTGCGGCCCGTACGATGGCTTCGCGCCTCACGTCGCCGCGGGTGACGCGGGGCTTCTCGAAGTTCTCGCCCATGAGCACCTCCTGATGACAACCATTATTGACACTATGTTAATACCTGTGAGCGTATGCGGTCGCCCGGCCGATTCGTGCCGGGTGGGGAAGACTTCTCCCGTCTGGGGAGGCCGTCCGTCCGACTCGCGCAAATTATCGAGGGCAAGGTAGGTTAGTAGCTATGGCACTTGCACTGTATCGACGCTATCGTCCCGACACCTTCGAAGGTGTGATCGGCCAGGATCAGGTCACTGTTCCGCTGATGCGGGCCCTTGACGAGGGCAAGCTCACGCACGCGTACCTGTTCTCCGGCCCCCGCGGCTGCGGTAAGACCAGCTCCGCCCGCATCCTCGCGCGCTGCGTCAACTGTGCCAAAGGGCCGACGTCCCACCCCTGCGGCGAATGCGAAAGCTGCAAGGACCTGGCCACCGGCGGCCCGGGCTCCATCGACGTGGTGGAGATCGACGCCGCCAGCCACAACGGTGTCGACGACGCCCGCGAACTGCGCGAACGCGCCGGTTTCGCCCCCGCCCGCGACCGTTACAAGATCTTCATCCTTGACGAGGCCCACATGGTCACGCAGCAGGGCTTCAACGCGCTGCTCAAAATCGTGGAGGAGCCGCCCGAGCATGTGATGTTCATCTTCGCCACCACCGAGCCCGATAAGGTGATTGGCACCATCCGCTCGCGCACCCACCACTACCCGTTCCGTCTGGTGCCGCAAGAGGTTATGGGACCGTATCTGGAAAAGATCTGCGCCAAAGAGGGCATCAAGCCTGAGCCGGGCGTGCTGAAACTCGCCATGCGCGCGGGCGGCGGATCCATGCGAGACACGCTGTCCGTGCTCGACCAGCTCATGGTCGGCTCTGTCGAGGGCGTGATCACGCATGATGCCGCCGTGGCGCTGCTCGGCTTCACGCCGGAGGCGCTGATCGGCGAAGCCGTGGATGCGGTGATCGACCGCAACGGTGAAGCCTGTATGGGGGTGATCCAAAAGGTCGTGGTCGGTGGATTCGACCCGCGCAGGTTCGTGGAGGATCTGCTGGCCCGAGTACGTGACCTCCTGGTGCTCACATTGGCCGGTGATTCCGCTGAATCCGTGCTGTCAGACACGGCCGAGGCCGAGGACATGAGCGACTTGCATCGGCAGGCCTCCGCTCTGGGTCTTGGCCCGCTCACAGTGATGGCGGACATCATCAACGACACGCTCAGCGCCATGACCGGCGCTATTTCGCCGCGTATGAGGCTCGAACTGCTGGCCGCCAGGCTGCTCGCAGGCGCCGAAACCGGTTTTGCGTTTACGGCATCCGCCGCGCCTTCGGCCGGAGCCCCCGCACAGAATGGCGGGGAACCCGCCACTGGCGGCAACGCCGGTGCCGCCGGCGCTCGGCATCACGCCGGATCGGGTGGTTTCGCGGGAGCGTCGCGCAATGCGGGCGCGGGCTCTGCACCGGGCGGATTCGCGGGCGCGTCTGGTGCGTCCGGGGGGTCTGGCGCATCCGGAACGTCCGCTGTGTCGCAAGGTGGATTCTCCGGCGCTGCGCGCAACCAGCAGGTTCAGCAAGCTCCTGCGGCTTCGATTCAGTCGGCACCCGTTCAATCAGCTCCCGCTCAGTCGGCTCAGGTTCAATCCGAAACGACTCAGCCGGCTGCGCAAGGGTGGGTGTATGAGCGGTCCGCAGCGCCGTCGGCCGGTGAGCCAACGGGTTGGGGACAGCCTGTGCAAACCTCCGCACCCGCGCAGCAGCCGGCTCAACCCGCAATGCAGGAACCCGCGAATACGACTGCACCGGCAGGAGCGACGGCCGCCGCACCTGCGAACGACACCCGTTCGGTGGATGAGAAGTGGAATGCCGCCGTGAATGCCTTGCCTGAGGATATCCGAGAATATGTGACCCGTGCCAAGGTGCCGAGTGTGAGGTTCGGCCAGAACCGCAAGGGTCTGCCGTGTCTTTCGCTCACGTTTGACCAGTCGCTCAGCCAGCATGCGTTCGCGCTCGCCGTGGATTCAAGCGGCAAGAAGGCCGCGATTGTGGTGCAGGATGCCGTGCGTAAGGAATTCGGCCCGAACACGGTGATCGCGCCCACGCAGGTGGCCGCCAACGGCGAACGGGTGGAATCCGTCAAACGCATGAGCCCCGAACAGCTGGCCAAGGTCAAGCAGCAGATTGCGCTCGCCAAAGCCGGTCTCGCTGCCGCAAGTCTGGGTTCCGGTTTAGGTGCGCACCTTGGCAGCGATTCCAAGGAACAGAAGCCCGCGGCGTCCGGCCAGGGCGAAGACGCTGACGACAGCCACCGAGGCGCGTCCCAATCCGCGGACCAAGCTGCGGGCCGAGTTGCGGCTCTGCCCACATCGGATGCGTCTCGAGCTTCCGTGTCGTCAGCAGCTGCGATGGCTCCGGGAACGTCGCCGGCATCAGCAATGTCCGTGGCGTCGCAACAATCTGCGGGGCAACCAGGGCACCTGGGCGGCAACACTCTGCCTGACGATGACCCTTGGGCTCATCCGGCTTCAAGCCCTACCGCGGTCGCATCCGGCGACCCAACGACTTCGTCCGCCCCAGCGCATCCTGAACACCACAAGAAGCATGTGCCCGTACCGGATATCAGCGATGGCATAGATCCTTGGAGCCAGCCGAGCCCTGCGGCCACAGCAGAGAACGACCCGTGGAATCAGCCTGCGCAGCCGCAATCCGCGCAAGTCCTGCCACCTGCACAGCCCATCCCCGCACAATCCGCAACCCAGCCGGATCCTTGGAACCAGCCTGCTCCCGCGCAGCTGGCCACAGCAGAGCCTGACCCATGGAACCAGCCCGCTCCGTCGAACCTTCAAACAACACAGCAACCGGTCCCGCCGGATGACGACCCATGGAACCAGCCGCCGCAGCAGCAGCATGCAGCCAGCGGGTGGGAGCAGTCGCAGGCGCCGCAGCAGGGTTATCCTCCGCATGCATCTGCTGGTGCAGGCCTCCCGCAAACGGCAGCCGCCAACGCAGGTTTGCGGAATGATGGTCCCAGTGACGACCCATGGAACCAACCGCCGCAGCAATCCACGCCAGCGCCCGAACCACGGGTGGACCCGGACGACGACGAATACTCGATGAACGACCAGTCGCTTGGCGATTCGCGCGCCATGAGCCTGGACGACCTGAAGAAGATGTTCGAGGTCAAGGACGTCAAGGAATTCGCCGCAGACGACCCGAAGAATCCGAAGAACATTCAGCCCGCCAAAAAGCACCTCGGTGAATAAGGAGCAACACAACCATGGCACTTGCCTATGATGGCGCCATCCAGCGTCTGATCGACGCCTTCGGCAACCTTCCCGGCATCGGGCCGAAGGGCGCGCAACGTATCGCCTTCTACCTGCTGTCCGCGCCGGACGACGAGGCGCGCGAGCTTGCTGAGGCCATCGAGGAGGTCAAGGCCAAGGTGCGCTTCTGCGACATCTGCGGCAACGTGTGCGAGACCAGCCCCTGCCCGGTGTGCGCCGACCCGAGGCGCGATCGCGCGACCATCTGCGTGGTGGAGGAGCCCAAAGACGTGATGAGCATCGAGCGCACGCGCGAATATCGCGGCCTCTACCATGTGCTCGGCGGCGCCATCAACCCGATGGCCAACGTCGGCCCAGCCGACCTGAGGATTCCCGGCCTGTTGAAAAGGCTGGAGACCAAGGAGGTCAAAGAGGTGATCATGGCCCTCGACCCGAACATCGAAGGCGAGGCCACCACCAGCTATCTCGCCCAGCTGCTGCGTCCGGTCGGCGTCAAGATCACGCGTCTGGCCAGCGGTCTGCCCGTGGGCTCCGACCTCGAATACGCCGACGAAGTCACCCTCGGCCGCGCCCTCGCCGGCCGCCGCGAAGCCTAAGGTTGCGTGACCGCCTAGAGTCTACAGACGTTAGTTGGTTTTCGTATCGTGATTATAATTGGCGCTATTGCTGTTTTCGTGGGTGGTTGTTTGCCGGTGAGGCGTTGAACCGGTAAGAGAAGAGCGCTTTTTGGTTAGGATGTTCATCGACCAAGAAAAACACAACCGAAAAGCGCCTGATGAACAGCATATTCAAACAGCTCCTCAACGTCAAAGGCATGGTCGTCGAGAACGTCCGCATCGTCGACGG
>NZ_JGZK01000009.1 GCF_000741695.1 Bifidobacterium reuteri DSM 23975 | reverse complement strand
GSCACCGCGGAACTCAAACGCTGGGTGTTCTGGGCGTCCCACAGCCGCATCCCCGAAATCGCCGAACTCTCCAAAAAGATCAGGAGACGCCGCCCCGACATCCTGCGCACCATCGAACTCGGGTACTCCAACGCCAGGCTCGAGGCGTTCAACAACCGCATCAAGGTCACCATCCGCATGGCCTACGGCTTCCACCACGTCGACAACCTCATCAGCCTGATCATGCTCCGATGCGGCGGCCTCGACATCCGACTACCCCCAACCCACCAACTAACCCACGAAAACAGCAGAAGCCTCGTTCTTATCTCTCTTCGTAGGACGTATGCGCGGAGGAACGCGGCTATCGCACCTGTAGATGGGATGATGACTATAGATGACGATAAATGAGTCGGACGACGCACGAGACACGCGGAGTGTGTTGGCTCTGCTTGCGCAGAGGCACTGCAGGGACACTGCCGACGAGCGCGCCGCTCACACTTCGGTCAGTTCCGGGGCGCGGCGGACGGAGAAGCGGAACATGAGCGCAGCCATCACGGCTCCGACTACCGCCATGCCGGCGATCGGCCACATGCTCGACGCGAACCCTTGAAGATACGAGTCGGAGGCCGAGGCACCGGAACGCGCGGCTGAAGAGGCGAATTCCGTGATCAGCGCGCTGGCCACGGCGGTGCCGATCGCGCCGGCCAGCTGCTGGACAGTGTTCAGCACGGCCGAACCGTCGGCGTTGAGACGGGCCGGCAGCTGGTTCAAGGCATGCGTCTGGTCGGGTACGAGTACGAAGCCGGACGAGGCCATGAACAGCGCGTACGCGACGGCGACCACCCACACGTTGGCATGCCCGGCGATGAGCGCGATGTCCATCAACGTGACGCCGACGAAGCCGCACAGGATGAATTTCGGCGGGAAGTGGTTCTTGAGCGCGCCGCCGATCAGAGGCGCGGCGATGGCGCCGACCACTGCGCCCGGCAGCAGAATCAGCGCCGCGACGAGTGAGCCGAAGCCGAAACCGCGTTGCAGCAAAATCGGCAGCAGGAAGTTCAACCCCAGCACGCCACCGGAGGCCATGAGCAGGATAAGCATGCCCAAGGAGAAGCCGGCGTAGCCGAATACGCGCACTTCGATGAGCGGATGCGTCATCTTCAGCTGCGCGGCCACGAACACGGCGAGTACCATCACGGATGCTGCGAGTGTGGCCCAGAACCGCCAGTCGCCGTTCCATTCGGCGAAGAAGCTGACCGCCACGATGAGTCCGGCGAGCCCCAGCGCCACTAGAAGCAGCGAGGGCACGCTGATCGTGGCGTGTTCGGCGTCGCCGGGATGGCGGATCTCCGGCACCGAAGCCATGCCGAGGAAGAATGAAAGCACGAGGAACGGCAGCATCGTATAGAAGATCCAATGCCAGTTGAGCCATTCCATCACCACGCCACCGAACACCGGGCCGATGGCGGGTGCGGCGCAGGTGACGAGGCTGACGATGCCGAGCATCGCGCCTCGCTGTTCGAGCGGCGCCTTCTCCAGAATGATGTTGGTGATCAACGGCAGTGAGATGCCGGTGCCGAGCGCCATGACGAGTCGGGCGGCGAGTAGCATCGGGAAGTTCACGGCGAGCGCACCGATCACTGTGCCGGCGGTGAAGATCGCGACCGCCGCGACGAACAGGGTGCGGGTGGCGAACCGGCGCACCATGAACGGCGAGCTGGGGATGGCCACGGACAGGAGCAGAAGGTATCCGGTGGTGAGCCACTGCACCACGGATGCTCCGATGCCGAATTCCTCCATGAGAGTGGAGTAGGCGATGTTGAGCGAGGTTTCGGACAGGATGCCGAGGAAGGTCAGGATGGCGAGCGCCACCACGGCGACGACGAGCTTGGGTGCTACCGGCTGTTTGCCGCCGTTCGTGAGCTGCGTCGGCTGCGTTGCCATAGATGATTGTGTTGTGTGGTGTTGATTCATGATGCGCTGTCTTCCTTTCCTTGCCGTTCTTGCTTCCCCCGCGGCACCTGCCAGTCGTCCTCACGCATGAGGGTCAGCGCCTTGGCTATCGTGCGCGCGACGGTTTCGCATTCCTCCGGAGTGATGGCGGCGAGCAGTTCGCTCAGGTGCGCGTGATAGTCCGCCACATACGCTTTGCGGATGGCCAGCCCCCGTTCGGTGAGGGTGAGCGTGACCGCGCGTCGATCGGTGTCGTCCGCATGCTTGACCAGCAGGTCGCGTTCGGCCATTTCGCCGACGAGCTTGGTCACGCTGGGCGTGGTGACGCCGAGGAAGGCGCTCACATCGCCCACGCGGGCCGTGGCCGTGCTCTGCCCGTGTGGGGCGTTGATATGCCATACCGCGTCGATGACGTGCACGTATCGTGGTTTCATTCCGCGCGGCAGTTCCGGCATGAGTTCGGCGATGGTCTTCGCCTTCCAGCAGGCGTCCATCAGCACCCGCACGCACTCCGCCGGCAGTTTCGCGGGCGCGCCTGCTCGTGCACCCATATGCGCATCGACTGCCGCGACGGCATCCATATCTTCAGTCATCACAATCCCCATATAGTTACTAAAGATAATGACTATAGGTAACTATATAAGGGCGCCGGACAACCGGCTGCGAACGACTATCGCACGCTGGAATGAGCCGCAACAGGCATCCGCCGTTCGCCCACGACGTAGAGGCAACGCCGATGGGCGCGTCATTTGCGAGACTGGTAAGCGGAATGGCAATTAGCCGGCATATATTTGCCGGCGCAGAAGGCCATCGACAACATCATCAAGAAAAGGAGATACACATCATGAAGACTCTGGTGCTGGTGTTCCACCCTGACCTCAAGGGCCAGTCACACGTCAACAAGGCGCTAGCCGAGGCCGCCGCCAAACTGGATAATGTGACCGTTCGCGACGAGTACGCGCTGTACCCGGACGGCAAGATCGACGTGGCCGCCGAGCAGAAGGCCATCGAAGAAGCGGACCGCGTGGTCTTCCAGTTCCCGCTGTACTGGTTCTCCTCCCCGGCGCTGCTCAAGAGCTGGGAGGACGAGGTGCTGCAGCACGGCTGGGCATACGGTTCCGAAGGCCACGCCTTCGAGGGCAAGGAATTCGGCGTGGCCGTCTCCACCGGCTCCCCGGAGACCGCCTACCAGCCGGACGGCTCCAACAAGTTCGTCATCGACCAGGTGCTCACCCCCTTCCAGGGCACGGCCAACTACGTGAGCGCCACCTGGATCAAGCCGTTCGTGACGTTCGGCGCCTTCGGCATCACCGATGAGGCGCTGTCCGCCGCCACCAAGGCCTATCAGGAAGCACTGTCCGCCTGATTGAGATACGGTTCGCAGACCCGGGCGCAATAGTCCCAGATGCGCCGCTCGGCGAGGTCCGCCGCATCGCGCCGCAATACCGGCTGTTGTTGGAAGCCGGATATGGAAGTCTTATCATCGACGCAATCCAGCAGAACATGAACCGCAGTCCTTTGGCCCGCGAAATCGGCCCACGCTATGCCAGCCGATTCTGGGCCGGCGCGATCTGCGCCGTACTCGAGCAATGGGTGCGCGGCGATATGGACGCTCCGGACGACGAATTGGCGGACATCATGACCGCGCTCATGCATCGCGGCGTCGCCACAGCCGCCGAATTCGGCACCGGATGCATGCCCGAACGGGACGAAACATAAGTTTCACACGACACCGACTTACGTTTCGTCCCACTTTGCCGCTCCAAAACGGGACGAAACGTAAGTCGACCTCGTCGCTGACTTATGTTTCGTCCCGTTTTCCAGCCATAGCCTCAGGGCATTGCACGGCCGCGCGTGACACTATTGGACGCATGAGCTGCATATCGATTCAATGGGAGGCAAGAACCGCACTCATGTGAATATAAGGAACCGCATATGACTGGGACAATCCAAGCCCTCCCCACTCCCACAGCCCGCCCAACTGGAACGCCTGGAACGCGCCCAGACGCGAATCATCCGGATGCCGCGCTTCCGAACACCTCAAGCCTTGGGAGCACTCCGAGCCTTCAGCACACCTCAGACCTTCAACAGGCCCCGGACCATCATGGCATCCCGCATGCCCTGAATATCCTCGTCCGTGACCGCGGCGGCGAACCGGTCTCGCCGGACGAACCGGAATACGAGGCGATCGCGTCCATCATCGGTACGACGAAACGGCTGTGCGCCGAGCTCAATACCGGCTGGCACGAGCCGGAGGAGGCACACGAGCTATTCGAACGCATCGTCGGACATCCGGTGGACCCGTCGTTCCGCTTCAACCCGCCCTTCTACACGGATTTCGGCCATAACATCACCATCGGCCGCAACGTGTTCATCAACTGGGGCTGCACGTTGATGGACCGCGGGGGCATCACCATCGGCAATAATTCGTTCCTGGGCCCGAACGTGCAGCTCATCACCATCAACCATCTCAAGGATCCCTACCGTCGCGCCACCACGGTATGCCGACCAATCGTCATCGGCCGACGGGTGTGGATAGGCGCGGGCGCGACCGTGCTGCAAGGAGTCAAGGTCGGCGACGGCGCAATCATCGGCGCGGCGGCGGTCGTCACACATGACGTGCCGGCAGGGGCGATCGTGGTCGGCAATCCCGCGCATGTCATCGAGCAGGTCGAGACGGACGCCCCAGCTATTTCACCGCAGTGAAGAAGAAGCGCGGGAAGGGGAAGATAATGCTGCCGTCGGATTGGGTCGGATACTCCTCCCGCACGCGGGCGAATACCTCCGACTCGAACATCCGGCGTTCCTCATCGGTCGCCAACGCCTGCAGGTATGGGCGCAGACCGGTGCCGCGATACCAGTCCATGATGGCCTCATGCGAGGGAAGCGTGTGCATGTACGTGGTCTTCCACATGCGGAACGTTGCGGCGTACGTATGCAGCAGTTCCCAGTATTCAGGCGGCGTGAGGTTGTAGAACTCGCGTTGCTGCGGAAGCCGGTCGGCGTAGGCCGGCGAATGGACGATCTCGCCGATGATGCGGTGAATCGGCTCCTCGTAGTTCATCGGCGTCTGCACGGCCAGGACGCCGCCCTTACGCAAGCGTCCCAACAGCCGCGGAATCAGGTGGCTGTGGTCCGGCACCCATTGTATGCAGGCGTTGGAGAACACCACGTCGAAGTCATCCGGCAGATCGGCAAGGCCAAGGATGTCTCCGGCCTCCCCGGACTCCACGGACACGTCGCACAGCGCGAAATCGATATCGGGATGCGCCTTGCGCGCGGCCTCGATCATCTCCGGCGAACTGTCCACGCCGAGGATTTCGGCGTGCGGATAGCGCTCGCGCAGCACGGCCGTGCTGTTGCCCGGCCCGCAGCCGATGTCGAGCACGCGCCGGACCGTCCCGTCGTCGGGCGGCAGCTGCATCGCCAGATCACGCGACGGCTGCGTGCGCTCACGGTTGAACCGCAGATACTGTTCCGAATCCCATGTGACCATGCGTCCGACGCTAATCGCCGACCACAAACAGTCCATAATTCCGTTCACATTCCGGACGCTTGCAGACTGCCCGCCTCGCCGGCAGCAAATCCCCGGCATGAGCCGCAATGACCGACCTCAATCGAATCCGCGCGCCCCTGAATAACGTATGCTGCTATACTGTATAGCAACATACGGCTTGAGAAGGAGCCCGATATGACAATGACACAAATGAACGTGCGCATCGATGACAAGCTCAAGGATGACGTCGATACGGTGCTGCGCGAGCAGGGCGTCTCCCCCAGCGATGTGATACGTTCGCTATGGCGCTATATCGCCGACAGAAGACAGGTACCGCGTCTGGAAACGACGACGGAGGAACAGGCCCGCAAGCAGCGCCGGATGCGCAGGCTCACGATGATCGACGCCTCTTCAGGACTCATACAAGAGGAACTCCTGCGCGCAGGAGTCATCGACGAAGACACAAATCTTCTGGCCGGGCAGACCCGGCAAGGCATTCGCGCAGATGTATACGACCAGAAACTCGATGATTATCTGAACATGACAAGGAGCGTCTGATGGAGCATCTGAATCCCCAGCGTGTCCTTCTGGATACGAACGTACTGCTGGATCATCTGCTGCAACGCGACGGGCACGCACAGCAGGCAAGACGCGCCCTGGAGACATGCGCGAACCATGATGTGGCATTGCTGTGCGCCTCGACATCGTTGAAAGACATCGCCTACATAACCGAGGCGATGGTTCGCAGACAATTCAAGCAGGGAGAATCGTCTCTGGAAAACGAGACCCTGCACATGCTGGTACGTCATGTACCGTGGCGCTGTGTGGAGCAGGCACGAGCATTATGCGACATCGCGCCAATCGACCAGCAGACCTGCGATGACGCCCTCGCCTTGCGCCCCAAGCATGACGATTTCGAGGACGATCTCATCATCGCGGCCGCACGGCAGGCCGATGCGGACTGCGTCATTACATCCGATGCCGAGCTGATCGAGCATTTCCCGGAATACTGCGTCAGCCCAAGCCATATCGTGCAATCTTTCACGGCAAATGACGAATCCGACGACCTCTGACAACGGCAACAGGATTGCTTACGATATGGATTCCGCCTTACCCAGGCACTATGCGACGATCATCCGCCCATCCCCATCATTCCAGCGCACCAGCTCATAAGACAAAACAAATATAAGCAATACGGCGGAAACGAGGAAGACGGCCCTCAACGCGAATGTGAGCGAGGGCAGGAACGTAGCCACGACGCCGAACACGGCCACGCCGCATGCGCCGCCGACCTGACGGAACGTGTTGAACATGGCGGATGCGATGCCCGCCTGCGCCGAATCCACGCTTTTCAGTACCACACCTGCGGCGGCCGGGGTGGTGATGGCCGCACCGAATCCGACGACGCTCAGCCCGGTCGCAATCAACCACACCGGAATCGGCACCGGGGTCACGAATTCGATGAGGAAGCCGACGATCATGATACCCAAGCCCAATGTGATCGAGAATTTCGAGCCACGCGCGTTGATGATCTGCCCGCCGATGAGATTGCCGAGTATCGTCACGAACGCGGACGGCACGAACACCAGTCCGGCCGCGAATGCGCCCATATGCAGCTCGTTCTGCAGGAACATCGTGCAGATGAACACCATCCCGTACCAGTTGAAGATCATGACGAAACCGATCATGAGCGCGACCTGCATGCCGCGCACCCGGAACAGTCCAAGCGGCATCATCGGCACGGCGACCTTCGACTGCGAGAACACGAACAGCACCAGCCCAGCCACGCCGGCGACCAGCAGACCGAGCGCGACGGGCGAAGCGACACCCAACGCCCCCACCTCGATAATGCCGGCGATGAGCACCGTCAACCCCACCAACGCGAGCGCCTGACCCACCCAGTCGAACCGCGTGATACGTTTCGGCGACGGTGCGATGCGCAGTGTAAGCGCCAGCACCAGCAGGCAGAACGGCACGTTGATCGCGAACACCAGACTTCAGTGAATCGGCGTCAGCAAACCGCCGAGCAGCGGACCCACCGCCGATGCGGACGCACCGCCCGCACCCCACAGCGACAGCGCCCACGCGCGTCTTCTCGGGTCCGGATTGGCCTCGTTAATCAAGGACATCGAAGCGGGCAGAATCAACGCCGACGCCACGCCGAGCAGGCAGCGGCCGACCACCAACGCCATCATCGACCACGCGAACGCGCTGAACAGCGAGGCCGCAGCGAACAGCACGGCCCCGGCGGCGAACACACGCTTGGCTCCCCAGCGGTCGGCGAGATTGCCCGCGAACAGCAGCAGCGCGGCGAACAGCAGGCTGTATCCATCGACCACCCATTGTTGGGTGGCCATGTCACCGCCCAGTTCGGCCGTGATGGTCGGCAACGCCACGTTGACGATGAGCACGTCCATACCGACCAGGAACGAGGCGATGGCCGCCGCGGCCGTGGTCGGGACGGACGAATACCGCGTAGACGACTGCACTTGTTACCCCTCCATTCATATACCATGAGTTATTGCCTGCGACAGTATACGATGGATAAAGCTTGCGATATCGTACTGTATTAATGATTGTGGTTTATGGTGTATAAACCACAGGTTTATACCAGGAACACCAAGGCATAGGTCAGGTCATCGGCAATGTACGACAAACGACTGGACGCCGTCATCGCGGCGGCGGAGACGGGCAGTTTCGCGCATGCGGCACGACGGCTGAACATGTCCACTCCCGCACTGGCCAAACAGATCAACACGTTCGAGCGGGAATACGGTCTCACGCTGTTCGCCCGTTCGCGTAGCGGCGTGACGCCGACCGAAACCGGGGCGGATTTCATCGAAGACGCCATCATGATTCGGCGCCAGTGCCGGGAGATGCTGCGCAAGGCGCAACGCCGCGCGGTCTCGGAGGCCGCGCCCGTCCGTCTGGGCGTCTCCATACTGCGATCCGGCCGACGCATCCTTGACCTGTGGCAACGGGACGCCGGCCGTCACCCGCAGATCCGCCTGGAACTGGTTTCGATGCCGGATGACACCGAAACCATCGACAGTCTCATCACCCATCTCGGCGAGTCCGTCGACATGATCGCCACCGCCTTCGACGCCGCCTATTGGGGCGATGTCTGCGGCACGCTCACGCTCGATCGGGAGCCATTATGCGTGGCGGTGCCGCGAGACCACGCACTCGCCCGCAAGCCATTCGTGTCGTTGCCGGACCTTGAAGGCACCCGCCTTCACCTGCTCAGTCGGCATCATGGCGGCAACGACCGGGCGCGGGATCTACTGGAACGGCATCCCGCCATCGAGCTCGTGAACATCGATCACTACGACCTCGATACATTCAATGAATGCGCCCAGTCCGGCGACCTGCTCATCTCGAAGCCGATGTGGGACGACGTCCATCCGCAGCTGGTCAACGTGCCGGTCGATTGGCCCGAACCCATCGGCCTCGACTACGGCCTGCTCTACCCACGGGACCCCTCCCCCGCCGTCACGGCCTTCATCGACCGCATCCGTGAGCTCAGCAAGTCGAGACCGACTGCTGGCTGAATCCTCTTGGGACCATCCAACGCGGGCGCACCATAGTGCCTGTCTCGTAATTGCCTGAGTGGTATTGCCCCTATGAGGGGGCTGGCAGCGAAGCTGACTGGGTGAGAGGCAGAATCTGAAACCCTCAATTATTAGTGAGACAGACCACCAGACCCATGACGAATCTGTCGCGCATACCCTTCCGCCTCCAGCCGCATCATCCGTTCTCCCCATTACCATGTCACTCGTCGGCCGTGGCCATATGGGCCCGGACCTTGACCACCACGTACCAGACCACCAGCGCCACCACGATCGCGGCGACGACGTACTGGAATTTGTCGAGGAACCCGAGGATCGAACACCACTGGGCGCCGAGCAGATACCCGGCCATCACGAGAATCGTATTCCAAACGGCCGATCCCAGCGCGGTCAGCAGTGTGAACTTCGCCAGATTCGTACGGGCGATGCCGGCCGGAATGGAGATCAGCGACCGCACAATCGGAATCACACGGCCGATGAGCACGGAGGCCAGCCCATAACGCGCGAACCAGTCGTTGGCCTTGTCGATGTCGGAAGCGTCGGTCAGCGGCATCCAGTCGAACAGGCGGCGCATGCGTGCGGCGCCGATGGCGTAGGCGATCGCGTACAGCACCAGCGCGCCGATCACCGAACCGGCGGTGGCGCCGGCGATGGCCTCGACCAGCGTCATGCGCCCCTGGGCGGCGGTGAAGCCGGCAAGCGGCAGGATGACTTCGCTGGGAATCGGCGGGAACAGGTTCTCCAGAAACACGGCGATGCCGGTGCCGAGCCAGCCCATCACCGACATGAGTCCGACAAGCCATTCGGTGATGGCGCCGATGAATCCGCCCGTGGAGACCGGGCATTGCGTAATTGTTGCGATGTTCATGTCCTACACGCTACGGTGCGCCCGCTTAACCGCCACTAAGAAGACAGGCGGTATCTTTCGGCTCCCTTTGCCAAAGGAACCAAATGATAATCAACGAACTTCTGCAGCAGGACACTAGGCCAGGGGCAGGGTGATGAGCATGGTGGTACCTTCGGCGGATGTCGATTCCACGTCGAGCGTGCCATCATACCGGTTCGCCACGTCGCGGGCGAGCGCCAGACCCAGACCGTACCCCTGATGGGCAGTACCATCGTCATCCCGGGCGAAGCGGCGGAACAGTCGCTCCGGATCCGCGCCGATGCCGGTGCCGTGATCGGTCACGCGGATGGCCACGTCACTGTGATGGTGGTAACCAAGCGAGACCGTGACGTCGGAACCTTCCGGCGCATGGGCGATGGCGTTGTCCAACACGGCGACGAGGCAACGCGAGAGCCCCACAGCGTTGCCGCGCACGACGAACCGGGACGGGTTCCCGTCGATGCGGGTCGCGACCCGCACCTGCTGCTTGTCGGCAAGCGGACGGACCGCCTCCACGGACTGGTCGATCACACCGGCGAGCGTCACCGGTTCTGCGTTGACCGCCCCGCGCGCGGCCACCAGCAGGTCGGTGATGATGGCGTTCATGCGGTCCACGTCGCCGCGCAGATCGTCAAGCACGCCGTCGATGGGCTGGCCGTGGGCGCGGCGGAAGTCGATGAGGTCGATGCGCGTGGCGATCACGGCCAGCGGTGTCTTGAGCTCGTGGCTGGCGTCCGCCACGAAATCCTTCTGCAGCTCGAAGGCGTGCTCGAGCGGCGCAACCTCCTTGTGCGAGTAGTATCGTCCGATCAGCGCCACGGCGGCGATCACGCCAAGCACGAACAGCAGCGTGAACGCCACGGCCTTGCGCGTGTCGATGACCATCATGCCCGAGCCGTACTGCGCGGTGACCGACATGGCATTCGGGTCAAGCCCGCGTTCGGCGAACTCATGCCGCGATCCGAGCAGCACGCCGAGCACGAACAGGATGCCGCCCAGCACGGTGATCGCCGTCATGGCCACGGTCATGCGCAGACTGATCAGGCCTGCCACATTGCCGGAACCGGGTTTGCGTACGCCGTCGTTCTTCGTCTTCATCATCATTCCTTATTGATTCCGTTTGATCGGCTGCCCTGGTATGGGACGACCAGCCCGCACAGGCCGGACGATTCCGCGCGAGCCCGTCCGCCATTGCGCCCGTCCGCCACGGCGCCCACCGTCAATCCCGCGGACTGCCGATACGATACCCTCGGCCGCGCACGGTGCTGATGATGCCGCGGGTGGTTTTGCCGCGCACGTACGACACGTACACGTCCACAGCGCCGATGTCGCTGCCCGCCGAGAAGGCGTTGCGCAGCAGCTCCTCGCGCCCGAACACATGGTCCGGTGCAGAGGCGAGCGTGGCGAGCAGCTTGGATTCCACGTCGGTCAGCGGCACGGTGCGTCCGTCCGGGTCCTCAATGACGTTCGATTCCGGCTTGAGCAACCAGTCACCGATCATCACGCTGGCGACTTGCGCGTGGAATCCGCGCAGCAGCGCGCGCAGCCGGGCCTCAAGCTCGACGAAGTGGAACGGCTTGGTCAGGTAGTCGTTGGCGCCGGCATCGAGTCCGTCCACGATGTCGTCCACTTCGGCGAGCGCGGTGAGGATCAGCGCTGGCGTGGCGATGCCGCCGCCGCGGATTCGGCGGACCAGGTCCAGTCCGTCGCCATCCGGGAGCCTGCGGTCCACCACGAGCGCATCGTATCTGTCCTCGTTCAGTCGCCGCTGTGCTTCGGTGATGGTTTGCACCCAATCGATCCGGTAGTCGACGCCGAGCATCTCCGCCGTCATGGCGCCGAGATTGGGGTCGTCTTCGATGAACAGCACCGACGGCAGCATGAGCCGTTCGGGGTCTGTCGCGTAATCACCCATCGTCCGTTCCCTGCACTTTCCGCATCGTTCGCATCGCCCATGTCTCCACATCGGGCGCATCTGTCCGGCGGCACACCGGAACAGGCCTGTTTCTACGGTTATATCAGACATCCAAACTACTTAGGCTGCGCTAAGAAACGCGTGCGGATTGGCCCGCCAGCCCACCATCGACGTAACGTGCGGACTATGAATAGGACCAACGTTTTCACCGCCGAACGGGTGGGATGCACCGTGCCGTCCGCCGATGGCGACCGTGTGATCTTCGAGGGGCTGTCCTTCGCAATCACGGCGGGCGAGATCGTCGATCTGGTGGGGCCGTCCGGTTCAGGCAAGAGCAGTCTGCTGACCGCGTTCGCCCGGCTGAATCCGCATGCGACCGGCGTTCTTGCCCTGCAAGGGCGGGATGCCAACGATTTCACGCCGCAGCAGTGGCGGCGCGAGGTGGCGTATCTGCCGCAGAAGCCGATTCTGCCGGGGCGGACCGTCGCTGAGGCGATACGTCTGCCGTTCAGTCTGTCCATCAGGCCGACGCGGAGGGCGCGGCCGATGGCGGCGATGCCGGGACCGCAGCTGCTGATGCCGACAAGAGCGCAGATGGGATGCAGGCGCGCGGCGACGGTGGCGATGGTAACGTCGATGCGGGGACGACCGTCAAAGCCGGACGACGAATCGGACATATCGGCATCGGGCGGAAGTTCATCGCACTGTTTCGAAACAACGAGGAGCAGGCCCGCCGGCTGTTGCCGGATCAGCGCATCCGCATGACGTTGGACGCCATGGGGTGCGACGACATCGATCTCGATCGTCCGCCGCACGACCTCTCCGGAGGTCAGGCGGCCCGCGTCTCGCTGGCGCGCACGCTGCTGACCGGACCGAAGGTGCTTCTTGCGGACGAGGTGGACGCCGGTCTGGACGACGAGAACGCCGAGAAAGTGGCGGACATCATGGCCACCGCGGCGGCTCGCGGCATGGCGATCGTGCGCATCAGGCATCGGCCGCCGGACGGGCGTGCCAGTCGCATCGTCACCCTTGCGGATGGCGTGCTGGATGCGAGCTCGGCACCCACGGAGGCGGGCACGGCGGCGGGCGCAGTGATCAGCACGACCTCGGTTCCGGGCACGACGGCAAGGAGGGCACGGGCATGAGCGGCAACGCCTATGACATCGATATCTGGGGCCTCCTCGTGGCGCTGGCGATGGTGACCGTCGCCGCGGGCATCAGCGAGCTCATGCGCATCAACATCGGCAAGACGCTGCTATGGTCCGCCTGCCGTGCGTTGCTGCAGCTGTGCGCGATGGGATTCGTGGTCGGCTATGTAATCCGCGCGAACAATGTGTGGCTGGTGTTCGCGGTGATCGCCGTGATGTTGGTGGCCGCCGTGCAGATCACGCTGTCGCGCGCCAAAGGCGTGCCGAAGGGGCTGGCAGGCCCGGTGCTCCTGAGTCTGACCATCACGATGCTGCTCATGATCTCGCTGGTGACCGAGCTCGTGGTGCGGCCTCACCCGTGGTACGCGCCGCAGCTCGTGGTGCCGCTGACCGGCATGCTGCTGGGCAACACGGTCTCCGCGCTGGCGGTCGGGTTGAGCCGGTTCTACGAGAGCATGGACGAGCGACGTGACGAGATCGACACGATGCTCGCACTGGGTGCCACCGCCTGGGAGGCGGCGCGCCCGTCCATCGTCTCCTCGATTCGCTTGGGGCTGCTGCCCACCACGGCCACATTGGCGTCCTGCGGCATCGTGACCATCCCAGGCATGATGGCCGGTCAGGTGATCGCCGGAGGCGACCCGCTCGAAGCGGCAAAATACCAGTTCGTGGTGTTCGACGCCATCGCGGCGCTGACACTGGTGGCCGACAGCCTCATCATGGCCATGGTCTACCGCACCTGCTTCACCGCCGACGACCAGTACAAGCCGCCGTCGATGCGATAAGCCGAGAGACAACAATCGCTGGGTTGGATGGATGGGAGGCTACGCCAGACGGCGGTATTCCTCCTCGTCCACCGGTTCGAGCCATTCGTTCGAGGCGCCTTCGGCCTTGGGCATAATGGCCACATGCGCGAACGCCTCATGCGGCGCAGCCCCATGCCAGTGCTTGGTCTCCGGTGGGATATAGGCCACATCGCCCGGCTTGAGCTCCACCGGAGCCTGCCCCTCGATCTGGTAGTAGCCGCGGCCGCCCACCGCCAGCAGAATCTGGCAGACACCATGATGAATGTGCCAGTGATTCGTGCATCCAGGCTCAAAGGTCACGTTCGCCACGTTCACCTGATCGTCGCCGGCAAGCGGCGCGAGATAGCTTTGGCCTTCGAAATACTGGGCATAGGCGTCGTTCGGTTTGCCCATCGGGAAGGCGCTCGGATTGTCCATCGTCATGTTGTGCTCACTTTCTTCGTTATCGTTTTGTTTTCCGAATCGTCGCCTGCACTGCCTGCATGCAACTTCCGGCAGGCTCCGTCCCGCGAGGTAGATGCAGGTTCGACAGCCATTCGAGAACAGACAGATCGACATCGGACGATTCAGCAGCGACCAGATTGCCGGCCGACAGTCACAGATCCAGTCCTGCGACCCACTTGTCGAGTTCGGATTCCTTGACGTTCGCGGCGAGGCGACGGCCCGCGATCCAGTGTGCGGCCGGCGCGGAGTCATGCAGCTGCACGCCGTCGGCGCCGCGAATGCTGGAGCCGGACGTGGCGAACGTCACGATGGTCTTGCCCGACCAATCCTCGCTCTCGAGGAAGGTGCGCACCACGCGCGGCGCGGTCTCCCACCACAGTGGATAACCGACGAACACCACATCGTACGGCGTGATGTCAATGGAATGCGCAAGTTCGGGACGCATTTCACGGTGCTGGTGCTCCACACTGGACCGGCTGTTCGGATCCCGCCAGTCCACGTCGGCGGCAGTGTACGGCTCTGCCGGCACAATCTCCTCGATATCCGCGCCGGCGGCCTTCGCCAATCGTTCGGCCACGGCCCTCGTGGTGCCGGTGGCAGAGAAATACGTAACCAGAATTCGCTTGCCCATATCGATTCCTTTCCTGAAAAAGCGGGGCAGCGCCACTCGACAGGTACGCGATCGGCGCGCGCCTGATGCGCCGCGCACCTGCAGATGCGCGGACCAGTCCCGCTTCACCTTCGATTATGGCGCGCATGGATTCTCTGTCCAATAGTTATCCGCGATAAGCGAGCATGTCCTGCAGGCATGGCAGCAGATCCCCGATGCGTACTGCCATAGCTATGTTGATGCGATTCAGGAGCCTAGAGCACCACATCAGCTCCTATAGCCCGACATTCACCGGCCGTTGAGCACATTCCCTCACATCTTTCTCCACTCACATCGACCCGGCCATGGCATGATCCGGCGTCGGCATGGGCCGGGGCATCTTCCCCACATACCCACACATACATCGTCATCCGTCGTCTCATTTCGGCCGGCAAAGGAAAAGCCCGACCGTAAGGCCGGGCTTGGAAAGGAGAAGAGAGGAAGAAGTTCAATTGTCGCGGCCATTGCGGCCGTGGTTCCTATATAACAGCATCCAACTTCACACAGCGTGCAAACAGTCTGGGAATAGACTGGGAATCAGGACGATTAGACTATTCATCACTCGGCAACAACTCAGCAACCATGTCTTTAGGGGCCTTTCTGGGCCTTTCCGTGTCTTTTGTGGACCCTTCACACGGGGCAACGCCGTGACAACGCGGTGACAACGCGGGACGCAACGTCAATCGTTGCATGCGACAGTCACGGCAGACGCGCCCCAGCTGTCACACGCAACAATCACGCGGCAGCACAACCTCAGCCGAACGCATCTGCACACAACCGCACTCGCCGCCTACTGCGCGAGGCCCTCGCGCAGGAACGCGATGAACGCCTCGACGGCGGGGGCATGCATACTGCTGCGCTTCCACGCCACCACCGACCTGGCTTCCAGATGCGGGGCCAGTGGCAGGAACCGCAATCCTTCGCCGACCTGGCCCACGTCATAGCACAACGCGGCACCCACACCCTGTCGTACGGCCATCGCCGCGTTGAGCGGCAGATTGAAGATGCACGCGAGCTGCACCTTGTCACGCAAAGGACCGAACCAGCTGAGCAGTTCGGCGCGCACCTGCGGTCTGAACGGCATCAGCAACGGTCGGTCCACCAAGTCCTCGGGACGGACTGTTCTGGCACCGGCTAATACCAGCGGATCATCGTCGCGAACCATGACGCCCCACTCGTCCGCAGCGTCCAACCGCATGAAGTCGAACCGGGCCACATCCACCGGTTCGGTCATCAGCGCCACGTCGCTCCGGCCCTGATCCAACCGTTCCTGAATCACGTCGGCGGTGGTGGAGACCATGACGAACCGGACATGAGGGTGCAATCGGCGAAATGCGGCCATGCGCGCGGTCAGGTATTCCACGGCGCGCACATCACCGCAACTTACCGAGATCTCGCCGTCGAGTTCCCCGCTACAGCCATTCGAAACCTCGCGTTCGGTCTTGTCGGTCAGCTCCACGATTGCCTGAGCACGGTCGCGCAGCAGCCGCCCCTCCCGGGTGAGGGTGATGTTGTGGCGCCCGCGGGTAAACAAGGTGACTCCCAGCTCATCCTCGAGCTGCTTCAACTGTCGTGAGAGCGTGGGCTGCGAAATCTGCAACAGTTCCGCAGCCCATGTGATGTTGCCCTCCTCGGCCACGGCGAGGAAGTATCTGAGCACCCGCAGTTCCATAGTCGTTTTCCCCAGTCCCATGTACGTCTTTTCTCAAGAGTAGCGCGGGTTGCACAGCGCGGGCAGCACATCCACCGGCTGGGGCTGTTGACTGGGCGTTATTATGCCATCGCGAGCACTACGAAGCGATTACGCCGACCGGTCGTTGCCGATGGCCACGAGTCGGACGCTCCGTAAGACGGCATCCGAATCGCGCGGCTCGCCGCCGAGGGCGCGGTGCAATGTCAGCCCTTCGATCATGGCATCCAACAGCACCACGGTCTCACGGTCGAAGAACCGGCCCATTGCCTCCTGCGTGGCTGTCATCCAACGACTGCTGATGTCGCGGAATGACTCGTCATGGGCGACCAGCGCATAGAACTCAAGGTTGATGTTCATGTCCCGCTGGGTGGCGAGCACATCATGTTCGATGCTGGCGGCAATGGCCTCACAGGCTTCGTCGGCATTGGTCGCCGCGTCCATCCTCGCGCGGAACGCGGCGATGGACCGATCGGCGAACTGGTCGAACGCCTGATGCAGCAGATCGTGCATGCCGTCGAAATGGTAGGTCATGGACCCCAGCGGCACATGGGCCTCGGCGGCCACCACCCGGTGCGAGGTTCCCGCCACCCCGCGTTCGGCGATGACCGTGAGGCACGCATCGATGATGTGCTGCTTGCGCTCGGGGTCGTTGCGACGGTGTGGCGCGGTGCTGCTCTTCTCCATATCGGCAGACATTACCCGAAAATGGGTACATTCGTCCTCAACAGGTATCATCCAATGCAATGACTAGGCCGAAGCGTCCAAGCTGAAATGGCATGGCTGAGCCAGCATGAGGCAGCATGAGGCAGCCCGACCATGCCTGCCAAGCATCACCGTTGATACTCGGCAGGCAATTGCGGCATGGCACGCATGCTCATACGCTGTGTTGATGACGAATTGACGATAGAAGGACGCACCATGACGGAACACAGCACCACGGAACACGATCAATCAGCGGAACAGCCCAGCGGCATCTCCCCCGCCGCAGAAGCCTATCATCGCACGTTCTTCCCGGATTCGGAGCTGCTGCGCCGCGACGACCCGGATCTGGCCCGAATCATCGAGAACTTCGCGTTTGACGAAGTGCCGAACGAGCCCGGTGTCAACGATCTGGACGACCACACACGCTATCTGGCGATTCTGGCCACGCTGCTCGGCAGCCAGAGCCTCACCGAATTCCGCGGCATCGTGCCGGCGGCGCTCATCGCCGGACTCACGCCTGTGGAAATCAAGGAAGCGACCTATCAGGCCGTGGCATATCTGGGCATCGCGCGAGTCTACCCGTTCATCGCCGCACTGAACGACATCCTGCGCGAGCGCGGCGTCGAACTGCCGCTGCCCTCGCAGGCCACCACCACACCGGAAACACGGCGGGAGGCCGGCACGCAGGCGCAGGTGGATATCTTCGGCGACGGTATGAAGGACTTCTACAAGTCCGGTCCTGAGGATAAGCGTCATGTCAACCGCTGGCTGGCAGCCAATTGCTTCGGCGACTACTACACGCGCACCGGGCTCGATCTCAAGCAGCGCGAGATGATCACGTTCTGCTTCCTGGCCGCGCAGGGCGGGTGCGATCCGCAGCTCACCAGCCATGCCCGCGCCAATATGCGCATCGGCAACGACCGTCACTTTCTCATCGCCGTGGCGTCGCAGTGCCTGCCGTACATCGGCTACCCGCGCACCCTCAACGCGCTGCGCTGCATCGACGCGGCGTCGCAGGACTGATTGTCGTTATTGGCTCCCCTTGTCAGGGGAGCTGGCCCGGCGGGTCTGAGGGGTAGTCGCTTCGTCAACGATTTTCTAGAACACCACCGCAGAGACAATGGTCAGCGACACCAGCGAGAACAGGGTGCTGACCAGTACAAAGCCGACTGCGTATTCGGGCATGTTGTTCTTGCGGCCGGTAAACATCGCGATGGTGGTCATGGTCGGCAGCCCGGCGATCACCGTGATCATGAGGATCATGTCATGGGTGACCGGCACGGCGAATGGCAACGCGCCAACCGCCCACGTCAGCAGCGCGTAGAACGCGAGAGGGAAGGCGATCATCTTGGCGACCAGTCCGGCATACAGTTCGTAGCGGCGCAGTACGCCCCACCACTTGGTCAGAGCAAACAGGCCGCCGAGGTATATCAGCGACATCGGCGTCGCCATGGCACCGATGGTGTGCAGCGGCTTCAGGATGAGTTCAGGCACTTTGACGCCAAGCAGAATCAGGGCCAGCGCAACCATCACGCCGATGAACGCCGGGTTGTCGAACCGGCGGAGCAGCCCGAGCGCGCGTGAACCCAGCGAGGGGCGCGACGCGGCAGGCAGGTTTTTCCCGGTGCCCCCAACCGCGGGCCGAACCGGCTCGCACAGCCAGACGCCATACGTCCACAGCAGCGTCTGGTCGATGATCGACATCAACGCCACATAGATCGCGCCCTCCCGCGGCCACAGCGCCATGATGAGCGGGATACCGATGAATCCGGCGTTGCCGAACACTAGCGATGCCTGGAAGACATGGCTGCGCGAGCCTGTGAGCCGCAAGAGATGCGCGAATGCCCAGAACGTGAGGATGAGCAGGCCGTACATCAAGGCGGTGAGCAGCATCACACCCCAGTTGGCCTCGAGATGCGAGCGGTCAGTGCCATCCACGGCGTTCGAGAACACCAGCACCGGGATAAGCACGTTGAGCAGCAGCGAGCACATGCCGTCCAGCGCCGTCTTGCCATAGAAGCGCAGACGCACGCATCCGTATCCCACCATCAACATGATGAGAAAACCGACCAGCTGGCCGACCATCACGCCGAACTGTCCCACAACGCTCCTCACTCTCGTGGATTCCGCAACGCCCGCAAAATCCCGCAACACCATCCGCGACTATGTAAGGCATGCATCTGGACAGCCATCACCTCACCGGCAGGCCCGCCATACTCAGGTTCACAATCCTCAGGCCCGCCGACCTCAGGCCCGCCACCCGGCAAGGAAGGACCCGGCCTTGGCCTCGTCATCGCGGTACTGCTTGCCGTATTCGTCGATGAGCCCGTGGAATTCCTTGCAATCGGCCACGGTGAGCCCGCTGGCGAGCGCTATCGGATGGTAGATCGCGCGGAATGCCGGATACCCGTCCGGCACGTCGTACCCGAGAAACCGGAACAGCCTGCGGGAGTAGGTATCGGCGATGAACGCCCGGCGATCGAAGACGTAGAGCAGCAGATCATCGGCGGTTTCGTTGCCGATGCCGAACAGTCCCAGCATCTCCGCACGCAATTCGTCGTCCGGTGCTCCGGCCACGCGCCCGGGGTCGCCGCCGCATCGATCGAGGTACCACCGGGTGACCGCCTGCAACGCACGCGACTTGTTCCGGAAGAACCCGGACGGGCGGATGAGGTCCTGGAGTCGTTCGTTGTCCATGTCCGCGATGGCGTGAGGATCGAGTGCATCGGCGGCGCGTAGGGCGTCGAGCGACCGGTCGGCGTTACGCCAGGAGGCGTTCTGGATGAGCACCGCCCCGACCATGATCTCGTAGAGGGATTCGGCCGGCCACCAGCCGGTCGGCCCCATCGACTCCATCATTGTGTGGAACAGTCGTTCCAGGTCGTCCGGCGTCGGCACCCGAGAAGCCTCGGCCCGCCGGCGCACGCCATGCCGCCTAGGCCTTACGGGTTGCGTCACGGATTGTCCCGCGGATTCCACAGGGCTTACGGATTTCGCGATTCCCGCAGGCCCCACAGGCGTCACGTCACTCGTCAACGCCGAGCTCCTTGACCAGCCAGGCGCGTTCGGCGGCGATTTCGGCGTCATGGATCTCGGTGATGGCGATACGGTACTTGTCGGTCAGACTTTCGTTGTCGATTGGCCCTTCGCCGTCGCTGTACATGCGCCGCACATCCGAATCCAGCAGATCGAGCCGACGCCGCAGTACGGCATTGCGATCAGCGACATCGGGGATGACGGACAGGAAGGACATCACCACCGCCCATTTGGTGATGTCGCTGAGCATATACCCGCTCGTACTCTTCAGCTCCTCGATAAGCTTCTCACGACCCGCCGGCTCAAGGTGAAACTCACGCAGACGGCGCCCATTGACCACATTGAACGCCTCCCCCAAATAGCCGGCTTTGACGAACTTGCTGGTGACCGAATGGAGCGTGCCGTCGCTGAAGGCGCGGTTGTATCCCTGGAGCTGCTCCATCTTCTTGCGCAGCCTGTAGCCGCACAACGGCTCCTCGGAAAGGAAGCCCAACGTCATGATTTCCACAATATTCATGCGTTCATGATACCTCAGACTGAGATATTTCAGAACGACACGCCGCAAGCCACGGTTAATAAACCCCTCAAAACCGTTGGAAATACAGCGATTTCGCGACCGACATAAATCTTATTGATATATCTCAGCTTGAAATATATCAACGTGAGGTGCATACTGGCATCAACGCGAACATCGCAGACCGGTCACAGCACCAGACGCAGCGACATTCGCCGACAATCTAACCAACAAGGCAATAGGCTTTCATCATCGAAAGGAACACATCATGGCAAACATCACCATCTTCGGCGCAGGCAACATCGGATCCGCCGTGGCGGGCATCGCCGTCAAGGGCGGCGCGAACGTCCAGGTCATCGACCGCAACCCCGATAAGGCCACCGCCGCAGCCGAGGGCGTAACCGGCGCGAAGTTCGGCGAGGCCGCCATCACCGGCGACATCGTCGTCCTGGCCCTGCCCTTCCCCGCCTACGACGAGGCGATCGCCGCCTACGCCGACCAGCTCGCCGGCAAGACCGTGGTGGATGTCTCCAACCCGATCGATTTCACCACCTTCGACCTCGCCCTGCCGGAAGGCGCCAAGTCCGCTGCCGAGTACGTGGCCGCCAAGCTTCCGCAGTCTAGCGTGGTCAAGGCGTTCAACACCACCTTCGCCGCTACGCTGGCCACCGGTGAGAACGACGGCGCACCGACCGTGGTGCAGCTCGCCGCCGATGATGAGGCTGCCAAGAAGTCCGTGGCCGCCTTCATCGAGGCCGCCGGACTCAAGACCGTGGATGCCGGCGCCCTGAAGCGCGCACAGTACCTCGAGGGCTACGGCGCGCTGCAGATCATCCTGGGCGTCACCGAGCAAACCCCGTGGACCGCCGGCTTCAAGGTCGTAAAGTAATCACTTATCCCACAACGCACGCGCGGAGCCGATATCACCGATATCTGGTACACGGTATCCGCATGACAAGTGCCCATGACAGTGCCCCTGTGCGTTCGCGCAGCCCAATCGCTTGCCCGAATGCACAGGGGCACCCTTGTCTTCCGCTGCCAACGCCCTTTGTCGTATCACAGCGGACACTAACGCAGCTCGCGCAGGATGCGATGCATGAACGGAACGGTGGTGGCGAAGGTCAGGATGTCGGACACGGTCTGCGCCACCTCCACGCCAGTCACCCCGAAGAAGTGCGGCAGCACCAGCACCACCGGCGCCAAGTACAGGCCGGTGCGGCATACGGCGAGGAATGACGCCATACCCGTCTTCCCCATCGTCTGGCTGATCATATTGCCCATCATGTTCATGCCGTTGAGCGCCACGGTCAGGCATTGGAAATGCAGGGCAGCCACGCCCACCGTGACCACCGCCGGATCGGAACGGAAGATCTCCACCAATTGCGGCGAGGACAGCCAGATGGCCGCTCCAAGCACCAACAGTATGCAGGTGGACAGCTTCACGCAGAACCAGAAGCCCTCACGCACACGGGCGAACTTTCCTGCCCCATAGTTGTAGCCGCATACCGGCTGGAATCCCTGCCCCAGACCGATAATCACCGAATTCACCCCGAGCATGATGCGCATCACGATGGCCATGCCGGCGATCGCCGCATCACCGAACGGGTTGGCTGCGATGTTCACGCATGTGGCGGCAATGGATCCGGCGCTCTGACGAACCAACGAAGGCAAACCGCCGCCGATGATCTCGCGCACCAACAGCATATCCGGCCGGCAGTTGCGCAGGGAGAGCTTCAGCACGCCAAATCGGGCACTCATCGTGGTCAGGATGATAAAGCTCACGGTCTGGCAGATGCCGGTGGCGAGTCCCGCCCCGAAAATTCCCAAGTCAAGTACGAAAATGAACAGCGGGGCGAGCAGGAAATTGAGCAGAGCGCCACTGACCAGCCCGATCATGCCGAACGCGGATTGGCCTTGATATCTGAGCAGTCCGTTGAGCGCAAAGGAACCGCATACGCAGGGCGCCGCGACCAGAATAGGCGTCAGATACTGCACGGCATAGGGTGCGATGGTACTGGTGGAGCCAAGCATCATCACCAAGGGCCTGAGCATGGCGAGGCAGATCAGAGCGATCAGCAGCGCGGAAAGCACGGCTCCGGCGAATCCCAGCGCCAGCAACCGGGAGGCGCGTTCATTGTTGCGCTTGCCGAGTTCGCGGCTCATCGAGTTGCCGGCACCGTTGCCGAAGAAGAAACCAATCGCCTGCAGGATGGTCATGATGGAGAAGGCGATGCCGATGGCACCGGACTGCGCGGTGCCGAGCTGTCCGATGAAGAACGTGTCGGTCAGGTTGTACGCGGTGGTCACCAGGTTGGAGACGACAGCCGGCAGCGAAAGCCGCAGAATCAACGACGGTATCGGCTGCTCGGTCATCTGCCGGTATTTCGCGTCCGCACTTGCTCGTTTGATGCCCTGAACCTGTTTCACGGCGGCCATCCTACTCCCCCGTCAGTCCTGTACTGGACGTCGTGACCGGTATGCGGGGCATGCAAGCGAAATTCGAGCCATGGGATATCCTGACGCCCGACTCGACATCCCATATCCCACATGCCAAGGATTCCGCACGCCGCGTCATTCAGGGCAGGCACCACGAACGCCGCCGACGACGTTATCTATCGAATATGCAGATACCGCCCGGTGATGCTCGCGGGGTCCGCAGCGACCTGCTCCGGCGTGCCGGTAGCGACGATGTGCCCGCCGGCCTCGCCGCCGCCTGGCCCCATGTCGATGATCCAGTCGGCGTTGGCGATCATGTCGAGATCATGTTCGATGACGATGACCGTCGCACCCGCCGCGACCAGCCGGTCGAAGACGCCAAGCAATACACGCACGTCAAGCGGATGTAGGCCGATGGTCGGCTCATCAAACACGAACACCGCATCCGACTGCGCCTTGCCCATCTCGCTGGCGAGTTTGAGCCGCTGCGCCTCGCCACCCGAAAGCGCGGGCGTCGGTTCGCCGAGTGTCAGGTAGCCGAGTCCCAGATCGTGCAGTGTAGTGAGCCGACTATGCACCTTCTTCATGTCGGTGGTGACGGCGAGCGCCTCATCCACGCTCATCGCCATGAATTGCGGCAGCGTCAGCGAACGCAGGGGCGCGTCCACATCCCCCTGTTCCGCCGTGGATCCCTGTTCCATCGTGATTCCGCTCTCCGTCAATGTGGCACCCGGCACAACGGCACCGGCATCCGAACCGCTGCCTACGTTGTCACGCGCACTCAACTCGCCACAAGCCCCTTGACGACCTTCCATCTCCGCCGCCTTTGACCGGTCGGTGGATAAGGCTCGCTTCCGGCGCATACCGCGACCCACGGCAGTCCGGGCAGGCGATGGTGACGTCCGGCAGGAACTGCACATCCAGTGAAATCGACCGGTGCCGTCGCAGGTGGGGCAACGCAGCCGTCCGGTGTTGTAGGAGAAGTCGCCGGCCTTGTATCCGGCGGCCTTGGCCTCGTCCGTGCGAGCGAAGGCGCGGCGCAAATCGTCGTGGATGTCGGCGTAGGTGACCACGGTGGAGCGCACGTTCGCACCGATCGGCGTGGCGTCGATGAGGTTCGCGCGGGTGATGCTGTCCGCTTCGATGCCGCGAACGTGCGCCGGCAGACCATCTCCATCGACGTTGGCCTTGAGCGCCGGAATCAGCGATTCCAGCACCATCGTGGTCTTGCCCGAGCCCGAGACGCCGGTGACGACCGTGAGTCTGCCGCGCGGTACGTCCACGCTCAGCGGCTTGACGGTGTGCAACGGGCCGGTCTCCATGTGGATCCGGCCGGCATCGAACATCTTTTCCGGAGCGACGCGGGCACGCACGCGGGTCTCGCCGTTTTCGGTCAGGAACGGCGCTATGCGGCTGCCCGGGGTCTGTTCGACCTTGTCGACCGCGCCCTGCGCGATCACATGACCACCGCCGGCGCCGGCCACCGGCCCCATCTCGATGAGATGATCGGTGGCCTTGAGCACACGTACGTCATGATCGACCACCACCACGGAGTTGCCGTCCGCCACGAGGTCGCGCATCACGCCAAGCAGGCCGTCCACGTTCGAGGGATGCAAGCCAATGGACGGCTCATCGAGCACGTACAGCACGCCGGTGGTACGGTTGCGCACGGCGCGGGCCAGTTGCACACGTTGGCGTTCGCCTGTGGACAGCGTGGCGCCGGCACGGTCGAGCGACAGGTAGCCGAGACCGAGTTCAAGCAGTCTGCGGGCTACGTCGAGGAACGATTCGCAGATGTTCGTGGCCATCGGGCGCATGCTCTCAGGCAGAGTACCCGGCACGCCCCGCACCCACGTCACCGCGTCGTCCAGGGTCATGGCGGTTGCCTGCGCCAGATTGATGCCGCGTATTTCCGGCGCGCGTGCGGCGGCGCTCAGGCGCGTACCACCGCAGTCGGGACACGGCTTCTCCTCCAGGAATCGCGCCACGCGCTTCAATCCCTGCTCGTCCTTGGCCTTGGCGAGCGCGTTCTCGACCGTGTACACGGCGTTGTAATAGGTGAAGTCGAGCTCGGCGAAATCGTCGCCTTTCTTGGGCCGATACAGAATGTGCTTCTTGACGGCCGGTCCGTTGAATACGATGTCACGCTCTTCGGGCGTGAGTTCGCGGAATGGCACGTTGGTGCGCACGCCCATCGCGCCGCACACCTGCTTCATGAGGTCCCACATGAGCGAGCCCCATGGCAGCACCGCGCCGTCGTCGATGGATTTCGATTCGTCCGGCACCAGTGCGGCGCGGTTCACCTCGCGTACGATGCCGGTGCCGGAGCAAGCGGGGCATGCGCCCGCCGAATTGAAGGCCAGGCTTTCGGCGCCGGGGCCGTGGAATCGCTTGCCGCAATGGCTGCATACGATCGGCTGCTCCAACGCCACATTAAGCGTGGGGTCCGCGTGGGTTCCGCATTGCGGGCATACGTGCGAACCGACACGGGAGAACAGCAGACGCAGGCTGTTGAGCAGTTCGGTCATCGTGCCGAAGGTGGACCGGATGCCGGGTACGGCGGGCCGCTGATGCAACGCGAGCGCCGCCGGCACGTGCAGCACCTCATCCACTTGGGCGCGACTGGCCTGGGTCAGGCGCCGGCGCGTATACGTGGACAGCGCCTCCAGATACCGCCTTGACCCCTCCGCATACAGCACGCCGAGCGCAAGCGAGCTCTTGCCCGAACCGGAGACGCCGGCGACACCCACCAGCTCGCCGAGCGGCACGTCCACATCGACGTTCTTGAGGTTATGCACCCGCGCCCCGCGCACCTCGATGGCGCGAGGCCTGTGTGGCGCAGTCGTTGATATCCCGGACATCATCGACTCCCCGGATGTCTCCGGACTCCCGGACTTTGCCGAATCCTCGACCTTCCCATCAACATCCATATGCCGCACCATCTTTCCCTCGATCCGGAATCATTGTATGACCTGCCATACGAGCGCTAGGACAACGAACCTGATTATCCGTAGAGGCGCCGATAGATGACCAGCACGGCAGCCGTCCATCATCAGTCATCCGTCAGACGGCGCACACGCATAACGCATAACGCATAACCTGCGGAATCCGGCAGACTGTGGACTGCTATGGCACACGTCCGCAATCCGCCGGCACAGGACCTGATGTGAAACTACCACTGGGCGCGCAGGGCGCTGATGGCGTCCTCAAGGCTGGAACCAAGCCGCCGGGACTGTCCGGCGTAGTCTTTTGCGGCCTCCAGCAGGGGTTCGGGGATGGTCGCCACCCGCCTGATTCGGGCGGCGCGACCGGGGGCGGTCTCAATCACCCCTTGCTCAGCGAGTTCGGCATAGGCCTTGGCCACGGTGCCGGGTGCGATGCGCAGGTCGCCGGCCAGCTGACGCACCGACGGCAGTTTGTCACCGTCATGCAGAAGGCCTGCACGAACCATACCTTCGATTTGCTCACGAATCTGCTCATATACCGGCACCGGCGACGATTCGCGTATCACCAGGCGCACGTCATCGCCGCCGCCCATCATCGTGTCCTCCGAGGCGAAGTCCACAACTGGACCAATGCGGAACACGCCATCACGAGGTAGATGACCGCCAACACGGCCACCACGCCACCCATGATGATCTGTATGTTGCCCAAGGTCGGATACACATCATCCGCGTAGGCCGACGACCATGTGCCGCTGTTGGTGCCGACCCGAACCGTTGCGGTTCCCGCCACCATCAGTACCGCCGACGCGTAGACCAGCATCGTGCCGACCGACAGGAACACCGTGAATCGCGTCAGCAGTACGCGCCACAACCGGTCAGCATCGGCGAATCGGGCTTCAGGAGCACTCGGCACATGGGCGATGCGCCAGAGCGCCGCGCAGGTCAGGCCGACCAGCACCAGTGTGACGACGGCCAGTGGGATGGAATAATACGATCCGGGATAAGGACCGGAGGAATGAGCCCACGTCCCATTCGGAGCGACCAGCTGGATACTGCGCATCAGGCCGAAATCATCCGGACTGGCCGTCACCGTGGTGTATCCGAGATAGATAATGAGCAGCCCGGCGGCAAGCATCGGCTGCATGAGCACATACCGTCGCGCGTACGTCCATGGTTCGCGGGATTGCAGCGACGCCGTACGCACCTGGCCGCCGCCCAGCCGATCGGACATGTCCGGAAAGGGCAGCGCAAGAGCCAGCATGACCGCCGATGCCGCAAGGCCGGGAGCCATCGATGCGATGCGATACATATCCTTGGGCACTACAAATCCGACTATCAACACCATGACCAACACCGCCACACCGACGAGCAGAGCACACGCCATGCGACGGCGCACAATGGGCATGGGACCGCCCGCCGTCATATCCGGAACAGCCTCCCCTTCCATCAGGCCGCCCGATGAACCACCTGACGAATCATCCGATGGGCCACCCGACGAAACAGGCTGCTTCACCGACAGCGACGGCTCACGATTCATGTGCACCAACGCCCTGACGATCAGCACCACCACGGCGACAACAAGCACCAGCCGTAGCAAACCTATCAGCAACGCTGCCACTACGCCGAAAACAGAGAACGACATCGTACTCACCTCATCGCGCTTGAGGTGCATTGCCGCCTGTTACCGAACGCCATCAGCCATTTCGCCCGAAACCATTCGGCACCTCCAGCATGCAACTGCACCATATTTCTAGTACAGTTCAAAGTGTATCAGAAGTATGGTGCAGTTGCAATGGGTCGGCCGCTGCGTACCGATCAGGGACAACGTCCAGAGACAACGACAACGACGCAGAAGCAAAACGATTTCAGGACAAACGAGCCTGAACCAATCTATTCAGAGACACCCCCTGCTCAGCCGCTTCGATGGACAAACGTCTATGCACTTCAGGCGGCACCCGAACCATAAAGTGACCCGAATAATGGCGATCCTCGAAAGGAACCGGAACCGCAACGCCCCTCTCGACCAACTTGGCAGCCTCATCATGAGCCGAAATCCGAATACCGGTTAACGCCTCGACAAACGAACCGGACACGAATCTCAACTCCGGCATCTCCGCCACCGTTCCCACAAAACCCTCGCATTCATCCGACCAATGCACGCGATACACATATCGATCAATCACGTTTTTCATGGCACCCCAAGAATCATCCACTCGAATTATTCAATCATTGTAATCGGCCGGCGCAGGCAACCCATTACACCCACACACATCGCATATTCGAACATATGTGCTACACTGGTATCAATACAGATACCACATTTAAGATTGGGAGCCATCATGCATCACAGAACTCTTTTCGCCCCGCAAATCGACAACATGATCCGTTCCCCCAGATCATGGGAACCGGATATTTACCTGCCTCTCGATACTGCGGCCACACAGCTGTTTGACGTACTCGACAACATCGAGCCCTTAGGAGAAGACGGGTTCCGCCTACTGTGGATACCCGCAGAACGCGGTCCGATCACGGCCTTCGGCCACTACGACGAGCTGTATGAAGACGGCGAGTATCAGACTTATCAGGAATTCGAGCAATCCTGGTTAAGCTCCTATCCAGATGAAACCGTCTGGTACAAAATCACCTGTACTGAATATGACGATTGCCGGCATCTATTCATCAACGGCCGTTTCTGCATTCGTTTTGCCAACGATGATCATACCAACAATCCTGAATATTATGTTCCATTAATGAACTGGCTGATGTGCGGTGCTCAATACTGCGTTATCCAATGTAAAAACGATTCATATAACACCATTATTCGTGAAAAACTCCCATTTGACATGAGAACAGGAACAATCCTTCGCCGTGACGTATGGGACATATTCCCTGAGAATAAAGATATTTTCCTCAACGGTATCCACACTGAAGACATCCTACGATTCACTCAATTGTTCTCATCACTAGAAGAAGGAACCGTACTTAATAAGAAACTCCCCACACTAACTTCAGGAGAATATTTCAAAGCCTGTATGCTTGGATATGAGGCAAGTGGATACGCTTGCCCAAAGATGGACGCCACGCCGCTTGACTGGTGCATCAAGTACGCGGACTTTCGACATCACGGATTACGCGATCTTGATCAGAACTCACCAGAAGATTTCGAAGCATGGATGGACAGCAAACAAGCTGAAGGCCACACATGGGAAGTTCGCCCCGGTCACGGCTTTTCATGGATGCATCTTTTCCCGCGAAAAGACGAAGGCGGATGGTCTTTCAACGTCTCAGGTGCAAATTATTGGTCGTGCATTCAAGCAATTCACTTTGCCTTAGCGCTATATGATGCTGAGCTGCCCGTTTCGGTACTTCACGCTCGGCAAATAGCTCATATGGCAAACGGCAAAGACCTTATAGGAATAGTCCCACGCTACAGACTTCCAGTGTATTGCAGTGACTTATTCCAAGACAAAGACATCATCGACTACATGCGGCTTCCCTATGAACAAAGAGACAAGATCATCAAGAAAGCACACTGGTTTGACCTTCCCACAGTCCATATCAAAGCATCATCCTGATGTTTTCAACTGGAATTCGATATGCCGGAAATTTGCCGATTCAATGGAATCAGAATAACCATGAACTTTGCCGACCATGCTCCCCCGCATATTCATGCCGAATATGCGGGCCATAATGCCACGTATGACCTTAGCGGCAACTCAATCGGGGCCCAGCCTTTGCCCAAAAGACAACATACAATGGTAGTCAGGTGGATTTCGAGAAGGCGTGACGAGCTTCACCACGCTTGGCTCGCAGCTTCAAACTACTCGAATCCAGGAATGATAGAACCGTGACAAGGAGTGCGCCATGAACATCGACTACTCAATCCGCGTTAACAGCGCACAGCCGTTACCCGGTTATAGACTCAAGGTGATTTGCTCCGACGGGGCATCCGGTGTTTTCGACATGTCAAAATACATAGATAAAGGTGTTTTCCGTAAACTCAACGATCCTGCGGAGTTTGCCAAGGTCAAGCTCGTCTCAGGAGTACCCACCTGGCCCGGCAATATCGACATTGCCGCCGAACGTGTTCGCAGCGACATGACCACCGTCTAATGGCCCGTCTCGCTAATAATTGAGGAGTTCAGGCTCGGTCTCTTCCCTATTCAGCTTATTCAGATTCGCTGCTAGCCCCTCATCAAAGGGGCCACCCACACAGACAATTACGAGCAGACCACTACTTACTGCGTCATTAATTCGTGTATTGCGCGCCGAAGCGTCAGTATGTATGAGAAATGTTCGTCAACCCACATACATACTGACGCTTTTAGCGTGTGTAACGACATTCTCTCGACATTCTCTCGACACGCACCCGCAAATCTCAGAAGCGAATCAGCGCCTTGATGACCTTGCGCTGGTCCATCGCCTCATAGGCATCCTGAATATGGTCAAGATCGTATTCGGCGGTGAACACGCGACCGGGATTGATCTCGTGCTTGAGTACGGCATCCAGCAAGCCACCGTCGATGTCGTAGTGACGGACCGGCGCCGGACCGCCCTTGATGCCGATGTTGCCGTAGAACGTGCCCTCGGCGCTGATGGTCACATCATGCGGCAGACCGACACGGCCAATCACACCGCCGCGACGGACCAGCGCAATGGCGGTGTCGAAGGACTGCTTGGAGCCCACGCATTCGAGCACGGCGTCCGCACCGTAGCCGTCGGTCATCGCCAGCACCTTGTCGATGGCGGCCTGATCACGCTCGGGCACGATATCGGTGGCGCCGAATTCGCGGGCCAGCGCCGCTCGATCCTCATGGCGGCTCATGGCGATGATGCGCGTAGCCCCGCGCATCTTGGCGGCGATCACGCCGCATAGACCCACGGCGCCGTCACCCATCACCACGGCGGTGTCACCGGGCTTGACCTCGGCGGATGCGGCGGCATGATACCCGGTAGACATCACATCGGAGATGGTCAGCAGGGAGGCCAGCGTGGCATCGTCATAATCCTCCGGTGAGCCAGGCACCTTGACCAACGTGCCATCGGCTTCCGGAACGCGCAGGTATTCGGCCTGGCTGGCGGAGAAGTATCCGCCGTGGGGGCATACGGATTCGAATCCGGCCTTGCACACCGGGCACTTGCCGCAGCTGAACGGGAACGGCACAATCACGAAATCCCCCGTCTTGACGCTTTCGACAGCCGAACCGACCTCTTCGACTACGCCGATGGCCTCATGGCCGATCTGACTGTTGGGCTCCTGCCCGGACAATCCACGGTAGAACCACAGGTCTGAGCCGCATACGCACGCGCGGACAACGCGGATCACGACATCGTCGTCCTGCTGTACCCGCGCCTTGGGAATCTCCTCCACCGCGATAGTTCCCGGCTTGACGAAAACAGCGGCTTTCATGGTATCGCTCATACCCACTCCTTTGACTTGTCGTTGAGGATATCGTTGCCTGATATATTAGCTGCCGTCATCACCGCCAACGATTGGGGGCACACGCGTCAGGCAGTCATCCAGCGCACTCTATTGAATACCGTTTCCCAGTCGATATCCAATAGGCAATGCACATGCCAATCCATGCCTTTACGTTATTTCACCTGTGTTATGACATTGCCTTTGACCATGAAACCCTTGCGGGCCATATCGATCATCGGCTGGTCGAACGCGCTGTCCGTATAGAATTCATCAATCACCGCATCCGGGCCAAGTACTTCGCACAGGCGCTTCGGCTTGTTGGTGTTGAAATTGAGATACGTCACCTCGAATGTTCTGGGGTCGATGGTCGAGGCAATGAGATTGTGTACTCCAAGCCGGCGGCACGCCTCCCCCACAGTCACATCAAACGACGCGGTCAAAATCACATCATCCGGTCTGGGTTCGTACCACGGCTTGATCTTGGACATATTGCGATCCCAGAACGCATTGACCAATGACTTCAAGCCACCATCCAAATCGTCGGCTCCGATGACGGACGCGTCTGCAACCATGACATCCTTGTCAAGTCCCGCTTTCACCGCATTGTCCAACGCCTGCGTGCGTAGACCGTCAATCGATCTGGACTTGGCCAGGTCCTGCAGGTATTTGCGAGTGACCTTGCCAACTCCGTGCTCCATCTGCTCCAACGTGGCCTTGCCGAGTTTGTATTTGATGGCGTATCGAAGCACCGGTGCCAGGTGACGAAACACTTTCACATCATAACGGGCACTGAACAGATAGAGGTCGAACAGGCTTTCGCCGTCATATATGGTGCCGTCAAAATCAAAAACCCGCATATGCTGCCTTCCTGCTCAGTTATCAACTATAAACTGCCGCAGGTCCGCAACGGTTGAAATCAGCATAAAAAATCCCCCTTGGCGCGAACCAAGGGGGATGTACTACGCTAGTTCAAGCGTGACGGGAAATCATGTCTGATGATAATCAGGCGATGACCTTGGTCACACGGCCGGAGCCAACGGTGTGGCCACCTTCACGCACAGCGAAGGTCAGGCCTTCCTCCATAGCGATGGGCTGAATCAGCTCAACGGTGAAGGTGGCGTGATCGCCAGGCTGAACCATCTCGACGCCTTCCGGCAACTCGATGACGCCGGTGACGTCGGTGGTGCGGAAGTAGAACTGCGGACGGTAGTTGGAGAAGAACGGCGAGTGACGGCCACCCTCGTCCTTGGTCAGCACGTAGACCTCACCCTCGAACTTGGTGTGCGGGGTGACGGAGCCCGGCTTGGCCAGAACCTGGCCACGCTCAACGTCGGTACGGTTGATACCGCGGAGCAGCAGACCGGTGTTGTCGCCAGCCTCGCAGGAGTCCATGGTCTTATGGAAGGTCTCGATGGAGGTCACGGTGGTGGACTGGGTCGGACGAACGCCGACGATCTCGACCGGGGAGTTGACGGCCAGCTGGCCACGCTCCACACGACCGGTGACGACGGTACCACGGCCGGAGATGGTGAAGACGTCCTCGATAGGCATCAGGAACGGCTTGTCCAGATCGTGAACCGGGGTCGGGATGTACTCGTCGACGGCGTCCATGAGCTTCTTGATCTGCTCAACCCAGTGCTCGTGATCCGGAGCGTCATTGTGCAGAGCGCCGTAAGCGGACACACGGATGACCGGGCAGTCACGATCGAAGCCGTTCTCGTCGAGGAGGTCACGGACCTCTTCCTCAACGAGCTCGATCAGCTCTTCGTCCTCAACCATATCGCACTTGTTCAGAGCGACGAGGATCTTCGGCACGCCAACCTGACGAGCGAGCAGCACGTGCTCGCGGGTCTGAGCCATCGGGCCATCGGTGGCGGCCACAACGAGGATAGCACCATCCATCTGGGCAGCACCGGTGATCATGTTCTTCACGAAGTCAGCGTGGCCCGGGCAGTCGACGTGAGCGTAGTGACGCTTAGCGGTCTGGTACTCGATGTGGGAGATGTTGATGGTGATACCGCGGGCGGCCTCTTCCGGAGCGGAGTCGATCTGGTTGAAGTCGTACTCAGTGTTGATATCCGGGTACTCCTCGTACAGAACCTTGGAGATGGCGGCAGTCAGGGTAGTCTTACCGTGATCGACGTGGCCGATGGTACCAATGTTAACGTGCGGCTTAGTACGCTCGTACTTTTCCTTTGCCATTACTCTTTGTCCTCCTGGACGTCTCGTGAGTTTCCCATGCGCTTTCGCATAGGCACTCGCTCTATTGTACTGGGTTTCTGGGTTATGTGCCACATTGAGGAGCCAGAACCCAGTCAGCGGTACACGATTTTACCGCTGACTGGAGACACTGGCTAGCCTTGACTGTGGCGCGTGTCACTCGCCGCGCTGAGCCTTGATGATCTCGTCGGAGACGCTCTTCGGCACCTCGGCGTAGGAGTCCATTTCCATGGTGAACATGGCGCGACCCTGGGTCTTGGAACGCAGGTCGCCGATGTAGCCGAACATCTCGGACAGCGGCACCTTGGCGTCGATGACCTTGACGCCGATGGCGTCGGTCATGGACTGGATGTTGCCACGACGCTGGTTCAGATCGCCGATGACCTCACCCATGTACTCCTCAGGAGTACGAACCTCGACCTTCATAATGGGCTCGAGGATGACCGGCTTGGCCTTGGGAGCAGCTTCCTTGAAGCACATGGAACCTGCAAGCTTGAAGGCCATTTCGGAGGAGTCGACCGGGTGCATCTGGCCATCGGTGACGGTGGCCTTGACGCCCACGACCGGGAAGCCGGCGAGAATACCGGATTCCATGGCCTCCTTGACGCCAGCCTCGATGGACGGGATGAACTCCTGGGAGATGTGACCGCCGGTGACGGCGTTCTCGAACTCGAAGGTCTTGCCCTCGGTGGTGTCGAGCGGCTCGAAGTTCATCAGGACCTTTGCGAACTGGCCGGAACCACCGGTCTGCTTCTTGTGGGTGTAGCCCTGGTCCATGACGGCCTTGCGGATGGTCTCGCGGTAGGCGACCTGCGGCTTGCCCTGGTTGCACTCAACCTTGAACTCGCGACGCATACGGTCGACGATGATGTCGAGCTGGAGCTCGCCCATGCCGGCGATCAGCGTCTGGCCGGACTCTTCGTCGGTGGTGACCTGGAAGGTCGGATCCTCTTCGGCCAGCTTGGCGAGGGCGATGCCCATCTTCTCCTGATCGGCCTTGGTCTTCGGCTCGACGGCCACCTGGATCACAGGATCCGGGAAGGTCATGGAGTCGAGGGTGATCGGGTTGTCGATGGCGCACAGGGTGTCACCGGTGGTGACGTTCTTCAGACCCACGAAGGTGTAGATGTTGCCGGCATCGGCCACATCCATCGGGTTCTCCTTATCGGCGTGCATCTGGAAGATCTTGCCGATACGTTCCTTCTTCTCGCGGGTGGAGTCGAGCACGGAGTCACCCGGCTTGACGGAGCCGGAGTACACGCGCACGAACACGAGCTTGCCGTAGAACGGGTGGGTGGAGATCTTGAAGACCAGGGCCGAGAACGGATCGGTCTTGGTGGGCTTGCGGTCGATCTCGATGGACTCGTCACCAGGCTGGTAGCCCTTGATGGCCGGCACGTCCTCGGGGGACGGCAGGTAATCGATGACGGCGTCCAGCATCGGCTGCACACCCTTGTCCTTGAAGGCGGAACCGCAGAAGACCGGGAAGGCCTTCTTGGCGATGGTCAGCTGACGCACGCCGGCGCGGATCTCTTCCTTGGACAGGTCGCCTTCCTCGAAGAACTTGTTCATGAGTTCGTCGTTGGCTTCAGCGGCGGCCTCGACAAGCTTCTCGTGGTATTCCTGGGCCTTCTCCTGGTACTCTTCCGGAATCGGGTCCATGTTGTAGTGAGCACCCAGCTCGTCGCCGGTGTTCCAGTCGTAGGCCTTCATCTCGACTAGGTCGATGACGCCGGTGAAGTCGCTTTCGGCACCCATCGGCAGCTGCATCACGATCGGGTCAGCGCCCAGCTTCTCGCGGATGGTGTCGACGGAGTAGTAGAAGTTCGCGCCCAGCTTGTCCATCTTGTTGACGAAGCAGATACGCGGAACGCCGTACTTGTCGGCCTGACGCCACACGGTCTCGGACTGCGGCTCCACGCCTTCCTTGCCATCGAACACGGCGACAGCGCCATCGAGCACACGCAGGGAGCGCTCCACCTCGGCCGTGAAGTCCACGTGGCCAGGGGTATCGATGATGTTGATCTGGAACTTCTCGTCGGTGTCATGGGTCTGACGGTTCCAGAAGCAGGTGGTGGCGGCGGACTGAATGGTGATGCCGCGCTCCTGCTCCTGAGCCATGAAGTCCATGGTGGCGGCGCCATCGTGGACCTCACCGATCTTGTAGCTCTTACCGGTGTAGTACAGGATACGCTCGGTAGTGGTGGTCTTACCGGCATCGATGTGAGCCATGATGCCGATGTTACGGACGTTGTGAAGATCCGAAATCTCTTCAGCCATCGTTGTTCCTTATTTCTCTCTGGATTACCAGCGGTAATGCGCGAAGGCCTTGTTGGCCTCTGCCATCTTATGAGTATCCTCGCGACGCTTGACAGAAGCACCGAGGCCGTTGGAGGCATCCAGGATCTCGTTGGCCAGACGCTCGGCCATGGTCTTCTCACGACGGGCGCGGGAGAAGTCGGTCAGCCAGCGCAGCGACAGCGTGTTGGCGCGGTTCGGCTTGACCTCGACCGGCACCTGGTAGGTGGCGCCACCGACGCGGCGGGAGCGGACCTCGAGGGACGGACGGATGTTGTCCAGGGCGCGCTTGAGCACGGCCACCGGCTCCTGGTCGGACTTCTCCTTGACCATGTCGAGAGCGGAGTACACGATGTCCTCGGCGATCGACTTCTTGCCGTCAAGCAGAATCTTGTTGATGAGCTGCGCCACCACGGTGGAACCGTAGATCGGATCGGGCAGCACGACGTGCTTCTTGGAAGGTCCCTTACGTGACATATCTCTTACTTCGCCTTCTTTGCTCCATACAGGGAACGACCCTGCTTACGGTCCTTGACACCCTGGGTATCGAGCGCACCACGCACGATGTGGTAACGCACACCCGGCAGATCCTTCACACGGCCGCCGCGCACGAGCACGATGGAGTGCTCCTGCAGGTTGTGGCCCTCGCCCGGAATGTAGGCGGTGACTTCGACGCCGGAGGACAGGCGAACACGGGCGACCTTACGCAGTGCCGAGTTCGGCTTCTTCGGGGTGGTGGTGTAGACACGGGTGCACACGCCGCGACGCAGCGGGCTTCCCTTCAGTGCCAAAGTCTTGGACTTCTTCGGCTTTGCCTGACGTCCCTTGCGGACGAGCTGTTCAATAGTAGGCAACTTGAATTCTCCGATTCGGTGGTTTCTTTTCTTTCGTGTGACCGCCGCACTGCGCCCACACTTTTCACCGAATCGTCTCGCACGTTCAATCCGCGCTTCGCGAAGTGTAAAAAGCAGCCCAGTCCACCGGCCCGATGGCCTTCTCGCCTCCTGCCTTCGCATTGCTGCGAGCATTCATCGGCGTGAAGGATATCCCAGCGCTGCACCTGTTACATAAGGCGCACCGTCGGCACACACAAATATCTATAATACGATTTCCTCGGACAACGACGCGCCCGAATCCTCCGGGCATCAGGCGCGGCCAGACAAAGCCAGACAAAGCCAGACCGGCCCCAGACAGCAAGTGCCCCCGAGGAGTCCATGTCACTCGGGGGCACCGCTACATCTTCAGTTATGAATCAGTATACCACTTCGGCGATCAGGCCTCGGCCTTGGCAGCGGCCTTGTCGGCGTCAAAGGCGTGCACGGAATCGGATTCCTTGGCGGAACCCTTCTCGCCATTGTCGGAATCCCAGTGGATTTCGTGCTTGTCATCGTGGTTGCGCCACCAGCTGGAGAGAATGGAACCGGAGATGTTGTGCCACACGGAGAAGAAGGTGGACGGCACAGCGGCAATCGGGTTGGATGCGAAGGAGGTCAGGGCCAAGGTCGCGCCCAGAGCGGAATCCTGCATGCCGACCTCGAACGTGATGGCCTTCTGCTGAGCGTAGCGGAAGCCCTTCGGGTAGATCTTGTACATCAGCTTGGAGAAACCGAAGCCAAGAGCGTAGCCGGACAGGTTGTGCAGGATCACGACCGGGATGGCCATGAGGGAGGACGCCACGAACAGCTTCGGGCCGTTGGCGGCGACGACCACGCCGATGATCAGGAGGATGGCCACCTGAGAGACGATCGGCAGTGCCACGGTGACCTTCTCGATCTTCTTGCCGAAGATCATATGGCACACCACACCAAGGGCAATCGGGAAGAGCACGACCTTGACGGCGTTGAGGAACAGGGACTCCACCGGCACGGACACGTACTGGGAGGCGAGCCACTGCATCAGCAGCGGGATCATGAACGGGGCGCACAGCGTGGAGAGGATGCCGATGGAGACATCGAGCGCCACATCACCGCGGGAGAGATAGCTCATGACGTTGGAGGAGGTGCCGGACGGGCAGCAGCCGACAAGGATCACGCCGACAGCCAGCGCACCGTCAAGGCGGAAGATCCAGCACAGCAGCACGGCGATGAGCGGCATGATGACGAAGTGGGCCACCGTACCGACAATGACCATCAGCGGCTGGGTGAGGATGCGCTTGAAATCGTCAAGCGTAAGGGTCAGGCCCATGCCGAACAACACGATGCCCAGCATGTATCCGGTGTACGGCTTGCCCCACAGGCTGGCCTGCGGCACGAAATAGTTGAACACGGCCCAGACGACCACGATGGCGGTAAACCATTTGGTCAGCCAATCAGCGAAGGCCTTAACTTTTCCCATTGGTGATTCTTCTCTCTGTAATGGATGTAACAACGTTTGAAACTAAGCGAGCCCAGCTTGACACGAAACGTAATGCTCACATTGTGAACGTTCACCCGGTCAGGAACGTTGTTTTTGGACGTTTGCGCGAAAACGGATGCGCATCGTTGTGTATTTCCCCAACCCGGCATCCGCGGCAGAGATGCGCTGCGGGGATGCGACCGCCACAATTGTTCATGGCGGCTTCCGCACGGCCCGCCCATTACCATGTTTGGTAGGTCCCGAATGGTCGGGGCCGGGTCGCCGGTTCCGGTATGACTTTCCTGCCCTGTCGTCGATGATCCGGGGGGTGTTGTCGCCGGGAGCGGGGACGTTCGCAGACCGCTGATAGGAACCAGGCCGGCCGCATGGACGCTTCGGGGCGCATGGCGCAGGCCTCCCGTAATGTGGGTGCGGCGCGGGCGTCCGGATCCCCTTCTCCGCGG
>NZ_JGZK01000008.1 GCF_000741695.1 Bifidobacterium reuteri DSM 23975 | reverse complement strand
GGGGTCGCGAACGAGGAGAAGCGCGCGCCGGCGCGGGGTGCGCGTGAACACGGTGCGCGCGCACCAGTTCCGGGATCAGACCCCCATCGCCGGCCGGCTCCACATCGCCCCTGTCTATACGCTCGAACAGGGAATCCAACGAACCCGACGAAACAAGACCATCCACCAGCTCACGGGCGGAACCCACGGCAACGGCACCATCGCCGCACCCTACTTCATCATGCGAGGTCACCATCATAATATCCTTTCACCCGGCAACCCCATACACAAACAATTAGACACCCTCGACGGTTTGCCCGCGGGGCTGGACGTGCACGTGATCGCGGACAACTACGCCACGCACAAGCACGCCGCCGTCAGGGCCTGGATCGGGACGCACCCCAGGTTCCACATGCGCTACACGCCCACGTCGAGCTCATGGCTCAACCAGGTCGGGCACTGGTTCGGGGACCTTGACCGGGACGCCATCCGCCGCGGCGTGTTCCCCAGCCTGCAAAGCCTCGTGGACAGCATCGACCAATACATCGATGCCCACAACCGCAATCCCCGCCCCTACACATGGACCGCCAGCGCCGAAACCATCCTCGCCAAGGTCAAGCACGCCAAAGACACCCTCAACCACTCAACCAATTGCGAGACAGACCACTAGCGTCTCTCGTTGGAAATTCGTTGTCTGGTTGCAACTATACGTATGCGGGTCCAATTGGCTGGGAAGCACTTATGCCGATCAATCCTCCGCTATCCACATCGTTTGCGTCTTGGAACTTCAAACCATGGCCTGTTCTACACTGAAACCATGCAAAATGAGAGAGATGGCGAAGAAACAGCAGGCACTCCTGCGGTGCAGACAAAGCGCCCCAATGGCTGGTTCCTGTTATTGCGGCTGGTGCCGCCGTGGTCCTTGTGGCTGCGGGTGTCGGCGGATGGCATGTGTGGACGGTCCGTGAGCTTGATGCCGCCAAGTCGGCGTGCGCGACGGCTTCCGGCCATACGCGGGAGGCGATGAACGCGTACAACCTGCTGCTCAACGGTGACGCCGCGCAGGCGTCGAAGGTGGCGAAGGATCAGGTGAAGGACGCGAAGACCTTGGACACGCTGGCCAAGGCGTTGAAAGAGGAAACTCCCGTCTATGCGGGTTGCACGGCCGACGATACGAACGGCCTGAAGGATGCCGCGAACACGTTGGACGAGCAGACCGCATGGTATAGGACGCATGAGGAGAGCCTGTCGAAGACGGTGAAGGCGGTCAATGAATCCAAGGCGGCCAAGACCCTGGACACGGCTAGGGCGAACCTGAAGGCGAAACTGGAGGAGGCGTCCAAGCTGCTCGCGGATTCGGACGGCAAGGTGGCCGACAACGCGGTGCGTGACTCCCTGTCGAAGGCCATCGACGCCGGAAACAAGCTGAAGGACGGGAACGATCCGTCGAAACTGGACGAGGCGCGCAAGGCATTGGAGGATGCGGTCGGCAAGGTCAACGACAGCGTGAAGGCCAAGCAGGATGCGGACGCCAGGGCAGCGGCCGAAGCCCAGGCGGCCGCTGCGGCGCAGGCGCCGTCTTCCTCGTATGTGGGCGACGGATACCAGAGCTACGGATACGGCAGCAACAATGGGTATACGGGCGGTCACAATTACAACGGTAATGGTCAAGTTTCTGCTCCGTCTATAGGAAGCAACAGCGGACAGGCATCAAGCGGAGACGACTATCTCCACTACTGCGGAAATGGCACTTCAGACGGTAGCGATATCATTCTAAGACCATGCTGACCGACTGATTTCACATTCATCCCTTTATCTCCCTCGCCTCCAAGCCGGACGCATACGTTGTACGTCACGCGTTGACGAGCTGGTGCGCCCGCTGGTAGGAGACGCCCAGCATGATGCCGATATCACGCAGGGTCACGCCCATACCATGCAGGGTTTTGGCGGCGAGCCGGCTTTCGGAAGCGGCCTTGCGGGCTGATTCCTCCGACACCATGCGTTGCCGTTTCGACTCAAGCACATGCGATTCCACCGTTTCGGGCAGTCTGACGTGCACGTCAAGGTTGATGGACTCCGGCGCCTCGTCGGTCATGATGCTGATCAGATCACGCGCCATCACGTCCACCTCTTTGAGATTCAGAGCCTGGGTGACGCGTTTGACGGCGGGCACGTCCACCATCCATGCGTCTTCGTCTCTGGTGACGTTCACTTCGTAGGTTTTCATTTCCACCAGTCCTTTCCGAATTTCGGTTCGCATTCCCCGTAGATGGCTTTGGTTGTATTCTCTCGTATTTCGTTGTGTCGTGGCAGTGGGACGATCATGCCGTCGATGACGAGTTTTGAATGGTTGCCGCCTTCGAGGATTTCGAGTCGGCAGCCGTTCTTTTTCGCTTCGGCTTTGATTCGTTTGATGATGTCCTTGCGTTTCGTCACGAACTTAATTCTATCTTACTAGACACTAAATGTCAATAGCTCTAGACAAAGAGGGGGCCGTATGGCTCGGGAATCTTCCCGCCGTTGGCCTCCATGTCCGCAACGGCTTCGCCGGCGACTTTCTGGATGCCGTTCAGGGTTTTCGCCGGGGATTCGTCCAGCCAGCTCAGGCCGGGCAGTTCGGCGCAGGTTCCCACGTACTCCCCATCTTCGGCGGACCATTGGACCCGATATGAGTAATGGTTGACGATTACGCTGGTGTTCATGCTCATTTCATGCTCTCCTTCATGTCGATGGCTTTGAGGATTTGCCGTATCTGATAGGGCTTGGCGTTGCCGTCATGCCTCTTCGTGGCGGCATCTTCCCGCCTTTCCCGCCAACAACCCACACGAGACTGGTTCAATAGGAAACATGGGCATCCTATGGAAAATCAGCAAATGGTACAACCGCTACCAGTTCCTCATGTGGATCATCGGAATCCTCACCGCGATAGCCACACCCCTGGTCGGCTACGCATCCTACCTATTGAGCGCCAACAACCAGCATGCGGAACTCCTGTCGGACAGTCCCGAATACGCGGACGAGACGACCACATCCAACCTCCTCCAATGGTTGACCGGACAAGCACAAGGATACGGGCGGCTGCTCGGCATCATCGCCGTCTTGGGAATCCTTGTCATCGTGTTCTGCATCGTGTTCACCATCATCAACTGGATCGGAAGGCGCACCAAGGTCAGCGGCGTGGATGAGGCGGAGGAGCAGCAGGAGAAAGGTCGCCGTCAGGCCGCGGAGGATGACCGGTACGATGATTACGGCCAATCACGGGAATACGACTGACCTGCCACAAGCTAGCGGGACAATTATCCAGATCGTCGCCGAAATGGCGGGCCCGCGCTTCGGCGTGCGCTCACATTCGTACTTGCGTGCGCGTTCGCACGTTCATGTATCCGCATTCGCGCGCTCGCCATGTGCGCCGCGTCACGCCCATCGTCTGCCACTCGCGCCGCGGCGCCCGGCCGCTCGGTATCGTGTCTCAGCGCTGTGAGATCTCGTCGATGCGCTTGAGCTCCTCGTCGGTGAACGTGGTGTTCTTCAGTGCGCCGATGTTGTCGAGGATCTGCTGCGGCTTCGAGGCGCCGGCCAGCACCGAGGTCACCTTGCCGTCGTGCAGCAGCCATGCCAGGCTCATCTCCGCGAGCGTCTGTCCGCGTTCGGCGGCGAGGCTGTTCAGGTCCACCACCTGCTTGTGCAGCTTGTCGGTCAGCGCGGAGTTGTTGAGGAATCGCGGATCGTGGGCCATGCGGCTGTCGGCGGGAATGCCGTTGAGGTAGCGGTTGGTCAGGAGGCCCTGCTCCAGCGGACAGAAGGTGATGAGCCCCTTGCCCAGGCGGTATGCGGTTTCCTTGAGGCCGTTCTTCTCCACCGTGCGGTCGAGGATGTTGTACTTGTTCTGGTTGATGATGAACGGCACGTGCAGTTCATCGAGAATGGCCGCCGCCTTCTCCATCGTCGGACCATCGTAGTTGGACAGGCCCACGTACAGCGCCTTGCCGGAGTTCACGGCCTGCGCGAGCGCGCCCATCGTCTCCTCGAGCGGGGTGTCCGGGTCCGGGTGGTGGTGGTAGAAGATGTCCACATAGTCCAGTCCGAGGCGTTCGAGCGACTGGTCGAGCGACGCAAGCAGGTACTTGCGGCTGCCGAGGTCGCCGTAAGGGCCCTGCCACATCTCATAGCCAGCTTTGGTGGAGATGATGAGCTCGTCGCGATGGTGCTTGAAGTATTTGGCGAGCAGCAGACCGCAGTTCTTCTCCGCCTGGCCGGGTTCCGGGCCGTAGTTGTTGGCCAGATCGAAGTGGGTGATGCCGTTGTCGAACGCGGTGAAGACGAGCGACTTCATCTGCTCGAACGGGGTGATGTCGCCGAAGTTGTGCCAGAAGCCGAGCGAGACGGCGGGAAGCTTGAGGCCGGAGCGTCCGGAACGGTTGTAGGTCATCGTGTCGTAGCGATGCGGGTCGGGCTGGTAAGAGGTGGTTGGCTCGAACATGGCTCTCCTTTGACGCCGTGTGAGGTGCCGATGTGCACCGTGGCACGGGTGTGTGTCGGTTGCGTTATCGGTTATCATGGTTCCAGTTCAAGTGAACTTGAAGGCAAATTTCGGGCGATGGTTCGGCGTGTTGCGGTGGGTGCCGATGATTGGTGCCCGGCGGGCCGTCGGCCGGGAAAACCGGGAAAGGTACGGCGGGGAGGTCGGATTGAAAACAGATACGGTGATGATTCCGGCGGAGTCTGCGCGGACTGCGGCCGGTGCTGTCGCGGATGAACCGGCCGGCGGCGCCGGAGCGGGAGAGGTTTCGAACGTCGACAGCGCGCAGGGCGCTCGCGAGAGAATCCATAAGACATATACGATTCGCGAGGTGGCCGCACAGTTTCATATGCAGCCGTCCACATTGCGCTATTACGAGGAGCAGGGCCTGCTCACCAATGTCGGCCGTACGGAGACCGGGCAGCGCGTGTTCGAGGACTGCCATATCAACCGTCTGCGTGCGATCTGCTGCTTCAAGAACGCGGGCATGACCATCGATGATCTGAAGAAATTCTTCGTGTACGAGTCCGATGAGCCCGAACACATCGACGAGATCCTGGACTTGCTGGAATCGCGTCGCGAGGCCTTGGACGAGCAGCGCCGCGCGCTTGACGAGGCGGCCATGCATGTGCAGCGCAAACTGCACTATTACGGCGACATCAAGCGCGCGCTCGAAGCGGGCGAACCATTGCCCGACTGGAAGTACTACAAAACCCGCCTCTACTCAATCGACTGCTGAGTCGCCGTCACAGGACGGTGACTTCAATAACCGAGCCGTTAAGCGGGCAGCCCGGTGGGCTGCCGGTAGGCGAGGGGAGCGGCTGTGCCGCGACGGATTTCTACTGAAGCCGCCGTCACAGGACGGTGACTTCAGTAGAAATCACAGGCTCGCCCTTCATCAGCGATTGCGCGGTGATCGGCAGCTCGGCAAGCGCCTTGGCGCGGTATTCGTGCGCGGCCATGATGGCGTCATGCCCCTGCCAAGTCGAATCGATCGAGCCGTGGTCCACGAAATCGACCAGCAGATCCTTCCAGCCTTCCTCCGGCGTGAACGCGGCCAGCTTGTCTTCCGAGCCGGAGACGACATGCTCGGCTTCGGCCAGCGCGTACTCGTATGAACGATAGGCCAGCTTGCGGCCAGGCACTGTGGCCTTGTCCTTCGACTTCTTGGCAACAGGCTGCATCACGCCATCCGCGCCCTCGCGTTCGGTGAGCTTGTACACCATCGCGCAGGTCGGGGCTCCGGAGCCGGTCACCAGCATTGTGCCCACGCCGTACGAGTCGACCGGTGCGGTCTGCAGGGCGGCCAGTGCATACTCGTCCAGATCGTTGGTCACGGTGATGGTGGTGTTCGTGGCACCCAGCGCGTCCAGCTGGTTGCGCACGCGTTGCGCCATCGCGGCCAAGTCGCCCGAATCGATGCGGATGCCGCCCAATTCGGGGCCGGCCACTTCCACGGCGGTCTTCACGGCCTCCTCGATGTTGTAGGTGTCGACCAGCAGCGTGGTGTTCTTGCCCAGTGCCGCGATCTGCGATTCGAAGGCGTCGCGCTCGGAATCGTGCACCAGCGTGAAGCAGTGCGCGGCGGTGCCAATAGCCTTCAGTCCGTACAACTGTGCGGCGAGCAGGTTCGCGGTGCCTTTGAAGCCGCCGACCACTGCAGCGCGCGCCGCGGCCACGGCGGCCCACTCGTTCGTGCGTCGTCCGCCCATATCCATGCAGGGGCGATCCTTGGCGGCCGACACCATGCGTGAGGCGGCGGACGCCACGGCGGAATCATAGTTGAGAATCGACAGAATCAGCGTTTCCAGCAGCGTGCACTCGCCGAACGTGCCTTCGACCTGCAGTATCGGCGAGTTCGGGAAGAACATCTCGCCTTCTCGATAGCCCTTGATGGATCCGGAGAAGCGGAAGTTCTCCAGCCACCTGATGGTCTCCGGACTGACCACATGCCGGTCGGCGAGGAATTTCAGGTCCTCGCTGTCCAAATGGAAGCGTTCGAGCTCGTCCAGGATGCGGCCAGTGCCGGCCACCACGCCGTAGCGTCGGCCTTCGGGCAGGTGCCTGGTGAACACCTCGAATACGCATTTGCGATTGGCGGTGCCGTCCTTGAGTGCTGCATCGAGCATCGTGTATTCATACATGTCGGTCATCAGAGCCGGCGAATAATCGACCATTCCAAGCCTTTCCGTTGTCGTGCACTGTGGTGTTCCACTGTGCCTCACTGTGTCGTGGCGCCTCACTGTGTTGCATCACTGTGTGCTCCACCGTGTGCTCCACCGTGTCGATTCACTGTGTTTGCTGTCCCGCTTACCCAAGCTCACTACTTTTGGTTAAGTTGACTATTAGTGTAGTCCGATGGCGGCACCGCCGTCGCATGCCCAAGAACACTAGCTGCGATGACTTTGCGGCATTGGACCTGCGAGTCAGCGAAGACAGTCATAGATGGCCTGTGGATTAATCCTGAAGAACGTCCGACGATGTCTGACGTCATGAGCCGGGCTGGACTGGGGAATGTCCCGGAATAAGCCGCCCAAAGACAAGTGCCGCGCTTGCGCATCGGACCCGGGCCGTCTCCCGAAACTGAGTACTGATGAGTACTGATGAGTATTGAGTAGACTCATGAATCATGAGATTCATCGCGGCATTATGGCGGTTGGCCATCGCAGGATTCTGCTTCGTCGGAACGTATGAGGCCTGGTCCAAGCCGCAGTATTGGGTGTATTTCACATTCCAGACCGGACTGGTGCTGGGCGTGGTGATGCTGTGGGCCGGTGCCGCCACACTGCTGAAAGGCATCCAGCCGCCTGCATGGCTCAAGGGGTGCGTCACGCTGTACGCCGTCGTCACCGCGCTGGTGGCGTTCCTCCTGATGCCGCCCGACGATCCCGCCTATGTGCCGCAGGTGATCGGCATCATGACCAACACGATGCTCCACAAAATCGGCCCGATCATGGCGGTGATCGATTTCGTACTGTTCGACCCGCATCGCCGGTTCCGCTGGCATTACATGTTGTCGTGGCTGATCTATTTCCCTGTCTATCTGACGTTCGTGCTCATCCGCGCGGCATTGTGGCCAAATTCCGGCCCGGCCGCGGGCGGCAATCCGTATCCGTACGCCTTCATCGATCTGAAGGTGCTCGGCTGGCAGGGTTTCGGCGTCAGTTGCGGCAAGCTGGCGCTCGCGTTTGTGGCGCTCGCGTTCGCAGTGTGGCTGTTGGATCGTGCGCTGCCCAAGAAGGTCCTGCTCGGTTAGTATGCCGCAGTGTGCATAGCGAACGTTGCATTCGTGCTGTACGCGTCATGTGGGTGCGCGTATGCTTGGCCGCATGGCTGAAATCAAAGATTTGCTTCCCAATCATCAGATCATCCGCGCCGACGGCCGCCAAGTGGACGAACTGCGTCCGGTGCGCATCACCCGTCATTTCACCGATGCCCCTGAAGGCTCCGTGCTCATCGAATGCGGCAACACCCGCGTGATGTGCACCGCCACGTTCACTCCGGGCGTGCCTCGCTGGCGCAAGGATTCCGGGCTCGGCTGGGTGACCGCCGAATACGCGATGCTGCCGCGCGCCACCTCCGAGCGCACTGATCGTGAGTCCGTCAAAGGCAAGCTCGGCGGCCGCACGATGGAGATCAGCCGACTCATCGGCCGTTGCCTGAGGGGCGTCGTCGATATGAAGGCGCTGGGCGAGAACCAGATCCAGCTTGACTGCGATGTGCTGCAGGCTGATGGCGGCACCCGCACCGCTTCCGTCACCGGTGCCTACGTGGCGCTGGTGGATGCGCTGAACTGGGCGGAGAAGAACAAGCACATCAAGTCCGCTGCCAAGGTGCTGAAGGATTATGTGTCCGCCGTGTCGGTGGGTGTGATCAACGGAACGCCGATGCTGGACCTGCCGTACATCGAAGACAGTCAGGCCATGACCGATATGAACGTGGCCATGACCGGTTCCGGCACGTTCATCGAGATTCAAGGCACCGCCGAACACCGCCCGTTCAACCGCGCCGAGCTCGGTACGCTGCTCGATTTGGCGGAGAAGGGCAATCGCGAGCTACAGGCCGCCCAGCGTGCCGCGCTCGCCTTGGACTGATTGATGATGCGCGCGCACGTATTCGGCCCGATACCCTGGTCGTGGCGTGCTTTGACGCGCGTCGAGACCGGATGGCGTGCTGAGCCGTGTGTTGCGCCATGTGTTGTGTCGTTGCGGCGGTGTGCGCGGTGCGCATGATTCACACACTGCGCGCTGGACTCGCACCCATGCACATGACTCGCACCCGTGCGCATGCCTCATACCTGCGCGTATGCCTCGCACCCGTGCGCATGCCTCATACCCGCGCGTATGCCTCGTACCCACGCGCTGGTGGATGCCCCGCCGCCGGAAACCGGCTGTATGTTCGCGGCTTGACGAGGTGGTCGCGAACATACAGCCTGGAACGGCTCCTAAACTAGCTGTATGTTCGCGCGTGGTTCGTCAGCTCGCGAACATATGGCCGGGAACAGCGCCTAAACTAGCTGTATGTTCGCGCGTGGGTCGTCGGCCCGCGAACATACAGCCGGTTCAGGGTCCTCGTCGGTCGGTTTCAACCTGATTCTTCTGGCGCGCCCGGTCAGGAGACTCACAGAAGGACGACTGCATGCCCATGACGCACACGATTACGCACATATGCCATCCGCCCGCCCCGCTCATGCCGCACATATCGCACATATTGCACATATCGTTTTTGCATACTGGACACATACCGGACATACTGGAGGAACTGCAATGAAAATCGTCGTCGCCACGCATAACGAAGGCAAACTGGTGGAGATCCGCCGCATCCTCGAGGAGGATCTCGGGCCTGCCGCCGCGGACATCGAACTGGTGTCGGCCGGCAGCCTGCATCTGCCCGACCCGGTGGAAACCGGTGTGACCTTCCAGGAGAACGCGCTGCTCAAGGCGCGCGATGTCGCCGGCCGCACGGGTCTGCCCGCCATCGCCGACGACTCCGGCCTCATCGTGGATGTGATGGGCAACGCGCCCGGCATCCTGTCCGCGCGCTGGGCTGGCGCACATGGGCATGACAAGGCGAACAACGCGCTGCTGCTCGCGCAGATCGAGGATATACCGGACGACAAGCGCACCGCACGGTTCCGTTGTGCCGCGGCTCTGGTGGTGCCGGATACCGCAGCCGGCATCGATGTGACCGGTGCTGATGTAACCGGTACCAATGGTGGTGATACTGAAGCAGCCGCTGGCTCGACTGCCGGCGGTGCTCCGGTGGTCGGACGATACGCCATCGCATCCGAGGTGGTCAAGCTCGGCGAAATGCCGGGTCGCATCATCCGCAAGGCCCGCGGCGAGCACGGTTTCGGCTATGATCCGCTGTTCGTGCCCGATGACCAGCCGGCAGGCCGTACCAGCGACGAGCCGGGATATGAAGGCGAGCCGCTGACCAGTGCCGAAATGACTCCGGCAGAAAAGAACGCTATTTCCCACCGTGGCAAGGCATTGAAGGCTCTGGTGCCCGAGATCGAAGCATTGCTGGCTGAGTGATGCGCTGAGATGCGGTGGTGTGCACAAAGCAGCAAATGGTTTGCACACCACTCAATCAGAATTGGTATTACCTTGTTGGGCTCCCCATGCTAGGGATGCCGGTGAAGCCGGCTGCGGGACGGTTCACAAACATGTCAATCCTGACGAAACAGAGCCAAGCCCGCTCACACGCCCATCAGTGTGTGGGCGATGGCCATCAGCACCAGCGCGATGATGGCGGTCAACGAGAGCGAGAACCCGGCGAGCTTGGCGTTGCCCAGCACCTTGTCGGTGAACAGCGTGGAGAAGATGGCGATCGGCGCCAGGCAGGCGATGACCGCCACAGCGCGCACGGACGCATCGAACGGCAGCAGGAACCAGGCCGCCAGAGCGAAGACGATGCTGAACGGCACACGCCACGCCACCACGGCCAGCACCTCTTTGACGTCATGCCTGGATTGCGGCAAGTCCATCAGCATGCCCACCATCAGCATGGAGACCAAGGCGTTCGCATTGCTCAGGGGCTGGCAGAACGTGGCGATCCAGTCTGGAACATGCACGTTGAGCAGGGTCAGCACAATCATCAGCATATAGGTGTCGAACGGCACGGAGCCGAAGAAGCTCTTGAAGATGGTGCGTCCCAGTGCGCGGCGTGCGAGTCGTTTGGCGTCGCGGTCCTTGGGTTTCTCGTAGGGCAAGGTCGGCGCGGAGCCGGCATGCTGCTCGGCAAGTGTCTTGCCAGGTTGAATATGCAGAAGCTGCTGGGTGAGCACGTTCGTGCCGGCTGCGACCATGATGCAGTTGCCGATATCGAACATCGCGGCGGGCACCACTGCGCCCGCGCCCCAGAATGATTGCACCACAGGGAAGCAGAAGCATCCGAGATTGAATCCGGCTCCGTTGAGCATCAGGAATGCGCGGTCGGTCACATTGCGTTTGCGCGTGGTGACGAAGATGAACGCCACCGGCACGGCTGAGCAGATGAAGGCGAACGCCGATAGCCAGAGCAGGGAGATGTCGTGCGGGTTCGTGGCGAATGAGTAGATGATCGCGCCGGGCAGCACCAGATTGAATTCGGCGGTTTGCAGAACGCGGTAATCCTTCTGGCCGAACAGGCCGAAGCGCCGGAACAGGTAGCCGGCAAGAATGATCAGCAGCAGGCCGACTGGCGTAAGTATGGCAGACACGACTCTCTCCTCGTTTTGCTTACTGTTTCACTATCCTCGCGGAGGGGGACGTCTCCCTGTGACGGCGGCCGCTGATGCCCATACCGTGGACGGAGCTGCCTTGCCGCCGTTGTCGATACTGTTGTTATTTGTTGCTGTTTATACCGTCGCTCAGCGTACGTGCTGCTCAGCGTACGTTTAGTGAGACTCTGCCAACCTTTTTCTCGCCAAACGTACGATGAGCGGCAGTCAGTGTACGTTTGGCGAGAAGTAAGGGCGTAAGACCTCAGCAAACGTACGCTGAGCGGGACTGAACATACGATTGCTGAGAAATGAGGAAGAAAACAACGGCAAGGAGAGGGGAATCGGGGAATCCCTACTCTGTGCGCGAGATGGGACTTGAACCCACACGTCTAAGACACAGGAACCTAAATCCTGCGCGTCTACCAATTCCGCCACTCGCGCATTGTTGCATACCGCTTGGCTGCAGGCGGGCGGAAACCGTCAGCCCACAGTTCCATATGCAAAACCCTAGGCGGACGAACCAACCTAGGGCAGTCGAGCCACTTGTCAGAATCGAACTGACGACCTGCTCATTACGAGTGAGCCGCTCTACCGACTGAGCTAAAGTGGCTTGTCTCGCGGAAGGCGTTCGCCACCCGCGCACAAAACAATAAGTGTAAGGCATGCCGTGGAAAAAGCCAAACGAGCGTGGTGTCTGTGTCGTGGTTCGCGTCGTCGTTCGCGTCATGGTTCGTGCGGGTCCTATGCCGTCGCTGTACCGGATCTGTACCAGATTCGTACCGGATTCGTACCGGATTCGTACCGCGGACTGCACGGGTAGATGGCCCGCAGATGTGCTTGGTACTGCCGCGCAACGTAGTTTCCATGGATGACACTATCCAGACACTGAATGTTTTTGTTCTGTTCATGTCTGAATTTGTGAGTATTCTGTTTGGTGATACGGAGTGATTCTGAGCTGTGTGCAAGGATGCTCCAGTCACCGAGGAAAGGAATATTCCATGGCAATCAATCCTCCTGTTGACGCCACCAAGACCCCTGCGTGGGTTGCGTTGCAGAAGCACTATGACGAGCTTCAGGCCGAGGGCATCGACCTCAAGAAGTGGTTCGCCGAAGATTCCGACCGCGTCAAGGAGCTCAGCTTCGACGCCGGCGATCTGCACTTCGACCTGTCCAAGAACCTGATCAAGCCGGAGACCCTGCGCCTGTTCGCCTTCCTCGCCGACGAAGTCAAGCTCGGCGACCGCATCAAGGCCATGTACACCGGCGTGCACATCAACAACACCGAGGATCGCGCTGTGCTGCACACCGCGCTGCGCCGCCCGGTCGAGGACGAGGGCAAGTACATCGTTGACGGTCAGGACACCGTCAAGGACGTGCGCGAGACCCTCGACAAGATCTACGCCTTCGCCGATGACGTGCGCTCCGGCAAGTGGACCGGCGTGACCGGCCGCAAGATCGAGACCGTGGTCAACATCGGCATCGGCGGTTCCGACCTGGGCCCCGTCATGGCGTACGAAGCCCTGAAGCCGTACGCGGACGCCGGCATCTCCGCCCGCTACATCTCCAACATCGACCCGAACGACCTGGCCGAGAAGACCAAGGGCCTCGACCCGGAGACCACCCTGTTCATCATCGTTTCCAAGACCTTCACCACCCTGGAGACCCTGACCAACGCCCGCGAAGCCCGCACCTGGCTGCTTGAGGAGCTCGTTGCCAACGGCGCCATCGCCGAGGGCGACGCCGCTCAGCGCGCCGAGGCCATCAAGAAGCACTTCGTCGCCGTCTCCACCAACCTGGAGAAGGTCGAGGAGTTCGGCATCGACCCGAACAACGCGTTCGGCTTCTGGAACTGGGTCGGCGGCCGTTACTCCGTCGACTCCGCCGTCGGCACCTCCCTGGCCGTGGTCTTCGGACCGGCCCGCTTCGAGGAGTTCCTGCACGGCTTCCACGAGATCGACGAATACTTCGCCAACACCCCGTTCGAGAAGAACGTCGTCGTGCTGCTCGGCATGCTGAACGTCTGGTACCGCAACTTCTTCAAGGCCGCTTCCCACGCCGTGCTGCCGTACGACCAGTACCTGCACCGCTTCCCGGCCTACCTGCAGCAGCTGACCATGGAGTCCAACGGCAAGTCCGTGCGTTGGGACGGCACCCCGGTCACCACCGAGACCGGCGAGATCTTCTGGGGCGAGCCCGGCACCAACGGCCAGCACGCCTTCTACCAGCTGATCCACCAGGGCACCCAGCTCATCCCGGCCGACTTCATCGCGTTCGTCAACACCCCGAACCCGACCAAGGACGGCGACCAGGACGTGCACGAGCTGTTCCTCGGCAACTACTTCGCGCAGACCAAGGCCCTCGCCTTCGGCAAGACCGCCGACGAGGTCCGCGCCGAGGGCACTCCGGAGGAGATCGTCCCCGCCCGCGTGTTCACCGGCAACCGTCCGACCACCTCCATCTTCGGCGTGGCCCTGACCCCGTTCGCCCTCGGCGAGCTCATCGCCCTGTACGAGCACATCACCTTCGTCGAAGGTACTGTGTGGGGCCTCGACTCCTACGACCAGTGGGGCGTGGAGCTCGGCAAGCAGCTGGCCAAGCAGATCACCCCGGCCATCTCCCAGGATGACGACGCCCTGGCCGCCCAGGACGCCTCCACCCAGAGCCTGATCCAGTTCTACCGCAAGAACCGCGAGTTCTGACCCTTTCCCTAGGCCCCCTCTGGTGAGGGGGCTGTCCCGCAAACAGCGGGACTGAGGGAGAGCAGCGTGACCACAGTAGGCTGTCTGGTGAGCAGTCTGGCGACCGCAGCTGTGTTGTCTGGTGAATGGTCTGGCGACCATTCACGTCGCGAGTTCTGACCCTTTCCCTAGGCCCCCTCTGGTGAGGGGGCTGTCCCGCAACAGCGGGACTGGGGGAGAGCAGCGTGACCGCAGCAGTAGGTGCCCGGCATCTTCGGATGTCGGGCACCTACTTTGTTATCCGATGAAATTCAGCGTGGAACAGCTCGGTTCTGGGCATATGCGGTACATCAGTGGCTCGTCGAATCCCGTTCTGGCATATACGTATCACGAGGACGCCGAAAACAGCCTCTTCGTGATACGGTTATGCCCAGAATGCGTGTAATGGCACGGTTATGCCCAGAATAAATGCTGCGTAAATGCCCAGAATCTGTGATGGGGTGGGGCGTGCGGTCCGTTTATGCCCAGGACGGCTTGGATGGTTTGGAATGGACCGGTTGTGTCCTCCACGGTATTGTCCCGCCGATGGGTTGTCCTCCACAGCATTGTCCGCCGATGGATTATCCCCCACGGTATAGTCCATTACCCATGGCATCGTCCGCCATATTGCAGCGGCAGATGAACATTCCCATCATTGTTTATGACATTTGATTCGGCGATTATTACAAATACTCAAAACCTGTCTGGTATTGACGCGGGGCATATTTAAGATGCATTCCAGAAGCACCTGAGTGTTTGCCGAGAGGAGAAAGGCGTGGGGGGGGGTATACGGTTTCCGTCGCCGTTGTGGACGACGACCAACAAGCAGCCAACGCGCTTGCCGAACGATTGCGCGCAAGCGTCGTGAGCGTCTCCTCGTCTGCGCTTTTTCGTCCAGGCAAGGGGCGTGACGCAGGCAACGACATTGCTCCTCGGCAGGACCCGGTGTGCTTTGAAGTCTCGGTATTCACGGATACGCAGTCATCGGAATCCGCGCTCGCCGATTGCGCATATGACATCGTGCTTATGGATATCCACCTCGGTGATGAGGAGACGGGCATAGATGTGGTGCAACGGCTGTTTTCTTCAGGCTTCGATACTCAGATCATCTATGTCACGGGATACCCGCAATTTCATACGCAGGTGTATGCCACTGAACATCTGAGCTTCCTGACCAAGCCGGTCTCCGATGATGATCTTCATGCTGCGCTCGCCAAAGCCGTGCAGATTATCGACAGCCGCCGCAGCCGTCCGATCCGTGTGTATTCCGGTACCAACATGTATGCGATCGAACCTCGCGAAATCCGATACATCGAAAGCACCCGCCGAGTGCTGCACATCCATGCCATCGGTGTGGTGGACACCTATGCCACGTTGAGCCAATTTTGCCGGTTGCTGCCGCATCAGTTCCTGCAATGCCACAAAAGCTTTGTATTCAATATGGATTTCTTCAAGGTGTTCACCGGAGATCGCATCATTCTGCTCACCGGAGAGTCGATTCCGGTCAGCCAGCGCAGACGTGCATATACGCGTGAGCGCCTGAGTGCCTATTTTCGCGGCATCTGACGAATCTACGCGACCCTGATCGGGGCATGCGCTACATGCCGGCATACGAGCCAGAAATACAGTCAACGAATTTCCGGAGCAGACCACTGGCACGCCACTGGCAGGCCACTGGCACACCGCGTTCGGCACCCTGAGAACTGCGATTTTGACCCCAGCAATATCGTTAATGGCGTCGCTCTGGTGTCCCGGGAATTCGACATTAGCCTTGAAATCGTTCGGATATCGGGCGCGAGAGAGAAGGGCGCTATGGCGGTAATCGGAATTGACCTGGGAACCACGTATTCGGCTGCGGCGGTGTCCGTCGATGGGCACAGCGCGCAGGTGCTGCCCAATCAGGAAGGACTGAATACCACTCCTTCCGTGGTGTTCTTCCCTGATACCAATGGCGCAGAAGAGCCTCTGGTCGGTGAGATGGCCAAGAATTCCGCCGCCGGCTCGCCGTACAACGTGGTGCAGTTCATCAAACGGCAGATGGGCAACCCCGATTTCGTATACACTTCGCCGAACGGCACGGATTTCCGTCCGGAAGAGATCTCGGCCCTTATCCTCAAATACATCAAGCAATACGCCGAGCTTGATCTGGGCGAGCCAGTGACTGATGTGGTGATCACTGTGCCGGCGTACTTCGATGACGCCCGTCGCACGGCGACCAAACAGGCCGGCAAGCTTGCCGGGCTGAACGTGCTGCAGGTGTTCAATGAACCTACTGCGGCGGCGATCGCCTATGGCTTGACTTCCCAGAACAACGGCCGCGTGCTGGTCTATGACTTGGGCGGTGGCACATTCGACATCACGCTGATGGAGATCCGCGACGGGTCGTTCAACGTGATTGCCACCGATGGCGACCCGAATCTGGGCGGGTTCGACTTCGATAATGAGATCAGCGATCTCATCGTCGCCGATCTCGCCAAGCAAGGATATGAGGTCGATGAATACGACGACCAGTTGCATGCGGAGATTCGCGAAAAGGCGGAGATTCTCAAGCGTGGCCTGAGCAATGTGGCACAGAGCACCGCCATCTTTACCATCGACGGCAAGACCTACCGCGTGCGTATTACACGCGACGAGTTCGAACAGGCCACTGAGACGCTGCTCAATCGCACTCGTGAGCGGCTTGAGTTGCTGCTTGAGAACCAGCACGTGCAGTGGAGCGATATCGATTACTTGCTGATGATCGGTGGCTCGACGCGCATGCCGATGGTACGCAAGATGCTGGAGCAGATCTCCGGCCGCCAGCTCAAGCATGAGATCGATCCGGACACGGCTGTGGCAATTGGTGCCTCCATTTATGCGGCAAGCCTCAGTGCGTCAGGCAATGGTTCCGTTGCATCGTGTGCCGCCGGTGCCACTGGCTCGGACATCATCATTTCCGATGTCACGTCACAGTCGCTGGGCGTGATTGTTGTCGGCTCGGGCGGCAGGGATATCAACAGCATCATCATCCGGAACAACACACGGATTCCTGCCAAGGCTTCGGATGTGTTCTACACGACCGTCGACAATCAGCGAGAGCTCAATGTGCAGGTCACCGAAGGCAACGATGACGACCCGAAGTATGTGAAGATACTGGCCAATCAGATCTTGCCCGTGCCGCCGCATCCTGCAGGTTCTCCCATCCGCGTCACGTTCGCCTATGACATCGACCAGACCGTGTTCGTCGAGGTCGAGGATCTGACGGAGAACAAGTCGCTTGGCACCTTTGATATCGACCGCACAGCGAATATGTCCGCGGACCAGCTGATGCAGGCCCGCACCAAGATTGACGGCATGAACGTGGACTGAGGAAAGCGAGAGGACATGACTGCACCGACATCTCAACCGAATCAGGATGCTGCAACATCCGCGCAACGACATGACGGAGTCTCGCCCGATGATGTCGCGCGCATGCTTGACGGCATCGATCAGTTGACCGATCTGTTCCGCCGTCGGCTACTTGATGACAAGGTCAAAGCCCAGGCGATCAACGCTTTGTCCGCAGCGGCGGATGCGCAGCGCCTCGCACCGCTGTGTCGCGAGTTCGCCTTGCTGCTGGACCGGCTCGCAGCCTACCGCAGCGAAGACAAGGATGCGCAGGATTTCGTCGCTTCGATCGATGACGAGATCCTCGCGATTCTGGCGCATTACGGATTAGAGCCGATCGCATCGCAGCGAACCTTTGATCCGGCTGTGCAGCGCATCGTCGGCGTCAGCAGTACTGCTGAGGATGCGCGCCATGAAGCCGCCGCCACGCCCGACAACACGGTGGTGGCTGTTCAGAAAACCGGATACCGCCTCAATGGCACGGTCATCCGCCCGGAAGAAGTAATCGTCTACCGCAGCGCACGCACTACCGCAGAAGCTGACGCATAGAACGGGGACGCCGTCGGATCCGTAGCGTGATGCGGTGGCGTGCCCAATCAGTAGACCCCCAATGAATAGACCATCCCATCAGTAGACCACTCGATCAGTGGAACACAGGGATCATAAGAAGAAGGAGCCATCATGGCAGAGAAGGTCAATTACTACGAACTTCTCGGTGTCGCGCGTAACGCCGGCGCTGATGAGATTCGCGCCGCGATCAAGAAGCAGCGCACCATCTGGTCGAACCGAGCCTCGCGCGGCGGTACTGTCGGTGCCGAGGCGCAGAACAAGGTCAAGCTGATCGGCGAAGCCGAGAAGACGCTGCTCGACGATGCAGCCCGCGCCGCCTACGACCAGAGCCTGAATGACAAGCCTGAGAAGACGTGGGTCAATGATGGCGAACGCGACTGGTTGCAGATTGCTCAACATTATATTCAAGATGGCGATGTCAAGATGGCGGAGGCCGCCATTGAACAGGCTGAACGCCAGCAACCGGATAATCCCGAAGTGTGGGATACCGCAATAATGATTTATGAAAGCCTCGAAGAGGGGGCGGATTGGAATCGAGTGGAGAAAGCCGCCACGCAGGCCATTCTGCTCGATCCGGATAATGCCTTTGGATACGCTGCCCGTGGCGATGTGTATTGGAAAAAGGACGACGAAGACAAGGCTAGAAGTCAGTACCAAAAGGCATCCGAACTGGGACAGGCTCAGGGCAATCAAGCGATAGTGGATTATGTGCAAGAGATTTTGACGAGGATGGATATCTTCGATGTCCTAAGTAGCCGAGGAAGCCAACTCGATAAACGCTACCAAGCCGTGCTGAGTGAGTCGGGATTCATCAGCTATACGAAAGAGAATAAGGATGAACTTGCGTCGATTCAGGATGGGTATCGATCGTTGATACGCACGGTGGATAGTCTCAGTGCAAAGGTAAAGAACCCCACTTCCGATTTCACAAAGGATATAAGTTCAGAGAAATCTGAGATGGAATCCGAAATCAAGAGAATTGATGACATCCTTGACAAGGAAAAAGATGCGTTGAGAAAGCCAATTATCCTTAATGTTGTGGAGTTGGTTGTATTCTTCTTCATGTGCGTCCTTGCCGGGCCAGCTGGTGCGGTATTGGGTACGATAGGGCTCGTTATACCGCTGAACTGGCTATTGACCGGAGACAAGATTCCGTTCAACAATATCAATGATTTACCAGAGTGGAGTTTAGGCTACATCATTGGCAAGGGGCGTACGGCTCTCTGGATACTCGCCAATTTGGTGCTCGGTCTGCTGGCCATTTGGATTACCTCCCAAATGGGATACAAGGGACTCTGATTTCTACACAGTGATTCATCATGGCGACGCTGAACGTGGCCGGGCGCATTGCGCTCGGCCGAGAGGGATTACCGGTCGATGCGGTCGGTCGCGGCAACATCTGGCTTGAGGAGGATTATGGCCCCCGCACGGTGCAGATCGCGCAGGAGATCATGCTCAAGTCGTTGCTCGGCACCGATCCCGGCGAACTGGAACTCGTCGTGTTCGACTACAATCTGCGCGGCGTCGCCGCTCCTTTCGCCGGCCTGCAAGCCGACCATCTGCTCCGCGTGCTCATCACGGAGAAAGAACTGGGCGACTACTGCGTCAAGCTCGAGCAGCATATCCACGGTGTGCACACGGTGATTCAGGGACGTCAGCGCTCGCTGCTTGATTTCCGCCGGGCCACGGGTAAACGGGTGGAGAGCTACATACTGGTCGTCATCACCGCCGACATGTACATGCTCAATGACCATACCAAGGAATTGATGTCCATCCTGATGGCCGCAGGGCCAGCTGCGGGCGTCACCTTCCTCATCGTCTCGCCCACCCCGGATGACGCGAGCGTCATGTTCCTGTCGAACAAATGCCATGTCATCACCACGAACACGTCACTGACCCCTAACGTCTCAGCGAACACCATCATCGACTCCTGTGCTGATCTCGCCGAACGATTCTCGAAATCCACCATGGATCCGGTGCTGTTCGAAGACGTGTGTGATACGTCGCCACAGGCCATGTGGACGGGCAACAGCTCCGACGGCGTGACTTTCGACGTCGGCATGTACGGTCTCGAAACCACCCGCGTGACCATCGGCTCCAACCGTGAGCAGCTGCACAATGCGCTGATCACCGGCGCTGTCGGTCAGGGCAAGTCGAACCTCATAGCCGTCATCCTCCATAGCCTATGCCAACGGTATTCGCCGCGTGAGTTGGAGCTGTACCTCCTTGATTTCAAGGAAGGCGTCACGCTGCGGCAATATGCGAACATCGACCATCAGGACTATCTGCCGCATGTGCGTGCACTTGGCTTGGAAAGCGATGTGGAATTCGGTATGGCGGTGCTCCAGCACCTCTATGCCGTCTACCAAAGGCGCATGCGTCTGTTCAAACGCCATAGCTGCCAGAACATCAAGCAGTACCGTGAATCCACGGGTGCAGTCGTTTCCCGTATTGTTGTGGTGATCGACGAATTCCAGATGATGCTCGACGACAAATCTATGGCGCGCGACGTCGTGGCCATGCTGTCCAAGTCCACGCGCCTGTTCCGTGCTGCGGGCATTCACTTCATCCTCGCCTCGCAGACCATCGCCAGCGGCATCGAACTGAGCAAGGACTCCGACATCTTCGCGCAGACGCCGATTCGTATTGCGCATCGCAACTCCATTCGGGAATCCGAGGCGACGCTGGGTCTGGGCAATACGGCAGCCGCCGACCTGCATATGGGGCAGGCCATCGTCAACCTCGACTATGGCGCCATCGCCTCGAACCGTAAGGTCGCCGTTGCCTGGGCGGATGACGCCGTGCTTTCACGGCTGAGGCGAAACTGGTGGATTCACGCCCGCGATTTCACCAGGCCGCCATACGTGTATGACGGCACAAAGGTCATTCGTCTGGATGCCGCCTCGGCGGAAATGCTCGCCACGCGCGGCGGCCGGCCGGAACTGTTCGTGGGCGAGCGCATCTCGGTGGGTGGCTCTTCGCTCAAGCTTGACTTCGGCGAGGATTCCGGACGCAATATGGCGGTATTCGGTGCTGGTGAAGAGCAGTTCGACGATGCCGACATCGATGTCGATGAGGTGACCGGCATTGGTCCCGGTGCGACTGATGATGCGTCGGATGCGGATGCGGATGCGCAGGATGAGGAGCATGTGAACAATGCGATCGGATTGCTGCAGAATGCCGCGATAGCGCTCGCCCTTCGGAACACCAAAGGCAACGCGCAGTTCATCGTGTGCGATCTGACCGATGCCGATGCCGCGAAGCGCAATGACATGAACGGTTTCTATCAGTTCATGGAATCCATCGGATTCCCCGTGCAGCGCGTCGAAGGCAAGGCTCTTGGCGCGGTGGTGAACGATTTGGCTGATTCCCTGACCTCGCGGACCGCCGATGACGATCTGGTCTATCTGATCGGCTTCGGCCTCGACAAGGTGGCCGATATGCCGAAAAGTTTCGGCAAGCTCGTCAAGGACGGTCCGGCGAAAGGCGTGCATGTGCTCGGCTGGTGGATGAAGACCAGCGTATTCGAGTCGCACGTGGGTTTCGGCAACAACGGATACTTCGACATCAAGATCATGCTGCGGCTGGATGAGCGTGAAGTGCAGCGGCAACTCGGGCCATTCACGGCATGGAAGCCGCGCGCGAATCGTGCTCTCGTGGCCGACAGCACGTATCTGTCCGAGCCGGTGACGGTGATTCCGTATACGCCGGTGAATCTGGAAACACGACGTCGCATCACATCGGCGTTGTTCGGATATTGAACCGCAGCGGAAAGGATTGTATATGGATGAAATCATCCAGCTTATCGATAGCTATGTTTCCCAATTGGAGCAATATAACAAGATTCTCGTCGAAGATCAGGTGAACTTGCAGAATAATCTTCGCGCGTTGAGTGAGGCGTTTAGCGGCGCGCGAAGCGGCGATGTTCAAGGATTCATCGACAGCGCGGCTACCGCGCGTGACTTATATTCCCAAGCCGGCGAGACCGTGTATCAGGCCAAGGAGCAGTTGGCGCAAATGCGCGACGGCTTGTGATGCGACAGTGATGCGACAGATAGGTCTCTCCATACACGCTGTAAGGAAAGGAACAAGTTATGGGAATGTATCAAGATAAGAAAGATGTACTCAAGCAGATTGCGGATCAGACGCTCAGCGGTGCTGGCGATACGCAAAAAGTGCAGGAAGAGCTTGAGCGGCTCGCTGCCGAAGTCAACAGTCAGCTGAGCGGCAGCGCCACGGGAGAACGCGCCGCGGCCATCCTAGACAATGCGGCGAGCGGATTACAGACTGTGGTCAGCGCTCTGCTTGAGGCGAAATCGAAGATGGATTCGTATTACTCGCGCCTCGAACAACTCTGATTGAGGGAATGATATGGATGATGATTTGCGTGCATATCTGCAGGGCGTGAAGGATCAGGTTCATGCGCAGTATGAAGTTATCGACGATAGGTATAAATCCGTCGAGAGCAACATCAATACACTCTACGACGTATATGGCGGTGACAAAGACTACGTTGCGTTACTCGAGAATGTCCGAGCTCAGTATCGTGGAGTGTTTGGATGCCTTGAATCTTGCTGAAACAGAGTTTATTGCATTTTTCGGTTGTTTGTAATCGTGGGATTGAAATAGTCGGGAAGGTCTTATGAGCTTGATTCAGGATCGCCAGAAGATGCTCGAGCAGATGAGGGCCGATGCCGAAGCCGATATGCAGACCGTCATTCTGCTGGAGCGGGCCTTTACGTCGTTCGCCCATCGTGTGAATGCGGAGATTAAGGACGTGCCGGCGCCTTCGTTTGTATCGGCCTTGTCTGCGTTGAGCAATACGGCTGATGATCTGCATATGCTCGCCGTCAATCTTCGTGACGGTGCCCAGAAGGCCAAGGAGTATAGTCGTCGGCTCGGCATGTGATTGGGATATGCGCGAAGTCGGCGGAACGAAAGGTAGGCGATATGGAAGATGGCGAGCAGCTGTCTGATAGGTGGATGAGACTGCTTGCGCTCGGTGATCCGGAGGCCATCCTTGAGGAATTCAGGGGTCGTGCCGCCCAGCTCGATGCCATGCGCCAGCGTCTCATAGCCGAGGCGAAGGCGCTTGACGTCGGTTCCGATGCCGCAACGCAGATTGTTGATTCATTGCAACGTACCTCACGTCGTTGCGAACAGGTCATGGAGGATATCGCCACGTCCGGAGAGCTGCTGGCTGCGGGCAAAAGGGAGTGGAACGACTACGAGGAGCGGCGAATGCGCGCGATGCGGGATCAGCAGTAGCTTCAGCAGTAGCTCAGAGAGCTTTGAGTTGTGGTGCAGCAATTGCCGCATCGGCTCGGTTACTGCTGTTTCGTACGTGCGGCAGGTCACACCACCTGGAACAGGAAGCACTTGAGATAGTCGGTCTCCGGCACGCCCCAGACAATCGGATGATCCGGTGCCTGCTGGCGTTCCTCGATCTGCCGCAGGCGCACGCCGGCATCCTGCGCCGCTTCGGCGATCATGCGCTTGAACCGTTCGTGATCCATGAAATGCGAGCAGGAGCAGGTCGCCAGATAGCCGCCGCGCGGCAAGATGCGCATCGCCCGATAATTGATTTCGCGGTAGCCTCGTTCGGCTGAGCCGATGGTTCTGCGGCTCTTGGTGAATGCGGGCGGATCGAGGATGATGAAGTCGAAATGCTCGGGGTTGCGCGTGCGCTCTAGCTCGGGCAGCAGATCGAAGATATTGGCGACGGTGAAGTCCATGCGACCTGCGACATCCGGCCCGTTGAGCCGTGCGTTCTCCCGGGCCATGTCGATGGCGGTTTCGGATACATCCACCGCGCGCACGAATTCCGCGCCGCCGAGCGCCGCGTTGAGGGCGAAGGAGCCGGTATGCGTGCAGCAGTCGAGTACGCGCCGCCCTTGTGCCAATCGAGCCACGGCCCTGCGGTTGTACTTCTGGTCGAGGAAGAATCCCGTCTTCTGGCCGTTCGCGAAATCGACGTGATACCTGACGCCGTTCTCGGTGATGTCGGTGACGGTCAGGTCTGAATCGGCAGCGTCGGTATGAGCGGCAGCGTCTACAGTGTCGCCGGCACTGTCATCGTCTGATTGCGGCGACCACCAGCCGGTCGTCTGTTCCAGTCCTTCCAGAGAGCGCGTGGCGACATCATTGCGCTCGTAGATGCCGCGCAGCGACACCCCGTCTTCGGCAAATACTTTGATCAGTGCCGAGAAGACCACGGGCTTGAGGCGTTCCATGCCGGCGGACAACGTCTGAGTGACGAGCACATCGTTGAACCGGTCCACAATCAGACCGGGGAACTCGTCGGCTTCGGAGAAGATCACGCGGCAGGCATGCGCATCGTCGCCCATCACGGTTTTGCGATACTCCCATGCCCAGCGAACCTTGCGCTCCCAGAACGCGGGGGAGAAGTCATCGTTGGCGTTGCGCGTCACCAGTCGCACGCGGATGCGACTGTGCCGGGACAGCAGGCCGGTGCCGAGATACGAGCCCTTGAGGCTCACCACGTCCACAATCGAGCCGTCAGGCAGGGCCTCGAACGGAATGATCTCGTCCTCGGTCTGGGGTGCATTGAGGAGTTCCTTGCGCCGACGGCGCTCGCGGAAGTCGTTGGCGGGGCGCTGCCGCCGTGCGGATTGTGCGGATTGCTCGGATTGAGCGGGATCCGCGGATTGTGCGGAATCCGCTGCCTCTCCGGAGCCGGTCGAATCCCACGCTCCGGGCTTGAGCGAACCGTTATTGTCCCATGAATCGCCTGAAGGCAGCTCGAATCGCCTCACTTCGCCCTCGTACACCCAGGGATGTCCCTCTTCGATCGAGCGCGCGGCCTTTGCGGTAACCACGGCACGTGGGTGTGTTCTGTTCGTCTTCATAGCGTCATGTCCTGTTCGTCTATCGCATCCGGCTCACCCTTTATTGGCCTTTGTCAGTGTGTGAGCACGGGTATGAGTGTATCAGGGGAGAGGGGACCGGTCGGCAGGAATCCCGATACAGGAATCCGCATCAGACTGCGGTCTCGCGTGCCCATCGGGTAGTCGGCGTACGCGCAGATGCGATGCTGTCCGTAGCCGACGCGATACCGTGTCGGTTTGGATTCGGGCGCGTTCTGGTTTGCCGCGTCTTCCTGCCCGGTGCCTCCGGAGCGCTCGCCGCTGATGGCCGTGGCTTCGACACTCGGATCGCCGTAGCCGAACCACATCTCCAGAAATGTGCGCTCCCGCACCGAAGGAACATCGAATTCCAGCTCGGGTGATGCCTCAGGGTGCTTTTCCAGCTGTTCTGACGCCAAATCCATCTGACTGCGAACCGCGTTCCAGTCCATCGCGTCCCATTCGAGCCGGTTGTATTCCTTATGCCTGCTCGGCCAGAAATCGTCATCGAATGCGCCGTCATACGGTTCGCTTACCTGTGGGAATTCGAGACGGCCCAACGGGACCGCTTTCCACACGGCCTGCTGGCCGATTTCATTGTTGGCCGTCAGAGAAAACGCGACCATGATTACCCTCCGCCACCCTGATATCCTCTTGGCCGCGGGCGCTCAGTTACGTGCCGCGGTCGGCCGCCCCTTCAGCGGTCACCGGTTATATGTTCATTATGTGAATGATAAAGTCCGTAATGTGGACATTTATGAACCGAGGGTTCATGCTAGAACATGGTGGTCGGCCGCCGCAATCGGCGTCCGACTCGCGGACCGGGCGCGTCCGGCTCACGGAATTGATATGGCAGGCTCGCGGAATGTGCTTTCGGAGACTGGGCCGCTTGCGTAGTGTTTCGATACGCTACGCTTCCATGACCCGGGTGCGCACCCCGGCGGCATCAACGAATCGGATGGCCGGCAATCCTGCGACCTGCGCGCCGTCGATGTTGTATGGGGAATCGTCCACGAACAATGTGGACGCGCGGTCCACGCCGAACCGTTCGATTGCGAGGTCGAAGAACGCCTCATCCGGTTTGGCGGTGCCATTGCCGTCGCGGCCGGAGACGACGACGCCGTCCAATGCCCTGATGAGCTCCGGGAATCGGCTGGCCATGACGGGCCATGTGTCCCGCCCCCAGTTGGTCAGCCCCCAGATGTGGACGCCTTGATGCTGCAGGTCGGCCAGTAGCTCCGGCATGCCGGGCATCGGGCCGACCAGCGTGCGATCGATATGTGCCGCATAGACTCGCATCATCCGGCCCAATTGCGTGCCGTATTCCTCCTCGTATGCGGGCAGCAGTTCGGAATAGTCCGTACCGCGATCGTGCAGATCGTCGAAATACATGAATCCACAGCGATCGTCATCGGCAAAGAACGCTGCAACGTCCTTCTCAGGGAACAACCCCTCCAACGCGCGGCGCGGCTGCCAATCGACCAGCACACCGCAGAAATCAAAGATCACGTCGTTGACCATGTCCACCCGCCCTCCTGTTCTGGGCATATACGGTATATCAGTGGCTTGTCGAATCCTGTTCTGGGCATAGACGTATCACGAGGACGACGGAAACGGCCCCCTAGTGATACGTCTATGCCCAGAATGTGCGTAATGACACGGTTGTGCCCAGAATAAATGATGCGTGTATGCCCAGAATCCGTGATGGGGTGGGGTGTGCGGTCTGGTTATGCCCAGAACAGTCGGTTATGTCCAGGACATGTCGGGTGATTGGGTGGACGCGGCTCGGCGCAGCATCCGCTCACGCCGAACTGATAGGCGAAGGCGGATTATCCGTTCTTTAAGTGCGCGGTATCGCGGTGTCGGAGCCTTACTCCATGTCGAGCGGCTCTTTGCTGGTCGGCGCGGGGAATGCGTCGTCCAGCGCCGCGAGTTCATCCTCGCCGAGCGTGATGTCGAGTGCCTTGAGATTGTCAAGCACATGCCCGGCGCTGCCGCTGCAAGGAATCGCAATTGTATCGGGGCGTCGCAGCACGAACGCGAGCAGCACCTGCATCGGTTCCACACCATGTGCCGCGGCAATCGAACGTACCACGGGCGAGCCGAGCAGCCTGTCGTGCAATCGACCCGCCTGCGCCAGCGGGCAGTACGCCATCAGCGGCACCTGATGTGCGTCCATCCACGGCAGAAGATCGTATTCCACGCCGCGCGAGCCGAGATGATACAGGTCCTGGTTCACCGCACAGGCATCGCCGCCCGGAACGTCGAACAGTTCACGCATGTCGGCGGTGTCGAAGTTCGACACGCCCCAGTTGCGGATCAACCCGTCCGACTTGGCCTGTTCCATGCATTCCACGGTCTCGGCCAGTGGCACCGAACCACGCCAGTGCAGCAGGTACATGTCCAGATAATCGGTGCCAAGACGCCGCAGCGAGGCCTCCAGACTGTGGCGCAGGTGGCGACGTCCGGCATTGTGCGGGTAGACCTTGGAGACCAGAAACAGCCGCGACCGGTCACGCCCCGCAATCGCCCGCCCTACCAGCGACTCCGCGCGTCCGTCGGCGTACATCTCGGCCGTGTCAATCAGCGTCAGCCCGGCGTCAAGACCGGCCTGCAATGCCCCAACCTCCTGCCGCTCGGACCGCCGCCCCTCGGCCAGATGCCACGTGCCCATACCCAGCCTCGGCATCGCAGTGCCGTCGTGCAGCGTCACCGTCTCCTGGAAAGCCATATATCCTGCTCCTTAGGCCCTGGATTCATAAAAACAGGCTCATGCCGGGTTGCAAGCCGACATGAGCCTGAGGAACCGGTATTACTCCGCAATCCTATACGGGCAGGGGCCGAGACGGAACTTCCTTGAGATCAGGCCGTGAACCGCACTGCCGACCATGAAATCTCGGGTAGCACATAGGAGGCTACAGCACCATCCACGGACACGTTCAACACCTGCGGTACCACGGCGTCCGGCTTCTCGGCACTGTTGCGACGATACGGATCGTCGTCATGCAGCATCTCAGCGTGCGTCACCGCAAAACGCGTGGCATCCACGCCGGGCAGGCCGGAAACGTCAACGGAAAGCTCGTGCGCCGCGTCAGGATCACGGTTCACGGCCAGAATCAAGCCTTCGCGCGTTTCCTCATCCCAAGTCACCACGGCCTCCAGCGCCTGCACGTCGCCATACGTCTCGGTGTGGAACGTCGGGCCGTCAATCGCAGGTGCATACGCCACCCCGTGGGCGTGATTCGCGGCTTCGGCGAACGGGTAGAAGATGGTTTGCCGCCATGCCGGGCCGTTGTCCTCCGCCATGATCGGCGCAATGACGTTGACCAGCTGTGCGCGCGAAGCGGACCGTACGCGGTCGCAGTGCTTGAGCAGGGTGATCATCAGAGAGCCTTCGACCACCGCGTCGGACGCGGTGTACACGTCTTCGAGCAGATGCGGCGCCTTAGGCCACGGTTCGGTGTGCAGCCCCTCGGTTTCGGCCGCCTTCCACTCAGCCTCCTGCTTCTGCCAGATGTCCTGATACCACACGCCCCATTCGTCGAAGGAGATCGCGATGTCCTTGCTGCCATGGTTGGCCTCGCGCGCATAATCGGCGCAGGATGCCACAGTGGCGATGAACTGCTTCATATCCTCGGAGGAAGCGAGGAATTCGCGCATGCCTTCCGGCTTGTGCGACTCGTGGTCGTGGTCATGGTAATAGGCGTGCGCGGAGACGAAGCTCAGATACTCATACGCGCGGGTGAGCACGGTCTTCTCCCATGTACCGAACGTCGGCATCTGGGCGCTTGACGATCCGCAGGCCACCAGTTCGAGGCCGGACTCGGCGAGCTTCATGGCGTGCGCCACCTTCTCCACCCGGCTGGCGTATTCCTCGGGTGTCATGTGGCCCACCTGCCAAGGGCCGTCCATCTCGTTGCCGATGCACCACATGGCGATGTTCATCGGTTCGGGAATGCCGTTGGCTACACGGCGGTCCGCGATCGTGGTACCGGGTGCGCCGTTGACGTACTCCAGCTCATCGAGCGCTTCCTGCAGTCCGCGGGTGCCCATGTTGACCGCGAGCATGATTTCGGTGCCGGCCTTCTTGCTCCAGTGATAGAAGTCGTCGATACCGACTTCGTTGGTTTCGGTCTGGTGCCAGGCCAGCTCGCGGCGCACCGGGCGCTGCTCGCGCGGGCCGGTGCCGTCCTCCCAGCGGTAGTTGGAGACGATGTTACCGCCCGGGTAGCGCACGCAGGTGACGCCGAGCTCCTTGACGAGGTCGAGTACGTCGGTGCGGAAGCCGAATTCGTCGGCGGTTGGATGGGTCGGCTCATAGATGCCGCCGTACACGCCTCGGCCCAATTGCTCGACGAACGAGCCGAAGAGGCGACGGGGCACATCCGCCACGGGTGTGAAGGAGGAGATGGTGGTGTTGGGTTGGGGTATCGCGCTCATGATGCTGTCCTTAATGAAGCAGGTGCGTAATGACGAGGTTATGGGAATTGTGGATTGTGGTTATCGTTGACCGGAAGATCATCAGAGCCAGGTTGTGCTCATAGCAAGTATGGCGTCAAGCCTGGCTCATGGATGATGGGTGACAGTAGGTGTTACTTCACGCGCTTGATCATCATGATCAGCAGGCCGCCGATCACGCAGATGATGGTCTCGGCCGGGAAGATGGCGCGGTAGCCGAGGATGTTGATCACGCCGGCGGCGATCATCGGTCCGAAGACCTGTCCCAAGGTGTTGGCCATGTTGATGATGCCCAGATCCTTGGCTGCGGTCTTCGGGTCGGGTAGCACGGCCACGTTCAGTGCGCCGTCCACGGCGTTGTAGGCGCCCATGCCGATGCCGGCCACCAGCGCGTAGGCGAGCATGGTCCACGGCTTGGCTTCGATGAACGGGAAGAACGCGCCCACGCCGAGCATGATGGTGGTCACGGCCACCGGTGCCTTGAGACGGTGGAACTTGTCCGCCAGCGGGCCGGCGATGGCGCAGAACACGATGCCGGTGATCATGAGGATGACGGACATGATGGAGACGGAACCCGCGGTGGCCTTGTCGTCGAGCTTCATGTAATCGGTGAAGATGTACAGCTGGTAGCCCACGATCACGTACTGGCCGGTGACCATGAGGATCTTGCCGGCGAGCGCCAGATAGTAGTCGCGGCAGTTCTTGGTCGGGAACATGAAGTTCTGTTTCAGGGTGTCGAGGCTGAACTCTGCGCGCGGTTCGTCGAGGTTGCTGGGTTCCTTGGCGATGACGGCGGACAGGATGCCGCCGATTACGGCGAAGGCGGCGAGTACTTGAATTCCGGTGCCCACGTTGCCGAGGAACTGCGAGGCGATGATGCCGGAGCCGTAGTTGCCGAAGGCCATGCCGATGCCATAGAAGGAGGAGATGGTGCCACGCCAACGCGGGGCGACGCGGTCGGACAGTTGGGCGATCATCGGGGCGACGACGGCGTTGAGCACGGCCTGATAGACGGCCCATACGCCGAGCAGCACCGGGATGTTCGGTGCGGCGGACAGCAGCCACAGCAGAACGCCGGAGAGAATAGAGCAGATGACGATCCACGGGGTGCGCTTGCCGTGCTTGGTGCGGGTGATGTCGGATAGCGCGCCGGCGAGGATGTTGGCGATTGTGGCCACGACCATGGCCACTGCGGAGAAGGTGGCCACCAGGGTGACTTTGTCGTTTGGGGCGAGCTGCTGGATCTTGGCGGGCAGCAGGGTGACGGATGTGCCGACGTATGGGCCGAGCCAACAGGCCGGGCCGATGACCAGCGCCCATCCGATGCGCGTGGGCAGCTTCGGCTGCGATTCGTTGGTGACGCCCACCGTGGCGGTCGCTTCATTGGAAGACATGGGGGAAGTCCTTTCTTCGGTTGTTCCCTAGGCAACAACGCTGCATTGCATAGGCAAGAGTTATTCTCTCAAGAAACTTTCTTTCTATGAGAGAAACATCGATGTTCATTTGTGAACAATAACGCGAGGTGTTTGAAGTGTGAAATACGGCGTGTTTGTTGATATATCAAGGTTTATTGCGTATTGTGTATCTTTCATAAGAAAGAAGAAAGTTTCTAGAAAACTTTTCCTGTATGATGGGATGTGATGATATTTCGCATGGTGCCATCGCGTATTGCCTGTGCGGTGCCGTGGAGGAGGTTTGTATGGATTCACAGCGCACGTCATCTTCGCAGCGCGGTGCGGTGAGGGCGCCGGCCTCGCAGCCCGGTGGTGCCAAGCTGGCCCAGATTGCCCGCGAGGCAGGGGTTTCGCTCTCCACTGCCTCCAAAGTGCTCAACAATCGTCCGGGTGTTTCCGACGCCACGCGCAAGCGCATCGAACAGCTCTTGGAGAAGAACGGATACCGTCGCCGGCGCCGTACCGAACAGACCACCACCGATATCGTCGAGCTGCTGCTCGATGACCTCGACACACCATGGTCCGAGGAGATTCTCTCCGGTGTGCTGGCTGGTTTGCGGAAGCCATATGTCCCAGTGGTCTCCGCCCGGACCGGTGATAATTGGAGCATTGGCGTGTGGCTTGAGGAAGTGCTCGCCCGCCGCTCGGCCGGGGTGATCATCCCGCTGTTCGAATTCCCGAAGGAGGCCGAGGAGCGATTGGCAAGGTCGGGTATTCCGGCGGTCCTGGTCGATCCTACTGGTGATGTGCCCCAGAATGTGCCCACGGTGGGATCGAACGACTATGCCGGCGTGCGCGAAGCCACTGAATACCTGATTGCCCAAGGCCATACGCGCATCGCCTTCATCGGCGGTCCCACGTATCTGCAGACTGCGGCGGCCAGATTGGACGGATTCCGCGGGGCCATGCGGCAGGCGGGGCTTACGGTGGATCCCGCATTGGTCAGCTCCGGTGAATTCCGGTACGACGACGGCAAGAAGCATGCGTGCGAGTTACTGTCCATGCCGAATCCGCCCACTGCCATATTCGCGGCGGGCGACATGCAGGCCGCCGGCGTATATGCGGCGGCATGGGAGCGTGGCCTTCGCATACCGGACGATCTTTCGGTCGTCGGTTTCGATGATCTACCCACCAGCCGGCTGCTATTGCCGCCTCTGACCACCGTGCATCACGCCGTGCGTGAGATGGCGCAATTCGGTGCCGCCACCCTGATGCAGATCCTGGAAGGTTCCGCCGGCGGGATGCCCACGCACCTCGAACTCACCACCAGTCTGGTGATACGTGAGAGTGTCCGCAAGTTGCCGTAAAATCGTCGATTGCTGTGTCGAGAAGCAGGCCGCCGCATAAGCCGGCTTCTCCGTGGGTCCAGTCGAACGGTTTCGCCGTGTTCCGCCTTATGGTGCGGGATGTGCGCGATACCTGACTTTCGGCGGATCGGCAGGCCTCCCTGAGGCAAACCTGAGGGAAGCACGTCAGCGATCGCATCCGTTCGCGCTAATGGGGCGCGTCGTGCGCGGCAGGACCGCACGCGCGGCATGCGACGCCAAACCTGGGGCTGATATGCGGCAGCACTGAAGGAATAACAATGGTTAACGCTATTGAGGCTTTTGACGCCAAGCACATGAAGCCGGCCGAGGAGATCCCGGCCTTCCGTCCCGGCGACACCGTCGACGTGAACGTGAAGATCCAGGAAGGCAACAACTCCCGTATCCAGACCTTCACCGGTGTGGTGATCGCCCGTCAGGGTGCCGGCGTGCGCGAGACCTTCGTGGTCCGCAAGATCAGCTTCGGTACCGGTGTGGAGCGCCGCTTCCCGCTGCACTCCCCGTCCATCGACTCCATCAAGCTCGTGCGCAAGGGCCGTGTGCGCCGCGCCAAGCTGTACTACCTGCGCGCCCTGCGCGGTAAGGCCGCTCGTATCGTCGAGCGCCGCGACAACTCCGCCAAGTGAGTTCGTCCATCAGACGTTTGTTCGCATGCTGACATGGATGATGACGGTGTTCATCGCCCACATCGCAGCGAATGAGGCGTGAGATTCAGCCCGGAGGCCATCGGCTTTCGGGCTGAATTCGTAGAGGGCAAGTAAGATATCGCGCTGAGTGCCGATGAATGCGGTGCCGGACACGACCCACGGAGGATGCGTAATGCAGAACGATGAACATGGCCAGGGCGACGAGGCGCTGCCATATCCCGTGATTGGCGAAGCTGCCGGCGACCATTCGCAAGGTGTCGAAGGCCCCGTTCGCGCATTTGATTCGGGTGATTCCGTCGGCATGCCGGCTGCTGCTGACGTTACCGGCGCCGGAGCCAGTGCTGACGCTGCCTCAGCGGCCCTTACGATGACGAAGCATCGCTGGCTCGCGATTCGCGGACGGTTCAGGTGGCCGATCATGGCGTTGATGTGACGCCGGTGCCGCCTGCGGTGCCGATTGCCGCCGCTGCGGGTGCGGGCGCTGCCGCACTGGTTGCTGCCTCGGCGGCTCGCGGCGCGTCGCATGGCTCGGCTGGTTCCCGTAAGAAGGACGACAATAGTTTCACGCTGCGCGACTTCTTCCTGTGGTGCGGCATCCCGGTACTGGTCGTAGTACTGATCCGCGTCTTCCTTGTCGGTTTCTATGAGATTCCCTCCCGCTCTATGATGGACACCATCGTGCCCGGCGACCGAGTGATCGCCAGCAAGCTCACGCCGAAGTACTTCGATCTGCAGCGTGGTGACATCGTGGTGTTCAAGGATCCCAACAACTGGCTGTCCGAGGAGCAGAGCAGCGGGCTCGGCGGCGGATTCCTCATCAAACGACTGATCGGACTGCCCGGTGACGTGGTGGAATGCAAGGGCGCCGGCCAGCCGATCACCATCAACGGTGTGGCCGTCAACGAATCGTCGTACATCCGCCCGGGCGTCGACCCCAGTTCCTTCCCCTTCTCGGTGACCGTGACCGAGGGGCACGTGTTCGTCATGGGTGACAATCGCGCCAATTCAGCGGACTCCCGCTACCATCAGGACGATGGCGACCATGGTCTGGTGCCGATCTCCGATGTGGTCGGCACCGGTCTGGTAACCTACTGGCCGCTGAACCGCATCGGCATGCTTGACGCGCATCACGAGGTGTTCGCCGACGTGCCCTCCGCATCGTCCTCGGCTTCCTGAACCGGTTCCGCGTCTATGCCGATTCGCATCCCGTAAGACGCTCAGCCGGTGCTGTGCATGACATGGATAAGACACGGATGAGACAAGGCCATGACATGTCTATAACGCCGACACAGCCATAACGCCGACGCAACCATAACGACAGCACGGTGTCGACCCGAATATCAGGCAATCGAAAGGAACATCCCGCAGTGATCACCCCGACCCTTGAGCTCGAACAGAGCCTCGCCGCCCAAGGCTATGACCTGGTCGTCGGTTTCGATGAAGTCGGCCGAGGCGCGCTCGCCGGCCCGGTCATGGTGGGGTGTGCGGCCATCTGGTCGCGCGATCTGACCGCTGCCGATGATGGCGAAAGGCTTGATGTGCCCGGCGGGTGGGCCGATTCCAAGATGCTCACCGAACATCGTCGCGAAGCCATCTATGAGGAATTGTGCGATTGGTGCGCTGCCTGGCTGTCGGACAGGCCAGCAACGCCGAATAGACGAGTGGGTATCAGCCATGCCCTCGGCGTCGCGTCGTTGCGCGCGCTGACCCAAGTCGAGCACCGGCTCGGACTGCAATTGCCTGATACTTATTGGCTCCCCTCTGGAGGGGAGCTGGCGCCGCAGGCGACTGAGGGGAGGCCCATCACGGTCGGCGCAATCCTCGATGGCCCAAACGACTACATCACCAAAACACTAGGTACCTTCGACGCGCCGGAAGTGCCGATTCCGGCCACAGTCACCACCAAAGTCAAAGGCGACCAGCATTGCGCCACGGTGGCCACGGCCGCGGTGATCGCCAAAGTGACGCGAGACCGGCTGATGGTTGAGCTCGCACACAGCGATCCGCGATACGCGCCGTACGGGTGGGATCATAACAAGGGCTATGGTTCCGCCGCCCATCGCGCGGCCATCGCCAAGCACGGGCCGACGCCATTGCATCGCGTCAGCTGGCACCTCACCTGAGCATGCCGGTTGCGGCGCGACACGATGCTGTGAGCGTTCACGTCCAAATCAGCGCAACGCGCTAAAGTCTCTACCAACAGCATCGTAGGTTCGTGCACAGGATGCCGGCGACTGCGGAAAGGTTCAGGTGGTATGGTGGCCAACCGCGCAATCAATAAACGTCCTTCCATGTTCGAAGTGGCCAAACTGGCTGGAGTGAGCCATCAGACGGTGTCCCGTGTGATCAACAATTCGCCGGACGTCTCGGATGCCACGCGCGCCAAGGTGCAGGCAGCCGTGGATCAGCTCGGCTACCGCCCTTCCAACTCCGCCCGGGCGCTCGCCTCCCACCGATCGCGCACCATTGGCCTGATCGCCGGCGGTATGAAGTTCTTCGGGCCGATTTCCGCCATCACCTCCATCGAATCCATCGCGCGCGAGCATGGCCTGTTCATGAGCGTGATGATGGTGCATGAGGCATTGTGCACGCAGGCGGAATTCGACAATCTCTGCGATACGTTCATCGAACAGAACGTGGATGCCTTCATTTTCCTGACGCCCACTGATGTGATGTTCGCGGCGGCCTGCCGGGCCAAGGTCAACCAGCCGCGCGTCATCGTGACCTCCACGCACGGGCAGATGACCGTGCGCGAGGGGCTGAGCCTGATCTCCACGGACAACAAGCGCCGGACGGCACTGGTCGGCATCGACCAATGGGATGCTATGGCCAGAATCGTGGGAATGATGAGCGAATACGGGCACAAGTCGGCGCTGTACTTCGCCGGACCAAACGAGTGGCGCGATGCGCATACGCGTCTTGACGCATGGCGCAAGCTCTCCGCGATGCATTCCATCGATTCGCAGATCGTCCGCTGCCATACGTGGAATTCGGACGAATCCTATGCACAGATGAACCATCTGCTTGACGAATACGGCATGAAAGGCGCGCCGCTGCCCACTGCCGTGGTCTCCGCAAACGACAATCAGGCGGTGGGCATCATCCGCTCGCTGCATGAGCACAAGCTGCGCATCCCGCAGGACATCAGCGTGGTCGGTTTCGACGACATGCCGGGCATGGATAACCTCTATCCGCCGCTGACCACGGTGCAGCCTGACTTCGAGGCATTGGGCGGTGTGGCCATGCGCGAGACCCTGCGTCTGCTGGGGGAGGGACACGAGCCGGTGTTCCTGACCAATCAGCATGGAGTGGGGCTTATTCCGGCCAAGGTCAAGGCCCGCAGTTCGCTCGGCCCCGCCCCGCGCCGGTAGCGCACGTTATCGAACCGTTATCTACGACACAACGCTATAAGTTGTGTTGAACCCCAGTTATCGGTACATTGTTTTCTGGAAATTGTGAGCGCTAACAAAAACCCCAAGGAAGGGGAAGGAACCCCTTGGTGCTCCACGGCGTAAGGAAAGATATGGCAGCAATCGACAACGCGGCCGAACAGGTCGCTAACATCGCCGAGAAGATCCGCGCGGGCAAGACCACGCTGGGTATCGAATTCGGTTCCACCCGAATCAAGGCAGTCCTGATTGACGACACCTTCCACACCATCGCCTCCGGCGATTACAGCTGGGCATCCCATCTGGAAGACGGCCTGTGGAGCTACTCCACCAAGGAGATTTGGGGTGGTCTGCAGTCCGCCTACGCCTCCATGGCCAACGATGTCGAGACCGCGTACGGCGAGAAGCTTACCCGTATCGGCCACATCGGCTTCTCCGCCATGATGCATGGTTACCTCGCCTTCGACGAGAACGGCGAGCTGCTCGTGCCGTTCCGCACCTGGCAGAACACCAACACCTCCGAAGCCCACCAGAAGCTCTCCGAGCTGTTCCAGTACAACATCCCCGAGCGCTGGTCCATCGCACACCTGTATCAGGCGGTGCTCAACAAGGAAGAGCACGTCGGCAAGGTCGCCTACTTCACCACCCTGGCCGGTTATGTGCACTGGAAGCTCACCGGCAAGAAGGTGCTCGGCGTGGGCGATGCCTCCGGCATGTTCCCGATCGATCCGACCACCCACACCTACGAGACCGAATTCATCGAGAAGTTCGACGCCCTGCCCGAGGTCGCCGCCCAGCCGTGGAAGCTCGAGAACCTGCTGCCCACCCCGCTTGTGGCCGGCACCCCGGCCGGCGAGCTGACCGAGGAAGGCGCCAAGCTCCTCGACCCGACCGGCACGTTGGAGCCCGGCGTCGTGCTCGCCCCGCCGGAAGGCGACGCCGGCACCGGCATGGTGGCCACCAACTCCGTGCGCGTGCGCACCGGCAACGTCTCCGCCGGCACCTCCATCTTCGCGATGGTCGTGCTCGAGCGCAAGCTCAAGGCGCTGCATCCCGAAGTCGACCTTGTCACCACCCCGGCCGGCGATTTGGCCGGCATGAGCCACGCCAACAACTTCACCTCCGACCTCAACGCATGGGTCGGCCTGTTCGGCGAATTCGCCAAGGCCATCGGCAGTCCCGTGGACGCCGGCACGCTCTACGGCGCCCTGTTCCGCTCCGCCATCGCGGACGATGTGGATGCCAACTGCGGCGGCCTGCTCAACTACCCGTTCCGCTCCGGTGAATTCCTCGCCGGCCTGCCCGAAGGCCGCCCGCTGTTCGCCCGCAGCCCCGAGGCCCACATGACCCTCGGCAACTTCATGCGCGCCCAGCTGTTCTCCGCGTTCTCCCCGGTCAAGATCGGCATGGACGTCATGACCAAGCAGGAACACGTGCAGATCGACTCCCTCGTGGGTCACGGCGGCATCTTCACTACTCCGAAGGTCGCCCAGAAGATCCTAGCCGCCGCCTTCAACACCCCGATCAAGGTCATGTCCACCGCTGCCGAAGGTGGCGCATGGGGTATGGCCGTGCTCGCCAACTACCTGTGGAACACCAACGAGGAGCACACCAACCTCGCCGACTTCCTCGACGGCTGCGTCTTCAAGGACGCCAAGTCCGTCACCGAGACCCCTGAGGCTTCCGACGTGGTCGGCTTCGAGAACTTCTTCGAGCGTTTCACCAAGGGCCTGCCCATCGAGCACACCGCCATCGAGACCATCGATCTCGAAGACAAGTAATCCTGCAGCTCAGGCTCCCCTTGTCAGGGGAGCTGGCCGCTGTAAGCGGTCTGAGGGGTAGCGGAAGAAAATCCAGCCGGCCATCAGGCCGTCCATATCCACAATATTTCAACAAACGTCCATCCATCACAGTGGAAAGGAAAACCAACAATGGCAACTTTGGCTGATTACGGTCCTGAGGTCCGTGCCGAGGTCAAGCAGGTTCGTGAAGTCGTCTCGAACCTGCACCAGCAGCTCATCAAGTGGAACCTGGTCGTGTGGACCGCAGGCAACGTCTCCCAGCGTCTGCACACCGCCGACCTGTTCGTCATCAAGCCTTCCGGCGTGCGCTACGAGAACCTGACCCCGAACTCGATGGTCGTCGTCGATCTCGACGGCAACGTGGTCGACGGCACCGAGGCCCCGTCCTCCGACACCGCATCCCACGCGTACATCTACCGCAACATGCCTGACGTGTACGGTGTGGTGCACACCCACTCCACCTACGCCACCGCCTGGGCGGCCACCGGCCAGAACATTCCGTGCGGCCTGACCATGATGGGTGACGAGTTCGGCGGCCCGGTGCCGGTTGGCCCGTTCCGTCTGATCGGTTCCGAGGCCATTGGCGAGGGTGTCGTGGAGACCCTGAAGAAGTACCCGAAGTCCCCGGCCGTCCTCATGCAGAACCATGGCCCGTTCACGATCGGCAAGGATGCTGAAGGCGCCGTCAAGGCCGCCGCCATGACTGAGGAGGTCGCTCACACCATGTGGGCCGCCCGTCAGCTCGGCGACATCATCGAGATCGACCAGGCCGATATCGATAAGCTGAACGACCGCTACCAGAACGTCTACGGCCAGCACTGATTTAGCTTAAACAAAACCCCATAAACAACGAAGTAAAGGAAGTAACCCTATGGTTATGGAAAACCCCTTTGAGGGCAAGGAAATCTGGTTCGGCGTCGGTTCCCAGGACCTGTACGGCGAGGAAGCCCTGCGTCAGGTCGCCGAACACTCCGCCGAAATGGTCGACTACCTGAACAAGACCGGCAAGATCCCGGCCAAGATCGTCCTGAAGCCGACCCTGAAGTCCTCCGACGGCGTTAAGCAGTTCATGGTCGAAGCCTCCGCCAACCCGAACGTCATCGGTGTCATCACCTGGTGCCACACCTTCTCCCCGGCCAAGATGTGGATTCGTGGCCTCGAAGTGCTGACCAAGCCGCTGCTGCAGCTGGCCACCCAGCACCACAAGGAGATCCCGTGGGAGACCATCGACATGGACTTCATGAACCTGAACCAGGCCGCCCACGGCGACCGTGAGTTCGGTTACATCGTCTCCCGCCTCGGCATTCCGCGCAAGATCGTCGTCGGCCACTACACCGACCCGGAAGTCGCCGAGAAGGTCGGCACCTGGGCCCGCGCCTGCGCCGGCTGGGATGCCTCCAACAACATGAAGGTCATGCGCTGGGGCGACAACATGCGTAACGTCGCCGTTACCGAAGGCGACAAGACCGAAGCCGAGCGCGTGTTCGGCGCCTCCATCAACACTTGGGCCGTCAACGAGCTCGTCGCTGCCTACGACGCCGTCAAGGACGATCAGGTCAAGGAGATCATCGAGGACTACAAGGCCAAGTACGACGTCGACCCGGCTCTGCTGGACGCCAAGTACGACTCCCTGTTCATCGCCGCCAAGGAAGAGGCCGCGATGGTCAACATGATGCGTGCCAACGGCTGCACCGCCGGCGTCGACAACTTCGAGGACCTCGGCGCTCTGCCGCAGCTGCCGGGCGTCGGCCCGCAGCGCTTCCCGTCCGAGTACGGCTGGGGCTTCTCCGCTGAAGGCGACTGGAAGACCGCCGTCCTCGTGCGCATTGGCGCCGTCATGGGATACGGCCTTGAGGGTGGCGCTTCCCTCATGGAGGACTACTCCTACAACTTCACCGAGGGCAACGAGCTCGACATGGGCTCCCACATGCTCGAGGTCTCCCCGTCCATCGGCACCATCGCCAAGCCGAAGCTGGAGATCCACCCGCTGGGCATCGGCGGCAAGGCCGACCCGGTCCGCCTCGTCTTCTCCGGCGCTCCGAAGAAGGACGTGGTCGTCGTCTCCATGGCTGACGAGCGCGAGCGCTTCCGTCTGCTCATGGACGTCGTCGACGTCGTCGAGCCGCAGGGCTCCCTCAAGGAGCTTCCGTGCGCCCGCGCCGTCTGGAAGCCGAAGCCGGACCTGAAGACCGCCGTCCAGTGCTGGATCACCGCCGGCGGCTCCCACCACACCTGCATGACCACCTCCGTCGGTCGTGAGGCTTGGGAGGACTTCGCCCGCATCGCCGGTGTCGAGCTCGCCGTCATCGACGAGAACACCACCGCCCGCCAGTTCGAGAAGGAACTGCAGCTGTCCGAGATGTACCACCGTCTCGACAACCGTCACTGATTAGCTGTTGACTGCTGCAGCTAAGGAAGGGGCTGTTCCGGGAAACCGGAGCAGCCCCTTTGCTCTTAACTTAGGTAGCTTAGATGATTCGCGTTAATCCGATGTGCACTGCACTGAATGCCGATTATCGCGGTATACGATCAAGCTGATCCTGTAACGCAGCGGTCATGGTGCCCATATTCTCGATTAGATTGAATGATTGATTGATGGCATCGGCCAATGGGCGCAGGGGACGCGCAAAATTACCAATCATGCGAATAATGGGTAGCATTTGTGTCACTTCCGGAGGCATAGACAGCGAAGTGCGTAACCCATCGAATGTCGCTCCGATGCTGTCGATTTGGTTGTTGCGTGGAGCTCCTTGTGGAAGGCCCTGAATGAAACCCACGTATTGAGACATGGTGGCATAGGCGTTGTTCCATAGTTTCGACAGGTTTTCCGATGCTTTGTTGAGCAAATCAATGTCAGGTTGTAGTCGTTCTGATAGTTGTATCGCCCATGCAGAATAGACAGACGCATTACCGTTTGCGGGAGCGGGATGATTACTCAATGTCTTTGAGATGTTTTGAAATGATACGGCAAATTTTTGCGCGCACACATCAACTTGTGGTACGAGTTGTTTTATCTCATTCCAAGCACCTAATAAATCCGGTGTGTCGTTTTCCTCCGGCTTGCTCACAACTGACTCTGATATGTCATCAGATTGCGATTGAGTATTAATATCCTCGATTACATTACGAAGTTCTTTCACGATTTCAAGGATTCTTTTTTGACGATCTTCAGTAGACATTAAACGCAAATCGCCCACTAGTAGATACTGTCGATTATGCGCGATGTCCCAAACAGGATCACGATTGCTAATTCCGGTCATGCCTTCTATGCTTTGCAGTATCAATGGAAGAATGCGATTCGGTCCATGTTCCGTGACACGAGTATTGAAATCCAGCAGTTCTTTGCGGCAGGCCTCGCTACGTACATATCTGGGAGTAATTATCGGGAGAATGATATTCGCATTACCGATACCTCGATCAAGTGCTTGACGCCAATCTTCGTCCCAGTTTATAGAGGTCTTATCGACGAATAGCCCGAGCGTATTGCCGGTCTCATAATTGTATTCGCCGATAATATCATTTACAAATTGAAGGATTGCACCACTGAGGTGGTCATTGTCTGCATGACAGTAACTTAAAAACAGATTGGCATCAGTAGGAGCATTGACATGGGCTGACACATCAGTGTCGGACGGCTGCTGAATAAGCAAAGGTGACGGAATCGACACTGAGGAATGTTCAGCATCCAAGCCGGCTGCTTGGAATCCGTCGCTGTCCCACAATGCTGAAATTGGCACAGCCCATATGTTGTCGGTGAATTGCTGCACTTTATCTCCGGTATATAAGACGTAGCCTCGGTGGAAGCGCTTATCACTGTCACGCAATGCAGCAATACCCGCAAAATCTTTGCGGTCCACGGTATTGTTGGATTTCATTTCCAATGCAATAAGCTGATCATCGTGCAACAACACGAGGTCAACCTCTTTGGGTTTATTGCCGGTTTCCCGCCAGTAGAAAGCGTCCGGGTGTATATTGGACCATTGAATTTCCGGAATGATTTGATTGACGGCGAATGATTCAAAAAGTTCGCCGAACAGAACACGATCATTGTGAAAATCTCTGCCGGATTGCCGTATTGTCTCGACACTGAACGATGTATCTACTGGATGTATTTTCGCGCGAGTAAACAGTTGCTTACCAGGTGCTGAGCGCAGGTTCGGTAAGGCAGAGATTAGGAATCGGCGCATAAAAATACTGATGTATCGCTCAATGGTGGCAGGATTCGAATGAACGGTATCGGATATTCTTTTTACATTCAAGATTCCGCCGGGAACGGCAAGTAGCTCTTTGAGTATGGCATCAGCTATTGCTCTGTCCAGCCGTTCTCCGGGTAGTATGGTGTCGCCCAACACATTATCGATATCCGTTCGTATGGAAAGGCGCAAGTCGTTTTCTGCAATAGGCATAGAGGGCATTGCATACGAGGGGAACCCTCCTGTAGTCATATACCTGACTAGTGTAGCCCTATTGGTCTCTGAATGATAGTTCGTATTTGGAGTACCGTTCCACAATAAATCAATGATGCTAGTATCAGTATTTTTATTGATTTCTCTGCGTGTCAGAGGATATAAAGTGTAACGCAGGGAACGACGGGTAAGGGGGTCCTGTCCATCTAGCCCATCTCTGGTGATTGATGCAGAACCTGTAAGAATGAAAAATGGGGTGGAACCTGTTTGCTTGTCGATTACTCTCTTGACGGATAGAGGCAAGTCAGGAATACGTTGAGCTTCGTCGATAATGCAAGGCATAGGCAATGAGTCAACCCATTCATCTAAGCGTGATGAGGCGTAATCAAATGTCCGTTTGTCGGCGAGCGTCTCATAATGGTAGCCGTCTGGCAATTCCGTTTGGACAAGCATGGTTTTGCCGACTGCTCGCGCTCCCTCCAGTACTGCGACTTTGCTTGGGCATTGGCGGAGTACCTGTGCTAGCGGTCGGGCTACGTATCGAGCGTTTGATAGAATCATGATGGTAATTTTATCATATGATGCATAAAAAAATAATACCTTATGCTGTAAAAAAATAATATCTGATGGATTTAGGTTGCTTAAGTTGGTGTTTTTCTTGATAGATGTATCTCGCCGTTCGTAATCGTACGCATTCAAGCTACTAGGACGGGGATAATCTGTCTTTGAAGCCGATTCCACCTTTGTTGAACTACAGGGACATGAATATCTGTGTCCTGATTTCTTCAAGAACGTGCATGGTGAGCTTCGGGAGCAAGAAAGCTTGTCCCTGAAAGCCGGTTTCTGCGCTTGTCGGGTTTCCGGGACAACGCAACCTGTCTCTGAAGCCGATTTCCGCCCCTTTTGAGTTACAGGGACAGGTTTTCGGCGGCCAGCGGCACGTAATCCCTCATATACCGATTGAGAATCGTTGGATTTCCAACGATTCTTCAGATTGCGTTCGTCGCTCGCTCGAGGGGATATTGTCCCTGTAGTCCCAAAAGCGCTGTTTCATCCTACAGAGACAAGAAAACCCGTCCCTGTAGCTCAGATGGCGTGCGTACAGGCCTACAGGGACAAGAAAGTCCGTCCCGGAAGGTGATTTCTGCGCTTATTGGGCTTCAGGGACAACGCAACCTGTCTCTGAAAGCCGGTTTTTGTCCTTACAGAGTTTCAGGGACCGGAAAGCTTGTCTCTGAAGGCGATTTCCATCTTTGTCGAGTTACAGGGACAGGACAATCTGTCTCTGAAGGATAAATGACGTGCATATTGGGGTACGGAGACAAGTAAGCCTGTCCCCGTACCCCAATGCGCCTTCCCTGAGATATCGGGGCATGAAACCTGTCCCGGTGAGGTTTGCTTTGTCCCTCGAGCGGTGTTCCTCAGCCTTTCAGCCTGCCGGGCTCTCAGTCCTCATCCCTCGGGCTCTGCAGGCTCTTCAGTCCTTCAGCTTGTAGCCCCTCAGCCCTGCAGGCCCTGCAACACCCCAGCCCTGCAGCCCTTTCACCGCTTGCCGTTGTAGATTTCGCTGTCGATCACATCGGCGAAGACGCGGTTCACCGCCGGGCGCACCACCTTCAGCGATGGCGTCAGGCACTTGTTATCCTGCGTGAACTGCGTATCCAGCACCGCGAACTTGCGCACGGACTCGGCGCGCGACACCGTGGAATTCGCCTTGTCCACATACTGCTGGATTTCCTCGCGCACCGCCGCGTTCGCGGCCAGGCGATCCACCGGAGTTTCGACGGACAGCCCATGCGCAGGCAGCCACACGGCGAGCGACTCCGGGTCAAGCGTCACCAATGCGCCGATGAACGGCCTGCGATCGCCCACTACCACGCAGTGCTCCACGATCGGGCACTTGGCGATCTCCTCCTCCAGCGGAATGGGGGAGACGTTCTTGCCGCCGGCCGTGATGATGATGTCCTTGATGCGCCCGGTGATGGTGATGCGTCCCGCATCGTCGATCTCCGCCAGATCGCCGGTGCGCAGCCATCCGTCGGCGGTGAACGCCTCGGCTGTCTTCTCCGGCAGATTGTGGTATCCGCGGAACACGTTCGGGCCCTTGACCTGCAGCTCGCCCTCGTCGGAGATGCGAATCGACGAACCGGGTGCGGGCTGGCCGACCGTGCCGATCACGTTGTCGGTCACGCGCGTGGCGGCGAACGGCGCCGCCGTCTCGGTCATGCCGTAGCCCTGGATCATCGGCAGGCCGATGCCGTTGTAGAAGTGCGCCAGATCCAACGACAGCGGAGCGCCGCCGCAGGCCACGTACTTGATCTTCGGTCCCAGTGCGCTGCGAACCGTGCGGTACACGAGAGCCTCGTACTTGGCGCGGTCGGCGATCTCGGCCAGCGTATGCTTCTCGCCGGCCTGCTCCTTGCGGCTCCATGTGCGCGCGGCCTCCGCGGCCTTGGCGAACAGCCGTCCTTTCCAGCCGGTGCCGGCCTTGCGGGAAGCGGCGTTGTAGACCTTTTCGAACACGCGCGGCACGCCGAGCAGATACGTCGGCTCGAAGGATCGCAAGTCGGGCAGCAGGGACTTGGTGTCCGGCAGATAGCCGACCACGCCATCGTCGGAGGCAATCGACGCGTACTGGATGAACCGGGCGAAGCAGTGGGCGAGCGGCAGGAACAGCAGCAGGCGCGGATGGTCGTCGAGAATCATCTCATGCAGGGCCTGGGAGGCGGCAATCGTGATCGAGACGAAGTTCTTATGCGTCAGCTCCGCGCCCTTCGGGTTGCCGGTCGAGCCGGACGTGTACACGATCGTCGCCAGATCGTCGGTGTGCACGGAAGCCACGCGCTCTTGAAGCTCCTCGTCGGAAACGGTCACGCCCAAGCCTTCCAGCGCGCCCAGCGCATTGCCGTCGAACATCAGGATCTGCCGCAGCGTGGGGCAGTGGTCCTTGACGGAATCGAGACGGTCGAAGCGTTCGCGATTGTCCGCCACGGCGAGTTTGACCGAGGAATCGTTCATGATGCGCTGCGCCTGCGAGGCGGAATCCGTGTCGTAGATCGGCACGCTCACCGCGCCGATCGCAGCCAGCGCGAAGTCAAGAATGCCCCATTCGAGGCGGGTGGAGGAGAAGATGGTCACTGCGTCGCCCTTGCCGATGCCCAGTGCGATCAGGCCTTTGGCTGCGGAGGTCACGCTTTTGTGGAATTCGCCGGTGGTCACGTTCTGCCAGTGTCCGGGGCCGAGTTTTCTGGCGGCGATCACGGTGTCCTCGCCAGTGCGGGCGATGCGGTCGGTGAGCAGGGAATAGATGGTCTGATCGTCGCGAACCACGATCGATTCGCCGGGGGTGGTGTATTCGGTGAGCATGTGCGCTGTTGTTCCTTAATTGATGATTGCCGAGTGAAGTGGCCGTTCATCATGACTGTGGAAGTGGGCTGTAGGGCTATGTGAAGTTATGGTTGTGTGCTGTTATGTGCGATAGCTGGCGTGCTATGCCGCAGCACTGTTCGTTCGGTCGGTGTCGCATACGATGGTTCCCCGGCCATGCTATTCACAGAGGTTACGCTGGCGTAGGTGATGCCGCGTTGTGCGGAGTGGAGAAGTCCGGCGTGCGATTTTGTGCATCGCCTACAAGTTCGGCTTCACTCATCTCGCCAAACGTACGCTTGTGTGCCGCGTCGTAAGTCCGTTGATTTATATGGCTCCCCTTGTCAGGGGAGCTGGCCCGGCGGGACTGAGGGGTAGTCAATTCATCAAAGAGCTACTGATGCAGGATATACGATGGGGTTTCGCGCCCTGTTATCTCGGTAAACGTACACTGAGCGGCGGTAAGCGTACGTTTGGTGAGGTAAGGGGTACTGAAGCCGCAGTAAACGTACGCGGGCGGTCCGATGGGGCGCAGTGCGATGGGGTACACAGTGTGATGGGGCGCAGTGCGATGGGGTACACAGTGTGATGGAGCGCAGTGCGATGGGGTACACAGTGCGATTGAGGACAGTGTGATGGGGCGCAGTGCGATAAGGTATCTCGCCCCGTTTCGTCATGTTTCGATGTCTCAATAACGATTTCGCAACGGCGCGATAACGGAATGACAACAATCGGGGCCAGCTGATAACAGTTCCGCAACGATTCGCGCGCAGGGAGGATTTTGAGCGTTTTTGTGCGCAATCGTCTCCTAATATGCCATTCGGCAATCGGTGATAGCGCAACCATTACCGATAAAACACACATGAAGTCATCAATTCAGAACAAAAACAGACGTGTAAGAGAGGAAGCACTATGTCTGTTGCCCTGACTGGACACGTGGCCATGACCACGGACAACGCGAAAGCACAAGGAGAAGCCGCCGACGAGAACTTCAACGGCGTGCTGCCGCTGAAGGAGAAGCTCTCCTACCTGAGCACCGATATGGCAGGCAACCTGCTGTACTCCTCGCTCGGCACCTACATCATGTTCTTCTACACCGACGTGTTCGGCATCACCGCCGCCGCTGCCGGCTGGATTCTGCTGATCGCCCGTATCGGCGACTGCATCTCCGCCCCGGTCTGGGGCTCCATCGTCGACCACACCAAGACCAAGTGGGGCCAGTCCCGCCCGTTCTTCCTGTGGATGGCCGTGCCGTTCGCGCTGACCGTGTTCCTGGCGTTCACCGCCCCTGACCTGCCGCCGGCAGGCAAGGTCGTCTACGCCACCATCACCTACATCCTCGCCGCCGGCCTCGTCTACACCGGCATCCAGACGCCTATCACCGCAATCCTCTCCAACCTTACCCCTGACCCGGCCGAGCGCGTGAAGGCCAACACCTTCCGTCTGTCCGGCGGCCTGTTCGGCACCTTCATCACCGCCGTGTGCACCCTGCCGCTGGTCAACTGGGCCGGCAAGGCGATCACCGGCGAGACCAACCAGAAGGTCGGCTTCATGTTCACCTTCGCGGTCTACGGCGTCATCGCCGTGGCCCTGCTGTGGTTCGCCTTCCGCAACATCCGCGAGCACAACTACGATCCGAAGACCCAGAATCCGCTGCCGTTCAAGGAAAGCCTGCACGCCATCAAGGGCAACTGGCCGTGGATCACGCTGATCATCGCGTTCGTCATCTTCTGGATCGCCCAGGAAGACCGCATGTCCGTGGCCGTGTACTACGCCAAGTACAACCTGAACAACGAGAACCTCGCCACCGTACTCAACGGTATGCAGATCCTGGGCCTGATCACCACGTTCCTCATCCCGCCGCTGTCCAAGAAGCTCGGCAAGGCAGGCAAGACCGACACCATGATTCTCGGCATGGTGATGGCCATCGTCGGCCAGCTGCTTCTGCTCACCGCCTCCAACAGCTTCGCGCTGTTCGTGGTCTTCTGGGCCATCTCCATCCTCGGCGCCGCCATGGCTCTGGCCATGCCGTTCGCGATGCTCGCCGACACCGTCGATTACGGCGAATGGAAGAACGGCATCCGCGCCGCCGGCCTGCTCTCCGCTGTCGGTGCCTCCTTCTGCATCCAGTTCGGTTCCGGTCTGGGCAACCTGATCCCCTCCAAGATCATGGCCGCCGCCGGCTACGTGGCCAACCAGCAGCAGACCCCTGAGGCCCTGAACGCCATCCAGTTCTGCTTCATCTGGCTGCCGATCATCGTATACGCGATCTGCATCTTCATCATGCTCTTCTACCGTCGCTTCGAAAAGAACGAGCCGGCCATCCGCGCCGCGCTGGCCGACCGCCGCGCCAAGGCGGACGCCGCAGCCGACGCCGCCGCAGCAGTCGCCTGACATGCATGACTTTGCCGTGTCCTTCATCGATGTTGGCCATCGACGTCGGCCATCGCTGAGCTACCGCCGAGCTGATAGCCGGCGCTAACCAACGCCGATAGCGAAGCGGCAAGACCACGATTGCACCAGAGCGCAGTCCCTCCTAGGATGGACTGCGCTCTTGCATATTCAGGCATACGCGTGTTCAGCCCGTTCGCACGGCGGGCAGCAGTCGCACCTGAAACAGCAGATACAGAGAACCAAGTAGAGGAATCAGAGATGAAGAAGACCAGCACCATTCGTGCCATCCGCACGGCGCTGACGGCCGCGACCGCCGCCGTGCTCGCGATCTCGCTCGCCGCCTGCTCGCAGACCGGCGGCTCCACCACGTCCGCCACCGGCGCCAGCGCATCCGGCGACCAGACCACGTTCACCTATGCGCGCTCCGCTGCCGTGAGCTCGCTCAACCTGTGGACCGAGATCACCTCCAACAACGCGTTCGCCATCGACAAGATCTTCGAGCCGCTCGTCAGCTTCGACAAGAACGGCAAGATCATCGACTGGCTCGCCAAGTCCCACCAGATCTCCGACGACGGCCTGACCTACACGTTCACCCTGCGCGACGGCCTCAAGTTCTCCAACGGCAAGAACGTCACCGCCGAAGACGCCGTCTTCTCCCTCCAGCAGCATCAGGCCGAGAAGGACGCTGCCCTGCCGCTGACCGCCGACATCGCCTCCGTCACCGCGCCGGACGAGCACACGGTCGAAATCAAGCTCAACAGCCCGTACACCCCGCTGCTCGCCGAACTGGCCAACTTCTCCAACGGCATCGTACCCAAGGACTTCGGCGGCAAATCCGAAGCCGACTTCTTCGCCAACCCGGTGGGCACCGGCCCGTTCGTCGTCTCCAAGTGGGACAAGTCCGGCGACCTGACCTTCACCAAGAACGAGAACTACTGGCAGAAGGGCAAGCCGGGCATCAGCAAGCTCGTCTACAAGCTCGTGGAGGACGGCACGCAGGCCGTCAACCAGCTCAAGACCGGCCAGGTGGACGGCATCGAGGACCCGGCGCTCGAGAACCTCGACGAGCTCGAAAACGGCAACGACACCAAGGTCGAGACCGCCGGCAGCTGGGTCACCCATACCTTCTTCTTCAACACCGCCGACGAGCACTTCGCCGACGTGCATGTGCGCCGCGCGCTCGCCTACGCACTCAACCGCGCCGACGTGACCAAGGCCGTCTCGTTCGGCCACGCGGACACCGCCAAGACCGTGCTGCCCAAGGCCATCGAATACAGCACCCAGGACTCCATCAAGCCGGTGGACAACGACCTCGCCAAAGCCAAGGAGGAGATCGCCCAGTCCAAGTACCCGGATGGCTTCGAGGCCAAGATCCTGCTCGCTTCCGGTAACAACGCCTACTCTCAGGCCGCGCAGCTCCTGCAGTCCGCGGCCGCCAAGGTCGGCGTCAAGCTGGACATCGACTCGGTGGACATCGCCACCTTCCGCTCCCGCTTCAAGGCGTTCGACTACCAGATCATGATCAACTCCGCCCAGGCCGACTACCCGGACGCCGACTCGATCATCGACTTCCAGGCGGACCCGGACGGCTTCAGCAAGTCCTACTGGACCAGCTACTCCAACCCCGAGGTCACCGCCGAACTCAAGAAGGCGCAGGTGACCCCGGACGGCGACGAACGCGCCGACCTGTACGAGAAGATCCAGCAGACCCTGGCCGACGAGGTGCCGTACATTCCGCTATACTCCCCGCAGATCGTCAAGGCACTGCGCAAGAACGTGAACGGCCTCGAAGTCCTGCCGAACAACTCCGTCCGTTTCCAGGACGTCACCCTCGGCTGATTCCCGGTTCTTACCCGGGTTATAGCCGTACCGGTTCCCGTAGCCGTACAATAACCACCATGATTACTTCACGACATGCCGCCCTCGTCCGATGGCTGGGCGGCATTGTCGTACATATGCTGCTCGTGCTCGCTCTGGTCACCGTCGGCGTGTTTTTGATCGTGCGACTGGTGCCCGGCGACCCGGCGCAGATGGTGCTGGGGCTCAAGGCCCGGCCCGAGCAGATCGCCGACATGCATCGCCGCCTTGGCCTCGACCAGCCTCTCTGGCGGCAGTTCACCTCGTTCATCGCCACCCTGCTCACCACCGGCGACACCGGCCTATCCATTGCCTACAACGCATCCTCGCGCGCGCTGGTCTTGAGCCGCATGCCGGTCTCCCTGTGGCTGATAGGCTGTTCGGCGGTGCTCGTCGTGGCGATCTCCTTGCCGCTGGCCATGACCGCGGCGCTGCACAAAGACGGCTGGGTGGACCAGCTCGTGCGCATCGTGCCGACAATCACGCTCGGCATGCCTGAATTCTGGGTCGGACTCGTGTTCGTCCTGCTGTTCGCCGTGACGCTCAAGATCTTCCCGGTGGGCGGTGTCCAGCCGGGCATCGACGGCATGCTGTATTCGATGGCGTTGCCCTCGCTGACCATCGCCCTCGCCCAGACCCCGTTTATCGTGCGGTCATTGCGCACACGGATCCTTGAAGTACTCGGGTCTGATTTCGTCGTGACCTTACGTGCCGCCCACCTGCCCGAGCGTGTGATCCGTCGGCATGTGCTGCGCAACGCGCTCCTGCCGGCCCTGCAACTGTACGGCATGAAGATCTCGTTTTTGGTCGGCGGCACGTTGGTGGTGGAGCAGGTGTTCGGCCTGCCGGGTGTCGGTTCGCTGTTGTTCAACGCCATCACCGCGCGTGACTTTCCGTTGATTCAGGCCATCGCCATCTACTGCGCGCTGGGCGTGGTGCTGGTTTCGGTCGTCGTCGAGATCGCCGGCGGACTCATCGACTACCGTGTACGGGGCGCAGCAGTCGGCGGGCGGAATCGTGCGGCGGCCGGCGAGTGGAATAGCGCGGCAGCCAGGGGAGCGCTGTGACCATGCGGATGCCGACTTCAGAACCGAGCCATGTGCAGTCTATACAGACGCCATCCGAACGATCAGCGATGCTTTTCGGACAGAATGCAACGTCGTCTTCCCCGTCGCCAGAACGGGCCCGACAGCATCGGCAATCTCGACCGGTGGCAGTTGAGCATAACAGTGATTCTCAGGTTCCGCAACGCGGCTCGAAGCAGCCGCAGAACGTGCTTTCGCATTACTCGTTGCGGCTGCGCGTGTTGGAGCATCGCCTACCACATACGTTGATCGCGGGGCTGGCACTGCTCGCCGCAATAGTGCTTGCGGCCATCATCATCCCGGCAGTCTCCCCATACGACCCCATCGCCGAAGACATCCCTTCCATGCTGCAGCCGCCCTCCTTCGCGCATCCTTTCGGCACCGACCAACTCGGGCGCGATCTGCTTGTGCGCGTGGCTGCGGCCGGGCGCGTCGATCTGGCTTTGATGGTGGGCGTCGAACTGCTGCCGTTCCTCATCGGCACATGCGCCGGGCTCGTCGCCGGATACTACGGCGGTTGGCCGGACCGCATCATCACGCTGCTCTCCGACGCGCTCATAGCGTTCCCGTTCTATCTGCTGGTGGCCGTGGTGGCGTTCGTCACCGGCACCGGCATCACCGGCATATTCCTCACGTTCCTGATCATGGGGTGGATCATCTTCGCGCGCACGGTCAAAGGCGCCACCGCCTCGCTCGCGGGAGCCGAATGGGTGGACAGCGCGCGCGTGATGGGCTTCTCCGACGCTTCGATCCTGTTCCGCCAGCTCCTGCCGAACGTGCTCTCGCAGGCGGTGATCGTGCTGGTCAGCGACATGGTCGCCCTGCTCGTGGCGATTGTGACGCTCGGCTATCTGGGGCTCGGCGTCAGGCCGCCTACTCCTGACTGGGGCACGATGATCGCCGATGGGCAATCCTTCCTCGCCACACGATGGTGGGTGTCCACGCTGCCGGGTGCCGCGGTGGTGCTGGTCGGCATCGCGCTGGCCCTGATCGGCGACGGGCTCAACGACATGAGGAGGCGGGCATGAGTTCTGATGCGGCTACAACCGCAGCTGATTCGTCGGTCGAAGCCAATATCGAAGCCGCCGCGCGACCTGATGCGGCTTTGGGCGGCGGTTGCACGACTGCCGGTGATTCCACCGATGCCGTAGCGCCGACTCAGTCACTGGTCAAAGTAAGGGATCTTCTCATCCACGCCTCTTTGACTGGCCGTCCGCTGGTGGATGGCGTCTCGTTTGATGTGGCTCCCGGAGAGGCGGTGGGCATTGTCGGCGAATCAGGCTCCGGCAAAAGCCTGACCCTGCGCGCGGTCATGGGACTGCTGCCTGAAGGCGTGACGCTCGCTAATCCGGAGTCGGCAATCACCATTGCGCCACTCCCGGCAGCGGCTGCCGGGGTTTCTCGCGGTGCTGGTGTCACCACTCTTCCGGCTCCTCCTGAGCAAGGGGAGACGGCTGCACAGCAGATTGGAGGAGTTGCCCGTGAGAGCGTTCGCCCAGGCGCATCGGCACCTTCCCGCGCTCCCCGCCTCGCGATGATTTTCCAGGACCCGGTGTCTTCCCTCGACCCTCTCAGCGGCGTGGTCCGGCAAGTGGCCGAGGTGCTGCGGTACAACCGGCATCTCCGCCGCCGTGAAGCCCGAGCGCAGGCCGCTGATCTGCTGGTCTCGCTCGGTTTGCCGGAGTCGTTGCGGGCGGCTGACCGCTATCCGGGCCAGCTGTCCGGCGGACAATGCCAGCGCGTCGGCATCGCCATCGCGCTCGCCACCAATCCGAACATCCTCCTGTGCGATGAGCCGACCACCGCGCTGGACGTCACCGTGCAGCTGCAGATCCTCGACCTGCTCGCCGATCTGCGAGACCGGCTCGGTCTGACCATGCTGTTCGTCACCCACAATCTCGGTGTCGCCGCCCGACTGTGTTCAAGGCTTATCGTCATGCAGCACGGGCACATCGTGGAAGCCGGGCCGACCGAGCAGGTCCTGCGGCATCCGCAGGATGAATACACGCGCCGGCTGGTCAGCGCGGTCCTGCCGATTCCGGATGCTGGTGAAGTTGCCACTGATATGAGGGCGCAATTGACGGACGGGGCCAGGAATACTGGTAATACCGGGAATACTGGAAACACGGAGACGGAAGCATGAGTGCACATATGGCCGGGCACAATACGGTCGAGCACACGGTCGAGCATACCGCTGAACATACGGTCGAGCTGCCAGCACAATCAACCGATGTGATTCTGACGTTGCGCGACATCACCGTGCAGTACAGCGGCTTTATGGCGGTGGATCATGTGTCGCTCAACCTGCCACGAGGCGGGGCCATCGGCATCGTGGGGGAGTCGGGCGCAGGCAAATCCACGCTCGCACGGGTCGCCGCCGGGCTCATCGCGCCCACGTCCGGGCAGGTACTGCTCGACGGGCGTGTGCTGGCACCGGTTCGCCGCACCCGCGAGCAACGCCGACGTGTCCAAATGGTATTCCAGAATCCGGATTCCTCATTGAACCCAAGCCATTCGATTCGCCGTATCCTCGCCGAAGGCATGCTGCTGCACAAGACGCTCGGGCCGCATCCAGACGCTGAGGCCGTTGATGCGCGTTGCCGCGAATTGCTGCGCATGGTTGGTTTGGGCGGCGACTCCGACGCCATTGATGACACCGGCAACATGACGGTGCAAGGCGGTGTCGGTGCTAGCGCTGCTTCGGCCGGTGCTCGCAGTGCTTCGGCCGGTGTCCATAGTGCTTCGGCCGGCACAGGCGTGAGCGCGAATACAGTTTTGGGAACCACCGGTAGTGACGCAGGCGCATCTGCATCTGCGGCTGTGCTCGCAGCGGCCGACGTCAGCGAGCTGAACGACATGCTGTCCCGCCGCCCGCAGGCGTTTTCCGGCGGCCAGCGCCAGCGCATCGCCATCGCCCGTGCGCTCGCTGTGAATCCGGACGTGCTGATAGCGGACGAACCCACCAGCGCGTTGGACGTCTCGGTGCAGCACGAGGTTTTGGAGCTTCTGGCTGATTTGCGCCGCACCCGAGGTCTCAGCCTCATGCTCATCACCCACGATCTGGGCGTGGCCAACGCATTGTGTGACAGCATCATGGTCATGCGTGCCGGCCAAGTGCTTGTGCATAAGCCGACCGCAGCATTCTTCACCGATCCTGGCCCTCGATATGCCCGCGACCTCCTAGCCGCATCCCGCAGTGTCGCCATTGCTGCGCCTATACGGGGACAGGTTTGAGCCTTAATCAGGCAAATCAGCCCCTCGTAAGCGAGAAAGGCAAGGACGTTCAAGTTCACAAGTTGCGTACGACCCCTGTGAGATATGTCGCTGCATAGCACTCTAGCGTTTGCTGGACTTTTCCATTATGTTGGGAACGATTACGCACAATTGGGCTGCTGAGGAATGACCCGATAGCGAAGGGAAAGCAGGAGAAGCATGTTCGATAAACGGCTCTTTCAATTAGCGCCCGGCCTCAAAGGTCTCGTGGCCGGCAAAGTGGCATTGATGTGGGTGGGTCTGCTGTCCAACATCGGTTTCATGCTCTCTCTGGTCATGCTGCTGCAGGGACTGCTCTCCCTCGCCGACCCGCACCTCTTCGCGTGCGATGCCGCATCACCGGCCGATTGCCCGTCCAACCTGTTCGATGTTCCGGGTCTCGAAGCCGCACCGATGGCTGGCGACCTGCTGGCTTACGTGCTGTTGATGATCGTGTGCGCGGCCATTCGTTACGCCACCACCACCGGCTCGGCCCGCCTCGGTACCGAGGCCGCCGAACGGGTCAAGCTCGCGCTGCGCTCCAAGCTGTACCGCAAGATGCTGCGCCTCGGCCCCTCCTACGCCTCCCGCGTCAAGACCTCTGACGTGGTGCAATCCGCCGGCGAAGGCGTCGAACAGATCCAAAGCTTCTTCGAGCTGTTCCTGCCGCAGCTCTTCTACGCGATTCTCGCGCCGATCACGCTGTTCGCGGTCATCGCGCCGATAGACATGCCCTCCGCCCTGACCATGCTGCTGTGCGCGCCGCTCATCATCATCGTCACCGGCATGGTCTCCATGACCGCCGCCCGCGCCTTCAAGAAGTACTGGGGCCGCTACACCGACATGGGCGCCGCCTTCCTCGACAACCTCCAGGGACTCGAGACCCTCAAGAACTTCGACGCCGACGACCGTGCCGCCGCCGACATGGACCGGAAGGCCGAGGGTTTCCGCGTGATGACCATGCGCGTGCTGCAGATCCAGTTGCGTTCACTCACGGCCATGGATGTGGTGGCCTACGGCGGTGCCGCGGCCGGTATCGGCGTAGCCCTGTGGCGCTATGCGCACACTGACGGCACTTACATGCCCGGCACGGTCTGGCAGCCCATCGACATGGCCGCGCACCTGCCCGGCCCGCTCGCCTATGTGGCCTACGGCCTGCAGTATCTGATGCCGTTCGGCTCCGGCTTCCCGCTCACGCTGGCCGGACTGCTGTTCATCATCCTCCTGTCCGCCGAGTTCTTCATCCCGATGCGCCAGCTCGGCTCGTTCTTCCATGTGGCCATGAACGGCATGACTTCCACCAAGCGCATCTTCGCGCTGCTTGACGCGCCCGAGCCCGCGCACGGCAGTGCTAATCTGCCTGCGTCCGCCGGAGGCGAGGCGGGCCCGTCGCTCGAAGTCGAGTTCTCGGATGTTTCGTTCTCCTACACGGATGCCGGGGCAAGCACTTCTGATGTCGCATCCACTGCCACGCAGGCCCTCGCCGACGTGTCCTTCACCGCACGGCCCGGCGAGCTGACCGCCATCGTCGGCGTCTCCGGCTCCGGCAAATCGACGGCCGCGGCCCTCATCGCCGGCACTTTGGAAGGCTATCAGGGATCGCTCACCATCGGCGGGGTCGAATCACGTGAGCTGTCCGGCGAGACTTTGGCCCTCAATGTGACTCTGATCGGTGCCAGCAGCCATCTGTTCGCCGGCACGCTGCGCGAGAACCTGACCATGGCGTTGCCGCTGGACTATGCTGCGGCCGATTCCGTAAACGTTGACGGTTCCGTTGACTCTGGCACTGCTGCGGGTTCCGCTGATGCCGCTGACGCCGTGGAGCGACGACTCTGGGCCGCGCTCGAACAGGCTCGCATCGCCGACTTCGTGCGTAGCCGGCCGGCTGGTCTGGATATGACGATTGAACCGGACGCCGCCAACCTGTCTGGCGGACAGCGTCAGCGCATCGCCATCGCCCGTGCGCTGCTGCATGACTCCCCGATATTCGTCTTCGACGAGGCCACCAGCAGTGTGGATGTGGAATCCGAGGAGCTTATTCTCGCCACGATTCGCGAACTGGCGCATGTCGGCGGCAAGACGGTCATCATGATCACGCACCGCATGGCCAATGCCGGACATGCCGATCAGGTGGTGGTGTTCGACCATGCGCACGTAGTGGAGACCGGCATGCATGCGTCGCTCTTGGTGGCCCACGGCAGATATGCCGAGATGTATGCCACGCAGGCCGCCATCGAGAACATCGCTACGAATGCTGGACAGGATACGCAGCAGACGGTTGGTGTTGCTGCAGCCGATGCGGCTCACGAGGATGCCGCTGGCCGCACCAACGCCGCCGCTTATGCCCACGCCGGTGCCGCAGTAGCCCCCGCCGATGCCACAGTACACGCCGATACCGCAGCAGACAGCGACCCGGACGCAGTGCCCAGCACTACGGCTACCGGCTCCAACGCAACCGTAGTCCCCGCCCGGCTCACCACCTTCCAGACCGTCATGCGACTGCTCAAGGTGGCGGCCCCGCTCACCAAGCTCATGGTCGCGGCCACTGTCTCCGGCTCCATCGGCCATCTCGCAGCCACCTTCCTGCCGGTGTTCGGCATCGTCGCGGGCTTCGCGCTCGCCGGCAACCCGGTATGGGGTATCGGCGTCGTGCCAGCCGTCGTCGGCATGATCATTTGCGCCCTGCTGCGCGGCATCACCCGGTATGTGGAGCAGTACCTCAACCACAACGTGGCCTTCCATCTGCTCGCGCTCTTCCGCTCCAGGGCATTCGCGGCCCTGCGACGTCTCGCGCCCGCCAAGCTCGCCGGCAAGGGTAAGGGCGACCTGATCGCGATGCTCACCACCGATGTGGAGCTGCTCGAAATCTTCTTCGCGCACACCATCAGCCCGGTGGCCATCGCCATCACCACCACCATCGTGTATGCGATCATCGCCGCCACGCTCAACCCGTGGATGGCGCTCGCGCTGGTCGTCTCGCATCTCGTGGTCGGCGTGCTCATCCCGAAGTTCTTCGCCACCGGCGTGCGCAACCTCGGTCCGGCGATCCGAGGCGCCGCGGGCCAGCTCGACAACGTTATGCTCGACGATATGCGCGGCCTGGACGAGATTATCCGCTTCGGCCGTGGCGAGGACCGAGCCCGCGCCATCGAGGACCGCACCCGTGCCCTGTGGCGCGACCACGCCAGACTCAGCCGTGTCAACGGGCGGTTCGCCGGCATCGGCGGCCTCATTGTCATCGCCCTCAACATGCTGGTGTTGGCCGTGGTGCTTTCGCTCGCCGCCGGTGATGCGCATCGCATTCCGGCGCTGGTCGCCGCGTTCGTGCTGTTCACCAGCTCGTTCGGCCCCACCCTCGCCCTGAGCGCGCTGCCGGCGAACCTCACCCAGACGTTCGCCGCCGCCCGCAGGCTTTTCGGCATCATGGACGAAGCCCCGGCCGTCATCGAAACCGGAACCAGCAAGCCCGACTATCAGGGTATGACGCTTGACCACGTCACCTTCGCCTATCCGACGGCTGCGCCGGATGCCGCCGGGTCTGCCGTGTCTGCCGCGTCGGAAGCGTCGGAGACCACTGCGTCTGCCGCGGCGGTTGCGAAGAGCGAGGGCGGGAATGACGGCAATAGTCCCTCCCGCGCCATCCTCGACGACTTCACGCTCGACATCCCGCGCCACGGCATCCTCGGCGTCCAAGGTCCGTCCGGCCGTGGCAAGTCCACTATGCTCAAACTGCTCATGCGCTATTGGGATCCACAGTCCGGCCGCGTACTGCTCTCCGGTACGCCGCTGCCCGAGGTGGATGCCCATCATCGCCGCCGCGTGCAGGCCATGATGAGCCAGGATACGCACCTGTTCGACGGCACCATCCGTGACAATCTGCTGATCGCGCTGCCCGAATCAGTGATCGAGGTCGCCGGGTATGCGGCGGACGGCACTGTGAAAACGACTGTGAAGTCGGCTGTGGACACGGCTGTGGATTCGACTGCGGATTCGGTGGTACAGCCGACCCCGGAAGTGCAGTCCGCTTCTACCACTTCAGCTGTCCCCTCCACTTCAGCGGTTCAGTCCGCACCGGCAGTTTCGGCCACGACCGTCACCCCGTTGGACGCCCGCCTGCGCGAAGCGTTGGCAAAGGCCTCGGTTCTGGATCTCGTCGACTCGCTGCCCAATGGGCTCGATACCCAGGTCGGCGAGCTGGGCGACCGTCTCTCCGAAGGCGAACGCCAGCGCATCGGTCTGGCGCGCGTCTTCCTGCGCAATGCCGACATCGTGCTGTTCGACGAGCCCACCAGCCGTCTTGACGCGCTGAACGAGGCCATCATCCTGCGGTCGATTCGCGGTCTGGCTCAGGATGCAGACGTCGCTCAATCCCAGCCGGAAGCGGCTTCTGCGTCCGTGCCCGGTCCGCAGGGAGCGGTGTCCGGCCACGCATCTCGCGAAATTCAGGGTGCCGAATCGCAATCTGCTGACTCCCAAGGCGCGGAATCCCAAGGCGTGGTATCTCGCGCTGTCGCATCCCAGAGCGCGGAATCCCACGCTGCCGCCGTGATTCTGGTCTCCCACCGGGAATCCGCCATGCGCGTCGCCGACCGCACGCTGCATCTTGATTGAGGCTTTATTGGTGCGGATACAACATTTCATGAGCGAGTTTTAGGCGAAGCTTCACATTTTATGAGCGAGTTTTCCGCAATTCACAACATCCATAATGATCGCCCGAAGTGCGGCAATCCACATTATCGAAGGTTTTCCAGCCGGAGCATCGAAGCATTCTGCATCGCAGTAATGATGAACGGTATTACATGCCGCATTGACTAGTGGAAGAGAACCATAAGAATCCGCCGGAGATCATTCCGGCCGATGCAGGGAACGTAGGTATTCTCGCAGGAACGGGATGGCGAAATCGACGAAGCCTCGCGCCGGAGACGCGATGATGTGGTCTTCGATCAGACGCTGACGGTAGATGTTGGCATAGTCCATGCTCTCGCCCATACGCGCAGCGACTTCCGAGGTCGATGACGGTCCGTCATCCTGTGCCATGGCCGTCACATAGTCGACCGCCCGCTCGGACAGCTGCTTGACCACGGGAGCACACACTCCTTCGCCAAGTTTTGCCTTCGACTGTTCCACACCGGCCTTCACGTCGTCCAATGAGATCGTGCGACCCGATTCATCGGCACGCCGGCGGGCGGTTCGCCACATGTTGTATCCGACCAGCTGGATCATGTACGGGTAGCCGCCCGTGCTTTGCGCTGCGAAATCCAAGGCTTCGTCCGTAATCGACAGTCCTGCGCCCCGAATCGTGGATGCGAATGCGTCCCGCACTTCATCCAGCGGCACATCACCGAGTTCCTTGATCGAGGCGCGACGCAGGAACGTCAGCACCTTGGCGTTGAGCAAATCGGACACGAGAGAAGGCAAGCCCGCGAAGACGAACGCGACTTCCGCATTGTCGCGCAGCATGTGCTGAGCAGCCGTGGCAATGGCGGTCATGTCCTCCATGCTCGCATCCTGTGTCTCATCGATGGTAATCAGAAGACCTTTGCCTTTGCCCAGCGCACGAAGCCGCGCTGACATGGCGTCGCGCAGCGTGGAGGGGCGTAATGCCGGCGCTATGTTCACCTCGCCCAAGCTGGCGCCCATCAGCGACGGTTTGATGTTCACTCCGGCGATGCGGCTCGATTCCGGGGCGATACGAGCGATGAGGCGTTCCGCCAAACCAGCAGATGCCGTTTCATCAATCACCGTCCAGTGACGTCGAGCGGCGATCAGCCCCAGTTCCGTCAGCATCACGGTTTTCCCGCTACCTCGCGGCCCTGTGATCAGCATCAGGCGATCGGGCGCACCGGGACCATCATCCAACCCTTCAGAGAAATCCAATCCGATGGATTCGCGACCGATGAGCACCGGCGGCATCACGCCTGCCGTTGGTTTGAATGGATTCGCGGGGAACGTCATGACGAGTCTCCTTCGCAACGCCGGTTGTCCTAGTATACCTTCAATATACCTGTCTATAGAACAAATAGAAAATCCATAGAACAAACTCGCCCTACGAATCATAATGGCTTGCTACCATTGTAATTCCAACGATAGTAAGCCCTATATAGGATACAAAATAGAACAAATAGAACAAATAGAACAAGAAGCAACACCGCGATTGAACAATTCCACTGAGCAACACGGCCTGCGACCATTGGTCGAAGCATTGCAACAGGCCCAGAAAAATGGCACGTTCGCATTGGCATGAGTGACGGTTGCGTCTGTCAGCGACCGGAGGTAATCTCCCCGGATGCGGCACGGTGCCTATTCTCGGGCATATCTTGCAGTTGTGTGTACGCCAGGCGCGCGCACATCGGCTAGGCTGACGGGCAAGAACTCCACGATCGTTGCAATTCCGCCATTATGCAACACCACTGACACGACGCGAGCTGCCCGTTTTCACCCGATCTCCAGCCGCCGGTACACACAACTGCAAGATATGGTGCAAAACAGCCCACTTTTCGCCCCACACCCCAGCCTCAAGCCCAGTCCCAGCCTCAGCCTCAGCCTCAGCCTCAGCCTCAAGCCTCAGCCTCAAGCCTCAGGCCTTGCCGAGGATCGTCAGCACGATCAGCAGCACGTTCAGCGCGATGATCAGCACGGCTACGGCGATGAAGATCGCATGCTTGACCGGGCCGTCCACCCATTTGCCCATGAGCTCCTTGTCATGCGTGTAGCGCATCAGCGGGATGATGGCGAACGGGATGCCGATGGAGAGGATCACCTGGCCGACCACGAGCGCCTCGGTCGGGTTCGGTGCGAACCAGAGCACTATGAGCCCCGGCACCAGCGTCACCACACGGCAGGCCCACATCGGCGCCTTGATACGCAGCAGGCCATGCATGATCTCCGAACCGGCGTAGGTTCCCACCGACGTCGAGCTCAGTGAGGATGCCAGCAGGCCGATGGAGAAGATAGTGCCGATCGCCGGGCCCAATACCGAGACAATCGCATGCTGCGCCCCCTCGATGGAATCGGTGCCCTTCATGCCGTACAGGGAGTTCGCGGCCAGAATCAGCAGGCTCAGATTCACCGTGCCGGCGAGCAGCAGCGCCCAGACCACATCGACCTTGGAGCCGTCAAGCAGACGCTTGGTGGAGGGCTTGGCCTGACCGGGCGCGTAATGGTCGTTGACCAGCGTGGAATGCAGGTAGATGGCGTGGGGCATCACCGTGGCGCCCAGCATGGAGGAGGCCATGAGTACGGAGTCCGTGGTGGTGAAATGCGGGATCAGGCCGCCGGCTACTTCGACCGGGTTCGGCGGCGCGATGAACAGGCCGGCGATGAAGCCGAACGTAATGACCAGCAGCAGCGCAATGACCATCTTCTCGAACAGGCGATGGGTCTTGCCGCCCTCGAACATCAGCAGCACGGTGGAGACGGCACCGATCACGCAGCCGCCCACGAACAGCGGCAGGTCGAATAGCAGGTTCAGGGCGATGGCGCCGCCGATGAGTTCGGCCAGATCGGTGGCGATGGCGATGACCTCGGCCTGCATGAAGAACATGAACCGGCCGGCGTCATGCATACGCTCGCCAAGCAGCTCAGGCAACGATTTGCCCGTCACGATGCCGAGTTTGGCGGATTGGTACTGGATGAGCACGCTCATCATGTTGGCCATCACCAGCACCCAGACGAGCAGATAGCCGTACCGCGCGCCGGAGGTGATGTTGGCGGCCACGTTGCCGGGGTCCACGTATGCCACGGCCGCCACGAACGCCGGGCCCAGGATTCCCGCAAGCGCATGACCGTGATGGGTGGTCTTGGCGCCGCTGCCTCCTTCCGCCCGCGCTGCAGCACGCTCCTTGTCGATCTCGGCGTCGTCTCGGTCGATGGCGGCCGCAGTCTGCGCGTCGACGATGTTCAGGTCAGGATGTTCGGAGACCAGCCGTTCGCGGTTGGGATTGATGGTGCGACGCTTGTCGATGGTGTGCATACGACCGTAGCCGCGGCCATGCGTACGGCCGTTCGTGATGGTGGGATCGTTGGTGCGCGGCCTGTTCTGGTCAGACGCAGGCTTGTCTTCGCTGTCCTTGTCGTTGAGCTGATTCGTGGTCTTGCCTTCCCCTCATGCACCGTTCGGGTACCGTTTATGCACTGTCTGGTACCGGCCCCTGTTATAGCGTCGCCATGTTACTTCGTCAACATCGGTTTTCCGCGCAGCATTTCCACCAGTATTCCCGCCCGCCCCTCGTAACGCAGATATGTCAAAGACAAATCACTGATCGGCGGGGACCGCCTGCCCCGGGCAGTTGTGCAATACGGCAAGCATCGCGGTCTTCTCCTGACTGGTGACGCTCAGATGGTACTTGTCCTTGACGCCGATCTGCCGGGCCACGTAATCGCACCGGTATGCGGCATTGGTGGGCAGCCAGTATGCCGCAGACGCTGACCCCTTCTCCTGATTCGCGGGACCGTCCACGGCCAGCAGGTTGTACGGGTCGTTGCCGAACTGGAGACGCTGCGCGGAGTCCCAGTCGCGCGCGCCGGATTGCCATGCGTTTTCGAGCGCCACCACATGGTCGATCTGCACTTTGGCGCTGGTGTTGCGGCCGCGCACGAAGTGGATGGTCTGGCCGGTGTACGGGTCGGCGAGCGTGCCGGATGAGACCTGGCAAGAGCCGGCGTGCTTGTACACCACGTCGGTCAGGTCGCGGGCGAGCACGTCCTCGCGCACGTCGCAGCCGTTGCCGTCCGTGTCGGTTTCGCGGAAGCCGAACGCGTCGCGGTCGTAGCCGTCAGGATTCTGATTATCGTCCACCGTGAGCGCGTTCAGGGTGTCGGCGGCCGAGCCGGTGGCCGTATATCTGCCGGTGACAGTGGCCGCGGTGGGACTGACCTGCGGCAGCAGCAGTCCTGCGGTGACGCCGATGATGGCGGCTATCACCAGCAGGATCAGGATGCGCTCCAATGGATTGGAGGCGTTGATGCCTCGCCGGAAATGCGTTGATCGGCGACTCATCAGGCGTAGGTGAAGGTGGCAGGGTCGTGGCCTGCGCGGGTCGGGCCGTCGAGCGCGTCGATGGCCTCATGCTCTTCGGCGGTCAGGGCGAAGCCGAACAGGTCGAGGTTCTCCTGCTGACGCTCCGCGTGCACGGACTTCGGGATGATGATGGTGCCGTTTTCGATGTGCCAGCGCAGAATCACCTGCGCAGGGCTCACCTGATGCGCCTCGGCGATGCGCGCAATCGTGCCGTCGCCGGCGTTGAGGTCAGCGCCACGGGCCATCGGCGAATAGGCTTCCACGGCTATGCCGTGCTCCTTGCAATAGGTCACCACTTCGCGCTGCTGCCAGGTGGGGTGCAGTTCGATCTGGTTCACGGCAGGCCAGGAGCCGGTCTCCTGATAGAGACGGTCAAGGTCGGCGGGCATGAAGTTGCAGACGCCGAGCGTGCGGGCGCGGCCCTCCGTGCGCAGTTTGATGAACGCCTTCCACGTGTCGGTGCTGCGCCAGTCGAAGGGGGTGGGCCAATGGATCATATACATGTCCACGTAGTCGAGCTGAAGCTTGGCGAGCGAATCGTCGAAAGCGCGCAGCGCGGAATCGTAGCCCTGCTGCGAGTCGCGCAGCTTGGTGGTGACCCACAGGGTCTCGCGCTTGGCGCCAGTGTTGTAGCCGGTGGCGGCGAGCGCGCGGCCCACGCCCGCCTCGTTGTTGTAGCCGGCCGCGCCGTCGATGTGACGGTAGCCGGCCTCAAGTGCGGATTCCACGACCGGGGTCACGCCATCGTCGTCGATGCGCAGCACGCCGAGGCCGATCTGGGGGATGGAGTGGCCATCCTTGAGCGGGATGTCCGGTACGTTCGCTGGGTTGATGTGACCGTTGGTCATGAGCGATGCTCCTTCATATAGTGGTTCGATACAGTGGTTCAACATACGGTTCATCATGATGGCCGTCGCTGCTCCGGCGTCACGATTCGATGGCATGTTCGGCTACTCGCCACTGTACACGTTGCCGTATGGAACAGCTATGAAACGGCTATGGGACAGCCGCGGTACAATCCTTCCCGGTGCGACTAATATGAACACAGTCCCCATGCTGTATTGAGAGGAAGGGCATATGGCGGGCCTGTTTCAGGATGCCACAAAACACAACAACCCGTTGGGAACAGCCATTCGTACGCAGGGCTCTGGCAAATACACCTTTGGCCTGGCACTGAGCGCGGGGCTCGCCGGGCTGCTCTATGGCTACGACACCGTGTCCATCTCCGGTGCCATCGAATTCCTGGACATTCGGTATGGGCTCAGCACCTTCATGGAAGGCTTCGTCATCTCCTCCATCATGGTCGGAGCCATGGTCGGGGCCGCGGCGGCCGGTTTTCTTTCCGACACGTTCGGCCGCAGGCGCATCCTGATCATCGGCGGCGGATTCTTCTTCGTGGCCGCCATCTGGAGCGCATTGACCGTCGGTCCGATTGACCTGATTGTTTCGCGCATGGTCGGAGGATTCGGCATCGGCCTGACCGCCGCCCTGGCCGTCACCTACATCACCGAGTCAGCGCCGACCAACATCCGCGGCCTGCTCTCGTTCTCCTATCAGATGCTCGCGGTGTGCGGCATCTTCCTGACCAACGTCATCAACTACATCATCGCCTCGTACGGCTCGCATCACTGGGATGTGACCACCGGCTGGCGCTGGATGCTGGGGCTCGGCGCCATTCCGGCGGCCGCTTTTCTGCTGGCGATGCTGCACGCTCCGGAAAGCCCACGATTCCTGATCCAGGTCGGCAAGACCGATGAGGGATTCGCCGTGCTCGAGCACATTCTCGGCACCGAACGCGCCCGGTTGAAAGTGGACGATATCAACGCGTCGGTGAAACTGGAACATGAGATGTCCAGGGAGTTCCACGATCTCTTCCGCCCGGGGTTGCGCAAGGCGCTGGGCATCGGCATCTTCCTTGCGGTGTTCAATCAGCTGATCGGCATGAATGCCATTTCCTACTATGGTCCGGTGATGTTCTCCAATCTGGGCTTCAAGGGGGACACGGAATTCCTGACCGCCGCATGCGTGGGCGGCGTGGAACTCGTGGCCACGGTGATCGGCCTGTATCTCATCGACACGTTCGGGCGCAAACGACTGATGGAGGTCGGCGCGGGCATGATGTGCGCATTCGCGTTCTGCATCGCCATCTCATACGCCATCCAGAGCGCTTTGCTGACATTCGTGTTCGTGATTGCGTTCACCGCATCGTTCGCGTTCTCCATGGGACCGATTCCCTGGATTGTGATACCTGAACTCTTCCCCACGTATCTGCGCGGCCGGGCGACGGGCCTGTGCGTGATGAGCCTGCTGTTCGCCAACTGGATCATCGCCCAGTTCACGCCGTTGATGATCGACGGCTGGGGTGGAGGCATCTCCTTCACCATCTTCGGCGCCGTGAATCTGATCTGCCTGCTGGGTATTGTCAAGCTCGTACCGGAGACCATGGGACGCACGCTCGAGGAGATCGAGCATCTGTGGCAGCCGAAAACCCCGCTCGCCGCCGCCAAATACGCTCTGAGTTCAGCTGATGCGAACATCCGCCACGCGGAAGCCACACTGCGACGTGTCGAAAACGAACGACTGCAGGCGTTGGGCATTATGACCGCCGCCGAACGCGCCCGCATCGGAGCCCGGCAGAAGATGATTGAGCTGCAGACTCAGCAGAATGTCGCGGCGATGCGCCGGGATGAGGCCCGGCATGATGCCGCCGAGGACCTGCGAGCCGAACAACTGAAGCATACTGCGGGTCACCCTGCTGTTTCCGATGCGCGACTCGCTGCTGGCGCATACCCGTCCGTCAGCGCGTTTTCGGGTGCCGGCGGCAATCATGGCGACAGCCATAGCGGCAGGCATATGGTCGACGAACCCGCCAATATCGATGACGCAACGATGATAGTGCCCGAGTCCCTCGCGGCCGTACAGGCGGAGGCGGCGGCTCATGCGGTGGCGAACGCACCTGTGCCGTCGACTACTCATGTGGCTGCACCAGCGCCGCCCACGACCGATGCCACGGTCGCTCAGCCTGTTGCGCCGATGTCGGAGCCGCTTCCCGCCCGGCCTGTGGTCCCCGAACCGACACAGCAGCAGGTGTCGATTTCGGCGTTGGAGCAATCCCGCAATGGCAATGGCATCGGCGTGATTCTCCCCGACACCACGGCCCCGTCCTATGATGCGGCCGAGGCCGAGGACGCCCGCGAAACCAAGGCCATCAATCAAGCGCTTGATTCCCTAGACGCCCTGATCAAGGCCTAGTGGTCCGTCTCGTGATTGGTTGAGCGGTGCTGCCTCCCTCTGACGGGACGTTGCCGTGAAGCGAACAGCGGAGCTGTTCGTAGGCAACGTGCGAGCCGGCAGGCGAGCCAGCAGAATGCCGCGCGCAGCGCGTCCGTAATTGCAGGACGGGCTGTCAGCGAAGCAAACAGCGGTGGTATTTCGGCCCCCTCTGACGAGGGGGCTGTCAGCGGAGCTGACTGGGGGAGAGACCAAACCAAGTTGACTACCCCTC
>NZ_JGZK01000007.1 GCF_000741695.1 Bifidobacterium reuteri DSM 23975 | reverse complement strand
CCTCGCCCGACGCCGCTGCGACGTGATCTACAGCATGCTCAAGAACGGCACCCTCTACCAGGAACAAACCCTCGCCGCATGAAACCAACCGACACAGGCCACGGCAGCCGACCGCCAAGGCCAAGGCGAAGCACGCCCACCACAACCAACCCCGACACGACACAACAACCCCTCACAAGGTTGACAAAAACATAGGAACACCCCCCTCGGTAGCGTTGTTTGGTGAGTCGCCGGGTGGTTTGTGGGCGATTGTTTCTCTAGGAGAATTGAGGGTGCGATGAAGGGTCGCGATAGTGTGATGAGGGGCGGCGTGAAACCACTGTGGCTGCGTCTGGTTGGTGTGTTGGCCGCCTTGGCGATGCTGCTGACCGGCATGGTGGCCACCGCCACCGCCGATGCCGCCGACAACGCCAGCGGCGACGTGAAGCTGGTCTGGGGTCGGGATATGTTCTATGTCAAGGATGCCATCAGGGGCGTTCGTGATGGTGATGCCTGGACGCCGGATCTGGATACCACCGGTGATTCTGATTATGCGGATACGCTTGACTACGGTCGCGACTTCTATGGTTGGAACACCAAGGCCGACGGCACTGGCGACTGGTACAGGTTCAGGCGCAACTTTGGCCGTGACTCCAGCACCTTTAACAAGGTCGTTGTCGAGCAGGCCCCTAAGTTGGCCAACGGCAAGGTGAAGTATCCCGAGGGTGGGGTGCTGTATGCGCAATGGCAAAGGCAAACTTCCGGGCAGTACGACAAGGTTCAGCTTCAGCAAACGAAGGTGCGCAAGTCCGATTTCAAGAACCTGACGATTACGTCTACGGGCTGGAGTGGCACCTTCCGTGGCGGTCTGTACATCGCAGCTTGCGGGGAGCCCGCGAAGGATAATACCTATGACCAATCCTGCATGGGTCCTGACGGAACCATGGCTGGTGAAGGGCCGTTCGGGAACAATTGGTATGCCAACTATTACAACCGCTTCTATGTTGACGCGAATGGGGATTCGGAGCCGTTCTCCTTGGGCAGCGGCACTCTTGATGACGCCGACCTGTCCAAGTTCGTTGACGCCGCGTACGCGAACTCCGAAGTCAAGTACTTCACCGTGTATGTGTTCTTCCTCAATTGGGACACGTCTCCGATAAAGATCGGTGACATTGCGTTGGATCGTAGTGTGGCTCCTGCGCCTGATACGGTTGCTCCGGTGTTTGCTGGTGTGTCTGATGTGACGGTTGATCAGGGTGTTGTGTTCGATCCGTTGGCTGGTGTGACTGCGAGGGATGATCGTGATGGTGATGTGACTTCCGCTGTCACGGTCTCCCCGTCCGCGGTGGATACGTCCGAGCCTGGCGAGACGACGCTGACGTACACGGTCAAGGACAAGGCTGGCAATACGGCGACCGTGTCCCGTGTGGTGCGGGTGAAGTCGGTGGCGCCGGATGCCGACAGGGATCTGACCGGGGACACGCGCGATGACGGCCTGATTGGCTTGGGCGCGGTCGCTCCGGGCGCGAAGGTGACGCTGCGCCTGCCTGCCGGCTATGCGGGCCGGACCGGTGACGTGTACGTGTATTCGACTCCGACGGTTCTGGCTGTGGGCGCGACCGTGTCGGATGAGGGCACGCTCGGGGTGGCGCTGCCGGCGGGTCTTCCTGCTGGCGTGCATCGGATCGTGTTCAAGCCGTATGACGCTTCCCTGCCCCTGGTGTGGGATTCGTTCGAGGTGAAGGCGGCCCAGGAGAAGCCGGCGCCGTCCACGCCGGGCAATACGGATGCGACTGCGGGCAGGAAGCCCGCCGCGAAGCAGCCGCTGCCGGATACCGGTTCCGACGTGGCGCTCGTGGGTGTGGCGGTCCTGGTGTTGGCCGCCGTGGCCGGCATCGTCCTGGCCGTCCGTCGCCGTGGCTGAGCCCGGGCCATATCGGTTATAGGGCGGAACCGCCGTGGATCCCATCCGCATGGAATCCACGCCCTCCATGCCCTTCACAAGCCGCACTGCACAACCCAAACGCGCAGTGCGGCCTTCTCATACCGAAATAGAGCGAATTGTGCAGTGATTCAGCTCATGCTTGCTCCGCTATGCGCGTCTGCGGACTCCATGAGCCGCTTTGGTCTGGATTCCGATGTCAGTATGATTCGCACTGTTGGGTGAAACCGCCAACGCGATTACGGGATCCAGTCGACGTTCTGGGGCTCAGTGCTTGCTGATGGTGTGACCTTCGTCGCGGCGGTAGGCGTCGATGTCCTTGCCTGTCGTGCGTGCAGAATACAGCACGTCATGGGTGCTGGTACGAGTCAGCACCAAGGTCAATCCGTTGCCGTCGATTCGGTAAACAAGCAGCCAGTCGCCTTTGATGTGCAGTTCGCGGAATCCTGTCCACTGGCCGGTCAACGCATGGTCCTTGTATTTGCTGGAGAGCAGATTCTTGTCGTCTGCGACTATGGCGTCCACTGCATCCCATAGTGGAGCCAGTGGAGTGTGCTTCTTGCGAAGTGCCTTGATGTCCTTGTCGAAGATGGTTGTAGCGATGATTTCCTCAATCGCCATAGAAGCTCCTCAGCTCGTCGACGGTGTCGAAGCGACGTCCTTCGCGTGCGAATGCCTGACGACGAGCTTCCATGTTCGCCGTGGTGTCAACGCTGGGAGTGAAGGGCAGTGCCTGGTTCCTCACCGTCTGCTTGAGGAACATGTTCAACGCGGTGGACATGTCGATGCCCAGAGTGTCGAAGACGCGGGTCGCTGCTTCCTTGGTTTCTGGGTCCGTACGGAAATTGATTCTGGTTTCGGCTGTTGCTGTCATGATTCCTCCTTGATTCTATTCCCAATGTTATCACAACGGGATAAGACTGGCGCTGTCCCCAGTTCCGCCACGCCCCTTCCTATGGTGCACAGAAAACAGTCCATCAACCCCAATCGGTAGAGTGGAATATTATGAGTGATTTTGTGGATAGAGTGACCGTCCATGTCAAGGGCGGCGACGGCGGCAACGGTTCGGCAGGCATCCGCCGTGAGAAATTCAAGCCGTTGGCCGGCCCGAACGGCGGCAATGGCGGCGACGGTGGCTCCGTTATCTTTGAGGCCACGCGCAACGCCACCAGCTTGTTGGACTACCGTTTCGTGCCTCATCGCACCGCCGGCAGCGGCACGATGGGCCTGGGCGACAACAAGGACGGCTCCAAGGGCGACGACCTGATTCTGCCGGTTCCTTGCGGCACGGTGATCTTTGAAGCTCGTGGCGAACAGGGCAAGTCGAAGCATCCGGGCGAACAGCTCGCCGATCTGCGCCACGAGGGTGACCGCTTCGTCGCAGCCAGGGGAGGTGCCGGCGGCCTGGGCAATATCGCACTGGCGAACAAGACCCGCCGCGCCCCCGGTTTCGCTCTGCTCGGCGAGCCCGGCGAAGAGCGCGACATCATCCTCGAGCTCAAATCCATCGCCGACGTGGCGCTGGTCGGCTTCCCCTCGGCGGGCAAGTCCAGCCTGATCGCCGCGATGAGCTCAGCCAAGCCGAAGATCGCCGACTACCCGTTCACCACGCTGGTGCCGAACCTCGGCGTGGTCATCGCGGGCGATTCGCGATACACCATCGCCGACGTGCCGGGTCTGATTCCGGGCGCATCCGAAGGCAAGGGCCTGGGTCTCGAATTCCTGCGTCATATCGAGCGCACGGAGATCATCGCGCATGTGATTGATTGCGCCACCCTCGAGCCCGACCGTGACCCGATGAGCGACTACCACGCGCTCGAGAACGAGCTTGCCAAGTACGCCGCCAAGCTCGAGCTGCCGCTGGGTGCGATTCCGATTCCCGAACGCCCGCGCATCATCATCCTCAACAAGATCGATGTGCCGGAGGCCCGCGAGCTTGCCGATTTCGTCAAGCCGGAGTTCGAGAAGCTCGGCCTGAAGGTGTTCGAAATCTCCACCGCCTCGCACGAGGGGCTGAAGGAGCTGAACTTCGCGCTGTCCGGACTGGTCAAGGAAATGCGCGAGGAGGTCGCCAACCGCGAACAGGCCGAAGAAGAGGCCCGCGTGGTCATCAACCCGCTGGCCAACGGCCGAAACCAGCGTCGTACCGGCAAGAACGGCACTCCAGCCGATTTCACCGTCGAGCGCCGCGAGCTGGGCGACGGCGAGTTCTTCTACGAAGTGCGCGGCACCAAGCCCGAACGCTGGGTGATGCAGACCAACTTCGACAACGACGAGGCCGTCGGCTATCTGGCCGACCGTCTGGCCAAGCTCGGCGTGGAGGATGAACTGCGCCGCAAGGGCGCTCATCCGGGCGACGAGATCCGTATCGGACGTGGCGCGAATATGGTCGAATTCGACTGGGATCCGACCATCTCCGCCGGTGCCGAGAACCTCGATGGCTCCAACTTGGGCGCACGAGGCAAGGATCTGCGACTGCAGGAGCTCAATCCGGGTGGCCGTCGCCGCTCCAACGCCGAGCGTCGCGCTCAGTACCACGAGATGATGGATGCCCGTGCTGCCGTCCGCGAGGCGATGCGCGCCGAACGCGAGGCCGGCCACTGGGCCGACCCGTCCATCGATGACGATCGCCACGACGAGACCAGCCTGTTTGGCCGCGGCGGAGACGTGGACGAAGACGCGGACGAAGAGTAGTCATGAGCACGCCAAGCCAGACTGAAGTTCGTCGCAGGATCGCCGAAGCCGGCACCATCGTGGTCAAAGTGGGCTCCAGTTCACTCACCCAGCCGAGTGGCCACCTTGACCCCGCCAAACTCGACGCTTTGGCCGCTGCCTTGGCTCAGGTGCGATTGATGGGCGGTCGCGTGGTACTGGTGTCCTCCGGTGCCATCGCCGCCGGTTTCGGCCCGCTCGGCTTCGAGGAACGGCCTGCCGACGTGGCCACCCAGCAGGCCACGGCCGCGGTCGGCCAGGGACTGCTGATGGCGCGCTATGAGACCGCGTTCGGCCGGTTCGGCATCCGCGTGGGGCAGATTCTGATCACCGCCGAGGATACGATTCGCGCCACGCAATACCGCAATGTGCAGCGCACGCTCAGCCGATTGCTGGATCTCGGCGTGGTACCGATCATCAACGAGAACGATTCGCTGGCGTCCAATGAGATCCGATTCGGTGACAATGACCGCCTTTCCGCGCTGATCGCCAATCTGGTGCGCGCCGAGGCGTTGGTATTGCTCACCGATGTGGACGCGCTCTACACCGCACCGCCTTCCCCCAGCCGGCTCGCATCGCGTGGAATATGTGCCAATGTGATCGATGCCTTGGACGATATCACGGTCTCCGGTTCGGGGTCCAAAGTCGGTACCGGCGGCATGGTCACCAAACTGGAAGCAGCCCGTGTGGCCGCAGTATCCGGTATTCCGACGGTACTGACCTGCGCCGCGAACGCCGGCCCGGCGATGATGGGCGACCCGGTCGGCACGGTGTTCGCGCCGGTCAAGGCCCGTGGTTCGTCACGCCGTCTGTGGATCGGTTTCGCCGCCGACCCGCGCGGCACGATCGTGGTCGATGCCGGTGCCGCCAAGGCGATTCGCGGCGGCCGGGCCTCGCTGCTTGCGGCTGGCGCATTGGAAGCCAAGGGTGCGTTCTCCGCTGGCGATCCGGTGTGGATCGACAACGAGGCCGGCGAACATCTGGCGCGCGGCCTCGCAGGGTTCGACTCCGAGGAGATTCCGCAGATGCTGGGCCGCAACACCGCCCAGCTCAAGCGCTTCCTCGGCCCCGAATACGCGCATCCGCTGGTGCATCGCGACAATCTGGTGCTGGTGTAGGTGGTGGTGCCGGTGCGGTCCGGTACCGCGTCACTGAATCGCGCCGATGAACGCGTCCAATGATTCTGTGCCTTGGATGCGCACGCGGGGCAGCGCGGTGGGGTCGCCGCCGATCTTCGCCCAACCGTATTCCGTGGTGAACGCCAGCGGCACGCCGGCATCCTTGACTGCAGCCTGCGCGTCCGGCGTGGTGTCGCCGAATGGGTAGGCGAACGCCTGCAGCGATCCGGTGATCTGCGCTGATTGCTTGATATCGTCCACGATTTCCTGATGACTCATCGCGCTGATGCGTCCGCCGTGGCCCACGGTGCCTCCGGCGCGATGCATGTCGTAGGAATGCGACTCGTACTCAAGATACGGGGTGGCGTATTGCGCCATCCGCTGCGGTACGTTGCCGTCTGACGCGATGATGAACGAGGTGGCTGGAGTCCGGTATTTGGCCATCAACGCCGGCCCGTGCTGGAAGAAATGCGGCTCGCCGTCGTCGAACGACAGCACGATGCTGTGCTTGGGCAGGCTGTGCGTGCCGTCGATGAACGCGCGCACCTCGGCCCAGGACGGGTAGTAGAAGGCATTCTGCGTCAGATACTGCAATTGCTGCTCAAGCGACGTGGTCGAAATCCAGTTCGCGTCGACCTCGCTTGCCGGGGTGGTCGCAGGGTCGTACACATAGTGGTACATGAGCACCGGAACACCGTCGGTCTGCTTGTCCATCGTGTCCACCACGGTGACAGTGCGGGTCGCGACTGCCGTGTGGCCGGTGGAATCATGCACTACATACTGCACGGTATAGTCGCCGGGCGTAGTGGTGTCCACGGTGCCGCTGATGGTGATGCGCTCGGTCAGCACCCCATCCTTCGGCTCTATGGCGTGTGCGCCTCCCTCCACGTATGACTCGCCCTTGAGCACATAGGTGGTGCTGCTGCCATTGACGCCGATGACGATGTCTCCCGGGTCGAGGCCGGGCACAGCCTGACGGTCGAGGGCGGTATGCGAAGGCACGGCGGCCGCCGGTTGGTCGAAGCCGTTGGGTGCCTTGCCTGGCCCGATCAGCTGCACCCGTGTGGAGCGAGCTACGCCGAACACCACCGCGACCGCCACGATCAGCGCCGTGATTGCGGCGATCGCGATGACCATGCGACGCCGGATACGACGTGCCGCGAGCAGCGCTATGGAGCGGCGGCTGGCATGCTGCCCATACCGACGAAGTTCCCCGTGTCCGCCATGCTGGCTTGTTTGGTGTGCGCGATGCGATGTAGCCGGCTCGTCGGCAATATGCGAACCGTCGTGTGACCCATCATGCTTGCTCATAGCTGCTCCCGACCCCTTGCGCCACTGTTCCTCTCTATTGCACCACCAGTCATCCCCCAAATGATGGTTCTGCTAATCCAACTTCGACATTGTCTTTCGGCTCCCCTTGTCAGGGGAGCTGTTGGCAGGACATCGGGTCATTCCAGCCGGACGTCTTCGGCCTCCCCTGTCAGGACGCAAATGGCAGAGCTGTTTGCAGGCGACGCACACGGCCGACAGGCGAGCCAGTTGGCCGTGTGCGCAGCACATCCATAATTGCAGGACGAGCTGTCGACGAAGTCGACTGAGGGGTAGTACGCAGACATATGGAAATGTTGGTTTGACAGAGCAATAACTTATGCCATGACCTTTCCAACATCGCACGTTCGGTCTATCGTGAGAACCATGACTATGGCTGATTGGCAAACTCTTTCCGACCGTATAAACACCGTGGCGCCGAGCGCCACCCTTGCCGTTGATTCCAAGGCGAAGGCGATGAAGGCTGCGGGCTTGGACGTCATTGGTTTTGGCGCCGGCGAGCCGAATTTCCCGACTCCCGCCAACGTGGTGAAGGCCGCTGCGGATGCGTGCCTCGACCCGAAGAACTACAAGTACACTCCGACCCCCGGCCTGCCGGAGCTGCGCGAGGCCATCGCGGCCAAGGTGCTGCGTGATTCCGGTTACGAGGTCGGTGCCGATCAGGTGGTGGTCACCAACGGCGGCAAGCAGGCCGTGTACGAATCCTTCCAGATTCTGCTGAATCCGGGGGATGAGGTCATCATTCCTACTCCGTATTGGACCAGCTATCCGGAAGCCGTCAAACTGGCCGGCGGCGTGCCGGTCGAAGTGTTCGCCGGCGCTGATGTGAACTTCGAGCCGTCTCTGGATGCGTTGGAGGCCGCGCGTACCGAGCGCACCAAGGCCATCATCGTGAATTCGCCGAACAACCCCACCGGTGCCGTGTGGAAGCCGGGGACTGTGAAGGCCATCGGCCGTTGGGCGGTCGAGCATCACATCTGGATCATCTCCGACGAGATCTACGAGCACCTGAACTATGACGATGCGCATACGACCTACGTCGGTGCTGTGGTGCCCGAATGCCGCGATCAGCTGCTGGTGCTCAACGGTGTGGCTAAGACCTACGCCATGCCGGGCTGGCGCGTCGGCTGGATGGTCGCTCCGGTGGAGATCGCGAAGGCTGCCACCAAACTGCAGGGGCATATGACCTCCAATGTGGCCAATGTCTCCCAGCGTGCCGCGCTGGCTGCCGTGGCCGGTCCCTTGGATGAAGTGCATGAGATGCGCAAGGCGTTTGATGCGCGGCGCAAGGCGATTGTGGCTGCGCTGAACGATATCGAAGGCGTGTATTGCCCGACGCCGACCGGTGCGTTCTATGCGTTCGCCGATGTCACCGCGCTGCTCGGCAAGCCGCTCGGACCGCAGGGTACCGTCGCCAAGACGTCCGCTGACTTTGCCTCGGCTCTCTTGGATGAGGCCCATGTGGCTGCTGTGCCGGGTGAGGCGTTCGGCGCTCCCGGCTACCTCCGCTTCTCCTACGCCTTGGCAGACGACTATCTGGCCGAAGGCATGAGGCGCATGAAGGCGTTCGTCGAGTATCGCTGATCGGACGCGACACGCGATTTGCCTTAATCCACCCCAGTCGTTAATATGTCGTCTTGGCGGTTTTCGCCGTGGCGAAGCGTTCCTCGTAACGCAACGCTGAGGTGGATACACCTAGGGAAGTGGCGCAATTGGTAGCGCAACGGTCTCCAAAACCGTAGGTTGTGGGTTCGAGTCCCGCCTTCCCTGCCAAGTTTCTCAAAAAACTAGCAGCTGACGCGAGGTACAAAATGGCTAAGACGAGCAACAGTGAAAAGGCAGTCAAGCCGAATGTCTTCATGCGTATCGGTCTGTTCATCAAGCAGATCGTCGACGAGCTTCGCAAGGTCGTTACTCCTACTGCCAAGGAACTGTTCTTCTGGTCTCTGGCTGTGTTCATCTTCGTGCTGCTGCTGATGGCCCTGGTCACGGGCATGGACTTCGGTCTGGGCAAGCTCGTGCTGTGGCTGTTTGGCTGATTCCCAACAACCTAAGGTGAAACACACGCATGAGTGATGAACTGAATCTCGATAACCTCGACGCAGTGCTCGCGAACCACGAGTCTGACGCTGAGTCTTCAGTAGCTGATGAAGCATCTGCTGCGACTGAGGCTACCGCCGAGGCTGCTGTTGCTGAGGCTCCTGCCGAGACCGCGGAGACCGTTGCGGACGATGCTGCGGTTGCTGATGCAGCTCCGGCGGCTTCTTCCGAGACTTCTGGTTCCGTTTCGCTGGATGATGACGAGGAGACCGAGGTCAACGAGTCCGAAGAGGCCGAAAGCACCGATGCCGGCCAGCGTGCGGTCGATGAGTTTTCCAAGTCCCTGCGTTCCCTTGATGGCAAGTGGTATGTGCTGCACACCTACTCCGGCTATGAGAAGCGCGTGAAGACCAACATCGAATCCCGTGTGGCTTCGTTCGGCATGGAAGATCAGATTTTCCAGGTCGAAGTTCCGATGGAAGAGGTCGAGAAGCACACCGAGAAGGGCAAGAAGGTCATCACCCGCGTGCGCGTTCCCGGCTATGTGCTGATTCGCATGTGGCCTGATGAAAACGCTCGCCGTATCGTCCGTGAGACTGAGGGTGTTACCGGTTTCGTTGGTCCGACCAAGGACCCGGCACCGTTGTCCCGCAAGGAAGTCGTCCAGATGATGGCCCCGATGATTGCCTCCGAGGCGCTCAAGGCTGCTGGCGACAAGCCTGCTGCAGCCAAGAAGCGCAAGGTCGAGGTCTCCTACGCTGTCGGCGATCAGGTCACTGTCACCGATGGGCCGTTCTCCACGATGGAAGCTGTTGTTTCTGACGTCGAGCCCACCACTCAGAAGCTTACGGTTCTGGTGTCCATCTTCGGCCGTGATACGCCGGTGGAGCTGGGCTTCCACCAGGTCAAGAAGCTCGACTGACGCTTTGTCAAGAGCCCGACTACGGTCGGGCTCTTTTGCGTTCATTGCAATCTTGCGATGGATGATGTTGCGGTCATAGGCCACATTGTGTGTTTGGTGGTCTAGTCGCTGGATGGCCATTCGATTGTGCGGCTCCCCTTGTCAGGACGTTGCCGTGAAGCAGACAGCGGAGCTGTCCGTAGGCAACGTGCGAGCCGACAGGCGAGCCAACAGGATGCCGTGCGTAGCGCGTCCATAATTGCAGGACGAGCTGTCGGCGGAGCCGACTGAGGGGTAGTCATACAACAGCGTATGTTGTGTCCTGTCGCGTGGTCGGCGTGTTGTCCAATTGGACTCGCATAATAAGAAAGTTGTGTCTGGAGGGAAGACCCGCTAGCACAGCACAGCAATATAAGTTGCGGGAGGAGACCGGTTCGGCGCCGGCAGTCTCAATCACACACGGATAAAAAATGAGTCAAGACTGTGTGCGATGAGTTGCAGGGGACCGTATGCGGCCACCGTTTGAACCGCGTTATAGAAAGAAGAACCATATTATGGCTCCCAAGAAGAAAGTCTCGGCGCTGATCAAGCTCCAGATTCAGGCTGGCAAGGCCAACCCGGCCCCGCCGCTGGGCCCGGCTCTGGGTTCCCATGGCGTGAACATCATGGACTTCTGCAAGGCATACAATGCCCAGACGCAGGACAAGATGGGTCAGGTCATCCCTGTCGAGATCACCGTTTACGAGGATCGTTCCTTCACCTTCGTTCTCAAGACCCCGCCGGCTGCAGCTCTGCTGCTCAAGGCCGCTGGCATCGAAAAGGGCACCGAGAACCCGCTGACCCACAAGGTCGGCTCTGTCACCAAGGCGCAGGTCCGCGAAATCGCCGAGATCAAGATGGAAGATCTGTCTGCTCGCGACATCGAGGCCGGCATGAAGATCATCGAGGGCACCGCTCGCTCGATGGGCATCACGGTTACGGACTGATAAGGAGAAGGACAGATGGTAAAGCGTTCCAAGAAGTACCGCGAAGCCGCTGAGCGCGTCGATCGCAACAACCTCTACACCGCCAATGAGGCCATCGCTCTGCTCAAGAGCATGCCCTCCTACAACTTCGACCAGACCGTCGAGGCTGTGTTTCGTCTGAACGTTGACCCGCGCAAGGCCGACCAGCTCGTGCGTGGCACCGTCAACCTGCCTCACGGCACTGGTAAGACCGCCAAGGTTCTCGTGTTCGCCCGTGGCCCGAAGGCCACCGAGGCCACCGAGGCCGGCGCCGACATCGTCGGTGATGACGACCTGATCGCCAAGGTTCAGGACGGCTTCCTCGACTTCGACGCCGTGGTTGCCACTCCGGACATGATGGGCAAGGTCGGCCGTCTGGGTCGTGTGCTCGGCCCGCGTGGCCTGATGCCGAACCCGAAGACCGGCACCGTGACCATGGATGTCACCAAGGCTGTCAAGGACATCAAGGGCGGCAAGATCGAGTTCCGCGTCGACAAGAACGGCAACCTCTCCTTCCTCATCGGCAAGATGAGCTTCGAAGAGTCCGCTCTGGACGAGAACTTCAAGGCCGTGGCCGACGAGGTCAAGCGTCTCAAGCCTGCCACTGTGAAGGGCCGCTACATGACCAAGGCGACCATCACCTCCACGATGAACCCGGGCGTTCCGGTCGATCCGAACACCCTGGCCTGAGGCTAGCGCAGCTCGATAGCTACTGAAAGGGGACTTCCCACTATGGGAAGTCCCCTTTTTCTATTGCATGGCTATGACTGGCAGATGTAGCTGAATACAGCTGATACCGCTGGCCGGTGGTCTGTCTTGCATTTGTTTGAGTGGCATTGTCCCTTTGACTGACCGTTGCCTCTGAGCAGACAGCGGTGGCTCTGATGGGATGTTGCTGTGAGGCAGACAGCGGAGCTGTTTGTAGGCAGCGTACGAATTAGCAGGCAGCGCGCGGAACGCGTCCCTGATTGCTGGCCCCTCTGACGGGACGTTGCCGTGAAGCAAACAGCGGAGCTGTTTGTAGGCAACGTGCGAGCCGACAGGCGAGCCAGCAGGATGCCGCGTGGAGCGCGTCCATACTTGCAGGACGGGCTGTCAGCGTAGCTGACTGGGGGAGAGATGCAAAACCGAAGTCCTCAATTATTAGAGAGATGAACTATTAGCATTTCTATAGGTATCTGCTGTGCGTAATGACGCTGGCCGAGACAGCAAAGATATAGATCAGTCGATGATGCGGATTGGAAAGTTGAATCAGGGGTGAATTTCCGCGACACTCCGGTGAATAGATGAATGTGTAACTGAATCGTGATCCGATACGGGATATTCTGATAACAGAACAGCGATGTGAGGCTGTTTGCGACACGCCGAAGGAACCGCGTCATTGCAACGGTTCCTAGGGTTCTTGTGCGCCCTGATTTGCGCAAATCGACATGCTCGTGTAAGTTTATCTCTTGCTGCCGCTCAGCGAGTGGTTCTTCTCCTGAAGAGCTGCGAGGTGAGAGTGTGGTGGTGGTTTGAGAACTCAAGAGCGTGTTTGTACTACTTTTTAGAGTCGTTTTTTGATTGCCAGTCTGTTCCGAGCCTGTCGGGGTTTTCCTGGTGGGTCCTTGGTTGGTTGATTCGGGACAGGGTTTTTCGTGCGTACCTCTTTTCCTTATAAAGGGGTGACGTCAATTTTGTTTTTGGAGTCATCTTTCGGATGTTTTTCCATGAAGTTTTTTTGTGGAGGGTTCGATTCTGGCTCAGGATGAACGCTGGCGGCGTGCTTAACACATGCAAGTCGAACGGGATCCCTGGTTTCGGCCGGGGTGAGAGTGGCGAACGGGTGAGTAATGCGTGACCAACCTGCCCCATGCTCCGGAATAGCTCCTGGAACGGGTGGTAATGCCGGATGCTCC
>NZ_JGZK01000006.1 GCF_000741695.1 Bifidobacterium reuteri DSM 23975 | reverse complement strand
AAATCTGATGACGCCACCGGCGCACCCCGCCGCCACGGTCATACGCCCGGGCGCTTCCGCCCGCATCTCGAGCATCTGAGCATGCCCGCGCGCGGGCGCACCCGCACCTCGAGCACGGGCTCGGGACGCAACGGCGAATCCATGATCCGCGCGTCCTCGACGACCATGCCTTTGACGTTCAGTAATCTGGTGAATAAGCTCTTGTTCAGGCGTTTTCCGTGGTTCATTTCTTTGGTCGGAAAACAGAATACGCGGAAACGCCCCTCACACTTACACACTCAACGGCTCGACGACGAACCACCACCCACGAAAACAGCAATACCGCCCTTTATTATCGCCATTCTCCGTCTAAATGCCCGTGGAGCTAAGGGGATTCGAACCCCTGACCCTCTCCATGCCATGGAGATGCGCTACCAGCTGCGCTATAGCCCCAAAATTGCGCGACCCGCGGAAACCCCGCGAATCTCGAAGCCGCCAGCCCACAGCCAGCAACCTCTTCGTGGAGCTAGGGGGATTCGAACCCCCGACCCTCTCCATGCCATGGAGATGCGCTACCAGCTGCGCTATAGCCCCGTGTCCAATGTGTTTTCCGTTTTGGACCTCGTATACATTACGACGAGTTTGCGTTTAAGGCAACATTCGGTGTGTCGCGCCATTACATGCCTGTAATTTGCGGCTCCGTCTCACCGTTCACGCTCCCATGCATCCGTGTCGGCGATGGCGGGACCATGATTGTAATCCATGAGACGCCAGCGCACGGTCTCCCCGTTCTCGTCGGTCACGTCCATCGGCACCAGACGCACCCAGTGGGCATTGCGCATGGACACCACTGAAGCGAACGTGCCATCCACACGGCTCAGTCCGAGCAACGTCTGAAGCGTCTGCGCGATCCACGCCCCATGGGAGAAGACGAACAGATCGGTATCGAGGCCAGCACGCGTGGACCAGTCGTTCAGCGCTTCGACGCCACGCTCCCCCACATGCTCCTTGGGCTCGGCGCCATATTTCAGCTCCCCGCCGCGATGTTCCATCCATGAACGGAAATCCTTGGGATAACGTTCTGCCAATTCAGATACGGCATGTCCATCCCAGTCGCCGAAGCTGCGTTCGCGCACACGCGGATCATCATGCACTTCCGCTCCGTCCAGCGCATCAGCAAAAGCCTGTGCAGTGTCATGTGCACGGGAGAGATCGGAGCATACGATGATGCAACGATCGGTTTCCGGCCGACGATCCACATACAGGTCCTTCAGCGCCGCAGCAGTCTGACGAGCCTGCCACTGCCCTACGGCATCCAGCGGAATATCCACCTGCCCCTGAAGCCTGTGTTCCGCGTTATAGGACGTGCGTCCATGTCGGACCAGAAAAATAGAGCGAACATGCTGAAGTGCCATGGAACAGTCCTTACCTGTACACGTGCCAATATCACAAGTCATATGCAGCGTATGCATGTGGCGGCATGACCATCGTCAACTGCCGCCACAACATCATTGTAGGTCTCTGGGCGACAGTCTCGTCATTCGTCGCCCAGAGAAGCATAAGCATCTATCCGCGAATCATCCTCATGATGTGCAGCGGTTTCGGGATGCTCGAGCTGGAGGTCGATGGACTCGCAATCCTTCCACAGCCGTTCCAGACCATAGAATTCGCGAGCCTCATCGTGCATGACGTGGATGACGAAGTCACCGTAGTCGAGCAGCACCCATTGGCCTTCGGTCAGTCCCTCGCGTGAGCGAGGCTGGCGACCGTCGCATTTGAGATACAGATCCTTCTCGATCTCCTCGGCCACGGCCAATACCTGACGCTCGTTGGAGGCGCCGGCAATCATCATGATATCGGTGATGCCCAATAGATCTGCCACGTCAAAGGCCACGATATCGGTGGCCTTGAGTCGGTCAGCGGCTTCTGCGGCGACACGTACAGCGTTGATGGAATCCTGCAATGCCGGCATTGATCAGCGCTCCCAGGCGGGCTTCCAGCCCTCGACGTTATGCTGCGTGTTCTCGGAATACACCATCGTGTCGTCGGGCACTGGATGGCGCACCACGGAGCCGGCTCCGGTGGTCACATTGTCACCCACCTGCACCGGAGCGACGAACAGGTTGCCGGCGCCCACATGGCAGCCGGAACCAATGGTGGTGCGGTTCTTATGCACGCCGTCGTAGTTGGCGGTGATGGTGCCGCCGCCGATGTTGGTGTGGTCGCCGAGCTGGGCATCGCCCACATAGCTCAGATGCGGCACCTTGGTGCCGTTGCCGATGTGCGCCTTCTTCATCTCCACGAAGGCGCCGGCCTTGGCGTCCTCGCCGAATTCGTTGCCCTGACGCAGATACGTCCACGGACCGATGTTGGTGCGCGCGCCGATGTGGGATTCCTGCACGCGCGAGCGCTCCACCACCGCGCCGTCATCGACCGTGGCGTCAATCAATGTGGTGTACGGGCCGACGACAACGTCCTCGCCGATCACCGTGTGTCCCTGCAGGAAGGAACCAGGCAGAATGGTGGCATCGCGCCCGATCTTGACGTCATCCTCGATCCACGTGGTTTCCGGGTCGAGAATGGTCACGCCCTCATGCATCCACCGTTCGCAGACGCGACGGTTGTAGGTCTTGGCAAGGGCGGCAAGCTGTACGCGATCGTTCACCCCCTCCACGGTGAGCGGATCGGGAGCCGCGAATGCGCCGACCTTGCCGGCGGCCTTGGCGGTTTCCAATGCATCGGTCAGGTAGAACTCGCCTTGGGCGTTGTTCGATTTGAGCCCGGCGATGGCCTCGCTGAGCACCGAAGCCTCGAATACGTATACCGAGGTGTTCACTTCCTGCACCGCGAGTTCGCTGCGGTTGGCGTCTTTCTGCTCGACGATGCGCAGCACGTTGCCTTCGCGGTCACGGATGATGCGGCCATAACCAGTGGGGTCGTCAAGAATCGTGGTGAGCACGGTGGCACCATCACCGGAAGCAATGTGGAACTCCACCAGCTTGCGCAGCGTGTCGCTGTCCAGCAACGGCATGTCCGACGCGGCGATCAGCACAGGACCATCGAGCTCCCCCTCTGCGGCAAGTTGAGCCATGGCGCATTGCACTGCACGACCGGTGCCGGGGATGTCGTCCTGATGGACAATGGTCACGTTCCCATCGTATGAACGTGCCGCCTCGGCCACGCGCTCGGCTTGGAAGTGGACGACCACGGCGAGTGTGTCCGGATTCAGCGCGGACACCGAGTCCATCACACGGTTGAGGAAGGTCTTGCCGGCGAAGGTATGCAATACCTTCGGCTTGTTGGAACGCATGCGGGTGCCCTCGCCCGCGGCGAGGATGATGGCTGCGGATAATGCCATAAGTGACGTATTCCCTTCGAGTCGGAATAACTGATGCTATTGCAAACAATCTAAAACAATAGACGGAAAAACAATGAACGGCCACCCGAATGTCGAGCGGCCGTCAATCGCTCCCCCACCTGGACTCGAACCAAGACAAAGGGTTCCAAAGACCCGTGTGCTGCCATTACACCATGGGGGAATCGTGGGTTTATGACCCACAAGTGTTCATTTATACCATATGTTCGGCATTTGTCGAAAGGGCACGTCATGTCGCGCCCTCAAACACGTGTCATAGCGGACTATCCGCCGCGACACGCCTGATGCCGACGCGTCGCGGAAACGAGAGCCGACTGCGCTGCGTGAACCGCAGCCAACAGCCTCGCCTCCGCAACCGGCGACTTCTGTTTCACCCTCAGGCGAAGAGGAAGCCCTGACCGTGATGTTCCGGATAGGTGTCGAACAGTTCGGCGACCGAACCATCCTCGAACACCGCTCGGATTGCGCTGGCAAGCAGCGGAGCGATGGACAGTACCGTCAATCCATCCCAGCGCTTCTCCTCGGGAATCGGAACCGTGTCGGTCAACACCACTTCACGTGCGCCACAATCCTTCAGTCGTTCGACCGCCGGACCGGAAAGCACGCCATGCGTGGCCACCACAGTCACCGACTTCGCTCCAGCCTCCTGCAGCACGTGACACGCCCCCACGATGGTGCCGGCCGTGTCGATCAGATCGTCGACCAGAACACAGTCCTTGCCCTTCACGTCACCGACGACTCGGTTGGCGACCGCGCGGTTCGGGCGGGTGATGTCGCGCGTCTTGTGCACGAACGCCAGAGGACCGCCGCCAAGTCGTTGAGCCCACTGCTCGGCCACGCGGATACGACCCGCATCCGGGGACACGACGGTCACATTGTCGAGCTGTCCACGGAATCGGTCGCGGATGTAATCGACCAGCACCGGCATGGCGATGAGATGATCGACCGGACCATCGAAGAAGCCTTGGGACTGCGCGGCGTGAAGGTCCACCGACATGATACGGTCGGCGCCTGCGGTCTTGAGCAGGTCGAAGACCAGACGGCAGGAGATGGGCTCACGACCGCGATGCTTCTTGTCCTGACGGGAGTATCCCAGCAACGGGCACACGGCGGTAATGGATCGTGCCGAAGCTCGTTTCAGCGCATCGATCATGATGAGCTGCTCCATAATCGCCTTGTTGATCGGCTGATAGTGGCTTTGCAGCACGAAGACGTCAGCGCCTCGCACCGATTCGGTGTACCGCACATACATCTCGCCGTTCGCGAAATCGTATGCCGTGGTCTCCAGCAAATCGATGCCAAGCTGTTGTGCAACATCTTCGGCCAGTTTCGGATGGATTCTTCCCGTAACGAGAATCAGGTTCTTATCAGGCTTCCCCTCAAGGATTGCGCTCACCATTACTCCCAACGTGTGGTCTCGCTGATGCACATTCCAGCATAGCTGCTCTTGAAGACCGCGATACACGCCGGCGTCGCCTGTTGTTCACCGAGCCGACAACTATCGCCGAAACAGTCCTGGCAGACAGCACGGACGCATATGACTATCGAGACGTTTCCTTACTTGTGATACAGGCTTACCCGTTCGTATTTGGGCTCACAGCATACATTGATGCCGAGTTTGCGGTAGAGGGCCTCATCCGCCGCGGAGATGATGACCGAGAAGAAGGCGTCACAGCCCCGGAGCTGTTCAAGACCGGCGATGACCTGCGCGCCCACCGTGCTGGTGGCGCTGGTGATGGACAGCGCGATCAGCGTCTCGTCGGAATGCAGACGCCGGTTCGTGCTATGCAGGTGTTCGGTCTTCAACCGGCAAATCGGCTCGATCGCCGCATCATCGATGACGAGGACATCGTCATCCACCCCGGTAATCGCCTTGAGCGCATTCATCAGCAAAGCACTTGCCGCACCAAGCAATTCGCCGGTTTTCCCGGTCACCACACGGCCATCCGGCAGCACCATCGCCCCGGCAGGCGCCCCGGTGTCGGACTCCTTGGCGAGCGCCACCTTGCGGGCAGGCGACAGATCAGGGGTCACGCCAGCCTTGTTCATAATCGAGCGCAAGCGTTCCACCTGTTCCTCCCCGGCACCGGTACGCTTGAACCGCACTGCCGCATCGAAGAAACGTCGCACGATTTCCATGCGGGCCGCATCTCGGCACACATCATCGTCCACGATGGCGTATCCGACCATGTTGACGCCCATGTCGGTGGGACTCTGGTATGGGCTCTCCCCCATGATTCGCTCCATCATGGCCTTGAGCACGGGGAACGCCTCGACGTCGCGGTTGTAGTTGACGGTGGTCTCGCCGTGGGCCTCAAGGTGGAACGGATCGATGATGTTGGCGTCGTCCAGATCGACGGTGGCGGCCTCGTAGGCGATGTTGACCGAATGATTCAGCGGCAGGTTCCATACGGGGAACGTCTCGTATTTGGCGTATCCGGCGTCGATGCCGCGCTGATGCTCGTGGTACAGCTGGGACAGGCATGTGGCGAGTTTGCCGGAACCGGGACCGGGGGCCGTCACCACGACCAGCGGACGGCTGGTCTCCACGTAATCGTTCTTGCCGTAGCCTTCGGCCGACACGATATGCTCGATATCGTGCGGGTACCCAGCAATCGGATAATGCAGATAGCAGATGACTCCCAGCTGTGCGAGACGGTGACGGTAGGCGTCAGCTGCGGGCTGGCCAGCGTACTGGGTCAGCACCACGGAGCCGACCAGCATGCCATGCGAACGGAACACGTCGATAAGACGGAGCACATCTTCGTCATACGTGATGCCCAAGTCACCGCGCATCTTGGCCTTCTCGATATGATTGGCATTGACGGCGATGACAATCTCGACCTCGTCCGTAAGGCTTTGGAGCATCCGGAATTTCACATCCGGCTCGAAACCGGGCAGCACGCGCGACGCATGGTAATCGTCGAACAGCTTGCCGCCGAATTCCAGATACAGCTTGCCGCCGAACTGTGCGATGCGTTTCTTGATATTGTCGGCCTGAAGAGCGATGTATTTCTCGTTGTCGAATCCCTGGTGCATGGAGGTCGGCTTCTCTTTCCTTCACAGCGTCATGAACGGCAAAATTATACCGGAAAAGTCCTGAAGCCACACACCCCGACCATGTTCGTGATTGCAGGACGGGCTGTCAGCGAAGCAGACTGGGGGGAGAGAGAATCGTTGTCACGGAAAGCCACGAGAGTATGAATAAGGCTCCGGCCTGCGACATCAATCGCATCGGCCGGAGCCTATAGATTCGCGCATATCCATCCCCGATACTTCACGAAGAAGCCGCTATACCCAGACGGATACCGCGACCGAGGAGCAACGCAGCTAACGCTCCATCGCTGAATGTCACTCCCATTCGATGGTTGCCGGGGGCTTGGAAGTGCAATCCAGCACCACGCGGTTGATCTGGCGGCATTCATTGGTGATGCGCGTGGAGATGGTGGCGAGCACGTCGTAGGGGACGCGAGCCCAGTCGGCGGTCATGGCATCCTCGGAGCTCACCGGGCGGAGAACAATCGGAGAACCATAGGTACGTTCGTCGCCCTGCACGCCGACGGAGTGGACGTCGGCGAGCAGCACAACCGGGCACTGCCAGATGTCACGGTCGAGACCTGCCTTGGTGAGCTCCTCGCGGGCGATGGCGTCGGCTTCGCGCAGGAGGTCCAGACGCTCCTTGGTGATCTCGCCGATGATGCGGATGCCGAGGCCCGGGCCTGGGAACGGCTGGCGCCAGACGATCTCGTCCGGCAGGCCGAGCTCGGTGCCGATGGCGCGCACCTCGTCCTTAAAGAGGGTACGCAATGGCTCGATGAGCTGGAACTTGATGTCCTTGGGCAGACCGCCGACGTTGTGGTGGCTCTTGATGTTCGCCGCGCCGTCACCGCCGCCGGATTCGACGACGTCCGGGTAGAGGGTGCCCTGCACGAGGAACTTGACTTCCTTGCCTCGGGCGCCAGCCTCCTCAAGCACCTGCTGCTGGGCCTTCTCAAAGGTACGGATGAACTTCTCGCCGATGATCTTGCGCTTGCGTTCCGGCTCGGAGACGCCCTTCAGAGCGGTGAGGAAGTCGTCGGCTGCGTCCACGGTAATCAGGCGGATGCCGGTGGCCTCGACGAAGTCATGCTTGACCTGCTCGACCTCGCCCTTCCTGAGCAGGCCGTGGTCGACGAACACGCAGGTGAGCTGGTCGCCGATGGCCTTGTGCACGAGAGCGGCGGCCACAGCGGAGTCCACGCCGCCAGACAGGCCGCAAATCACCTCGGCGTCGCCGACCTTTTCGCGAATCTTCTTCACCTGATCGTCGATGATGCTCGAAGCGTTCCAATCGTCGGGTAGCGCGGCGCAGCGGTGCAGGAAGTTCTCAATGAGCTGCTGGCCGAGCGGCGAATGCTTGACCTCGGGATGCCACTGCACACCGTACAGCTTGCGGGATTCGTCCGCCATGGCAGCCACGGGGGCGCCCTCGGTGTGGGCGATCACCTCGAAGCCTGCCGGGGCCTGCTCGACGGCCACACCGTGGCTCATCCAAGTGGTCTGTTCGGCCGGGGAACCGGCGAGGATACCCTCGGCCTCATCCACGACGGCCTCGGTCTTGCCGTACTCGCCCAGAGCGGCCTTGTCCACCTTGCCGCCAAGCTCGTAGGCCATGACCTGGAAGCCATAGCAGATGCCGAGCACGGGAACGCCGGACTCGAACACCTTAGTATCTATGGTCGGCGCACCGGGCTCGAACACGGAGGCCGGACCGCCGGAAAGAATGATTGCCCTGGGATCCTTGGCCAGGATCTCATCGACCGGCATGGAATGAGGGACCAGCTCGGAATAGACTCCGGCCTCACGCACACGGCGGGCGATGAGCTGGGCATACTGGGCGCCGAAGTCGACGACGAGCACAGGACCGTTTGCCATTGATATTCCCCTAACGTTCATTGGGATTTTACGTGGGTTGCAACACACCGATTATCACCGGTCAAGCAGACAAGCCCGACACGCATAAAACTATGTGCGAAATACGAACAAACTACATAGGTGCAAGAAACAACACGCCGATATTAACTTTGTTAAATCGAACGTGCGGATAATGCCGCAAAAGCAGATTTGGCGCGGTTTTACGCCATTTTCGGCACTGGAACCGTTAAAAGACATAGTGACAATCAATCGTGAAAAGCACACAAATGGTGCTATTTTCATAACAATTTCGAACACACCCGCAAGAAATCGTTCAAAAGTCGTGTTGTCCTCGTACCATAACGAGTGATTGGAAGCGGAAACCCTTGTGCCGCAAGGAACTGGGGCCCGCGACCGAACAGAAATAATCAATCGCACGGATACGTGCAGGAGTACAGGAGTACACATGACGAGTCCTGTTATTGGCACCCCTTGGAAGAAGCTCAACGCTCCGGTTTCCGAGGAAGCCCTCGAAGGCGTTGACAAGTACTGGCGCGCTGCCAACTACCTGTCCATCGGCCAGATTTATCTGCGTTCCAACCCGCTGATGAAGGAGCCTTTCACTCGCGAAGACGTGAAGCACCGTCTGGTGGGCCACTGGGGCACCACTCCGGGCCTGAACTTCCTCATCGGCCACATCAACCGCTTCATCGCTGACCACGGCCAGAACACCGTGATCATCATGGGCCCGGGCCACGGCGGCCCTGCCGGCACCTCCCAGTCCTACCTGGACGGCACCTACACCGAGACCTTCCCGAAGATCACCAAGGATGAGGCTGGTCTGCAGAAGTTCTTCCGTCAGTTCTCCTACCCGGGCGGCATCCCGTCCCACTTCGCTCCGGAGACCCCGGGCTCCATCCACGAAGGTGGCGAGCTGGGCTACGCTCTGTCCCACGCTTACGGCGCCATCATGGACAACCCGAGCCTGTTCGTCCCGGCCATCGTCGGCGACGGCGAAGCTGAGACCGGTCCTCTGGCCACCGGTTGGCAATCCAACAAGCTCGTGAACCCGCGCACCGATGGTATCGTGCTGCCGATCCTGCACCTCAACGGCTACAAGATCGCCAACCCGACCATCCTGTCCCGCATCTCCGACGAAGAGCTGCACGAGTTCTTCCACGGCATGGGCTACGAGCCGTACGAGTTCGTCGCCGGCTTCGACGATGAGGACCACATGTCCATCCACCGCCGCTTCGCCGAGCTGTGGGAGACCATCTGGGATGAGATTTGCGACATCAAGGCCACCGCTCAGACCGACAACGTGCATCGTCCGTTCTACCCGATGCTGATCTTCCGCACCCCGAAGGGCTGGACCTGCCCGAAGTACATCGACGGCAAGAAGACCGAAGGCTCCTGGCGTTCCCACCAGGTGCCGCTGGCTTCCGCCCGCGACACCGAGGCCCACTTCGAGGTCCTCAAGAACTGGCTCGAGTCCTACAAGCCGGAAGAGCTCTTCGACGCCAACGGCGCCGTCAAGGACGACGTCCTGGCCTTCATGCCGAAGGGTGAGCTGCGTATCGGTGCCAACCCGAACGCCAACGGTGGTGTTATCCGCGACGACCTGAAGCTGCCGAACATCGAGGACTACGCCGTCAAGGAAGTCGAGAAGTACGGCCACGGCTGGGGTCAGCTCGAAGCCACCCGTCGTCTCGGTGTCTACACCCGCGACATCATCAAGAACAACCCGCACGACTTCCGTATCTTCGGACCGGATGAGACCGCTTCCAACCGTCTGCAGGCTTCCTACGAAGTCACCAACAAGCAGTGGGATGCCGGCTACATCTCCGACGAGGTCGACGAGCACATGCACGTCTCCGGCCAGGTCGTCGAGCAGCTCTCCGAGCACCAGATGGAAGGCTTCCTCGAGGGCTACCTGCTGACCGGTCGTCACGGCATCTGGAGCTCCTACGAGTCCTTCGTGCACGTGATCGACTCCATGCTGAACCAGCACGCCAAGTGGCTTGAGGCTACCGTCCGCGAGATTCCGTGGCGCAAGCCGATCGCCTCCATGAACCTGCTGGTCTCCTCCCACGTGTGGCGTCAGGACCACAACGGCTTCTCCCATCAGGATCCGGGTGTCACCTCCCTGCTGCTGAACAAGTGCTTCCACAACGACCACGTCATCGGCATCTACTTCGCCACCGATGCGAACATGCTGCTGGCCATCGCCGAGAAGTGCTACAAGTCCACCAACAAGATCAACGCCATCATCGCCGGCAAGCAGCCGGCCGCCACTTGGCTGTCCCTCGACGAAGCTCGTGCCGAGCTCGAGAAGGGTGCCGCCGCTTGGGATTGGGCTTCCACCGCGAAGTCCAACGACGAGGCTGAGATCGTGCTTGCCGCCGCTGGCGATGTCCCAACCCAGGAGATCATGGCCGCTTCCGACAAGCTGAAGGAACTCGGCATCAAGTTCAAGGTCGTCAACGTGGTTGACCTGCTCGCTCTGCAGTCCGCCAAGGAGAACGACGAGGCCCTGTCCGACGAGGAGTTCGCCGACATCTTCACCGCCGACAAGCCGGTGCTGTTCGCGTACCACTCCTACGCTCACGACGTGCGCGGCCTGATTTACGATCGCCCGAACCACGACAACTTCAACGTCCACGGCTACGAGGAGGAAGGCTCCACCACCACCCCGTACGACATGGTTCGTGTGAACGAGATCGATCGTTACGAGCTGACCGCTGAGGCTCTGCGCATGATCGACGCCGACAAGTACGCCGCCAAGATCGACGAGCTCGAGAAGTTCCGTGACGAGGCCTTCCAGTTCGCTGTCGACAACGGCTACGATCACCCGGACTACACCGACTGGGTGTACTCCGGCCTGAACACCTCCGAGAAGGGTGCCGTCACCGCTACCGCCGCAACCGCTGGCGACAACGAGTGAGACACTGTTTCGGCAGTGCTAGCCTAACGGCATAACAGAAAAGCCCGGGACTTCGGTTCCGGGCTTTTCTGTTACCTTGTACCGCATGAACGCCATACATCGACGCCATACATCGACCAATCGCCTCCAAGACCGCTCCCCTGTACTCCACACTCCCCGTGTGCCACACTCCCCGTGTGCCCATCTCGCATGCGCGCGCCGGAACAAGCAAGCCTACGGCACCGCCACAAAAACGAAATCACGCCGAACAGCGGCAATCACCAGTACAATAATATGTGGTTCCAATCATGTGAGTATCAAAGGAGACGAACATCGTGACCGCAACCCGTGTTTACATCGCCAGCCCGGAAGGTGCCAATGGACGCAACGTAGTGGCCTATGGCGTGCTCAATGCATTGACTTCAAAATACAAGACGATGGTATTCCGCCCGGCGGTATCCAACCATGACGATTTCACGCCCGTGCTGCTTTCCGCCTCGAACGCGGGACTCGGCGTGGCGCTCTCCACTGGTCTGGATATTCACAAGGTTCGTGCAGACAAGGAGACCGCCCGTGGCGACATCGTCGGCGCGTTCAATGACGCACTGGACGTCTCCCGCGCGGATGCCGCGCTGATCGTAGGCACCGACAAGTCCCATGTCAACGATCCGACCACCTATGAGTTCAACGCCAATGTCGCCGCGGACCTGCAGGCCGGCGTATTCCTGACAATCGCCACCATCGATCGTTGGCCACACGAGCTCGATGAAACGGTCAAGCTGTCCATCGAGGGCATGGAAGCCGCCGGCAACAAGGTGCTCGGCATCTTCGTCACCGGATGCGAGCCGCGTCACGCCGTATCCGTCAAGGAGGCACTCGCCAAGTACGGGCTGCCGGTCTGGACCCTGCCGCAGGTATCCTTCACCGACGAGTCCAACAAGAACCTCGCTTTGGAGACTTTCCGCAAGTATGTGCCTACCGAAGAGGTCCTGGCCGCGCTGGATGTGGATGCCGAAGCCCCCATCACACCGTATGCCTTCCAATTCGGTCTGCTGGGCAAAGCCAAGACCAACAAGAAGACCATCGTGCTGCCCGAAGGCGAAGAAGACCGCATCATCAAGGCGGCGAACTACCTGCTTGAACGCGAGATCGTCAACCTCATCATCGTCGGCGACAAGGATGCAATCCTGGCACGCGGCAAGGAGCTGGGCCTCGATTACCTCGACCGCGCCCGCTTCCAGGCTATGGACGATGAGAACATCCTCAATCCCATGGTGGCCAAACTCTGCGAGCTGCGTGCCAAGAAGGGCATGACCGAGGAACAGGCGCGTCAGCAGCTGGCCGATGCCAGCTACTTCGGCACCATGCTTGTCGTGATGGGTTACGCGGACGGTCTGGTTTCCGGATCGATCAACTCCACCGCCAATACCGTGCGTCCCGCCTTGCAGGTCATCAAGACCAAACCAGGCCAGAAACTGGTCTCCGGCGCATTCCTCATGTGCTTCAAGAACCATGTGGCCGTATTCGCCGACTGCGCCATCAACCTCAATCCGGATGCCGAGCAGCTCTCCGAAATCGCTTTGCAGTCCGCCGAGACCGCCCGCGCGTTCGGCATCGACCCGAAGGTCGGCATGCTGTCCTATTCGACGCTCGGCTCCGGCAAAGGCCCGGATGTCGATGTGGTGGAGGAAGCGACGAGGCTGCTCAAGGAGAAGGCCCCCGATCTGCCGGTGGTCGGGTCCATCCAGTTCGATGCCGCATGGTCCCCCACTGTGGCCGCAACCAAGGCCAAGGGCAATGACGTCGCCGGACACGTCAACGTGTTCGTGTTCCCGGATCTGTGCGCAGGCAACATCGGCTACAAGGCGGTGCAACGCTCCTCCGGCGCGCTGGCCATCGGCCCGGTGCTTCAGGGATTGAACAAGCCGGTCAACGATCTGTCCCGCGGCGCCCTGGTTCAGGACATCATCAACACCATCGCCCTGACCGCCATCGAAGCGCAGTAGTTTGTAGCAAGCAACGAGTATTCTAAACAACGGTAACCCGTGTGCTCACGGGAACAAACGAATCACAATGGAGGATGCCCACAATGGCGAAAACCGTCCTTGTCATCAATTCCGGTTCCAGCTCGATCAAGTACCAGCTGGTTGATCTCGAGTCCGGCGAAGGTATCGCTTCCGGTCTCGTCGAGAAGATCGGCGAACCGATTGACGGCCACTACAAGCACGAGTACAACGGCGAGAAGCATGAACTCGAAGAGCCGATTCACGACCACGAGCAGGGTCTGAAGCGCGTGCTCGGCTTCTTCAAGGAGTATGGCCCGGATCTGTCCGAAGCCGGCATCGTGGCAGTCGGCCACCGTGTGGTGCAGGGCGGCTCCATCTTCCCGAAGCCGGCACTGGTCACCGACAAGACCATCAATCAGGTCAAGGATCTGGCCGTGCTCGCCCCGCTGCACAACGGCCCGGAAGCCAAGGGTGCCGAAGTCATGCGCTCCCTCCTGCCGGATGTGCCGCAGATCTTCGTGTTCGACTCCTCCTTCTTCTTCCAGCTGCCGAAGGCCGCCAGCACCTACGCGCTGAACAAGGACATCGCCGAGCAGTACCACATCCGCCGTTACGGCGCTCACGGCACTTCCCACGAGTACATCTCCTCCGTGGTGCCGGAAGTCATCGGCAAGCCGGCTGAGGGCCTCAAGCAGATTGTGCTGCACATCGGCAACGGCGCCTCCGCCTCCGCCGAAATCTCCGGCAAGCCGGTCGAGACCTCCATGGGCCTGACCCCGCTTGAGGGTCTGGTTATGGGTGGCCGTACCGGTGACATCGATCCGGCCGTGGTCTTCCACCTGATCCGCAACGCTCACATGAACGTGGATGAGCTGGATGCCCTGTTCAACAAGCGTTCCGGCATGATGGGCATGACCGGTTTCGGCGACCTGCGCGAAGTGCACCGTCTGGTGTCCGAGGGCAACGAGGACGCCAAGCTGGCACTCGATGTCTACGTGCACCGCATCGTGAGCTACATCGGCAACTACACCTACCAGATGGGTGGCTGCGATGTGATCACCTTCACCGCTGGTGTTGGCGAGAACGATGACATCGTGCGCAAGATGGTGTGCGACAAGCTCGCTCCGTTCGGTGTCAAGCTGGATGAGGAGAAGAACGCCACCCGCTCCAAGCAGCCGCGCGTCATCTCCACCCCGGACTCCTCCGTGATCATCGCTGTGATCCCGACCAACGAGGAGCTGGCCATCGCCCGCAAGTCCGCCGCCATCGCCGAGGCCGGCGAAGACACCTACGGCAACCAGTTCGCCAAGTGAATTGTTGATTCGCCGGTACGGCTGAGCCAGTCATAACGGCTGGAATGATGGAGGGCTTTGACGTGTTACACGTCAAAGCCCTCCATTCGTTTTATGCGTATTCTAAAACGGATTCTGGGCATATCCGTATCACGAAAAAGCCGAAAACGGCCCCCAACTGATACGCATATGCCCAGAACAGCGATATATAGGCAACACCAATCACGCCAGCATACCGCTCCACATTCCCACGAAGTCGGGCAGGGTCTTGCGGGTGGTGGCCACATCGATGATCTGGACGTCCGGAATACGCAATCCCAGCATCGCCGCAAATGTGGCCATGCGGTGATCGGCATAGGTCTCCATGACGGCACCATGCAATGCACCCACAGGCACGGGTTCGATGCGCAGCCCATCAGGTAATTCCTCGGCCTCTCCTCCGACGCGGCTGATCTCATTGACGAGCGCTTCCAGCCGATTCGTCTCATGGCCGCGCAGATGACCGATGCCCACCATATCGGTCGGGGCATCCGCGAACACCAGTATCGCGGCCAATGACGGCGCGATTTCCCCTGCCGCTGTCAGATCGAACGTACCCAGACCATGAACCGTGCCGTCAGAGGCCACTTCACAGTATCGAATACCGTCAATCACCGGGAATGATACCGTGGCGCCCATCTGCTCCAGATACCCGGGCAGCAAACCTCCCGGCTGCGTGGTGGTCTCCGGCCAATGCGGCACGCGCACAACGCCACCGGCGATCAATGCAGCGCCAAGGAAAGGCGCAGCATTGGACAGATCAGGCTCGACCGTCACCGTATCCGGCAATTGCAATGAACGAGATTCCACAGTCCACGTGCGTGCAGCTTCATTAGCATCAATCGTCCCGCCTGCCGCGACCACATCGGCCACAGTCATGCGAATATGCGGCAGACTCGGAGTCTTCTCCCCCGTATGCCGCAGTATCAGACCTCCCGGCAATCGTGAGCCGATCAACAGCAAACCGGAAATGAACTGGGAGGAACCGGAGGAATCAATGCTGACCTGAGCAGGATTTCGCGGCAACGTCGCGGGCGGCGTGATTGTGAACGGCAGTTTGCCGATCTCGCCGTGGTACTCCACGGTGGCGCCCAGCTGCTCCAATCCGTCCAATACCGGCTTCATCGGGCGGGCATACGCCTGCTCATCGCCATCGAAATGCACAGGTCCATCAGCGAACAAGGCCAATCCCGGCACGAAGCGCATCACCGTACCGGCAAGTCCGCAAAACAGATCGACATTGCCGTGGAATCGGCCATGCGACGGCGGAATCACCGTCACCGTGGTCTCGACGTCGGTGTCGACTTCACAACGCACGCCCAGCGATTCTAGCGCCTTCATCATCAAGTCGGTGTCACGAGAGCGAAGAAGACCAATGAGACGCACCGGCATCGAGCCCAACGCCGCGAGAATCAGGTAACGGTTCGACAATGATTTGCTACCTGGGATGGTCACCGTCGCATTCAACGGCTGGGCGGCAAAAGGCGCAGGCCAAAGATTCATGTGTTCTGTCATATCAGCCAATGTATCAAGCCTGAAGCATGCAAGAACAGCTGTGTCCAACATGGTGTCGGAATCACAGCCGTGTGTTGTAGCGCCAATCAGGCGAGCGCGTCCTTGATGGCGTCGACGAAGTAGTCGAGGTCGTCGGGCTTACGGGAGGTGATCAGGCGCCAGCCGTTCTCATCATCAATGGTCAGCTGCTTGTCCACGTAATGTCCGCCGGCGTTCTCGATGTCGGCAGCGATGTAGCGGCAGGGGGATGCGGTCTTGCCGGCGATCAGTTCGGCGTTGACCAGCAGCCATGCGCCGTGGCAGATCGCGGCGATAGGCTTTCCTTCATGCGCAAACTCCTGGGCCAAGGCGATGGCGTCCTTGTTCACGCGGATGCGGTCGACGTTGCACGTGCCGCCCGGCACCACCAACAGGTCATAGTCCGTTGCCTGCACATCGGAAAGAAGCGCATCAGGCGTGAGGGTCTCGCCTTCATAGCGGTCATGCTGCACGGTCTCGCACGGGTCGAGCGTGGTCGCCGCAAGCGTCACCTGAGCGCCTGCGGCTTTGAGGTCGCGCAGCGGACGTGTCAGCTCGGTCTCCTCGATGCCCCAGTTGTTCACGATGATCAGTACTTTGGCGTTTTCCACAGCCATGGTTCCTCCTTGATGGCGATGGTCATTAATTCCAACATCCATTATGCGGCACGACATGCCGTTCCGCCGTCAGGCGATTGCAGGAATCACCGTACAGCAGGCATGCTGCGGCCGTAGCGGTCGGATATCAACGGTCCGCGGCGATGCGGGATTCGATGGTCGGCTCCTTCTCGTCAATCCCCTGCTCCATACCGCCTTCGACCATCTGTGCATGCAGCAGCTGCGCCTCCACGCGATCGGCTTCGATGGCTGCAATCTGACGGGAGAATACGATGAACCATCCAAGGAACATGAGTCCTGCCAAGGCCTCCACGTTCGTCAACGTATTATGTCCCATCATCATGTTGGCCCAGAACCCTGCGCAGACCAAGGCGGCCAGATCGGAGGCCACCATCACCGCTTTGGAGATGCGCGGAGCCAGCCATGGCAGCAATACGAACAACAGCAGCATGACGAACGGCAGGCCCTTTGCACAGATGTTATGCATCAGATTGTGGGGCGTGTATCTGAATGCGCCGATGCCGATGAACGCAAGTCCCGAAATGGTGAGCAATGCCGCCAGAACGCCGATGCGAACCATGAAATGCGGAATCATGTATCCGCGATTGGGGTCGGCTTTGGTGCGGTCATGCCACAGGCGTTGCAGACGCTCGGTGGTCACCAGCTCGGAGATAGCGAAATAGCTGACGATGATGATGCATGTACCCGCCAACATGAGCGTGGAATTGAACATGCGCGCCGCGAACGTGGTACGGTCGCCCAACTGGGAGAAGTTGTTGTGGTACCAGTACGGGTCGTCTGTGGTGACTCCAGCGGTGATCACGCCGGATATCACGAAGAACGGCAGCAGGCTGGCGATGGTCTTGGCGTTCATCATCTCCGCCTGCACGAAGGTCATGTATCCCACGACACCGGCGAACCCCGCGCAAACGCTGGAGATATAGCCGGCGAATATGGCGTTGCCCATCATGTCGTTCGCGGCGCCGATAAGCGCGAACGATGAGAGGAAAATGGTGGCACCGTACACGACTGAAAGCGAAACGATCTCGATGATACGGCGGATGGGCACGAACCAGCCATGCTGCAGGTTCAGCGAGCTCGATTTGCGGGCGTATCCCACGATGAAGGAGATGACGCCACATGCCGCCACGACACCTGAGCACACCATGAAGCGGCGCTGGGTCAGCTGCCAGATGGCCGGAGCGTATTCCATATAGAGGTTCATGGACACGGCACCCACAATGGCGCAAATCACGAATGAAATGAGCCCGGAGGTCTCTGACCGCTGATGCCTCCCCATGATCTCCTCCACGCCTCCCGCTACCGCAATAAACCATCCTGACGAATCACAATGCGGCACGTACTCATGACCGGATGCCAACCATCATGACATCATCAGGTGAAAAATACCTGCCCAGAGATTCATTCTAGACCGTGTCCCGGTCCAACCATAAGATACAATATTACTTTGTGCCGTAAGACCGGATGATGGTTTTGCAGCATACGGGCTATAGCGCAGTTTGGTAGCGCGCCTGCTTTGGGAGCAGGATGTCGCCGGTTCAAATCCGGCTAGCCCGACCGAAAGCCCTACTCCCGCTTGGAAGCAGGGCTTTTTACTTATCTGCATCGACCCGGTTTATCCGTTTTTATCCGATGAATGAGGTTCCGGCTCTTCCGGGTGCGAGCTCCCGCATCCTAACGCAGCCCACTGCATCGGCCACCTCGTCCAACCATTCCGATCACGATCAGTCTGAATACGCGACTTTTCGCATTTTGGTGTATTCAAAGTGACAGTGGAACTGGAAAGACCCATCCGAGATTACCGGGCATTCACGTCGCGCCCGCACTCGTGCAGGCGTTTAAGAAGTACATCCCCGCCGACTACGTGGGCCTGACCAGCCTCGGCGTCAGCGTCCTGCTCGGCGTCATCGGCGTCGCCCAAGCCGTCTACACCCTCGTGAACCAAGCATTCAGCGGCAAACTCAGCAAGAGCGGCATCTGACGCTGCTGATTCTCGGGGTCATGCCTAAACGACACGACCCCAAGAATCCTTGTATGTGCCAATTAATGTCGTATTCTTTCTTTTGCTTCGAGACCGCGCGTTAGCAAAATCCCGGTGTTAACGGATTGGGCGAATCCACCAACATTTTTATCATCATGAGATAGCCCACAATCCCTGTAATTCCAATGGTTTTAGATATGATTAAGGGCATGTCCGCCACAATCGACGTATATTCGCGTATCTGATTAACGGTCAATGGAGGTCAAGCTCATGGCCATCGCCGTGGACTCGTGACCGGGTTGACCAATCATGGGTTGATGATTACGAGCGGACCAACGGAGAGTACGGCTATCCGGCGTCCATGTCGGGCAAAATGATTCCCATTGAGGCCGATGAGTTCGATGTGCCGTTGGCCGTGGAGGAACTGCGGTTGATCAATGCGCGGGATCATTCATGGTATGAATACCGGAATTTCGGAGGCCCGGCCATTCCCTCCATCGGTTACGGTTTCGTTGCCGCAGCGTTGTCCGAGGAAACCAATGGCGTTTGGCTTCCACCGATGGGGCGTTCGGCAGCAGCGGGCATAACGGCGAGACAGCCTAGCGGTTTCTTGCATGGTGGGGAGACGAGCAGATGGCCTTCTACGGGAAGGAAGCCTTTCGATAACATCGATAACAGGATCCGGGCAAATCATCCGGATAAAAGAGAACCCCCAGTGCATCACGGCTCAGTCGAAGACCGTCCGGAGAGGCCCTTTGGGGGATTTCATGGAATATGATAACGGGTTATGAGCCGACAGTCAAACCCAGCAGCCGATTTCCTCTCACAGACTCCCCGGAAGGGCAGTCCACAGGAGAGGGCGTTACGCTCGTGCATCACCAACGAACGGCTCTCATCCTATGACTCCGAAGCACGGAGACGTTCATGCCCGGCTTTGCGACTGTACCTGTGGGATCATGACATGGCCAGCGCGTGCATGGGCGACATCGCCATCCTTGAAGTCGCCTTGCGCAACCGCATGGATCGGCAGCTGTCCCTCATCGCCTTGGAGCAGGCCGGCACCGAGGACTGGTACATGGCGGGGCTGCGTTTCGACGACCGTACTCAGCGTCAGATCCGTGAGGCATGGGGCCATCTCACCATCCAGCAGAAGAAATGGCACACGCATGGCCATCTCGTCGCGGCGTTGACGTTCGGGTTCTGGCGCAATCTGCTGGAGAACGGCGGCGCAATCCATGCTCGTTGGCCGGACGAGGGCAGCGCCGATTACGAGAACGACCTCTGGCGCAAAGGCATCGTCAAGTCCTTCCCTGGCGGCCGTCGGCACGCAGCGGACGCGAACGCCAAGTGGACAAGAAACTACGCGCTGAACATTGTCAAGACCGTGCATGCCCTGCGCAACCGGGTCGCCCACCACGAGCCGCTCGTCAACGGCGTCCCGCTGCCGGGCGAGAACCGGCGCATCACACTGGCGGACGCGGTGCGGGCCTGTTTCGATCTGGCGATGATTCTGGACCGGAACCTGTACTCGTGGCTGATGGACAACAGCAAGATGAAACTCGTGCTCGAACACGAGCCACGGTCTATCGAGTAGACGGCGGATATCACCAATCCCGCAAGCCAGGAGACGGAAGACAAAGGCCCAAGGATCATGAATGAGGTAGTGCACGGGGTTCGCCAGTAAGGCCGGATAGTGCGGCGATGCGGGAGATAAACGTGCGAATTGCCGGGGTGGCATCGAGCGGATAGAGCAGCCCGTAGTGCATGATGACCGGTTCGGGCCAGTCCACGGCTACGTTGACGAGCTGTGGGTGAATGCCGGCCCACATCGGTTTGGAGATGAGCAGGTCGCCGGATTCGGCGCAGTCGTTGAACGTGTCAAGGTAGTAGTGGTCGATGTCGATCAAATCGATGGAAGGGCATTGTTCCAACAAGTCCCGAGCCGTGTCGTTGGCGCCGCGATGGTGCTTGAGGATGCGGATGCGCGTGCCTTCGAGGTCTTTCAATGTGAGTCGTGCGCGTCTCGCCAGCGTGTGGTTGCGTGGCACGGCCACGCACAGTGGCTCGGAATCGAGGGCGACGGTGCTGCATATGTCGTTCCAATAGCCGGTGTCGAACGCCGTGGAGATCAGGTCGATGTTTTCGCCGAGATGGGTGATGATGTCGTTGATGGCTTCGGAGTCGTCGGGCATCGACACCAGTTCCAGGCGGATGTCGGCGTGCTTGCCGGCGTCGCGTTGCCATAGGTCGAGGATACGGCGGCCGGGGCGCAGGATGGAAACGCCAAGACGAACGGTGGCGATGCCGTCGGTGCCGCGTTGTTGCGCACGGCGCAGGATCTCCTCGCATTGGCGCACAATCATCCGCGCGTCCTCGACGAACTCTCGGCCGGCTTTGGTGAGTTGCACGCCGCTGCGCGATCGGTCGAACAGCGTCAGGCCGTACTCCCTTTCGAACGTATTGACCTGTTTGGCCACCGCCGGCGTGGAAATATGCAGGCGATGGCCGGTCTTGGCGAAGCTGCCGGTCTGCGCGGCGGCGATCACCGCGTCCAGTCTTCTGTCGTACATTGCGACCTCCATAAACCAAAGGTTTATAGGATGTAAACCACAAACATTTATAAACCGCTGTTTTACTGATGTCTTGAAGAATACCATAGCTACTGCAATAACCAAACGGAAACATGTAAACCAATGGGATATAGGTGAGTATGACATCAATCAACGAATCCGCAGCCCTCGGCCTCGTGCGCGAAGACGAAAGCCTCGAGCGTGAAACCCGTCGCGCATCGCGTCGCTCGGCCCGCTACAGCGCCGGGCTGACCACTTTCGCCACTTCGCTGGCGTTCTTCCTGACCGGTATGGACACCATGATTGTCAACGTGGCACTGCCGACCATCACCGCCGACCTTGGCGGCAATATGGCGTTGCAGCAGTGGATGATCGACGGGTACACGCTGCTGTTCGCCTCGCTGCTGCTGCTCGCCGGCAGTCTGTCTGACAAGTTCGGCGCCAAGCGCATGTTCTTCTTCGGCACGGCATTGTTCGGAGCGGCATCCCTGCTGAGCACCTTCGCGTGGACCATGCTGGTGCTCATCGTCGGCCGTTGCCTGATGGGCGTGCCCAGCCTGATCCTGCCGGCGTCGATGGCCTTGATTAACGAGGCCAATCCCGATCCGCGCCGCCGTGCGTTCGCCCTCGGCCTGTGGGGCGCCGGCTCGGCTTCGGCATCCGCGTTCGGCCCACTGTTCGGCGGTTTGCTCACACCAATCCACTGGAGCCTGATTTTCGCGGTCAACGTGCCGTTCTGCCTGATTGTGCTCGCTCTTGCACCGAAGGTTGCGCCATCGCCCACCCGTGCCATCTCGTTCGACTGGCTCGGCCAGACGCTCGCGCTGATTGGTCTCACCTCGCTGGTGGCCGGCGTCATCGAAATCGGTTCCCTGGGCATCTCCTCGCCGGTGACGCTCGCGCTGCTGTCTGTCGGCGTCGCCGCACTCGTGCTGTTCGTGATCGCACAAGCCAAGGTCGGGCATCCGATGGTGCCGCTGAACCTGTTCCGCAACGACGGCATGCGCATCTCGCTGATCGTGGGCTTCATCATGATCTTCAACTGGTTCGGCATGGTCTTCATCTCCACTCTGTTCCTGCAAAGCGAGCAGGGCATGAGCCCGTTCGCCGCCGGGCTGGTGTTCATTCCCTCCGCGGTGGTCATGGTGGTCACCAACGTGTTCAGCGGACAGGTCATCAACTCGATGGGCACCCGGTTCACCGTGTCCATTGGACTGATTGCCATGGCCGTCGGGTTCCTTGCCGCGGTGCTGGTGCCGGCTCCAATGCCCGCATGGGTGATCGCCGTCGCCCTGAGCGTCGTCGGCCTTGGCGGCGCACTGGTCACGCCGGCACTGTCCGGACTGGTGCTGGTGAGCGTGGAGCAGAAGCAGGCGGGTATCGCCAGCGCGGTGTTCAACACGTTCCGTCAGGTCGGTGGCGCGATCGGCGTGGCCGTGTTCGGTGTGGTCGCCACCTTCACACCCTCGCTTGACGGCTCCCTGCGCGCCGTGTTCATCGCGGCCGCCCTGCTGCTCATCTGCGCATTCGCCTACGCTCGGCTGCGCTGGACTGAGCGCTGACTTCGGCTGTCCAGTTCATGGCGATATCCGCCACACTTGAACGACAGTCGTTGGAGACGGGTCGATTATTCCGCATTCAGCTCCAATTAGGGTGAATGGGGAGAGCGGGTCAAGTTCTCTTCAATCACCTGTTCGGAGAAGATCGTCATCATGAAGGGCAGTGATGCTAACAGCGCATCTGGAGCAGTGTTTCGACGCGCCGAGTGTTTAAGCTGTTTCGATGGTCTGGGACGCTAACATTTTGCTAACAATGACCGTCACGATTTACCAATCCGGGTGGTCTGAACAAAGAAATTCAAAACTCAAGAACGGCATAATTCCAACGGTTTCAAGGTGAGCCAAGACCGGCCCGAGCCAAGAACCCACAATCCTAACAGGATGTCGCAGGTTCAAATCCGGCTAGCCCGACAGAGAGCCCTACTCCCGCTTGGAAGCAGGGCTTTGTCATATTCCCTCGAACAGGTCGCCGATAACACGCCAATAACACACCCGGATAAGACCCACGTTTTTACCCTTAACCCCTGATAACACTGGGTACCAAGACCGCAGACCTCGCGCTTCATGGCGATTGGAAATCAAAGGAACCGCGAATACCGCTCGCGGATATACGTTGACCCCGGAGTTTCATGATGTTTCGCATGAGTGACTTTCACGGGGCCTTGCACGGAATAGTATAGCCACTATGACCGATAATATGCAAGTCACAGCCGTCGATCTATGTAGCTGGTTCTCCGCGGAGCGAATGCGCCGATACGAGGAATCGGCGTTGGACCCGGTCGCGCTGTATGTGTGGAATACACACATGTCCAAAGCGTACCTTGAGGACATCGCGCATGTCGAGGTCATGCTGCGCAACTTCATTTCCACGCGACTCGCATCCGACTGCGGTCGGGAGGACTGGTTCGACCAAACCGATCATTTCGGTTTCGACTACGAGTTTTGCAAAGCCGTCGAACGCGTCAAACGACGTATCCGCTACGCTGGTCATAGCATCACCCCGGACCGCGTGATTGCGGGACTATCACTGGATTCATGGCGGTTCCTTCTGGTGCGCAAACTGGAGCCGACCGTATGGAAGGCACTGCGTGACCGCGCCAACGGCGGTATGCCATACTATAAATCGCGTCGACGCAAGGAATTCGAGACACACATCGTTCAACTACTGGATATGCGCAACCGATGCAGCCATCAGGAACCGCTTATTCGAACGGATGCTGACACTGAACGAGAGTATCTCGACTTCCAGTGGGAAAACCTGCTATGGGTCGCCCGCGTTATCGACCCGAAAGCAGCCGACTGGATTCGCAGCCAGTCCCGTGTGCCCACATTGCGTAAATTGCGCCCGGTCCATTCAGCATCGGACCTCGCGAACCTGCCAAAGGCCGAATTCATGATGCCCGGACCAGAACGCGACCGGCTGGTGGGACTCATTCTCGACGGCACGAAGATCGCCACTGCAGCACTGCTCCTCGACTATGTCGAATGCGCCGATCCACTGCCGAGAACCGGAAACCGGTCCGTACTGGTGAACTCTGACGACCATGGGGTGGCCGTGCTGGCCACCACCGATGTGGCCGTCATACGGCTGGCCGACGTCACTGACCAGCATGCGATTGACGAAGGCGAAGGCGATACGACCGCGGCAGAATGGCGGCGCACCCACGAGATGTTCTGGGACTCTGACGAATACCGTGCCGAGTTCAGAGACCCGAGTTTTCCTCTCGACGATGACACCCTTGTGGTGTTGGAACATTTCACGGTGACGCAGAGACTGTGAGATCAATGCCATGTTGGCATCTATCACATGACATTGCAGCATTTCGGTTACGACCATCATTGACGACGACCCGGTCATGAGTGTCATCATCGTTGCGCTAATCCTACGCCAGACCATTACACCGATGACCGTGTCCGACATCATCGTCGTTTCCCTCGCCGACGCTTTCCTCGTATAGACAGCTGTGTAGTTGGCGTGAGCAGGGGTGACGTTCCAGGGCATTCGCCATTAGTATAGCCATCATGAATCCTGGCTCTTGCATGTCAGAGCCGGTTCTGTCATAACAGTGACGCTTCGTCCCGCAAGGGCGAGGCTCCAAGTCGCCGGGGGGTATTCCCCAGCATCCCTTTATCCGCCGTCTTGCCAGGGGAATCGGTTAAGCGACTGAACACGCACCTCCTATTGTGTTACAATGTTCATACATTAGCATTTTGTGGTGAGGGGGTTGCGATGGCCGATACCGCGACGATCACTTTCCGCACGGACCCGCAAGTCAAGCAACAGGCGAAGGAACTGTACGAGTCGATGGGACTGGACCTGTCAACCGCATTGAACATGTTCCTGCGTCAATCGCTGACCGACAACGGCATGCCGTTCCGCGCCACGAGGGAGAACCCGCTGAACGTGGAGGCCCGCCGTCAGGCCGATGCCCGGGAGGGTGCCGCGTTTCCGTCTGTGGACAATCTGATGAAGGATTTGATGGATGCTTAAATCCGTCTTCCGCACCACGCAGTTCAAAAAGGACTTCAAAGGACTGCTCAAGAAGCACTACGACCCGGACAAGCTGCGACGCGCCGTAGAGGCACTGATGGCCGAAGATCACAATCTGCTGTCGACCAAATATCGCGATCACGCGCTGGTCAACAACTGGAAAGGATATCGGGAAATCCACATCGAGGGAGACTGGCTGCTCATCTACCGCATCGAACGCGACGAACTGCAACTTGTGCTGACCCGTACCGGATCGCACGACCAGCTGTACTGACATGCGACGCAGCGTCTCTGCCACATTCCGCAAATAGTGTGAGATGAAGTTGCCCCTTGCACTTTTCCTCTAACGGTATCCGAAATCCTTTGGCATGCTCGAAATCGGAACGCTCCGCAACGTCAGCGGCCATCTGCACGCGGTATCGCAGAAACCCACGGAAGGCAGGAATCATGGCATCAGACACTAACGGAATTCCCGAATCATCATACGACACCGATCATCAACCCGTCCGCAACAACGGAAACGACCGCAGTTTCTGGGGTAGATGGTCGTGGGTCCTCTTTTGCGGATTGTTCAGCATCGTTCCAGTGCTCCTGCTGATACCAAGCGTCGGAGCCTTGATTAGCGAAATAACCCTGCAAAGGGAATGCACAGAAATCATCGACGGCACTGTAACACAGCTGATCTTCAACGATGATGATTCCTCGGGAAGCTGGACGCCGGTGACCCGACGAAGAGCCCTCGTACGGGATGTAACCGAATACTGAGGCAATACGCAGTTACGCGCCGCAACCCGGAGGACGAATCACCGAGTGATGTCCATATCGCCCCTCAACATCGGCATCCGAAGAATCAGTCCTCTTCGGACTCGAACGGGCGCTTCGGCTTCTTGGCGCTCATGAGCATCATGAAGCTGCGCGCCTGGGCGGTGATCACGAAGCCAGCCTCGTAACTGAGCTCGGGGCCGTCCGGATTGTGCGTATCCACAATCAACTGCCACTTGCGGCCGTAACGCTCATCGGGCAGTGTGAACATAATCGGCTCGTAGTGGGCGTTGAAAATCAGAATGAAGTCGTTGTCGACCATCCGATTGCCGTACCAGTCCACTTCGGGGATATCCGCGCCGTTCAGGAAGATCATCATGGAGAAGGCGTGCGTGTTCTGCCAATCCTCCATATCCATGATTGATCCGGTGTGATCGAACCATTCGACCTGAGGAATCTTGTTCGAATCATCACCCGGCTCACGTCCGGTGAAGAAACGACGACGATGCAGCACCGGATGGTCAAGACGCAAGTGGACCAGCTTGGACACGAACCGGAGCATGTTCTTCTGGTCCGCATTGAGATCCCAGTTCTTCCACGAGATCTCGTTGTCCTGGCAGTACGCGTTGTTGTTGCCCTGCTGGGTGCGCTCCACCTCGTCGCCGCCACAGATCATGGGGATACCCTGACTGAGCAGCAGTGTCGAGAACATGTTGCGCATCTGGCGTTGGCGCAGGTCGTTGACGTCTGGGATGTTGGTAGGACCTTCCACGCCGCAGTTCCAGGAGCGGTTGTTGGACTCGCCATCCCGGTTGCCTTCGCCGTTGGCCGCATTGTGCTTCTCGTTGTAGCTCACCAGATCGTTCATGGTGAAGCCATCATGCGCGGTAATGAAGTTCACGGATGCCACCGGGCGGCGGCCGTTGACCTGATACAGGTCGGAGCTGCCCATGAGTCGTGACGCGAACTCAGGCAGTGTGGATGGCTGCGAGCGCCAGAAGTCACGAACGGTGTCGCGGAAGCGGCCATTCCATTCGGACCAGCTGGACGGGAAGCCGCCGACCTGATAGCCGCCGGAGCCCAGATCCCACGGCTCGGCAATGAGCTTCACGCGCGAGATGATCGGATCCTGCTCGACGATGTCGAAGAATGCGGACAGCTTGTCGACCTCTTGGAACTGACGTGCCAGGGTCGCGGCCAGATCGAATCGGAAGCCGTCCACGTGCATTTCCGTGACCCAGTAACGCAGCGAGTCGGTGATGAGCTGCAACGCGTGCGGCGAGCGCATGAGCAGCGAGTTGCCGGTACCGGTGGTGTCGAAGTAGTGCATCTGATCGCCATCCACCAGACGGTAATACGACTGGTTGTCTATGCCCTTGAAGCTCAGGGTCGGGCCCATGTGGTTGCCTTCGGCGGTGTGGTTGTACACCACATCGAGGATGACCTCCATGCCGGCGCGGTGGTAGGCCTTGACCATGGACTTGAATTCGTTGACCTGCTCGCCACGTTCACCGGAGGACGAGTAGGCGTTATGCGGCGCGAAGAAGCCGATGGTGTTGTAGCCCCAGTAGTTCGACAGGCCCTTCTCCTGAAGGAAGGAATCGTTGACGAACTGGTGGATCGGCATGAGCTCGATGGCGGTGACGCCAAGCTTCTTCAGGTATTCGATGACGGTCGGGTAGGCAAGACCCGCATACGTGCCGCGGATGTCCGGCGGCACTTCCTTGTTGAGGTTGGTCATGCCGCGCACATGCGCCTCGTAGATCACCGAATCGTGGTATGGAATGTACGGGTGCTGGTCGTTGCCCCAATCGAAATAGGGGTTGATGACGGCGGATTTCATGGTGTGCGCCGCCGAGTCCATGTCGTTCATCGCCGAGTTGTCGTCAGGACGGTTGAACCAGTAGGAGAACAGGCTTTCATCGCCATCGATGTTGCCTTCGATGGCCTTGGCGTACGGATCGAGCAGCAGTTTGTTCGGATTGCAACGCAGGCCATGCACCGGGTCGTACGGTCCATAGACACGATAGCCATAGCGCTGTCCGGGCTGCAATCCGGGAATGTAGTTATGCCATACGTAGGAATTCTGCTCGGTCATTTCGACGCGAGTCTCTTTGTCGTCGTCATCAAACAGGCACAGTTCCACTTTCTGTGCGACTTGCGAGAACAGCGCGAAATTCACCCCAGCGCCGTCGTAACTGGCCCCCAACGGGTACATTGATCCAGGTCTGATCTGCATAATTCAAGTATCCCACTTTTCTGTGATGGAAAATCGTTTGAAGTTGAACGTCAGGAGAACAAGGTGGGTTTATCCTTGTCCGAGTTTCTGGCGATGAGCCGTCGCAACGCCTCGTGCTGAATGGCGATCATCGAATTCGACGCCGTTATGCGTGTGGCGGCGAGGTCGCTCCAGGGGATCCACGCCGATTCCACATGCTCGTCCGGGTCGAAATGCCGCGCCTCACGCGTGAACGGACCAAGGTGCAGCACCATGATATGGGCCAGCTCGTCGGTCATGCCTTCGGAGGAATAGAAGTCGCCGACGTAGTCCACGCCCATGGTATGTCGATCCGGCACGACCCCGGTCTCTTCGGCGAGCTCCCTCAACGCGGCGTCGAGGATGTCCTCGCCTTCATCCATCAAACCGGCGGGAAGTCCATAGGCGAACATGTCCGAACCGGCCCGATATTCGCGTTCGACCAGATACCGGTCGGTGGACATGTCATGCACGAGCATGACCACGCATGGCGCATGCCTGAGGACCTGACGGCTGATCTCGTGCTTGCCGCCCTTCTTGTCGGTCAGGGCGATCGTCATATCGTCCACATGGAAGATGCGGCCTGTATAAACGGTGGTGCTGCTCACCACCTCGGCTGGGACATCCATGTCGATGCCGTCGGAGCTCTTGTCGAGACTGCGGTCAAGCCTGTGCCGCAGCTGCTCGTTCTTGTCATGGTTGAACATCATGTCTCCTTGCAACGGCCGGCTCATCGAAAGCAATCGCTCGGCCTACCCTACTCTAGTGGCTTATGCTCTCGGCGATGTTATGGACAGCGTCCATGGATCGGTGGTGTCATGAAGCCATTGAACGCCGACTTCCTCCCCGGTGGCCTGGGCTATGGCCTTCGGCACGTCCTCCATCGCATAGTTGAACCAGATGGATTCGATTGCGGCATGCGGCGTGTTGATGAGGTATGGCCTGACCTGGGCGTTCCCTTGTCCCAGTCCGATGCCGCGTGCGCGCATATCGGCTTCATAGCGCGCCTGTTCGATGGCGTCAGTGGTGGGATGATGCCGCAAGTCACTGGTCACGTAGACGTCAACGCCTGCCGCGCGCACCTCATCGAACAACGAATCACCTGATCCGGGGAGTACGGCGACCGTGTGCACCAGAGCATCCAAATCCCCGCACACCTGAACACCAAGGCGGGTTTTCATGCCATGCTCGGTCACCGCATCGAATACACGCTGGGCGAAATCACCCAACGGCAGCGGCTCCTGCAACGCGCCGATCCTACCCAATCCCACAGGATGGCAGGCAGAGGCATCCTCGATCGGCACCAGCGGGCGCTGATCGGTCAACCCCAGATAATCGGCCGCAGCATGGCCGACGCCGCGCCAAGCGGAATCCGCATTGGTATGTCCGACCCACAAGCCGCAGCCATGGGTATAGAGCTTGCGTACGATGTCTCCACGGAATCCGAGACCGCCTACCTCATGCACAGAGCGGAAGAACAACGGATGATGGGTGACCAGCAGGTCGGCACCGGCATCTATGGCCTTATCGACGATGGCTGATGTCGGGTCGGCGGCAAATACGATGCGCCGTACCTCGTGGGTCATGTCGCCGACGATGAGGCCGGGCTCATCCCATTGCTCGGCATATCGCAAAGGGTATAAGGTTTCCAGAACGTCGATGACCTGCTTGAGATTCGCCATACGCCTTATTGTACCGGCGTGCATAACGTATGTATGACGCACGCCGGTATGATCGTACGCGGTCCGGCTTTGCGGAGAACGAATCAGTGCGCGGCAAGCTGCCAATCGGAGCCCATGCCGCACGACACATCCAATGGCACGGCGAGATCGACCGCGTGCTGCATGGCATCCTTCACCAGTTCGGTGACCTGCTCCCCTTCACCCGGCGCGATCTCCACTACAAGTTCGTCATGGATCTGCAGGATGATACGGCTTTTGACATTCGCCTCACGCAGCGCCTGATCGGCACGCACCATGGCAATCTTCATGATATCCGCGGCGGAACCTTGGATGGGCGCGTTCAACGCGGCACGTTCGGCTGCGTCTCGCGCCACCCTGTTGGTCGAACGCAATGCCGGGAAGTAGCGTCTGCGTCCGAACAGCGTTTCCGTGTAGCCTTTCTCGCGTGCCGAGGAGACCAGGGATTCCAGATAGTCGTGCACTTTGCCGAACGTATCGAAATACAGGCTCTTCAACGCTTCCGCCTCGCGTGGGGCTATTTTGAGCTGCTGGGCCAAGCCATACGTGCTCAGACCGTACGCCAGCCCATAGCTCATGGCCTTCACATGGGATCGCTGATCGCCGGTGATCTGGTCGACCGGCAGTTTGTACACCATCGAGGCCACATACTTATGGAAATCAGCGCCGGAACGGAATGCCTCGATCAGCGCCTCGTCTCCTGAAAGGTCGGCCATGACGCGCAACTCAACCTGCGAATAATCGCAGCTCATCAACGCTTCGTATCCTTCGCCCGGCACGAATACGCTGCGAATCTCACGTCCTTCGGCATTCCGGTTCGGGATGTTCTGCAGGTTCGGATCCACGGAGCTCAGACGACCGGTCGCGGTGACGGTCTGTTCGAATGTGGTATGGATGCGCTCGTCATCCCTGTTCACCGCATCGAACAGTGTCTGTACGATCTGCTTGAGCTTGTTGGTCTCCCGGTGACGCAGCAACGCCCTGAGGAACCCATTCGCCCGCTCGTTGTCCACGGATTTGACGTACAGGTCCTGCAATGCCGACGCGTTGGTCGTGTATGAGCCTGATTTCGTACGTTTTGTGGGCTTCAGCCCCATGTCCTCGAACAGTACCTTCTGCAGCTGTTTCGGACTTTGCAGATTGATCTCGGCACCGGCATGGTTCCATGCCTCCTCCTGAGCGAACCGTGCATCCGCCGCGAACTGATCGCGCATCGCGACCAGACGCATGACGTCGACCTTCGCCCCTGCGGACTCCATGCCGTGCAGCACACGGGAAACCGGCAGTTCGATGGCACGCAACAGCCAGCATTGCTCCCGTTCGTCAAGCATCGGACCGAATGCCGAGGCAAGGTCACGAATGATGGCAAGGTCCCGAAGCCGCTGTTCTTCGGCATTCGGCACATCCTGGTCCTCATCGAAGTCCAATGTACCTTGCGCAGGCTGATCGGCCTGGCTGTAGCTGACATCGAGGAAGTGCTCGGCTTCCTGGTGCAGATCATCGGCGTGGAAATCCGGCTGGATAAGGTATCCGGCGAGTTTGGTGTCCATCATGGGCAGGGGCATGTCCAATCCTGCCGAGCCCAGCATATGCAGCAGCTCCTTATAGCCGTGCACGACGATCCTGCCATGCGAAGAGGTAAGGAACTCCTGCAGCGCCTCTCGAAGATCATCGCGTATGGGTGTGGCTACCATCGCCGCGGAATGAGCCGTCGCTATGGACAAGGCCTGCAGTTTCGCCCGTCCAGGGCGTGCGTCGCCCCAAGCATGCACGGTCCACGCATGATTGGCCGCATCATCATATGTAATGTGCCTGGCTTCAGGGTCGCAATCGACTTCAGGGATGAAGGATGCTACGGAATCCGGCACGGCGATAAGCTTCTGCTGCTGGCCCGCCCAGTCACGGAACTGGTCGGCCGAGCCGATGGCGACAGGCTCCGGAATGGCCGGCATGCCGGAACCTGCGGCTTTGTCGTCCTTGTCATCCTTGCCGTTCGATTGGGAGGCTGAGTCCGATGAACGAGGCGAAGAAGGAAGCCGGGTCGTGGAGGACTTGGCGTTGAAGGTTTTCAACACCCGGTTTTTGGTGCGTACACCGAACTCGAGCTCCTTGAACAATACATCGAGCTGTGCAGTGTCCACTTCGCCGAAGCGCAGGTCGTCAAGTCCCACATCGAGTTCCACGTCCCTGACCAGCGCATTGACCTTGCGGTTGAGCATGACCTGATCAATGCTGGAGCGAAGTGCCTCGCCTTTCTTACCGCCTATCTCCTCGGCATGCTCGCAGATGCCATCCAATGAGCCATACTGGTTGATCCACTTGGCGGCAAAACCATCGCCTACGCCAGGCACGCCGGGGATGTTGTCAGCCGTTTCGCCGCGTAAAGCCGCCAGATCAGGGTATTGTGCGGGCGTCACCTTGTACTTGTCCACAATGGCCTGAGGCGTCATGTGCTTGAGCTCTTTGAAATGATGCCCGGGATAGAGGACGGTGACATTGTCGTCGATAAGCTGGAAAGCGTCACGGTCTCCGGACAGCACCAGCGTATGGAAGCCTGCCTTGTCCCCCATGGTGGCGAGAGTGGCGATGATGTCATCCCCCTCGAACCCTGGTTTCTCGATATACGTGACGCCCAGGGCCTTCAGCATCCGTTGAATCAGCGGAAGCTGAGTGAGCAGCTCCTCCGGTGCGGCTTCACGCGTGCCTTTGTATTGGGGCAACATCTCATTGCGGAATGTACCGCCTTTGACATCGAAGGCGACACCGAGACGATCCGGCTTTTCCGCATCGATGACCTGAGCCAGCATGGACGCGAATCCCCAGACGGCATTGGTGGCCTGACCTTCCGAGGTGCTGAAATTATCTACCGGAAGCGCAAAAAAAGCGCGGAACGCCAACGAATGACCGTCTACGACAAGTAGTGTATCGTTGGTCGCCGCGCTTGCAGTCGTCTGCAAATCAGCGTTCATCCGTGCTCGCTGGCTTCGGCTCGCCGTACTTGGCGATGATGGCCATGGCAAGACGCTTCTTCGGAATGCGCTGATCCATGGAGGTCTTCTGAATCCAGCGGAATGCACCCTGCTCGGAGAAGTCCGCCTTATCCATCAGCAGACCCTTGGCGCGGTCGACGAGCTTGCGCTCCTCCAAGGAGTCCTCGGCCTTCTTCAGCTTCTCCTCGGCCTCTTTGAGCTGGTCAGTGGTTTCGCGCAGTTTCTGCTCACTACGCTCGACATTGTCCAGAAGGTCGTTGATCTCAGCGAAACGACCCATCGCCACTTCCAAGGTAGGCAGCAGCTTGGATTCCTCATACGGCTTGGTGACATATGCCATGGCACCGGCGCCGGTGGCCTTCTTCACCAGATCGGTCTGGGAGAAGGCAGTGAGCATGACCACGGGGGCGATGTTCTCGTCGCAGATGATGCCGGCTGCGGCGATGCCGTCCATGCGAGGCATCTTGACATCCATGCACACCACATCCGGGCGATACTTGCGGGTCAGTTCCACAGCCTCTTCACCGTTGGCGGCCTGTCCGACGACTTCATAACCGTTGTCTTCCAGCATGGCGACCAAGTCCATGCGGTTGACGGCCTCGTCCTCGGCCACGACCACGGTACGCGGGGCATCCGCCGGCTTTTCCTTACGTCCTGCAGGAGCTTCTTCAGAAGCGGCGGCCCTCAGCTCTTCATCGGTGAGCACCTCGTCAACGTTGATGCTCGGCTCTTCAGACCTCATCCTTGCAGCCATGCCAACCTCTTTCCATTGCGATATTTCGTGTTTGCAGATGTTCAATATACCATGCGCTTACGCATGTCACACATTCGACCCACGTACACATCAATCATATCTTTTGGGTGCCCTCGGTGGGACTCGAACCCACACTGCGCAGATTTTGAGGCTGCTTCCTCTACCAATTGGGATACGAGGGCGTGTCAAAACACTCTTCGAGAGATTAGCATAAGTCAGAGACTGACACGGCACAAGACACGCATATTCCGGAATATTCATCGCGCAAAACAATGCCGGCAGTCACCATCATCCCGCTCGTGTGTTGCCTATACATATATGAAACTCCGCGGCTTACAATAATTATGGTTTCGAGGTGCATAGATGTGCATCTTTGCGAGGAGGGATTATGAGCAACCAAACATATCGTCAATTTGACCCTTGGCGCACAGCTCCAGTGCGGGAGACCGAGCGCAAGGATGTCTACAAGACGCATTACTTCAACATTGACCGTATTTCTTTTGAGTCCAATGATGGCAACGAGTTCGAACGGTATTGCATTAATGCCAACAGTGGCGACACCGTCGCCGTGTTGGCGTTGACCGATGACGGCAAGATTCCGCTGGTCGAGCAATACCGAGTGGCTACCCACCGTTGGACGCTGGAGATTCCAGGAGGACACCCGCTAGGCGACGAACGTCCGCTCGACACCGCGAAACGCAAGCTGGCAGAGGAAGGCGGATTTGAGGCTGAACGCTTTACGCAGTTCGCACGTTTCCTCAATACGCCGAGTTATTCCACCGAACATACATCCGTGTATTTCGCCACCAAGCTCACGCCGGTCTCGCGTCAATCCATCGGCCCCGAAACCCCCCGTTCCGAAGTGCGAATGGTGACGTTGGAGCAGGCATACGAAATGGTGGTGAACGGCACGATCGTCGACGCGAAGACGATTATCGCCATCCTCCGTCTCAAGAGCGGAGACTTCGGACACATCAACGACTGATGCCATTTCCGCCATCCGTGCGCGTCTGCAGCAACGCGCACGGATTCGGCATGATCGGTACCATACCGATGATCGGCGTCATACGACACTGACGGTATGTCATCCACAAGAAAGCCGCCAACAGACGCGGCCCCGATATTCCAGATACAGCAATAATGCGAGCAATGCTCAGCTCACAAACGCAGGGACCCCAGACGGAAAGTTCCGTCTGGGGTCCCTGTCATTCAACTCACGCTGTCACGCGGTTGGACGTATGCGCATCAGTCGCAAGCGCCAACAGTGTGGACGTAGATGGAGTCGGTGCGGCCCGGCTGGTGATCGCCCTGGGCGGAGCTCAGGATGACGATCTTGTCGCCGTCAACAACCTTGCCGGCATCCTTCAGGATCTTGTCGGTGAAGATCATGAGATCCTTGCGGGACTTGTCGTGGTAGTCCTCCTCGGTCAGGAAGGCCTCGGTGCCCCAGGACAGAGCCAGCCAGTGGTAGGTGTGCTCGTTGTTGGTGATGCCGTAGATCGGAGCGGCCGGACGCTCACGGGAGACGCGGTGCACGGTGGAACCGGTCTGGGTGTAAGCGACGATGGCCTTGGCGTTGAGCTTGTCAGCCAGGTCGACAGCGGCGGAGGAGACAGCGCCGGTGGAGGACATGTCGAGGTTCTTGAGCTCCGGGATGCGGTCGAAGCCGTGATCGGTGGCGTAGCCGGAGATGCGAGACATGGTATCCACGGTGACAGCCGGGTACTTGCCGACGGCGGTCTCGTTGGAGGTCATGGTGGCGTCAGCGCCATCAAGGACGGCGTTGGCGCAGTCGGAAGCCTCAGCACGGGTCGGAACCGGGTTGTTCACCATGGAGCCGAGGACCTCGGTGGCCACGATGACCGGCTTGGCGTACTGGCGAGCCAGTTCGATGATGCGCTTGGTGGCCAGCGGGACCTCTTCAAGAGGGCACTCGACGGCCATGTCGCCACGGGCGGCCATGACACCATCGAAGGTCTTGACGATGTCTTCGAGGTTCTCCAGAGCCTGCGGCTTCTCGATCTTGGCAACGATCGGGATGCGACGGCCTTCCTCGTCCATGATCTCGTGAGCGCGGTCGATGTCGGTGGCGAAGCGCACGAAGGACATGGCGATGATGTCGGCACCAGTACGGATGGCCCAACGCAGGTCGGCCTCATCCTTCTCGGTCAGAGCCGGCAGGGACACGGCGACGCCCGGCAGGTTGATGCCCTTGTGGGAAGAGACAGGACCAGCCACAACGACCTTGGTGTGCACGTTGTTGCCCTCGACCTTGGTGACCTCCAGACGGACCTTGCCGTCATCGATCAGGATCGGATCACCCGGGTGGCAATCGCCAGGCAGACCCTTGAAGGTGGTGGAGGTGATGTGCTCGTCGCCCTCGATGTCATCGGTGGTGATGATGAACTCCTGGCCGAGCTGAAGCTGGACCTTGTCCTCGCCCTCAGCGTTCTTCTTGAACCAGCCGCAGCGAATCTTCGGACCCTGCAGATCAACGAGCGCAGCTACGTTGCGGCCAGTGGCTTCGCCGGCCTTGCGGACGTTGTTGTACACCTTGAGGTGATCCTCAGGGGTACCGTGGGAACGATTCAGACGAGCAACGTCCATACCGGCTTCGACGAGCTTGAGGAGGTTGTCGTAATCCTCGGTGGAAGGACCGATGGTGTCTACGATCTTGGCTTTACGCATGAATGCCTGCCTATCCTTTTCTTGTGGTTCGAGGCGGAAAGCCTCACTTGCCGTGTTTCAGTCTACTAGCGCTCACCGACGCAAGACAAATTTTTTCGCCGGTGTGTTGTGAGCGCTCACATTGTTGTGGCCATTGGGTTTCTTCAGATTGAATTCCTCATGAACTCAGGCCTTTTCGGTCTTTTCCATACCCTTCATCTTGAGCACGGACGCAATCGCCGATCCACCGATTGCCACCACAATCACCGCCAGCGAGAGCCACGTCGGGACCTCAGGCACCCAATGCACGCCCTCTCCCCCGTTGATGAACGGCAAGGTGTTGCCATGCAGCGCCTCCATCACCAGCTTGACGCCGATGAACCCGAGCACGATCGAGAGGCCCATGGGCAGGTAGACCAGCTTGTCCAGCAACGCGCCAAGCAGGAAATAGAGTTGCTGCAGACCAAGCAATGCGAACACGTTCGACGTGAACACCAGGAACGGGTCTTTGGTAAGACCGAAGATGGCGGGGATGGAATCGAATGCGAACATCACGTCGGTGGTACCGATGGTCAGGAATACAATCAGCATCGGAGTCCAATAACGGACGCCATTACGGGTGGTACGGAGCTTCTCTCCGTCGTATTCATCGGTGATCTTGATGACCTTGCGCAGGGCACGGATGAGTCCGTTCTCGTGATACTCCTCATCTTCATCGCCGCCGACTACCAGCTTGATTGCAGTGTAGATAAGGAATGCACCGAAAATGAAGAACACCCATGTGAACCGGGAGATCAGCGCGGCACCGATGATAATGAACAGTCCACGGAAGATCAGCGCAATGGTGATACCGACGGAGAGCACGTATTTCTGAATCTTCTTCGGCACCGCGAAGTTCGACATGATGATGACGAACACGAACAGGTTGTCGATGGACAGCGAGTATTCGGTCAGCCATCCCGAATAGAACTCGATGGCGGGCTTCGATCCGGCGAAATACCAGATGCAACCGCCGAAGATCAGTGCCATGACCACGAAGAATGCGATATGCTGCACACACTCCTTGGTGGAAGGCACATGCGGTCGCCTGCCGATGACGAACAGGTCGACGATGAAGAACAGCGCGAGCACCACAAAAGTGGCGATTTCAAATGCAAGAGGGGTTTCTGCCATGATTCACTACACTAAACCATTATGGTGACGGCCCGCCATTCCACTACCACTGTCCAATGGAGGATGGAGATGTGTGTATCTCCATCCTCCACCTTGTAATTGAAATCAACAAACAGGATGTGGGAGGTCAACTGCCACGGAGGCTCACTTATTCGCCTCCGCAACTCGTGCGACGCTCGCGACGCTACCGCCGCTCACGCCCCGCAAATAACGCCAACCTTCGGTTGACCATACATCAGCTCACTGTCGTTCGCCTTCGCCTAAAAACGCCTCTGGCGTTTTCTTCACGGCTCAGCCACGGAGGCTCACTTATTCGCCTCCGCAACTCGTGCGACGCTCGCGACGCTACCGCTGCTCGCTGCTACGGAGGCTCACTTATTCGCCTCCGTCATCTGACGCAGTTCCTTTTTGAGGTCGCGGATCTCATCGCGCAGGCGCGCGGCGAGCTCGAACTGCAGCTGTTCGGCGGCGGTGTGCATCTGTTCGGAAAGCTGGCGAATCAAATCGGCAAGATCCTGGGCCGGCAATCCGGCCTTGAGGATCTCCTCATGCCGCTTATCCGCCTCTTCGGCATTCATGGTCGGCACACCGAGATGCGTATTGCCTGCCTTGCCGGCATTGCGGTACCCGCCTTCAAGCAGCGTCTGCGTATCCACATCCTCTTTGGCGAGCATGTCGTTGACATCACTGATCTTCTTGATCAGCGGCTTCGGATCGATGCCGTGAGCCTTGTTGTAGGCGATCTGCTTGGCACGACGACGGTCGGTTTCGTCAATGGCCTTGCGCATGGCGTCGGTGGTCTCGTCGGCGTACATGATCACGGTGCCGGATACGTTACGCGCGGCACGTCCTATGGTCTGAATCAGGGAACGGTAGGAACGCAGGAACCCTTCCTTGTCGGCATCCAGAATCGCCACCAACGAGACCTCGGGCAGGTCGAGGCCCTCCCTCAGCAAGTTGATGCCGACGATGACATCGATCTTGCCTTCGCGCAGCATGCGCAGCAGCTCCACGCGGCGCAGAGTATCGACGTCCGAATGCAGATACTCCACTTTGATGCCGCGTTCCAATAGGTAATCTGTCAGGTCCTCGGCCATTTTCTTGGTCAGGGTGGTGACCAGGGCGCGCTCGTTCCTCGCCACGCGGTCCTTGATCTCCGCCAGCAGATCGTCGATCTGTCCTTCCACTGGGCGCACATCGATCTTGGGATCCAGCAATCCGGTCGGACGGATGATCTGTTCCACCACGCCATCGGAAAGCCCGAGCTCATAATCACCGGGCGTCGCCGACAGATAGACCGTCTGACCGACGCGATCGAGGAATTCCGGCCATTTCAGAGGCCGGTTGTCCATGGCCGAAGGCAAGCGGAACCCATGTTCCACCAGCGTGCGTTTACGTGACGCATCCCCTTCGTACATCGCTCCAATCTGCGGGACGGTGACATGGGATTCGTCGATGACCAGCAGGAAATCATCGGGGAAGAAATCCAGCAGGGTATGCGGCGGCGTGCCCGGGGCGCGCCCGTCGAAATGTCTTGAGTAGTTTTCTACTCCCGAACAGACGCCCACCTGTGTCAGCATTTCCAGGTCATACGTAGTGCGCATGTTGAGACGCTGCGCCTCCAGTTCCTTGCCCTGCTTGTGCAGTTCGGCCAGACGCTCATCCAGTTCCTCACGGATGGTCTTCAGCGCACGCTCCATGCGTTCCGGTCCTGCGACATAGTGGGATGCCGGGAAGATGTGCACTTCCTGTTCTTCGGCTATCTCATCGCCGGTCAGGGGGTGCAGCGTGGAGATGCGGTCGATCTCATCGCCGAAGAATTCGATGCGGACCGCCAGCTCCTCATAGACAGGGATGATCTCGACGGTATCACCTCGCACACGGAAGGTGCCACGCGTGAACGCAATGTCGTTACGCTTGTATTGCATGGCGACGAATCTGCGCAGCAGATCATCGCGATTGATCTCCTGCCCGACCTTGAGCAGCAGCATGCGCCCGGCATATTCCTCGGGCGTACCAAGGCCATAGATGCAGGAAACCGTGGCCACCACCACGCAGTCACGGCGGGTCAGCAGGTTCGCAGTGGCCTGATGACGCAGGCGTTCCACATCATCATTGATGTTGGAGTCCTTTTCAATGTAGGTATCGGTCTGGGGAATATAGGCTTCCGGCTGGTAATAATCGTAGTAGGAGACGAAATAGCTGACTGCGTTGTCCGGCATAAGCTCACGGAACTCCGCGCATAGCTGGGCGGCGAGCGTCTTGTTCGGCTCGATGATAAGGGTCGGGCGTTGCAGTCGCTCAATCAGCCATGCGGTCGTGGCGGTCTTGCCGGTACCGGTGGCGCCCATGAGCACGACGTCGTTCTCACCGTTTTCAATGCGCTCAGCCAATTCCTCGATGGCTTGGGGCTGATCGCCTGCGGGCTTGTAGGGTGATTTGACGACGAAAGGCCTGTCGGCACGCTCGATATTGAATCCCATGAGGCCATATCATACGCAAGCATGCGCATCGGCGACTATTCGACACCGTCCGACAGTCAAGATCGACAAGGGGCTATGCAGCCGCTCCATCCAATTCTGCAAGGAAACCTTGATATACCTCATTGACCTGATCCATCATCCTTGCCATCGGCTGGACGGAGTCGATGACGATGTCCGCGATCGCACGTCGCTCTTCCTCACTGGACTGGTGACGGATGCGCGCCTCTGCCTGTTCTAGGCTCATGCCTCGTTCCTCGGTCATACGTTCAAGGCGCAGACAGACCGGCGCTTCCACGGTGATGATGTGGTCGAAGCTGAACGGAATGGTGTCGATCACCTCTGCGAGCAACGGCACATCATGCACGATAATTCGCGCCTCTGGGTGCAGCTGTTCGGCAAGCGAGGCTTCAGCATAAATCAGGGGATGCTCGATGGCGTCCAGACGAGCGCGGGCATCCGGCTGAGCATCCTTGCCGAACACATGGTCAGCCATCCAGGAACGGTTCAAAGTGCCGTCCGCGTTCAAAACAGCCGAACCGAACTCCACCTCGATACGAGGCAATGCCACTCCCCCTGGTCTGACCACGTCATGGGCCAGCGCATCGTAGTCGATAAGCAATGCACCCAGTTCGCTCAGCCTCGCGGCCACGGTGCTTTTGCCCGCCGCGATGCCACCAGTCAATCCTATTCTCATAGACGCTATGCTAATACGCGATGCACTATTCCGGGGCCACGATGGGAGAATCCATGCACGGTGAAACATCCATGCGCATGAGAAGTGTGAAGGCTCCTGCAGCCAAACGTGTGGGACGTGCGAGCGGGCACATACAAGAAAACCCGACCACTATGGGTCGGGCTTCCTTATGAGCTAGGCGCTAGCAGCCTTGCTGTAAAGCGAACTCACTTGCCAAGCAGCTGGTCGCGCAGGGCGGCGAGCTGGTCGGAATCAGCGAGCGTACCGGTGGCCGGAGCGGCGGAAGAGTAGTTGGAGGTCTCCTCGACCGGCTTCTCTTCCTTCTGGCCCTGACCGTCGGCGGCAGCGGACTCGGCAGCGTTGGCCAGTTCCTTGGCCACGAACTCCTTGTGCTCCTCCCAGAGCTCGTGGGCGGCAGCATACTGGGATTCCCATTCCTCGCGCTGCTTCTCGTAACCGGCGATCCACTCGTTGGTGTTCGGGTCGAAGCCTTCAGGGTACTTGTAGTTGCCCTGCTCGTCGTACTCGGCCGGCATGCCGTAGATGGCCGGATCGAAGTCCTCGGAAGCCGGGTCGACGGAGTCGTTGGCCTGCTTGAGGGACAGGGAGATGCGGCGACGATCGAGATCGACGTCGATCACCTTGACAAACACGGTCTCGCCCGGCTTGACCACGGTCTCCGGGTTCTCGACGTGACGGTTGGCGAGCTCGGAGATGTGCACCAAGCCCTCGATGCCGTCCTCGACGGAAATGAAGACACCGAACTGGACGATCTTGGTGACCTTGCCCTTGACGATCTGGCCAGGAACGTGGGTGCGTGCGAAGCGCTGCCACGGGTCTTCCTGAGTGGCCTTGAGGGACAGGGAGATACGCTCACGATCGAGATCGACGTCGAGCACCTCGACGGTGACCTTGTCGCCGACCTTGACGACTTCGGACGGGTGGTCGATGTGCTTCCAAGACAGCTCGGAAACGTGGATCAGGCCGTCAACACCGCCCAAATCGACGAATGCGCCGAAGTTGACGATGGAGGACACCACGCCCTCACGGATCTGGCCCTTCTTGAGCTGGGACAGGAAGGTCTCGCGAACTTCGGACTGGGTCTCCTCGAGGTACTGGCGACGGGAGAGCACCACATTGTTGCGGTTCTTGTCGAGCTCGAGGATCTTGGCCTTGATCTTCTGACCGATGTACGGGGACAGGTCACGGACGCGACGCATCTCGACCAGGGAGGCCGGCAGGAAGCCACGCAGACCGATGTCCACGATGAGGCCGCCCTTGACGGCTTCGATGACGGTGCCCTCAACAACGCCGTCAGCTTCCTTGATCTTCTCGATGTCGCCCCAGGCACGCTCGTACTGAGCACGCTTCTTAGAAAGAATCAGACGGCCTTCCTTGTCTTCCTTGGTGACGACAAGGGCCTCAATCTGGTCGCCGACCTCGACGACTTCGTCAGGATCAACGTCCTTCTTGATGGAAAGTTCGCGGGAGGGAATCACACCCTCGGTCTTGTAGCCGATATCCAGGAGGACCTCGTCGTGATCGATCTTGACGACGGTACCTTCGACCAGATCACCATCGTCGAAGTTCTTGATGGTGGAATCGACTGCCTTGATGAAGTCCTCTTCGGTGCCGATGTCGTTGATGGCGACCTTGGTGACTTCAGTGTTGTTCTCTGCCATGTAATTAATGGTTTCTCATAGAATGGATGGATAGTTACTCGATATTCAGTTATTCGCACGCCTTTACAGACATACAAATGTTCAGAGTACAGGCATCTCTAGCCAAAAATCCTCGATAGTATCAAGCGTGTCGCAGTATTGGGCGCGTTGACCGTGAGGTTGGGATGTTCTGTTGCCGGGCGTAAAGCTTGGCCCGAGCGGCCTGGAGCGCTCCCGGCAACAGAACATCACAGCCTGCACAAGGTCATTTCTCAGCTATAGGGAGCGCTCTGCCATTTCCACCACGTTGGCGAGCAGCATCGCGCGGGTCATGGGGCCCACACCACCAGGGTTGGGCGTGTAGGCGGAGGCCTTCTCATAGCATGCAGGGTCCACGTCGCCCTTGATGCGGTATCGACCGGCTTCCTCGTCGAAGACGCGACTGACGCCGACGTCGACCAGCACCGCTCCCTCCTTTATCTTGTCGGGAGTCACAAAACCGGCCTGTCCCATGGCCGCCACAATCACATCGGCACGCCTCATGTGGTCGACCACGTCCTTGGTACCGGTATGGCACAGCGTCACCGTGGCGTTCACCGCATTGCGCGTCAGCATCAGTCCGATGGTACGCCCGATGGTGATGCCTCGCCCCAGCACGCATATCTCCTTGCCATTGAGGTCGATGTCATAGGCCTTCAGCAATTCGATGACGCCTCGCGGCGTGCAGGGCAACGGCGTGGTGATTTCGCTGCGGACATGCAGCACAAGCTCACCCAGGTTGTACGGGTGCATGCCGTCCGCATCCTTGGCCGGATCGATCATGTCGATGATGGCGTTCTCATCAATGCCCTTGGGCAGTGGAAGCTGAACAATGAAACCGTTGCACGCCGGGTCTGCGTTGAGCTCTCTGACCGCTGCCGCTATCTGATCGAAATCGGCGTCGGCCGGCAGGTCCTTCCGTACCGAACGGATACCGATTTCCTGACAATCCGCATGCTTGCCGGCCACGTATTTGACCGACCCGGGATCCTCCCCCACCAGCACGGTGCCGAGTCCGGGAACCACACCCTGCGCCGCAAGTCGCGCGACACGCTTCGAAAGATCGGCCTTGATTTCGCCAGCGACCTTCTTGCCGTCGATCCTCATAGTCATCTGAAGCCCTTCCACGATTATTTCGGTGAATAAATGAACTGTATCGAAACGATAGGCTATCGTTGAAACAAGTCATACATGTATCGTCCACGCACGAAAAGAAGGCGCGTTATGGGGACTCGATTCGCACGACTTACGCGATACGCGGCAGCAGGCATCAGCGCCGTCATGCTGTTGGCTGCAGCAGCATGCGGTTCGCAACCGTCTGCGGCCCCCGGTTCCGGCGATTCATCCACCGACATCGACAAACAGGCGACAGGACCGATCACCGTGGTGTCGTCCATCAACCAGTGGGGTTCGCTGGCCGCCGAGCTCGGCGGCGATGACGTGAAGGTCACCTCCATCGTGAATTCCACCAACGTCGATGCGCATGATTTCGAGCCGAAGACCTCCGACGTGGCCAAGTTGTCCAAAGCGCAGGTAGTGGTGGCCAACGGCGCAGGATATGATTCCTGGGCGACCAAATCTCTGGGACAAGGTTCGAACCTAGTATCCGCGGCTTCGGTGGTGGGAGCCACGGACGGCGACAACCCGCATCTATGGTTCTCCAAAGACGCGCGCACCGGCATGGCCGAGGCGATCACCGAGGCGTATATCAAGGCCCTTCCAAGCAAGAAGAAGGATTTCGAACAGCGGCTGGCGACATGGAAGCAAGGGGAGCAATCCTTGGAGCAATGGGTGGATGATTTCACCAAACACCATACGAAGAAGGTCGCCTACGCGGCGACGGAACCCGTGGCGTATTACCTGATGTCCGATCTGGGGTTCGAGGACATCACACCGAAAGGCTATACGCAATCCACCGCGTCAGGCGGCGAAGTCGCCCCAGCCGACCTGCAATCGTTCCAGAAGCTCCTCGAGGACGGAAAAGCCGACGTGCTCGTCAACAACACACAGGAATCCAGCGACGCCACGAACATGATCACCGGCACCGCTGGCCGCGCAGACGTACCGGTGGTGGACATCTCCGAGCAGATGCCCGAGGACGTCAACGCGCTGAACGACTGGATCAACCAACTCGTCAATACGATTATCGACGCCGTGGACCCCAGCTATGGCTGCGAATCTGACACTGAAAACGGCTCCGGTGACGGCGGCTCCTCCGAAGACGCATCGAGCTCCGACTCCGGGAGCGCCAACACCACCGAATCCGATTCCAACGGCACATCATCCAGCGATGATTCAAACGGCAGCGCAGCCTCCGCAGACGGCGAATCATCGAATGATTCCGGTGATGACGCCCCGACGTATCTGCGCGAATGCAAGGCGTCATCCGACGCAGCTGGCGGCAGCGGCATCTCGAAGGATGGTGCAAACTCTGCTGATGCATCAGCCGACGACGCCCAACCCGACCCGAATAAGCAGTAATTGAGAACGATTGTCAGCATCATTTGCCACAATCAGTGGCTATGAGCAAGAACCCCGACTGCATCGTCTTTGACGACGCCGCCATCACACGTGGCGACCATGTCATCTGGCAACACGGCACCTTCAGCATCCCCTACGGTTCGGTCACAGCCATCGTGGGCACCAACGGCGCCGGCAAAACCACCATGATGAAAGCGGAATTGGGGCTGCTTCCCCTGTCCCACGGCAGCGTCACTGTACTAGGCAAGCCGGCAGGCCAAGCAAACAAACGCATCGGATACGTACCGCAAAGCTATGTTTCCAACGTCGATTCCAATCTCACCGCCGAACAATCGGTACTGCTCGGTCTGACCGGCACACGATTCGGCATCCATCTGGTGACACGGGAGGAACGCGACAAAGCCCGACAGGCCATGGAATTCACCGGCATCGCAGACAAGGCGCAATACCGTCTTTCCGAATTGTCAGGCGGTCTTCGCCAGCGCGTGGCCATAGCGCAAGCGCTGGTGAGCGACCCTCAGCTCCTCATGCTTGACGAGCCGCTGGCCAATCTCGACCTAGCCAGCCAGCGGGCCGCCGTTCATGTGCTCGCGCGCCTCAACAAAGAACTGGGCATGACCATCCAGGTGGTGGCCCACGATCTCAACATGCTGTTGCCGATCATGACCGGCGCAGTCTACCTGCTCGACGGACACCCGCATTACGCGGATATGGGCAAGGTGCTTGACTCCGACCTGCTCACGCATCTGTACGGCACGCAGGTGCAGGTAGTGACCACACCACAGGGCGATATGTTCGTGACCCCGACACCGGATGAGCCGGATACCCAGATGCAGGACATGCATACGGCCACCGAAGTGGCGCAAATGCATCATCATGATCACGGCTCCCTGCATGATCGAACGGCAGTCGACGCTTCGGCTGCCGGAAAGGACGGCAAGTGATGGGTGATATCAATTTCGCATTCGACCCCGATTGGATGAGCACGCTCACGGCTCCATTCATGACCAATGCCTTCGTCGCCGGCCTGTTCATCGCCCTGGCGGCAGGAGTGATGGGGTATTTCACCATCGCACGCCACTCCACATTCGCAGCCCATGCGCTCGCCCACATCGGTCTGCCGGGCGCCACAGGCGCCGTGCTGTTCGGACTGCCCGTTTCGTTGGGCATGGGCGTGTTCGCCTTAGGCGGCGCACTCGTCATCGGCGCACTCGGCAAACGCATCTCCGAGCGTGAGATCGCCACCGGTACGGTACTGGCGTTCGCGACCGGCCTCGGCCTGTTCTTCGCCCGACTGTCCAGCTCCGCATCGCAGCAGATGCAATCCATCCTTTTCGGTTCGATTCTGACCATCACCAAGGATCAGATCATCGGTTTCATGGTGTTCGACGCATTGCTGCTGATACTGCTGGCTGTCATCTACCGACCATTGCTGTTCAGCTCGCTCGACGAGCAGGTGGCCCAGGCCAAAGGCGTGCCGATCGGACTGATGAACGTGGCGTTCATGGCCATCATGGCTGGTGTCATCACCATCGCCGTGCCCGCCGTGGGTACATTGCTGATCTTCGCGCTCGTCATCACACCAGCGGCCACGGCCAACATCCTGGCGGGATCGCCGTTCAAGGCGATGGTCATCGCCAGTCTGCTGTGCCTGGTCTCGATATGGCTTGGACTGGTGCTTTCGGCAATGTTCCCCGCTCCACCGAGCTTCATCATCGTGACGCTTTCCACCCTGTTCTGGGCCATCGCCAGGGCCGCATACGCCCTCAAAGCACACTGACCCCTTATACAGCCCGCTCAGCGAGCAAACGGTGTCGCATCATCCCTCATCGCCAGCGCATCTGACCAGAGCGCTGGCGATGGCGGCAATGCCTTCACCTCGGCCGGTGAAGCCCATATGATCGGTGGTGGTGGCAGTCACAGAGACACGGCAACCGACAGCTTCGGACAGCACTGTCTCGGCTTCGATGCGACGGGTACTGACCTTCGGACGATTGCCGATGATGGCCACCGATGCGGAGCATGGTTCATACCCATGTGCGCGCATGAAGGCCACGGTCTCGTGAAGCATGTCACGACCATGCATACCGGCTCCATGAGCGGCTGCCCCCACACCGAACAGTGAGCCTATGTCGCCAAGACCACTTGCGGAAAGCAACGCATCAATCAGGGCATGGGCGGCGACATCGCCATCGGAATCGCCTTCGATGCCTTCATAGTGGGCGGGATCGACACCTTGAGGCACAGGCCAGAACAGCCCCGCCAGCCACAGCGGACGCGAGGAGCCGGCAACTGCGAAGCGATGCGCGTCGAACCCTTGGCCTATCAGCATGCCATCATCCATATGATCTCTCCGATCGCCACGACGTGGCCTCAGTCATCATCGTTGTCCACACGCATCATGGCTGAAGCCGACAGAGCCCTATAGAGAACGCCTTGCTTACGCAAAACGCCTCATATATGCAGAACGCCCCGGCCCCCATCAACGGGCCAAGGCGCTGCTGTCATTACTTCTTCTTGGACTTCTTTTCCGCAGCCACCCGAGCGAGCGTGTCAGCAGCAGCCTCCTCAGGCTCCTCGGTATGGTGCTTCTCATCGCCGGGTTGTGCAGGCTCGTAACCCAGATTCACATCGAGCAGACGCTGCGCCTCCGGTTCGTCGATCTTTTCGGAAAGGGCGATTTCGGATGTCAGGATGGCTCGAGCCTTGGTCAGCATTCGCTTCTCGCCGGCGGACAAACCATGCTCGTCCACATCACGCTGCGCAAGGTCACGCACCACTTCGGCGATTTTGTTGACATCACCGGTGGCGATCTTCTCGACGTTCAGCTTGTAGCGGCGGGACCAGTTCATCTCTTTCTCGATGATCGGCGTACGCAGGATCTCAAACACCTTCGCCACCTCGGAGGCGGAGACGATGTCGCGCACACCGACCTTTTTCGCATTGTCGACCGGCACATTGATGACCAGGCCATCAGAAGACAATACGGACAGCTGCAGGTATTCACGGGTCACACCTTTGACCGTCCGCTCGGTGATGGCCTCCACTTTTGCTGCACCATGACGTGGATAAACGACCATATCGCCGACTTTATAAGACATGAATCCTCCGAGAACTGACGGCTCACACACAAAAACTCGAATAATTGTGCCATCTGGCATGGACTGCGACGCTGATAGCGTTCACAATATGTACGACACGCGAGCAACAGCAGAATTTCGCCGCATTTGCCGCGTTAATACGGCGTTTTACGCGCTGACACACGTAGACTTTGGGGCATGGATACTGAAACCAAGATCAACGAAGATACCATCACCGTGCCTGTCGCCGAAAGCGACCTCGACGCCGTGAGCAATGGCGAGTTCTACAACCCGCACGAGATTCTCGGTGGGCACCTCGGCATCGGCAAGCATGCCGACACCGTGACCATCCGTGTTCTGCGCCCCTCGGCCAAAACCGTCGCCATCAACACCCAGGACGGTGATTACGTCATGCACCACGAGCACAACGGCGTATTCGTGGTGACGCTACCCGCAGCAGGAGACGCCAAGCATCCGGCAGTTCCCGACTACCGCATACGCACCGAATGGGAGAACGGCGAGGTCGTCATCGACGATGACCCCTATCGCTATCTGCCCACGCTCGGCGACATGGACACCTACCTGTTCGGCGAAGGTCGCCATGAACGATTGTGGGAGGCGCTGGGCGCCCATGTGCTCCGCTATGACGACCCGATGGGCGATACCCGGGGCGTCGTCGGCGAACAGCTGGTCGGCACTTCATTCTCCGTATGGGCGCCGAATGCGCATGCCGTGCGCGTGGTCGGCGACTTCAACGGCTGGAACGGACGACTTCACGCCATGCGTGAGCTGGGTTCCTCCGGCGTATGGGAGCTCTTCATTCCCGGCATCGGCGCAGGCGAACGCTACAAGTTCCAGATTCTCAACGCCAACCATCAGTGGGAGATGAAGGCCGATCCGATGGAGCGTCAGCATGAGGTTCCGCCGAACACGGCATCCATCGTGACCGACTCGCATTATCAGTGGAACGATGATGCATGGCTGGCCAAGCGTCGCGCCTCCGATCCGACCAGCGGCCCGGTCTCCATCTACGAGGTCCATGCCGCCAGCTGGAAGGAAGGACTGACATACCGGGATCTGGCCAAGCAGCTCGTAGACTACGTCAAACAAGAGGGATACACGCATGTCGAGTTCATGCCCCTCGCCCAGCATCCGTTCTCCGGCTCCTGGGGATACCAGGTCACCGGATACTACGCCGTGGATTCCCGCCTCGGCTCCCCGGATGATTTCCGCTATCTGGTGGACAAGTTCCATCAGGCCGGTATCGGCGTGATCATGGACTGGGTGCCCGCCCACTTCCCGAAGGACGGTTTCGCGCTCGGCCGCTTCGACGGCACGCCGCTGTATGAGGATCCGGACCCGTTGCGCGGCGAGCATCCCGACTGGGGCACCTATGTCTTCAACTTCGGCCGCCGTGAAGTGCGGAACTTCCTCGTGGCCAACGCCCTCTTCTGGCTGGAGGAACTGCACATCGACGCCCTCCGCGTGGATGCCGTCAGCTCGATGCTCTACCTCGACTACAGCCGCGAACCCGGTCAGTGGAGGCCGAACATCTATGGCGGACGCGAAAATCTCGAAGCCATCGACTTCCTCAAGGAGGCCACGGCCACTGCATACAAGAACAACCCCGGCATCATGATGATCGCCGAGGAGTCCACCGCGTGGCCGGGCATCACCGCCCCCACCAGCGCAGGCGGCATCGGATTCGGGCTCAAATGGAACATGGGCTGGATGCACGACACCCTTGAGTATCTGCATGAGGAGCCTATCAACCGCAAATGGCATCACAATGAGATCACCTTCTCGATGGTGTACGCCTATTCGGAGCATTACGTGCTGCCCATCAGCCATGATGAGGTGGTCTACGGCAAAGGCTCCGTCTACGGGAAGATGCCGGGCGACGGCTGGCAGAAACTGGCCGGCGTGCGCTCCCTGTTCGCCTACCAATGGGCACACCCGGGCAAGAAGCTGTCCTTCATGGGCAATGAGCTGGCGCAATGGGGCGAATGGAACCACGACGCCTCCATCGACTGGGATTGCCTCAACTGGCAGGAGCATCGCCAGATTCAGCATTTCGTCAGCGACCTCAATGCCTTCTACAAGGCGAATCCGGCACTGTGGAGCCAGGATTTCGATCCGGCTGGCTTCCAGTGGCTCACCAGTGACGATGCCGATCACAACACGCTGAGCTTCCTGCGCATCGGCTCCAAGGGGGAGACTCTGGCCGTAGTGGTCAACTTCTCCGGAGAGGCATGGTCCGATTATCAGGTGGCTCTGCCCACCGGCGGCAAGTGGACAGAGGTATTCACCACGGACGACGCCCAATACGGAGGGTCCGATATCCACAACGGCACGTTCGAGGCAGAGAAGGGCGAATACCATTCCCGCCCGTTCTCCGCGAAAATCACCGTACCTGCATTGGGGGTTGTATTCTTGAAGCCAGAAGACTGAACTAGCCATCAGGCTGAAAGGTAACTGTTTATGCTCAATACCACAGCACGTCAGAACACTGCTGCGCGCACGGTGCTGGTGGTGGAGGACGAACCGACGCTCGCCACCGCCATCGCCCAGCGCATCACCGCCGAAGGCTGGAGCGCACGCGTTGCCGGTGACGGCGCCTCGGCAGTGCAGGCGGCCTCGCAGCTCAGACCGGATCTGGTCATCATGGACATCATGCTGCCGGTGATGGATGGGCTCGAGGCAACCAAGCGCATTGTCGCCGAACGCCCGGTGCCGGTGTTGATCCTCACCGCACGCGATGACGAAACCGACAAGGTCATAGGGCTGGGTGCCGGCGCGGACGATTACATGACCAAGCCATTCTCCATGCGCGAGCTCATCGCCCGTTGCAAGGCATTGCTTCGCCGTGTGGAACGCGCCAAGGTAATCGCCAAGAACGCCGAGAACGAGAAGATCCTCGATTTCGGCGCCATGATTATCGATCCGGCGCAACGCATCGTCACACTGAACGGCGAACAGGTGCATCTGACCCCCACCGAGTTCGATCTGCTTGCCACACTGGCGCGCAGACCGAAGTCCGTGCTCACCCGCGAAAAGCTTCTTGAGGAGGTATGGGACTGGGTGGACGCGTCCGGCACGCGAACCGTGGACAGCCATGTCAAGGCGCTGCGTCACAAGCTCGGCGCAGATATGATTCGTACGGTGCACGGCGTGGGATACGCATTCGAACCTCCGACCGAGTGATGACACCGACTGCGAAACGCAAGCAATCCCGGCTTGGCGTCATAGGCGTCAAGCCGGTTGATTTGTTCTCCTCGTTGAAGCTGGAACTCAGCGCGCTCATAGTATGCGCCACCGCCATCGCTTTCATAATGTGCTGGTTCCTGCTGAAATACGGCTGGTCCGGTTGGATTGCCATGCCATTGACCTTGGTGGTGGCCCTGGGCATCACCTATTTCTTCTCACGTGGCATCACCGCTCCCCTGCGTCAGATGCGTGACGTGGCCGAGTCAATGGCCGACGGCGATTACACGGTGCGGGTGACCATCGATCCCGACCGGCATGATGAAGTGGGACAGCTGGCGCGCTCCTTCAACGAAATGGCCGAAGAGCTCGAGCATGCCGATAAGATGCGCCTTGACATGATCGCCAATGTCAGCCATGAGCTGCGCACTCCTGTCTCCGCACTGCAAGCCATGGTCGAAAATATGGCCGATGGCGTCACGGAACCCACTCCGGCCAATATGGAAAGCATCCTCACACAGACCCAGCGTCTGTCCGATCTCATCGCATTCCTGCTAGACCTGAGCCGTATGGAGGCGGGGGCCGCAAGCCTGAACATCGAACGGTTCAACGTCGCGCAGTTCCTGGATGAAACCATCGAACCTTTGGAAATCACCGATGGCGGGCATGCGCATGATATCCAGCTGCATGTGAACCCGGATATCACGATGGAAGGCGATCAGGATCGTCTCCGCCAGCTGTTCACCAATATCATCGCCAATGCCCTCAAGCATTCCCCGGATGGTACCACCGTGCTGATCGATGCACATGAGGATGCCAACAACGGCACCATCGTGACCAATGTCGTGAATTTCGGTTCTCAGATTCCCCCGGAGGATCGGTCCGCCATCTTCCGTCGCTTCGTCAAAGGCAAGTCCGGCCCCGGCACCGAATCCGGCGGTACCGGACTCGGTCTTTCCATCGCCCGGTGGGCCGCCCAACTGCACGGCGGCAACGTCAAGGTCGTCGACGACGACCGTGGGGCTGATTTCGAAATCACGCTGCCCAAATATCACATCAGCGAAGATCGAAATCCCGCATGACCGCGGATGCGAGCGTCAGTGCACCGACCACGTTCGCTCCCCCGAGTTCCAGAGCCTTCACGCATTGGCGCAACGTGGCTCCGGTGGTGATGATGTCATCCACCAGCACCACCGGGGCTTCCCGTTGCAACGCCTTTTCCCGAATCACGATTCGGCCTCCGATGCGCTTCGCGCGTTGCGCGGATGATGTCTGTTGCACGGAACGGCCACCGGACGCGTTGCTGGTCAATAGGGGTGACACTTCCGCCCGGATCCCCTGTGCACGCAACGACCTGGCCACCGCACGTGCCAAAGGCAAGGTATGCCTGCGTCCACGTCTGCGCATCGATTGCAATGACGATGGCGCAGGGACCACCAGCAGCGGCCTGTCTGCCGGGCATCGACCAGCCACTGCGGCACGAACCGTCAGCATATCCATGATGCCAGCGAACACGGCGTCAAGCTCCACATCATCATGATCCTTCCATTCCAGAATCGCATGTCGAACAGTGCCTTGATACACGGCAGCCGACCAGACCGGAACGCCTCTGGTATCCGGCGCTCCCCCGAGCGTAGCGCCACCTATGAGCTCGCGGCGCCGGCATTGGGCGAACAGCGCGGCACACTGCGGGCATAATACGGCATCAGGCCGGTCACAGCCGGCGCATCCGCGGGGAAACAGCAGATCGCGCACCGTTCGCCATGATCGATTCACCAGGCTGCCGGCATAGGACATGTATGGCGAGGCATGTGCCACCCCATCATTGTCGGCATGAATCATGCATGCCGCCGGCGTCTGCGGCCCGTTCATGGGATCGGCCCTTACGATTGCGCCGGTATTCTGGCCAACAGCGCATCCAGCAGTCCCAAGGCATCCTCGGGATTACGCACCTTCACCCCGACCGCACCTGCCTCGACTGCAGGGTAATCGTTCCCCTCCGGCGTCATGCGGTCGCCGACGAAGACGATGCTCGACACCGGAATGTCAAGCAGACCGGCGATGGTGCGAACCGCATAGGACTTGTCGATGCCATGCTCACTGACGTCCACACTGGAGTATCCTCCCGCACGAACTTTCAGATCAGGGAAATCCTGTTTGACCAGCGCGGCCAATGCCTGTTTTCTGCTGTCGTCAGGATCCCATTGCCGTTTGGCCGCTACTGGGGCGTACTGGCCCAGCGCCGAGAACGTGATCTGGCTTCCTCGGTTCTCGATGCGTGGCCCCCATACCCGGTCCTCCCATAGATCGAGTTCCTTCGCGTGTCGTTCAAAGCTGGATGTGATGGCCTTCGCCACCGGCTCATCCAGATCGTGCGCGTAGATCAGGGTCCACTCGTTGCCGCGCCAACGATAATACCGGGAGCCTGAAGTGGGCATGACGTGAAGATTGTCCCGATTGGCTCGATCATTGAGCACATCCAACACCTGCATGGTCACTACAGCCATGCTGCCACCAGAAATAAGAGCCACCTGGCAACGGGCGGTGAGTTCGCTGAATCGTTCCACCATGGCAGGTTCCATCGGCTGCTTGGAACTGGCCAGCGTATTATCCAGGTCGAATCCGAAGAGGTGCGCCTGCGCGCAAAGTTCATCCAAATCAAGTTCGGTCCACGATTGCACAGGCATTCGTCGTGCCCTCCTCGCTGACGAGATTGCTATCACTGCACCAATCCTAGCGCATGTTGCCTTCGCCTTGTCCTATGGTGGAATACATGCTTCAGCCACCATGGAACGCCAGAGTCTACCGCAACCGTCATGGACGGGGCACGCGCACCCCGATGTTCGGCATTCGTATGCCGCGATACCGTACGCGTACCGGCATGTTCGACGATATGGTGGCGGCGCAGATCCGCCGATTGAATGACGCATGGCCCGAGCTGATCCGTCCATTGCAATTCGCGGTGGAAGACGTGCCGCCATCTGATCCGGTTCCCTGGCAGATCGAACCGAACCTGACGTCGCAGTGTTTCCCGGCATCGCATGGGATTCCCGCACGCGTGATGCTGTACCGCATGCCTCTCCAGACGGAGGCGCCGACCAAGCTGGAATTGCAGCTGGCCATCCGTGATGAAGTGGTTTCACGCGTTGCGGAACTCTATGGTCGCCGCCCGGAGGAAATAGACCCCGATTGGGGTCTGTAATCGCTCATCTGAAGCCGCATGCATCCTGTCCGACACCCTGTCCGGCGAGCGAATTCCGTTCCACGCCGGCTATCATCGTCCGATAATCACCAAAATGATCACCGGACGATGCCCGCGTTGCTGTGCGCCCAGACATGGGCGGTCATCGGCATCAACGACACGGATTCCACCGACGAGATGCCTGCAATCTTCCCGTCACCGAGTTCGTCACGGGTAAGACGAGCGTTCCACGCCACCTTGTGCGAATCGTCGGTCATCATGAAAATCGTGGCCGAGGAGCCATCCTTGTTGAAATCCTTGGCTGCAATGCGTTCTGCGGAATTCGCGCCGATGGTGATGTCCTTGCTGTCCAACGCGTCGCCATCGGCGTTGTACGCATGCACAGTTACCGTCTGTTCGAGGTTCGAGGTGTTCGCCACCGTCAATGTCGCGGTCACCCCATCAGGCACGACGACACCGGAACGGCGTACAGGAGCGGCGGCGTTCACCAGCGCGAAATCCGTCTGCTGTCCGTCGCCGGCGCGGACAGTCTTGATGCTCATCGCCAACTTGTCTTCCGCAGTGGACATCACACCCAGCGCCCCATCAGGAGCCTTCCCCAAATCCACGACACTCACCTGCCCATCAGTCAGGGTCGCCTTTTCTGCCTGTACCAGACCATGCGAGGTGATCCAAGACAGTTCGGTGGCAGTATCCGCATGGGTGTACAGGTAGGCGGTCACCTCATCCCCCGCTTCCACCGAAGGTGATACGGAGGCATTCGACATGCCTGACAGCGGCAATGCGAAATCGGAACCTTTCGACGTCAACCCATCCATGGTGACGGTTCGCACCACAGCGGCGATGGGGGTCTCCTTGCTGGATACCGTGACATACAGACCATCCTGGTCGGAAACCGCGGCGGACAGATCCAGCGAGGCCTCGCCTCCCGCCGGCACCGATAGCGCGGATTGCGTGGACAACGCCAGCTTCCCTGATTGGTGAGAACCCCAGATCGCCAGATCCACCGATGTCGGCTTCGTGGAGGGATTGGCGACGATGAGCTGCTGCGTGGTTCCTGTCATACTGCCGGTCAACAGGAACGACTGGCTCAGTGATGTAGGTATGCATGACGCGGCGGACACGCCTTTGAGATCGCCATCATCCGCCCAGGATGCAATGGTACCTGTGCTTCCCGTTCCTTCGGCAGCCTGCAGCATGCGGGTATCCATAAGAGCAGAATCCGTCACCTGCTGTGCGCCGGTCTTCACATCGGCGTCATCGGTGAGATCACGGTCTTTCAGCGTCACATCACTTGTGCTGGCGCTTCCCCCGAATGCGGACACCATCGAGGTGTACACGGAGCCGAACGCGGCGTACCTTGCCTGGGTGCTCAGATTGCCGACCGAGGATTGGAACGCGCTGTCGCCGTAGGTACCCGTGTCGGCCAAGCCCATGGGAGCGGGGCAATAGAGTTCGGATTGAGTGGGACTCACTGATTGGTCTATGGCGTCGTCGGTGGCGGCGACCGTATCCGTCCAGGATTGCGGGCCGGGAATCACGAACAGTGCCGTCAATGCCGCCACGAGCAGAATGGTGGTGATGACGCCGAGCACGATATTGGTGACGTGTCTTGCGCCCGAAGTGATGCGTCTGCTCATGCTGCTTCCTCCTCCAATCCGGACGACAGTTTCCTCCTCGGAACAGCGACCAGGCAATAGATGACCATAATCACACCGAGACAAATGAGCCACGCATGGCGCCAGACGCTTTGCTGCGTTCGTCTTTGCCAGGATGTATCCACGTTCTGCGTGTCGGTGTTCTGCAGAGTCAGACGATAATAGCTGCCCTGTTCCGTGGCGACCAATGACTGGGTGCCATTGGATGCGGCGATGTTGGCGCTCAGTTGCTCATAGGGGGAACCTGCCGTTTCCGCCTGTCCGTTGGCAGCCACGTAGATGCCGCCAAAACCGAGGTCGCTGATCGTCTGGATGGCCTGGGCATCAGGATTGGCAAGCAATGACGCACCCGCTTGGGCGAGTTTCGTGTCGATGTCATCGTGGGAGCCGTCAAGCAACCGGACTCGGGTGATCGGCGAACTGTCGATAAGATCACCCCTCGAGGTACGCATCACCGAATAATCGATGGAGTTACGGGTCGGCGCGCTGATGGCCAGTACACGATGGTCGGCACCGGATGCCAGATAATCGACGGTCACCATGGGAAGGCCCGATCGGGACATCTCAAGCCCCTCATCACTATGGCGTTCGAAGCCATACCAACATTGAATCACCACACACGCAGCAAGCACCACAGCGAGTACGAGACGCCCGGCCACCACATATCGTCCAACACGGCCGGCATCGTATCGCGCATCAAGATGCTCGGCGGAGACATGCAACGGATGGAACCGTTTCACGGCGCCGCCCGCGACCAGGCAGGCGCATGAGAGGAAGCCCATGATCATCAGTATGATACCAGGCTCGGCAGAGCCCGCCACTACGCCATCGGCATCCACCGCGATGGCGATGCGGCTGGACACCATGGCCAGCGCGGCACCGCAGACGACGAGCACCCACATCAGGCGGGATGTCCGCAAGGCGAACGGCAGCACCAGTGCGATGACGGCCAACAGCGTGACGACGATGAACAGGGCGGCCAACGCGATATCAGCCGGCTTTCCGGACATGGGGTCCCATCCCAGCGCACGCTGCGTCGAAGAGAACAGGCTCAGTGCGGCGGGCGACCCATTCGCCGCAGTGGTCGGCACCATGATGTCGCCGAACACCTGACGCCACGCACCTTCATGCGCATATCGAATCGAATTGACCAGAGTCGGGGCCACGGCGAAGGCCGCAGGCACCGGAATGAGCAGCAGCGCCAGACGTTTGCGTTTGACGAACAGCAGGAACGCGACGAATGCGACGACCAACGCCAGCAGCAATTGCGGTTCCGCAGCGATGACCGGCACAAAGCACAACGCCGAGATGGCGGCCGCCTGCACGGACGTGTGCGGCTTCAACGGATCCTCGGTATGGTACATGCCCACCGCGCGGAACACGAAGGCGAACGCTGCAGGCAAAAACACCAGAACCGTGAGCATCGGCATATTCGCCTGCGCATACCATCCGAACATCACGCCGGTTGAGGCCCACAGCAATCCGCCCAGGACACGAACCGCATCGGACCGGGTGAAGATGCCGGCCAACGCCCAGAACGAAAGTGCGCTCAACGGCGCCGCGGTGAACAGTATGACCGACAGGGCCGCAGCCACATGGCCGGCGGTCACGACCGAAACCGCCATCAGCACCAACAGCCACGGCGTGGGAGGCGCGGGAACACCCGATCCCGAACCGAACACCCACGGCGTCGTGGCGGACTGGACCAGCTGACGGAAGCTGGCGCCAGTGGGCAGCAGCCGATTCGAAGCCAACGAGCCGTCCGAGATCACCTGTCTGAATACCGGCCAATACGCCACCATGACAGTCAGGAAACACACCAAGGCCATGCCTGCAGCAGCAGCCCACCGTTGAGCCAGACGAATCCGCAGATGCGCGCGTTCCAATGGGCTGAGCAGCATCATGTTCTTCTGGGCCTCAAAGGCGTCACGGCGGTCGTGGAACTGCTTGATCTGCCTGCGATCGGCCTGTAAGACGCGAAGCGAAGCCATGGACACGCTACTCTGCCGGGAGACCAGTCTCCGGGAACGGACCGCTCCCGGAATGGCGGTCAACGCGAGCCACGGCAGACACAGCTGGACTAAAGCCTCATACGGCTTCTTGCGGAACAGCATGGCGATGGCCATACCGAAACCCCGTATCAGACGCCACAGCCACAACACAATCCACAACGACATGCCGACATCGGTATACAGATAACGTTGCTGTGTGCGCGCCACGCCCATGACAGGGCCGCGGGTACGCGCATGTTCCAATGGTTCGCCTCCGCGCGTGCGGATACCCTCGAACCGTGCACGACGATGCGCGATCTCCGCTTGCGGCACAACGACCACACGCCCGCCGCCTAGACAAATACGACGGCAAAAATCGATCGATTCGCCGTACGTGGTGTGCCACGGGTTGATGCCGAACCGTTTGTATTCGTCAAAAGACACCAGAGCACCAGCCAGGGATACCGCGAACACATCCCGACGGCCATCATATTGCTCCTGGTCTGGTTCGCCATCCACCACCAGGGAATGCACGGCATGCGAGCCGGCATACATGCCGACGTCATGCAGATGCCCGCCTTCCCAATCGCACTGCTTGCATCCCAGGATGCTCGCCCCGGGCGTGTTGCGCCAGGCTTCCAGCAGATGCTCCAGGCACACGGCGTCCGACGGACGTGAATCGTCATGGAGCAGCCACAAGGCGCGCGTCGAAACACCCAGCTCCGCGGCTTTGACGGCTTTGCTCACCGCATCGCCGAAGGAACGGGCCCCATTGGCCTTCACAATCTGGATGCTCACCTGTTTCGCCTGCGGCACTTCGATCACAGGGCCCGAAGGCGATGGAATCACCTCAAACGAGGTCTTCAACGACTGGCCAGTGCGTCCGGTGGCATCCGCGATAACAATGACACCAGGCAATACGCTCTGAATCAGCAGCGAATGAAGAGTCGCCTCAAGAAACCGCGTGTCATCCTCCACCGTGACCACGGCCGCCACCCCGGCATCCACATCCTGTCGATGCGTGTATGGTCGCGCAGCCATGGCATTGGCCAATGCATTATGGATATCGTCATTCGCTGTTGGACTCATAAACCCCCAGTGTACGCAACAACCTTGAAAGGGCCGTGTGCACACACGTCCCTACACGCGTTCGGCATAGGCCTCATGTTTCCCGCAGGCCCATGTGGCACATGGCGTGAACCATATATACGCCTACGCCTGCTCCCTATGCTCCTTTTTATACCGACGGCGTTCGCGCTCGCTCATGCCACCCCAAATGCCGAACCGCTCATCATGCTCGATGGCCCACTTCAGGCACTGCTCGCGCACCTCACATTTGGCACATACGCGCTTGGCATCACGCGTGGAGCCGCCTTTTTCCGGAAAGAATGCCTCAGGATCGGTCTGCGCACACAACGCTTTGTGCTGCCAAGAGACATCGCCATCAGGTCGGAACAGTCCCCACAGATTCTGCATCGGCTCATCGGAGGAATCGTCGATCACACCCCACATGCGATCCTCCCTGCCCCTGATTTTTTCATACGCCTAAATTACACACATGATACTCGCGTTTTGTCAAATTCCATCTCGTGTCAATACCTGTATTCACCCAATGATGTGCTATAAGAACATGTGCCTGCGGCGAGCGAATAGACACCACATCATTCGTCCGCCATCGTCGGATAAACCATGTATGTGCCGTTACTGGGGAGGAACGACATCCCCCCGCCGACACAGGCATGAGCTGTGCCAAAGTGTCAACAGACACGTGACAACATCAGGAGGATTTTGCATGACGCAGGAATCAGGTGAAGCGGGGCAGCACGTCAATCCGCCAAGCTTCGCCCCTCCCGCGGGCCGCCGAACCAGGCCGTCGGGCCAGATTCCCAGCTCCTCCACACCTTCGCAGGCGCCGCTGCCGCAGTATCATCTGCAGCGCCCCATATCCGCCCCGGCATCGTTTGCGCCGTCGGCATCGCGGCGATCCGGAACGGCGGCAGGTTCGGCGGGCCCTGCCGCCGTTCCGCCCAGCTTCTCCCCCGATACCGGAAGACGGCAGTCATCAGGGTCTACCGCCCGGACGGCGGACCCGCGCAGCGGCTCCCCGACGCGCGCGCGTCGCTCCTCCGGCTCATCCCAGAATGCATCCCGACCGGCATCGCCGGCGTTGTCCGCGAACGGCCGTTCCCGGTCTGATTCGCAACAGCGGTTTGCGGCATTCACGCAACCATCTGCGGCATCCGCAGCCGTACGTCCCCCGGCGAAGCGGCATCGTGCCGGACGCATCGCACTCTATGCAATCGCCATCATCCTGTCGGCTCTGGCATTGGCAGTGTTCGGCGCATGGCATTGGGTGGACGGCCGCCTGAACAAAACGGACTATCTGACCAATCATGCCGATACCCCTGCCTCGACATGGCTGATATTGGGTTCCGACGAACGTGATGGATCAAGCGACGTCACCGGATATCGAACCGATACGATTCTGGTGCTCACCAAACCCAAGAGCGGCCCCAGTTCACTGATTTCCATTCCGCGTGACTCCCTGATGCAAGTGGATGACCAGTACATGAAGATCAACGCCGTCTCACAGCTGCTGGGACGCAAAACGCTGGTCGCACAGGTCGAGGACATCACCGGCCAGAAGATCGACCATGTGGCGCAGATCAAGTTCGGCGGACTGCAGCAGGTGGTGGACGCCCTCGGCGGCATTGACCTGTGCTATGACCAGGATGTTCAGGACCCGGATTCAGGGCTCAACTGGCAGGCCGGGTGCCATCATGCCGACGGCGGCGTGGCATTGGCGTTCTCGCGCATGCGATACGCCGACGCCAATGGCGATTTCGGCCGCAACGTGCGTCAGCGTCAGGTGATCGCAGCCATCATCAAGAAAGCCTCCAGCGGGGAGACCCTGTCCAATCCGGCAACAGTGATGGCCGTTGGCGAAGCAGGTCTCAGCGCGTTGACCGTCGACGAACAGGCCTCGCCGTTGAGCCTGTTCAACATGGCTCTCGCTTTCAAGGACTCGACCGGATCGCACGGTATTTCCGGCAGTGTGTATTGGACCGACCCTGATTATTACGTGGATGGCGTCGGATCATCGGTGCTGCTGGACGATGAGAGGAACACCGCCTTGTTCTCGGAGCTGGCTGCCGGCACGCATGCCAGTGGAGTGGTCGGTACGCTTGCCGAAGGCTGAGGCGGTGCGGATTCGGACGTCATCAGCGTCATCCGTCATCGCGCCGTTCCTTGCCACAGACCCTTGCTGGCACGCCCATGCAGCCATTGTGGATAACTCCGCAAGCTAGAACCACATAACCCGTTTCGGCTTGCGGATATGCCCAGACGTCCTTCACGCTGGATGCATGGCACGCACCAGATCACATTACGGCCCATCGGCGCATATGGGCCATACCCGCAACCGGCAGCGACGCCGCACACGCACCGTCCGGCGAATGGTCATGGCGCGGCCTTATATCATGGTCTGCGCCATGGCAGCGCCCCTAGCGGCACAGCTTATGATGGTCGTCGTCATGATGGTCCAAGGGCAATGGATGTATGCGCTCATGATCCTTCCCGGCGCATTCGGGTGTCTGGCATCATTGCTGATTGCCTCGCCTTCATTCCGTCAGCATGCCGGTGCCGCCACGGATTCCCCGCACATGTTCGGATCCGCGACGCACATCCATGCAGAAGGTTCCGACGCATGCACCCCTGCCGAGTCTTCCGCCATACCCGCCATCCCTGCATTCCCCGACATCGACGGCATCGCTCTGGAGCAACTGCTCGATCTCGGGACGACGCCATGGCGGACCATGGTGCATCGCTGGCTCGCATCCGCTCAATGGAATGTGCCGATAGGCATGGCGGCGGGCAACGAACCGTATCGTCTGGATCTGTGCCGGTCCGGACCGCACGCTCTTGTCGCGGGGACCACCGGCTCAGGCAAATCGGTGTTGCTGCAGAGCTGGTGTCTTGCGCTGGCCACCTACAACGGACCGGACCGGCTGAATTTTGTATTCCTTGATTTCAAGGGCGGTTCCGCATTCAGGGATCTCGAGCAGCTGCCGCACAGCGTGGGCAGTGTCTGCGACCTGAATCTGCCCCATGCGGCACGGGCGTTGCGCGCCCTTGAAGCCGAACTGACACGACGGGAACGGCTCACAGCCGAGTATCGCACCTCGCATATCGATGATGTACCGCACCCTCCGCCTCGGCTGATGGTGGTTATCGATGAATTCCACGCCCTGAAGGACCAGTTGCCGGATTACATCAATCGACTGGTGCGCATCGCCTCCCTGGGGCGTTCATTGGGCATGCATCTCATCGCTTGCACACAGAATCCTCTGGGGCAGGTCAACACGGACATGAAAGCGAATATGGCGGTGAACATATGCCTTCGTGTCCGCGATGACATGCAATCATCGGAACTGCTGGGAGACGGCCGCGCCGCACGCATCAGTCCGACGATGCCGGGCGCGGCCTACTGCAATGATTCCGAGCTGGTGACCGCCCTGCGATGCTCGCCTGCGAACAACCTCACACGGATCCGTCGGCAGATCATGCTGACCGCACGGTTCATGGGCATGGACCAGGCACCGGCACTGTTCTCCGCTCCCCTGCCTTCGCACATTTCGCCGAATCGACCTTCCGTGTCCAGATCCGACCAGGAACATGTCTGGTTCGGCATCCAAGATGACGGCATATCGTTGAGCGATGCCTCGTGCCTCTGAACCGCGGCAATATCGGCATCATCGGAGGGCACGGAAGGGGCAAGAGCACCCTGCTCGACGCCCTTGCCGTCCAATGCCAAGCCATTGACGGCATCATGGTACGCATCAGCCGATGCGAACATGGCGTCTGGAGCACACGCACCATACGCCATGCCGGAGTCATCAGTCATGCCCTTGCCGACGTTCCTGCGCCTGAGCCGCCTCGGATGATATGGCTGGTCGACGATGCCGATCCACTGTTCGACCCGTTCCTCACCGAAGAGCAGGCCCTGCGATTCCGGCAGGCATTGGCGGACCCGAACATCACCGTACTGTTCGCGGCGTCATCCATGCGCCACATCCGGATACCTGAGCACTGCTCCATCAGAATCGTGTTCCCCAGCGGCGAAAAGACCAACGATATGATGGCCGGCATCCCGTCCCCGCTGCTCGCGACCATGACCCAACACGATATCGACACGCCCGGCAGAGCGGTGCTCATCACGGGATCCTCGGCACGGCTTGTACAGTGCTCATCACGGGATCCTCGGCACGGCTTGTACAGTGCTCATCGTGAAATAGTCGGTACTTTCTGGGTGAAACCTCTTGAAAAACAATACGGTTCGTGGTTACCTAGTATGAAGTCAAGGAACAACAATCAGCCACGTGGCTTTTAAGGGAGGCAAGCAATGAGCAGCGCTTTTGATTGGCGAGCCAAGGCCGCATGTCGCGATAAGGATCCGGAACTGTTCTTCCCGGTGGGCAACACCGGCGCAGCATATCAGCAGATCGAAGAGGCCAAGGCCGTATGCCGCACCTGCAAGGTGATTGACGCGTGTCTGAAGTGCGCATTGGACACCAATCAGGACTACGGCGTATGGGGCGGCTTGAGCGAGGATGAACGCCGGGCTCTGAAGCGTCGCGCCATGCGCGCCCGCCGTTCGCAGGCCATGCAGATGCAGATCTGATTTTTCGCGCAATGTCAGGAAAACCCTCCCAACCGGGAGGGTTTTCCTGTATCGGAGGTGTCATCGTCTCCTGACACCGTACCGAACGTCATTCATCATTCATCCTGCGCGGCGCGCAGCTTCATATTGAGCACCACGCGCGTGCCGCCTTCACGGCGGGGCTCCCAATGCACGGATCCCCCGAAATCATTGGTCACGAACGTATTGATGATCTGAGTGCCCAAGCCGGAGCCGGAAGACCGTGCCATGCCGCCTTGTTCCTCGGAGCCCAGACCAGTGCCGTCATCCTCGACCACCACATTGAGGTTGGAGCCGGAACGTCCCACCGAAATGATGATGCTGCCTTCCTTGCGCCCCTCGAACCCATGTTCCACGGAGTTCGTGATGAGTTCCGTCAGCACCAGGGAGAGCGGCGTGGCGTCCTGTGCCGGCATCATGCCGAATTTACCCACAAAGTTGACATTGATCACCTGATCCTTCATGGTGGCCAGGTCCACGGCCATATGCAGCAAGTTGGAGATCACCTTGTCGAAGTCCACGATCTCGTCGGCGGTCTGACTCAACCCCTCGTGCACCATAGCAATGGTCTGTACACGGCGCTGCGCCTCTTGAAGCTCCTTCTTCACCTCTTCGGACTTGGTCTTGCGCGCCTGCAACCTCAGCAACGCCGATACCGCCTGCAGATTGTTCTTGACGCGGTGGTGGATCTCGGAGATGGTGGCGTTCTTGGTCTGCAGCTCCTTCTCACGGCGACGCAGCTCGGTGACATCGCGGCACAGGATGATGGCGCCGACCCTGCCATTGTTGTCGTACAGCGGCAACGACCGCATGGACACCGCCGACCTGTTCGCGTTGAGTTCGGAATCGACTGCGGCCTTGCCTGACAGCACCAACGGCAGTGTCTCCGGCACCGGATCGTTCTCTCTGAGCAGCTGGGTGCCCAATTCGCTGAGATACTGGCCAGGCATGGTGCTGAGCAAGCCCAGTCTTCTGAAGCAGCTGATGGCGTTGGGGGAAGCATAGCGCACCACACCGTCGAACGTCAGGATGATGAAGCCGTCGGCGACCCTGGCGATATGGCGCTGACTCATCACCGAATCCTGATAGGGGAACTGTCCGCGTGGAATCATCTCATAGAGCTGTTTGCCGGCGTTGATGCTTTCGGATTCATACCGTCCGTTGGATTCACGCGTGGCCATATTGGTCTCCCGCACCACCAGGCCCAACGTCTTGCCGTTGCGGCGTACCGGCGCATACACGTTGCATACCGTTGCCTTGCCGACGGACCGAAGCACGGTGGAGCGGAACACCACGTTCGACTGCATGGCGGCGTCGAGCTCACCGGTCATATCGTCGGGCATGACGTCACCGACCACATCCTCACCGCGTAATGTCATCACCGTCGAGGGGCGGCATTGCTCGGCGACCACATATTTGCCGTCACCGTTCTGGACCAGCAGCAGCAGGTCCGCGAAACTCAGATCGGCGACCACCTGCCAGTCAGCCACGAGGTGATGCAGCCATTCGCGGTCGTCGTCATCGAAATCCGGTCGTGTCGCAAGAATATGTGAAAAATCAGCCATGCACACCATCATACGCAATGGCCGCGCATCGCGCCCATCCCGTCGTCGCGCATGTTCCGCGGGTTGGTATTGACAATCCAATAACTTACGTTAACGTAGGTTACGGTAACGTAAGGCTTAGATGGTCATCGACTATGATGGGGGCACTATGGCACTGGAACACGATGACACCTCAGACACGCGGCGACTTGACTCCACCATCGAGCACAAGCGCGCCGCAGCCATCAAGGCGCGCGAACAGGCCCTGCAGGCCAAGGCCGACGCCGTACGAGCCAAAGCTCAGTTCAAGGCGGAGTCCATCCGCGCCAAAGCCGAGGAAAAAGCCCGCAGAAAGCTCGCCAAGGCCGAGAACCGCGCCCTGAAAATCGAGGGCATCGCCCCCGCTGAAGTGGAACGCAAAATCAGATTGGACGTGCATGGCCGCCCCAAGCCTGCGATGCGCGGATGGATTCACGCGGTGGCCGCTCCCCTGTCTCTGGCTGCCGGCATCGTGCTCATCTGCCTGGCACAAGGTGCCGGACTCAAATGGGCTTGCGCCGTATTCATGACCGCATCGCTCGTCCTGTTCACCAATTCCGCCTGCTATCATCTGGGAGACTGGACCCCGCGGGTGACCGATGTGCTGCGCCGCATCGACCATGTCAATATCTTCCTGCTCATCGCCGGCACCTATACGCCGGTCTCCTTCGCCCTGCAACCATTCTGGCGTAATTTCATCATCATTTCGATGTGGGCATGTACCTTGGTGGCGCTGATCATCCACGTGATCTGGATCAACGCACCACGATGGCTGTATACGGTGGTGTACATCGTCTTCGGCATCTACGGTCTGGCATTCATGGCCTTGTTCTGGAAATCGCCACATGCGGGCCCTGCAGTGGTGGTCCTGCTGTGCGCAGGCGGCGCCTGCTACATCCTGGGCGCCATCGTGTATGCGCTGCGCAAGCCCGATCCGTGGCCTCGGGTCTTCGGGTTCCATGAGATCTTCCACTGCGGTACCGTGGCGGGGTACGCCTGCCATATGGTGGCAATTTATATGGTGATCGTGTCGCTCTGGAGCTGATCGCGGAGCGACACGTCACCGTTGACGTGTCGCTCCGCATCGTCTCTATAGTGGGAGCCACCCACAACGAGAGCCACCCACAACGGAAGCCTTGACGGGAACCGCCATCGCAAACGCACATAGCATATAGCACATATGGCAAGCCCCTCCATCCCACATGGGAGGAGGGGCTGATGTGCGGTGTTACGTCACCATGTCGCGCAATATGACGTCACACACCGTCTGTCTGTGATGTTACGCGGTGCGGCACAGAAGCGGCTGAAACACGTGCGTCAGGCAAGCGGCTTGGACGCCTTGACCACCACGGACAGCTCACGGCCGTTCGGAGCGGTGTAGGTCACCGTGTCACCGACCTTGGCACCTTCGATGGCCTTGCCGATCGGGGAATCCGGAGTCATGATGTCGTAGTCGGTACCGGAGACGATGTCTCGCGTGCCGAGCACATAGGTCATCTCATTGCCATTGAGCTCGATGGTCACCACGGAACCGTTGCCCACGGTGCCTTCCGGGGCGTTCTCGATGATCTTGGAGTCGCGCAGCTTGACGGTGAGCTCGGTGATGCGCCCCTCGTTCTTGCTCTGCGCCTCGCGCGCAGCCTGATAGCCGCCGTTTTCGGAAAGGTCGCCTTCGGCACGCGCCACGGCGATCTTATGGGCGATCTCCTCGCGCAGCTCGCCTTCACGGTGGGCGAGCTCCTCCTTCATCTTGTCGTATGCTTCCTGCGTCAGCAGGTAGACCTTGTCTTCAGCCATGTTGTCCTCCTGAACTCTAACGAAATACTGGTTGAATTGACGCTTTGAATAGCAAAACGCCGGCTATGACACCGGCGTTCCGTTGCGCTGAAAGGTCAGCGAGTGGAAATGATGTCAATGACAAACACCAGGGTGTCATCACCGCCAATGCCTGCCTGCGGGACGCCACGGGAACCATAGCCGTACTCCGGCGGAATGGAAACCACGAGACGGGAGCCCACGTTATGTCCCGGAACGGTCTGGTCCCAACCCTTGATGACCTGTCCCACGCCAATGCCGAAGCTGGCAGGCTGATGACGGTCGAAGCTGGAATCGAACGGCGTGTCCTTGCCCCACACCACTCCGTGGTAGTTCACGGTGACCGTGTCACCACGACGCACCATCGGGCCATCACCTTCGGTCAGCTCAATGGCCTTGAGCCCCTTCGGCGCCTCAGGCGTCGGGAACTCGATCACAGGCGTGGAGCCGAATTCGGCATTCACCTTGGGCATCTGCTCTGCCATACGTCCTCCTTGTCAGACACAATGCGCACTAGAATAGCACCACCCGGGCATTGGCGGAAGTCTGTTCTCCGGTTGCGATATATGAGTTCCCGTACTTATTTCCGACTCCCCTCTGCCCACATTGACCGGCCGGCTCCCTCACCGAGGGAGCCGGAGAGCGGAAACAGCCATCAGCATTCGACGACGTTGACGGCGAGGCCTCCTTTGGAGGTCTCCTTGTATTTGGCCATCATATCCTCGCCGGTCTGTTTCATGGTCGCAATCGCCTGATCAAGCGTGACGATATGGGAACCATCTCCCAGCATGGCCATGCGCACCGCATTGATGGCGGTATTGGCCGCCATCGCATTGCGTTCGATGCACGGGATCTGCACCAATCCGCCCACCGGATCGCAGGTCAGTCCAAGATTGTGCTCGATGCCGATCTCCGCCGCATTCTCCACCTGCTCGGGGGTCCCGCCCATCACCGCCGCCAAACCTGCCGCAGCCATCGAACACGCGGAACCGACCTCACCTTGGCATCCGACCTCGGCACCCGAGATCGAGGCGTTGCGCTTGAACAGATACCCGATCGCACCGGCTGTCAACAGGAAGGTAATCACTCCCTGCTCATTGGCGTCATCGACGAAATGCCAGTAATAATGCAGTACCGCAGGAATGATGCCTGCCGAACCGTTGGTGGGGGCGGTGACGATACGGCCTCCCCCGGCGTTCTCCTCTGACACTGCCAAGGCGAACAGATCCACCCACGCCGCATCCGATGATTCCAAGACAGCATCCCTGCGCCGCCGATCATTGCGCAACACGTCGGAGTTGGATGCGAGGCGCCGGTACATCTTCGGTGCGCGCCTGGGCACATCGAGGCCTCCCGGCAACGTCGGTTCAGTGCAGCTGCATCCATTGTTGACGCATTCGCGCATCACCCGCCAGATATTGTCGATGATCGAACGCACCTGCACGGCCGAGCGGCTGGCCGTCTCGTTTTTCCAAACCAGTTCGGCGATGCTCATATGGTGTTCGTGGCATAACGCGACCAGCTCGGCACATGATGCGAACGGATAAGGAGTCTCAGGGCCGAAATCGGTGGATGACGACTCATCATCGTCAGCGAAGGAAGTCCCCTCAGGCGGCCGGTCATGGATGCCGATCACAGCGTCATCAGGCGAGCCTTGACGGATGAAACCGCCACCGATGGAATACCACACCTGTTCATCGACCAATGAGCCCGCGGCATCGAACGCCTGGAAACGCATGCCATTGGGATGCGCAGCCATACGCTTCCACTGTTCGAACACCACATCCCGGTCGTACTCGAAATGAATACGCACAACGCCAGCAAGATTCAACGTATCGTCCAGCGCACATGTCTGACGGATATGCAGCATATATCGCGTATCCACCGTGGAGGGAAGATTGCCTTCCAGACCGGCCATCACGGCGCGGTCGGTGCCATGCCCCAAGCCGGTCAACGCCAGGGAGCCGTACAGCGTGGTCTTGACCCGTGCGGTGCGGGCGAGGAGATCGTTGTCTTCGAGGAACGTGGCAAACGCATGGGCTGCAGCCATTGGGCCGACGGTATGCGACGATGAAGGACCCACACCGACGGTGAACATATCAAGTACGCTGAACATGACCGCTCCTTACGCAGACCACTACAGTACTGATTCACCTTACACGCCATGTCTCTGGCTCATCTCCGCCTGCGGCACAGATGTCAGGCGGATCAATGTCGCCGTCTTACTGCGACTGTGTCGGACATTATGCCGCAGCGGCAATCTGACCGAACAGCATCACCGCCACAATGATCCCGAGTACGGCAAGTACTATCTGCACGACGAACAGAACGATGGCCGCTGTTCTTCTCACCGCCAGCTTGGGGGCGTACCACTTGGCAATGAGCATGGCGATGAATCCGAGCACGGCATAGTTGAAGGTCAGAGCGATCATATCGGCATTGGCAAGCACCACGCCGTTGACTGCCTGATCAAGCGAATTCATCGTGGAACCCATCACGAACAGGCCCCAGATGGCATATCCAATCAATCCCACCACGGCGTAGGCCCATGGTTTGAATGGCTCGCGCATATGCGTGGTGAATGCTTCGGCGCACCAGAGCAAGGCGAATCCGACGATATAGGTGAATACAACGGCGATCAGCACGCTCACCGCCATCCAGGGCACCAAGGCCACAATCGGCGCACCCGTCTTGGGATCGGCCGTCATGCCGATATAGAGGCCCGAGCAGGCGATGGCGCCAATGGTCAGCACCGTACCTACGATGACGGCCTGGACGAACATGGTGGGCAGTGCGCCCTGCTCGACGCGATCGACTGCGGTCCAACGTGAAACCATATGGCTGCCTCGTTTCATTCATTCTGCCAACACAACGTCACACAGCCTAACGAGCATTTGTTTCAGGAAAACGCCCTGAACATCATCAGGCGCCATGCGAATAACCTTGCCGACTCCCTCGTCAGGCAGATATACGTCACAACATGACGTACAATGGTACGGTTGGCTTTCAGCCAGCGCCTCCATGGCGAAATCGGTATACGCAGTCGACTTAAAATCGATCGCTTCGGCTTGCGGGTTCGAGTCCCGCTGGAGGCACCTTAGTCCTGTGAATCATCCCGCTGAGAGTATCTCTCAACCGTGTCTTGACAGCTTCTTCGGCTCCCTCAACAGGGGGCTGAAGGAGCTATCCGCCGGAATTCAGCGCTGGGCGAGCAGGCGGCGTCCATAGTCAAGGACTATGCCGTCCAGCAGACCGTGCTCGCTGGCCACGTATGAATCGATCGGCGTACCGTGATCGCGTCGCGCGGCTTCGCTGATGCGCGCTAGTACACGGTTCCACACCACTGCACCGCCGCCGACCACATCGATACGCCCGGGATGGATGGTTTTGTATTCACGACGCTCGGCGCGGCTCATCCTCAGGAACCGGTCGTCCACTGCGTACGCCTCCTCGAGCCCCAGACGGTATCCATCGACCACGGTATGGTCGTATTCCTTCAATCCGATCGCCAAAGCGGTCATCGTGGTCACCGTGCCGGACACGCCGATGATCGTACGTGCCTTGCCTGCATCCACATGCCGGAATGCCTCATCGATGTGCTCGTCGATGTCGGCCACGGCCTGAGCGATCTCCTCTTCAGTGGGTGGGTCCGTGTGCAGATGACGTTCGGTCATGCGCACGGAACCGATATTCATCGAGAACGCGCCCTGCACTTGGGTGGTCGGCTTGGTGTCACCATCACCGCCGATGACCAACTCGGTGGATCCACCGCCCAAATCCACGACCACATAGGGCGCTTCAAGATCGTCACGGTTCACCACGGAGGTTGCGCCCAGGAAACTCAAGTCGGCTTCTTCGGTGCCCGGAATCACTTCGGGCCGTACACCGAGAATGCGCTCGATGCCATCCTCGAATTCCTCACGGTTCTCGGCATCACGCGTGGCGGAAGTGGCCACGAAGCGCAAGCCGTCGATGGGATGCTCGGCGAGCACGTCGGCGAATTCCCTGGCCGCAGCATACGCACGTTCCAAAGCCTCATCGGCGAAACGATGCGTCTTGTCCACATCCTGGCCAAGACGGATGACACGAAGTATTCGCGGTACCACTTCATGCATGCCGTCCGCATCGACACGCGCCACTTTCAGGCGGATGGAATTGGTGCCGCAATCGATGCCCGCGACGGTAACGGATTTCTCACTCATGTCCTTCTCCTTGCCAATCAGCGTCTGCAAATACAGATTCCGCTAGTCTTCCACTGCGCAGCGGCAGACCGTGGGGCTGAACTCGTCTTCTATGCGCGAAAGCACCATATCCCCTATGGGATTGGTACCGGATCCCATCACCAAGGACTGCGCCAGCAATGCGTGCAGGCATTTGACGCGTACAGGCATGCCCCCGGCAGACGTACCCTCGATATGTTCCTCGCTGTCCCCCAGCCGTACCGCCAACTCGTGGCGGAATGCCAGATACAGCTGATGCGCTGTTTCATAGGAAGCCCTGAGCTGCTCATCGGCGGCAAGCATCTCGTTATACTGCTGCATCACACCGGCCGCCTCCACATGGGATGCCGCCTTGACCGCCTCCGGGCTGGTGAGATAGCAGGTTGTGGGGAATGGGATGCCGCCGGGCAGCACCGGGCGCGTGATCACGGCAAGGGGCCGACCGCATACGCAACGTGCGCCCACGGCGACCATGCCTCGCGGGTAGCGCCCGAGCTGACGTTGCACCACAGCGATACTCTCTTCGGTGGCCGGCTGGGACAGTACGTTGTCGACCAAGGTCTTGGCTGTGGATGTGATGTCGATGGTCACTGCTGGGTTCCCTCCCCTGTGGTGTTCTGATCATTGGTGGCGTCGGATGATGAAGACGCAGATGAATTGCCGTCGGTGCCCTGCTCCTGATTCGCATTATCCGAGTCTGACGAGTCGGCGGAGCCTGATGTCTGTCCGGTGGACTGTTCGCTGACCGGTTCATCGGCCTTCTTGAACGAGTACGCAAGCTCGCTGTACCAGGGAAGCACCTTTTTGGAGGTCGTCTTACTGGTGTCGCTTTGGTCCGATGGCGTTTCGTCACCGGTCACCGCTTCCGGATGCAGCACGCGGACGGCCTGTTCATCCGGGAATACAAAGCCGAGACGCTCTCGTGCCTGCGCGGTCACATAGGCCTTGTCATCCCAACGCTTGATATTGTTTTCAAGCTCCTGCTTCTTGGCGACGAGTGAGGCTTCCTCACGCTTCAGACTGTTGAGCTCGGCAAGGTTCAAGGCGTACGTGTGGAAAGTGGACACCAATTGGATGGCGCCAAGGGCAATGATGAACAGGGAGACGAAGAACGCAATAGGTCCCGTTGCATTGCTTTTCTTGGCTTTAGCCTTGTTTTTGCCTTTGGCTTTGCCGTTGTCGGTGGCACGGGACGTCTTGTTCATATTCCAAGAAAATACCCGTCATTCGACTTGGCGAATGCGACGGGTATCGAGCTTCAGCTGAATGTCACGCCTTCACAGGCGTTTCGATTCACTTGGCCAGGTACTTCTTGCAGGCCTTGAAGGCGCTGTAGCCGGCGTACTGAGCGGTGGAGCCGAGCTCCTCCTCGATCTCGAGCAGGCGGTTGTACTTGGCAACGCGCTCGCCACGGGCCGGGGCACCGGTCTTGATCTGACGGGTGTTCTTGGCGACGGCCAGATCGGAGATGGTGGTGTCCGGGGTCTCGCCGGAACGGTGGGAGACCATGGAGGTGAAGCCGTTGGCGGTGGCCAGCTCGATGGCGTCGAGGGTCTCGGTGACGGAACCGATCTGGTTCAGCTTGACCAGCAGGGAGTTGGCGGCACCCATGTCGATGCCCTTCTGCAGGCGCTTCGGGTTGGTGACCAGGAGGTCGTCGCCGACGAACTGCAGACGGTCGCCGAGCTTCGCGGTAATCTTGGCCCAGTCTTCCCAGCCCTCTTCCTGGTACGGATCCTCGATGGAGACGATCGGGTACTCGTCGATGAGCTGCTCGTAGAAGTTGAGCATGTACTCGGCGTCACGCTCGCCACCCTCGAAGTGGTACAGGCCGGTCTCCTTGTTGTAGAACTCGGAGGAGGCCACGTCGAGGCAGATGCCGATCTGCTTGCCGGGCTCGTAGCCGGCGGCGGAGATGGCGTCCACGATGTAGTTCAGGGAGTCCTTGTTGGACTTCAGCTTCGGGGCGAAGCCGCCCTCGTCGCCGAGGCCAGTGTTCAGGCCTTCCTTCTTCAGGACGTTCTTCAGGGTGTGGTAGACCTCGACGCCGGCGCGCAGAGCCTCGTGGAAGGTGTCGAAGCCGTACGGGGAAATCATGTACTCCTGGATGTCGGTGGCGAAGTCAGCGTGGGCGCCACCGTTCATGATGTTCATGTTCGGGACCGGCAGGATGTGGCCGTTGGTGCCGCCGATGTAGCGGTACAGCGGCAGGCCTGCGGACTCGGCGGAGGCGTACAGGGCAGCCAGGGAGACGCCCAGGATGGCGTTGGCGCCCAGACGGCCCTTGTTCGGGGTGCCGTCGAGCTCGATCATCAGGTCATCGAGAGCGCGCTGGTCGGAGGCATCCATACCGATGACCTTCGGAGCAATCTCCTCGTTGACGGCCTTGACGGCGTTCAGAACGCCCTTGCCGCCGTAGACGGACTTGTCGCCATCGCGACGCTCCCAAGCCTCAGCCTCACCGGTGGAAGCACCGGACGGAACCAGGCCGCGGCCCTCAGCGCCGTCTTCGGTGTCGAGGACGACCTCGACGGTCGGGTTGCCACGGGAATCGAGAATCTGGCGCGCGTACACGCTTTCAATTGCTGCCACAACTACTCCTTAAAACGGTTGTGTATCTAATGACAGTCCTAAGACTAGTGCGATTTGTGGACGTTGTGAACGACACGCCCAAAAATGGTGTGAGCGCTCACATTCCTGACGGAACGCTAATGAAACACTGACGGAATCCTTGCACAACTGACGGTGAATCACGGATGACGACAAGGATGCCACTCATCATCATCATCCCTCCCTCATCCGCGGATATCGCCGGGAGACAAGGCTCTACTGGGAGCAGGACGGCTCCACGAAATCAGCGTGCGCAGCGCCGGCATCCTCACAGTGCCCGTAACGTCACAGTTCCGGAGTCTCCTCGTCGAGATAGGCGAGCTCGTCCGCACTCAGCTTCAGCGCCACGGCCTGGAACGAATCCTCGATCTCCTGCGGATTCCTTGCGGAAGGAATGGTGAACAGGCCGTCGTATCGAGACAGCTCCCAGGCAAGCGTGACGCGCTGATATGAGCATTGATGCCGTTGCGCCACTTCGCGGAACCTGTCGAACAGGCACCGGTCGAATGGATCGAGGAATCCGCCAAGCGGCGACCAGCACACGAACGCGAGTCCCAAACGCTTGCAGACCTCCATCGTATGATCGGGGTCGCGATGCACTGGGGAGAATTGGTTCTGCACCGCCACGAGGCTGTCTCCCAGAATGGTCCTGGCCAGTTCGATCTCTTCGACCCCGATGCGGGAGATGCCGACGGTTTTGGCCACCCCCTCGTCCACCAGCTGCTTCAGGGCTTCCATCTGCTCGACATATGGCACTTGAGGATCGTTGCAATGCGAATACAGCAGGTCAAGCGTCTCGACGCCGAGTCTGCGGGCTGATTCCTTGGCGTTGGCGATCATCGTTTCAGGCCGTGCGTCAGCTTGCCAGCCATACTTGCCATCGTTGTCCAACGTGCGCAGCCAGCCGGTTTTGGTGGCCACCAGCACGTCTTCCCGTGGCCCTTTCCACGTGGCGAGCGCATCTCGCACCAGGTATTCGCCATACCCCATGTCCTCCGGTTCCCCAGTGCCTGGCTTGCTGGGAAGGTAGTAGGACCAGGCGGTATCGAGATAGCGCACGCCTGCGTCCAGCCCGGCATGGATCGTCTCGATGGCTTGCTCCCGGCTTTCCGGACGGCCTTCGATGGCGAGCGCCATCGTACCCATGCCGAGACGTGGAATGGTATGGCCTGCAAGAGTGCCGATATTAGTCGGATTCAGGGATTCATCGCTCATAGCCGTCACTTAATCCTTGGGGTTGGACAGAGCAGAGTGCATCGCTCCGCAGGGTTCGGCATGGAGCTCGTCGTATCCCTTGATCGAGGAGTAGCTCCATGCCTTGGCGAAAGACCCGGACGATTCCGGACATGCGCGCCATCCGGCGCATTGTCGTCCACCGCGCGGCTCAGTGTTGATGCCCCGGCCTCCAAGCCAGATCGTCAAGGAGCTGGTTCGCCCATAGCACAATCTGGTCGGAGGTCATGGGTTGCTGTCCAAGAGACCCGTTGAATGGTGCCGGAACCAGCAGCTGATGGGTGACGGGACGGTACTGAGTGCCCTTGTAGATCCTGGCCATGCGCATCTGGACGGATTCGGGTGGGTCGATGCGGCCGATGCGCACACGGTTCGATTGGGCGAGGATCTCCGAGATGCCAAGCTTGCGGGCCTTGAACTTGAGGCGGGCCACGTCGAACAGCGTCTCGAATTCCACCGGCGGCTTGCCGTAACGGTCGGTAAGCTCCTCCTGCAGGTCCTTGAGATCGGCTTCGTTCCGTGCGGAGGCAAGCTTGCGGTAGGCTTCGAGCCGCAGCTTGTCCGAATCGATGTACTCCACCGGGATGGAGGCCTCGATGGGCAGGTCGACGGATACCGCGATCGGCTCGACGGTCTCCTCGGGTTCCTTGTATTTCTCGACGGCTTCGGAGACCATGCGCACGTAGAGGTCGAAGCCGACACCTTCGATATGTCCGGACTGCTCGTCTCCCAGCAGGTTGCCGGTGCCTCGCAATTCCAGATCCTTCATGGCCACGTCGAAGCCGGAGCCAAGCGCCGTATTCTGAGCGATGGTGGCGAGCCTGTCATGCGACTGTTCGGTCATCGGCTTCGACGGGTCATACAGGAAGTATGCGTAGGCGCGTTCGCGGCCGCGGCCGACTCGACCGCGCAGCTGATGGAGTTGGGAGAGGCCGAACCGGTCGGCATGATCCACGATCAGCGTATTGGCATTGGAGATATCAAGGCCGGTTTCAATGATGGTGGTGCACACCAATACGTCGATGTCCCGATGCCAGAAGTCGCGGATGATCTGATCGAGCTGCTTCTCCCCCATCTTGCCGTGCGCGATGCCCACACGGGCTTCGGGCACAAGCGTATGGATCTTATCCGCGATGTGGGAGATATCCTGCACGCGGTTGTGTACATAGAACACCTGGCCGCCGCGCAGCAGCTCGCGGCGTACGGCGGCGGTGATCTGCGCGTCCTCATAGGCGCCCACATAGGTGAGCACGGGAAGACGGTCCTCGGGCGGGGTGGCGAGCGTGGACATCTCGCGGATGCCGGTGACAGCCATCTCCAGCGTGCGTGGGATAGGCGTCGCGGACAGCGAGAGCACATCCACATTGGTGCGGAGGGCCTTCAGTGTCTCCTTATGTTCCACGCCGAAGCGCTGCTCCTCGTCGATGATGACAAGTCCCAGGTCCTTGAACCTGATTTTCGGGTTCAACAGCTTATGGGTGCCGATGACCACGTCCACCGAGCCTGCCGCCAGTCCCTCGATGGTGGCGTTGGTCTCCTTCGCGGTCTGGAACCGGCTCATGGCTGCGACATCGACCGGAAAACCTTCGAAACGTTCGGTGAAGGTCTCGTAATGCTGCTGCACAAGCAACGTGGTGGGTACGAGCACCGCCACCTGCTTGCCGTCCTGTACGGCCTTGAAGGCGGCGCGTACGGCGATTTCGGTTTTGCCGAAGCCCACGTCGCCGCATATCAGCCGGTCCATGGGGACCGGCTTCTCCATGTCGGCCTTGACCTCGTCGATGGTGGTGAGCTGGTCGGCGGTCTCCTGATACGGAAACGCGTCCTCCAGTTCCTTCTGCCATGGGGTGTCAGGGCTGAAGGCGAATCCCTTGGCGCGCTGACGTGCCGAATACAGCTTGATCAGATCGTCGGCGATCTCATGGACGTGCTTCCTGGCCTTGGCCTTGGTCGCCGCCCAGTCGGAACCGCCGAGCTTGTTGAGCTTCGGCGTTTCCGCGCCGATGTATTTGCTGACCTGATCGAGCTGGTCGGTGGGAATGAACAGTTTGTCGGCCGGGGCGCCCCGCTTGGATGGCGCGTACTCGATGACCAGATATTCGCGCGTGGTCTTGTTCGCCCCGGTGCCGATGGTGCGTTGGCGCATTTCGACGAATCGTCCGATGCCGTGCTGCTCGTGAACCACATAATCGCCTTTTTTGAGCTCCACGAGGTCGATGGCCTTGCGCCGGCGTTTCGGCGTCTTGGCAACGGCCACGGCCGACGTGCGACCGGTCAGGTCGCGTTCGGTCAGCAGCGCGACCTTTGCGGCGCCGTCGACGAAACCGTCGATGGCTTGCGACCGGATGGTGTCGAATGAGGCGACGCCCGTGGTGTTGACCGCACGTTTGAGTCTGGCCAAGGTGCCGGCGGCCGCAGCCGTGATCGTCACCTGGAAGCCGGCGTCGATCAGTCCTTCGATGCCACGTGCCGCTTTGGATTCGTCGCCGCGGAACTCGGCCGGGTTCTGCGCATCGAGCTGCACATGGCCCGGAAGCGTGGCGTCCACACCGAAGCTGGTCAGACGAATCACATCATGTTCGGAATACTCAAGCGAACTGATGGTCTCCGCATAGTCAAGGAAGCTTGCCTCGTCGAAGCTGATGGGCGCACCGGCGCCGTGCCCGGCGGCCGCCACATGCCAGCTGGCGGCGAGGAACTCATTGGCGGTCTTGGCGAGGTCTTCGGCGGATCGGCGCAACTTCTCCGGGTCGCTCAGCACGACCACCGCATGCTTGGGCAGCATGGAGGCGACCGGCTCCAGATGATCCACCAAAGCCGGCATCAGGGATTCCATGCCTTCCACGGGAATGGCGTTGGCGATGGATTCCAGCATGTCCTCGGCGTTGGGGATCGAACCGATCAACGACTTGGCCCGCGCCCGCACGTCATCGGTCAGCTGCAGCTCACGACATGCCGTGGCCCAGATGGTGTGCATGCCGTTGCCATACGTGCGCTGGTCGGAGGCATGGAACTCCTTGATGGAGTCGATCTCGTCGCCGAAGAACTCGATACGCACCGGATGCGGTGCAGTGGGCGGGAACACGTCGAGAATGCCGCCACGCACGGCGAATTCGCCACGGTCCATTACCAACTCGACGCGCGTGTAGGCGTTCTCGATCAATCGCTTGGCTGCCTCATCGAGGGCAAGCTCCTCCCCCACGGTGAACACAAGTGGATCCACATCGCCCAAACCGGTGACCACCGGCTGTATCAGCGAGCGGATCGGCATCACCAGAATGCGAATCGGGCCGAACATCGGGTTGTCGGCATCAGGATGCTTGAGCCTGCGGAATACGGCCATGCGGCTGGCCACGGTATCGGCGCGCGGGCTCAGACGTTCGTGTGGCAGAGTCTCCCAGGCTTCCAGCTGTGCAATGTCATTCGGGTCACCGTCATACCAGGAGCGCAGCGCTCCCACGGTCTCCTCGGCCTCTCGTCCGGAGGCCACGACCATGACCACCGGCTTGCCTGGGTTGCCGCGTACGCCCTGTGCGATGGCCGCGACCAACGCCGGCCGCAGTCCTTCCGGCATTCCGGCCAATACGGACGGATCCGCGGCAGCCGCATCGGGGTCGATCTCGCCTGCGGCGAGGGCGAGGAAATTCGGGTCCCGATTCAGCTCGTCCAGCAATCCGACAAGGGATCCGTCAACGGGCTGCCCGTTGGACGCAGCGGCTGCGGAGGATGCGGAGGTCATGGACGATTTCGCGGCGTCAGCGGCCATTGAACTGCTCCTGCGTCTTGGCGAGCCCCTTGAAGATGATGTCTTCGGCGGCGTCGGCGCCATCCGCAAGGAATTCAGGCAGCTGCTTGCGCTGATCGGGACCGAATCCTCCGAGCACCCAGTTCACGGTGTTGTCGTGCGCATTGGGGCCTCGCTTGGCGTGGCCGACACCCATGCGTACGCGGGCGTATTTCGGCGTGCCGAGCGAACGGTCTATGGATTTGATGCCGTTATGTCCGCCTGCGGAGCCGCCCGCCTTGACTTTGATGCGGCCGAATTCAAGATCCATGTCGTCGTGGACCACCACGATATGATCCGGTTCGATCTGGTAGTAGGCGGCGATGGAGGCCACGGCATTGCCCGACTCGTTCATGAATGTCAAGGGCTTGGCCAGAAAGAACTTGACGGTGCGTCCGTCGAGGTTCATCGTGCTTTTGCCCAGCATGGCCAGGCCCTTGTGGTCGGCGAAGTTCACCGACCATCGTTCGGCGAGCACATCCGCCACCATGAAGCCCATGTTGTGACGGGTGCCTTCATACTTCTTGCCGGGATTGCCCAGTCCTGCAATCAGCCAAAAATCCGATGCCATGTCGCTCCTCGCTGCTTCTCACGCACTTCCGTTGCCGTACCCGGCGTCGCGCAATCGGCATGTGGCGGGGCGGCAAATCAACCTTCAGAATTGTACTCGGCCCACCTCGACTTCACCACGGTACTTCGCCGCGCACAGGCACGGACCACGGCGACCCGTAACGGCCTACAGGTCGAGGTACCAGTAGGACATGTCCCGCATGGTGCCGGTGGAGTCGGTAGCGGCCGCCGGCATCAGCCCGAACCGGGTGAAGCCGAAGCGGTTCATCAGCGCTATGGAGCCGGCGTTGTCGGCGAAGATGATGCCGCAGGCCTTGCGCATATGACGGGCCCGGGCCTCGTCGAGCAGCTGTTCAAGCAGGAAGGTGCCCGCTCCCCTGCCCTGCCAGTCGGTGTCGATGTAATACGCCAGATCAGTGACGCCGTCATAGCCGGCACGGTCGTAGAAGACCGATAACGCACCGAACCCGACGACCTCCGTTCCGTCACCCGTGCCCTCTTCGGAATCGGTGCTGTCCTCGGGGTTGGCATCGTCATCCATCCCGCCGCGGTCTTCGGCCACCGACGGCGTCGCCCCGGTATCGTCTCCGGAATCGACAACGACTTTCGATGCGATGCCTTCGGAACCGACGCCGTTCCCCGCTTCGCCGCCGCTGCCCGCCGCGTCACCGCTTTCGGTCGTCGATGCCTCCACCACGAAGACGCCGTAAGGAGGCTGATGCGATTCGACCCATGTCCGGCGCTGGTCGAGGCTGCGCGGGGTGAGGTCGGCGGTGGACCCACCGGCGATGACAGAGGCGTTGTAGATGTCGGTGATGGCCTGAAGGTCCGATTCGACGGCCGGTCGGAACATATACGTATAGGACATGCGCACAGCCTAGCATCGCCGCGCGCGAAGAGGTCGGTTCTGGGCATATACCGGCCATGTACCGACGCCAAATAACGGTTCTGGGCATATGCGTGTCAGATATGGCTCAAAAATCGCCTGTATCTGACACGCATATGCCCAGAATGTCGTATAAGGACCGTGCATGCCCAGAATAACCGGCCCGATTATGCCCAGAATTCCATGAAGTCGGGCTTGGGTCTCTGGAGCTACTTGTCGAGCTCGATGGCCTTGTTGAGGGCGTCCTCGAGTCGCTTTTGCGCCTCGCCGTAGGCAGTCCAGTCGCCGTTCTTCATGGCGGTCTGACTGTCCTTCATGGCCTGTGCGGCATCGTTCAGCGCCTGCTGGAGTTCAGGACTGCGCGCAGTGCCGGACTGAGTGCCGGAATCGGACTGACCGGGCTGATCGGACTGGTCGGAGCCTGCCGAGTTATCGGTAGTCCCCTTGTTGTCGGTCTTTGCGGAGTCGGAGGCATCCGAGCCATCGGCGTTGGCGGCGTCTCCGGCGTTGGCGCCGGAATCACCACCAAACACCTGGTCGAGCGCCTCATCAAGCGTGTCCGCGAAACCGACCTGATCGCCGAAGGCCACCAGGGTCTTCTTCAGCAGCGGGAAGGATGTGGCGCCGCTGGACTTGACGTATACGGGCTGCACGTAGACCAAGCCGCCACCGAGCGGCAGTGTGAGCAGGTTGCCGCGCACCACATTGGTGTCTCCGGATTGCAACAGGTTGAGCTCCTTGGAGACATCGGCGTTCGCGTTGAAGTTGTTCTGCGCCTGACCGGGGCCTGGGACATTGGAGTCCTTGGGCAATTCCTGCAGCCTGATGGTGCCGTAGTTGGAACCGATCTCACCTTTCTGGTTGCCGGCGTCGGAATCGACCGAAAGGAATCCGGTGAGAATCTCACGCGTGGATTGGCCTGCCGGGATATAGGTGGAGGTCAGGGAGAAGATGGGTTCCTCAGTGCCTCCGGTCTGCAATGTCAGATAGTACGGTGGCTGGAGAATATCCTGATCCTGCTGGGCCTGGGATTCGGTCGGATCGACCGGGGTCTGCCAGAAATCCTCACCTGAGTAGTACTGGTTGGCGGAGGTCACATGGTACTTGGACAGCAGTTCGCGCTGCACCTTGAACAAGCCTTCCGGATAGCGCATGTGGCTCATCAGGTCGCCGGAGATCTCGCTGAGCTGATGGTATTGGCCGGGGAAGATCTGCTCCCATGCCTTGATGACCGGATCGGAGGTGTCCCAGACATAGAGATCCACGGAACCGTCGTAGGCGTCCACGGTGGCCTTGACCGAATTGCGGATGTAGTTGGCCTGCTTGGCTCCCAGCGAGGAGACCGTCGAGGAGGAGACCGTGGTGGAATCCTGCGTGGAGGTGCCGAGGTTGGTCATCTGCGAATACGGGTAGGCGTCGGATGTGGTGTATCCGTCCACGATCCACTTGACGCGACCATCGACCACGGCCGGATAGACGCGGCCGTCGAGTGTCAGATACGGCGCGACCTTGGCCACACGTTCCTTCGGGGAGCGGTCATAGAGGATCTGCGAGGCCGACGTCACTCGGTCGGAGAACAGAATCTGGTCGGAACCGAAGCGAATCGCATAGAGGATACGGGAGAACAGGTTGCCCACCGAGGGGCCGCCGTCGCCCTTGAAGGTGGTCAGGGCGCCTTCCGAACCGGTCGGATAGTCGAACTCCCACGACTTGGTGCCCTCGGGGGCGCCGACGATGGAGTATTCGGTGGCGTTCGGCGAGAAGTAGATGCGCGGCTCGTATTTCTGGGTTTCGGTGAGCTTGCCTTGTGTCGGGATGCCGTATTCGAAGAATTCCGGTTGGCCATCGGCCGTGACCTTGTTGCCGTAGGCGGCAACGACGCCATATCCGTGGGTGTACACGGTGTGGTCGTTGACCCAGTTGCGGTTGTCGTTGCCATCGAGGTCGAGCTCACGTGCGGCGATCACCGTATCCTGGGAGACGCCATCGATCTCATACTTGTCGACTGCGAGCGTATCCGCGAATGTGTAGTACTGCTTGGATTGCTGCAGCTGCTTGAACGTGGGGCTGACGACCTGCGGGTCGAGCAGACGAATCTGCGCGGTGGTGTCCGCCTCTTTGGCCAGCGCGCCCTGCTCGCCCTTGCTGGTGACCTCATATTGCTCGGTCTTGAGCTTGTTGAGGCCATAGGCCGCACGTGTGGCGTCGATGTTGCGCTGGATGTACGTGGATTCCATCTCCTGGGCGTTCGGATTGACGCGGAACCGCTGCAGCAGCACCGGCCATGCCACAGTGAGCACCAGCGCGACGACCACCGTGGCGGAGATGGAGATAACGGGGATACGCCATGCCTTCAGCGCCGCCGAGGCGCGCACGCCCAGGGAAGCCGGCCCCTCAAGCGCATGGGAGCGCATGAGCCATACGCCGAGCACCACGCCGAGGATGGCGGTGAGCGCGGCCATGATGAACGTGACCGGGATGTTGGCGTGGACCGCCGTGTATGAAGCGCCGGTGATGCGGGAGCCCTGCACGGTGAGCTGATCGAAGACGCCCAGCACCTGACGCGCCGACCATGCGAGCATGTTGAGTATCAGCCAGATACCCAGCTGGCGGCGGGTGCGCTTGGTGATGGTGAACAGTCCACGGCCATTGACCGGCATCGTGATTCGAATGCCGCCCATGAGCACATGGGTAATCAGCGAGAACACGATCCCCACACCCAGCAACATGGAAATCGCGGCGAGCACAAGTTTGAGGCCAGGCAGCACGAACACATAGAACCCGTTGTCAAGACCGAACTGGGGATCCACAGTGTCGAAGCTCTGCGCATGGAACATGAGCAGGATCTCGCTCCAGTTGGCATTGAACTGTGCACCGAAAATCGCGCCGACGATCAGCGATACCACCACCGCCACACGGCGTGCGGTCTTCGAGCTGAACGACTTGCCGACTTCCACCACGTCACCGTTGATGCGGATCGTGGAGCCGTCGGAGGAGTCGGGCCGTGCCCGGATGGCCAACCATGCGGCCACGAATCCCGTCAATGCCATGAGCAACGCATATGCCACCCACAATCCGACCTTGACTCCCAACTGCACCCAGACCACGGACTGGAATCCAAGCTGTCCGTACCACATCAGATCGGTAATGAACTGGGACAGGCCGAAGAACAATCCGACGACAACAACCACCGCGAGCACCACGCCGATCATGATCCTGGTGCCGCGCGAACCTCCAGCAGCGCCGGAGTCCGGGCGGGACGTCAGTCGCGGACCGGCCGGCCCGCGCGGCGGACGACCTCCCCCATTGGAGGCATGTGGCGCGCCATTGCCTGAAGCGGGGCCGTCCCCATCGGCCTGAACGTCAAGGATGATCGGATCGTCGTCCGACTGTTTGCGGGCGCGACCATCTGCGTCGCCATTGCCGAAAAAAATGGAAAAAGGATCGTTGAAAGACATGGCTCCCAGCGTACAGACAGGCCACGAACGGGAGTTATGCCGCCAGCGCACAGGGAGCCGTCAGGACATCTTGGTGGTCTGCCTCTTACATTACGAGACGGATCATTAGGTACCTGATTGGGGCTTGCTCCCCTCAGCCGCGTACCGCTCGGGAGCTCCCTTCAGAGAAGGACTCCCAGGATGGACCGCACAAGGCGGTAGCGGTTTCATTGTCATTTGAGGAAGAGCAGCGGAAAACTAACCGCGCGAGTAGAGGCCATGTTTGCCGATGTATTGGACCACGCCGTCCGGCACGAGGTACCAGACCGGCTCGTTATGCTCGGCGCGGCGACGCACGTCGGTCGAGGATATGGCCAAGGCGGGAATCTCCAACGTATCCACTTTGCCTTCCGGCAGCCTCACCCCTTCAGGGCTTGAGTACCCGGGACGGGTCACGGCGACGAAGTGGGCGAGGTCCCACATCTGTTCGGCATCCTTCCATTGCATGATCTCCGCCACTGCGTCGGCGCCGGTGATGAAGAACAGTTCGGCATCGGGATGTTGGCTGCGGATGTCTTTCAGCGTGTCGATGGTGTAGGTCACGCCGGGCCGGTCGATGTCCACCCGCGATACGGTGAATTTGGGGTTCGATGCCGTGGCGATGACCGTCATGAGATACCGGTCTTCGGCGTTGGTGACATGTTTGTCGAGCTTGAACACGGGCCGGCCGGTGGGCACGAAGATCACTTCGTCCAGATCGTACACCCATGCGACTTCGGATGCCGCCACCAAGTGGCCGTTGTGAATCGGGTCGAACGTTCCGCCCATGATGCCGATACGAGGGCGGGTGTGCCAGTTGCCACGCGCGGAGAGCCGATCATGGCCACGGGTCCCGGTGAACCGGTCGGACAGATCCGACATGCGCCGAGTTTGTTCCTCATGCGAAATCGCGATGAGATCGGTGGGTTCATTGCCGCTCATGCCTGACCGCCTTCGCCTGAGGCATCATCGGCGCTTTCCGTCTCCCGTTCGATTTCGTCTGCAGTGGGATCGCTTTCCTGCGGATCGATCTTACCCATGTCCTCATCCCATTCCTCCTGCACCACGCGGCGAATCTCCGCGAAAGTGGGGAGAGGAAACTCCGGCTGATACAGTCTGCGCACTTCCGCCACGCGTTCGGTAATGCGGATCAGCGTATCGGTCATGCCATCGATGTCGCCGTCATGCTCCATCTGGCTGAACTTGGCGATGTAGCTCTCCATGAGCTCCATGTGCTCGCGAACCACCTTCGCCTGGGCTTCGGTGAGCTCGACCACTTCAGGCGAATCGATTTCGGGCCACCCGATCAGCACCGCATCGGCATATTCCAGTGAGGCGCGTTGAGCGGCGGAGGCTATGCCATCTTCGATCTGCACCAGAAATACGTAGCGTACAATGCTCAGACGTTCTGCGGCGATCTTCAGCCCGATCTGCCAATCATCGGCCTTCGAACCGTCATTCGAGCCGGAAATGGCATCGTTCATGGTATTCTCGGCGTTCTCGCTCATGCACGCACCTGTCCTGTTCCGTAGCCGATCCACTTGGTGGTGGTCATCTCCTGCAATCCCATCGGCCCTCGGGCATGCATCTTCTGGGTGGAGATGCCGAGTTCGGCGCCGAAGCCGAACACGCCGCCGTCGGTAAAGCGGGTGGAGGCGTTGACCATGACCACTGCCGAGTCTATACGCTTGGTGAAGGTCTCGATGGCTTCGTAGTCTTCGGCAATGATCGATTCGGTGTGTCCCGTGGAGTGGCGGTTGATATGCGCGATGGCATCATCAAGGGAGTCCACGACTTTGACGCCCATTTTGAGCGCCAGGTATTCGGTGTCCCAATCCTCGTCGGTGGCGTGGTTGAGCGCGACGCCTTCAATCGCGGCGCCTTCGATGATGTCATAGGAGACGGCATCCGCCTGCAGCACCACGTTCGCCTGCGCAAGGGCCGTGGCGATGGCGGGCAGGAACTCGGCGGCCACATCCTTGTGCACCAGCAGTTTTTCGGCTGCATTGCATACGCCGACACGCTGCGTTTTGGCGTTGAGAATGATGGGAATCGCCTTGGCGAGGTCACCGGACCTGTCGATGTAGATGTGCACGTTTCCGGCACCGGTCTCAATGACGGGGACTTTCGAGTTCCGTACCACCGCTTGAATCAGACCCGCTCCGCCACGCGGCACCAACACATCGATATGGCCACGCGCCTCCATCATGGCGGTGGCGCCGGGCCGGCCGTATTGGTCGACCGATTGAACCAAGGCGGCATCGAAACCATGCGCTTCCAGTACGGGGGCGATAACACTGAGCGTGGCGGCATTGGTGCGTTCCGCCGCATGGCCGCCTCTGAGCAGCGCGGCGTTGCCGGATTTCAGACATAGGCTGGCCACGTCGACGGTGACGTTCGGCCGGGCTTCGTAGATCATGCCGATGACTCCCATCGGCACGCGGGTCTGCGTCAGGCGCAATCCATTCGGCAGGTTGTAGCCCCGCACGATCTGCCCCACCGGATCAGGCAGCGTGGCCACATGCCGTACTCCTTGCGCGGCTGCGGCCACCCGCGGCACATTGAACAGCAGGCGGTCGAGCTTGCCTGCATCCATGCCGCTTTCCTTGGCTTCGAGCATATCGAGGCCGTTCGCCGCTTCGATGTCACCGGCATGCTCGTCAAGCGCATCGGCGATGGCGAGCAGCAGTTCGTTCTTGGACTCGGTGTTCGCACGGGCCAGCGCCTCCTGCGCGCGGGAGGCATGATCGGCCTGATCGCAGACGGCGCGGAATATCTCCGGATTCAAAGCATCGCTCATAACAGTCAAGGGTAGCTCAGAACACGGCGCAATTCTTGCCACGACTCGATTTTGCGGCACAAATAATAGCGCGACCGCAGCGGCGTCCATACATGGGTCCTAATGCTCGCCGCTAGCATACAATCCGTGGAGGTCAGCTCTGGAAAGGCTCTGCACAACGAGCAGCCTGACTTATACCGGCGATCCAACCAAATACGGCGGCTCCTCATTATCGAGGGGCCGCCGCTCCAATCCGGCATCAAACCGGCCGCATGAGTCGATGCGCGGGGCCGATCGGCGAATCGGTCAGTGGATCTGGTCGAGGTCCGGGTAGAGCGGGAAGTCCTCGACGAGCTTGTCCACGCGGGCTTTGAGCGCGGTCACGTCGGCGGAAGGGCCGGCGGCGAGCGCGGTGCCGATGATGTCGGCGACCTCCTCGTATTCCTTCGGCCCGAAACCGCGCGTGGCGAGCGCGGAGGTGCCGATGCGAAGGCCCGAGGCGACCGAGGCCGGACGCGGGTCGAACGGCACGGTGTTGCGGTTGATGGTGATGCCGCAGGCGGCGAGCAGGTCCTCCCCCTGCTTGCCGTCCATCTCGGAGTTGCGCAGGTCGACCATGACCAGATGCACGTCGGTGCCGCCGGTGAGCACGGTGATGCCGTTCGCCTTGACGTCGTCAGCGAGAAGACGGTCGGCGAGGATCTTCGCGCCGTCAAGCGTACGCTGCATGCGGTCCTTGAACTCGGGGGTGCCGGCGACCTTGAAGCTCACGGCCTTGCCTGCCACCACGTGCATGAGTGGGCCACCCTGCTGGCCAGGGAACACCGAGGAGTTGAGTTTCTTGGCGTACTCCTGCTTGGCCAGGATGAAGCCGGAACGCGGGCCGCCGAGCGTCTTGTGGGCCGTCGACGAGACCACGTCCGCATACGGCACAGGGCTCGGATGCAGGCCCGCAGCGACAAGACCGGCGAAGTGGGCCATGTCGACCCAGAACTTGGCGCCGACCTCGTCGGCGATCTCCTTCATGGCCTTGAAGTCCTCGATGCGCGGGTAGGCGGACCAGCCTCCGATGATCATGGCAGGGTGGGTTTCGAGCGCGCGATGGCGGATGATTTCCGGGTCGATGCGGAAGGTCTCGGGATTCACACCGTAGGCTTCGGCGTGGTAGAAGCGACCGGAGAAGTTGATCTTCATGCCGTGGGTCAGATGGCCGCCATGGTCAAGCGCAAGACCGAGCACGGTGTCGCCGGGCTTGACGAGCGCCTGATAGACGGCGGCGTTGGCCTGTGCGCCGGAGTGCGGCTGCACGTTGGCGTATTCGGCGCCGAACAGGGCCTTCGCGCGTTCCCGGGCGATGGTCTCGATCTGGTCCACGTATTCGCAGCCGCCGTAGTAGCGGCGTCCGGGGTAGCCCTCGGCGTACTTGTTGGTGAGCACGGAACCTTGGCATTGCAGTACGGCTCGCGGCACGAAGTTCTCTGATGCGATCATTTCCAGACCGCCCTGCTGGCGATGCAGTTCGTCGTCGAGCAGTGCGGCGATCTCGGGATCGGTCTCGCTTATGGGCGAGTTGAAGACATCGGTTGGGGTCTGGGCGAGTGATGAAGCGGTCATCTGTGCTCCTTTGTCGGTGCGGGCAACGACTGGCATGCCGTTTGGGCGTCGAGTGTACGACGTGTTTGTGGCCGTGCTGTTTCCTTCATACGCCGAATCGAACGAATTTTCCCGATGATTGGCAGAAAACCACGGGACATGCCGTCTCGAGATATGGACTTGACCGCATGGGCTTGACCACGCATCTCCCCGATTCGCGAAACGTGTCTTCGATGCCGATCTGTCGAACGACATGTCGAACAATCTGTCATGCGAGACGTCGCACCGCCTACGCCCATGCCGGACGCTAGAATGGTGGGGACTCGATTCACCCCTCGATAAGGCCGTTCGTCATTCACAGACTAAGGATTTCAACCGTGGCTACCACCTTCCATTCCACCCGTTCCACCACCGACTCGCTGACCGCCAAGCAGGCGATTCGCAAGGGCATCGCCGATGACGGCGGACTGTTCGTCTCGGACGACCTGGGCAAGACCAAGGTGGAAATCGGCGAACTGGCCGGCAAGACCTACCAGCAGATCGCCGCGGATGTGCTGAGCGCGCTGCTGCCGGACTTCACCGCCGAAGAACTGAACCAGTGCATCGCTGATGCCTATGGCCCGCAGTGGTCCGACGAACGCATCACGCCGCTCAAGCCGTTGGGCGACGACTATATCCTCGAACTGTTCAACGGTCCGACCTCCGCCTTCAAGGACGTGGCGCTGCAGATTCTGCCGCGTTTCATGGCTCACACCACTCCGGCCGATGGCGATGCGGACGAGAAGATCATGATCCTGACCGCCACCTCGGGCGACACCGGCAAGGCTGCGCTGGCCGGTTTCGCGGACGCCCCGGGCACCGCCATCACCGTCTTCTACCCGGAAGGCAAGGTGAGCCAGGTCCAGGAACTGCAGATGACCACGCAGACCGGTTCGAATGTGAACGTCGCCGCCGTCGAGGGCAATTTCGACGACGCCCAGTCCGCGGTCAAGCGAATTTTCGGCGATAAAGTGCTCGCCAAGAAGCTCGCCGCCGACTCACATGTGGTGCTCTCCTCCGCGAACTCAATAAACGTGGGCCGTCTGGTGCCGCAGGTCGTCTACTACTTCTCCGCGTACGCGCAGCTGCTGGAGCAGCAGGTCATCAATGTGGGCGACGAAGTGGAGTTCGTGGTTCCGACCGGCAACTTCGGCGATATCCTTGCCGGCTACTACGCCAAGCTGCTGGGTCTGCCGGTCAAGCACCTCGTGGTGGCCTCCGACAAGAACAACGTGCTGTTCGACTTCCTCACCACCGGCACCTACAACCGTCAGCGCCCGTTCTTCCAGACGATCTCGCCGTCGATGGACATCCTCATCTCCTCGAACCTCGAGCGCATGCTGTATTACTTCTCCGAGGGTGATACACGACTGATCGCCATGCTCATGAACGACCTCAACAAGTGGGGCACGTATGAGGTTCCGGAGGAGCTGCTGGCCAAGATCCGCCAGATCTTCGGTACCGGCTGGGCCGACGAAGATCAGGTGCGCGAGTCCATCAAACACTGCTGGGATGAGAACCACTACGTCATCGACCCGCACACCGCCTGCGGCTACTACCTGCTTGAGCAGATGCCGCGCGACCCGCTGACCCCGCGCGTGCTGCTCTCTACCGCGAGCCCCTACAAGTTCCCGCGCGTGGTGAACGAGGCGTTGGGCTTCGACGCCACCGGTACCGACTTCGAATGCATGGACGTGCTCTCCCGCGAGACCGGCACCACCGCTCCGGCCGCCCTGCGCGGGCTGGAGACCGCTGAAGTGCGGTTCGCGAGCGTCGTGCCGATCGACGGCATGGAACGTTTCGTGGCGAATGCCGCCGAATCGCTGTAACGTTCCGTCAGGCATCCTCTGGGGAATAGAAATACTCTGGGGAACCATAACAGGGGGTGATGGCTGCCTGCCATCACCCCCTGTTTCGTCGTGCCGACGGTCTGATCTACAGATCCGATCAACGTTGCATCGGTCCGGTAATGGGACGAAACATAAGTATTTCACGACAATGGGTTATGTTTCGACCCGTTTCATATATGCAGAACGGGTCGAACCATAACCCGACATCGTCGTTTAGTTATGTTTCGACCCGTTTCCCACCCTGTGCCATAGCCGGCGACGCATATACCGACGGTGTCACAGCTCCTTGGCATTGAAGATGCGGACGGCGATGCCCATGGACACGCCGTATACAGCGAAGCAGAACGCCGCACCGACCAATACGCTGCGCCAGGGCACCGACAGGAACTCGAAGACCGTCAGGATAATCGGCTCCCACGGAATCGGCAGGAAGGAGACCAGCGCAGCCAGCAGATACAGCGCGCCCATCATGACGGCGAACACGATCATCAGCTGGCGGATGCCGAACCGATAAGTGCAGGCCAGCATGACGGACCCGACAATCATCGACATCGCGAACACTGTCGCAGCTACGGCGGCGACTCCAATGCCATCCACGACGCCATCGGCAAGCACGTTGAAGACGATGCGGCACACAACCACCTCCACGCTCCACGCCACCGCCGAGGCCAGCAGATACAGGAACCTGCCGACCACCTGCGGCGTGCGGGCAATCGGGACAAGCCCCGCCATCGCGCGATGACCGTCCTGATCCTCCATCATGGACGGAACCAATGCCATCATCCATCCAGCCACCACGGCCAACCCGGTGATACCGCCCATCAACCCGCCAGCCATTCTGGCATCCATGCCGACAAATCGCACCAGCACGCCGACCACTACGGAGAACAGGAGCACTGCCCCCATGACCAGCTCATAGCCCAAATCGGACGAGCCACGGGCGACATCGAATCGCATCTGAGCCAATGACGACCGCCATACAGTCCGTCGGGAGACCAGAACATCCTTGCCCATGATGCTCACCATTCCTTCCGTTGATAGATACGTGCACTGATTGCATAGGACACCGCATAGAGCGCCACCGCAATCGCCAAACCCACCACAGCAACCGGAACCGCATGGGAGCCCAGAACAGCGAACACGCCAAGCACACTGGCAGTGAATCCGTGCGGCAGCTCGCTCCACATCAGGAGCACCGCAAGGAATATGACATACACCACGAGAAGCCCTACCTGCAATCCGTTGACGCTGTTCGAACGATACCCGAGCGGTATCCATATCGTCACGATGGCCAGCACAATGAGCAGCGCGCCCACTGTCATCGGCATGTTGGCCGCCAACGACCAGTCAGACACCGCCAACGACTGCACGAGATTGAGCAATGCAACCATCACGGACGCGATCAACGCCATCATCAAGCCCAAGACATATCGCGACAGCACCTGGATATGTCGAGCAACCGGCATCAGCGCCCGCAGACGATAGCCGCTCTGCACATCGACGACCGCCATCGTGACGATCAGCGCGCCAAACGAATACGTTTCCATCGAGACGCTGAGCATATACCCGAAGTCGTTCCGGAACGCCAAGAGGAACACGAACGGCATCAGGATGATGAGTGGATATTGAAAGACACCTTCGGCGAACAGGTAGACGAGATCAAGACGCATCGCCGATATCAGCGCATGTCCCCGGGATTGCATGTCGGCACGAGCGCCGCGAGCCACGCTGCTCATCACAGCACCCCCTTGTTGTCATGGCGGGTATTGGTCAGGCGGATGATGTCGTCGATGGATGCACGTTCCACGGCGAGCCCCGGCACGGCCCGCATGACTGTCGCAAGGTTCTCGCCACGGACCAGTGCATCGAAGCCGGTCTCATAGACATGCGAGCCGAGCACCATGTCCGCCGGCAACTGCGCGAGTTCGTCCGGACCGCCTTTGACCAGCTTGAACGATTCCTCGAACTCATCCTTGGGGCCGGTGAAGTACAGCCGACCACCGGTGATGTAGGTGATGAAGTCGGCGGCGCGCTCAAGATCGGCGGTGATATGCGTGGAGAAGAGCACCGAATGCTCGCCATCCTCGATATAGGCATGGAGCAGGTCCATGAGCTCGTCGCGGGCCAGCACGTCCAATCCGCTGGTCGGCTCATCCAGGATGAGCAGCTTGGCGTCATGGCTCAGGGCTATCGCGAGCATGAGCTTCATCTGCATGCCGCGGGAGAGCGACTTGATGCGCTTGCTGCCGTTTTCCTTGCCGGCAAGCCCGAAGTCGACAAGCCGACGCTGGTACAGATCATGGTTCCACGTGGGGTACAGCGGTGCGACGATCCTCTCTACGTCTTTCACCTTCCACTGCTCGTAGAGATAACTGGAGTCGAACACCACGCCCAGCTGTTCCTTGACGGCTTCCTCGTCCTCAAGGTTGTCAAGACCTAGCACATGGATGTCGCCGGCGTCGCGGCGGATCATGTTGAGGATGAGCTTGATGAGCGTGGATTTGCCGGCGCCGTTTGGACCGATGAGACCCATGATGTATCCGGCCGGCAGGTCGAAGGTCACGTCCTCCAATGTGAAGCCGGAATCGTAATGCTTGGTCACGCCAGTGACGGACAGTGCCGTCGGCGTGGATTGCGGTGTGAAGGCGGTCATCGCCATACTCCTTTCGCCTGTTGCATTGCATATGCCGATCAGGCGTATGCATCAGTTCGCTCGGTACTCTTCGACGAGCATCTCCCCCAACCGCTCCAGCGGCATGTCTGCGGCCTTGGCGGCGCGGCTGGCCTCCGCGAGATTCGTGCGAACCTGGGCCTCGAGCTGCTGTTTCATGAGCTCGTTGCCCTTGTCCATCACGAACGTGCCCTTGCCTTGGATGTTCTGCACCACGCCCTCGTCGGCCAGTTCGTTGTACGCCCTGGTGACGGTGAGTACGGAGATGCGCAGTTCCTTGGCGAGTTTGCGCAGCGAGGGCAACGCCTCGCCGGCCTTGAGGTCGCCATCCAGCACGGCGGTGCGGATCTGGGTTTTGATCTGCTCGTAGATCGGTTCACCGGACACGGATGAGATGATCAGTTTCATCTATGCCCCTTTCGATGGTTATTGATTGGGTTCCAGCCTCCCCACCCGTCGGTTGTTCAGCTGTTATATATAACAGTATAACTGTTTGGCAAAACTGTCAAGGTGTGTTGCATAACAGTTGAACAGTAGTGCAGCGGTTGGTGATTTGGTAGAACAGGGAGATATAGCGACGAACCGCTCCCCTCAGTCAGCTCCGCTGACAGCTCCCCTCAGAGAGGGGAGCCGAAGGGGCAGGTCGCCACACCTGCTTTTCATTCCTGATGAGAGGATGCCCACGCCTGCGGATCGGCGACCACCCCATCCGCCCAGCTCCCCTCAGAGAGGGGAGCCGAAGGGACACCACCCACCCTGTCCGACTCTCTCAGCAGGGAGGGAGGGATACATAACTGCGTGTCAGAAAAGCTGGCTGGGGAGCCGAAGGCACGTCACCGGGACGTAAGGTCACGGCGAAGGAATGCGATATAAGACACCGCAAAACAGACCACAACAATCACCACGCCCAGTATGGCGAACGGCACCGGGATCCGCCCGTCGATCACGTCCTGCGGGGTGGCATACCGGAAGGGCGACAGTACGCGGGCGACCACCGACGCGTCATGGTCGGAGAACATGTCATAGGCCACACCCGCGCAATAGGCCACCACCACGGCGGAGTTGCCAATCAGAGAGCCGCGTTCCAGGCCATGCTCCGCGCCCAAACATACGGCACACGCACAGGCTGCGAGCGCGCCGAACACCAGCATCATCGCCAGCATCCATATGGCGAATCGGACGATCACCATCGCGCTGCCGGACACATCGGACAAGCCATCCAGCATGGGCAGGCACAACAGAGCCGAGACAAGATCGACAACCGTGAAGATCACGGCATCAATCAGTGCCGCAACCAGCTTGCAGGTGAGGATGACTGCCCGAGACACCGGACGGACGAACAGGAACTCATAGGTGCCGTCCATCATCTCGCGAGACACCGCATGGACCGCAAGCGCGACCGCATACACCGCAGCCATGATGCCCACGTAGAACATCAGCACCGCGTAATATCCGGCAAATGTCGTCATATCCAAATCGGAGATGCCCATGACCGCAAGCGCCACCTTAGGGAATGCCTCGGTCAGCTGGCGGACGGATTGCGGATCGCCGCCGGCGATGCCTTCGAACTTCATCACGCCCGCCACGTTGAACAGGATGACGACCAGGCTCCATATCACCAGTGGCTTGGCATTCGATTTCAATTCCCGAATCAGAATATTCATCGCCAGCCCCCCTCACCTATTGCGCACGTCGGCGTGTGCGTACACCACCGCAGCGGCTGCCAAGCAAACCGCGGCAACGATCATCGCCAGCATCGAATACCCGACCTCATAACGACCATGGTTCAAGGCCTCGTCCACATTGAACCAGGTGAACGGGGAGACAAGCCGCCAACCGTCCTCCCCGGTCATTTCAGGCAGCGAGACCAGCACGAACCCCAATATGCCGACCATCGTGGACGTGCCGGAGACCCCGATGGCACGCCGTGACAGCACCGCGATGAGTACACCGAATGCGAGGAATACCATTTGCACGCCGACCAGCGAGCATGCGGCGAGCAATATCCTCGGCAACGGGATGGAGGCCGCAGTGGGGTCATCGCCGTACCCCCGGTAGATCATCGCCATGACCGCCGTGAACAGCGCACCAGTGGCCGCTACCATCGTGAGGCACACGGCGAGTTTCTCCGCATACAGGCGCATCCGACCAATCGGCATGACAAACAGGAAATCGGACGACTTGGTACGCCGTTCGCGACCGAATACCGACAATCCCCATGCACAGGACATAATCGCCACGATGAGCATGAAATACAGCGAGCAGAATCGGTAGAAGCCACCGAAGGAGAACATGCCGTCGGAGACCCCGAACAGCGCGGCGAACTGCGGAGGGAACCCCTCGAGCACCTGTTCGACCGCCTCCTTGGCGTCGCGATAGATCGGATAGGCTCCCACCATGAGCAGCACGGCAACACCCAGCAGCACCGCCTCGCCTACGAGAAACCCGCGCAACTGGCGACCGAACTCAAAACGGTAGACGTTCATCAGTCCCGCTTCCCTCGCGGCGCCGTCGACACATCCGCATCACTCGCGACGCCCGATGATTCAGACTCCCCCGACGCATCCGGCTGATAGTAGTGCATGAACACCTCTTCGAGCGTCGGCTCGGTGATCGATACATCGGCGAGGTCGAGACCGGCGAGCGTGTCGAGCAGTGCATTACAGTCGCCTTCGAACAGGAAACTCACGTCCTCGGACGAGCTGTCACCCACCGTCAGCGAACGCACGCCCGGAAGGCCGGACAGCATCTCCTCGATACGGGCGGACACGGCATCAGCATGCTCATCTCGACTCGCACCGGGGACGCCCACCGATCGGGTGCCGTCATCGCCATCGGCGCGCGCACCGCATCCACCCAGTACCAGCGACACCCGTTTGACCGACGAGCGGCGCAGCTCTGCGACATCCTTCACCGCCACAATCCGGCCCTCGCGGATGATTGCCACGCGGTCGCACATGCGCTGCACTTCGGAAAGGATATGTGAGGAGAACAGCACAGTGACGCCATGCTCGCGATTCTCTTCGCGGATGAGATCGAAGAACGCGCGTTGCGCCAACGGGTCAAGGCCGCTGGTCGGCTCGTCGAGTATCACCAGCTTCGGCGAATGTAGCAGTCCCTGCACGATGCCGACCTTTTTGCGGTTGCCGAGCGACATGTCCTCAATCTTCTGGTCGAGGTTCAGGTCAAGCCGTTGCGCGAGTTCAATGATGCGGGCGGAGCAGTCCCTGTGATAGAAACTCGCAGCATAGGCGAGCAGGTCGCGGGCGCGCATGCCCTCGTAGTAGAACACCTCGCTGGGCAGATACCCCACGTTCTCGAGAATCCGCACCCGGTCGCGCATGCTGTCGAGCCCGAAAATCGATGCAGAGCCGCTCGTCGGACGGATCAGGCCCAGCAGACAACGGATGGTCGTGGATTTGCCTGCGCCGTTGGGACCGACGAAGCCGAAGATCTCTCCCCTCTTCACGACGAGGTCCACATCAGTGATGCCTCTCGCTTTGCCGTAACGTTTGGTCAAATGACGAGTGACAATCGCAGACTCATGTTCACCGCCATGGCCGTCGCGCGCAGTTGCATCGCTCCTGTCAGCCCCTGTCATCATCATTCTCTCCCCTCATCTGTTCTCGGATACGCTCACATCCGTCATCACACATCACCATGTGCCCGGCTCCACTGCGGGCGCGCCGGCCAGACCCCGGATGCGCACGCACATCACTAGACCACCGATTCGGCCTGCATGAGGTACACGTTCGAGCGCATCAGGCGAGCATCCTCACGGGTGATCTCCTTGGCCTCGAGCATTTCTCGTATGGTGTCCAACTCCATACGCAGCGCATTGGCGCGCACTGCCTCGACCTTCGAGCTGTCAGCCGCATGCAGAGGGGACATGGAGTTGTCGAGGATCTGGTTCAGCGCCCTGCGGTATTCGATGAGCAGCTCGGCCACCAGCTCGGCATCGTAGACATGGTCGAGGATGAGATCCTGCAGCCGTTCCATGATGTCGTTGTACAGCGGCACCTGCACCGCCCGGATTGCACGTGTGCGCTCGGCTTCCAGACCCGGCGTGCGGCGTGCGATGCCTTCCCAGAACCGCCGGATGACAGGCATGAAACGACGGCGCAATTTGGCCATATTGAATCTGAGCCCGTGCCCGGAACCCCCCTCAGGAGTCAATCGCTCCAACACGCTTTCGACATGTTCGAGCAGGTAGCGTGCACCTGTGAGCTGGGTGATGGTCTCCTGATCGGGATTGACGACGTTCTCACGGGTGGCAATCGCCTTGTTGAGCCAGTCCCTCTCCCACCTGAGCGTGCGGATCCGCAGCTCGTTCGCCTCGCGAGGAGACGCGGACGGCATGTTCGCCTCCACACGTTCGATGCGGTCATTATAGCTTTTGAGCACGCGCGTCACGGCGGCATGGGTCTCGGGCGTCTCGTTGTCCACAATCTTGGCGATGGTGCGACGCAGCATCTCGATATCGCGCTTGGCCCACTCCTCCTTCGACGTGTCGGCAGGCTTCGGCGACAGCAACGGAAGCATGACATTCGAAATCACGATGGACAGCACGATGTAGCCGGAGACGATGAACAATATGATGTTGCGCACCGGCACCGAGGCGCCATTGTCCACTGAATACGGCAGCGAGAACGCCATGGCCAGCGAAATCGCGCCCTTCGGTCCGCCGAAGGTCATCACCACCGCCGAATGCCAGCGTTCACGCGTCATCTTGCGGCGCTTGCCCGTGGCCAGATCCTTGGCCCACCGCAACGTGCCCACGCACCAGATGAATCGAAGCACCAACGTCAGCAGCGTCAGCAACAGCACCAGACCGATCATCGCTCCCAAATCGACACGTGGATCATCCCAGATCGCACGCATCGCGATCGGCAGTTCGATACCGAGCAGCACGAACACCATGCCGTTCAGTGTGAAGTCCACGAAATGCCATACGGAGTTCGAGACCAGATTGACGCGCGCCACATCCCCGCCCACGCCGGTGCGGGGGAACGTGATGACCACGCCACATGCCACCACGGCCAGCAGGCCGGAGATACCCACATGTTCGGAGAGCAGGTATACGCCGAACGGCAGGAAGCATTCCATCAGCATGCGCGTGGTGACGTCCTCGAAGTTATGCTTGCGCATGAACAGGACCAGACGGTCGAACAGCCAACCCACCACGGCACCGATCAGGGTGCCCAGCACGAAGCTCATCAGCACCTGCCAGCCAAACCCCGCAGGCGAGAAATGACCCGTGGCGAGCGCCACCAGCATGGTCTGGAAACCGACCAGGCTGACGGGATCATTGAGCAGGCTTTCGCTTTGCAGCACCGACTGCTGTCTCGGCGTCAGTTTGACGACGCCACCCAGCTGCGCCACGGACACCGCATCGGTGGGGCTGATGATCGCGCCCATCGCCACTGCCGCCATCATCGGAATGGCCGGCCACAATTCATGCAGGGCCACTCCGCTCAGCGCCATCGTGACCATGACCAGGCCCACCGCCAGAGACAACGAGAGGCTCAGGTCCTTGCGCAGCGCCTTGCGGTCGATGTTGCGCGCCTCAAGGTAGAACAGCGGGACGATGAACAGCAGCATGAACATGTCCGGCTCGAACTGGATGTTGCGCAATCCAGGGGTGAAATACCATGCGACGCCGAAGGCTATCTGGATGAGCGGCGTGGAGATCTTCGGCAGGAACCGGCTCAGGAACGAGGAGATGAGAATCGCGAACAGAATCTCCGTGACCAGTATCGCGTTCTCCATCGTTGCCGCCTTCCCCCAGTCTATATGGAATTGAATGTAATCAGCCGACCTCACGCCGCAACCATCCCTTACGAAAGACATACGGCTTTCTCTGCGCACGACGGCGTTTCCCTAACGATTTTCTCATGCATGGCCTCATGGCAAAGCAGCTTGGATGAACTTCAGACGAACAACGCAGCCGAATCCCGCCGCTGCGATAAGCCGTAACATCCTCCATGCCTATAATGCAGATGGAAGGGAGCAGCCATGCCCGACAACGCCGTTACATTGCGCATCACCGAACCCGATGACTACCGGTATTTCGAGATCTGGTGGAATACAGACACCATAGCTGACGCATGCCGAAACACCTTGGAAACATTGACCAACGGTCAGATCGATACATTGTTCCACAATGCCAGCGATACGGACGACGACCATCAGTTCGGTCGCACCGTGCTCGACCAGCACGGCCAGCCCATCGGCCACCTCGCCGCCTGGGGCTGCACGGATCCGGAACGCGACGCGACGATGGCCCTGCTCATCGGTCCTTATTATCAGGGTTTGGGCTTCGGCAATCAGGCGATGAAGCTCGGCATCACACTCGCGGTCGAGCAGTTGCGCGCGTCAACGATCACCGTCAACGTATGGTCGTTCAACCTGCGTGCACGCCATATGGCGGAATCCTTCGGGCTGAAGGAGGTTTCCCGTCGCAGCGACGCCGTGGAACGCGATGGACATTCGTTCGATGAAGTGACCTACCGCGCACCCGTGGAGGTGCTGCTGCAGCGCATATCCTCCGAAGAGGTGGAGCGCCGGGAAGGCGAGGAGTTGGAACGGCAGCGGTTCGCATCGAATCGTTCCGCCGACCTGCTCTCGGTCTTCTGAATCCTCTTCAGATCAGAATCCACCGTGTTTGCTCCGTGTTCGCTTTAGTGAAGTCCCACGCAGCGGCATCACCAGTTGCGCGGGGCTTCATGGAAGTCATGGAGGGCACCGTCGGCGAGGCGTTCGATTTCGGGCCAATCCGCGCTTGACGAATCATCATACATGGCCCACACACGCATGCCCGCCGACTTGGCCGAACGAATGCCGACCAGAAGATCCTCGAACACTATGCAATCAGAGGGTTCTGCACCCAGACGACGGGCGGCCAGCAGGTATACGTCCGGCTTGCTTTTGCCCACGCCACCTGCATCGTCCACCGAAACCACGGCATCGAAGCATTCAGCGATACCGAGATGTGCGAGTGCCGCTTCACGCAGTTTCGGCAATAGCGTCGTAGCCACGCCGAGCTTCACACCGGATCGTTTCAGCTCGTTGAGATAAGCGATGGCCCCAGCTTTCGGCATGACCTGGGTGGCGTAGGCGGCGTGCGCCATCTCATCCCATTCGGCCATGACCTGTTCGGGCGTCTCCTGCAATGCAAACCGTGCGATGGTGTATTCGGCAATCTGCCTGAACTGCATCGACGCCACAGTGGACATATAGTCATCAGGCACGGCGATGCCCCGCCTACCCAAAAAATCGATGTCGATCTGGTTCCACACGCCCATGGAATCAAGCAACGTGCCATCCAGATCGAAAATGGCGGCTTTGACGGGACTCACTACCATCTTGCTCCTCACTCACCGGCATTCAAGCGAGAATCGGCCAGCAGCTCGCGCGCATGGTCGAGCGACGCTTCGGATTCCGAACCAGACAGCATGCGTGCCACCTCCCGGATACGGGCATCATCCCGCACCTGCTGCACCGTCGTAATCACACCCACGGCATCGTCATCGGCATCCGGCGGAATCTTCGTCACCACAAACTGACTGTCCGCCCAGGAAGCCACTTGAGCCAGATGCGTGACGACGATGACCTGCGACGTACGCGCCAGACGGGCCAGCCGTCTGCCGAGTTCGACTGCCGCCTTGCCGCCCACACCGGCATCCACCTCATCGAAGATGAAGGTCATGCCGGATTCCGCATCCTGCTGGCCCTGCGACGATTCACCGGCATGCATATCCGCGGCAGACAGCTCCAACGCGAGCATCAGACGGCTCAGTTCACCGCCTGAGGCGCTTTTGCCCATCGGCAATTGGGCGGACCCCTCATATGGAGTGAACAGGAAGGCGATGTCATCGCCGCCATTGGCGTCCAGCGCGTCTTCAGATTCGCCGCTTCGGCGCGTCACCCGGATCTCCAATGACGCTCCGGGCATGGCCAAGGACTCCAACTCGGCGGTGACCTTGCCCGCAAGTGTCGCCGCAGCCCTGGACCTCGCCTCGGTGAGCTCATCCGCCGCTGCCACGGCCTTGCGATACAGGCCTTCGCGCTCGGCTTCGAGTTCGGCGATCTTTTCCGGCGAGGCGTCCAGATCCTCGATTTCGAATGATGCCTTGTCCCGCCATTCGAGGACATCCGCCAACGTGGGCCCCCATCTGCGGGTCAACTCTGAGAGTTCATGGATGCGGGCGTTCAATGTGTCGAGATCCGCATCGCCGAAGTCCTCATCAAGATGTTTGGACAAGGCGAATACCACATCCTGCAGTTCGGCGTTCAACGATTCGAGACGGTCGGCGAGCTCCTGGAATTCGCCGGCTGCATGGATGCCACGCAACGCCTGGGCGGCTTGCAACAGCAGGTCGGACGCACCGGTGGTCTCGGTGGAGGCGTCGAATTCCAATTGCGACGAATCCAACGCCGCGAGCGCGTGCGATACGCCTTCGGCGATATCCGCCGCGTTTTCAATCCGGTCGCGTTTGACCTTGAGGTCCTCGTCCTCACCGGGGTGCGGGTCGACCTCGTTGATGCGCCCCACCGATTCACGCAGATAGTCTGCGCGCTGACGCGCCGAGGATTCCTGGGAGCGCAGACGCTCCAACCGGTCATCCATGTCACGCAATGCGCGCCATGCCGCATGGTAGGCCTCCAGCTGTTCCCCGTCGTCCGATGCATGGTCGAGGAACTCCCGCTGCCGCGACGCCGATGCGATGTTGAGCTGCTCGGCCTGGCCATGGATGGTGACCAATGCGGAGGCGACGTTCGCAAGCACGGATTTGGGCACGCTTTTGCCGCCGAGTACCGCACGCGACCTGCCGGCCGCCTTGACGGTACGGGCAAGGAACAGTTCCCCGTCTTCCACATCCACACCGGCCTCGTGCGCCACGCCCGCAGCGACTGCATCATCGGCGACGGCGAAGATGCCCTGCGCCCAGGCCTCGTCGGCGCCGACGGTCACGCGACCGGCATCCGCCGGTCCTCCGGAAATGAGGCTCAATGCTGACAACAGCATGGATTTGCCGGCACCGGTCTCGCCGGTGATGGCGGTCATGCCCGACGCCGGTGTGATGGTGGCCTCGTGGATGGGGCCAAGATTGCGGATATCGAGTTCCTCCAGCATCAGCGGGCCACCTCGCCGGGTCGCATGGCCTCAGCTGACGATGCGGTGGTACCGGATGCGACGGTACCGGATGCGGCGGTACCGGGATGATGCTCCGTGGCCTGGCCTGTGGATTCCGCACGTGCATGCTCGCGCCACCCGACTACCGGAAGATCGAATTTGGAAACCAGACGGTTGGTGAACGGCACACCCGACAGCCGTGCCAGACGTAGCGTGTCACGCGATTCGCGGACGATCACACGGGTCCCCTGCGGCAGCGCGCGTTGCCTGCGGCCATCGCAGCAGATCCAGCCTTCGGACATCGATTCGTCCAGAATATCAATGGTGAATGTGGAGCCGGCACCGATGATTAGCGGACGGGCGAACAGGGCATGTGCGGCCAATGGAATCAGCTGCAATGCCTTGACGTTCGGCCATATGACCGGACCCCCTGCCGAGAACGCATACGCCGTGGAACCGGTGGGCGTGGAGACGATCACTCCATCGGCGCCGAACGAGTTCATCTCGACGCCATCCACCTGGATGGACAGTTCCACCATCTTGCCGCGATCGGCCCGCTCAAGGGTGATGTCGTTCAGCGCCCAATCCTCGAGCGGGGCGCTGGCGCCAGGCAGCCAGACATCGACATGGGCGATCATGCGTTCGTCAATGGAGTAATCATGCTCGGCGACCCTGCGAATAGCCTCATCGATCTGGAAGCTCTCGAATTCGGCGAGGAATCCCACATGCCCCATGTTCACGCCGAGAATAGGCACCTGCGTGCAATGCACCAGTTCCGCGGCCCTCAGAATGGTGCCGTCGCCTCCCAGAACCACCACTATCTCCGTATCATCCGGCACGCACGGCGGCTGCACGCCGAAATCCGGTGCTTCCGTGTTGTCGATGATGGAGACCGCAAACCCTGCCACACGAAGCTGGCTGACCGCTTCGGACACCACGGTCCCGGACTGCCTGAGCCTGGTATGCGTCACCACAACCGCATTGCGCTTGGCCATGCCATCCTCCTGTTCGCCGGCTGATGCATCGCATTCGCACTGCACCATTGACCATCCTAACCGCCATGCACGCCATTGGGAATCGCATATCCCGGCAAAACGTCCTACAATGGCCCTGATTCGCCTTCCAGCCGCGGCGGATGAACCAGTGACGACGAGCAGTTTGAGGAAGCACGGGAACCATGTCCAACGACTTCGATGAATCCTTCCTCAACCGGAAATCCTCGCAAGGCCTGTCCTGGTGGTTCGCCAACTTTTCGACTGGCGCGAATGAGCGGGACAAGGAGGGCATGCGCAAGGCACGCCGTATCCGCCGCATCAGTCTGACCGATCGGCTGCTGAATCATCCCGGACGGCTGTCCATCCTCTACTTCCTCGTGCTTATCGTGGTGGTCACCGGCTTGTTGCTGCTGCCGATCTCCACCCGGAGCTGGGTGTTCACCAACTTCCCCGTAGCGTTCTTCACCGCCGTCTCCGCGTTGTCCACCTGCGGCATTCCGGTGGTGAACACCGGCGAATACTGGTCCATGTTCGGGCAGGTGGTCATCCTGTTGTCCATTCAGTTCGGCGGCCTCGGCGTGATGACCTTCGCATCCATGGTGGCGCTCGGCGCATCCCGCAGACTCAAGGTCTCCCAACGCATCCTCACCGCCAGCGAACTGGGCACCACCAAGCTTTCGGAAATCAAAAGCGTGCTGTCCGTGGCCATCGGCACGTTCGTCATCGCGGAGGTGCTCACCTTCGCGCTCCTCTTGCCAGAATTGTTCCGCATCAACAACGGACAGGTCGGCCGCACTCTCTGGCAGGCCCTGTTCTACGCAGTGTCCGCGTATAACAACACAGGATTCACGCCGGACGCCACCGGACTGCATATCAACCGTTGGGGCGTGGGACTGCCCATTCTGCTCAGCGCATTCGTCGGCACCCTCGGCTTCCCCGTGGTCCTGAATGTCGTGCAATGCGCATACCGGCGCATCAGTCCGAAGCGTTGGACGTTGCACACCAAACTCACTCTGGCCACCACTGCGATACTGGTCGTGGCCTCCCTGATCTGGTTTCTGGCGGTCGAATGGGACAACGCCACACTGTTTCCCGCCGACGACGCAAGCATGAAGCTGCGCCGGGCCCTGTCCGCCGCCGTCATGCCTCGCTCGGCCGGATTCGACATCTCCTGGGTGCCGGATGTCAGCAATGAGACCAAGGTGTTCATGAGCCTGCTCATGTTCATCGGCGCCGGCTCATCCTCCACCGCAGGAGGCATACGCGTGACCACGTTCGCGGTGATCGTGCTGATCTGCGCGGCGTCGTTCACCGGCCATAGGGATGTGACCGTGTTCCGGCGACGCATCCCCCGACGCATCCAGATGACAGCCGTATCGGTGACCACGGCGTGCTCCGCGCTGGTATTGATCGGTGCCGTGGCGCTGATGTTCGTCACCGGGTGCGATTTCGTGGACGCCATATTCGAAGCGTCCTCGGCGTTCTCGCTGGGCGGGTATTCGGTCGGCGTGGCAAGCGCCGGCAATCCGGCGAGCCTGTTCATACTCTCGGCTGAGATGATCGTCGGACGGCTCGGCCCGTTGACCATCGCCTATTCCATCAGCAGGCCGATGGCGCCGGAGCCCATCCGATATCCGCAGGAGAACATCATCGTCGGCTGACACATCCAATCCACATGCATACGTCCAATCCAACTACCATTGACATTTCAGGAAAGGGTCATCATGGCATCAAAATCGAACAGCGGCAAAAGCGTACTGGTCATCGGTCTCGGACGATTCGGCGGGGCTGTGGCATCCACGCTGGATGCCATGGGACAGGATGTGCTGGCGGTGGACAAGAACCCCGAGATCGTGGCGCGCTGGTCCGCCCATCTTCCCACCATCCAGGCCGATATGACTGATGTGATGGCCATCGAGCAAATCGACGCGGCACAATTCGACACCGCTGTCGTGGCCATAGGCGACAGCATCGAAGCGTCCGTGATCATCACCGGCAACCTGCTCGACGCGGGCATCTCCGACCTATGGGCGAAATCCGTGTCCCAGGAGCACGCCCGCATCCTGCAGCGCATCGGCGCACGGCACATCATCAACGCGGAGACCGACGCCGGCAAACGTGTAGGACATCTGGTGGCCGGCAATTACCTGGATTACATCGAGATCGATGGCCCGTACACGGTCGTGAAGATCCACACGCCGCTCTATGCGGTCGGACGCTCCATCGAGGAAGTGCAGGTGCATGACAAATACGGTGTGACCGTGGTGGGCATCAAGGCCCCCGGCAAGGAGTTCCAATACGGCTCACGGGAATTGGTCATGCACCGCAATGACGAACTCATCATCATGGGCAAGCAGGACCAGATCGACCACTTCATTCAGGGATGATGCGTGAAAGACAAACCACTAGCGAGGCGGACCGCATCAATCCCTCAGAAAATCGGCAACCATAAGAACACCCCCTGTTCGCACATACCCCCGCTACTCTGCGGACATCGGCTCCCCGGCCAGGTAATCTGCGCCTAGGCTGAACCCTGAGAGTCCCGGAAGGGGGTATTACCATGCATAAGTCCACGGACTGCTCATTGATACACAACGGCGACTACGACCTCATCGATGTGGAGCATAACGCCACATTCGCCGACGCGGTCAGATTCCGCACCACGATGGTGGAAGGGAGCCTGCAGGCACCGAACATCCAAGGTGAGAACCTCATCATCAACAAAGGCGTAGTGCGATGTTCAGGCAAAATACGTGTCAAACGCATAGCCGGATGCGGGACGCTCGAGGTCAAAGGCGATATCGTCTGTGACAGCATCCAATTGACCGGCAGCCTGGTTTCCGACGGCAACATCTACTGCTCCGGAAATATGGAGATGACCGGCACTCTCAGCAATGCGCATCGCATCACCGCCGATGAGATGCAACTCAGCGGCGTGCTGCATGGCAACGACATCGATGGCCGTTCCTTCACCGTCCGTCCTCTGCACAGCACCATGTTCTCGAGGTTCGGTATGCCGGATTATCAGGCACGCAGCCACGCGGACGCCATCAGTGTCAGCAATGTGGATGCTTCACGGCTGACATGCAGAACGATGACGGTTGACACCGCGACGCTGAGGAACGGCACTTCCGTGGAAAGTGCCGCCTGTTCGACTTCGTTGGGCATAGACCGCACATCAAGCGTGCTGCTGCTGACCGGAGCCTGCCGGAGAACCCATCTCAGGGCTGTCTCCTGACTCCATTCGCGCCATGCGCTATGCCTGCCGACTTATAACGGTCGCGGACCATTGCCTGCAACCGCATACAGCAGGTATTCGGCATTGCCGTGCGTACCTTCGATGGGGCTGTCGGCGGTGGCCCTCACGGCAAGCCTATGGCGATTGGCGCAATCGACGACCGTATCGAGCGCCTGCTTGCGCAATGCCGGGTCTTCGACGATGCCGTTCTTGCCCAGACCGGTGCGGCCGACTTCAAACTGCGGTTTGACCAGAAGCACCACATGGGCATCCGGTGCGGCTATGCGGGCGATCACCGGGATCACATAGGTCAGTGAGATGAACGAGACATCGGATACGATCATCTGGGGACGCCATGGCAGATCATCTGCCTCGACGTCACGAATGTTGACGCCGCTCATCTCCGTAACGCGGGCATCGGCGGATATGCGGGGGTCGAGCTGTCCGTGGCCGACATCAAGCGCCACGACTGCGGCGGCTCCCCCACGCAACAGCACATCGGTGAACCCTCCGGTGGAGGCACCGATGTCCAGGCAACGCAGGCCACGGGGACCAGTAAGTCCTTGGGCCGCAAAGGCCTGGAACGCGCCCAGCAACTTGTACGCGCCACGGGAGACGTAGTCGTCACCTTTGTCTACGGCGAGTTCCTCATGTCCGGCTTTGACCATATACGACGGTTTGGTGACCGTCATGCCATCGACACGTACATGACCGCCCTTGATGAGTCGCTGCGCCTTGGCGCGTGATTCGACCAGCCCGGAAGCCACCAGCATCATGTCAAGACGATCAAGCGGCGTCGCAGGGTCAATGGGCTGCGTGACCATAGCTCATCCTTTCACCGCTTCCGCCAGCGGCAGTCAGCGATCCAGCCGATACGATTCTTTTGCTCCTTTGTTCCGCGGCCGTTACTCGCGGCTGGAGTCAAGTTCGCGCTGCAGTGATTCGAGCACCGAACGGTACACCTCGAGCTTGCGGTCATCGCTCAATCGATCGATGTCGGCAAGCTCGGGATACCGTTGCACAATCGGCGCGTCATCCTTCGTATCCGTACCCTCATCCGTGTCGTTGGACGGCCCGTTCATTGCCCTCGCCTGAACTCGAATGCAGGCACGGTGCTCGGCTCGAGCATCGCGCCCTTGTCCTCGGCTTCCCATGCCGCGCACATGGCCGCACGTAATGCATCCATACTGGTGGTGTCGCTTGCGTGCACGGCACCATTCTCGAACCAGGCGCAGGCGTTGCGGCATTCCCAAGTACCGTCTTCGGCACGAACCGGTTCAGGCTGGATGTTGGCCAGTTCACGCAGGTCCTGCGCAACGAATGTAGGACGCAGGTGGGCCGGAGCGAGCATCAGTTCCGTGGGGTTGGTGACGCCGGTGAGGACCGCCAGGGAATCGTAACCGCCACGGTTGCCGGCTTCGATATCCGTATCGAGACGATCGCCTATGGCGAGCGAGGACTCCTTGGGGACCAGGTCATGACCTTCCGCCGCATTGAGTTCGCGTGCCTCGTCATACATGTATGATTCCGGCTTGCCGGCCGATGCCACGGGCTCCACGCCCGTGGCGGTGACGACCGCGTTGATCATCGAGCCACAACCCGGCGCGATGCCCAGTTCGCGCGGAATGGTCAGATCGCGATTGGTTACAAAATACGCGGCGCCGGCCTCCACGGCGAATGCGGCATCGGCCATCATCTGCCAGGTCATCTGCGGATACCATCCTTGGATGACCGCCTCGGGATGGGCTTCCGGCCCGTCCACGATGGTCAGGCCGTTATGCCGAACCTCCTCACGCAAATGTTCGGCGCCCAATACCTGTACACGCGCCCCCTCCGGCAAGGCCTTCGCCACCATACGGGCCGCGACCACGGACGAGGTGATGACCTGCCACGGTTCCACATCCAGACCGAAGCCCTTGAGCTGGTCGGCCACCACGTGCTGGAATCGCGAAGAGTTGTTGGTGGTGTATTCGATGGTCATGCCGGCCTGTTCTGCGGCACGAATGGAATCGGCGGCATACTCGACCGGATTCTTGCCTCGATATACCACACCGTCCAAGTCAAGCAACGCCAGCTGGTATGCCTGTGCCAAGGGCCGATCGGTGCCTTTGAGGAAGCGTGTCATGGTCAGGCTCACTGCTCCGATTCCTCGGAGACGCTGGTCTCATCGGACGCAGTGTCGGTCTCAGCATCCGCGTCCGTATCGTCCGTGCTATCCGCGGCATCGGACTCATCGGCATCAGCGTTATCGGCGGTGGACTGTTCCTCGGACCCATCGGATTCCTCGGTTGCATCATCGGATTCATCGGATTCATCGGATTCGTCAGAATCGTCGGATTCATCGGAATCATCCGAATCGTCTTCCGAAGCATCGCCGGACTCTTCCGCGTCTTCGTCGTCATCCTCATCGTCGGATGCGTCCTCGGATTCATCATCCTCGGGTTCCGGCTCAGGCGCGAACCGGGCCTCGGACGGATCGATGCCCAGCTGCTCGAGCACCTCGGAATCATCGGTCAGCTCTTCGAGGTCATGGTCGATGACCACATCATCGCTGTCCTCATCGAAGTCCTCATCGGCGTACTGCTCTTCGAGACGATCGAGTAGGCGGTCGAGCTTCTCGGCTTCGCCATTGCGACCGGCCTCTTCTAGGAAGTATTGCTCCGCCTGCACCGCGCGCATACGGTACTCACCGGGAAGTCCCTGGGAGCGGCCGACCGTGTGCACGATCTCGATGGCCTTGTCCCACAGCTTCAGATCGCCGAGCGCACCGGCATACACCAGGAACATCTCCACCTTGGGAGCGCCATGCAGTTGCTTGCCTTCTTCGGATTGCGCGATCTCCACGGCTTTCTTGGGATCGCCGACGCCACGCTCGCAATCAGCGATGAACGGCAGATAATCCTGGAATCCATTCATACGGTAGGCAGTGCGGAACTCGCGCAAGGCGAGCTTGTAGTTGCCCTGACGATAGGCGATAAACGCAAGGGTCTCACGGGCGAAATCGATGCGGGACGCCTGACGGGCCACCCACTTGGCATGCTCGAGTGCCGCCTGCGGATCCTTCTCCTCAAGCGCATACGCCGCAAGAATGTGCAGACCGATGTTCTCTGCATGCTCCTTGGCCAAGCCGCGCAAACGTTCACGCTCGTCCGAGGACAGCATGGACCATTCCATCCCCTTGGGCATGCGCGGCTCATCGGGGCGACGGGCCGTGTACGGATTCTGCGAGGGGAAGCTCATCGTGCCGTCGGAGTTGCGGCGCGGACGGCTCATGTATTCGCTGCGCTTCTGCTCCCGATACTGGGTCTTCTCTTCCGCAGAGAATTCACGACGCTCGCCGTCACGACGGTCATCACGACGGAAACCACCACGGTCGTCACGACTGTCACGATGGAAATCACGACGTTCCTTGTCACCGCGGAAGCCACGGCGATCGTTATCGCGGCGGTCGTCGCGGCGGAAACCACCGTGCTCACCATCGCGGCGGAAGTTACGGCGGTCATTGTCACGATGGAAATCGCGACGATCATTGTCACGATGGAAATCGCGACGGTCATCATTGCTGCGGAAGCCACGGCCCTCGTTGCGTCCGCCGTCACGACGGAAGTCGCGGTTGTCGCGACGCTCGCCATCGCGGCGTTCATCACGATGGAAATCACGACGGTCGTTATCGCGGCGGAAGCCACCGTGCTCACCATCGCGGCGGAAGTTACGGCGGTCGTTGTCACGACGGAATTCGCGGTGTTCGCCGTCACGATGCTGATAGCGCGGGTTCTCCCCCGCCTCGCCTTCATGGGAGCGGAATCCGCCGTCGCGACGCGGACCATCCTTATGGAATCCGCCGTCACGACGGAAGCCGCCTTCCTTGCGGAATCCGCCACGTTCGCCATCCTTGCGGAAACCGCCCTTATGGAAGCCGCCGGACTTGCCGTACGATTTGCGGAAGCCGCCATGACCGTTCTCGCCGTCACCATCCCGACGAGGGGTGTGACCTTCTCCATTGTCGCGATAGCGCGGCTTGAAGCCTTCTCCCTCACGACGCGGCTTGAAGCCTCCCTTGCCGCGTGGCTTGAAACCGTTGCCACCGCGGCTGGATGGACGACGGTCACCATAACCCTTATGTCCGCCGCCGTACGATTTACCGGAACGCTCGTTTCCTTCTGCCATGTGCATGCCTTTCTTCACTGCGAATTACGAATCGTGATGCTCGCCGAACCGTCTGCGATTCCGCATCGTCGGACGGTCCGGCGAACATGAGAACTAACGGGTTTCCACGGCGCCAAGCGCCTTCTTGCCACGACGGATCAGTGCAAAACGTCCTGAGAGGAAATCACCCTCGCCAAGCACCTGCTCCTCATCATCGACACGATTGTTGTTGAGGTAGACGCCACCCGACTTGATGGCGCGACGCGCTTCGGAACCGGACTTGAACAAGCCCGCCGCCTGAGCGGCATCGATGACACGGTCACCGGGATGGGCCACCGGGAAGACATGATTGCCCTGCTCGTCAGTCACCTTGAATCCGTCAAGCACGGATTCAAGCATCGCCTCGTCGATGTCTTCAAGATTGCCGCCACGGCCGAACAACGCGCCTGAGGCATCGATGGCGGCTTGGGTCGCCTCCTCGCCATGGACGAAACTGGTGACTTCCCATGCCAGCGTCTTCTGCGCCTCACGCTTGCCGGGATTGGTCTTGGATTCCTCGACCAGTCGCTCGATCTCTGCCTTGGGCAGGAAGGTGAACGCCTTGAGCAGATTCTCCATCTCCACGTCCGGACGGTTGATCCAGAACTGGTAGAACTTGTACGGGCTGAGCATCGTGGCATCCAGCCATACGGCGTTGCCCTCGGACTTGCCGAACTTCTTGCCTGATGCATCGGTGATGATCGGGCTCGTGAACACGTTGACGTCCACGCCACGCACCTTGTGAATCAGGTCCAAGCCGGAAGTGAGGTTGCCCCACTGGTCGGAACCGCCGAGCTCAAGCGTGCAATGGTATTCATCGAACAGATGCAGGAAATCATTGCCCTGCAACACCTGATAGCTGAATTCGGTGAAGGATATGCCCTCCTCGGAATTCAGGCGACGGGCCACGGTGTCCTTGGCGAGCATGGTGCCCAGACGGAAGTTCTTGCCGACATCGCGCAGGAAGTCGATGACGGTCATCTGCGCGGTCCAGTCGTAATTGGACACGAAGCGCACCGGATTGGCGCCCTCGGTCTCCAGAATGCCGCCGATCTGACGCTTCAGGCGCTCCGCCCAGCCGGCGACGACATCCTTCGGGTTCAATGTGCGTTCACCGGACTGACGCGGATCACCAATCAGACCAGTGGCGCCACCGACCAAGGCAATCGGATGATGGCCGGCAAGCTGCAGATGCCGCATGTTGATGAGCTGCACGAGGTTGCCGATATGCAGCGAGGCAGCCGTGGGGTCGAAGCCGCAATAATAGGTGATGGGCTCGCCGTTCAATGCTTCCGCGAGTCGATCCCTGTCCGTGGACTGGGAAATCAACCCGCGCCATTCCAGTTCCTCAAGCAGGGTGTCGAAACCCGCTTCCTTGAAGTCGGTGACGTGAGCCATAGCTTGATGCTTCTCCCTATCGAATTGTGTGATTGGATGATGCCCTACTTCTATTTCAAGCGTCTATAAGTCTCGCAGGACACACCGACAGTGCCGCGCAGGTCGGGTTTCCATATCGCGCACACACCATATGACGTCTTCCCCCGCGCCTACGAGCATTCACCGCCCGCGCCGGTACAGCCGTTCAAGCGTCTCGCGCAGCTGCTGCAGCGTTTCGTTGTTCCGGGTGGTCTTCAGCCTCGGGAAGGACGCAATCATACGGCGCTGCTGACGGTTGAACACGGAATCGGCGGCATCCTTGATGCGCAGCATAAGCTCCGCCGACATATCCTTGCCGTTCTGCCAAGAGTCGCCGACTTTCTGGCTGACCGCGGATGGCATGCCGCCGAACTTGTCGGATGCGCCGCTGATGACATTGGAGGCTATACCAGCAGCATCCCCCACCACGCCATTGGCCATTTCGGCGGCACCGGAGACAGCGTCCGTAACCTTCTCCCGCATGGCATCGCCGTATCTGGACGCAACGACCTTGAACCGTTCAAGGCTCTGTTCGAAGTCGACGATACCGCACACGGTGACAATGGTGTCGATGATGATGAGCACCAGCAGCACAGCGCACATCATATGGATGATTCGCAACGGAACCATCATGGTCATCTGTTCGACGACCGGTTGGATCACGTCGACGATGATCACACCCGCGATGCCGAACACCACGGCTCCAAGCAGACAGATGCGCCCATTGAGGTTGAATCGAAAATGAGAATAATCCCACCATCGTGCATGGAACAGCTGCTCCATCGCCCACGACGTGAAATATTCAAGAATCGAAGCGCCCACCATTGACAGTACAAACAGGACGACTGGATTGCGAACGCCTCCGAGCACAACCACGCCGGCTGCCGCACCTGTACCATAGATCGGACACAACGGACCGTTCAGGAATCCACGATTCACCCATCGGCGTTCCTGGCAGGATACCAGAATCGACTCGTACACCCAGCCGGCGAAACTGTAGAACACGAACCACAGAAACAGATATTCAAAGAACAGCAGCATACGGGATACCTATCGCGGGTTTACCTATCGAACCGATTCTTGACGAGAATCATTCTTCACCATGGTGGCGCGCACCTGCGCAGATGGCAGCGACTTCTTATGGAATCGGCCCATTGAGAGCGTTTCACGTGTGGCGGAGATCTTGTCCGCCAGGGTGACCAGATACCCTTCGATATAGCGCGGAGGAATCGGAGTCAATGGGAACATGTGCTTCTCAATGCTGTCCTTCTCGATGGCATTGAGCTTGAAATCCCTGAGCGCATTGACGAGCGCTGCATGACCGTGGGTGAACCCGTGCCAACGATGAGTGCCGTTGTCCCAATCATGCCAGTCGTAGAGGAAATAGTCATGGAGCAGGGCCGCCCGGATAAGCGAACGCAGGTCCACGTGATGCCACAGATGCGCACGGTCGGCCATCCATACCGCCAAACAGGCCACACGAATCGAATGAGCGAACGTGGTGACATTGCCATGCTGATAGCAGCATCGCTCTATGTCCATGTGCCTGTGCCCAATGATTTCGTGGCCATGCATGGCTACCAATTGCTGAATCTGCGTACGGGTGAGCAGATGTGACACGGTGTACGGTCCTCCCCATCGGAAATCAAGGTCTTATGCGATGACCGTGCAAAGCCATCGCATCGGGCCGGCGTGCGTGACGATGTGCCGTCAGGCGCCGACTTCCGTGGCCGATTGTACGACGGAACCTTGCCCGCTCGCCTTCATACCTCGGGATGAGATGGCCAGGCCGCGCAAGCGAAGTTCATATGGACTTCGCCCGCACGGATGGTCTCACACGAACAGGCTCATATCGCTGGTCTCGCCGGAGCCGAGGAACGTGCTGACGCCGCCCAGTTCCACGCCGTCAATCAGCTCCTCCTTGCGGATGCCCATGATGTCCATGGACATCTGGCAGGCCACCAGCCGCACACCGTGCTCCTTGGCCTGACGCATGAGCTCCTCAAGGGATGCCACATTCTTGGACTTCATGATCCAACGAATCATAGCGGCACCAAGGCCGCCCATGTTCATGCGGCTCAGACCAAGCTTACGGGTGCCGCGCGGCATCATGAAACCAAACATGCGCTCGATGAGGTTCTTGTTCGTGCGCACGCGCTTGGGACGACGCAGGATGTTGAGTCCCCAGAACGTGAAGAAGATGGTGACCTTGCGTCCCATCGCCGCGGCGCCGTTGGCCATGATGAACACCGCAATGGTCTTGTCCAGATCGCCGCTGAATACCACGAAGGTCTTGTCATGGAGCACGTCGCCGCCGGCGTCGGTGGATGCCGGAGCCGAGCTCGAGTTCGCACCGAAAGACCTCCCTGCAGGCTGTGTCGGGACGGCCGTTTTCTCAAGCTCGACATGGATGATGCCCTCGTCGTCCCGGCGAAGATCGATGAGACGGTTGCCGGTGCGTTCGGCCCATACGGCGATGTCCGAGCAGAAGGCGTCCTCGGTGGCCTCGGCCTTCAGGCGGGTGCCGATCGGCTGGTCGCGCAGGGCATCGGCCACGGCCACGATTGGTCCGGGGCATTTGAGCCCCTTGGCATCCACATGTAACAGCTGCGACGTTGCGGTACCGTCCGATGAGGTGCTGCCACCTTGAGTCTTGGATGAGACAGGCACGGTCAGCGTGACCGGCGCGACGGGCGGCATGACCGGCGCGGAACTGGAAGCGGCCGCAGAGGACGACGAATCAGAGACGGACTGACGCTTGGGCTGGCCAATCTCGGACGAGTCGCCTTCGGACCGACCATCCTCGGACGGCCCGGCAGTGGCTTCCCGCAATGCTTCATACCCTCCATCGAGATTGACGGCATCATATCCACGGTCGGCCAAGATCTCGCATACCTGCACACTCCAGTCTCCCACCCTGCAGAAGACGACCACCGGCTTGGATTTCGGAATGTCGCTCAGTGCATTGCCGATGTGTCCGATGTTCTCGAACGGGATGTTGATCGCTCCGGCAATCGGGTGCACCAGCACTTCATCCGGCTCGCGCAGATCCAGAAGCGTGACCGAGGATGTGTCGAGATGTGCGAATTCGTTCGCGTCGATGTGCCGGTAGTCGTCGGCATCATGATCGTGCTTCAAGGTGATGGTCATGGTTTTCCCCTTCCAAAATGGCCTTTTCCGATGGCCGTGCGGACGAGCCTTCGTGGCCGTCCTGTTTGATGGTTCAGATGGTGCGGTTCAGATGGCGCAGGCCGGCTGGACGTAGTTGGCCGGATCGAGCGTGGTGATGGTCGGATGGTCGCCGCATACCAGGCAATCCGTCACATGCGAGGGCAGCGGCACACGGCGGATGTTCATCGTCAGTGCATCGACGGTGAGCATGCGGCCCACCAGCGGCTCCCCCACGCCGACGATGAGTTTGGCGGCTTCGGTGGCTTCAAGGCTGCCGACCACGCCGACCACCGCGCCCAGCACACCGGCCTCCTTACAGGTCGGAATCTCACCCGCTGCGGGCATGTCGCGGAAAATGCAGCGATAGCAAGGGCCTTCGCCTGGCACGACATCCATCACCTGACCGGCGAATCCGACCACGCCGGCGTGAATGAACGGCTTGCCGGACAGCACGCAGGCGTCGTTGATGAGGAATTTCGCCGCGAAATTGTCCGTGGCGTCAATCACCAGATCATATGGGTCAATCAGCGATGCGATGTTGCTGGCGTCAACCAGTTCCTGATGGGTTTCAACCGTTACTTCCGGGTTGAGCTCACGGATGGCGGCTGCCGCCGACTCCACTTTGGGGGTGCCGACTGCGGCAGTGGTGTGGATGATCTGACGCTGGAGATTGCTCAGATCGACCACATCACCGTCCACGAGTCCGATGCGTCCCACGCCTGCAGCCGCCAGATACAGGGCTGCGGGCGAGCCGAGTCCGCCCGCGCCGATGATGAGCACGCTGGCGGCAAGCAGCCTCTTCTGCCCCTTGACGCCCACACCCTTCAAAATGAGGTGACGGGAGTATCGTTCGAGCTGTTCGTCAGATAATGCCATGTTTTCTCCATAATCCTGACTCCCTCAAGCGAGGAAGCCCACACCTCGCCCCCAAGCGAGAGAAACTGCGACGCCAGGCCCCCGCTCGATTCCCCTCACTTGAGGGAACCGCGACGCCAGACCCCTCACTCGGCTCCCCTCCTCTGGGGGGGGGAGCCGGACGGACCGAAGGGAGTCATTCCCGATATCAGTGCAGATACCCCGTAGTCGGGCTGGACGGCACGGCCTTTCCTTCGGTCACCTTGCCCAATCCGGAGAGATATGCGGCACGGCCGGCGTTGATCGCGTTCTTGAATGCCTCAGCCATCAAAGGAATATTGCCCGCCGAGGCCACTGCGGTGTACGCCATGACGGCGTCCGCGCCCATCTCCATCGCGTCGCACGCCTGACTCGGACGACCGATGCCGGCGTCGATGATCACCGGCACATTGGCGTTGGCAATGATGATCTCGATGAAATCGCGCATACGCAGTCCCATATTGGAGCCGATGAGCGAACCGAGCGGCATGACCGCGGCAGCACCGGCCTCCTCGAGCTGACGTGCGGCGATGGGGTCCGGGAACATGTACGGCATGACGACGAACCCTTCCTTGGCCAGCATTTCGGTGGCGCGAATGGTTTCGGCGTTGTCCGGCAGCAGGTATTTGGTCTCATGCTCGATTTCGACTTTGACGAAATCGGTGTGGCACACCTCGCGGGCGAGACGCGCGATGCGCACGGCCTCCTCGGCGTTGCGCGCACCGGAGGTGTTCGGCAGCAATGTGATGCCTTCGGGGATGTAGTCGAGCACGCTGTTCTCGGTGGTCTGGGCACGGCGCAGTGCCATGGTGACGATCTGCGTGCCGGCGTGCTCCACGGTGGCCTTGATGAGGTTCAGGTCGTAACGGCCGGAGCCCAGAATGAACCGGGACTCGAATTCATGGCCGCCGAGATTGAGCGGCTTGTCTTCGACCGGCAGCATCGACGCTGCGGTGCCGACCGGATTGACGACCTCGGGCTGCGGCGGCAACGGCGTAGCTTCGACGGATGCTTCGGTGACCGGATTGATATTGCTCATGATGTTCCCTTCATTGGATTGATGATGTTTCCGGCTCCCCCTGTCAGTGGAGGCCAATGGAGCCGACGGGTGAAGCGCGAAGTCAGCCACCCTGCACGAACTGCACGATCTCCATGACGCATTGGTCGTCGAGCATGGTTTCGGCACGTTTCTCGCGTGGGATAATCTCGCCATTGAGTTCGATGGCCACACGCTCGGCGCGGAATCCATGCGTTTCGAGATAGTCGGCCACACTGACCGGCTGCTCGAGCTTGACCTGCTCTCCGTTGACCTGCATTGCGGTCCCCTTTCCGAATACTAAAAAAGGGTGCACGAAACGAACCGTACCGTAAGTGGTGCGCCCATTCATGAACCCTGTCATGCGACCGCCAGCCTGCTTTCGGCGCATTGGCTACGCCAACAGACAGCCTGTACGGCTTAGTTGTGTTCACGGAAACTGAAGACTGCTGCGGGCAACTTGGCAAACCGCTCAACAACGATTCCTTACGGCGGCATGACCCGCGTCAAGTTCCCCGGTCGAAGCTGGCGCTTCCTCTCAGCCTTGCGGCTCCCGTTCGTTACAGTTGCCCAGTGTAGAGACCCTCTGTGACATATGGACAAATGAAAAAGCTCCCCTCTCGCGCGAGGGGAGCCGTATGACACTCAGAACGTGCCGGGCACCTTGTAGGCGGAGCCGTCCGACGTGGAGGCCGGGAAGAGCTTGAGCTCCTCGACCTGCGCCTTGGCATCGGCAATCTGCTCGCGCACTCGACCGTAGGCGGTGCCTCCCTTGCCATTGCGGGAGTCCACAGAACCGTGGCTGGAGAGCACCTGACGCACGCCCGGGGCCTTATCGGCAGGCAGGAATGCGGCGAAGGTGTCGATGAAGTCCTCGTCGGTCAGGTCCCAGAGCTCCTGGCCGCGGCCTTCGGCGATCTTGACGCATGCGCCGGAGAGCTCGTGGGCGTGACGGAACGGCACGCCGTTCTTGACCAGCCATTCGGCGATGTCGGTGGCCAGTGCGAAGCCGGTGGGAGCCTCGGCTTCAAGACGGTCGGCGCCAAAGCGCATGGTGCGAACCATACCGGTGAAGGCGGGCAGCAGCACCTCCAGCGTGTCGACCTGATCGAACACGGCTTCCTTGTCTTCCTGCAGGTCGCGCGCGTATGCGGTCGGCAGGCCCTTCAACGTGGCCAGCAGACCGGTGAGATCGCCGATGAGACGGCCGGACTTGCCGCGGGCCAGCTCGGCGATGTCCGGGTTCTTCTTCTGCGGCATGATGGAGGAGCCTGTGGAATAGGCGTCATCAAGGCGCACGAACGCGAATTCCTGCGTGTTCCAGATGATGATCTCCTCAGAGAGACGGGAGATGTCCACGCCGGTCATGGCGGCGACGAACGCGAATTCGGCCACGAGGTCGCGCGCGGCAGTGCCGTCGATGGAGTTGTCGGTCACGCGGGAGAATCCGAGCTCGCGGGCTACGGCCTCCGGGTCGAGGCCAAGCGTGTTGCCGGCGAGCGCGCCGGAGCCGTACGGGGAGGCGTTGATGCGCTTGTCCCAGTCGATGAGGCGCTGCACGTCGCGGATGAGAGGCCAGGCGTGGGCCATGAGCTGGTGGGCCAGCAGCACCGGCTGGGCGTGCTGCATGTGGGTGCGTCCGGGCATCACGGTACGGCCGGCCTTTTCGCTCTGTTCGATGAGCGCGTTGACAAGGTCGAGCAGGAGCCCTGCGATCACGCGGGAGTGGCGGCGCAACCACATGCGGATCAGGCAGGCAATCTGATCGTTGCGTGAGCGTCCGGCGCGAAGCTTGCCGCCGAGCTCGTCACCGGCAATGTCGATCAGGCCGCGTTCGAGCGCGGTGGCCTCGTCCTCATCGTCTTCGATGGGTGCGAAGGAGCCGTCGTCCACCCGGCGCTGCAGGGTGTCGAGCGCATCTTCCATGCGCTGAAGCTCGTCAGCGGTCAGAAGTCCGGCGCGGCCGAGCGCGCGGGCGTGGGCTCGCGAGCCGGCGATGTCATCGTCCGCGAGGCGCCAGTCGAACTGGGTGGACTTGGACAGGCGGGCCAGCTCGGGCGAGGGGCCGGAGGTGAAGCGGCCGCCCCACAGGGCGAGGTGTTCGGACTGCTGGTTGGATTCGGTCATGCGTTACTCCTTCGCGTTCCTGCGCGTCATGCGATATCCCGGGGGGGGAATGCGCGTGCGTGCACGATGGCGCACTTTACATGCATTCATATGGTTTGCGACTGTCTGTCAGAGTATCAGCGTTGGGCTACATCACGCGGCGTATCGTCCGATTCCTCCTCGCCTTTCGCAATTCGCATCTTTTCAAGCGTTTCATCGACATCGAATCCACCTCCCAACACGAAACGCCTCAGCAGGTTTCGCACTGTCCGATTCGCTTTGGGCTGTGAAATAATCACACCCATCCATACTTCTAGCGTGGATTTCGATAACTTTTTGTCGATGGAGTCATACAAGGCATCAAGCCGTCCGAATTCGTTGATGTTCGCCTCAGTGATGAACTGGCCTATGAACTCCTCTACGAGAGAGCGCCGCACTCCGAAGTAGCCCACGAGCTTGTCTATCTGTCCGTCCTTCTCACGCCGCGCATAACGGGTGATGTAGCCACGCAATGTCATGCCGTCCTCGACGGTCACATCACCACGTTCCACGTCACGCAAGAACAGTTCCGCGAGTCGTTGTTCATCGGCCGAGAGCGTCGCGAACGAGCGGTGCAATTCCGTCGTCACCTTGGTCAATTCAGCGCTTTCTTCGCGCAACGCTTTGAGCCATTTGGTGAAGTTGGCATTCATGTAATCCGTGTCTATCAGCCCGGTATCGATGGCGGTCAGATACCCGTCCAGCTCATACGGAGCTTCGTCGTCATCCTTGCCGTCACCCGGCGCGTTGTCTCCTTCCGACTTGTCACCGAAGAGCTCCTTGTATCGTTGCGCCAGTATCAGATATGTGCGTTGGTCAAGCTCCGGGCGCACGTTCACTGAGTCGCCATTCTCATCCGTGAACTCGAATGATTCTTTGTTCCCGTCGAATCCTTGTACTTTCGCCGCTTCCAGGAATTGATTGAGCTCCACAAATTCCTTGGCGAACTTGCGCTTGGATTCCACCGACTCGGGCAGCTGCCGCAGGTCCGATTGCCCTGAATCGTTGAACACGCTTAGAATCTCCCGGTAACGCGCATTCATGGAGGCCACGTTCTGTGGCAGTTTTTGTACGAACAGGTCGAGTGGCCGGTCACCGGAATAAAGCCTGACCGCACGCGCGATGTTGTCGCGCATGGTATGGGGCTTGCGATAGTAACGAATCATTCCAAAGGGCTTGTCCGGTCCGAAGAGTCGATTGGTGCGGCTGAACGCCTGAATAATGCTTTTGCTTTCGTTTTCAATTACCTTATCGAGATACAGCGTGTTCACCCATTTCGAGTCGAAGCCGGTAAATCCGAAGTACAGAGCGTTCGGGAAGGATCGCCGGATGTCCTGCAGCATGTCGCCAAAGGTGGAGCGATGACATTCATCAGCGATGAAGACGATGCGCTTGCTTGCCATATTGTCCAATTCGGCTTGGGTAACGCCGCCTTCGCCAAGCTTGATGTTGCTCATTTTCTGGATTGAGGTGACGATAAGCGTGTCCTTTGGATCCGCGCTGGCAAGACGATGTCGCAGCACGCCGGTGTTCTCGGTGCCCTGCACATCATCCTCATTGTCCGCAAAACTGCGGTATTCCTTCAGTGATTGTGTCCCCAGTTCAATGCGATCCATAAGGAACACGACCTTGTCGGCATTCTTGGAATCGGCGATGAGCTGTGCCGATTTGAAACTGGTCATGGTCTTCCCGGAACCGGTGGTATGCCATACGTATCCACCGGGGCGACCGGGCAAGGCCGGCCGTTGTTCCCAATCGCATTTGCGTACCCGGTCGGAGATGGCATTGGCGGCGATGTACTGGTAGCTGCGAAGCACCTTCAGGCACAAGCCCGGAGTTTCATCACAATCTATAATGGCTATCAGCACAACATTGCATTACGTGCATTGACACGCCAAGGATGCCATATCAAGGAAGGAGCAGCGAACCGTGACGATCACAACGCCGAATGACACCGCATACCTAAGCGCGGAGAATGGATTCACCGTGTTTCAATACGGCAAACTGCGTATACGGTTCCGAGCCCCATACTCCTTAGAACGATACACTGATGTCAAACAGTGGGATAACGGCTATCTCGTGGTAGACGCCCAATACAAGCAAAACACTGTTCCAGAAGAGGAATACATCGATCTGGAGCCGATACTCAACGACTTGTACATCAATGCCAATTCGTTCATGCAACCCATAAAGAAAGTGAAAATCGCTCATGACTGACATCAGGGCAATAGCCGATTCGGCTGGAATGATCATCAATGGCTACGCATTCACTCCTGTCGATAACGGCCATGTAAGAGTATTGAACCTTAACGTTCCCACATCAGCAGCCGTGCTCAATAGCGACGGCAGCCTGCTCGAAACCAGCATGGACGATATGGAGATCGGCATTGTCCAAGAGTACTACCGTGCCAATAAGGAGTTCTTGGATCATGCCTAAATACTTCCAATTCATGGTTGCCGGCTATTACCTCTACTTCACTTCCTTCTGCGTGATTGAATGCATGCATGTCCATGCCAGTGATACCAAATTGACTGAAACCGGCTCAGCGAAGTTCTTTGTCAAACCAAATGGCGATACGACATTAGAACGACAGGGACGACTCACAGCCAAAGAAGTCGGCATCATCCAAAAATTCATCAAAAAGAACTATCGCGAGATGTATCTCAAATGGAAGGAGTACAGCACCGAGGACTTTTACGAGTCATGATTCCACCCTCCCTGTGCTTCTGAGCTTTGAAGCGGCCAGTATTGTCAGCGTTATTGTCAGTGTTACTGACAATAACATCATCAGATGCGTTTATCTGCTCATTTATCTGCTCATCATGCAACTTCCTCACCATTTGTGTTCGCCGGTAGCTACGAGATGATCGATATCCTCGTAGGCATTGCAGATGCTTTCCTGATGGTACATCTCGTACATGTCGTAGATCTCCTGCGTGACGCCGTGCTCGTCCCATTCACGCAGTACATCGGAGGCAGAACGGCCTTGTCGCCGGCATATTGCTCCAGTAGGTAGATGAAGAAGCTCATTTCACGCGTCAACCTCATCCCTCCTCAAATACAGTGAATCCCTAGGATCACCGGTGATCTGTTCTACCTCCCACATGTCGAAGATGCCCGCAGGAGAAAACTCGGTCATCGCCAATTCCGGATCGCGCAGCATGGCGTACGTCTACGAACGAATGAAGGATTCCAGCGCCTTCATAGGAGAAAAACCGTATTTGCTGCATATACGCTGGACAATCTCACGGTCGTAATAAATGAGCAGCTCCCGTTCCAACGTGGTCATTACCGCCTCCCTCACACAATCATCTCGTCAAGCAAGGATTTCTTGATGTTCTGCAGCAATTCATACTTACGCTGTTCCCAAGCGGATGCGAATTGCCATGTATCGGTAACACGACCAGTTCCCTTACCAACGTTGAGCAGACAATGACCCCTTCAAGATATCTCTTGCCTACATCACCGCGACCACCAGCGAACCGATGCAAACCACAATGAGGACCACAGACACGATGATCACCGACGGGCGGGCGAAGTTGACCGTCCATCCGACGCCGAAACGCTTGGGCACCATGACGGCAGGATCGTCATGATTGACGTAGAACACGCCTGCCACCCAATGTCGGTCGTCATCATATGGCATCGGCTCATCACCATCGGTTGCAGCATCCTCGCCGCCACGGCCCATAGTCACCGAACGGCGCTCCGCATATTCATGGGATCCGTTCTGCCCGTAATACAGGCCTATCACCAGTGCGCCCAACAGGGCCACCACGGCGATGAACATGGCGAATACGCCAAACGTCCCCAGCGTGATCACCCCTATGTTGGACAGCTGTATGCCCAGACCGACGCCACCGGCAGTCAGCAGTCCGATGACCAGCATGTAGATGCTCCACACGCGGGAGAACACGCCATAGGCATACCCTGTGGTGGCAGGATGGTCCGGGTCGATGGGATGCTTGGCATAGATAATCGCAGCGTGACCGGCCGTCATGACCACAGCCAGCAGCACCTGCACGATCACCGGATACCAAATCAGCATCGGGCCCTTGTCCACCCAGCCATCGATCTGCCCGGCAGCATTCGCATGCATCGCCACCCGTTCCGGCATATGGTCATAGCCAAGCACACCAACCGCTATCGTGACGGCAATCGCCACGACATGCAAGAGCTCCCACGCAAGACCCAACGGCTGTGGATTGTCCCGCTCCCCCACCAACACGGCATGACGCTCGCCGGTCGCGGTCCAGCCGCGCTCCTTCTTGAGCTCGAGCGTAAGACGCCGATACCTCTGCTGCGCGATAAACCCCATTGCCGCAATCACCAGCGAACTGATGAACAACGCCCAGAGCGCACCGGCCATGCCGAAATTACGCCAAATCATCGCATCGATAAGCAGGGCAATAATGCCACAACTCACTATATTGCACGCGTACATCGCTTTATATCCACGAATGCGTCTGTCCGTATGGGCGGACAACGGCACACTGACTCCGAACACCGCATGCCGGTCGGCGATCCATGGCACCATCGAAACACTGGCGGTCATCAATACCAGCAACAGAAAGAACAGCCCCAGCATGATGTTCGTCGCCACAGTCATCGTATTGATGTTATCCATCACAACACTCCTTTCAACTGTTGCATTTCCGATATGCGCGCCCGCACTGACGCTCTGCGGCATCAAGGAACCCCGCCGCGGCTCCGCCACGGGCCTTATAGGCCAAAGCCAGACGATACAAGTCATCGTTCATCTGCTTGTCTTGCATTTCAGCCATCAGGTTCACCTCGCCTGAGCCATCACGCCGATCGGCGACAAGCGCGCCCGACCCGCGTCGCATCACGATGTAGCCCTCATCCCTCAGCAATGCATAGGCCTTGTTCACCGTGTGCAGGTTGATACCCAGATCTACAGCCAGCGAACGGACCGAAGGCAGCTGGTCGCCCAGGACAAGTTCATCGTTGGCTATTGCAGCGATGATTTGGCGATGCAGTTGCTCATAGATCGGTACGTCGCTTCGCTGGTCGACCTCGATAATCACAGCCTCTCCTTTCCCACACCAATCATACTATTTGTTCTATATCTTCTATAACAGTTTTGCGTATTTCTGTCATATCACGCGCCCCGGAGGCTATTTTTACCGAGAATCTGCATCAGAAATTCGCTGGCGAATTCAACTACCCCTCATTCCCGCTTCGCGGGCGCTCCCCTGACAAGGGGAGCCAACGATATAATCAACGAACTTCGCACGCGACACACTTGAACTCGCTTACGAGGAAAGGCCACACGCGCATAACAAAAACTCCCCTCATTGCTGAGGGGAGTTCAATATGGCGTTGCGGCATGCAGATTGCCGCATCGACTTGGAATCGGATTGAGTCGGAACCTACTCCACGGTGTTGGACGGCACCTCGATGCCGTTGCCGAACTTGACGTCGCGGGCTGCGGCCACGCGGGACGGCAGACCGTAGATGTCGATGAAGCCGTTGGAGGACTTCTGGTCGAACGTGTCGCCGGAATCGTAGGTGGCGAGCTTGTAGTCGTACAGCGAGGAGTCGGAGCGACGGCCGGTGACGACTGCGCGACCACCGTGCAGGATCATGCGGATCTCGCCGGAGACGTACTTCTGGGTGTCTTCGATGAAGGCGTTAAGCGACTGGGTGGCCGGGGAGAACCACTGCGCATCGTAGACCAACTCGCCCCAGCGCTTGTCGATGTCACGCTTGATGCGGTGCTGCTCGCGCTCGAGGCAGCAGTTCTCGAGCTCCTGATGCGCGGTGATGAGGGCCACAGCACCCGGAGCCTCGTACAGCTCACGGGACTTGATGCCGACGAGACGATCCTCGATGAGATCGATACGGCCGATGCCCTGGGCGCCGGCGCGACGGTTCATCTCCTCGATGGCCTGCAGCGGGGTGACGTCGCGGCCGTCGATCTTGACCGGGATTCCCTGCTTGAACTCGATGACCACCTCATCCTCGACAGGCGGGAAGGCCGGGTCGTCGGTGTAGGAGTAGCAGTCCTTGGTCGGACCGTTCCACGGATCCTCGAGGAAGCCGGTCTCGATGGCGCGGCCCCACACGTTCTGATCGATGGAGTACGGGGACTTCTCGGTCTGGGTGATAGGCAGCTTGTGTTCCTTGGCGAACGCGATCTCCACGTCACGGGTGAGGGAGAGGTCGCGAATCGGGCTGATGGCCTTCAGCGTGGGGTCGATGGAGGCGATGGACACCTCGAAGCGGACCTGGTCGTTGCCCTTGCCGGTGCAGCCGTGGGAGATGGTGTCAGCACCGAACTGGTGGGCGGCGCGCACGAGGTGCTTGGAGATCAGCGGACGGGAGATGGCGGAGACCAGCGGGTAGACGCCCTCATACATGGCGTTGGCCTTCAGGGCTTTCATGCAGTACTCATTGGCGAACTCGTCACGGGCGTCCACCACATAGGACTCCACGGCACCGCAGGCAAGCGCGCGCTGCTTGATGGTCTCAAGGCTTTCACCGCCCTGACCGACGTCGAGGGACACGGCAACGACATCCTTGCCGGTACGTTCCTTCAGATACGAGATGGCGACGGAGGTGTCGAGACCACCGGAATAAGCCAGAACAATGCGCTTGTTGTCTGCCATTGCTTCCCTTTCCTAAACGATAAAAAAACAAACTGAATGCAATTATATACAGAGGTATGCATATTTATGCACGGCGTGTTGGGCGAAAGACAATCCCAGCACGCAAAAAGCCTTTTACGAGGACGTCATTTCGACGCAAGGGCGAGCAGCCAGTCGGCTCTATCGCCTGCAGTGGCGTCATCGGAACAGATGATCATCACCGTATCGTCTCCGGCTATGGTGCCCAGCACCCCATCGATCGGCTGCTTGTCGATCACCGACGCCACGTATTGGGCGGCACCGGAAGGCGTGTGCACCACGATGAGGTTGCGGGCGGCGGCCACCGAGGTGACCAGACCGCTCAGCACACGGGACATCTGCGCCTCCGTGCGCTCCCCCATCGCATCCCCGTCCGGCGCGGCGGCACCGCGTTCGACCGCGTATGCCACCGTACCGTCCTTCAACCGGGTCTTCACCGCATGCATCTCATCCAAATCGCGGCTCAGCGTAGCCTGCGTCACCGCGATGCCCTCATCGATCAGTATTTTGGAAAGCTGCGATTGCGAGGTGACGATATGCGTGGCCAACGCCTGCTCAATGGCACTGAGCCTGGCTGCCCGGGTGGCCGGCCGCTGCAGCGACGGAGAGGAGTCGCTCATGCCAGCAGGCTTTCGTCCCCGCGGGCCTTGCCGGCCAGCCATGTCATCAGCGCTTTCTGCGCATGCAGACGGTTCTCCGCTTCATCCCAAACCACGGATCGCGGCCCGTCAATCACCTCAGCGGTGACCTCCTTGCCACGATATGCAGGCAGGCAATGCTGGAAGAGCGCATCCGGCTTGGCGAGCGCCATCAATTCGGCGTTGACCTGATAGTCCCAGAACGGCTTGGAACGAATGGCGTATTCGGCTTCCTCACCCATCGAGACCCACGTGTCGGTGAACACGCAGTCGGCATCCTTCACAGCTTCACGGGCATCGGTGGTGACCAGTATGGAACCACCGTTCTCGGCTGCGATGCGTTCGGCGTCGGCGACGATATCCGGACGGGGCAGATACCCCTGCGGACCGGCGACGCGCACGTTCATGCCCGCCACAGCGCCACCGAGCAGATAAGAGTTGGACATGTTGTTGGCCGCATCGCCCACGTAGGCGATGGTCTGGTTCTTCAGATTGTCGACGCCACCGCGGTGCTCGGCGATGGTCTGGAAGTCGGCGAGGATCTGGCACGGGTGGAAGTCATCGGTCAGCGCGTTGATGACGGGATGGGTGGAGTACTTGGCCATTTCCTCCACGCGGTCCTGGCCGAAGGTGCGCCATACCACGCCGTACGCCATGCGGTCGAGCACGCGTGCGGTATCGGCGACTGGTTCGCCGCGGCCGAGCTGCGAACCGGACTTGTCGATGACGAGCGGGTATCCGCCAAGCTCCGCCACGCCGATGGAGAAGCTGGAACGGGTTCGGGTGGATGGCTTGTCGAACAATACGGCGACAGCCTGGGGGCCTGCGAACGGCTGCTTGTAGAAACGGTCGTGATGGAACTTGATGGCGAGTTCAAGCACCTGCTTCTGCTCGTCATGGTCGAGATCGTCATCACGCAGCATGTGTCGTAATTCTGGGGTCATGGTGTTGCTCCTTTACGGTTCGGCAATCAGTCGTTGGGCAGATCAACGGGCACGGTCTTGAGTACGGCGAGGGCTTCGTCAACGTCCTGTTCGGTGACGATCAGCGGCGGGGCGAACCGCAGCGCGTCAGGTGCCACTGCGTTGACGATCAGCCGTGCTCGAGGCAGTAGTTCATCACCGCGTGCGCGCACGGGTGCTTGAGTTCCACGGCGTCCAGAAGCCCCGCTCCCCGCACGGACACGTACAGCGGATTACCGGTGGCCATGATGCCTTCGCGCAGCTGCTTGCCGCGCGCTTCGGCATTGGCAACCAGATCATCCTCCTCAATGACTCCGAGTGTGGCGAGGCCCGCCGCGGCGCCCAGAGGATTGCCGGCGAATGTGGAGCCATGCGAACCCGGCGTGAACAACGCGGCGAGTTCGGCGCCGAATGCGATCATGCCGCCCATCGGGAAACCGCCCGCCACACCCTTGGCGAAGGTGACCATATCCGGAACCACGCCGCCGGCCAGATCCTCGCGCTGGAAGGCGAACCATGCGCCGGTGCGGCCGATGCCGGTCTGCACTTCGTCGATGATAAGCAGCGCGTGATTGATGTCGCACATCTCGCGCACGAATCGCACATAGTCGGCACCCAGCGGCTTGACGCCGGCCTCGCCCTGGATGAGCTCCAGGATCACTGCGGCGACCGGACCCTTGCCGTAATGGCCGATACCGGTCTGCGCGAAGGCGTCGTGCAGGGCGTATTTGTCACCCGGGCGCACGAACTCGATATTCGGCACCAACGGGTCATACTGCTTTCGGATACCGGGCTTCCACGTCGCGGAAAGAGCGCCCATGGTACGGCCGTGGAATCCCTGGGTCATGGCGATGATGCGTGCCGGCTTGCCCCCCACTGAGGGCAGGGCGCCCGGCAACGTGCGGCCGTACAGTTTGGCGAGCTTCAATGCGGCCTCGTTGCCCTCGGCACCGGAATTGCCGAAGTACACCTTGGAGCCTTCCGGAGCGCCCGCGAGCTTCACCAGCTTGGCGGCAAGTTCGATCTGCGGCTCGGAGGCGAAATAGTTGCTGATATGGGCTACCTTCGCGGCCTGTTCGGATACGGCCTTCACCCACTTGGGGTGTGCATAGCCGAGGGAATTGACCGCGATGCCCCCGAGGAAGTCCAGATATTCGTTGCCATCCACATCCCACAGGTGTGCACCTTGGCCATGGTCCATGACACGCAGCGGCGTACCGAACACGTTCATATGCACTCGGGAGTATTCACCCAGCCATTTGCTGTCTTCGTCCCCCAGTGTTTCCTTATGCTCGATTGGCTGTTCAGTAGACATAAGAGCTCCTCATTTCCAGTCCGTCCTCGGGCACGACCATGGTGCCTATACCAGCGGAGGTGAATATCTCGTTCAGGATCGAATGCGGTTTGCGACCGTCGATGATGTGGGCCTGTGGCACGCCGCCGTCGATGGCGCGCACGCACGCCTCCATTTTCGGGCGCATGCCGGACTCAAGATCGGGCAGCATGTCCCTCAGGTTCTCCACGCCGATGCGTCCGATCAACGAGTTCCGGTCCGGCCAATCGGCGTACAGGCCGTCGACGTCGGTCAGGATCACCAGCTTGTGGGCGCCTACCGCCGCAGCCAGCGCCGCGGCGGCGGAATCGGCGTTGACATTGAGCACTTCGGTGGCGTCCTCCTCGTTCGGCGCGACCGAGGAGACGACCGGGATCCGGCCTGCCGCCACAAGATCCTCAACGGCGGAGGCATCCACGGATACCACGTCGCCGACCAGACCTATGTCGGTGGGTTGACCGTCGATCACCGGCTTGCGCTGCGTCGCGGAGAACAAGCCCCCATCCTCACCGGACAAGCCAACCGCCAGCGGCCCGTGCGCATTGATCAGGCCAACCAGTTCACGGGAGACCTTGCCGGTCAGCACCATACGCACCACATCCATGGCCTCGGGAGTGGTGACTCTCAGTCCACCCTTGAACTCGGATTTGATGCCCAACGCCTTCAGCATCTGGGAGATCTGCGGGCCACCACCATGGACCACGATCGGATGGATGCCGACCTGGCGCAGGAACACCATGTCTTCGGCGAAGCACTGCTTGAGATGCTCGTCCACCATGCCATTGCCGCCATATTTGACCACGATGCGCTGGCCGGCGAACTCCTCCAGCCACGGCAGAGCCTCGATGAGCACTTCCGCCTTCTGATCGGCGCGCAGATCCGTATGCACGTCGAAGTGGAACCCTGGTCCCTTTACTTCACTAGCCATAAATCTACTGTTTTCCCCTCATATGTATTCAACCGAGTAAGGGTTTGATGCCGGTGCTCGTTGTCCGACCGTAAGGACTTGGCCTGAGCGGCCCGGAGCGTGTCGGACAACGAACACCGGTTCAACCCTCGCACGACCATTGCTCAGCTTTCGTAATCGGCATTGATATGGACATACTCATGGGTGAGGTCGTCGGTCCAGACCGTGGCGCATGCATCCGAACCGGTGTTCAGATCGATATCGATGTGCACCTCCCGCGGGGTCATATCGACCTCGCTGCGGTCGCGTCCGGCTCCGCCGTTCTCGCAGATGCGCACGCCGTTCACGTCCACGGTCACCTTGTCGGCATCATACGGCGCCACATCCTCGGGCACGGTACCCAGCGAGCTGACGATTCGGCCCCAGTTCGGGTCGTTGCCGGAGATCGCGCATTTGAGCAGGTTCGAGGCGGCCACGGCACGGCCGCAGGCCAATGCCGCTTCCTCGCTGGTGGCACCGGTGACGGTGATACGGATGTCATGGGACGCGCCCTCGCCGTCGCCGATGATCTGTCGCGCGAGGCTGGCGCATGCCTGACGGACCAGATCGTTGAACTCATCCTTGTCCGGCTCCACGCCGGAGGCACCGGATGCGAGCAGCAGCACCGTGTCGTTGGTGGACATGCAGCCGTCCACGTCGATGCGGTTGAAGGAGTGTTCGGCGGCCACCGTCAGCGCCGCCTGCAACTGTCCGGCGGAGACCACGGCGTCCATGGTGATGACGCACAGCATCGTCGCCAGCTGGGGGGCGATCATGCCGGATCCCTTGACCATGCCACCGATCTTCCAACCGGTAGTGCCGGTCAGTTCGACCGTCTTGGGTTTGGTATCGGTGGTCATGATGGCATGGGAGGCGTCCGCACCGGCATCCGCAGTGTCCGCCAACGCGGCGTAGGCTTTCTCGGCGCCATCCAGCACGTGGTCAAGCGGCAGAAGTTCGCCAATCAGACCTGTGGAACACACTGCCACTTGATCAGGCTCGACGCCGACCAATGAGGCTACCTTCTCCGCAGTGGCCTTTGACTGGGCGTATCCAGCCTCCCCGGTGCATGCATTGGCACCGCCGGAATTGAGGATCACGGCTTTGACATGACCGTCCGCGACGATGCCGCGACTCCACTGCACGGGAGCGGCGCAGAATCGGTTCGAAGTGAACACGCCCGCTGCGGCATCCAACGGTCCATTGTTGACCACGAGGGCCAGGTCCTTCTTGTCGGCGACTGCGGAAATGCCGGCCTGAACGCCAGCGGCTGAGAATCCTTGGGCAAAGGTAACGCTCACGGTGCTACTCCAATCTTGGTCAGACCTGCGTCTTCAGGCAGGCCCAGTGCGATGTTCAATGATTGCACGGCCTGTCCGGCTGTGCCACGGTTCAGGTTGTCGATGGCCGCAAATGCGTACAGACGTTGGGACCTGCGATCCACGACCACCTGCAGGTGCGCGGCGTTGGATCCGATGATGTTGCCGGTTGCCGGCAGCATGCCTTCCGGCAGCAGCACCATGAAGTCCTGCCCCTCATATGCCTTGGACCATACGGCTCGTATGTCCGCGTCGCTCATGGCGAGGGCCTTGGAACTCATGCGTGCGGAGACGGTGGCGAGAATGCCACGTGACATCGGTGCCAGAATGGGCGTGAATCCAAGCGTGAATTCGCTGGCCGCCGCAGCGCTCGCTCCGGAGGCATGGGCGAAGTTCTGCAGAATCTCCGGGATATGACGATGCGTTCCACCCACCGCATACGGCAAGGCGGACTGCAACGCCTCGGAAGCGAGCAGATTCGTGCGTTTCAGGTTCTTGCCGGCACCGGAATAGCCTACGACCAGATCGGCCACGATATCCTTGGAATCCACGAGCCCCTCGGCGATGGCCGGCTGCAATGCCAGCGTCGTGGCAGTGACGTTGCATCCCGGTCCGGCAATGCGCTTGACGCCGGGCAGGGCCTCGCGCTGCCGGGTGTACGCGCCATCCGGGTTCTTGCCGGTGATGAGCTCGGGCATGCCGTATGTCCAATGCTCGTAGAAATCACCGCCATAGAACTCATCCCAAGCGGACCGCTCCTCAAGGCGGTGGTCGGCACCTAGATCGACGACCACTGCGTCGGGGTCGAGCTGCGCCGCAAGCTTGCCCGATGCGCCATGCGGCAACGCGAGGATGATCACATCGTGGCCGTTCAGCACCTCCGGTGTGGTGTCCTCCACCGTCAAATCGGCAAGCTGGGGAATATGCGGCATATGTTTCGCCATGGAATCTCCCACGGACGAATGGCCGGCCACGCATGTGACCTCGAAGTCGGGGTGGGCCGCAAGAATGCGCAGCGCCTCACCTCCGGCATATCCCGTGGCACCGGCCACGGCCACTGAATATTTCGGCATACTCATCTCTTTTCCATTGAAGCAACAGAGACGAGTATACATGATTATGCAAACTTATGTATAGTTATGCAATGGTGTGTTGGACGGCATCATCGGGGCGTCATTACATGGACGACCACGACAATCGGACATCTGCTGATTCCAGCTTCAACAGGCAATAGCGAATCAGGCGGAGATGGAATCGCCGGATGATCCCGAGCCGCCGACAAACTGCTGCAGGGCATCCTGATACAGAGTCATCGGATCATAGCCGTTGAACGTCATCCACAGCACCGCCAACGTGTACAGCACGTTGAGCACCACTGCAGCCACGGCCAGGCCAAATCCCTTCATGTGGAAGGTGCGGGTGCGCCACATGGCCACGATGCCCATCAGCGCAGAAAGCACCGGTACCGGGAAGAAGAGCGCCAACACGAATGAGATGATCGCATACGAATCCCAATGCCCATACAACGGGTTCTGATTGGGGTCGTTCAGATCGACACCGTTATAGTATCGGGGCTGATGAGGCTGTGCACCCTGGTTCGCGGGCCCGCCGAATTGATTGCCATATTGATTGCCCGCACTATAAGGCTGCCCTTGAACGCCCGGGTAGCCACCCGGATAATACCCTTGCGCATTCTGGGGCTGTGCAGCTCCGGCATTCTGTGTGCCGTCGGCCTGCTGCTGGTTGGGGTCGGGATCGGGAGCACCATAGATATACGGGTTGTAGTTGGGACCGTACTGGCCAGACATCGCACCGTATTCAGGCTTCTTGTACTGCCCGTATTGCGGTGATTGCTGTTCCGGCTGGTTCATGGTGCTCCTTTGATTCGACTTGCTGGAGGTGGTCTGCGGTTCAGGCCACCAGTGGGTCAGGCGCGCAATTGCGCACCGATTTGCGCCGCTTCGGCCACGATGGCCTGACGGATGGCATCGCTGTCTTCTGCGGATAGCGTCTTGCTCGGGGATCGGAAGACGACGGCATAGGCCAGGGACTTCTTGCCTTCGCCCACCTGCTCGCCGGTGAAGACGTCGAACAGCTCGATTGATTCAAGGTTGGCGCCTGCGGCCTTGCGAATAACATCCTCGAGCTGTGCGGCGCTCACCGTGTCGTCCACGGTGAAGGCCAGATCCTGCTTGACCGGCGGGAACGTGGAAATCGGCTTGGCCTGAACCGGCTTGCCCGTCAGCGTGGAGAACAGGTCGGTGAGGTTCAGTTCAAAGGCGGCGGAGTGCTCGGGGAAGCCGAGCGCCTCGTTGACGCGCGGATGCAACTCGCCCACCCAGCCGACGAAGACTTCGCCGGCCTTGACGCGGGCGGCACGACCCGGATGCCATTGTGCAGGTACATCGTCCGCCTTGGGCTGGTCGAAAGCGATCACAGCGCCGATGCGGCCGGCAATGCGGCGCACAGCCTCGACGGCGTCGGACCAATCCACCGGACGCTTGTCACCGAGCCAGCCGGAATCCTCGGCTAGGCCAGTCAGGATGCCGGCCACATGGTCGGGCTGATCCGGCAGACCGGCGTCGAGCGCGGCAAGCTGCTCATCCGTCGGACGCACGCCGCCCGGCAACGCCGGAATGGCGGGGGCGTCAGGGTTCCACAGATAGACATGGCCGAGCTCATACAGGGATACGTTCTCGATGCCACGGCGGATGTTGCGCTGAACCGTGGTGGCCAGGGTCGGGAGGATGTCGCGGCGCAGATACGGACGGTCACCGTACAGCGGGTTGGCGATCTCCACGCTGACCTTCTTGGTCTGTTCGGCGTCGTAGCGGAAAGCCTTGTAATCCTCGTCGCCCACGAATGGGTAGCTCAGCGCCTCCACCATGCCGTATTCGGCCAGTTCGTCGGCGATACGACGACGACGCAGCTGGTTCGGGGTCAGCCCGACCAATCCCTCGACCGGAGCAGGCGGCACAGTGACGGGAATCTGGTCATAGCCGACCAGACGGGCGATCTCCTCTACCAGATCGCACGGCGCATTCAGGTCAGGACGCCATGTCGGCGGGGTCACGGAGAATTCGCCGTTGCCGCCACCGGCCACAGTGCACCCGATGTCGGTGAGAATATCGGAGACACGGTTGATGTCCACGTCGAGTCCTGCAACGCGCGCCACCTCGGAGGCCTTGAAATGAATGACCTTGGGGCGGACCGTGTTGTTCACGTCATTCGGATGTTCGCTGGGCTCGCCATTGCCGTACTTGGCGAGCAGCTCGGACGCCATCTGGGCCGCTGCGGGCTGCAGAGCGGTGTCCACACCGCGCTCGAATCGACGGGATGCCTCGGAGGGGATCTTGTGGCGGCGCGCGGACCGGGCGATCGTCACCTGGTCGAAGTGCGCGGCCTCCAGCAGGATGTTCTTGGTATCGGCGGTCACTTCACCATACAGACCACCCATCACACCGGCAAGGCCGAGGATGCGGGAGCCACGGGCGCCATTCGGCGAATCGGTGATCAGCAGGTCCTCGATGCTCAGCTCATGCTCCTTGCCGTCAAGCGTGGTGAGCTTCTCGCCCGCATTCGCGCGACGGACCACGATCGGGCCTTCGAGCTTGTCCAGATCGTAGGCGTGCATCGGCTGTCCGAGATCCAGCATCACGTAATTGGTCACGTCCACAGCCAGAGACAGGGAGCGCATGCCCGCACGGGTCAGACGGCGACGCATCCAGTTCGGGGTCTTGGCGGTCGGATCGAAGTTCCGCACCACGCGCGCATAATACCGGTCGCAGCCGGGGACGCCGTGAATCGGATTGTTGTCCTCAATCTCGATATCCATGTCAAGCTGGGTGCCAGGTGCGTAGTCGGCCGGTTCCGGAGCCTTCTCGTTCAGCGCCACCGCCGGATCGGTGTACGGCTCGCCCGTGGAGTGGTGGTATTCGCGGGCCACACCACGATAGGACAGCGTGTATCCGCGATCGGGCGTGATGTTGATCTCCAGCAACGGCTGATCGAGATGCAGCAGATGCATCGCGTCCTGACCGGGCTGCAACGCCTCGTATTCGGCTTCTGTGAAGCCATACTCGTGCAGCAGGATGATGCCGTTGTGGTTGTCCCCGAGACCGAGCTCACGCTCGGAAGCGCACATGCCGTTGGAGATGTGGCCGTAGGTCTTGCGCGGCTCGATCTTGAAATCACCGGGCAGCACGGCACCAGGCAGCGTGACGACGACCTTCTCGCCTGCTCTCATATTGGGAGCGCCGCAGATGATGCCACGCGGCACCTTGTTGCCGTTCTCGTCGGTCTCGTTCCATTCATCGCCGCAGTCCACATGGCACCAGTTGATGATCTTGCCGTTCTTCTGCGGTTCCGGAGTGGCGTCGACCACATAGCCGACCACGATGGGACCGGTCACCTGCGAGGCGTGGATCTCCTCTTCCTCAAGACCCACTTTGACCAGATCCTTGGCGAGCTGCTCGTAGGTCAGTCCTTCGGGAACCTCGACATGGTCCTTGAGCCAATCAATGTCGATCATAGGCATGGCTGAATCACTCCCCCATCACAAACTGTTCGGCGAAACGCACGTCACCTTCGACCAGGTCGTGCATATCGTTGATGTCGCTGCGCAGCAGCAGCGTGCGCTCCATGCCCACGCCGAAGGCGAAGCCGGTGTAGACCTCGGGATCGATGCCGGCGGACTTCAATACGTTCGGGTTCACCATGCCGCAGCCGCCCCATTCGAGCCAGCCGGGGCCGCCCTTCTTATCCGGGAACCACAGGTCGAGTTCGGCGCTGGGTTCGGTGAACGGGAAGTAGCTCGGGCGCAGGCGGGTCTTGGCTTCCGGACCGAACATGGCCACGGCGAGCTTGTCCAGCACACCCTTGAGATCGGCCATGGTCAGGTGCTTGTCCACGGCAAGCGCCTCGCACTGGTGGAACACCGGGGTGTGCGTGGCGTCCAGCTCGTCGGTGCGGAACACACGTCCCGGGCTGGCGATGTACAGCGGCACGCCGCGGGTGAGCAGGGCACGAACCTGATCGGAGGAGGTCTGCGTGCGCACCACCATATTGGAGCCGACGAAGCCGGCGGCGTCCTTGGCCTGGTTGCCCTTGACGTAGAAGGTGTCCTGCATCTGACGGGCCGGATGGTCCGGGCCGAAGTTCAGGGAGTCGAAGTTGTACCATTCGGCTTCAATCTCCGGACCGGAGGAGATCTGCCAGCCCATGGAGATGAAGAAGTCCTCGACATCCTCCATCAGCTTGGCCAGCGGGTGACGCGCGCCAAGCGGCTTGCGGTCCACGGGGAGGGTCATATCCACGGTCTCGGCTGCGAGCGCCGCCTTCTCAGCTGCTTCCTTGAGCTCGATCTCCTTCGGCCCGTAGGCACGGCCGAAGTCGGCGCGCAGCTTGCTCATCAGCTTGCCGGCGTCCTTCTTCTGATCCACAGGCAATGAACCGATGGCCTTGCTGGCCTGGGTCATTGCGGACTCGGCTCCTGCGTACTTCGTCTTGATGGCTTTCAACTCCTCCAAATCGGAGGCGTTCTGGATTTTCTCGATGCCCTCGGCGACCGCAGCGGTCACCTGGTCGGCGTCGAACACCACTTGTTCTGCCACGAGAACCCTTTCGTTCGATGATTCCTCAACGCGGTTTTCTGTTGTTTGCAGCGTTTTCCAAACTCACATTGTTTCAATATGACCCGACATAGCCAAGCTCATCAGCATGACTGCGGCTGAGGTGCCGAGGTTCAGCGACTCGGCCTTGCCATACAACGGAATGGACACAATCCGATCGCATTTTCCAAGGATTTCCGGCTCCAATCCACGCGCCTCGTTGCCGAACAGCACGGCTTTGGCCTCGTCTGCCGACGCCGGGTCGGCGAGCACCTGGGGCAGGCTTTCCGGCCTGCGGTCCTCGGTGCCATACACATCCGCGGCCCACACGTCCATATCGTGGTCTTTCGCCCAGCCGAAGAACTCGTCGGTGCCCATGTGCAGCACGGGCAGATGGAACAGGGAGCCGACGGTGGAGCGGATGACCTTGGGGTTCAACGGGTCCACGCAATCGTCCACGAAGACCACAGCGTCGCAGCCGGCGGCGTCGGCAGCGCGAATCACCGTGCCGGCGTTGCCCGGGTCACGCACCTGCCAGAACGCGGCGATATGAGGCTTCCTGCCCAGCTTGAGATCCTCGGTGTCGCATTGCATCGCGCGCGCGTTGCCCACAGCGAGAATGCCCTGCGCATCCTTGCTGATATGACGGATGACGTCGCCGCTGCAATAGTGCACATAGATTGTGGAATCCTGCGACTTGTCCACGATCTTTTCCAACGTGGACGAGATGATGCGCGGATGTTCCAGCGCCTGAGAGACCTCTACGTACAGATCCTGCACCACGTCCGGCCTCCAGGTGACGGCTTCGCGCACCGCCTGCGGGCCTTCGATGAGGAAGCGTCCGGAGCGTTCGCGGCCTTTGTCGCGTACGAGGTCGGCGATGCGGCGCACTCGGTCGGATTTCGGATTGTCGAGAATCTGGGCATTGATAGGCATGGATTCCAGCCTACCGTCACGCCTACCGCAGAGCCCCTCGCGTAGTCACGATTCCTCTTGTTCTTCGATCTTGTTCCATCGTCTGCCATAGAGCGCCCGCTCATCGGCATTCAGGAAGACCACTGTACGATGAGCTTCGGCCGTTGTGCCTGCAGTTCCGCGGATGTCTACTGCATCTTCGTTTTCAATGTTTCTGTCTTGTCCCAGGAGTCGATCTGCGCCTGTAGTCGTTGGACGGTGCCATTGAGTTCTCCCGCCTTGTTCCACTCCTCTGAACTCAACGTTCCGGTCTGTCCCATATCGGCAATCGTTAAGTTCTCGTTCAGCCATCTTCAGCTGCGCTTGCGCATTCTTCCGATCCCGTTTGCTTCTCAATGATATGTAATCGGAAAGCCCCATACTTGCCGCTCTACGCATCACCTCGTATCGATTCCGCGCATCCAAGGCTGTCGCTTCCAGTTCCTTGATGGGTTGGAAGACGCTGAACATCTTCTCAAGCGTTTTCACGGCGTGGGCATCCGGCGCTTGAGCCGAGACGTTCAATGGTTTCGCATAGTCGATCTCATGCGACGTACTTACACGGGCAAAAGGTGCTGCCGCTTCCCTCCACGTCAAGTCCGGATCCCCCAAGCCGGCCTCATCCTTGAGCATATGACAAAAGTCCTCAATAGCCAGTGAACCAGAAAACACCGAATACGAGTCATCGGCATATTCCTTTATCCCACATTCGGCAAGATTATCCACGATTCTCTGTTTGACTGGAATCGCCGCGGTATCAATCTGATATGCTTTTTACCAGACAAGCGATGTGCTACTTGCCTAATAAATAATGGATACACTGCCTACTAAGGCGATGGAGTATCGGAGGCATCAATGGCTCGTCTTATGAAATCGGCACGTGGGATACTCGCTCTGGTAGTCTCATTCTCCGTAGCGCTAGTTTAGGGACTCGTGCCGATGACATCAGCAGATGCGGCAGAGATTGCAATCAGCGAAATGCCAAAAGAGTCCATACCTGCGGCATTCGGAGGAGAGCTTCACGGCGAAAATACCTCGACCGTCGAAGTGGATGGGCAAGGTACGTTGACCGCAACAATCAACTACGACACAGGAATCGTTACGGTCAAGGATCTCAATGGTGCCGTTCGCACTGAATCCCTAGCTGCGGTAGTCGCCAATGCGGCAAATGAGCTTGAGAAAATTCCTGCGGAACAACGTCAGGAACTTGTGAACAGTGCACAGTCGAGAATTACGACGCATGATGTATGCCCGTATCTTGTCGCCGCCATAGGAGCTGGTCATGACGCAGCATGGCAAGCCGCATTGAGTCTTGTCGGGGCGAATCCCGCCATCGCTGTGTTGGTGGGATTTGGTTTTGCATTCTTCTGGACGTGGGTTTCAAGTCACTGCTGAACAGGTTCTTTATTCATCTGCGGAGGTAAATCATGAAGTTAGTTAATCTCCTGCCTTTCCTAGGGGGACTCATCGCCTACTTGTCTGTGTGGTGTAAATGGCGGCATCCACATGACAAGGACCATAAACGCTGATCTGCGGCAAGGACCCCGTAGTGCAGGCAGCCGGCCTCATGAATATGAAGGACGGGAAAATCTTGTCTTTCGACGATCAGAGCGGCCATAAATGACTCCCAGGAACCACGCGAAGATTCAATCACACGAGGCTCTAAAGAGCAGGAGAACCGATGATCTCGCGCGAACCCCATCAGGAAGCATTCGATCTCCCCGGGCTACGCGACGTTTCAGTAGATGGTCACAAGTAGATGTTCACAACCAGCCAACGGCTGAGCAGACACCGACGCAACGACCTGCGCGCCGCAACACAACCATCGACGACGGCATGAATCCGGAGCTCGTCGCAGGTGAAACATGTCGTTGAAGGCGTCGCCTGAGGCGGTTCCCGTCGGCTCCTGCGGCCCGTTGCAGGCGGAACAGGCACTTTTACGAGGCGGAATGCAGGTGAAACAGTGCTTTGAAAACAGGTCGCAGGTGTTTTGTGTACTTGTACGGAGATTTCCGGGCTCTACAAGTACACAAATCACCTGCAACGGATTCTACGAGTACACAAAATACCTGCAACGCACTCCAATAGCTCACGAAATACCAATGCGTCCTATGGGTTGTTCGAAATCCATCGGAGATCCAAGGGGCGAGTCCATTACCCGGGGAATACGCTAGAAGACGGTTCTGCGCTTCATCGAGCCCCATAATCATGATGTGCGAAAGACCACGAGGTCACGAAATCACCGGCTAGCTCCATGAATCATGGCTGTGCGTCCCACGACTTGCGGATCACAGTCGCGTCGGCAATGCTCACACGCCTTGGAAGGCGAAATGCCAGTAGCCGGCATGCACGGCGACACCGAGCGCGACGAGCGGAATCAACAGACAGATCACGCAGAACACGGCGTCGATTGGGTTGAGGCGCGAGACGCGGGCCGCCGAACGGGGACCTGTGCCGCCGAATCCGCGCGCCTCCATTGCGGTGGCGAGTTTCGTCGCACGGCGAATCGACAATACGAGCAGGCCGAACGCCTGCGAGAACGCGCGGCGTATGGCGTTGCCGTCGCCAAGACCACGCGAGCGCCGCGACAGACCGAGCGCACGCCAATCGTCCTGAAGCAGTGTGAACATGCGCATGCCGGCCAGACCGCCGTAGACGAAGCGCGGGGAGAAATGCAGGATCTGCACGAGGCCGTCGGCCAGATCGGTCGGGTCAAGGCCGAGCGCAAGCACCACGCCGGGGACGGCGATGGCCAGCACGCGCAGAAATGTGGCGCACGCGAGGTATACGGATCCCTCGGACACTACGATCCAGCCGGCGGACCACAGGATCGCACCGGAGGTGCGACCGTAGAGCAGCACCGAGATGAATCCGCCGGCCGCAGCGATCCACACGGGCCATGTACTGCGGCAGACGCGCAGCGGGTTCACGCCTCCAATCCACAGCAGTATGACCTCGAGTCCCAGCGCCACGGATGCGGACACCACGTCGAGGCTCACGAACATGGGGATGCACAGCAGCAGCGCGCCGATGATGCGCGCCACCGGGTTCACTTTCGCGATGAACCATGATGGCGAGGCGGGCTTCGCCGGTTCATTCCGCGCGGATGGCGGCGTGACGGTCACCATGTCATTCTTGGGCGTGCCGACCGTCCGATCAGCGAGAACAACATCAGCCGCCGCGCCAACACCTGTGCCAGCTCTTGTCTCATCCGCCACGGCCAACGCTATCGTCCTGTCCGTCCCAGTCATTTTCAGTTCACTCCCCCGCGAATCCGAACATGATGCGTCGCGCGTGCAACGCTTCGACGAGCGCCTCATCGTGCGTGACGACGATGACGGCGGAACCTCGGTCGCGCACGCCGGCGATGAGGTCGACCATCTCCGTCCATGTGGTGAAGTCCTGTCCGAACGTCGGCTCGTCCATGACGAGGATCTTCGGCGCGCTTGCAAGCATCGATGCAACGGACAGCCGCCTCTTCTCGCCGCCGGACAGCGTGTACGGGTTGGCTTTGGCGAAACGGCTCAGGTTCATGCGTTCGAGCATCTCGTCGGCGATGGCGTACGCCTTGGCATCGTCCGCGCCCATCGATTTGGGGCCGATGGCGACCTCGTCGCGTACGAGCGGCGCCGCGAACTGGTGTTCCGGCTCCTGGAAGACCATGCCGATGCGTCCGAGCAGTTCACGGCTTTTCCAACGGTTCGGCTCATCGCCTCGAGCCCCGTCGGCGATGTCCGCGCGAACACGGACGTGCCCGCTCAGCGGTTCGAGCAGGCCGGCAAGCGTCAATGCGAGCGTGGATTTGCCGGCACCATTCGGACCCATGAGGGCCGTCACCTCGCCTGATTGGAAAGCGAGGTCGATATGCTCGCCCAGTGCCGTTCCGCGACCGAAGCTCAGGTCTTCGGTAATGAGCGCCGGCCTGTCGCCCGAGGAGACGTTGTCCTTCGGCTTACGGTCGGGAATCGCCCGCCCCGGCACCCATGCGCCACCGCCGGCGAGCAGATCGCCGTATCGGCCGAACACCTCATCCGGACTGCCGTCGGCGATGATGCCGCCTACAGGCGAGTCCGGATCCGGGTGTCCGATGACGATGACGCGGTCGATCAGATCCATCCACACGTCGATATGGTGTTCGACGACGACCAAAGTCTGTCCGGTGCGTGCGAGCACGTCACGCACCGCATCATGCACTTCGACCACGCCATCGGGATCGAGGTTCGCTGTCGGCTCGTCGAGTAGCAGCAGTCCGGGCTGCATGGCGAGCACGCCGGCTAGCGCGAGGCGCTGCCGCTGCCCGCCGGACAGGTGGCGCGTGGAACGGTCGAGGTCGATGTCCTTCAAACCGACCAGATTGAGCGATTCGCGAACACGCCGCCAGATCTCATCGCGTGGGATGTTCAGGTTCTCGCAGCCGAAGGCCGCGTCATCACCCACGCGCTCGAGAATGATCTGCGAATCCGGGTCCTGCAGCACGAGGCCGGCTTTGCCGCGGGCAATGCCGGCCTCGATGCCGTCGATGGTCAGGGAGCCTTCCTGCTCACCTTCGTCGGATCCGCCGAGTACGCCGGCCAATCCGGCCATAAGCGTGCTTTTGCCCGCCCCTGAGGCGCCGAGGAGCAGCACATGCTCGCCGGGCTGGATGTCGAAGTCAAGCCCGCGCAGGGCAAAGTCCTTTCGTGTGGCGTGACGCCATCCCCACTGCTTTGCCTCGAGATGGGCGGGCGTGATGCGCATCAGACGCGCGCCTCGGCACGGCCGGAGGCGAAGCGGTCAAGCACGCCGGTAGCGGCGATGGCCTTGTGCAGCGCCCACATGAGCGCGCCGGCGAGCACGATGCCGGAGATGATGGAGCCGACCAGGTACCAGGTCACGCGCATCGCGTTCCAACCGGGGTTGGTCATCCAGTAGTAGGCCCAGCAGCCGACGCCGGCGAGGGCACCGGACAGCATGGTGGTGACGATGTTCCACTTCTTCCACATGAAGATCGCGAAGCCGATCTCAGCGCACAGGCCCTGCATGATGCCGACGATCAGGGAGCCGCCGACGCCCCACTGGTTGCCCAAGGTGAGCTCGAGGAATGCGGCAAGGGTCTCGGCGAACAGCGCGGCACCCGGCTTGCGCATGATGATGGCGGCCAGCGGGCCGGCGAACAGCCAGAAGCCGTTGAGCAGGCCTTCGAAGCCCGGGGTGACGGCTTCGAACAGGGCAAGGGGGGCTGCGCAGACGATGTCCCAACCCCAGAAGATGACGCCGGATGCGACGGCGATGATGGCGGCGACGACGATATCCACGACGCGCCACTTGTAGTTTGCTTTGGCGACGGCTTCAGCCATGATTGTGCCTTTCCTTCTTCTCTCATGCGATTCACGGCATAGTGGCCGCGTATCACATCGGGTTCAGGCACGGGTATGTAAGAGCGACAATTCCGTGGACGGCATTGCCCGTCCAAGTTCCATCGGTCGAGACTCAGCGTCTCCTCTCAGCCGCCCTTCGGCAGCTCCCGTGTCAACTCCCCGACTATAAGGCAAGCCGCCGCCAAAGGCAATAGAGGAATCCTGAAACCGGTGCCTTCCCGGATCATGTGATCATCACGATGAGTGTCAGCCATCGCGATGATCACACAGCCGACATCCGGCGCAAGGCCCGCGAGCCTTTCGTGAGCCGCTACCTGCCGAGCTTGTCGAGCAGCAGCGCCTCGGTGATCACGTTGTGCTTCAAGCCGTACAGCGAGATGGACTCGTTCGGGCTGTGGGCGTTGGCCTTCGGGTCCTCCGGGCCGGTGACCAGCACCTGAGCGGACGGGAACAGGCGCTGCAGTTCGGGGATGAACGGGATGGAGCCACCCTGACCCTGATTGATCGGCTTGACGCCGAATGTCTCCTCCATGGCTTCGAGCGCGTCCTTGGTGGCCACGGCGTCCGGATCCATGGCCCAACCCATGCCGTTCTCCAGCTTGGTCACCTCGATCTCAGCGCCGAACGGAGCATGCGACAGCAGGAACTCGGCCAACGCATCCTGAGCTTCTTCGGGGCGCTGGCTCGGAGCTGTGCGCAGGGACAGGCGGAAGCGGGTCTCGGGGGCGATCACATTGAACGAGCCGTCCACCGGATGCGCATCGAAGCCGATCACCGTCAGGCTCGGCTTGGTCCACAGACGTGATGCCAAGGAGCCGGAACCGGCGAGCACGTATCCATCGACCACGCCCGCATCGGCGCGCACGCCGGCTTCGTCGACGTCCTGCTGCAGGCCTCCGACCGGCTCCTGCGCGGCGATGCCCGGCACGGCGATATCGCCATTCTCGTCATACAGGGAGGCAATCAGCATGGCAGCAAGCGTGTTCGAGTCAAGAATAGGCCCACCGTACTGGCCGGAATGCACCGGATGCTTCAGTCCGCGCACGGTCACGTCCACGCAGGTGTTGCCGCGCAGTGACGTGGTCAGGGACGGGATTTCGGCGGACCAGTTGCCGGAATCGGCCACGATGATCACATCGGAGTCGAACTCGTCCTTATGGGCGCTGATGAACGGGATGAAGCTCGGCGAGCCCATCTCCTCCTCCCCCTCGATGAACACCTTGATATTCACCTTGAGATCGTCGCCAAGCGCCTTGAGCGCACCGGAATGGATGGCGATGCCGCCGCCGTCATCGGCGGATCCACGGCCATAGAGCCGTCCGTCGATTTCAGTGCCCACGAACGGGTCGGTGTCCCATTCGGCAGGATCGGGCACCGGCTGGACATCATGATGGGCATACAGCAAAACGGTCGGGGCGTCCGGACTGACCATACGAGAACCGATGACCTCCCACGCGCCCGGGGTGCCATCCTCATTGGACGCCTGCACCACCTTCGCGTCCACGCCCACCAGTCTGAGCTCCTCGGCCACGAACTCGGCAGAACGCTTCATATGGTCTGCCGTGATGCCTTTGGCGGAGACGGACTGCAAGGCGATCTTGCGCCTGAGCACTTCGACGATACGGTCCCAATCGGCTTCGACGCGCGCGCGAACCTCGTCTACGGTGAGTCCTGCCATGTGTGTCCTCCTTATATATCAGTCATATAAAAGGCGTCATTGCAATGGTTACGCCCAAGGAACATGTGTCTGAACGTCACCGTAACCTCTAAGCATGACATGGAATCCGTTCAAGAAGAAGGAAGAGGCCCAGACTCCTGTTGATCAGGCCGCACCACAGAAGAATCCGTCCGAAGGCAAGGGCCGTCCGACACCGAAGATGAAGAAAGCACAGGCCGCAGGCATCCGCCCGCTGGTACCTGCGGATCGCAAGGCCAGCGCGAAAGCCGCCAAAGCCCGCATGCGCGAACGCGAGAACGCCGAATACGAGGCCATGCAGAAGGGCGACATCAACCACATGCCCAAGGCGGAACGTCTTCCGTGGCGCATCTACATCCGTGATTATGTGGACGCCCGCATCAACCTTGGCGAATGGTTCATCCCGGTGGCGTTCGGCATTCTGATCGTGTCCATGGTCGTGTCCTCGCTCTTCCCGAACGCCTGGGCGTCGCTGATCATGATGATCATCATGTACGGTTATCTGGCTGCGATCATCATCGACGTCTGGCTGATGTGGCGCAAGCTCAAGCCGAAGCTGATCGCCAAGTACGGCGAGGCATCCGTGGCCAAGGGTTCCCGCTCGCTCACCTACGCCTGGAGCCGCTCCATTCAAATGCGTCGTTGGAGGCTGCCGAAGCCGCGCTATCCGAAGCGCGGCCACTGGCCCGAGGACTAGCATCCTTCATCAGAAATTCGTTGACGAATTCACTACCCCTCAGTCCCGCTTCGCGGGCCAGCTCCCCTGACAAGGGGAGCCATACTAGTGTCTACTCCTCATACCTCTGTTATGTAATGAATCAACTCCCCTCGCTTCGGTTGAGGGGAGTTTTATTATGTGATTACCTGTGTTTGCAACGGAGGACACTATGAGCGAACAGTACGATATCGCTATCATCGGCGCGGGACCGGGAGGCTATTCCACAGCATTGCGAGCCGCTGAACTTGGCAAGAAGGTGGCTCTGATCGAACGGGACGCCACCGTCGGCGGCACCTGCCTCAACCGGGGATGCATACCATCCAAAGCGCTGATCACGGCCACACATACCATCGATACCGTGCATCGCGCAGCCGAGCTCGGCGTTCAAGCCACGGTCGACGGCATCGACTTCGGCAAACTGCACGATTACAGGCGGCATATCGTCGACACGATGGTGCAGGGGCTGTCGGGATTGCTGGCGCATAGAGGCATCACCGTATACCGTGGATTCGCTACGTTCTCTGCGGACGAGACCGACGCCGGCGGGCGGCATATCGTGCATATCGCTCCGGCCCCGCAACAGAACGAGGTCATCGTCTACCATAAAGCCAATGTCCCGAAGCCTGCCGGTACGGCACTGGACCTGAGCGTGACCGACATCGTGATCGCCACCGGCGCACGCCCGCGCCCCCTGCCCGGCAACCCGTTTGGCGGGGCGCTGATCGATTCCACGCAGGCATTGGAAGCCAACGAGTTCCCCTCGTCTGCGGTCATCATCGGCGCCGGCGCGGTGGCTTTGGAGTTCGCCTCCATGTGGAATGCCGCCGGATCAGACATCACTTTGCTCATCCGCAAGGATCGCGTGCTGTCAGCATGGGACCGTCGCGCCGGAGTGACGCTCACCCGCGAACTCAAGCGTCATGGCATCAAGGTCATCACCCATTCCGCCGTGACCCATGTGGACGTCGGCGTGAACCTCGGCGCCACAGTGCATTACACCATCCAAGGAGAAGACGGCGAGCACAGCGTTTGGGGCGAAGTCGCGCTGGCGGCCATCGGACGCGACCCCATCACCGATGCCTCGTGGGGCGTCGCCCTCACCGATGCCGGACTTGTCTCCACCGACGCATTCGGCCATACCGATAAACCCGGCATCTGGGCGGTGGGAGATGTCACCGAAGGCCATGCCCTGGCGCATCGCGCATTCGAACAGGGACTGGTCATCGCTGAGACGATCGCGGGACGACATGTCAAGCCGGTGGAGGAGGACACCATACCCCAGGTGGTGTTCTCCTCACCGGAAGCCGCCTGTGTGGGACTGACCCTGGACGAGGCGCAGGCCCGGGAGGATCTTGTGGAGGTCAAGGAAACCGCCTATCCCATGCTCTCGAACGCCCGCATGCTGATGCGGGGCACGGCGGGATCGATGACCATCGTCTCAGGATGCGACCAGTCGGTGCCGGATGTGCCCCGCATCCTGGGCGTGCATATTGTGTCTCCACTGGCCTCGGACCTCATCGCGGAGGCAGAACAGCTTGTCGGCAACCATATTCCGTTGAGCGAAGCCGCCCGGCTGATCCACCCCCACCCCACGTTCAGCGAGACGCTCGGCGAGGCGCTTCTCAAAGCGGACGGCCGCCCTCTGCACACGCGCTGAAACCGGACCAGCGCACCTGATACAGTTATTTGCCAGTGTGTTCGTTTGCAAAAGCATGCAGTAAAGGAAAAAGTGATGGCGGACAAGGAAGCAAAGCCCAAAAAGCAAAGCACAATCAAGCAGATCATCCAGATCTACAAGTACACGGCGAAGGAAGACAAGGCACTGCCCTGGCTTGAGGCCGGTGCTTTCCTGCTGCCGGTGATCGTGATGGTCATCATCGGATTGATCTTCAAGTGGACATGGCTCACCTGGATCTTCCTGATGATTACCGCAGTGATGCTGGGTCTGCTGCTCGCCACAATGATGCTGACCCGTCGTGCCGACGCCGTGGGATACAAGCAGATCGACGGCAAGCCGGGTGCCGCCATCAGCGTGCTGAGCAACATGAGCAAGGCAGGCTTCGACTTCCCGCAGGAACCGGTGTGGATCGATCCGAAGACCAAGGACGCCATCTGGCGCGGCACGTCGATGAACGGCATCTATCTGATCGGCGAGGGCGATTATGGCCGGGTCATGCGCGCCATGAACCGTCAGGAGCGTGATATCAAGGGCGTCACCGCCGGTTCCTCCATCCCGGTGTATCGTATCGCCGTGGGCCACGGCCCCAAGCAGGTGCCGCTGGACAAGCTGCGCAACGCCGTGACCAAGGCCAAGACGTATGAGCCCACTGACCACAAGAACCCGCTGATCGCGAAGATCCATCCCCGCCGTCGTTTCCTGCTGACCAAATCCGAGATCGCCACGCTGAACGATCGTCTGCGCACTCTGCAGCTGAAGGCCGGATATGGCGTGCCGAAGGGCATCGACCCTTACCACCCGCAGAAGGTGTCCCGTCGCGCGATGCGCGGACGCTGATCACGGTTCGACCGCCAGACGATAACGAGGAAGCCTCCTTGAATCCGGCATGGGATCCAAGGAGGCTTCCTCGTTATTCTTCTTATCGTCATACGAATTCGGAACTGTCCACGTTGCGGACTGTCTCGGCCATTGCACAAGGTCCTTCGTTTCCGATTCGTAATGATGTTTCGTTGGAATACCGCGCTTGAACGTCAATAGGCCATAGTCACGAAACATTCTCGTAACCCAAGTTTCGAGCTCGCGAAACGCACGATTTTACGATGTATATCGTTACGTTTCACACGAAAGGAGCGGTCCCGTGACCGAACTCAAGTCCAAGGAAGACGCCGAGGCCCTTATCAATAAGGAAGGCATCGAGTATGTCTCCGTTCGTTTCACCGATCTGATCGGCGTTCAGCAGCACTTCACCGTGCCGGCAAGCGAGTTCCTGAAGGACGCCTTCACCGAAGGCATGCCGTTCGATGGTTCGTCCGTCCAGGGCTTCCAGGCCATCAACGAGTCCGATATGAAGCTGGTTCCGGATATCACCACCGCCTTCGTCGACCCGTTCCGCAAGCACAAGACCCTCGACGTGGCCTTCTCCATCGTCGACCCGCTGACCGACGAGCCTTACTCCCGCGACCCCCGTCAGGTCGCCGGCAAGGCCGAGGCCTACCTCAAGTCCACCGGCATCGCCGACACCGCGTCCTTCGCCCCTGAGGCCGAGTTCTTCATCTTCGACAAGGTACGCTTCGAGAACTCCATGCAGCGTTCCTTCTACGAGGTCGACTCCATTGAGGCCCCGTGGAACTCCGGCGTGGACACCGAAGAGGACGGCACCCCGAACATCGGCTTCAAGAACCGCGTCAAGCGCGGCTACTTCCCGGTTCCCCCGATCGACCACAGCCAGGACCTGCGCGACGACATGGTCGCCAACCTGCAGAAGGTCGGCCTGATTCTCGAGCGCTCCCATCACGAGGTGGCCGGCGCGGGCCAGCAGGAGATCAACTACCGCTTCAACACCCTGCAGCACGCAGGTGATGACCTGATGAAGTACAAGTACGTGGTCCACGAGACCGCCGCTCTGGCCGGCAAGTCCGTGACCTTCATGCCGAAGCCGATCGCAGGCGACAACGGCACCGGCATGCACTGCCACCAGTCCCTGTGGAAGGACGGCAAGCCGCTGTTCTACGATGAGAAGGGTTACGCCGGCTTGTCCGATCTGGCCCGCTGGTACATCGGCGGCCTCATCAAGCACTCCTCCTCCGTGCTGGCCTTCACCAACCCGTCCCTGAACTCCTACCACCGTCTGGTTCCGGGCTTCGAGGCTCCGGTCAACCTGGTGTACTCCGCCCGCAACCGTTCCGCCGCCATCCGTATTCCGCTGGCCGGCACCTCCCCGGCTGCCAAGCGTATCGAGTTCCGCGCCCCGGATCCGTCCTGCAACCCGTTCCTGGCCTTCTCCGCTCAGCTGATGGCTGGCCTGGACGGCATCCTGAACCACATCGAGCCTCCGGAGCCGGTCGACAAGGACCTCTACGAGCTGCCTCCGGAAGAGCACGCCGGCATCAAGCAGGTGCCGAGCTCCCTGGCCGAAGCCATGGACGCCCTGGAAGAGGACCACGACTTCCTCACCGCCGGCGACGTGTTCACCGATGACCTCATCGAGACCTGGATTGGCCTCAAGCGCGACGAGATCGATCAGTCCCGCCTGACCCCGACCCCGCTCGAGTACGAGCTCTACTACCACATCTGATTGTTGGCTGTATAGCCTGACAATGAGCCGGTAGCGCAATACGGAAAGCCCAGCTGCATCATGTGGCTGGGCTTTTCCGTATTGATGCCCGATGAAGGCATTCGGTACAGGAGAACGCTATAATGCCGCGGTGGAAGAGGGGCGCATATCTCATGTCTGATCAGAAGAACAGCGGCGCGGCGGTCAAGGCCGCACTACTTGCCAATGTCGGTGTCGCCTGTGCCAAGTTCGCGGCGGCGGCGTTCACCGGATCGTCATCCATGTTCTCGGAATCCGTGCACTCGGTGGCGGATTGCGCGAATGAACTGGTGCTGATGGTGGGCGATAAGGCATCCGACCATAAATCCCGTGGCGATCACCCGTTCGGGCTTCACCGCGTGAAGTATCTCGCCAGTTTCATTGTGGCTACGCTGCTGTTCTTCGTCGGCGGCGTGTTCGCGGTCTCTCAGGCGGCGGGCAAACTAGGCGCGCTCATCGAAGGCACAGCGTCCCGTGATGCGAACTCGGTTGAACTCATCGCCGCGCTGGTGGTGGTCGGCGTCTCCGCATGTCTTGAAGGGTATGGTCTGCACACCTCCGTCCATGAGGCTCGCGGGCGTATGAAACGCGTCAAGGTGGAAGATGATTCGCTGATTGGTTTCTGGCGTCGCACCAAGTCCGCCGAATTGGCTTCGGTCATGATGGAGGATACGCTGGCCCTGATTGGTCTGGCATTCGCAGGACTTGGCATCGGACTGTCGATAGTGACCGGCGACGAACTCTATGATGCGATTGGCGGCATGCTCGTCGGTCTGGTGCTGGTCTGCGGTTCGGCTGCGCTGGCGTTCAAATCCGGCTCGCTGCTGGTGGGCGAAAGCCTTGACCCCAGCACGCGAGCAATGGTGGTCAAGGCCGTGGAGGATACCGCCGGCGTCGACCGGCTCATCAACATGCAGGCCATCCACATGGATGAGGATTCCGTGCTGCTATGCCTCAAAGTGGAGACGTCGAAGCTCGACCGTGATTTCGACGTGCAGACCGTCGACAAGATCGAGACCAACATCCGCACGGCGATGCCTTGGTATATCTGGGAAATCTACGTGGAGCCGGACATCTGGCGGGCGCAGCACTAGCGTCTTGCGTCAGAAGTTCGTTGACAAAATGACTACCCCTCAGTCGACTTCGTCGACAGCTCCCCTGACAAGGGGAGCCAGAAATACAGTAATGAGTTTCTGACGCAGAACACAAGCGTTCCTCATGAGGGCTTTGGTGATGAGTCTGACGACCCCCCCCTCAGCTACGCATCAGCTGATTGGCCAGCGAACGGAAGGTGGCACCAATGCCGTCAGCGCGCAGTGCGCCATCGGCATCCAACACCGCGGGTCGGCCGGATTCGCCGATTTCACGCACCTCGGGTTCCAGCGGCAGTTGTGCCATCAACGGCACATCGTATCCCAACGCTTCGGTGAGCTGTTCGCTGACCCGTTGACCTCCACCTTCGCCGAAAATGCGCAGCTTCTCGCCGTTGTGCTCGTAGTAGCTCATGTTCTCCACCACGCCGCGTACCTTCATCGGTACCTGCAACGCCACCAAGCCGGAACGCACGGCGATATCGGATGCGGACGGCTGCGGTGTGGTGACCACGACCAGCTCCGCGTTCGGCAGCGCCTGAGCCACGGATATCGCCATGTCACCGGTGCCGGGTGCCAGATCGAGCAACAGCACGTCCGGCTGACCCCACCACACATCAGACAGGAACTGTTCCAGCGAGCGCTGCAGACGCGGGCCTCGCCAGAGGATGGCGCGATCCGCGCCCGCGAACATGCCGATGGAAATGAGTTTGACGCCCCACGCGGTGACCGGCATCAGCATGCCGTTCAGGTTCGTCGGCTGGGTGTGCGCGCCGAACAGCCTTGGCAGCGAAAACCCGTAGATATCGGCGTCGATGGCGGCGGTGTCATAGCCCAATGCCGCGAATGTGGCGGCAAGGTTCGCCGTCACCGACGATTTGCCGACGCCTCCCTTGCCCGATGCGATGGCGAAGATGCGAGTCTTGACCCCGGGCTTGCTGAACGGGTTCTGCTTGCGTTCGGCTTTCAGGTCGGCCACCAGATCGTCGAGCTTGTCCCGGCTCATCGAAGAGACCTCGATATGAGGTGTGAGTTTGGCATCCGGATAGGAGGCCACCGCACCGTTGATCTGATTGGTGATGGTCTCTGAGAGCGGACAGCCCTCCACGGTGAGCTCCACATGCACGGTGACGTCGTAGTCGCCTTCCGCATCGTTCGCAGACGGGGTTGCGTCGATGGCCGCAATCATGCCCAAATCGGTGACCGATCGTCCTAATTCCGGGTCGATCACACGGCTAAGACGTTCGTATATCGCTGCTTCGATTGCACGGGTTTCGCTCATCAATCCTCCTTATCGCCGTCCACCAGAGTACCGTGCAATCGGCCGGCATGCTAGGGTCTTGATGTGATACTTTCACGTGGAAAGGAGCAATGATGCCTCTTATCCTGCAGATAGTGCTCAGTGAGGTGATTCTCATCGGCATCGGCGGCTTTCTGTTATGGAAGCCCGAACTTGTCTTCAAGCTTAAGCATTATCTCGATGTCAAAGGCGGGGAGCCGACCGACTTCTACACGGGCAACGTGCGGCTGCTCGGCACGATTACGCTGGCAGCCGCGATCGTGTTCCCGGTGATCATGCTCGCATTGCGCGACTGACAGGCGATGCCTCACCTCGTTCAGCACTGACCTCGCCGGTTTCCAGAAGCTGGGCGAATTGGGCTTCATTCAGCATCGGAATGCCGAGCTCCTCCGCCTTGGCTGCCTTGGAGCCGGCGTTCGCGCCGACCACCACGTAATCCGTCTTCTTGCTCACCGAACCTGCGGCCTTGCCGCCACGCTCAAGAATCGCCTCTTTGGCGGAATCGCGCGAGTAGCCCTCCAAGGAGCCGGTGACCACCACGGTCTTGCCGGCCAGCGTCTGCGGCAACGTGCTTTGTTCTGCGGCAGCCACACCGACACCTGCCGCGGTCCACGCGCGCAAGGTCTCCCCACGCCAGTCACCGGGCTCGCGGGCGGCGGCGAACCAGTTCACCACGGATTCGGCGATTTCCGGTCCCACGCCGTCGATTTGCGTCAGATCGTCCACGCTCGCGGCGGCTATGGCATCCAGCGACCCCAAAGCCGAGGCGATCAGACGTGCGGTGGGCGGGCCGAGTCGGCGAATGGACAGCGCGACCAGCACACGCCACAAATCGGCATGACGGGCCTTGTCCATCTCATCGAGCATCTTGCGGGTGTTCTCGCCCGGTCGAATGTACACCGGCACGTCGGTTTCGCCGGCGCGGGTCCGCTTATGGTCCACGCGTACGATCACGGCGTCGGCGGGTACGTCGTAATCCGGGTAGGCGGTCACCGTGATATCAGCAGCATCCGATTCCCCGCGCGCGGCCAGCTGCTTGGCGGTGAGCTTTTTCGCGGGAGTCGGCGCTGTCCAGAACGCCGGCACCTGATGCCACAGTCCCGAGCCGCCCACGCGTTTGCGGGTCTTGCGTTTCCTGCCATGATCGTCGACATGCTCCCGGACTTCGACGATAGCCGCCTCACGCCAGACGCGTATGTCCTTCAGGTCGTCGGCAGTGAGCGCGAACAATCCCGCCTCGTTCGACAGCACCGGCGTCTGTTCAGCCGGCAGTTCCAATCCCTCCACCGGCTCGTACGGTTCAGGCTCCTCGCCGGGCTTCACGACGATCTCGGTGATATTCGGCGCATACGTGTCCACGGAACCAGGGCGGTTCTCCTCCGGATTCGTCAACGCCAACGCCGACTGCTCGCCCAAATGCTCGATGTCGAAGGCTTTGCGCGACGCCAGAGAGATCACGCGTTCGGTCAGCTGCGCAGGACAGCTTTCCACATTCGGGCACCGGATATCCTTGTCACCTTCCTTGGCCGGAGCCAGTCTGGCCCCACAGGACGGGCAGTATTCCGGCATCACGAATTCACGCAGCTCCCCTTCGCGGCCCTTACGCCGCTCCAGCACCGGACCGACCAGCTCGGGAATCACATCGCCGGCCTTGCGCACCACGACGGTGTCACCGATGAGAATGCCTTTGCGCTTGACCTCATACGCATTATGCAACGTGGTGCGGGCCACAGTGGAGCCAGCGACGTATACGGGCTTCAGAACGGCGACCGGCGTAACACGGCCTGTACGCCCGACTTGCACGACGATGTCCCTCAGCTCGGTGTTCACCTCTTCGGGCGGATATTTGTAGGCGATGGCCCAACGCGGCGCACGTGACGTGGCACCCAGGGTATGCTGCAATGCCAAGTCATCGACTTTGACGACGATGCCGTCGAGCGCATGCTCGATATCGCCGCGATGCTCGCCGTAGTAGTCGATCATGTCCAGTATCTCTCGGAAGGAGGTAACTGAACGATTGTGCGGCGAGACCGGTATGCCCCACTTTTGATAGAGCTCATAGGCCTGCGACTGGTCGGCCACCACGTCATGCGTGCCGCGCGGATGATCGGGTCCCCAGGTGAGTTGTCCCAAACCATGTGCATAGAAGCTAAGACGCCGTGTGGCCGTGATACGCGGATCCTTCTGGCGCAGGGAACCGGCTGCGGCGTTGCGCGGGTTGGCGAACGGGGCGCGTCCAGCATCCTCCTGCTCGCTGTTGAGCGTATGGAAGTCATCCCAGCGCATGAACACCTCGCCACGGATCTCCACGAAGTCCGGGATGTCCTCCTTGGGCCCTCCCAGATTGGCCGGGATAGAGCCGATGGTGCGCACGTTCAGGGTGATATCCTCGCCGGTCACGCCATCGCCGCGTGTCAGCCCCTGTTCCAATACGCCGTTGCGGTAGATGAGATTCAGGGCAAGACCATCGATCTTGACCTCGCAGCTCATCGGCAACGGCTTGCCTTCAGGCCAGTCGAGGTCGCGGATCACCGAATCGTACCAGTCCCTGAGCTCTTCGATGGAGAACACGTCATCGAGGCTCATCATGCGGCTGGGATGACGCACGGAGGCAAAGTCATTGGAGAATGTTCCGCCGACGCGATGGGTGGGCGACTGCGGATTGTCCAACGCGGGGAAGCCCGCTTCGAGCCGTTCGAGCGTGCGCATGCGAGCATCATAGGCGGCATCGGAGCTGACCGGAGCATCATCGATGTAATAGGCGATCTGGTCGGCTTCCACCCATGCAGCCACACGCGCCCACAGGCGCGCCGCGGCTTCGGAGCTCAACGTGTTCACATCGAGCCGGTCGAGCCGCATCGCATCGTCATCGGTGGGCTGCAAAGCCGTAATCCACTGCTCCGAGCCAGGCGCGAAACGCGTTGCGCCCTCGTCGGGCTTCACCTCGGCGATCCCGCCATCATCGAAATCCCATGCCAACTGTTCAGTGCTCATAACCGCCTATCCTAGCCGAGCATGAGGAACCACAGCATTGTCCGCAAAGCAAGCCCGACGAAGCAATCCGAATTGATACGGAGCTTGTGGGTGGTGGGAGGCACCTCCCGACCGTAGGCTTGGCCGAACGGCCTTGAGCGTGTCGGGAAGCGTATTCCGTACCCGTCAGCGGCCAACATGCAGGACATGGGCCGCAATCCAGATACGGGGGATCCGTCAGGTGGTCAGGGAACGCAGGTATTGCGCCTGGATGACGTCGATGTCGCCGTCGCCTCCGGCATTCATGCGGGCCACCGCCACGGACAGTGTCCGTGCCGGCACGAACATGCCTTCGTCCACGCAGACACGGGCGGCGTCACGCACGATATCCCCTACTTCCACATGCGGCCAGACCGGCAGATCATGCGATGCGAGCACATAGGACGCTTCATCCACCGATTCGGGCACGTTGATGCATTGCGAATCGGCACGTGCCACAAGCTCCTGCAGTTCGCCTTCCAGACTGCTGATGGCGCCCGGAGCGATGTGATCGCTGAGGATATAGGCCGCAGCCGCCGTTTCGAAATGGTCCAGCATCCACTCGCAATAGGCGAATCGATAGTAGGCGAACGCGGCATCATCACGATCCAGGGCCACGCGGAGTGCATTGAGGCAGGCTGCGCGGGCAGAATCCCAATCCTCGCTACGCGCCAATTGTATGGCGAGCTTGAGATGGGAGAGCGGATATGCGGGAGCGTAGGCGACCATGCGGTTAAGATGCGGTATGGCGGCTTTGGCACCCTTGATCTGACTGAGCACGTCGGCCAATTCCATATGCGCATAGAACAGGTTGTCCGGAATCAGCATGGTTCGCTCATCCCGTGTGGCGAACAGCCGGTTGTACACCACGCGTTCGGCATAGGAGTTGAAATACCGCGGCACACCTGCGCCGGAAGCGAAGAGCTGATCCATACGGGTCACGGCCGCCTCCGAAGTCTCAATGGCCTGATCGGCCTGACCGGAGAACAGCAAATCCCGGGCGTGAAGACGCGCCTTGTCGAGTTCATCGGCGAGCGTGAACGTCAGATCCGGGGTGTCTCGTCCGTCGATCAGCGCGCTGGTCACCTCGGAGGACCGTCCGGTCAGTTCCGGATCGCATATGCTCTCGATGAGACCCACGGCACGCTGCGCCTTGCCGACGGAATCCAGTTCCCGGTTCTGAGCCAACGCATGGAATTCGTTCACCGCGCGCTGCAGCATGTCCACACGTTGGATCGCCAGACCATCGCTGCTGGCCGCGCCAAGCACCTGGGCCACAGCGGGGTCGAAAACCCGTTCGGTTAGTTCGGGCTCCTCTTGGGAGCCGCGCGGCGAAAAACGCCTGTCGGCAAGGTCAAAGTCCGCATTGATGGGCTTCAGACCGCCTTCGCCATCCACGTCCATCACAGCGCCGAACATGCGATAGGTGTCCTGCGGATGGTCGAGACCATCCGTGTGGAGACGCCGCAGGAACGCGTCGCGGCTCAATGTGACGGTGACCATGTTGCGCACGGTGGGATTCCTGCGCAGGACGTTCATCGGGTCATCGGCCATATCGGCGTCGTCATCGGCATTCCCGCCATCGTCGGCCCCCAAGCCGAAGGACATATCGTCGATCTCGACACCCCGCATCAGGTCCTCGAACTGGGAGTCGATGGATTGTCCATCGGACTGGTGCTGTCCCTCGTCCTGACCATCAGCGGCATCGCCCTCATGCGCATCATGTCCGAAGGACTCCTCATGGGCGATGGGTCGCGTCGGGTCACCGTGGAAATCACCGTCTTTGGGGTCCGCCTTGGAACCGGAACGACCCAGGTCACCGCTGCGCAGATGCTCGAATGCGCGCAACGCCTCGCTCATCATCTGTTCGATGGCGCTGTCCTGCTCGGTGATGGCCTCTTCCAATCCGATGGAGTCGATGTGCAACGACACCTGTTTGACCGCCGGGCTGACGCCAAAGCTCAGTGCCGCCATCATCAGGCCGACGCGCAGATTGTAGGCCACGCTCATCGCGGCGCGCTCGGTACTGGACAAGGTGCGCCAGGCATGGCTGATCTCGTCATAACGGCTGTTGGGCATCATCGACGTGCCGGCCGTGGTAAAGCCGATGGCCACCTCGCCTGATTCCAGACATGAGCGGAATTCCACATCAAAGCGGTAGGGCAGGCGCAGCCGACGCAGCAGCGTGGCCATTGCCTGGCGATACACCCATTCGCTGGGCTTGCCGGCATACCCATGTGCGTCCTGTCGACCATCCGAGGCGATTCTGGGATCGGGGAATTGCTCGCGGATTCTCCGGGCGGTGTGGCCGGCGATATCCACCAGCTTGAGCACGGCTTGACGTTCGTCGGTGCCTTCGAACGGATCGAGAGCCATGATCGCTGAATTCTCGATGAGCTTCATATCGATCTGCGCCGCCTCCGCTCGGGTCACCGTATCCTCGGTGAGTGTGCGCCCTAGCGAGGAATTGCGCTCCAACCATGCACTGACGGCGGCGAAACGATTCAGATTGCCTTCGATCTTCAACGCCTTCAATGCCTGTGCGAATGCGAGAGACTTGTCCCAGGTGAAGAAGTAACTGTTCGAATAGCTGGACGTATACAGGTGCAAGGCTTCGGCGCCATGCACGGCTTCAAGCCCCTCAAGCTTGTCCAATGCTCCGGCCTCGCGCATCAGATCGGCGAAGTGATCCTCCAATCCGGAGGCTCTCATGCCGTGGGCGCGCGCAGCCAGCGTATCACGCACGGAGCGCCGGATGGCGCCAATCGGCGCCTCACGGTTCAGACGGCGGAAGATGTTGCCGGATCCGAAGCCAATCAGCAGTCCGTTGATCTGCGGCAGCATATATGCGGCGAAGAACGCGATGGCCACCGCATCGCGGTATTCGAGATCATGACGCATCTCAGACGGCAGATTGGCTCGCATCTGTTCCAGCGTGTACCGATTATCGGTTTTCAGCCAGGATGCCAGCCAGGTCATGCGTCCGGTATCGTCCCTGCCTATGACGCCGCCCGCCACGGCCTTCACCGGTTTCCCGTTCCTGCGGCGCAGCGCCCGCTCGAGCGCGCGCATACCGTCCATCGCTCCGCGTTGCGCGTTCTCATCCAAGCCCAGACGTTCCCCGTCCGGCAGCGTGACGTTCTTCTCCTTGCCGAACATGAACCGCGGTTGCATGTCCTGCACATCCATGTCGGGGTCGGAACCCACGAATACACGGCCGTGCGTATCGGCGAACGCCACCTGGGCGAAATGATCACGGTCGGGGAAAATACCCAGTGAGAAGCCCCGTCCTCGCGTGGAAGGCAGCTGCGCCCATCCCAGCACCAGATGTTCCGGCACATTCTCCAAGGCAGGGAACGTGTGGCGCTTGACCACCGGGGAAATCGTGACCGCATGGCGAATCAGCTCATCGATGACGCTGCCTTCACGCTCGCTGTTTTCCCGCAGTGCGTCACCGAATGGATTCGTTCCGGCCTTCTTCGGCTTTGCCAGGCCCAAATCGGCGGCGAACGCATTCATCGAATCCATGATTTCCCCCAGCAGGGACTTGCGCGACTGGTTCCTGTGATTCGACATACGATTTGGCATGATTCTCATTCTCTCCTGTTTGCCCGACATAAAGCTTATAGAATAATGGCGTGCATTCCATGGACCTTTCCTCAGCAGCCAGCCCCACGACGCACCATTCGCAGCCGTCGCATATCGCGTCAAGGCTTCGCCGCATCCTGCTTCCCATCATGGCGGTGGCCATGGTGATGCTCGCCTTGGAGTGCATAGTGTTCAATATGCCGTTCTGGCGCACGCTTGGCGCAAGCACCGACACCAACGCCGTGCATAACGCGCTCGGCAGCGGCTTGACCCGAAGCAGCGACGGCATGCTGACTGTGACCGATCCCACCAACGCCTATCTGGAATTGACTGCGGACGGCACGTCGGATTTCCTCCGCATCGATACGGTCGATGCGGCCACCATCAGCTCCGTACGGGACAAGACCCTCAGGCAATCCCATTCCCAGGGGGATACGGAACTCGCCATGCCCTCCTCCACCGTGCATGTTCGCGTGGATATCGGTGATACGACCGGACGCATGCAGTCGATCAGCCCGAGCTCCACACGCAGCCATTATGTCAAGGCAGTCGGCGCGGGCCTGGTCCGTGTCTGGATCCAAGAGGAGCGCGGCGCCGTGATACCGGTGAGCGATGCGCGTGCGAACGTGAAAGTGCCGTTTGCCTTCAACTGGATACGTGTCGGAGTGATGGCACTGCTGTCGGCTCTGGTGGCGCTGTGGAGGCCGGGGTCGAGGCTGTGGCGCATCGAACTGAATCCCGCCAGTGTTCGACAGCGTCTGGCATTCGCAGCGGTGATGGCTATTCCGGCGATCGCTCTAGGCTGGTCGATCATTGCGCAGATCATCTACGCTTCGCCAATGGTGTTCCATACCGCAGGCGGATACACCTACGATTATGACCAGTACGCGCATGTGGCGGATTCCCTGATTGCCGGCCGTCCATGGCTGGATCTAGACGTGCCCAGCGAACTTGCGCAGGCCGAGCAGCCGTATGATGTGCCGACCCGTCTCAAACTGCTGAGCGACGGAGTCAGCCCGATCTACTGGGATTATGCGTTCCATGACGGACACTGGTATTCCTACTTCGGTGTGGTTCCGGCTGCAGTGCTGTTCGCCCCGTATCGCCTCATTACCGGGCGAATGCTGTCCACCGGAGCCGCCGAACAGTTCCTGATGCTGCTGTTCATCATCTTCTTCTCGATGCTGATGATCCGCACGATTCACCGTGTGATGCCGCGAACCTCTCTGGCTGCGGCATCACTGACCACGGTCTCCGGTCTGCTGGGAGCACAGACGGGATATCTGGTGTACCGCACGAATTTCTATCAGGTGCCGTTCGCCGCATCACTGGCATTGACATCGCTCGGACTATGGTTCTGGCTCGGTGCCGAGACTTCCGCACGGCCGGTGCTGTCCGTCGACCGCTGGCGTGCCGGTGACACGGCGCCGCTGTCGTTGCCGCGACTGGCTGCCGGAGCCTTGTGCATTGCCGCGAACTTCGGCTGCCGTCCGACGTTCACCCTTGCCGCGCTACTGGCGTTCCCGCTGTTCTGGCCGCAGATCCGGGCCGTGATCGGCGAGCTGCGGCACCATCGCATCAGTGTGGCCAAGGCGTTGCGCGCTCCCCTTGCCATGCTGGTTCCCGCCATTGCGGTCGTGGCCCCTCTTATGGCGTGGAACCATGCGAGGTTCGGCTCATTGTTCAACTTCGGCAACGCGTATCAGTTCACCGTGTCCGATATGACGCGGTACACCACGCCCATGGCGGACATGCCATCGTCCATATGGTATTACCTGTTCCTGCCCTTGCGATTCGTTCCGCAGTTCCCCTGGCTTGCCATCTCCCCCGCTCCCATGCCCGTGTGGGGATACTACGAGGTGATGGTCGGCGCGTTGTTCACCGCCACGCCTGTGATGCTGCTCGCCGTATTGCTGCCATATATGAACAATCTCGAGATGCATGGTCTGCGGCCCTGGCTCATCGGCTGCCCGATGCTGGCTTGCGGACTTATCGTGTTCGACGCCTATGTCGGCGGTCTTGGTTGGCGTTACAGCGCCGATTTCGGCTGGCTGTTCGCGTTGGCCTCGATACCTGCGACGTTATGGCTGGTCAATGGCAGGGAGCCCAGCCACTCCTTGGCGGGGGCGAACGACGCCGCTTCGGGCGACGGCATCGCCCATGTGACGCCTTGGCGTTGGCTGATGCGCTGGACTGTATTGCTGTTGACACTGTTCACGCTGTCCATCGCAGTGCTCAGCTGTTTCGTACTGGCACGCGATGATGCGCTGATCAACAACAATCCGACGGTGTGGCACGACGTGGCCTCATGGTTCTCCCTGCTGTGACCCATTGCCCTGCGGCCAGCCGGCACACCGGACGCCTACTCCTGCTGTTTGGCGGCCTCGTACTTGCCCCGAATCAGATGCTCATAGAAGGCCACCGCATCGTTCGGCGTGCCGTCGAACACAATACTGTGATCGTCCACGACGAGTACGCGGTCGATCGCGTATTCGGGCCGGCGAATCATATCGGTGTCATGTGTGGCGAACACCACCTGCTTGTCATAGCTGAACAGCGCCTTGGCCACATGCGCGGTGCCGACTTCATCCAGCCCTTTGCTGGGCTCGTCCGCCACGATGGCACTGGGCTCGAAGCTCAATGCGGCGGCTATGGCCAGCAGATGGCGCTTCAGGGAATCGAGCTCGCTGGCCTTCGCCCGCGAGACCTGCGCCAGATCGAAATGGGCGAACAGATTGCCGATGCGCGCCTGCCGCTCCCCTTCGGGGATCTTGTGCTTCTTCAAAGCCTCCGATACCGCTTCGGCGATGTTCTTCGCACGGTAGAAGCTGTTCGGGATCTCCTCGCGGCGAACGATGCCGACCAGATCGTTGATGCGTTTGTCGTCTTTCTTCGACGTCGGATCAAGCCGCTCCTCGCCACCCTCGATCACGACGGCACCGGCCGTCGCCTTCAATGACCCATCGAGCAATCCCAGCAACGTGGATTTGCCGGCGCCATTGAGACCGATGACCGCCACGCGCCGCTCGCTGATGGTCAGCGTGGTAGGACCAAGCCCCAGCTGCCCGTCATCGTACGTATGAGCTGCGCCTTCAAGACGAAACGTCAATGATTGCGGACGCGGCAGTTCCTTGGACTTGAACAATGAGAATCCCATAGCACTTATTGTAATCCCCGCTCATCACCGGCAGCCGAAGCCGCCATACGACACCGCCCTCGAATGGTGTCCAGTGTCAGGTGTCCGGCGTCGCCGCATGATTCACTCCATGAAGCGTGCGGTGACGTCAAGTACCGCACGCACGTTGCGCTCGAATTCCGCGGGCTCAGGAAGCAGCGATATCGCCAGATACCCGTTGGACGTCATATCGAAGAAGTAGCCGGGCTGGCCGGTGATACGGCAGTCGGCGATGAGACGCAGCACCAATTCGTTTTCGTCGATGACCGAAGGCACACGCAGCAGCACATTCCATCCGCCTTCCGCACGAAGGACGTTCACCAGGCCATTCGGGTCGGCTTTCAGCATCTCATGCAGCCGGGCGAGATTGCCCCGCACCCGTTCGCGCACGCGCCCGGTCTGGACCGGCGCGGCCTCAAGCAGTGCCGGGATGCGTTCGGCGATGATATCGCTCATGGGCAGATAATCATCGGCGATGACATCCAGACGACGCTTCGCCTGTTCCACATCATCCTTGGGGCCGGATACCTGAATCCAGCCGACCTTGGCGTGGGGGGCGGCGAGCATCTTCGAGAATCCGTCCAGCGCGAACGTCAGCACACCTGACTCTCCCGCCAGCCGCGCGTTACCTGCGAACGGCTCAAGGCTGTAATCGAAGAACACCTCGTCGGCGATCAGCGCCACGCCATGTTTCACGCACAGTTTCACAATCTGCCGGCGCTCGTCCGGTTTGATGTACGAACCTGAGGGGTTGTTCGGATTGATCAACACCAGCGCTCGAATCCGGCTGCCGTGTTCACCGTCAAGCAATTCGGCGAGGGATGCGGTGTCCAGGAACCAGGAACCGTCGAACTGCAGCTGGTATTCGACCGTTTCCACCCCTTCAAGCCGGGCGATGGATTCGATGAGCGGATACCCGGGCTTGGGGGCGAGCACCGCGTCGCCGGGATCGCACAGCAGTTTGATCAGCCAGGAATACGCCTCGGATGTGGAACTCAGAATGTACAGGTCGTCTGCATCGACCCTCGGATAGCCCATATGGGCCTCATGCGACGCGGCATCCTCGGCATTGCGATCCGATAGGAACGCCGCCAAAGCCGTGCGCGCGGATTTCGGACCGCGCGGCTCAGCGGTGTACACGCTCGGCACCAGTGCCGGCGCCAACCCATGCCGCGTGGGATTGGAGTCATTGAGCTTGCCCAGCGTGACGCCGTCCGCCTTGGCCTTGGCTTCGGCCAACGCAATCGGATTCGGGTCACTGACATTCACGCGGGAGGAGAAATGCACGGTCATGCCTCTCCACCATAGAGCCTGGTATAGAATCCGGCCTGACCGTGCCACGCAAATGCATTCCCGGCGATTCTGCATTTGCGTGGCATGCGTGATTGCCACGCCAGCGCATTTTCAGCGATTTCGCACTCGTGTGGCACAACGTACATCACACAATCGGCGGAATTCCGCCATTCATATCATTCAGGGTGTTCAGTCACCTGCCACGCAAATGCAATTCAGACGAATCTGCATTTGCGTGGCACGTGGCAGTACGACTTACGCCTGCTTGGTGCTGGCGTAATAGGCTGCGCCGACGATGCCGGCCTGATTGCACAGCTTGGCGGGCACGATCGGCGTCTTGATGTCCACGTAGGGCAGGAACTTCTCGCTGACGCGGCTCACGCCGCCGCCCACAGTGAACAGATCGGGATTGAAGTACTTCTCCATGAGACCGTAGTACTTGGTCAGTCTCTTGGCCCACTTCTTGTAACCCAGATCCTCGTTCTCGCGTATTGCGGAGGAAGCGTACTTCTCGGCATCCAAATGCTTGGCGCTCAGGATGATGTGTCCCAGCTCGGTGTTCGGGATCAGCTGACCGTTGTAGATCAGCGCGGTGCCGATGCCGGTGCCCAATGTGGTCGCGATGACCAGTCCTTCCTGACCTTTTGCGGCACCGTACTGCACCTCGGCAAGACCGGCGGCGTCAGCGTCGTTCACCACGACGACTGGACGTCCGCAGGCCTCGGAGAAGACCTCGGTGACGTCCACGCCAATCCAAGACTGGTCGAGATTGGCCATGAAGTCGAGCTTCTTGCCGGGCTTGATCGGGGCCGGGAAGGCGATGCCGACCGGTGCGGATGCCGGCACCTCGAAGTGGTCGAGCTGCTGCTTGACGATGGCTGCAACGGCCTGCGGAGTGGACACCTCGGGGGTGAGGATCTTCAGACGCGGCTCGGCGAAATCGCCTTTGACCAGATCCACCGGGGCGGCCTTGATACCGGAACCGCCAATGTCAACGCCAAACGCCTGTGCGGTTTCAATCATCGTTGACTTTCCTTTCCTGATACGTCGAATGGTTCGCCCTTAGTCTATCGCGCGCCTGAGCGCAAAGCCAAAGATCACGACCAGCTTTGCCTGACGTGCCGACGGATACGTGGTCAGTCGGCACCCCGAATCCGTGGACGCATGATGCACCCGGCGCTTCTGAGACACGACACGACGTGTCTCAGGCGTTGCGCACCTTACAAAAACCTGAACACGGGTGATAATGGAGCCATGGCAGAACATAACCAACTCATTGATGCGATCAATATCCGTACCGCAGTGCGCGCCTATGATGGCGAGCCGATCGACGACGATGCGGCACGACAGCTTGATATGACCCTGCAACCGGTCAACCTGCTCGGCAACGTGAACCTTCAGCTGGTGCTCAACCAGCCTAAGGTGTTCGAAGAAGCCAATGCTTCCGGGCATTTGACCGGAGCGGCGAACTACATTGCGATAGTGGCGCCGAAAGATGACGAGCAGGCGAAGGAGCGAGCCGGGTTCTACGCGGAACGTGCGGTGCTGACCGCGACGCTTCGCGGACTGGGCACGCTCTGGGTCGCCGGTTCCTGGGATAAGGCGGAGGCTGCCAAGCACTGCCGAATCGCCAAGGATGAGGCGCTACTGCTCGCCGTGGTGATCGGCTATCCCAAGAACCGTCTGGCGTATCAGTCCATGACGTACGACGAGTTGTGCGAGCGTCAGCGCACCCATCGCGCTTCGAAGACCTATGAGCAGTTCACCGCCACGATGGATGACACGACTCGTGCTCAGGCTCCGGACTGGTTCAAAGCCGGCGTGGAGGCCGCGATGAAGGCGCCAAGTGCCATGAATCGGCAGCCGATCACCTTCTCCTATAATCCGGATGACGATACCGCCGCCGCGCATATCGACACCTCTGCCGGTGATGAGCACTATGCGCTCAATGATCTGGGCATCGCCAAGCTCCACTTCCAGATCGGTGCCGGTCAGGGACAGTGGGCGTGGGGTGACGGCGGGCTGTTCATCCACAAGTAGTTGACAGCCTCGCGCACGCAAGCCGGCTGGTGACTCCTCCGATTATGCCCGGGACGCGCGCGTCGCAATGCGCGCGTTCCGGGCATAATCCCACACAATACAGACCCTCAAATGTGGTTCTGGGCATAATCCCACGTCCAGGAAGCCACTTACGGCTTCCAATCCCTAGGATTATGCCCAGAACTTCGTATCTCACCCACCTATGCCCAGAACAATTGGCAGGAATATGCCCAGAACCAAATAAGCCAAGAAGGTCCGGGCAACACAACGTCATGCCAGCGGCGGCATGGGTTTCCAGTCGGGATCGTGGAGAAGCTTGCGGGAATCCCACCAACCTGCGCGATCTTGACGAGACCGGTCCTCACATGTTCGCGGTCGACCATCACCAGGCGGATCACTTCCTTGATCGCCGTGAGCACCGTGCCGACACCGAAGATCAGCGGGTGGAAGTCACCGTGCACCATGAAGTATCGGGCCATATAGCCACGATTGCGCATGATGTGATAGCGGTTCATGTCCGACGTGGAGTTGAGCTGTCGCACGCCGGCGATATCCCAGTTGCCGATCTCGCGCGTACGGCGCAGGATCACATCCGGCACCACAATCGGATTGGTCACCTTGCTGGCGCGGTAGCCGTAGATCGTATCGTCCCAGTAGATGAAGAACCGCGGGTCGGGCAGGCCAATCGCCTTGACCACGCGACGGTTGAACAGGCCGCCCTCGAAGCAGAGCGTATCCATCACACGGTAACCGGCCGGGCCGAATGCGGCCGGGGCGATGGGATTCGGGATGCCGAGCGGCACGATGAAGTCATATTGCCAGTAGAACGGGCCTCCGTCATAGTCATAGCGGGACCCCTGAATCACTTCATGCCTTCCGGTCCACTTGGCGAGCTTGCCGATGGCGTCCGGAAGCACGGCGACGTCATCGTCCATCACCCAGAACCATTCGGCACCCAGCTCATACGCCTTCTTGACGCCTGCGGAGAAGCCGCCCGCGCCGCCCAGGTTCTCGGTCTGCGGGGCATACACCACACGTTCCTCGTTGCCGGACAGGTCGGCCACAGTGGTCCCCCACTGGCCAGTCACCTTGGCCGAGAGTTCATTGACCATATCCGCGGTCCGGTCGGAATGCTCGTTGTCCACGATCACGATGCGCCACGGAGCCTGCTCCAAAGCGAGAATCGAATCGAAGAGCACTTCGAGCAGCTGCTGGCGCTTGTATGTGGTGACAATCAATGCGAGTTTGTTGATGGTTCGCTGTACGGCATGCTTTTCACTCATGGGTTCCATTCTATGCACACTTGCTTCCATGCTCACACAGATAGTGTTCAGAGCTCCACTCGATGATGGCGATAGACGCCGATCAGCAAGGCGATCACGGCCAGTGCGATGGCCGCGATGGCGATAGACCTGACTGCCGAACCGGTGTCGGCTGGCGTTTCCGGTTTTGGTGCGGGCTTATTCGTCGGAGGTGTCACCGTACTCTGCTCGCTGAATTTGGGCTCGACGGTAACGTCCAGCAATGAGGCACCATTGTCGCTGCCGGGTACTGCCGCGAGAAATGGATCACAGTCATACGACGCATTGGCATCGGCCACGCCTGTACGCTCCACCAGATAGAGGCCAAGCGGCAATCCGGCGAAAAGCGCCTTGCCGTTTGCATTGGTGGTGGCGGACTGTGCATACAGATCGTGCTGTTTCACGTAAGCTGAAATCTTGGCAGCCGCGTCATGGTATTGCGATGAGGTGATGCTCCCCCAGTTCTGATCGAACTGTGTGAACGAGTCAAGCATATGGAAGTCCGCGATGTTCCCGTCATCGTCCAAGTCCACGGATGCCACGCGCACTATGGAATAGGTGTCGCCGGCGAGCGGTGCAGCATCGGCTTCACCGCGATCCCATACCGCATCGATGGTGAGGCTGCCTACGCTGGCTGCCTGTGCTTGCGGGGCGATGGCAGCAGTGGCGATTCCTGCAACCATCAGGGACAGGATGACGGCGAGACCGCTGATTGCACCGAGCATGCGCCGTGTCGCGATGCCCAAGCTGTTATGCATGTCTGCCATGTCTGGCCCGTCCTTTCCTGTGTGTTTCGTCTATGGTGGTGTCGTGGTAGGGTTCTGTACGTTGTTGTGCCGCCGACGCCGAGGTATTGCCGGCATTGTCATGAACGGCAGCCGCTGCACGACGCTGCGTTCGGTGTCGCCATATGGTCCATCCGGCGAGCAATGTGATAAGTCCGATGGATGGCAGTAGGTATTGCAGAGGGATATCCACACGGAACGTCGGCTTGGACTCCTCGGCCTGTTCGGGCGTGTAGGGGATGCGATGGGCACGCACGAGCAGTCGGTGCGTGTTCACCGCGTACGGTGTGCAGGTGATCAGAGTCACCAGGTCTTTGCCGGGTTCGATGGCGAGTTCCTTGGTGTCCGTGGGCAGTACTGTGGTGATCTTATCGACCTGATAGGCGTAGGTGTCTTTGAGGATCTTGATGTAGAAACGGTCGCCCTTCTTCATCAGATTCAGGTCGGTAAACAGTTTGGCCGTGGGCAGTCCACGATGGCCGGAAAGCGCCGCGTGCGTCGATTCGCCGCCGACCGGCAGTGAGGTCTGTTCAAGGTGGCCAATGCCGACTTGCAGCACTTTTTCCGCTGTGCCGTGGTAGATGGGCATGGTTTCCTTGAGCCGTGGGATGGTGATGTACCCCATCATGCCGTCGCCATCGAGATTCAACAGGTTGTTGTATTCCTTATTGACGGATTCGGTATTCACAGCCGATGCAAGCGCATCCGTAGCCTCGGCATTGCTCGAGGCCAGTTGTTCGTTATAGGCGTGCGCGGCAGCCAGCATCTGTTGATACTGCTCATCTGAGATGGATTGCGCGGCGGCATCATAGTTGGTGACCGCACGCGAAGCGTTCTTCATGACGAGGACATTGCTGATTGTCGGATAGAACAGGACAGACAGTCCTATCGCGATGACCAGCAGTGGCGCAATGCCGCGCAGCTTCTTCATGTGTTGTCCTATTGTCTTGGGGCTCTTCTCACTCCGCTTGCGCGGGACGGCTCCCCTCAACGAGGGGAGCCTGCGGTATTCCCACGATCAAAGAGCCCGTGACTGGCTCAGGCAGCGTGCTTGGAGGACTTGCGGTTGGACTTCACGTACCAGCCGGCGCCCAGAGCCACGATCAGCACGCCGAACACGGTGAACAGGGCTGTACCCATGCCACCGGTGGAGGGCAGCTCGAGACCCTTATTGTTCTGGACGGTGATGGTGGTATTGTCCTTAGCGTAGGCGTCACCGGACTTGTGGACACCCCATTCGGTCAGCTTGCCTTCTGCATCGTACTGGGCGGTGATAACCACCTCAATCGGAGCGGTGAGCTTGTTATAGCCCTGAGGAGCCTTGGTCTCCACGACCTTGTAGGTGCCTTCCTTGAGACCGGTGAAGTTCAGAGCGCCAGCGGCGTCGGTCTTGACATCCTCATCGGTGGCGGCTGTAGTATCGGCAGCGGTCTTCGGACGGAAGGTGTTGGTGTTGTCATTGACCTTCACCAGTTCGATCTTCGTGCCAGTGGAATCCTGCAGCTCGAACTGGGCGTCGGCGAGCTTCGTGTTCGAATCCTCGGCGTCAACCTTGTCGATGCCGAAGTTGAAGTCGTAGGTGTAGGTCTTGTCCTCCTGCGATTCACCGGTGCCACCTTCGATCGGGTCGTTGCTGTACTCGACCTTGGCGGTGTTGTCGTTGCCGGTACCGCCGACGACCGCATTCTCATTCAGGGTCGCGGAGTATTCGACGGTGATGGCCTTGCCTGCATCGTTCTGATGCAGATTGCGGAAGTCGATCATCTCGACGGTCAGAGTGGTCTTACCGGTGGTCTGGTCGACGGAATAGGTGGTGTTGTAATCGGTACCCTTGGTGAGAGTCGTGGTTCCGATCTTGACGACCGGCTCGAAGGCATCGCCCGCGGCATTCAGATTCAGCGTAAGGCCCTTGGACAGGGTATCGGAGAAGTTGAAGGTGTAGCCCTTGGTGTACTCGGCCATATCCGGCACGGTGGAGGCGAGCTTGAAGTTCACGGTGTCGCCGATCTGGGCGCTGTTGTGGTTATCGCCATCAACCGTCTTCTCCACGGTCGGATACGTGGACTTCAGTTCCTGCTCCACGGCGGTGTTGCTCTTCACATTGAGCAGGATGGCGTCGGTACCGCGCTTTTTCGTGGTATCGGTGGAGCCGCCCTGCGGGCTGACCACATAGTAGCCATACGGCAGGTTCTCGATTGTGGCAGTGTACTTGGCGCCATCAACGGCGGCAGTCGCAGTGTACTTGAGATTAGCACCGCTCAGAGTCGCATCGTTGGTCTTGGCCCAATCGGATGCCGTCTTGGCAAACGTAACCACAGCGGTATCATTCAGGCCGGAGACGTAGTCGTATGCCTTCTGATCGACATTGTCGTCAGTCACATCGGTCAGACCGAAGTCCGTGGCCTTGGCCTTGAAGAACGCATCCCAGCTGTCGATCAGCGCATAGCCGCCGTTGGTGGCCGTACCATTGTCCACGGCTTCCTTGTCATAGGTGAACATCTGGTAGGCGGTGACGGTCTTGCCGTTGAACTCCGCGCTGGAGCTGCTGATCTTGATCACGCCGTCAGAAGCATTCGCAGCATTGGCGGTGGTGGCTCCCAGGCCTGCGATGCCGAGCATCGTGGCCGCGGCAATCACGCCTGCCGCAAGCTTCCTGGTCAGTGAGTTCATCACTGGTTCCTTTCTTCTGTTGTTGCTTCCCGACCTTCTGTTTCGGGAAACGACGTTGGCTGATATTGGTTGGCCCGCAGCCGAAGCTGCGGGAAATCTTGCGATTATGCGGTTGCGTGGCGTCCACGTCGGCGAGGCGGCGTTGTTGTGCCGCTCGAATTCGCCCGGAGATACCATGCGGTACCGAGACCGAGCAACAGCAGACCGAACAGTACGAACCATGCCGTGCCTTGACCGCCGGTTTCCGGCAGAGGTACGGAGTTCGTCACCGTGGCCACATACTCCTTGTTGCCTTCGCCTGTGGTGTTGTTCGGATCTGCGGCGTATGACACCGAGACCGAGTAGCCGGCATCGGCAGGCGTCTTGCAGCCTTCCTTGGCATCGGCTCCGACCGATGTCGTGCATTGGGTGATATCGCCTGTGCCGAACATCATCCAGGTTTCGGAAACGGTGTACGTGTAGTAGTGCAGGTTGCCGGCATCGTCCTTGAAGGCCACCGGCAGACCGGTGATCTTCTTGCGCCACGTGCTGCTCCACAGAGCGCCGTCGGAGGAATCCAATACGACGGTCCAGCCATTCGGCTGTTCCACGGCATTGCAATCACCGTCGAAGCACTGAATGGAGTCCGGCGTCACCTTCTCCCCCGCGTCGTTGGTGTACGTTGCCGTGATCTTCAATGCGATGGCATCCGGTCGTGCCACACGGCCGTAATCCTTCCACACCTTCTGCAGGGTGAGGTCCACGGTCTGGCAACCATCCTTGCCGCAAGGGTCCTGGCCGTCATCCGGCTCGGGGGTGAAGCCGCCGTTGTTGTCTTCGACTGCGGCATCGAGCATGAGCACGGCCTTGGCGTCGGACACGTACACGCCGAGCGGCGCGGCCTCGTTCTTGACGCCCGTGGACGACGTTCCAGTATTCGAGCCGCCCACATTGTTAGCCATCACGGCGTCCGTGTAGTCGGAGAACTGCTTGATTACGGTATTCTCAGCCAGATGAGCCACGTCATAACGGTTCAGGTTCAGCGTGAGCACGCCTGCGGTACCGCTCGCCGTACCATCAGCCTTTGTGGCATTGTCCATGTGCGATCCGTAAGTGAATTGCTTGCGTTCGGCAGTCAACGCATACGACCACGTCTCCGGCACATCACGATAGATGTGGTAGGTGTTGCCGTTGCCTTCGATACCATGCACAGTATTGAAGTCGTATACGGATTCGAGATTCGTCCTGCCGGAGAACGGACCGACCAGACCGGAAGCGCCACGAATCGTATCCGCATAAGTCATGTCGTTGTCTTCGAGCAGACCCTCGTCGTTCACGGCCACAAAGCCGCCTGCGTAACCGGTCGCGCCGGTACCGTCCGACCCTTGGGTGGCGTCTCCGCCGAACACGTCATAGCCGTCGGCGATGCCCTGCACCGAAGAGGTTGCGATCTTCGTGCGATTGGCTTTGATCAGCTGGGCGTTGATATTGCTGACGGAATCAGGGTCGACGCCATCCTTCGAGCAGCCGACGCTGATCTTGGAATCGCCAATGAAGATGTATGCGGTGTCTTCGGTGTCCGTGCCGGTCTTATCGAGGGCAACGCCGATCTTCAGCCCAAGCAGGTTGACATACAATGCATTGCCGTCGGTGAACAGCTCCAGATCGATGAACTTGGTCAATGGGCCGAACAACTGGTCCTTATAATGACTCAGATTGTTGCCGATATTCTCGATCTTTTCGACGTATAGGAGTTTGAGCAGCGGATTGATAATCCACTTGACCAGCAGATTCACCAGCGCGGAGTTCGCTTTGGCGTCCACCAGATACGCTTTCGTGGTCTGTCCGGCGAAACCGCCGGCGAGTTCGCCGCTCGATGCCTTCTTGAAATTGGTCACCGAACTGCCTGAGATGCGGGAAAGGTCGGCATAACCGGTGAAACCTGCGGCGATCTCCTCACCCTTGCGATGAGTGGCATCAGTCAACGATTCATCACGGCCATAGTCCTCACCGTTATGTGTAGCGGTGACGGTAAAGCCTGCGCTGATACCAGCAACCGAGGAATCCTCCACATGAGAACCCCAGATGTCCATAACGCCGGCGGTCAATCCGGCGAGTACGGAATCGGCGGCTGTCACCTTGTCGGCGCTCACTGTGCCTGACTTGCCGAGATGGCCGATGAAACCACCCGTGTAGTTCAGGCCGGTCACACTATTGAGGTTGGTGACCGTGGACTTCTTCACCGAACCATTGATCAGGCCGCCGCCGAAGCCACCGGCCGCGCCGGTGAATCGCGTGCTATCGAGCATGCCATAGGTTTGGGCCGTATGCGCGTTGACCTGAATGCCATCCGGCACGCCGGCCACGCGACCGTCGTAGATGAACACGCGGAAGGCTTCCAGCACACCGATATTGCCGACCTTGAGCAGTTTCAGCACCAGGTTGGTGTCGTCACCCGTGCCGGCGGTGTTGCCGCCGACCGATGCCACGCTGGATACGTCGGCCAGGCCGAAGAAGCCACCGGCGTATTGGCCGCCTTCTACGGCACGCAGGTCGGATACGGTTACTGCAGCGGGATCCTTGGATACGTCCGCGGCGGTTCCTGTGCCCTTGGCCGAATCCTTGTCTCCGAGAATCGCAGCCTGCAACGAGCCGGCAAACCCGCCGGCGTTGATGGCGTACTGCACATCGCCCTGTTCATCGGTGTAAGCACTCTCGACGGTATAACCCCAGTCGCTGCTGTCCGCGCTTACATGTGCACCGCGAATGGTCACCACGGTGGCTTGCAGCACATTGATCAGACCGCCAGGGTTGACGTCCTGAATGAGCTGGTCGATCACGCCCTGGAGGAATCCGCTGGATGCATTGGTATTCACGTCGGCAACCGAACCGGATGTGGCGATGCCCACATAACCGCCCACATTGTTGCGGCCGGAGACCTTACGCAGATTGGTCACATTCGCACCGGCAGCCGCACTCGCCTCGGCGCCATCGGCCAGCGTATTGCCATTGGCGTCGCGGTCGCCCCAGATCTGGGCGCCGACCGCCAAACCGACGTAGCCGCCGGCATTACCAGTGCCATGAGTGATATCCGTACCTGTGGCCTCGACCTTCATGCCCTTGCGGTAGCCATTGACGCTGGAGGATTTGGCGACAGGGACAAACACCTCGGCCACGCCAAGCAGCTGGGCCAAGCTCAGGTTCAGGCCCTTCTCCCCCAGCAGCTGCACGGATCCGAACTGGGCCGCCGTACCGGATTCCATGGTGCCCGCGTAGCCGCCGGCTGCACGCATGGCGGACACGGTCTTCACGTCCAGCGACTGGCCATCGGTAATGGTGCCCGTACGCATCAGGCCGACGTGGCCTCCTGCTGCACCGGAATCCAGCAGATCGGCATCATTGGAGTATTCGCTGCGGCCTGCCACCACATTGAAACCATAGATGTATCCGTCAAGCTGATCAGTGGAGGTGATGGTGCCGGAGTTCTTGATGAGCTCTGCGAATTCCTTGCCGTATGCGCCATTGATGCCTACGGCTTTCACCCATGCCTGCCACGTGGCGAGGTCGAGATTGCGCAAGGGGCCGGTGACTTCCGAATGCTCTTCGGTGGGATACGCCATCTTCAAGGCGCCCAGCAGATTGTTGACCTTGATCAGGCCGAACAGCAGGCTGAGATTGCCGGTTTCGGCGGTATCGGCTGATTCCATGAACCCGGTGAAGCCACCGGCGAGTTCTGCGCCATACACCGAACGGATACGCGCGGCATATGCCTTGTGCTTGGGTCCGCTATACCCGTTGTCGTCGTTCTCGCTTTTCCAGCTGGAGCTGTTGTTGCCCCAGATGTGTCCGCCTTCATTGTGGCCCACGTAACCGCCGGCCATACCGCGGCGAATGCCCGCTTCCGAAACGGCTTGCGCGCGAATCGCGGCACCACATGGCACCGCGTCCGTGGAGGAGTTGCGAATCGTCGGCACAAAGTCCTGCAATACGGACGCAAGAGCCTCATCGGTATCGACCAGTCCGGACAGTATCGAGGAATGCTCTCCAAGGATGTCCGCCGCATCGCCCGGCGCGATTCCACCGGCATAGCCGCCTGCCGTGATCTGACCGATGATATAGGCGAAGTTATGGGAATTGGAATCCTGGATATGCCCGCCCATCACACGGCCGGCGAAACCACCGGCTTCACCAAGAGGATTATCCGCACTGCCTGGAGTGGCGGTACCATCGCCGACAACCGTATTCTGTTCGCTTGTGTCGCTGGCGATGACCGAATAGCCGGCGGCGTCACCGGTCACGTCGGAGTGTTCGATGGTGGAGACCACCACCGAGAGTACGCTTGCCACACCGTCGAGCGTCAAGTTCTGGCCGAGCAGGCTCAGGCCATTGCCCACGGAGGCGGCGGAGCCGATGTCCATCTTGCCGATGTAGCCGCCGGCGTAACGCTTGCCGTCAATCGCATACGCGCTCTTGGCAGTATCGAAGTATGACGACCCGTCGGCACCTTCAAGAGCTTTCGGCTCGGTGACCTTGGTGTAGCGCAATTGCGTCACATTGGAATGAGAAACCTGCACGCCGGAGCCGTAGCCTATGAAACCGCCGGCGGAGCCGGACTGCGCATCAGTCTGATCGAGACGGTCAGCGGAAACGACAAGACCCGGGGTCTTCGGATCGCTGATGGCATTGCCGCTGGCATCGGCTGCTACCGTTGTCGCATCGCTTTTCACGGAGGCATACGAGATGTACGGCACGTAGCCTTGCACCAAATCCACCAGATTGCTCAACTGCACGGTGCCGAGTTTGCCGAGCAGACTGATGCCGCCCTTGCCGGCGGATGCAAGCGCGCCGGATACCACCTTGCCGCCGAAGCCGCCTGCATATGCGCCGCCGGCAACATGGTCGAGATTGATGACCGCGGCGTAATCGTCCGCAGCGACACGCGTCTGAATAGCCTGCATCGCCGTGTCTTCCAGTTCCTTGCTGGAGAACTGGTTGACTTTGCCGCTCTGCAGGTCACCTGCAAAACCGCCAGCCGTATCGGCTTCCACATAGCCACCGTTCACGTAAGACACGGTGGTGTCCTTGTAGTCCGGGATGAGATACGGCACTGCGCCAAGCAGGTCGTCGATGGAGATGAGCGAACCGGTCAGCGGATTCTTCAGCGCCTCCGAATCATCGGAATCGCTGACGGCTTCCGCCAGGCCACCGGTTGTCGAATAGCCGACGAAACCGCCGGCCATGCCGTCCGACATGGTGCTGTCTGCGATGACGGACTTGAGGTTCGCAACATGGCTTTCACGGGTTTTCGTGCTGTTCGCCTGACCGTAGAAACCGCCTGAGGCATAGGTGTTGGTTTCACCGTTGGCGTTGCTGCCTGTCGCCTGAACGGTGAAGCCGCTTGCGATGCCGGTCACATTGGACTGCGCCACTTCGACAGAGGAGTATTCGGCGACCGAAAGCAAACCGGACAGTTTGACCAAGCCAAGCAGGTTCAGGCTGTTCGCCCCAACAGTGTCTCCCGGGCCGGAAAAACCGATGAAACCGCCAGCTTCTCCCCGTGCTTCCACACTGGTTAATGCGCTCAGATTCGTGTTGGTGATATCACCACCGGTAGCGCAACCGATTGCACCGCCAGCCCGATAGCCGCCCGCCTTCACCGACCATCCGTCTTGGATGCCTTGCATGGTCACGTTGTCAACGGTGAATGGCGCGAATTGATCAAATTTCTGGAGCATGGTCAAGTCGCCGATTTTCACGACGCTGTTCAGCAAGCCGGCGACAGTGGTCGGCTGAAGATTGCCCGCAATGCCGCCTGCATATGAACCATCAGCCTGGCTCGAACGCAACCCTTTGACGACAGTTGAACGCTGCTGCGGGATGGCACGTGAACTGTCGTATTTCCAGAATGACAGATCTGCGATACGTTCCTGAGTCGAATCGGCGATAATCGTGCCCGAGCCATCGCCTATAAGACCACCGGCGTAGTCACCCTGAGAGGTGACGGTGATGTCGCCGTCCATCTGCGCACCAAGGACAACGGACGGATTGACCCCGGCGATGGTCAGCAAAGCGCCGGCGCCGTCGGGATTGGTGCCAAGCAGTTTGGTGAGGATAGTCGTGAGGTTTTTAACCAAAGAGGTATCGGAGAGCTTCTCATCCGAATCGGTTCCCGCTTCCAAACCCCAGCCGGCCGAAGCTCGACCGGTAAAACCACCAGCATGGGATGCCGTAGCGATGACATTCACAGCTGCGCTCAAGGAATCATTGATCGCATAGGCATTCGCCAAGCGCCCTGCGAATCCGCCCGCATAGTTTGCTGCGGTAATCTCCACCTGGCCCCGGTCGCCGGTCACGCTAAGCGACGACTCTTCGATGAGGCTTTGCGGGCGCAATGCGGAAAGAATCGTGATGCCCAATGATCCAAGCAGACCGCCGACTTCACCGTTGCGGCTCACGCCGACGAATCCACCTGCATACTTCCCGGCCTTCACGGAAAACGCGTTCTCACTGGTCACTGAGGATTGTTCAATGATCGCGCCGACCTGCGCACCGACGAATCCACCTGCGTAATCCGAATCATCATTGCCGATCACAGTGTTCTGTTTGAAGTTCACCACATGCGAGTCGGAGATCTCCGGGTTGTAGTAACCGACCGGCACCAAAGCGTTCAGGCCCAACGTGCTGCCGAGCAGCCAGTCGACAAGGTCACCCAAGCCCAGAAATGGGATTACGTTCAGAATATCCGTGAGCACCGTAATGAGTGTGCCCAGCGACTCCGAAGCGATATCGTACCGGGTTGCACCCTCAACGTAGCCGGCGAATCCGCCGGTCATCCCTTTGCCATTCGCGACAGTGGCGTCTGTGACCTCGCAACCGGTCACCTTGACATCACCATAGATACGACCTGCGAATGCACCGGTCGCGAAATTGGACGGGTTGTTCTTGTGTACGGTAAGCAGTTCATCCAGACCAAGGCCCAGTGGTTTGAGCAGCAAGCCGACCAACTTGAGCAGAGCAGATACCAGTGTCTCATCCACGTGAGCGACCGTGGCGTTGTTGCTCACGGTCACATCGTCAAGCTTCAGATTGGCGACCGTGACCGTGCCCAGGCTCTGCACACCACCTTTGTTGTTGCCGTTGTTCGTGATGCTCGAAGTGCTCGTGATCGACGCGAAGAAGCCGATGCCCTGCTGCTTGTCCACATCGAGGTTGCCTTCGGGCTGATTCACCACGACATGAGCGATAACCGGCTTGGCGGGGTTGTTCTTTACACCGGGGCCATCCGCATCAATCACATCGAATAGAGTGCCGGCTGTCGCGGCGTCGGCGGCTACCGCGCCGAGCATGGTCCCGGAGAACATCAACGGTGACCAGTCCGTGTTGTTCTGATCAGCGGCATTACGGGACAGATCGATATCGCGGAAGATGATGTAGTTCCCATCCGAGGCATAGCTCAAGCCGGTATTGGGGCCATACGTGCCGTCTGTCACGTCCAGACGATTGCCATCAGCGTCCTTGACGAAGTATTTGGTTCGAGTGGAACTGGATGAGGCTGAGACCGCATCATGGTCATCGAAATTCTCGTCACGCAACGTATCGTTATCAGCCAAATCGGCATCACCGGCATACGCCACCGATTCATCGCCGGCATCCTGCCATTCAAGATTTGGCAACAGCACACTACCCGTATTGACTACCTTCTGCGGAACCTGATAAACAGTGCCGCCAACGACCTTCTTGCCGGAACCTATGGCGCGCAACTGCTGTTCATTGCCGATCAGGATGTAGGTCTTGCCGCCGATCTCCTTCGTGACCTGTCCTGCGTAGTCGCGGCCGCCTAACGTATCAGCTACCGCTCGCGCCGGCTCGGTCGCGCCGGAGGACCCAACGGCATCATCGGAAGCGGCATTGCCAGCATTGTCAGCATTGCCGGTCTGGGCATTGTCGGCTTCGGTATCATCGGCCGACTGCGTATCGGCGGATTCATCGCCGGCATCCAGAATGGTCCTCGTGGTGAATGCGGAGTGCGTATCAGAGGGGAATTGCCCGATCGCAGATGTTTGAGAAGATGACGTTTGAGCAGTTGCAGTATCATTGCCGTCACCTGATGTGCGTCGCAGTGTTTCCGCAGCGGACACGATGGTGGAATCCGTGACCACAGCACCATTGGAGATCACGGTGACTCCTGAAGAGGAGCCGGAAACCGCAGAACCTGCGGAAGTCTGACCATAAGCAGCTGGGATTGCGCAGGTGAACGTCATTGCGGAAACCAATACACCGGCAATGACTCGAATACCCGTTGGGGCGCGCTTCGCACCCTCCGCCTTCGCGGAACCCTTGGACCTAGAAACAACCGGTCCTACGCGCATCTTCTCACCTCTCCCTACGGCGCAGTGAACGATTCGTGAAATTACACCGAATAATTACCCCCCGACTTAATAATTGGGCATAGGCGACTGAACTGTCTCAATACACGGTGCAGAAACGAACAATCACCGTGATGGTGCGAACACTACACAATGGCGTGATTACTGGGTTTCCGACCCGGCATCAACCGAAAACGAACAGTATCGAACTGTATCATTATCGCTCACAGCAACAAAAAATGAACATATGAAACAATGCCCGCAACGTAGACACGCCGACATTTCGGGGGTGCTCCTCCCCCTGTTTTCGTATCGCTGTCACCCGAAATGAAACAGCGCTTGCATCTGTACGCCCTATGGCGTATGAATATTGGCTGTCAGTTTCAGGGAAGGTGCAATTCCTTACTGGCGGTGATGCCGCATCCGGGATTCATAACGGAAATGCAGGCGAGCCCGCGACCCGCGAGAGCGGCCGATTCGGTGAGAATCCGAAGCCAACGGTTACAGTCCGGATGGAAGAAACGAGGGCTCACATGAGCATTTCTTCGCGTATTCGCATGCAGGTTGTCCGTTCCGTCGCGCCTGAGGCGCAGGGGGCTGGTTCGGATTCAGGTTCCGCCGCCGGCGACGTCTCCAACGCCAAGCTCGGCTCGCATTCGACCGGTGTGGCCGATTCCGGCCGCTGGTCCACCAAGCGCATCGCCATGTACGCCTTGTTCGTGGCGTTGGCCATGGTCACCAGCTTCATCGAATTCCCGATCACCCCGGTCACATGGCTGAAGTACGACCCGTCCGGCATCGTATGCCTGATCGCCGGCTTCGCCTTCGGCCCCTCCGCAGCCGCGATCGTCTCCGTGCTCGGCTTCGTACCACATCTGTTCGCCGATCCGTGGGGCACGCTGATGGCGGTGCTCGTGGCGCTGTGCCTATCCGTGCCGGCTTCGTTCATCTACCGCGCGAACCGCACTCGCAAGGGCGCGCTTATCGGCATTCTGGTCGGCGCGGTGCTGGCCATTGTGGCCGCGCTCCTCGGCAACCTCGTGGTGACGCCGATCTACGCACATATGACGGTGCAGGCTGTGGCCGCGATGATCCTGCCGATCCTGCTGCCGTTCAACGTGGCCAAGATGGCGATCCACGCTGTGGTGACCTTCCTGATCTACAAGCCGATCTCCAACCTGCTCGCCAAGCAGCAGTGAATCCACGCTCCGTTTGATGCGTCATGAGCCGCAATAGCCCGTGGCGCATCAAACTGTATATGAAGGCCCCAGGAAGTGATTCATGAGCGATAGCCACTCCCCGGACATGTCACCCATCGCCGAATTGCGCCATGTCCGATTCAGTTACGACCATGGCGCCACATGGGCGCTGGATGATGTATCCCTGACCATTCAACCCGGGGAGCGAATCTGTCTGGTGGGTCCTAACGGTTCGGGCAAGTCCACGTTGGCTCGGCTGATTGCGGGATTGACCGCCCCAGACGGCGGTGACATCACCCTGTTGGGGCATCACGTGTTCGGCTCGGACTCCGGCCCGGATGCCGACGCCTATCGTGCGGCGCGCAGGGGCATCGGCATGGTGTTCCAGAACCCCGAGGATCAGATCGTCACCACCATCGTGGAGGATGACATCGCATTCGGACCGGAGAACCTCGGCATCCCCCGCGAAGACATCGGGATGCGCATAGCGAGAACGCTCGAATCCGTGGGCCTGTCCTCACACCGGGGTTCCGATCCGACCCGTATGAGCGGCGGGCAGCAGCAACGCACGGCCATCGCCGGCATGTTGGCCATGAATTCACGGATACTGGTGCTCGACGAGCCTACCGCCATGCTGGATGAGACGGCTCGTGGCGAGGTCATGGCCATCCTCGATACGCTGCAGACTCGGGGCACCACAATCATCCATGTGACGCATAGACCTATGGAGACCCTGCACGCCGACCGTGTAGTGCACATGGAAGGCGGCCATATCACGGCAATCGCGGCATCACACGATGCCGAACCACACGATGCCGAACCACATGGGACCGACGGCGCAGGCACTGTAGTCCCAGCTACTGCCGACATAACATGCCCCGACCCCGCCGTCGGTACCGTTGCCGCGGGGGCCGCACCGACCTCACCACTGCCGCTGCTGGGACAGAAGGAGCCCGCCGCAATGTCTCCGGCCATCCAAGTGCGGCATCTGAGCTACCGATATGGTTCCGGGCGGACCGTGATCAGAGACCTCTCCTTCCATATGGATGCCGGCAAGACCGTGGCGCTGATGGGTGCCAACGGTTCGGGCAAATCCACGTTGGCGCGCCTGCTGTGCGCGCTGGCCAAGCCTGTGGTCGGCAGCGTCGAAGTCGCCGGCGTTCCGGTCGCAAGTATGACGGCGACCGCATGCACACGACGCAACGGCAAGCCCCGTCTGGCGAACCGCAGGCAACTGGCGGAGCTGCGACGCCATGTCGGGTATGTGATGCAACACCCCGAACACCAGCTGTTCGCCGATACGGTGGCCGAGGACGTGGCCTATGGGCCACGCAACCAGGGGTTGGGCGAGTCCACTGTGCAGGAACGTGTGAAGCAGGCGTTGGAGATGCTGCACATCGCGCATCTGGCGGACCGCTCCCCCTTCGATCTTTCCGGAGGGCAGCAGCGTCTTGTCGCCATCGCTGGCGTGGTGGCGTGCCGGCCGGATGTGCTCATCATGGATGAGCCCACGGCAAGCCTTGACGTGCACGCCACTTCGAGGATACATGAGCTGATCCGCACCCTGAAGGCACAGGGGGTGACCATGCTGATCGTCACCCACGACCGTGCGGAAGCGTATGCACTGGCGGACCGAGTGGTGCGGATGCCCGACGCGCATGACGCCCCCATGGCATCGGATGGCGTCCGTCCCGATCTCGCGCAAGCTGGAACACACACTGCGACTTCGAGCGCGCAGGCCCCGTCGTCCGCCGGGCAATCGGCCATACAAGCCGTACACCCGACGTCAACCAAGCAATCGGTGATGCAGCGACTGGACCCCCGCGCGAAGATGGTCTGTTTCCTCGCCGCGATGTTCACCATGTTCGCAGTGAACACGCCGATTCAGCTTGGTTTGGGCATCGCCCTGACCTTGGGGATGATTGCCGCCGCACGCCTCAATCCCCTGCGTCTGATCGCCGCCATCCACCCGATTCTGGCATTGCTGGCGCTGATGAGCCTCGCCAACCTGGTGGTCGTGCGAACAGGACCCACGCTCGTGGCATGGGGACCGTTCAGCATCACCGGCGACGGCGTCACCATCGCCGTGCTGTACACCTGTCGTTTCGCATTGGTGATCATCATGGGTGCGATCTTCCTGAACACCACGACGCCGACCGCCATGACCGACGCCTTCGCGTCCTTGCTCAAACCGTTGCGGCACCTCGGCATACACACGCAGGAAATCGCTTTGGTGATGAGCCTGGCACTGCGCTTCATCCCCACATTGACCAGCGAGACCACATCGATCATCAACGCTCAGGCCGCACGCGGAGGCACAGTGGAAACCGGATCGCTCCCGCAGCGCGTCAAAGCGATGAGCGCAATCATCGTGCCCGTGTTCGCCGGCACCTTGCGCCATGCCGACAATCTCAGTCTGGCATTGGACGCGCGCTGCTATGAGGAGGGCATCACGCGCACGCATTGGCGAGTCTTCTCCCCGAGCTGGCGCGATGCGGCGTTCACGATGATAATCGTCTGCTATATCGCGGCGATCATCGCCATGAACATCCTCGCATGACCGGCCCGGCGGCTATGCTGTTGTGGTTACTTGACGTAAGGATGAACCCATGGCATTGACCAAGAAGCAAATCAAGCAGCTGCGCGCACTGTCCAACTCACTCAAGCCGTTGTTCTATGTAGGCAAGAACGATCTCACGGAAGCCGCCATCAAGCAGGCCGACGAGACCATCGAGGCGCATGAGCTGATGAAATGCGCCGTGCAGGACGGTTCCGGCATGACCGCCAAGGAGGCCGCCGCCGATCTCGCCGACCAGTTGGGTGCGGAAGTGGTGCAGTCCATCGGCAACCGCTTCGTCCTCTACCGCGCTTCACAGCGCGAGGATATCGAGCACATCAAGCTGGTGCGCGAATAAGCCTCGTATACGGTATTGCTGACACATCGGAAGGTCGGTGAGGGAAACCCACCGACCTTCCGATGTGTTCAGGGCGGTATCGCCTGTCACGCATCCTATTCGGGACGAAATATGAGAAGATGTGTATCAATGACGTATGCATCACAGCTCCATGCGACTTATGTGATGCCGCAGTTTCAAGAAGGGACCTGATGATGAGCAACGCACAACAACCGTACGACACGACCAATCCCGAACCCGACACTCCAGCGGAGAACACTCCCCAGGCTTCCCCATCGTCCGCACATGCTCCGGCCGCACCCGCCTATGGGCAATCGGAACAGACACCATATGCCCAGACGGAGCAACCGCAATACGCGCAACCACAGCAGCCGCAATACGCGCCTTACGGCCAGCCGACGGCGGCCCAGCCCAATCCGTATGCGCAACCCGCGAACCCATACACCCAGCCGCAGTATGGCGCACCGCAGTATGGCGCGCCGCAGCCCGCAGCCCCACAGTACGGCGCTCCGCAATATGGCACCCCACAATATGCAGCCCCACAGCCCGGGGCTCCGCAGTACGGGGCTCCACAGTATGGCGCTCCGCAGTACGGCGCCGGTTATTCCCAAAAATCCAAACTGGCCGCAGGGCTTCTCGGCATCTTCCTGGGCGGTCTGGGCGTGCACAACTTCTATCTGGGCAACACCGGCAAGGCCGTGGCTCAGCTGCTGCTCACCTTGGTCGGATGGGTGCTGTTGGGATTGGGACCCATCGCAGCCGCCGTCTGGGGACTGGTGGAGGGCATCCTGATTCTGACCAGCCAGTATGGTTCTCCATGGCATCGCGATGCCAATGGTCTGGAGCTTATTGACTAAGTGGTCAGCACTATATCCAATACGCCACCAAAACAAACAATGCAAATGTTCGCTTTTATACAAAAAGAACACCGAACGCCAGAAATCTCACACAACGCCCCAAAGCGGTTACCACCATATGAATTGTTCGTTAATCAGCCTAATTAAGCCGTTTTTGCTGCTATTCTAAGGAACCAGCACAAGCCAATGTGCCCATCCTTGCCCATCTGAGCAAGGATTGAAGATGTGCGTTTAACTACGTAATCGAACACCACATGCTATGGCATGCGCAGCTTCCGGCGAAAGGAACAATCATGGCGGAGCAGGAGAAAGTCATCATCGTAGACCCCGATCTGTTCAACAAGGATGCGGACACCAAGACATCCCACGGCAACGAGGTCGCCAAGAAGTTCGGCATCAGCGACCAGGCGCTGGACGAGGTCGAGTACTTCAAGCAGCAGCTCACCAACCACAACGCATGGGATCTGCCGTTCATGGGTTACGTGAACGAGGACGGCTACGGCTACGCCTACGTGCCGGATGCCGCCATCACCGAACACCCGTACTGGGATGCGCACAAGGCTTTCCTTGCGCTGCCTGAGGACGTGCAGACCGCTTTCGCCATCCGCATGCTGTTCACCCACCGTGAGGTGGATCGCTACGGTGCCGCCATGTTCCTGCACTACCAGCGCGGCTTCACCGTGAAGTTCGAGGGTACCGGCGCGAACCAGTGGTGATTGGCGCTTCCCGCCATCATCACGTAAAAGGGGTACGGACAACGACGTCCGCACCCCTTTGTTATGTCGCCACCGCCATTCATCGACAGGCGAGGTTGATGAACTCCTGATGGTGCGCGTAACGGGACACATTGTTCAACGCGATGCCGATGATGCGATCGCCCGTGGATTCCAGATGATTGCCTCCCGCCACGTGAGGGGTGATCAGGCATCGCGGCTCGCTCCACAGCGGGCTCGACTCGGGCAATGGCTCAGGTTCGGTGACATCCAGACCAGCACCCCAAATACGGTTCTCCCGCAATGCAGCGGCAAGCGCATCCGCATCGACGGCGTCTCCCCTACCGGCGTTGATCACAATGGCAGTGTCCTTGAGTTTTGCAAGACGTCTGGCATCTAGCAGATGATGGGTCTGGGGCGAATGCGGGACCGCGAGCGCCACCACATCGGCCAACGGCAGCAACGCATCCAAGCGCTCAAACCCGTACATCTTCTCCATGCCTTCCGCAGGCACCTCAGGATGACGGCGTACACCAAACGTGCGCATGCCCACTCCTTGTACCAGCCGTGCGAAATGCGAACCGATGTCCCCGGTGCCGATAATGAGCGCGATGCCACCCTGCGGGCTCAGCGCCCGCCCCACGTCTTCCCACCGACGGTCACGTTGGTTGGAGGCATACCGGTTGATGTTCCTCATCAGCGCCCACATCATGGCGAACATGTGCTCGGATACGCTCTGTCCATATGCGCCGCTGGCACTGGTGACCATGACGCCACGCGGCAATACGCCGGGCCGAAGATACGGATCCACTCCTGCACTGAATGTCTGCAGCCACTCGAGCCGTGCGTATCGCCCGACCTCGGACACCGGAATGTTGCCGATGACCGCAGTGGCCCGGTATTTCAGTTCGTCAGGAACCTCCACAGGCCAGACCATATCCCCACGATGTGCCTCACACCCCACAAACTGCTGCGGCACGTCCCGCGCGGCCTTGGCAAACGCCTGACGCTCGGATTCGTTCAGCGGCAGACAGTTGACTATCAGCTTATCCGTGTTCTCGATTCCCATATTCCAACAACCTAGGCGTCAGTACGGATATTGTGTCAACAATGCGCTTGCCTTGCGCCTGCGTCAGACCTTTATGGCCCCACGACGCGCACGGATGCGGAAGGCGGACGCCAGACACCCCCATCCGATCAGACAGATCACGATCATCACGGCGAAGGTCCATGCACCGCCCACTGCGGTGGCGTGCGCGAACCGTGGCGTTCCCTCGGCCCCGGCACCGGCCTGGGCCACGGTCAGCACGGTGGAGAACAGGGCTGTACCCGCTGCGCCGCCGAACTGCAGGCAGGTGTTGAAGATGGCGTTGCCGTCCGGACGGAACTCATGCGGCACTTCGGACAGGCCGCTGGTCATCACATTCGCATTGCCGATGGCGTAGAAGAAACCGAAGATGAAATAGAATCCAGCCAGCAGACCGGGCGTGAGATGCATGGAGAAGACCAGCATGAGTACCGGTCCCAGGATTGCGATGCCCAGTGGGATGAGAATCGGCTTGACCGCACCGAACCGGTCATAGAACCAACCGCCCACGGGCGCGCACACAGCACCGATCAACGCACCGGGCAGCACCAGCGAACCGGCCACGAAAGCGGACGTGCCGAGTGAGAGCTGCGACACATTGGTGATCACATAACCATAGCCGATGCCCACCAGCGGCAGCAGTAGATAAGCGACGGCATGGAGCAGCACGGCTGGGTCACGCAGGATACCCAGCCGCAGCAACGGGGAGAAGGCACGCTGGGAGGTCTTGGCGAACAGGATCAGGGAGCCAAGGCCCACGATGAGACTCACTACGGCGATGATGCCGGGCCTTGCGGTCACTCCCCCACTCACCGCCGCGCTCACTGCCACGCCGCCCTGATTCAGGGCGAGGACGAGTCCCACCAGCGCCAGGACGATCAGACACAGCTGGACCGGATCGAGATAGGCGTCTTCGGTGGGCGTGCGCTGTTCAATGCAGATGCAGCCGATCACCGCGGCGATGAGCATCAACGGCACCGCGCCAACGAAAATCGCACGCCACGGCAGCACACTGGTCACCGCGCCACCCACGGTCGGGCCGATAGCCGGGGCGACGGTGATCACCAGTGAACCCACGCCCATCAGACGGCCGATCTTGGAACGCGGCGACTGCTCGAGGATGATGTTGATCATCAGCGGCGTGGCGACGCCGGAGCCGACGCCTTGGATGATGCGGGCCAGAATCATGAGCGGGAACGCCTGCGCCACGATCATGATGAGCGACCCGGTGACGCCGAGCGCCACAGCGGCCAGGAAGATGGCCTTGAGTCGGAACCGGCGCTTGAGGAACGAGCTGATCGGCATTGAGGCCGCCACGGACAGCAGGTAGATCGTGGTGATCCACTGCACGGTTGCGGTGTCGACGTTGAATTCGCGCATCAATGCCGGGAAGAGCACGGTCATCACGGTTTCGGTGAGGATGCCGATGAAGGCCAGCGATCCCACGGCCACGATGGCGCCGATGAGTCGCGGTGGAATGCGCTCGCTGTCTGCGGAGTTCTGGACGACGGCGGAATCGGGCTGCCGCTGCGATTGGGACATGATAGGTCTCCTCTACATCATCATTGTGAAACGTCTGGAAGTCAGGTTTACCAACCGGCGTGTGCAGTGCTGTATTGCTGTGGTACAGATAGGAGCGAGTCGCTTCTCGCGCAAACGCATCCCGTTACCGCCATCAAGGAATATTAGGCTCATGGCAGACTCGGGCATTGCCATCCGAACATCAACTCACCATCGCCACCCGTCCACACCGCAAGGATTCACGAAACGCTCCACATCATCTTGAATCTTGTGTACTTGACTCATTTGCGCCTAGACCTTGTTCTCCGGAACCTCCCCACCGCAAGAAATCCAACATAGAAAACCAATAGATTCCAAGGCCAAAACAATCGAGCCGCATATGACAAACGCCACAGCCAAACCATGGGATTACCAGATACCAAAAACGCTGTGGGGCGCGCCCCTGGGTTATGAACCCGGGAACGCGCCCCACAGTGCGATGAAAGGAAGATAAGGAGAAGAAAGAGGTGGCGGGTGATGCACCGGGCCACTGCCGTGACCAGGAATGACCTCGGAGAGGCCTGGATGGCACCCGCCTATTCAGTTATCGTTATTCAGTTTCCGATATTCAGTTGTCTTGCAGCGTCCTTAGGGAGACGGCCTTTCGGCCCGGTAGCGCGGGCTACGCTACTTTTTCTCCCCGACCGCCATCACGGCGCGCTGCAGCACCACGAAGACGAGGATCATGAGGCCGACCACGATGGTGGTCCATTCGGCCGGCACACCGAAGTCGGAGGTGAGCGGGTCGAGGATGGAGCGGACCAGAGCGCCGAGCACAGAGCCGAGCACGTAGCCGAAGCCACCGGTGATGATCGTACCGCCGATGACCACGGAGGCCACAGCGTCGAGCTCCCAGCCGACACCGACGGTGTTCTTGGCGGAACCGATGTTCGCGGTGTACACGATGGAGGCCAAGGCGGCAAGGATCGCGGAGGTCAGGTAGATGGTGTACTGGGTGCGCTTGACCGGCAGACCCATGAGCTCCGCGGAGGAGCGCGAGCCGCCGATGGCGTAGATGGTGCGACCGGTGCGGGTGTGATGCAGGAAGATGTATCCGTAGATTACAACAATCAGAGCGATGATCACGCCGACGTTGAAGGACAGATCGTTGGAGATCTTCGGGTTGTCGATGATCTTGATCTCGTTGGCGATGAACGCGAAGTTGTTGTTGTCCGGGAAGGTCAGCGAGTCGGTGGAGATGATGGAGGCGATACCACGGGCCAGGAACATCGTAGACAGGGTCGCGATGAACGGCTGCATGTTGAATTCCTCGATCAGAGTACCGGCCAGCAGACCGAACACGGCACCGATCAGGAGCATGACGACCATGACCAGGATGGCGGGTACACCTGCGTTCGCCAGCTTCAGGCCGACGACTGCGGTGATGGCCACGATGGCGCCGACGGACAGATCGATGCCGCCGGTCAGAATCGGCAGTGTCATGGCCACAGCCAGAATGATCAGGTATGCGTGGTCGATGAACAGGGAGGAGATGAAGCCCAGTCGGATATAGGTGCCGAACAGTGCCTGTCCCATGATGATCATCAGCAGGAAGATCACGACGGCCGCGAGGGTCGGGATCATCTGACGATCGAGCTTGAAGCCCTTCTTGGGAGCCTTTACCTTGTTTGCCGTAGCTGTTGTCATGCTGCCACCGCCTTAGCTTGAGCCTTGAGCGCGCGCTTACGCTTCATTGCCGCACCCAGGTTGTGAATCTTGGGAGCCTGCATCACGCAGATCACAATCACGACGACGGCGAAGAAGGCCGGGGTTGCTTCGGCGTTGATGCCGAGGGTGATGATGGTCTTGCGGATCATGGCGATAATCACAGCGCCGACAGCGGAGCCGGCGAGGGAGAACTTGCCACCGAGCAGCGAGGTGCCGCCGATGACGACCGCCAGAATGGCGTACATTTCGAGGTCCTGACCGGTCTTGACCACGTCGACGCGCATCACGGATGCGGTGGCGAACAGACCTGCAATGGCCGCAAGGAAGCCGGACACGGCGTACACGAGGAAGAGGATCTTCTTCGGCTTGATACCGGTCATACGGGAGGCTTCCTGGTTGATGCCGACGGCCTCGATCATCATGCCCATTGCGGTCTTGCGGCACAGCAGGCCGACAAGAATCACAATGACGACGGCGATGACGAAGTTGGCGGGGATGCCCAGGATGAAGCCGTTGGCGATCCAGCGCAGCGGCTCGTTGCCGGCGACTGCGGAGGCATCGGTGTTCTCACCGGAGGTGATCACCTTGGCGATACCACGGCCTGCGAGCATCATGATCAACGTGGTGATGAACGGCTGGAGACCAAGCAGGGAGACCAGAGCGCCGTTGACGCAGCCGATGACCAGGCCGACGAGCAGGGCAATCAGGATAGACACCCACACGTTCACGCCATTGGACAGGGACTGCATGGCGGCGGCACCGGCCACCGCCATGACGGAGCCGACGGAAAGGTCGATGCCTGCGGTGGAGATGACCAGGGTCATGCCGGTGGCAATCATCAGGTATCGCGCGGATTCCTGAAGCATGGTAATCAGCGGGCCGGCCAGACCACCGGTGTTGGTGTTCCAGCTCAGAGCGAGGAAGTCATGCTGGAAGATGGTGCAGATGACAATCAGCAGGATGAATGCGACGACAGACCAGGTCAGGTTGTTGCTCAGCAGCTTCTTGACGAGGGCATTGCCCTCTTCCTTTGCCTTTTCAGCCATCTCACGCCTCCTTTCCGTTCACGTTGGTGTTGGCGATGGTTTCGACGATGGTCGCCTGGGAGACCGTGTCGCCGTTTTCGATTTCTGCGATCTTGTGGCGATCCTTGAGGACCTCGATGTCATCGGACAGGCGCACGACCTCTTCAAGCTCGGAGGAGATGAAGACGACGCCCATGCCCTTGGAGGCAAGGTCGAGGACGACCTGCTGGATTTCGGCCTTGGCGCCGATATCGATACCACGGGTCGGCTCGTCGAGGATGAGCAGTTCGGGGTGGGTGGCCAGCCAGCGGCCGATCAGCACCTTCTGCTGGTTACCACCGGAGAGGTTCTTGATCGGGCGATCAGGGTCGCGCGGACGAACGTTGAGTTCCTCCATGTACTTGTCCACGATCGCGTCCGCTTCCTTCTTCGGAATCGGGTTGAACATGCCACGGGTGGCCTGCAGGGCGATGAGCATGTTCTGGCGGACGGTCAGGTCGCCGATGATGCCCTCGTCATGACGGTTCTCGGTGGAGTAGGCGATCTTGTTCTTCAGGGCGGTGTACGGGTCGGAGATGTTGACCTTCTTGCCGTTGAACTCGTACGTGCCCGAATCCGGCTTGTCGGCGCCGTAGAGGAGACGGCCGAGCTCGGTACGGCCGGAGCCCAGCAGGCCGGCGAAGCCGACAACCTCGCCCTTGTAGATGTCCAGGTCAACCGGGTTGATGGTGCCCTTCTTGCCCAGGCCCTTGACCTCGAGGAGCGGCTTCTCACCGGGCTCGATCTCGCGGCGGGACTTCTTGGCGCCGATCTGGCTCAGCTCGGCGGCGGACTTGCCGATCATCATGCCGATGAGCTCGTCGCGCGGGGTGTCCTTGGTCATGACCTCCTTGATGAACTTGCCGTTACGCAGGATGGTCAGGCGGTCGGTGATCTCGTAGATCTGGTCGAGGAAGTGGGAGACGAACAGGATGGCCACGCCCGAGTCACGCACCTTGCGCATGATCTTGAACAGGTCCTGCACCTCGTTGGCGTCCAGGGAGGAGGTCGGCTCGTCGAGAATCAGCACCTTGGCGTTGATGACCATGGCGCGCGCGATGGCGACCAGCTGCTGCATGGCGATGGAGATGGAGCTCAGCGGGGTGTGCGGATCAATGGATTCCAGACCCATCTGCGCCAGATACGTCTTGGCGGCTTCGTGGGTCTTCTTCCAATCGATGCCGAACGGACCACGCTTTTCATGGCCCAGCATCACGTTTTCACCGACGGAAAGGTTGGTGCACAGGTTCACTTCCTGGTATACGGTGGCGATGCCGGCGTTCTGGGCGTCGAGCGTGCCGTTGAAGCTTTGCGGCTTGCCTTCCACGGTGATGGAGCCGGCGTCGATCTTGTAGACACCGGTCAAAGCCTTGATCATGGTCGACTTGCCTGCACCGTTCTCACCCATGAGAGCGTGCACTTCGCCCGGGTACAGGGTCAGGTCGACACCGTCCAAAGCCTTGACGCCCGGGAATTCAATCGTGATGCCCTTCATCACGACGATAGGGGTTTTATCAGTCATGTCTTTGCCTTAAACGAAAAGGGATTTGTTATCGTTTTGTGATGTTTCGGCCGAACATGAGTGATGGTGTGGAAGGATTCGGAATCCCTCTCACACCATCATTCACTCAGTTCGGTTCGTCTGCATCAGGATCGGGTTGCCGTCAGTATGCGCGGCTGCCGTTGTCCAGGGCTTCCTTGGCGGAAGCGGCATCGAAGGTCTTGGACTCGATCTGGATGTCCTTCTCGACGGTCTTGCCATCCAGGTAATCCTTGACGGCCTGAGCGGTCTCCTTGCCGAAGATCGGGTTGTACTCGATCACGTAGGAGAGGTCGCCGTCCACCAGAGCCTGCAGGGCGTTCTTCGTACCATCGATGGTGATGATCTTGACCTTGCCCTTGAGGCCGGCGGCGTCAACGGCCTGAGCGGCACCGAGGCCCATCTCGTCGTTCTGGGCGAAGATGAACTGCGGGTTGTCGGACTTGTACTTGTCGAGCAGACCTGCGGTCACGGTCTTAGCCTCATCAGTGGACCAGTTGGCGGACTGGGACTCGAGGACCTTGATGTTGGAGCCGATCTTGTTGGACCAGCCGGTGCCACGGTCCTTCACCACGGACAGGCCGGCGGGGCCTTCCAGGATGAAGCCGTTGGCGCCGTCCGGGAAGTTCTTGTTCACGAACTCGGCGGCCTGCTCGCCAGCCCATTCGTTGGACGGTCCGATGTGGGAGACGATGGCCTTCTTGGCGGCGTCGTCCTTGACTTCGACGTTACGATCCACGGTGAAGACCGGAATCTCGGCCTCAGCGGCCTTCTTCAGAGAGTCATCCCAACCGGAATCCTCAGTGGAGGACAGGATGATGGCGTCCACTTCGTCGTTGACGAACTTGTTGAATGCCTGGATCTGCTTCTGCTGATCGTTGTTCTGGGTCGGAGAGTAGACCAGTTCGAAGCCGGCGTCGGCGAACGCAGACTTGATGTCGTTCTCGTTTGCGGTACGGAAGCCGCCCTCAGGGCCGACAGCCACGAAGCCGACGGTCTTCTTGCCACCATCGCTGCTGCTGCCACCGGCATTGTTGCTGGAACCGCAGGCCGCGACGCTCACCAGAGCGGCAGCCGAAGCAACGAGAGCAATGGCTTTCTTCCAATTCTTCATGAAAACTCCTCCTCGAGCAATATTCTCTGGATGTTCTTCCATCCACATTGATGACTCCATGTCATCGACAGTTATCAGTATGGAACGAACAGGCGCATTGTTCAATCGTGAGCGATAACAGTTTGATAACAGGTTTATAACAAATTGGTAACAGTGGCCCGAATGCGCCCTATTTCGGCGAATTCATGCCGATTTTCCGCCATAATGGTACATGGTTGCACGGTGGCAATGCCGCCCGTCAGCCGGGCGACAAGGTTGCCGCAATACAGTTCACAGAAAGGGAAACTATGAAGACCGTGTTCCTTATCCTCAAGCAGGTGGATGGCGTCAAGCATCTGGCAGGCGTGGCGGAGACCATCGGCGACGCCGCTGACCTGCTGGCCAAGTGGGAGCCTGAATGCCCCGACAACTTCAACTTCCTGGGCACCAAGGAAGAGTATGGCGTGACCCGCCACCTGTTCAACATCCCGTTCAACATGGAATACCTCATCTACGAGGTGCCGCTGAACTCCGAGGTGCCCGCCGAGCTGTTCAAGAAGGAGTACGGCGGCATCTGATCCGCCTGCCACAGCCGCTCCCGCCTCGCAGCCGGTTTCATCATGAGCCTCCTCATACATGAGGAGGCTCATTTGTTGTTCCTTGTCACTTCATTGGGAGCCCAGAGCGTCAACCTGACTATCGGCTATGGACCAGGATCCGTCCAACGACCCGGACACCGAACGGACATTGCCGGTGCTGTCGAGTACGGCAAGACGACGGTACAAACTGATCTGCCCGGATGCCATCGACACTATCGAACCTTCGGGCAGCCTTTGGTTGACCGCCGGCCCCGGCACGATCTGACGGTACGCAGCCTGATTGCCGTCGGCAGACACCTCGGTGGCGTACACCAGATTGAGGTCGTTATAGAACGTCAGCATGGCCACATGCTGCACCTGGGAGACCAACGCCGCAGCATCGCTCAACCCGGTCACCGTATTGGACGAATCCCGTATGACCCCGGTGACGGCCACGCCGCTCAACGCACCGCCATCGATGGCCAATGCCAGCCTCGAACCTTCCGGCGAGACGTTCACCGAAGAGACCTGCCCCCCGTAATCAAGCCAGGGAATCTCGAGTCGCACGGTTTTCCCATCGCTGAACACGTACAGCGTCCGTCCGTCTTCACCGACTCCCCACACCTCGCCGTCCGCTCCGGAAGTCAGTGATTTCAGCCTCGCGCCACCGAATGCCGTGCCGCAGGATCCGCCATTCGCGTTCAGACACTCCGCGATGCCATTGGAGTGGAGCACCGCTCCCCCATTCGCCGAATATGCGAGGCCTGACGCATCCTCGGCATCCGACACATCCGCTATGCGCAATGGGCTGGAGCTGGACAGGGAAACGATGTGGCCTCCGGTCAAGGTATATACGCCGACCGCAGGCTGATCGACGCCGAGCTTGAGGTTCGTATCGGCATCCGAATAATCCACACCGTCGCCGGTGACCTTCAATGAATAACCGGTGCCCCCATCACCAAGCGTCAATCTGATGCGGTGCACGAGGATGGCGCGATCCTCATCGCTCATCGCATTGATGCCGCTGGTCAGTCTCACTTCGACCACATTGTTCTGCACCGGAATCGAATCAGTCGTCAACGATATCGAGGACACGTCCGCCTGTTTCACCGCGCCTCGCAGCCAGTCCGGAACATCCCCCAGCACCTCCAGGACCGCCCGCGCGCGCCAATTGCGCCAGCTCAGCCAGCGCACGTCCGGAATCATCTGCTTGCCCGAGGAAGCCACCTGATACACCGAGACCTGACGGAAGACCTGATCGAAATCAGCGACGGAAATCACCACGCCATCGTCCAAACGGGAGATGCGCCATTGCCCTTTATGCTGGACCAGTGTATACGGGATCTTGCGTGGCTCGCTGTCGTGCACCGGACGGTATGAGCCGTTCTGGTCCAATGTGCCGACGACCTGAAGCTCGACCTCCACAATCAGAGAGTTCTCCGTACCTTGCGGCGATGTCAGAGTATTGGCGCGACGCCGGAAATCAGGAGTGCCGTTGTAGATCAGCGCCGCACCATCGCCGTCCCATGCCGCCGAGGCCGACGAGGCTAGGAACTGACGGGCCACGTGGTATCCGTCGGATTGCACGCCTGCCGGCATGGCGTCATAGAACCCTTTGACGATGCTTTCCGGCTGTGCGTCTTCAACCGGCCCCTGTGGATTGGTATAGACACGACGGGACTGTTGTTCCATGGGTTCAAGCGTCTGCACATTGCCGCTGGACGGCAATGCCAGAGGGCTCGAACATGCACTGACCGTCAGACAGCACACGAGCGCCATGGCCAGAGAGGCCGCTGAACGACACCATCTGTTCATTGTGGACCTCCATTGTCATCGGGCTGGTTTTCCGAATGCGCATCGTCCGCGGACGCCTGAGCCTGAACCTGAGCCCGAGCCTGAACCCAAGCCTGAACCCGAGCCTGAACCGTATCCGATGGCGGATGTCCCGCCGCAATCTCCCCGCGTTCGGCGACCGGGCTCGCCGCCACACCGAATCCTCCAGTCACCGCGAAGTCGTCAGCATCGGCTCCGCGGAACGCGATGGGCAGGTCCCCTTCAGACAGATGAGCTCCTCGCGGATCGCACGGCAGTGCTACCAGGAACCAAGTGCCTTGGCCGATCGCCGAGCGCACGGTGATTGAACCATGGTGCAGCATCGCATCGGTCATCGCGATGGAAAGCCCCAGACCCGTACCTCCGGTGATGCGCGAGCGGGAGGGGTCGCCCCTCCAGAACCGGTCGAACACATGAGACACGGTATCCGCGTCCATGCCTGCGCCGAAATCGCGCACGCTGATGACCACGGCCTTGCGGTTGGCGGCGATACGAACCGCAATCGGCCCGTTTTCCGCGAAATCGACGGCATTGGCCAGAAGGTTGCGGATGATACGTGTGACGCGTCGGACATCCACTTTGGCCCATACCGGCACGTTGGGCAGCATGGTCCGGATCTCCACATGTTTTGCCGCAGCGATGCCGGAGACCTGATCCACTGCGTCATTGACCGGATCACGCACATCGGCATCAACGGCATCCAATGCCGCGTATCCGGCATCGTACCGGGAGATCTCAAGCAAATCTGCGAGCATGTCCTGGAATCTGTTGATCTGTCCGGACAGCAGTTCGATCGTGCGCCGCGAGGCGGGATCGAAACCATCCCTTTTCATCTCCAGGAGATCGGAAGCCATCCGCATCGTGGTCACCGGCGTGCGCAGCTCATGGCTGACGTCAGAGACAAACCGTTTCTGGGATGCGCTGGCTTCTTCAAGCTCATCGATTTTCTGATTCAGCGAATCGGCCATACTGTTGAACGACCGCTGCAGAACGCCAAGCTCATCCTTGCGATCCACCTTGACACGCGTGTCCAGATCACCCGAGGCCAGCGTCGCCGCGGCGTCGGCCACACGTTCCACCGGATGCACGATGCCACGTATCACCAGCCACATCACCACGCCCACCGCTATCGACAGCATGGCGCAAACAGTCAGCAGACTCAGCTGAATCTGCGTGAGTGACTGCTGCTGCAACGTATATGAATACACAGCGAAGAATTCGAGGTCTCCCGCCAGCCCGTAATCAAGCACCGTCCCCAACACGGCTCCCGGTGTATTCCCGGTCATCACATCCGAGGCGATGGATAGCCCCACCGGCTGATAGAACACATTGCCATCAAGGTCGGAGGCCACCGCGGAACGCATGTCTGCGGTGATCACATCCTCATACGTCGGTTCTGTGGACACCGGGATGATGGAACGCGCCGTGGATTCACGGCTCCACAGGTAGACGCCCACGAGATTGGAGGAGCCGTCCGATTGCAGGTTGGACGCCAGATCGTTGACCAGCTGCTGGATCTGCACCGTGGTGGTGGCATCCGAAGCGTCCAGATTGTTCTGGGCCTGTTCGACCATATTGGAGAAATCGGCTTGGGATTGTGACGTGGTCTGAGTCAGCAATGAGGCGCGTACAGACACCATGGAGACCACGGAGAACACTACCGCGACCGATAGCGTCAAAATCACTGTCAGGGCCACTGTACGCGCCTGCAATGAACGTCGCACTTCAGATCGGCCATGGCGCAACAGACGCCTGACGCTGAATCTATGGCGAGACACCGGCTCGGCACGATGCTCCCGGCGCCCCGTATCCCCGCTCATCTTCGGCGTCTTGGAGTCAGACACCGTCAGCCCTCAGGCGTAACGAACTTGTAGCCAATGCCGCGCACGGTCTGGATGATCTGCGGGTTCTCCGGATCATCCTCCACCTTGGCGCGCAGGCGCTGCACATGCACGTTGACCAATCGGGTGTCGCCCGAACTCTCATACCCCCACACGTCATGCAGCAACGCCGAGCGGCTGATGGCCTCACCCGCAGCCGCCGCGAGCACGAACAACAGCTCGAATTCCATCGGGGTCAGGCCCAGGTCCCTGCCGTCCTTGGTGGCGGTATGCTCCAGACGGTCGATGACGATGCCGCCACGTTCGACATGATTGACATTGGCGGCGTTCGCAGCCGTCTCTGACCCACCAGTCGCCGACATTGGTGCGGCGATGCGGAAACGGGCACGGATGCGCGCCAGAAGCTCGGCCACCTTGAAAGGCTTGGGCACATAGTCGTCCGCTCCCGCCTCGAGACCCGCGACCACGTCGGTGGTGTCCGATTTCGTAGTAAGCATGATGATCGGCACATTCGAGGTCTGGCGAATGCGACGGGCCACTTCAGTGCCGTCCAGCCCGGGAAGCATGACATCCAGCAGAATCAGGTCCGGCTTGACCGTCGGGAACATCTCCACCGCCCGAAGGCCGTCCGTGCAGGTGACGGTCTGGAATCCCTCGTTCTCCAATACGAGGCTCAGCATTTCGCCGATGGCCTGATCGTCGTCGACAATGAGAATGACCGACATGCCCTTCCACGCTCCTCTGTTCGCACCGATTTCCCTACACCACCGTTGGAACACTTCACTGTTCCGTTACACTTTACCTCTTCCCGCCATCTTCGCCATGCAGAATTGGTCGGATTATCGCCAGGCGCTGGCTCACCTCATGCTCGTAACCGCGATCGTTGGGATGATAGTATTCCGTGCCGCGCAGCATCTCGGGCATGTATTCCTGAGGCGCCACGGCGCCGGGCCAATCGTGCGCGTACTTGTATCCCTCATGGTTGCCCCATTCTTTCATGAGCTTGGTGGGAGCGTTCCTGAGATACAGCGGCACCGCGCCGATCTTTCCCGCGTCCACGTCGGCAAGCGCGGCGTTGATGGCGTTGTAGCTGGCGTTCGACTTGGGCGCCGTGGCCACTGCGATGGTCGCCTCGGCGAGGATGATGCGCGCCTCTGGCATGCCGACCAGGGCCACGGCCTGGGCGGCGGCGACGGCGACCTGCAGGATCTGCGGAGCGGCGAGCCCCACCTCCTCGGCCGCCGCGATCATGATGCGTCGGGCGATGAACCGTGGATCCTCACCGGCTCTGATCATGCGGGCCAAGTAGTGGATGGCGGCGTCCGGGTCGGAGCCGCGCATCGATTTGATGAACGCGGAGATCACGTCGTAGTGGTCATCGCCGTCCTTGTCGTAGCGCACGGTGGCGGTGTCCATCACGTTGGCGACGACGTCCGGTGTGATGATGGGGCGGCGGGCGCCCTTCTTGCGGGCCTCGTCCCCCGTGACCGCACCGGCGGCAGCCTCGAGGATAGTCAGGGATTTGCGCGCGTCGCCTCCGGCCATGCGCACGATGTCGGCTATGGCCTCATCAGTGGCTTTGACTTCGCCTTTAAGCCCTCGTTCACTGTCCAGCGCACGGTGCACGAGCTCGGTGAGCTGGTCGGCTTCCAAGGATTCGAGCTTGACGACCACCGAACGGGACAGCAACGGCTTGATGACCGAGAAACTCGGGTTTTCGGTGGTGGCTCCGATGAAGGTCACGTCACGGTTCTCCACAGCAGGCAGCAATGCGTCCTGCTGCGATTTGGAGAACCGATGCACCTCGTCGATGAACAATACGGTCTCCTGGCCGCGCGAGACGAGACGTTCGTGGGCGCGGACGAGCACGTCACGCACATCCTTGACGCCGCTGGTCACGGCCGAGAGCTCCTCGAACACGCGGCCGGACTGCCCGGCGACGATGGTGGCGAGCGTGGTCTTGCCGACGCCGGGCGGACCGAAGAGAATCACCGAGCTTGGGGCCGTGAGGCTTCCCTTGCTGGCCGGATTGGCGAGGCGGCGCAGGGGACTGCCCTCCCCCAGCACATGCCGCTGCCCGATGACCTCATCCAATGTGCGCGGCCGCATACGCACCGCCAATGGCCGCGTCATCGTCTCCGGCGCATCCGACGCCCCGAACAGATCGTTCTGACTCATGGTTCCACCCTACAGCACGGCTCGAACATCTGTTCGATATGCTGGTTTGTGCATATTACGATGTCAGTCCCCGTTGCCCACCTTGTAGTCGTAGAAGACCACTTCGCCGGTGTCCTGGGTCGCGTCGAGGTCGACCACGCCTTCGATGGCCCAATCGTGGTCGCCATCGGAGTCGTCGATAATCTGGCGCACCTTCCACGTGTGCTCGTCCTGCTCATGCCGGTCGTCAAGCATGAACAGCTTGGGCGAACGTGCGTCCGCACCAATGCCGACGTATTCGTGCTCGTCGTAATAGTCGTCAAGCACGTCCTCCCACTCGTGCACGCCGTAGCCCCAGTCCTTGTCGAGCGCACCGAGTTTGTCGGGGTCGTCGAGGTCCATGAGCTGCACACGGCGGAACAGGGCGTTGCGAACCAGCACGATGAGCCCTCGCCGGTCCTCGACCACCTGGTTCTTTTTGCCGGGCGCGGCCAGGGATGCGGCAGCCTCGGATTGAGCTGAGGAATCTCCGGCGTTCTCCCACTCGTCCACCAGCGAGGAGTCGATGGAGCGGACGAGCACGCGCAGCCAGGAAATGATGTCCTCCAGCTGCTCGTCGCATTTCTCAGGCGGTACAGTGCGGGCCAGCGTGCGGTAGGCGTCCGACAGGTAGCGCAGCAGCGTGCCTTCGGAGCGGGCGATATTGTATCGGGCGATATATCCGGTGAAGTCGGAGGCGGTCTCCACCATGTCTCTCACCACGGATTTGGGGCTCAGATAGTAATCGTTCGCCCATGGCACGTCATGCCGGTACTGGTCGAACGCCGCCTCGAGCATGTCCTCCAGAGGCTTGGGATAGGTGATCTCCTGCAGCTTGTCCATGCGCTCGTCGTAGTCGAGACCGTCGGCCTTCATCTCCTCGAGGGCCTTGTCTCGCGCCTGGCGCTCCTGGGCGCGCAATACCTGCTTGGGGTCTTCGAGCGTGGCCTCGGCCATCGAGATGACGTCCAGCGCATAGGTCTCTGATTCGGGGTCGAGCAGTTCGAGGGCGGCGAGCAGGAACGGGGAGAGTGGCTGATCGAGTGCGAAATCGTCCGGCATGTCCAAGGTCATGAAATAGTCCTTGCCGCCGTCCTGCCTGTCCTCGGTTTCGATCACCTGTGTGTCGAACAGGGTCTGGAAGATCTCGTCGGCGCGCTGATGCAAATGCTCTTTCTGCTCCGGGGTCTGGGCGCTGTCGTCAATGAGGTCCTCGACGCGGGCGCGGGCGTCGCCGCCCTGCGCGACCTCGTTGAGCACCATGGAATGCGTGATCTTGAGATGCGGGACCAAGGTCTCCGGTTCGGCGTCGATGAGTTTGTCGAACGTGTTTTCGTTCCAGGTCACGAATCCTTCGGGCGCCTTCTTGCGCTTGACCTTCTTGAGCTTCTTCGGGTCGCCGCCTGCCTTGGCGAGCGCCTTCTGGTTCTCGATCTCATATTCGGGGGCCTCGGCAATCACCAATCCTTCGGTGTCGAAGCCCATACGGCCGGCGCGGCCTGCGATCTGATGGAATTCACGGGCCCTGAGCCGCCGCATCTTCGTGCCGTCGAACTTGGTCAGGGCGGTCAGGACCACCGAATGGATCGGCACGTTGATGCCGACGCCCAGCGTATCGGTGCCGCAGATCACCGGCAGCAGGCCCTGCTGGGCGAGCTGCTCGACCAGACGGCGGTAGCGTGGCAGCATGCCGGCGTGGTGGATGCCGACGCCGGTGCGCAGCAGCCGTTGGAGTATTTTGCCGAACGCCGTCGTGAACTTCACCCCCTTGATGGCATCCGCGATGGCCTGTCGCTGCTCCTTGCTGGACACGCCGGTGGAGGCGAGCGCCTGCGCGGTCTCCAATGCGGCGTCCTGCGAGAAATGCACGACGTAGATCGGCGTCTCACCGTTGCGGAAGGTCAGTTCGACGGTCTTCTCGAGCGGGTCGAGCGTGTACTCGTAGCTCAGCGGCACCGGACGAGGCGCGTCGGCGATCACGTCCACATCGGGCGTGTCGTTGAGGTCAGCGAGCTTGTCGGCCACGGCGTCCACGTTGCCGAGCGTGGCACTCATCAGCAGGAACTGGGTCTGTGGCAGGGTGAGCAGAGGCACTTGCCATGCCCAGCCACGTTCCGGGTCGCCGTAGTAATGGAACTCGTCCATGGCCACGAGCCCCACGTCCGCATGGACGCCTTCGCGCAGCGCCTGGTTGGCGAGAATCTCGGCGGTGCAGCAGATGATGGGCGCGTCAGCGTTGATATGGCTGTCGCCTGTGATCATGCCGACGTTGTCGCGCCCGAACACCTCGACGAGATCGAAGAACTTCTCCGAGACCAAGGCCTTGATCGGTGCGGTGTAGTACGAACGCCGGCCGGTGCACAAGGCGGCGAAATGCATGCCGAGCGCCACCAGCGATTTACCGGAGCCGGTGGGCGTGTTGAGGATCACATGGTCGCCGGCGAGCAGGTCCATGATGGCCTCCTCCTGATGCGGCCACGGCTCGATGCCTTTGACCTCCTGCACCCAGCCGAAGAACCGCTCGTAGATATCGTCGGCGGTGAGATTGCGCTGTCGTCCGTCGCCATCCCACTCGGGGGCCAGACGTCCCAGCGATCCATATTCCTTCTCGTCAGTCATAGTCCCCCAGTCTAGCCGCCCGTAATGCCTGTATGTGATTTCCCAACTGGCAGTCTGCCATCTCAACGTGCACGTCTCAGCGCCCACACTCAGCGCCCACAACAATCAGGGCGTCCGTCCACGCCCCGCCTATGAGCGGATTGTGGGCGGACGCCCTGATGCCGATGGCAGGCTAATCCGGCTTTTACCGTCATGCCGTCATGTCATGTATGCCGCATGATAGTGCTCTGTCATAACGGTTCGGCCGGCTGGGTTCTTCAGTGACGCGAGGCTTCGCGGCGCTTGATGACGAGCACCGTGACGCCACCGGCCGCAGTGATCGCCAACGCAGCGACCAGCGGAGCGATGGAGGAACCGGTGTCGGACAGTTTCTTGTTCGGCTTCGCAACCGGCTTGCCAGGCTGAGGCTTGCCGGGCTGCGGCTTGACGCCCTCACCTGCGGCGACGGCGAACGGCAGGTTCACCGTGGTGCCGTTGGTGGCGCTGACCACGGTAAGGGTCAGGTCGCCGGCCTTGGTGTCGGCGGGAACCGTCACCTTGAGCGACGCGGTGTCGCCGTTGTTGACCGGAGCTTCGCCCACGGTCTTGCCGTTCAGGGTGGCGGTCAGCTTGGTCTCCTGCGGCACGCCCAGAGAGGTGAGCGTGAGCTTGGAGAAGTTCAGCGTGAACGAGTCCCCGGCCTTGACTGCCTTGGTCGGCACACCGGTCACGGCCACGGCACGACGGTCGTAGCGGGGCTGGAGCGGCGAGTTCTTGCCGATGTAGTCGATCCATGCATCGCGATCCACCAGACCGGTGTCCTTGGTGTCCTTGCCCTGGGCGAAGACGCGGAAGTTGTCGCCGCCCTGAAGCAGGAAGCTGAAGGAGCCGATGCGGTAGTCCTTGTTGAGATCGAGCGGCTTGCCGTTGACGGTCACCGAGGTGATGTGGTGGCCTTGGGCTGCGTTCGGATCGTAGGTGTAGGACACGTTGTGCGACAGGCCGAGCTGCAGATACGGGCGCGAAGGCACCTTGCCGTCCTCGGTGAGCTGCCACTGCTGTTCCAGCGCTTCCTTGAACTGCGCACCGGTCAGGGTGGTGGTCCACAGGTTGTTGAGGAACGGCAGTACGGCGTTGGCCTGGGCGTAGGTGATTGAGCCGTCGGCCGCGAGCGTGCACTTCTCGTTCTCGCCGGTCTTGCAGAATTCGGCGCGCAGACCGCCCGGGTTCACGACGCCGATCTCAGCGCCGCCACGGTCGGCGGACTTCAGCGATTCGAGCAGCGAGTCGGCCACGAGGTTGCCCATCGTGGATTCGGAGGCACGATCATCACGGGCGCCGTCCTTGAAGGCGGTGGTGATGTCGGCGGCGATGGAGCCGACCTTCTCGTTGCCCTTCTGGTCGGCGACCTCAAGAGCCGCGTCCACGATCTCCTTGACCTTCTTGACCGTCTCGTCGCCGGATGCGGCCAGCTCGTCATCGGACTTGCTGGTGTCCACCTTGTTGTTGCCGGACTTGACGTAGGAGACCTGGCCGTCGGCCTTGTCGTAGTCGAGCACAACCTGGCCGACGTTCGCCGCGTAGCTGCCGGTCTGGATGATCGGGCGGTTGTTGTGGGCGGGGTCGGTGTAGTCGTACTTCATGTGGGTGTGGGCGGTGAAGATCACATCGACTGCCGGGTCGGTCTGGTCGACGATCTCCTTGAACACCGGGCTCGAGGCCTTCTGCTCGTCAAGCGTGGGCTTGCCGGTTTCGTCATCCTCGTTGGCTGGTGCGCCCTCATGGTATTCGGCCACGATCACGTCGGCCTCGCCGTTGGATTCATCGCCATCGGTGAGCTGCTTGGCCACACGGTTCACGGCTTCGACCGGATCACCGAAGTCAATGGTCTCGATGCCGCCGGGAGAGACCAGAGTGGAGGTCTCCTGCGTGACCGCGCCGATCACGCCGACCTTGACGCCATCGACATCCTGGATGCTGTATTCGGGCAGGGCCGGGGCCTTGGTGCCCTTCTTGTAGACGTTGGCGCCAAGGTAGTCCCACTGGGCCTTGTTGTTGTCCTTGGTGCCGTTCATCACGCGACCGGTCAGGTCGTCGTAACCCTGGTCGAATTCGTGGTTGCCGACGGCGGAGGCCTTCACACCGAGCGCATTGAGCACGTCGATGGTGGGCTGGTCGAGCTGGATGGACGAGTTGAACAGGGAGGCGCCGATGTTGTCTCCGGCCGAGAGCAGCAGCGAGTTGTTCGGGTATTCGGCGCGCAGCTGTTCGATGGTCGCCGCGAACGGGACCGTGAGGTTCTTGTCGATGCGGCCGTGGAAGTCGTTGAAGTTGAGCAGGTTGATGGTGGTCTTGGTGGAGGCCGGCACTGCGGTCTCAATCCAGCCCTGGCGCAGGGAATGACCGTCGGTCACGCCATCGTCCGCCCAGAAGACCGGCTTGTAGCTCTTGCCGTCCACGACCTTGGTGGCTTCGGCGTCCGGGGTGACCGCGTAGCCTTCGGAGTTCTGCTGGCCAATCTCATTCGGGGTTTCGGTCAGCTTGGTGAGCTGCAGCGCGCCGTCCTTGAACTCGTAGGTGCCGATCTTGGAGGTGGTGGCACCATCCTCGCCGTTGAGGGAGTTGTCACCCTCGGCGATGAGCTGGTTGTGCTCGGCATCCCAGAACAGGTCGCGCGGTCCGGAGTAGCCGGCTGCGGTCGCCGCTGCCGGTAGCGTGATCTGGGAGACCGGGAACACGAGGTCCTTGCCGTTCACGGTCTCGAGCGCGAACGCGTAGATGCCGCCAGTCTTCTCGAGCGCGGCGAAGAACAGGCCACCATAGTCGTTGCCGAAGCTGTCCGGGTTGTATTCGGTGATGTGGTCCGGGTAGAGGTTCACCTTGAAGTGGTTGGCGAGGAGCACGGAATCAGGGATGAACGCGAGGCCCTCGACGCCGAGGTTGGCGTCGTCGCCCTTCTCGAGCTCGACGCCGAACTGGCTGAGCGCGGAGACCAGGTTCCACTCATGGGTGGCGGCGAGGTCCTGGGCACCATCACCGTTCGTGTCGGTGGCAGCCTGGCTCACGTCGTAGCTCAGGATCGAGGGGCGCGGCTCCTTCTTGTTCTCGTTGTCGCGCTCGGCACCGATGAACACGCCCTTGGAGGAGTCGCCATTGATCAGCGTGATGCCTTCGGAGTCGACTCCGCCCTTGCCGTCCTTGAAGTGCAGCTGCTTGCCACCCTTGGTCTTGCCGTCCTTGTCGAACGTCCAGCCGTTGGCGGAATCCTGCTGCCACTTGCCGTCCTTGTAGACGAACTTGTTGATGGCGCCTGCGCCCTTGGGACCAGTGATGCCGAGGGTCGGGTTGAGGTCGTTGTCGGCCGCCCACAGCGTACCGGGCTGCCCGTTGGCACCGGGCTCATAGACCAGGCCGGACAGGTTGCCGTCGGTGTGCTCGCCGGTGGCCTGACCAGCACCGAACTCATCCGTGCCGTCAACGGCAGTGACCTCGGCAAGGCCTGGCCATGCGTCGACGGTGAACTTCTCGGTCGGCTTGTCGGGATCACCGCTGCCGGGCTTGTCGGGATCGGTGGTCTCGCCTTCCTTGACCATGCCATCGGCATCCGTGTTGGCTACGTAGACGGCGTTCTTGTCGTCCCCGTTCCAGCTGAAGCTCAGCACCAGCTTGCCGGTCTTGTCATAGACGCGGACCTTGTCTTCCTTGCCGAGGCCGATGCCTGCAAGCTTGTCCAGGTTGAAGACGGCTTCGCCGGCTGCCGGTACCTGAGTGCCATCGGCGATGGTGTAGGTATGGTCTGCGGAGTCCTTGTCGTCACGGATCGAGTAACCGGAGATGTCCACGGCGGCCGTGTTCTTCGAGCCGATGGTGACGGTGTCGGTGCCCACCTCGATGCGCTTGAGATACAGCGCCGTGGTCTCGTCCTTGATGATGTTATCGTCGGAGCCTGCCTCGGCGACGGTCGCCGGCGCGGTCGCGGCCGGCGGTTGGCTTGCCGGCGTGGCGAAGGCCGCAGGCGTCATGCCCGCCAGCCCCGCCAGCGTGGCGATAGATGCGACAAGCGCGATGGCACGATTCGTGCCGCGCTTGAAGTCGGTATACTGGTTCACTGCCCTGTCCCCTTCCTCGGTGGCCCATGTACGGGCGGAAGTTGGCCGCCCGCTGAGCAATCATGGTCAATTTCCAACCCTATGGAGGGAACATGAACCGGTCACGGTACCGACAAGAACGGCATGTGTCCGAAGATTGAACTCTGGCCCAACTCGCAGTGGAGTCTATTGGCGGCGTCTACTGCCGGCGACGGCCGCGCAGATGCAGGAGCAATCCGATAAGCACGGCGGCTGCGGTTCCTACCGCCACAGCAGTCAGGGCCGGCACCTGCACCATGTGAATCACCGAGGAATCAGGACCGGCCTGAATAGCGCTGTTCTCCCCGGCCTGCGTGTCTGATTGCGGATGGTTGCCATTGTCGGCGTACTGCGCATTGACCACGGTGGGCCCGCTCAACTGTGTTTGGTCGGCCGTCTCCACCTTGGTCACATCACCATTGCGGTCAAGCGTGACCCGCGCGCAGAGGGCCTTGGCCCAGTTGATGCGCTGCCACCCCTCGGAGGACTCCCACAGTGGATACCCCGAATCCAGGGCCGTGGCCTTCAGAATCGCATTGCGCTGGTCGGCATGCAGCTGCGGGTATGCCAGACGAAGCACGTCGGCGGCACCGCGTGGCGCTTCGAATGCCGCGCCGGCCTGGGATGGGACTTGCGGGAACGTGTACGTCATGCGCGCGGTGTAGACGCGCACTGCGGAGGCTTGACTGTTGACCGGTTCTTTGGCGACCGGGTCAAGGAAGGAATTCGTGTAGCCGCCGGTGGAGTCGGCTTTGAGATTGGCTATGCAATCGGTCAAGGTGTCGCCGTGATGGTCCGCCTGGCATCGTTGGGTGAGGTAATCGCGCAACTGCCTGGCCGCCGGGACGATGGCGGAGGCGAATTCGTTATGCCAATACTGTCCGTTCTGCGCCGACGCCCCGATGCGTCCGCCCATGATGTCCAACGGATAATGAACGCCGAGTACGATGCGGTTGTTGCCCGCCTCCGAAGTACGGGCCATGATCTGCGGCGCCAGTTCGGGGATCATGCCGGCGAGCGCGATACCCCATGAATATGCGGTGGTGGTATGGCCGGATGGATAGGAGCTGTTCTTCTGGAGCGTCGAATAGCCGGGGATGTGTTCGAGCCACGAAGGCGACTGTTTGATGTCGAGTGTGGCGGGAAGTCCGGCAAGATCGTTCGTGCCGCCGAGTGTGCTTTGTGAGCGGTTCAGATAGGGCCTTGGATGCATGGCGGCACGTTTGGATTGGAAGGTGGAGGCCACGTTGAATTTGAACAGGTCGGAGATCCTGTTGAGCTTTCCTTGCGCGAACCCTTCGCTCATGTACTTGCCCAGCACAGGCCCCAGGGAGTCGGGCATGGTCTCCTCCCCGATCAGGTCGGAATCGATGAGCGCGCGTTTGCGCTGATCATTCAGTCCGTTGTCATCCAGGTTTTCCGATCCCAGATGGTTGATCTGCACCGCCAGGTCCTCGTCCAGCTTCATGGCGGCGGCGTCAAGGACCTTGCCGCCGTGTTCGGCGTCCACCGGCGCCTGCCAATAGTCCTTTTCGTAGTCGGACAGGAGCGACACCCAATCAGGGTTGGGCAGTTGGTCGGCCTGGGCGGTCGAAGGTACCGCGGCCAAGGCCAGAGGCAAACATACGGCAATAGCGAAAACGGAGGATAGGTTGCGCAACATCATATGCTCCAACCTATCCCCCGTTCAGCTACGTAGCCGTGGAGCCGATAGAACACTCGGTGAACTCTTTGTGCCGCACTAGCGCCGACTAAGGTTCCCCGGACGATCGACACGACGTGTCCGCCGGCTCAGATTTTCGGCTTCGCACCGAGGCTCGTGCGTCCTCCCCCGATATTGTCGCCACGCTTGAACACCGTGCCGTGATCGGAATGCTCATGCTCCCTTGACGAGAGCTTGGGATCGGGCGCCTGGGGCGTACCGGGCTTGCCGGCACCTCGATCGTGCTGTTCCTCGGTTTCCGGATGCTCGACGTCATAACCCTGTTCATAGCGCGTCCTGCGCCAATTGCGGATCGAGGCGTTGGTTCCACGATGGTGCACGTGATACTTGCGCGGGGCGCCGCCGAACGGCAGCTCCTCGACCTCCTTGGCCACGGCGATCTGGTTGACATTGGAGGCGTCGCCGGCGGCTATAGGCGCCAACGGCTCAGGCTCGGCCGGGGCGGCGGTACGCTGCTGCATGCGCTCGGGCAGCCATTCGGCGAGCCTGGACAGCAGCCAGCATGCGATGAAGTAGATCACCGCAGCCATGACCAACGTCTGCAGGATATTGAAGTACATCGAGCCGAGTCGACGTGATTCCTGCAACAGGTCGGTGTACATGATGATCGAACCCAGGGCGGTGTCCTTCAACACCACCACCAGCTGGGTGACGGCGGCCGGCAGCATGGCGTAGACCGCCTGCGGCACCTCGATCTGCACCAACGATTGCGTTTCGGTCAATCCCAATGCCAGCGACGCCTCTCGCTGACCGCCCGGCAGGTTGCCCACGCCGGAGCGCACCAGCTCGGCGACCACCGAACCGTTGTACAGCACCAGAGCCAGCACGACCGCCCAGTAGGAGGGGTCGGGCAGTCCAGCGAAGGCGAACCAGCGCCAGAAGAAAATCATGAGCAGCAGCACCGGCACGGCACGGCAGAACTCCACAATGATTGCGGATATGCCGCGCAACAGCGTATTCGGCAGCAGACGACCCACGCCGAACACGAGGCCGAACGCCACGGCGCCGACCACGGCCAGCACGGTGGCTTTGACGGTCATCCACAGGCCCGGCAGATAGAAGTCAGTCCAAGCCTCGCGCTCGAGCGCCGGCTTCCACAGCTCCCAGCTGAGCTGGTTCTCACCGTCCGGCGGATTGTGCAACCGCATGAGTATCAGGACCAGCACCACGGCGAATACGATGCCGGCCACCCAGTTGGCGATGCGGATGGTGCGACGGCCCTTCGGACCGGGGGCGTCGAACAATACGGAATTCGAAGTATCAGCCATGGTGTCACCTCCTCACGGCGAGCTTGTTGGACAGGTATGTGGTGAGCATGCCGATCGGGATGATGAGAATCACATATCCGAAGGCGAAGATCAGGAAGATCTGGATGATCACATCCGGGCGGAATTCAATCATCTGGCTCATCAACGACGAGGTTTCGGTGGAGACCGATGCCGCTGCGGCCACGGTGGAGTTCTTGAGCAGTGCAATCAGCGTGTTGCCGAGCGGTGCCACCGAACCGCGGAACGCCTGCGGCAGAATGATCTCGGTGGCGGACTGCATGAAGCCCAATCCCAGCGCACGCGCCGCCTCGGCCTGGCCAATCGGCACGGTGTTGATGCCCGAACGCAGAGATTCGCAAACGAATGCCGCCGTGTACAGGCTCAGGCCGGTCACGGCGAGCCAGAAGAAGTTGGTGGCGAATGTGTCGGAGAAGCTGAGTTTGAGCTGCGCGTAGGCGCCAAGCACCATGAACACCATGATGATGGTCAGCGGCAGGTTCTTGAACAGCTCCACATACGCGCCGGCCACGACCCTGAGGGATGAGATCGGCGAAATGCGCATCACGACGAGGATCACACCGAGGATCATCGAAAACAGGGCGCTCCACAGGGTCAGTTCTATGTTCACCAGGAAAGCGCCCAGGACATCATACTGGCTAAACAGTTGCAGGAATCCGTTCATCAGGCGTCCTCCCCCTCGTTCGGCGTGGGCGGGTTGTACCGCACGTCAGGCGTGTAGTCGGTGCCCTTGGTGTTGTCGCTGACCGCGTTCTCCCAGGAGCCGTCCTGAATCATATCGACGATGGCGTTGTTGATTTTGACGGCCAGCTTGGTGTCGCCCTTCTTGATGCCCACGCCATAGTATTCCTGAGTGAACGGCTTGCCGACCACCCTGAGCTTGCCTCGTGAGGCGGAGGCGAGTCCGGCGAGAATGATGTCGTCGGTGGTCACGGCGTCCACGATGCCCGAGAACAATGCGGTGGCGCATTCGGCGTATCCAGGCTGTTCCATGAGCTGGACCTCGGAGGCGAACTTCTCCTTGACGGTGGCTGCGGAAGTCGAACCCGTCACCGAGCACAGGCGTTTGCCATTGAGGTCTTCGGGACCGTTGATGGACTGGTCGTCCTTGCGCACCAGCAGATCCTGCCCGGCCACGAAATACGGTCCGGCGAAGGATACAGCCTTCTTGCGCTCGTCCGTGATGGAGTAAGAGGCGAGGATCATGTCCACGTCGCCGTTCTGGAGCATCGCCTCGCGCTGCTTGGACGGAGCCTCCTTCCAGACGATCTCGTCCTCAGAGTAACCGAGCTTCTTGGCGATGTATTTGGCCACGTCCACGTCGAAGCCCACATAGGTGCCCGACTTCTTGAAGCCGAGGCCCGGCTGGTCGAATTTGATGCCGATGCGGATCTTGCCGGTCTCATCCGCGCCGCATGCAGCCAAAGACATGGTGCATGCCAGCGCGCATGCGGCGGCTATGACGCGCGCCGCCGTGCGTTTGAATCGAATGCTGAAAGTCATGCGCGCACCTCTCAGTGGGTCAGAATCTTCGAGAGGAAGTCCTTGGCGCGTTCGGTCTTCGGATGCTCGAAGAACTCTTCCGGCGTGTTCTCTTCGAGAATCTGACCATTGGCCATGAATACGATGCGGTCGGCGGCCTTGCGGGCGAAGCCCATCTCATGGGTCACGCAGATCATGGTCATGCCCTCGTGCGCGAGCTCGACCATCACGTCCAGCACCTCGTTGACCATTTCCGGGTCGAGCGCCGAAGTCGGCTCGTCGAACAGCATGACCTTCGGGCGCATGGCGAGTGCGCGGGCGATGGCCACGCGCTGCTGCTGGCCTCCGGAAAGCTGGGAGGGCATCTTGGCGGCCTGCGAGTCCACGCCCACGCGGGCGAGCAGGTCCATGGCCAGGTCCTCGGCCTCTTTCTTGGGCATGTGCCGCACCTTGATGGGGGCGAGCGTCACGTTGTCGAGGATGGTCTTGTTGGCGAAGAGGTTGAACGACTGGAACACCATGCCCACTTCGGCGCGAAGATTCGCCAGTTCCTTGCCTTCCTGAGGCAGGGGCTTGCCGTCGATGCGGATGTCGCCGGAGTCGATGGTCTCGAGACGGTTGATGGTGCGGCACATCGTGGACTTGCCGGAGCCGGATGGGCCGACCACGACGAGCACCTCGCCTTTGGTGACCCTCAGGTTGATGTCCTTGAGGACATGCAGGTCGCCGAAGTGCTTCTCGACATGGGTGAGCTCGACCAGTGCACGGTTCGGGTCCTCGGCAGCAGGTACGAGCGGGGCGAGCTTGCGCTCGGACGAGGCGTCCTGCAATGACCGTTGTTCGTGTGTCGTGCGCGAACGCACTGCTTCATTGTTCGTTTCAGACATGAAGGGGAGAATAGCACAGCTCTGTTTCCTGCGCGTTCACATCACGTCCACATGCCGGCCACACCTTGAATTGCGTCAGCTTCTTCGGTCTCTCAGCCGGCCGACCGCATCATCCCCTGCCGGCTACATCGCTCCGTCCAATCGATTCTGCCCAGCCCAGCTACTCCCTTCCAATCGACCCTATTCAGTCTCCCGGTTGCCCGCAGCGAATCCACCATCCCAGCGAATCTCGACCATCCCAGCGAATCCAGACCATCCCAGCGAATCTCGACCGCCTTGAATATACGATATCGGCGTGCGGCGCTCAGCCGACGCGGAGAACTTGCTTTACTCGCAGTAAAGAGTTATACTTTACTTGCACACAAGTAAAAGAGACAGTTCGTCCACCACCTCACCGAGAAGCTCTTCCCGCCGCCGAGACAACATTGTCAAGGCCATGAATCAACACACAACTCATCCGATCAACACCAACCGACTCACGGACGGAGACCATCATGAGCACCCCCAAGCCCCACGTCCCGACTTCGGACGCTGCACTTGCCCCGACCACCGTCGACCGTACCGCAGCAGCAGACCTGCTGACCCAATTGCAGCAGGACCGCGAAGTCAACGCCGACCGCATCATGGCACCGCAATGGTACTACGCGCTCAACGGTCTGCTCGGCATCATCATGTGCCTCGCACTCAACGACATCATGCTCGACCTCTTGTCCGACATAGGCTTCCACACCGACCGGGCCACCATGCTGTTCCCCGCATCCGGCACAATGGCATGGATTCTCCTTGCGGTGGCCACATACGTCGGATTCCAGGTGAACGACTGGCGCAAGCGTCAGATAGGCTCCGACTTCGACACGTTGGGAGGGGTAATCGCCCCACGTAATGCGACGATGTGGGTGATGGCAATAGCGATGTATGCGCTCGCTTTCCTCGGACTGGCCGCCATCCTCTTGGGAGGACTGGGATTGCATTGGCTGCCGGACCAGACATCGGTAATCGCCCTGGCAATGGGAGTGCTCAGCTGGTTCGGCGAATACGGTTACGACCGCTATTTCGTCCAACTCGTGAGGAGCGGGAACCATGACGCCTGATCACGCACACGGAAGCGTCGAGCCCCGCTTCGACGAGATCATCCACGAACCGATGCGGCTGCGCATCTGCGGACTGCTCTCCGGTATGAGGGAGATGCCGTTCTCCGCAATCCGCGAAACGCTCGGATTGAGCGACGCGATGTGCTCACGGCATCTGAAGACCCTCGCCGACTGTGGCTACGTGGTCCTGACCAAGCGTCGGGGCGAATCGAACCGGCACATGGTCGTCTGGGCGAGCATCACCCCCGAAGGCAGGGCTGCGATGACCGCGCACCTCGCCGCCCTTCGCGCCATCGCCGCCGGCGACCTGCTCGACGTCTAACCCTCGGTAAACCGCACTGCCTACCCGCGCGGCTTGCCAAGGGCGGGCACGAACTGCACGCCGGGAATGTCGGCGAAGATGGAGCCGTCCACCACCAGCTTGGACGGGCGAATGCCCGAGCCCAGATACAGCTTCGGAATCGAGAGGATGTGCTGGTCCACCAGCAGCGGCCAGCCGTCCGGCAGACCGATTGGCGACATGCCGCCCGATTCCATGCCGGTGGCCTCCACAGCGGCGTCGATGGGCGCGAAGCTCACTTTGGAGACCTCGAGCGTGTGTTTGACCACGCCGTTCAGGTCGGCGCGCGTATCCGCCGTGACGAACGCCGCGGCGAACTCCGGCGGGGCCTTGCGGGTCTTGTGCGTGTGGACCACGACCACGTTGCCCGTGATCTCGAACGGGATGCCATACTTCGGGCACCACAGATCGGTGTCCGACTCCTCGTCGGAATTGATGGTCACGCCAAGGATCTTGCTTCCCGGCACGCCGGCCGCCACCAGCTCGTTGAGCTTGTCGAACACCGGCTTGGCCAGCAGATCGCCGTCATGCCAATCCAGAATCTCCAACGTCATATGCCTCATCCCCCTAAATCGTCTGTCATGCGTCGTCAGTCATGCGTTGTCCGCCATGTGCGCGGCGGGCGCACGTCGTCATCATTAGACCGTTCTTCATACGGTCCCGATGCCTGCGGCGTTGTTCGCGGACACCAGCGTGAACGTGACCGTTCACACGGTCGTCCGTCGGCGAGCGCCTGCCGTCTTGCCCGCCCAGCATAGCGTCATTGGACGCGGACGGCGGCGGCGCGGCTATACGTTTTGTCTATGACCCGTTCCGCGTCGCTGCGAAACCGACGTCGCCACTTCACCGATTCGACGGCGCCGCAGATTGCCACATGTCGGTACACTCGCCTGCCGATGCATCCGCTGCGGCACACCCATACGCCGGCGCGTCTGCTGCGGCATGCACATCCGCAGTGTGCCCGACCGTTCCCGTCGCGTACATACCGATGCATCTGCTGCGGCATGTCCACATGCCGGTGCGTCCGTATACAATACGCCAGCCGCACCGTGACGCCACCCGCGCACCAACCGCATTGTGACGACACCCGCGCCAGACGCACCGTAATGCCACCTGCGCCGCGACGGCAATCACACCGTCCGCACCGTAGCTCCGCCCACACGCCGTCCACATCACGACGCCGTCCTCGCCAACCGCACCGTCACGACACCCACACACCGCCCGCATTGTGACGACACCCGCGCCAGCCACACCGTAATCCCGTCCACGCGCCGCCCGCACCGTAATCATAATGCCCCCATGCCATCCACGACTCGACGGCAATCTCACCATCCGCAACGTGCCCTCAACCACACCGTCCACGTCGTGACGACACCCGCACTTCGCTCCACGGTGTAGGGATTGGCCCACCGTGTAGGGATTTCCCCATGATGTAGGGATGCGTTTTTACAAAATGGCGGAAACAAGCCGTTTTGCATCCCTACATGGTGGGGAATTCCCTACATCATGAGAAATTCCCTACACGGTGGGACAATCCCTACACGGTGGGACAATCCCCGCACCATGGCCCTACACCATGTGGCAATCCTCAGGAGCCGCCCCTACACCGCAGGTCCCTCCTCCGACACCCCAAAACCGGCGAGACGCAGGAACCATTTGTCGTGGGATACCACGACCAGCGCACCGGGATACCCCGCCAGCATGCTGGCCAACGCCTTCTTGGACGACAGATCGAGATGATTCGTCGGCTCGTCCAACACGATGAGCTGCGGACGGGCCGGCAACGCCAGACATAACAACAGCTTCCGCAATTCGCCAGGCGACGGGTGACCTGTCACACGCAACTTATCCGGGTCCGCGTCGAGCCTCGCATACGCGCCAAGAACCTGCGCCCGAACATCGGCCGGCAACGCATCCAATCGCCGCATAGCATCCTCGCGATCCGTATCCGTGGTGTTCTGTGCAATGACCAGACGCGGCACATCGACGGTATGCGCCAGCATCGCTCGGATCAGCGCCGACTTGCCGGTCCCGTTCGGACCTGTCACTGCGATATGGTCCCGCGGTCCAATCGAAATCAACGGAATCCGCAATCCAACAGCCGACGATCCTCCCTGCGGCGGCATCACCCGAATGCGATCACCGAAATACATGACCCTTGATAATCCGGCACTGATTTCAGCACTGACCGTGTCAGTGGCAAACATGCCGGCGGTAGCCGAGTCTGCGGCAATCTCGCCGGCAGCCGTCGCAGCAATCATACCGTCCGCCAACGGTAACGGGCCCGGAGACCACTCACCTGACGAGGCCACTGTAGCCATCGGATCCACGACACTTACCGGGACCTTCGCACCTTTGCCCGCAATATCCGCTACGTTCGCACAAACCGTGCCCGTCATACCATCCGCCGAGGCCACTGCATCCGCGGCCGTACCACCCGTTGCCTTCGGAACGTCCTCAGCGGCGTCCACGACGGCATCCGTAGAATTCGCGCCGAACGGAATCACGCCCGGACCAAGCCGAATCACCTCGCGGCAATGCGACGGCACGACGTCCAGCCACAGCTCACCATCGTATCGTTTCGTCGGTGTCGATATACTCTCCGCACGCCGCTGGGCCTCGGCCAATCGTCCGTCGATCTGACCGTAGGCGCGAGTCACGCCACGGTCGAGTCCAGTCATTTTCGCCAGTTTCCGACGATTCAGCGCGTCATGATCATGCCGGTCGATCAGCTCGCCGTGGCTTTTGCGTGACTCCACCTGCTGCACCTTGGCGTATCGCTGTGCCTTCGCGGCGGTCAGACGGGCGATTTCGCGCCGGAGCGCGTCAGCGTTGGCCGCATTTGCCGCGTCGCGCATGCCAATCTGCGCCACGGCCTCGGAATATCCGCCGCGGAACGTGCTCAACACCGTCACGTTACGGGAACCGACATGCCGACGTTCGAACATCACGCAACGGCCGCATACGGCGTCAATCAGGTCCACATCATGCGAGACCACGATGCCTATGCCGCGATACCGGCGCATTGCAGCGATGATGCGGTCTCGCGTGTCGGCGTCGACATGGTTCGTCGGTTCGTCGAGGATCAGCACATCGGGTCGCAACGTCAACGCACAGGCGATCTGCACACGTTTGCGTTCCCCGCCGGACAGTCTCGCGAACGCATACGGCCAGTCATCACCCAATTGCAGATCGTCACGCACGGCGATGGCCTCGGGCGACCAGTCGGCCGCGAAATCCTCGAGGTTCGCCGGCCGGACAGCGATATCCTGCGGACAATACCCGATAACCAACCGCCGGGGATTGGGCGTCACGGTTCCCGAATCCGGGCATAGTTCGCCGCGCACGATCGACATCAGCGTGGATTTGCCGATGCCGTTGTCGCCGAGCACGGCCGTCCAACCCAGCGGGAACGTTGTGCCGACGTGTTGGAACAGGGGTTCCGGCGCGTGGGGGTAGGTGAAGGTGACATCGGTCACCGTAAGCATGGTTGGTTGCATAGTCACGCCTTTCGTTCATGGCGTGCCTCGATAGTCAGGCTGGGCTCGCGCCCGGTGATGACGGTATGGAACCGATGGGGAACGACGACAGACCCGCTGGCTGTTTGCGGTTCATCGATGCTGACTCATGCATCGATGTTGACCCATAATGCAGCCGATACGACCCAGTGACTCAATCCCTCGAATGATGACACGCGGCGGCACGCTTCAACGCGTGGGTTCCGCTTCTTACCGTCATCATTCACAGACGCAACGTCGATCGATTCCTTTCGCCGGTCTCCTTGGCATATGGGGAAGACCTCCAACAATGCACGTTCACGATATAACCGACTTGTGACATGAGCAAAGTCACGAGCGGCAACTGCATCGTGCTCTTCGTACGCATGTTCGTTATTCGCATCGCAGAAGCGAACCATGCACGTTGAGTTATCCACATTACCCGTTTTCATGCCGATGCCGCTCGCGAATCGGTTATCATGCCCGGCATGAGTACCGCATACAACTACCGCGAGACGACGCAGTCCGGTGAAATCCAGAACTACGTGCGTCAGGACCTCTCCGCCCAGTCCGCCGCGAAATCGGCGGACTGTCAGACACTGCTTTCGCACATGCGCACCGACCGAACCATCTGCTTCTCGCTGCATACGGCGCTGGAGCTCTATGCCATCGAACGCCCACGACGCTGCACGCTGCCGGCGAGCGATTTCTACATCACCACTCGGGACCACAGACACCGCTCCACGATGAACAACGTCTTGTATCGAACCTGGAACCAGCCGTTCGCAATATGCACGTTGACGAACGGCCTGACATGCATGCATCCGCTGGATACGTGGATCCAGTACGCGCAATATCTCGACCTTGACGAGCTGGTGGTGCTCGGCGAGGCGATCGCCCGACGGTTCCGGTATTCCGTCGATCAGTTCCGAAACCGGCTTGCGGCGTTCCGGCGCATCGTGGGACGTACGCGCTGCGAGAAGGCGCTGGAATTGCTCCGAACCTCCGATTCCGTCCAGGAGACACGCGCCCGGCTCGCACTGCTGCGGTTCGGACTTCCCTCGCCGGACATGCATCACGTCATCACCAGGGCGAACGGCAATGCCGGATACACCGTTGATATGGCGTATCCGGCCAGCAAAGTATGCATCGAATACGATGGCGACCATCACCGTCGCTTCCGCAGCCAATACGTGCGGGACCAGCGCAAACGCCGCGAATTGCGGGCCATGGGATGGACGGTTATCGAGGTGTTCGCCGATGATCTGTGGAACGAGCCGAATCAGCGCGAATTCGCGCAGCATGTCGCCAACGCGTTGCAGGTTCCGCTCACCGGCCGGCCGGAACGCCCATTCCGAGCGCTGGCCGACCCGACGATTGCGGTCAACGCACGTCAAGGCGAACACCAGCGGCGCGCACGCAGGCAAAATGATGCCCGTTCGCACCCGCAACAACCCCACGGTGTAGGGATTTCCCCATGATGTAGGGATGCGTTTTTGAACAATGGCGGAAATAAGCCGTTTTGCATCCCTACACGGTGGGAAGTTCCCTACACCATGGGAAATTCCCTACATGGTGGGGCAATCCCTACACGGTGGGCGCCGGCACGAGACGCCCGGCATATACGCGAAGTGCCCGCACGGCCAAAGCCATACGGGCACTGTATATGTTCAGGCGACTTGCGCGTCCCCCGCCACGTTACGGTCGCAACACCGCAGTGCTGCAACCACGAAGCAACGACGAGGACACTCCATCACTTAATTTTCATCTTCGTCGGGGTCGTAGTCGACGCCAGTCTCTGCGCGCTGCTCGTCCGAAATCGGAGCCGGGGCGCCGGTCAGCGGATCGCGGCCGCCGCCGGCCTTCGGGAAGGCGATGACGTCGCGGATGGTGTCGGTGCCGGCGAGGATGGACACGGTACGGTCCCAACCGAGGGCGATGCCCGCGTGGGGCGGGGCGCCGTACTTGAAGGCCTCGAGCAGGAAGCCGAACTTCTCCTCGGCCTCCTCCTTGCCGATGCCCAGCACGTTGAGCACGCGGTCCTGGATGTCGTCGCGGTGGATACGCACGGAACCGCCGCCCATCTCCTCACCGTTGCAGACGATGTCGTAGGAATCGGACATGGCGTGCTCGGGGTCCTGATCGAACTTGTCGATCCAGTCCTTGCTCGGCATGGTGAACGGGTGGTGCATGGAGGTCCACTTGGAGTGGCCCACGGCCACATCGTCATCGTCCGGATCGTCGGTGGGCTTGAACAGCGGGAAGTCCACAACCCAAGTGAAGGCGAACTTCTTCGGGTCGAGCAAGCCTTCGCGGCGGGCGAGCTCCACGCGCACGGCGCCGAGCAGCAGCTGCGAGGACTCACGGGAGCCGGCGGCGAAGAACACGGCATCGCCCGGCTCGGCACCGACGGCCTCGCGCAGGCCGTTGCGCTCCTCATCGGACAGGTTCTTGGCGACAGGTCCCTTGAGCTCGCCGTCCTCGGCGAAGACCACGTACGCAAGGCCCTTGGCGCCACGCTGCTTGGCCCACTCCTGCCATGCGTCGAACTGACGACGCGGCGTGGCGGCGCCACCCTTGAACACGACGGCGCCCACGTACGGGGCCTGGAACACGCGGAACGGCGTGTTCTTGAAGTAGTCGGTAAGCTCGACGAGCGGGTTGCCGAAGCGCAGATCCGGCTTGTCGGAACCATACTTGTCCATGGCCTCCTGCCAGGAGATGCGCGGCAGCGGCAGCTGGACGTCGTAGCCGGCGACCTTCCAGATGGCGGCGATGACCTTCTCGGCCATGGCCATCACATCCTCCTGGTCCACGAAGCTCATCTCCATGTCGAGCTGGGTGAACTCGGGCTGACGGTCGGCGCGGAAGTCCTCATCACGGTAGCAGCGGGCGAGCTGGTAGTAGCGCTCGACACCGGAGACCATGAGGAGCTGCTTCAACAGCTGCGGGGACTGCGGCAGGGCGTACCAGGAGCCAGGCACCAGACGGGCCGGCACCAGGAAGTCGCGTGCGCCTTCCGGCGTGGACTTGATGAAGGTCGGGGTCTCGACCTCGGTGAAGTCCATGTCCTCGAGGGCGTGGCGGGCGGCCTTGGCCATGTCGGAACGCAGCTTCAGGTTGTACTGCATGGACGGGCGACGCAGGTCGAGGTAGCGGTACTTCAGACGCACGTCCTCGCCCGGGAGCTTGTTCTCGGACTCGTTCTCGAGCGCGGTGGACACCTGGAACGGCAGGGCGTCCGCCTTGGCGAGGATGTCGATGTTCTCGGCCACGACCTCGATCTTGCCGGTGGCCAGATGGGTGTTCTCGTTGCCGTCCGGGCGCAGTCGCACTTCGCCGGTGACCTGGATGACGAATTCGCTGCGCAGCGGGCGGGCCATTTCCTCGTCGTAGATGACGACCTGCACCAGACCGGTGTTGTCGCGAAGATCGATGAAAGCCACGCCGCCGTGGTCGCGGCGACGATCGACCCAACCGGCGAGAGTGACCTTCTGGCCGACCAGGGCCTCGGTCACGTCGGTGGCATGATGTGTTCTGTAAGCCGTCTGGCTCATTATATGCTTCTCCTCGATTTGACTCGAATATGATTCGAATACGTCAGATTTCGACGGTTTGCTGGGCAACCACAGTATCCGGCTCCCACGACGTGCAATCGGCGGCGGTCTGCTCGCCGGTGACGATGTTCTTGACCTCGTCACCGGTGGATTCCTCGCCTTCGGTGGCGCTGGCCGGGAACCACACGTACGGGATGCCGAGCTTGTCCGCATACTTAATCTGCTTGCCGAGCTTTGCCGCGGTGGGAGCCACGTCGGTGGCGATGCCACGGGCACGCAGCTGGGCGGCGATGCGGTTCGCAGCCGGGCGATCCTCCTCGTTCCAGACCGCCACAAGCACTGCAGCCGGGGAGACGCGATTGGCGTGCGCACCGGCGGTATGCAGCATGTAGCTCACCAGTCGGCTCAGGCCGATGGACAGGCCCACGCCCGGATACTTGCGGTTGCCCTGAGAGGCGAGGTTGTCATAGCGGCCACCGGAGCAAATGGAGCCTAGGGATGCAGCGCCGTCGAGGAAGGTCTCGTACACGGAACCGGTGTAGTAATCAAGGCCACGGGCGATCTTCAGGTCCGCGATCACCGACCCCGGACGGATGGCGGCGGCCTCATCCACGATCATCGCCAGCGTATCGAGTCCCTGGCGGGCCAGCGTGTATGCCTCGGAATCCTTGGCGATGCCGTGCGCCTCGCACAGCTCATCGAACTTGGCGGCCAGCTCGGCGCCGTCGGCGGCGGTCAGGTCTGCGAGTTCAAGGCATGCCCGGGCCTGCGCTTCAGTGGCACCACAGGTTTCGACCAACAGTTTGGTCACTTCATCGGCACCGATCTTGTCAAGCTTGTCGATCTCACGCAGCACGCCCTCGATGTCCGTCAGCCCCAGTCCGCAGTAGAAACCTTCGGACAGCTTGCGGTTGTTGGCGTGCACCGTGGCCTTCGGCAGGCCGAACGCACGGAGTTCCTCCAGCGCAGAGACCATGACCAGCGGCAGTTCCACTTCATAATGGTCGGGCAGCTCGCCGGCACCGATCACATCGATATCCGCCTGGACGAACTCGCGGAAGCGGCCTTCCTGGGGGCGCTCGCCGCGCCAGACCTTCTGAATCTGCCAGCGCTTGAACGGGAAGGCCAGATCGCCGGAATGCTCCACCACATACCGGCTCAGCGGAACGGTCAGATCAAAGTGCAGTCCGAGACGATCCTCAATCGGAGTGTCGGATTCATGACCGACCTCCTGCAGACGGCTCAGCAGGTAAATCTCTTTGCTGGTCTCGCCTTTTTTCAGCAGGGAAGCGCCAGTTTCCACCGCTCTGGTCTCAATGCCGATAAAGCCATTGAGCTCAAAAACCTTACGAAGCGTATCGATGACACGCTGCTCCACAACACGTTCGGAGGGGAGCCACTCCGGGAATCCTGATATTGATGCACCTTTAGCCACGAAATCAATATAATAGGTGAGGGTTGCGTCAACGCCATGCCAATTGTCGGCATCCGAGGCGCTTCCACCCACTCACACTACGCTTGTAAGGAGCTGGCCATGGCCGACGAGACTGTCACCGAAACCGAAAACACCGCTGCAACCGAAGAGCAGGCAACGACACCCGCACCCGCGGTCAGCGAGGCCAAACCGACTCCGACCCCTGCCTCAATGCCGAAGCCGCATGCCCCCTCCCCCGCCGCCTTCGCCAAGAAGACGCCGGCCAAGCAGCACACCGCAGCTCCGACCACCACCTCCACCGCCTACACTGACGCAGATGTCAAGGCCTCCGAGGCATTCGGACGCGTGGACGACAATGGTGCCGTATTCGTCAAGGAAGGCGAGGGCGAACGCGAAGTCGGCCAGTTCCCTGACGTTTCCAAGGAAGAGGCTCTGGCGCTGTACGCCCGTCGCTTCCTGGATCTCAAGGCCAAGCTTGACCTGTTCGCCGGCCGTCTGTCTTCCGCCAACATCAAGGCCCGTGAAATCGACGAATCGCTCAAGCTGCTGGGCGAGGAGACGAACGAGCCCGCGGTCGTAGGCGATATCGCCGCGCTGAAGGCGCAGTTCGAGGAACTGAAGGCCGCCGGTGAGGCCAAGAAGACCGAATTGGCCGAAGCCCGCAAAGCCGCCATCGCCAAGGCCGTTGCCGAGCGTACCGCCATTGTGGAGAAGGCCGAAGCGCTGGCCGCATCCTTGGGTGACAACACCAACTGGCGTTCCACCGCCGATAAGTTCCGTACCCTGTTCGACGAATGGCAGAACCACCAGCGCACCACCACCCGAATCGACAAGCCCGAGGCCGAAGCGCTGTGGAAGCGCTTCTCCGCCGCCCGCACCACCTTCAACCAGGCCCGTCGCAAGTGGGCTCAGGCTCGCGACAACGAACGCAACCATGCAAAAGAGGTCAAGGAAGCGATCATCGCCGAGGCCAACGAGCTCAAGGATTCCACTGCATGGGGAGAGACCTCCCGCAAGTTCAACGATCTGATGGACCGCTGGAAGAAGGCCGGTCGTGCCGGCCGCACCGAGGACGATGAGCTGTGGACCAAGTTCCGCGAGGCCGCTGACACCTTCTTCAACGCCCGCCAGGCCGACCGCGACCAGATGAACACCGCGGAGAAGGAGAATCTGGCCAAGAAGGAGGAGCTGCTGGTCAAGGCCGAGGCCTTGGTGCCGGTGAAGACCGACGACGAAGCCAAGAAGGCCCGTCAGGAACTCGCCAAGATCCAAGAGGAATGGGATCAGATCGGCTACGTGCCTCGTGAGGACATGCGCCGCATCGAGAACCGTCTGGATGCCGTGGACAAGCAGATCAAGTCCGTCGAGGACGCCGCGTGGAAGCAGTCCGATCCTGAGGCCGATGCGCGAAAGTCCAGCTTCGAGGAGCAACTGAACGCCCAGCTTGCAGAGCTCGACGCCAAGATCGCCGCTGAAACGGATGAGAAGAAGAAGGCCAAGCTCGAAGCCGAGAAGGCCACCAAGGAGCAGTGGCTGAACGCCATCAAGTAAGATTGCAGCAGGGTCTTGACTGCATATCCGCGTCAAGACCCTGCTGGTATGAGTGAAGCCCGGTACGTAAGTAAGTGCCGGGCTTCACTCGTCATAGGGGCCGATACTCTGGCAATCGTCGCAAGGCAGACCACCGGAGAGCCGAAAGCAGACGGCTTGCGCTCAGGCCTGGGTACCTGTCACAGGGACTTCTGGCCGTACCAGAGGATGAGCGGCAAGATACTCGATAAGCGGCTGGCTGTATGGCATGTCGAGTTCGCCGTAGTTGCTGCCTGCGCGGAATGCTGAGAAGGAGTCTCCGCCTTGCAGGAGATATGAGTTGGATGCGATGATCACCAGATCATCATCGGAAATCGAAGTACCGTCGATCGTCAGGTCCACGATGCGAACCGGGGCTTTCTCATACGCTTCCTCGGCCTTTGACACGGCATCGTCATGCTGTGTCCCATCAGCTTCCGAACCTGCACCGGAGTCCTTAGACGAGTCCGTGTCCTGTTCACAGACCGCAGGCTGTGCACCGTTCTCCCCACCGCATACCACATAGTGATATGCCACATTGGAGGAAATGCCCAGCGGCCGGCGTTCTATCCGCCCGTCTTTGCTGCCGAACTGTTGGGCAAGCACCGCTTTGAGCATACGGCCGGTCAGCGTCTCATGGGCGGCTTTGAATTGCAGCGCCAGAAGACTGTCCACCTCTCGCACCGTCACCGAACCGTCCCTATTCAGGTCGAGCCGATCCGTGCGAAGGCTGCCGTCATTGGAGAAACCGACCACCGGCAACCTGTTGCCGGCATAGACATGCCTCATGATAGACAATCTATTGGCGTCCGCCACCAGCATGCCCACGGAACCCTCACGTCCCGGCGACGTCCTTTTGTCGAAATTCTTGCCCTTGGCAAGAGACCCCACGGTCTCTTCGCCGACGGTATCCGCATGAGCCTGCGCGGCGGCATAGGTGCGCTCCGCACGAGCAACCATACCATTGGCGTCCGCGCCTGCCGACATCCACGCCGCCTGTCGCACCGAATGACCATTCAGGCCATCTATGCCGAGCACGCCCCGCACATTGGTCTGGCCGGTGCCATTGCCGAGATCCACATCGGCTACTCGAACTGTGGCACGGCTGCCATGCCCCGTGATGATGAGATCCTGCACGGCCATGTCCTGGCCATAGCTTCCGGCTTCATACACCGGTGCCCCGCCATCGGTGATCATCTGCTTGACGGCATGGGAGTGGCCGGCATACACCAAATCGACATCGCGGCCGATTGCTTTGGCTGCGGAGGCATCCGCGTGCAGCAACGCCACCACGGCATCCACTTTGCCAGAACGCTTCAAATCACCTGCAACACGGTTGATGGCGTCCACGGCCCGCTCGCCCAAATCGGCGTCACGGGTGATCTGCGGCGTGGCGACCGAGCCGAGCGCATCGGTGAGCGCCCCCACGAACCCGATACGCTTGCCGTTGACCGTGCGAATCGTGTAATCCTTGACTCTGCTGAGCTTGCCATCCGCCGCTTTGTTGGCTGCCGAAACGTTGGCGCACAGCCAGTCGATGCCATTGGCGGGATCCGCGATGCGATTGTTGAAATCGGCTACCGAACGGTCGAATTCATGATTTCCCACGGCGGAAATCGTCAGCCCCCATTCGCGAGCCATGTCCAGAGTGGGGCGATCTTTGGCCACGGCCGATTCGTATGGCGAACCACCCACCAGATCACCCGCTGACACTGCAACCATATTGCCCGCATTGTGCCCATTCGCCAGCGTGAAAGCAGTGGCTACGTCGGCACCTCGTTCGATATGGCCATGGAAGTCGGTAATATCCGCGACAGTAACCGTGCGTGTGCCGGCAGCAGGATCGTCGCCGGAAAAAGGAACGGCTCCCGAGGCTCCCGCCATTGCGTTGGGAACCACGAAAGCCGTAGCGATGCTGGCAATTACTGCGATAAGGCTGACGCCAAGCCACCTTTTTCCGCCGATCCACCTCTGTTGGCGATTCATACCTACCTTCACGGTCGACAATATATGTTTTCCGATTGAACAGGCGAACGCCCGGAATCAACGGACAGGTGAACTTTGATTGTTGTTTTGGCAGGCTGTTAGACTCCCAGATGTGAGCACTCCCAATCAGCATCCCAATCATATTCGTACCGTAGCCGATTTGTTCGTCGAATGTCTGGTCAACGAAGGCGTCGAGACCATGTACGGCATCCCCGGCGAGGAGAACATCCCGTTGATGGAGGCACTTGCGCGCGACGGTCGTATCCGCTTCATCCTGACCCGTCATGAGCAGGGTGCCGGGTTCATGGCCGCAACGCAAGGCCGCCTGACCGGCAAACCAGGTGTGTGCCTGGCGACGCTAGGCCCGGGCGCGTTGAACCTCACCCTTCCGGTTGCACAGGCGAACAGCGCCAATACTCCGCTTGTGGCCATTTGCGCGCAAGGCAACGTGACCCGACTGTATAAGGAATCGCATCAGATCATCGATCTGGTATCCGTGTTCCGCCCGCTGACCCAGTGGACGTCGATGATCGTGGAGCCGGCATCCGTGCCGGAGATGGTGCGTAAGGCATTCGCCATCACCCAACGCAACCGGCCGGGCGCCACGTGCCTCATCCTGCCCGAAGACGTGGCCGAAATGCCGGCACCGGCAGAGGCTCGCCCATTACCACTGCCGGAACGTATGCGTTTCGCCCCCACCGCGGACACCATCGACCGTGCAGTGAACATCATCCGCACAGCGAAGCATCCCATCATCCTGGCTGGCAACGGCGTTGCCCGCGGTGATGCGGAGAACGAGTTGCTGGCGTTGGCCGAGCAGCTCAACGTACCGGTGGCCACCACATTCGAGGGCAAGGGCGTGATCTCCGACCGCATCCCGCTCGCGCTGGGCGTAGTGGGCTTCATGCGTCACGATTATGAGAACTTCGCATTCGACGAGGCTGATCTCATTATCGCAGTGGGCTTCTCGATCCAGCAGTTCGATCCGAAGAAGATCAATCCGAACGACGACAAGACCATCATCCACATCAATACGTTCAGCGAGGACACCGATGCACATTATTCGACCGCGCTCAATATCATGGGTGACATCAATGCCACGCTGCAATCGCTGATCGCCCAGCTCAAAGCCAAGCATATTACATTCGGCGTCTCACATCCGAGAATCCATGAGTTGCTGACCCATGAATACGAGGCGTACACGCACGATGACTCATTCCCGATGAAACCGCAACGCATCGTGGCGGACACGCGACGTGCGATGGAGACGGACACGGACATCACATTGGTGGATACGGGCGCGCTGAAAATGTGGATGGCGCGCCTCTACCCCACCTATTATTCGAACACATGCGTAATAGACAATTCGCTCTCCACCATGGCTTGGACGCTGCCTGGCGCAGTGGCCGCCTCGCTGGAGCATCCCGGACGTCCGGTTTTGGCGGTGATGGGCGACGGCTCGTTCATGATGAATGTCCAGGAAATCGAAACGGCCGTGCGCGTAGGCGCCCGAATCGTGATTCTGGTATGGGTGGATGAAGCGTACGGCCTCATCAAGTGGAAGATGGACCTGCATGACGGCTCGCACGAGTACGTGGACTTCAACAACCCGGACGTGGTGGCGCTGGGCATGAGCTTCGGTGCCAAGGGTCATCCCATCGAATCGGCCGACGAGTTGTATCCCACCTTGCGTGCAGCGCTGCGCTCGGGATCGGGCATTGACATCATCGCCTGTCCCGTCGATTATTCCGAGAACATGAAGCTCATCGACAAACTCGGCGAGGTGGATTTCAGCGGCTGAATGCGAAAGAGCCCCGGTTCCATCATGGAATCGGGGCTCTTCCTGGATTATGAGACGTCAGACTGTTCCTGACTATTGCCGAGCGGACCTATTCACAGGACTTACTCAGCGGACTGCTGACCGGCGTTATCACCGGAATCGGCAGCTGCAGCGTCCACCAGCGCAGGTTTGTCGTCTGCATCGTCGGAACCCTTATCAGCCGGAGCAGCATCAGCGGTTCCCGGCTCCTCGAACTGCTCACCCTTGAAGGTGAACTCTCCAAGGATGCCTTCGCCTTCGGAATCGACCACCACACGCTGGCCATCCTGCAAATCGCCCATGAGGATCTTCTCGGAGATGGCATCCTCGATGTCGCGCTGAATCACACGGCGCAACGGACGGGCGCCCAGCAGCGGATCGAAGCCCTTCTGTGCGAGCAGATCCTTGGCTGCATCAGTCAGTTCAAGCGACATGTGACGATCGAATAGACGGTCGTTGAGCTGCTTGACGTCGAGGTCCACGATCTGACGCACCTGCGGCTCGGTGAGCTGCTTGAAGACGATGATGTCATCCAGACGGTTCAGGAACTCGGGGCGGAACTGCTGCTTGAGCTCGGCGCTCACCTGCTCCTTCATGCGCTGGTAGCTCGACTCGGTGTTGGAACCGAGGTTGAAGCCGGTGTTCGCCATCTTTGCGATGTCACGTGTACCGAGGTTCGTGGTGAGGATGATGATGGTGTTCTTGAAGTCCACCTTGCGGCCCTGGCCATCGGTCAGGTGTCCGTCATCCAACACCTGCAGCAGCGTGTTGAAGATGTCCGGGTGTGCCTTCTCGATCTCGTCGAAGAGCACCACGGAGAACGGCTTGCGGCGCACCTTCTCGGTGAGCTCGCCGCCCTCTTCGTAACCCACGTATCCCGGAGGCGCACCGAACAGACGCGAGGCCGCGTACTTTTCAGAGAACTCGGACATATCCACACGGATCAGGGCGTCCTCATCGTCGAACAGGAATTCGGCGAGAGCCTTGGCCAGCTCGGTTTTGCCCACACCGGTCGGACCGGCGAAGATGAACGAACCGGCCGGACGCTTCGGATCCTTGAGGCCCACGCGCGTACGGCGGATGGAACGGGACAGTGCGGACACCGCTTCATCCTGACCGATGATGCGCTTGTGGAGCTCGGCCTCCATGTTGAGCAGCTTCTTGGACTCGGCCTGCGTGAGCTTGAACACCGGGATACCCGTGGTGGAACTGATCACCTCGGCAATCACGTCCTCATCCACGACCATCTTGACGTCGGACTCGCCTTCGCGCCAAGAGTCTTCCTTGGCTTTACGATCGGACTCCAGCTTCTCCTGCTGGTCGCGCAGCTCGGCGGCCTTCTCGAAGTCCTGTCCCTTGATGGCCTCATCCTTTTCGGCAGCCACCTTGGCGATCTTCGTGTCCAGCTCCTTGAGCTCGGGCGGTGCCGTCAGACGCTTGATGCGCAGACGCGCGCCAGCCTCATCGATCAGATCGATGGCCTTGTCCGGCAGGTGACGGTCCTGAATGTAACGCGCCGAAAGCTCGGCCGCAGACTGGAGCGCCCCATCCGTGATGGTCACATGATGGTGGTTCTCGTAGCGGGACCGAAGACCCTTGAGAATCTCGATGGTCTCGGCGATCGTCGGCTCATGCACTTGAATCGGCTGGAAACGACGTTCCAGAGCCGCATCCTTCTCGATGTACTTACGGTATTCGTCCGTAGTGGTGGCGCCGATGGTCTGCAGCTCGCCTCGAGCCAGCATCGGCTTGAGCATATCGGAGGCGCCCAGCGCACCATCAGCGGAGCCTGCACCGACAATGGTATGGATCTCGTCGATGAATAGCACGATGTCGCCGCGGGTCTTGATCTCCTTCAGGACCTTCTTCAGACGCTCCTCGAAATCACCACGGTAACGGGAACCGGCAACCATGGAACCAAGATCGAGCGAGTAGACCTGCTTGCCCTTGAGCGTCTCCGGCACATCACCGGCGTTGATCTTCTGGGCGAGGCCTTCCACAACGGCGGTCTTGCCCACACCCGGTTCGCCAATCAGCACCGGGTTGTTCTTGGTGCGACGGGAGAGCACCACCATGACGCGCTCAATCTCATTGGTACGCCCGATGACCGGATCCAACTTGCCTTCTGCGGCTTCCTGCGTAAGGTTGCGGCCGAACTGGTCGAGAATCGCGGAGCCCGACTTGTTCTGCTTGTCTGCCACACCGCCGGCATTGGCGAGATCACCCTTGCCGTCGCTCGACCCGTTGCCCGAATTGCCGCGAATCATATCGATGGTCGCGCTGCGCAGCTCACCCAGATCGACACCCATCTTGATCAGCACCTGGGTGCCCACGCCTTCGCCTTCACGGATCAGACCGAGCAGAATATGCTCGGTGCCGATATAGCTGTGCCCCAGCTGCAGGGCCTCGCGAAGCGAGAACTCCAGCACCTGCTTGGCGTGCGGAGTAAAGGGGATGTGCCCGTTCGGAGCAGCGTTGCCCTTGCCGATCATCTCTTCGACCTGTTTGCGGGTGGCGTCCAGCTCCACACCCTTCGAGGCAAGCGCCTTGGCGGCGACTCCCTCGCCTTCGCGGATCAGGCCGAGCAGCAGGTGTTCGGTGCCGATGTAGTTGTGCTGGAGAGACCTGGCCTCTTCCTGCGCCAACACGATCACGCGCCGTGCACGGTCGGTAAACCGTTCGAACATGCTTGTCCTTCCTCAATTGACATTCCGTCTTACTCTACCGATTCGCGGTGACGTTTATTCACATCATTCCGTGAATTGCGCCGTAAGCGGGAAAGAAAACGATATGCTGGACGTATCGGATTCGCCATCCATACTGATGCATAGGAGGTTGTGATGACTGAACTGAACGCCAAGGCTGACATTGTAGTTGGTGTTGATGGTTCCGACGAATCGTTCGCGGCATTGAAATGGGCCCTTGAAGAGGCCGCGCTGACCGGTCAGAACGTCAATGCGGTATTCGGCTGGACCCATTCCTGGGACATGGGGTCGGAGCCCGATAGCGACGAGGCTTGGGCCACCATCCGACATGATATAGCGAATGAACTGCGCGACTGGGTGGATCGAGCCGCCAAAGGCATTGACTTCGATCCTGCGAACCTCAAACTCACTTCCGTCAAGGCTTCGGGCACCGCTGCCCTGTTGCAGATCGGGCATAACGCCCAGCAGATAGTCGTGGGGCGGCGTTCACTGGGGCGCGTGGCGCGTTGGTTCCTCGGTTCGCTATCCGCCTCCTTGGCCGAAGAAGCGCAGGTTCCAGTGACCGTGGTGCGTATCAGCGGCAGCGAAGAGGAGACCGTGACCGACGCCATCGCCAATGCGCTCACCCCAAGTGACACGACGGTGCATTACGTGAATCCCGCGCCTGAAGCCAAGCCGGCCGGCCGGCCGGTGGTGGTTGGCGTCGATGGCTCAGAGACCTCTCGGCACGCCTTTGATTTCGCGTTGGAACAGGCCCGCATCCATGACAAGCCGCTGAACGTGATGTTCTGTTGGCAGTTACGCGACCTCGGGGTAATCCCGGGTTATGAGAACGCCGTTGCGCCGGTGGAGGTCGGACAGCAGCGCGCCGAAGCGATACTCTCGGATCTGATGGCCAAGGTATCCGTTCCCGAAGGCGTGAAAGTCGCCTTCGACGCTTTCCATATCCCGGCGTCCAAGGGACTGATCGCCGCTTCCCGGTATGCAAGTCATCTGGTGGTCGGGTCGCGAGGCCTGTCCGGTCTGGATGCGCACTTCCTCGGCTCGGTGTCCCGTCAGATCGTCAACTTCGCCGAATGCACGGTGACCGTCGTGCACTGAGATAATCGTTCCGTGGGGCGCTCCCGTCGCGAAGCGTCCTACGGATTCTTTTCCCCCTTCCACAGCACCCCATGGATTCTCCCCACACACAGCACCCCAAGGTATTTCTGGCGGAACTCTCCCTACAATGAAGCCAGGCATTCCCCACGTAGTATTCTGCGTCTATTGCTCGTTGTGCGAAGCGTCATCAGCATCATCCGGGGAGTCGATGTCCGTATCATCGGTGTCGACGACTTCCTCGGTCCTGCTCTGACGAAGCTGCTCGATCAGATCGATGACGGTTTCCAATTCCGGCGACACATCTTCCGATACGCCGGAATCATCGTCGACCAAATCATCATCCATGTCGCCGTCATCATCACCGTCATCCACGGTGGTGTTGGCAAGAATGTCCTCTTCGGTGGCTTCGTCATCCTCATCATCATCGTCATCCTCGTTATCGATATCGTCATCGTCGATATCGACGCCAGCGGAATCCTCATGATCAAGAGCGTCATCGTCCGGTTCGGACTCGTCGTCGTCATCACGAATGGTGCCGTCTTCCCCGTCATCGGAATCCGATTCAGCCGACGTCTCGTCGGACAGCGAGCCGGGATCCGCATCACGGTATCCAGCCACCGCATCGGAGGCATCCGTCACCGAGATTGTCGCATCGTTCTCGGTGATATCGGTCGAGTCGGCAACGACGTCCTCAACATGGCTCGAATCACTGCCGTCCAGGCCGCCTTCCGACAATGCCGTCCCTTCTGGCGCGCCAGACACGTCAGTCGGCTGCGTGCCGGCGTGTCCGGCATCAACGGCATCAATAGCATCCGCAGTGGTATCGGAGGCCTCTCCCACCTCAGATACGGTCGTCGTCTCGTCCGTCGCTTCGGAAACCTCGGCAACCTTGACAGCTTCAGGCCCGCCAGCCTCAGCCTCAAATCCAGCCTCAGCCTCATCATCATCCAAGATAGGCGACTGCCTGCGCGTCTTGGCATGCGCCACGATATCGATATGCAGGTCATCGAGAGCTGGCTTGGACTGCACCCAGATGCGACTCGGCTCAGGGGGTTCGATTTCGGAATGCTCGCCACAGCCATGATCGAGCGAGACCACACGACCGTCATCCGGGCTCCACTTGTTGGCGCAGACGCCGAACATGCGGTTCAGCTCGCCCGTCAGCGGCACAAAGAACCCGCAATCCGAGCATAAATTGCCGTCCGCGGTCTTGGTGCTCAATGCCTTGGGACCTCGAGGTCCGTCATACCAACGCTTGGCCGCCTGTGCACGCCCCAGCGGGCTCAGCACATGACGCCGCGTGAGCCGAAAGGTCTCAGCGGCATCATTGACATCCTCGAGTGAGGATTCCTCGATTTCACCGGTTTCGATGCGTTCATCGTCGGGATCTGTGCCAATGGAGTCGGTCGGTGAAAGATCGGTGGGCTCCAGACGGTCCTTCCACGGAATCCACTTCGGCGGCAGCAGCGCGTCCTCAGTAGGAATCAGTGAGGATTCGTTGACCGTCCACGAGCCGAGTTCCGGGTCGTGATACAACGTCACCGACCACTGCCATCCCTCGTAACCGCGGATATGGGCAGCAAAACGGAAATCGGTGACGTAGTCCTCCATCTCGTTGGCGGTGACGAACTCGCCTACCTGTTCAGGTTCGTCCGCAACCTCGAACAGCACGGCCTGCGCTATGGCGCGAGGATCGGGCGTCACCGTGGTCTCATCAGTATCGGTCATGGATCAATCAATCCTGTACATCAAATTGATCCGCCACAGCACGCAGCAACGAAGCAAGCTTCTTGCTTTCGGCGGAAGACGGGTAGCGGTGTCGACGCAGTGTGTTGCCTGCGGAGTCAAGCATCTTGATGAGGTCCTCGCAAATGGCAGCCATGTCATCCGGCTTGGGACGGGTGGCCTTCACCAGGCTCGGTGCCGATGCGATCAGGCGTACATCCATGGCCTGCGGGCCACGACGTCCGTCCACCACGGAATACTCCACCTTGGCACCCTTGCGCAGCGTAGTGGCGCCAGAGGGCAGGGCCTGAGCCGGCAGGAACACGTCCTTGCCTTCCTCACTGGTGATGAAGCCATAACCCTTGGCTGCGTCAAACCAACGAACTCGACCGGTGGGCATTGCGAAACCTTCCTTAGTGCTTAGGGAGTAATGAACCGAAGGTATAGTGTACCTCACAGGCCTTGACCTGTGCCACCGGGCTGAGTCGTCTTACGCTTTACGCTCACCTGAGAACCACGAGGTCTTCGTTTTGGCGGGCTTGGTCTGCGTCTGATGTCCGGCCGGCGCGGAAGCCATCCGTTCGATGGGCAGGATGACGGTAAAAGTGAGGCCGCCTCCCTCCGTACCGGTGGCACAGATGAAGCCATGATGCGCTTTGACTACGGACTGTGCGATGGCCATGCCTAATCCGGTGCCGCCCTTCTGCCGTGCCCGCGAAGGATCGGCGGTGTAGAAACGCTCGAAAATCTTCGACCGAGATTCAGGCGGAACGCCGGGGCCATGGTCCACGAACTGCAACACGGCATACCGGTATCCGGTCTGCATCGAAGCGCCGACTTCGGCGGCATCGATGAAGCGCCGCATCGACGCCTCTGTGGTAGGCATCTGGGACAGCTGCCGGGGGTCGATGGCGGCGGGCATGGTGCCAATCGCCACTTCCGCCGGAGAATCGGCAGGGGTATACCGGTGGATGTTGCCCACGATATTGGTGACCACTTGGCGCAGGCGCGACGCGTCACCGGACAAGGTTACGGCTTCCCAGCCGCCATCCGCCAACTGCAACGATGCCGGATGGCTCATGTCCCGACCTGGAGCCAGCGCCAGACGATTGCGCATGATCGTGCGGTTCGGGTCAAGCGCATGCAGGTCATCCACGGCATCCGTGACCAGAGAGGCCAGGTTCACGCTGCCCGTCACATCAATGCCACGGCCTTCGTCCAGCCGAGCCAAGGACAGCAAATCCTCCACCAGCACGGTCATACGCTGGCTGGAACGTTCAATATGTTCGATCGATTCGTCGGCGCGCTCCAATGCACCGGGCATGTCACGCTGCATTTTGTACAGTTCCGCGTATCCGTGGATCGCTGCGAGCGGAGTGCGCAGCTCATGGCTGGCGTCGGAGACGAACCGCTTCATCTTCTCGGTGGTCTCTTCCTGCTCATGGAAGCTGACCTCTATTCGGGTGAGCATCGTGTTGAGCGAGGCGGCGAGCGACCCCACTTCGGTGTTCTCCGGAGCGGATGGGATACGCTGGCTCAAATCGCCTGCGGCGATCTTCGCCGCTGTTTTCTCCATACGCTTGAGCGGAGTCATTGTCTGCTGAATGATCAGCGTGGATAATGAGCCGCCCAACAGCAGTACCGCGATGCCCACGACCACGCAGTAGCGAGTCAGCGTATTGAGCGTATCGATCTGGTCGGAAAGCGAAAGACCGATATACATCACTCCGCGTATCTTCTCGACTCCTTTGGAGTCTCGTTCGGTCCATTGCATCGGCAATACGCGCCATGGGGAATTCGCCGAAGCAAGCGTGGCATGGCTGACATTGTTGCGTGGATCAGTCAACACCGTAGTGACGCGGCTGGTGGATTGGGAGGAGTCGCTGCCATCCGTGCCGCCGCCTCCGGAGGCATCGCCCTGTGCGGGAGACTGTGCGGTGTCACTCTGCACCTGAACGATCTGCTTGGCGACTGCGGGGGCGGTGAACACCTGCCCGAGCGTGATACCCGAGGTATCACCGTCCGAAGGAAGCACCGGTATGGAGACCAGACCATCCTTCAGCTGTGGCAACAGCGGCGTCACCGTCAGGGGATCGCCGTCCGCATCCTTGGTGCCGTCCGTGTATTGCAGCTGAAGGAAATAGGAATTGGGGCTGGTCAGCCCATTCGAATTGTCGTCTTTGGCCAGAAGATCGATGTTGTTGAACACCAGCTGGCTTTGCACACGAAGCTGCGTATCGACCTTCTCCATCATGTAGTTGCCCACCAGAGTGCGAATCGAGAAGGAAATCACTGTGACGCCCACAAGCAGCACCACGATGGTGCAGGCCACAAGTTTGCCGCTCAGCGAGACACGGTCAAGATGGCGCAGGAAAACATTGCGCTTACGCTCGTGATGCTCCTTGAGATATTGCAGTCCCGGCACATTCACACGTGGACTGCTGTCTGTCGAGGTGTTTGCCATGGAGCTCTTGGTGCCGGAGACTGCGGGCGATGCCGGAGAAACTGGCTGCGGGGACTTCTCAGGGCTGGTCATGCACACCTGCCGTCTTAATGCTTCGGCTCGCGAATCATGTAACCGATGCCACGCTTGGTTTCGATCAGCGGGGTCACCTTGTGCTTTTCGCCATTGTCATCGGTGACTTCGATGCCATCGACTTTCTTGCGCAGATAGGAGATGTACGATTCCACAATGGCGGCATCCCCTCCCCAGTCGTATTGCCAGACATGGTCCAGGATCTGGGCCTTGGACAGCACACGGCCTTCGTTATCCATCAGGTAGCGCAACAGCTTGTATTCGGTGGGGCTCAGATCGATGGGCTGACCCGCACGGGTCACATCATGGGAGTCTTCGTTGATTTCCAGATCGGCGACGCGGATGATCGGATCGTCTTCCACCTGCTCCCGGGTACGGCGCAGGATGGCCCGGATGCGCGCCACCACTTCCTCAAGGCTGAAGGGCTTGGTGACGTAATCGTCGCCGCCTACGGTCAATCCCATGATCTTGTCCTGGGTGTCGTCGCGCGCGGTCAGGAACAATACCGGCGCATCGATGCCTTCCTGCCTGATGCGGCGGGTTACCGTGAACCCATCAATGTCAGGCAGCATGACATCAAGCACAATCAGATCCGGCTGCACCTTCTCAATCACTTCGATGGCTTCGGAACCGGAAGCTGCGGTGTTGACCTCGAATCCGGCGAAATGCAACGAGGCGACCAGGAGTTCACGAATGGACGGTTCGTCGTCTACGACAACAATCGATGCTTCAATAGGCTTACTCATGTTTTCTAGAGTGGCGCGCTCGTCTGGGTGTTTCCTGAATACTCGCTTGAAGTTTTTTCCTGGGCTTCTTCTCGGTGCTCTTATGAGCACTCTTGCGCCGACGACGCTTCACCATCACAACGGCGACAACGGCCAGCACCACCAGCACACCGACCATGATCGCGACGCCAAGCATCACAGTGGAGCGTGATGTGGTGGTCTTCTTGGACTGCACAATCTGGTCCATCATGGCAGTGGCCGCCCCAGGCCAATCAGGCGTGCTCTTCATCAAAGGCGCCTGCGCGGCATCAGACAATTTGTCGACCGTGTCCTGGTTTCTCAGCCACTCATCGGAATTGGAAGAGACCGCCACGACCAGATTGCCATCATTGGAGGCCACCGCCAGCAGCACGGTGTTGGGCTGGGGATTGGTGGATTCCAATACATTGGAGGCCCATTGTTGCGGCGTCTGTTCGCTATTGAAGCTGGACAGGTACAGCAAGTGGACATGCACGCCGGTTTCCTGTTCGGTCTGCGCAATGGCATCGGTGACTTCGGCGGCATGGGATCCGAGCAGGTTCTCCGTATCGGTGATGTTATCGGTGATGGTGACGCCACTGTTCGAACTGTTCGAATCATTCGTGCTTGGATCCGAGTTATCCCCATACGCATTGACGGTCAGCGACATGCAGGCAAGCACCAGTGCAACAAGCGCGAAAACCGCACGGACAAGCCAATTCCCCGCCTTGCGTCGTTGAGTCGTACTGCATGATGCCGAAGCTGGAACCACATTGGTCATAAAAACGTCCGCCCAATTCGAATTTGCCATAAGCTCCACCATAGCGTTCGGTATTCGCAATAACGAACGCCAGTTACAGAGCCCATCATTGACAGAAAGGAGCAACGATGCCCCAATATCAAGTAGATTCCGAGCGAATCCAATCATCGTCGGCCGCTGTGGCAGGGTCGGTGGCACAAATCAGGCAGGCCGTCGGCGGCATGTATACCAATCTCGCCGCGCTGCAAGAGGCCTGGCGCGGATCGGCGGCCACACAATTCACCTCAGCGGTAGCAGGGTGGCGAGCGGCACAACAGCAGATGGAGGCCTCACTGGAATCAATACAGCGTGCACTGGCTTCAGCGTCCACGGTATATGCGGACGCCGAAGCCGCGGCTTCGCGGCTGTTCGCGCAATGACCGATGCGCCGTTTGCATTCCTGGTTAACCCAATGAACTGATACAAAATGAGTGTCGGGGAAGCTCCCGAAGGAACCTCCCCGACACTCAGTCAGTTCGAGCTGTCAATCAGCTAGCGATCGGATACCGATCAGTAGCCCATGTCAGCGCCGGCACCAGCCGGGGCGGCAGCCTTCGGCTCCGGCTTGTTGGCGACGACAGCCTCGGTGGTCAGGAACAGGCCGGCGATGGAGGCGGCGTTCTGCAGAGCGGAGCGAGTCACCTTCACCGGGTCGGTCACACCGGCGGCCAACAGGTCTTCATACGTGTCGGTGGCAGCGTTGAAGCCCTCGCCCTCCGGCAGAGAACGGACCTTGTCAATCACCACGTCACCGGACACACCGGAGTTCTCGGCGATCTGCTTGATCGGAGCTTCGATGGCACGGAACACGATGGCGGCACCGGTAGCCTCTTCGCCGGTCAGGGAGGTGACAGCCTCGTCCTTCTCGGCCTTGGCAGCAGCCTGAACGAGAGCCACGCCACCGCCAGGCAGCAGACCTTCCTCGATAGCGGCCTTGGCGTTGCGCACGGCGTCCTCAATGCGGTGCTTGCGTTCCTTAGCCTCGACTTCGGTGGCAGCACCGACCTTGATGACGGCCACGCCGCCGGCCAGCTTGGCGAGACGCTCCTGCAGCTTCTCGCGATCGTAGTCGGAATCGGTGTTCTCGATCTCGGCACGGATCTGAGCCACGCGAGCGTCGATGTCTTCCTTGGAGCCGGCACCCTGAACGATGGTGGTCTCATCCTTGGAGACGATGACCTTCTTGGCGTGGCCGAGCACGGAGACGTCGATGGAGTCGAGCTTGAGGCCCAGCTCATCGGACACGACCTGAGCGCCGGTCAGGATGGCCATATCCTGCAGCATGGCCTTACGGCGGTCGCCAAAGCCCGGAGCCTTGACTGCGCAGGACTTGAAGGTGCCACGGATGTTGTTCAGGATCAGGGTAGGCAGAGCCTCGCCATCAACATCTTCGGCGATGATCAGCAGCGGCTTGCCGGTCTTCATGACCAGCTCGGCGACGTGCACGATGTCCTGCTGAGAGGAGACCTTGCCGGAGGTGAGCAGGATGTACGGATCCTCAAGCACAGCGGTCTGATCGTCGGCATTGGTCACGAAGTACGGAGCGATGTAGCCCTTGTCGAAGCGCATGCCCTCGGTGAAGTCGAGGTCCAGACCGAAGCGGTTGTTGTCCTCGACGGTCACCACGCCGTCCTGGCCGACCTTGTCCAGAGCCTCAGCGATCTTCTCGCCGACTTCGGGATCGGCGGCGGAGATGGTGGCGGTGGCAGCAATCTGATCCTTGGTCTCGACGTCCTTAGCAGCGGCGACGAGCTCCTTGACGATGACTTCGGTGGCCTTCTCGATACCACGACGCAGGGCGATCGGGTTGGAGCCTGCGACCACGTTCTTCAGGCCCTCGTGAACCAAGGACTGGGCGAGCACGGTTGCGGTGGTGGTGCCATCGCCGGCGACATCGTCGGTCTTCTTGGCGACTTCCTTGACCAGCTCGGCGCCGATGCGCTCGTACGGATCCTCGAGATCGATCTCCTTGGCGATGGACACGCCATCGTTGGTGATGGTCGGAGCGCCATAGGTCTTGTCGAGCACGACGTTGCGGCCCTTCGGGCCCAGCGTGACCTTGACGGTGTTGGCGAGCTTGTCGAGGCCCTCCAGCATGCCCTGACGGGCTTCCTCATCATAAGAAATGATCTTTGCCATGGTTGTGTGTTCCTCCAAATGGCTATGTATACCGTTATCACCCGCGAGAGCCGATGGGCGAACCGACCGTCAGCTGCCGGTTATCACTCTCGCCCTCCGAGTGCTAACTGTGACATTAGCACTCTCCGCCCGAGAGTGCCAACATCGTGTTTGGAGATTGCGCTATCGGCATGAAAACGAACCTGCCCGCTGGGAGACCACGCAAAAGGTCCCGGTCGATGAGACATCACCAACCGGGACCTTATCTGCGTCGTTGCGGGCAAACCACTCACTCGGGACGTTCTTCGCCAGAAGACAACTTGACGACATCCTTAGCCTGAGTACCTTTACCAGACGAGACGGGCGTATACTCCACCCGATCGCCCTCATACAGCATCTTGAACTTATTGTTGCTGCCGTCGTCCTTGATTTCCGCGTAATGCACGAAAACGTCCTCGCCTCCGCCGTCCGGCTGTATGAACCCGAACCCCTTCTTGGCAAGGAAGAACTTTACGGTACCTTGTGCCATATCTGATCTTTCCTTTGTTCCCTAGGCGTCGCGAACATACCTTTAGGGAACGTAGAAAGAACCGCATCGCGCTCCCCCTACCTCGCGACTAGAGCATGATTGTACAGTGACGAGGGAACAATGCCAATCAGAAGCCGAAGAACAAGAAAAAATCGTCTCACTACATGGGCTGAATAGCTCGTCCGGTTTTCCACAAACCCAACGCGATTACACCTGAAATCCAGTCACATCGCCGCTGCCTATGATCGTCGCGATATTCTCCTTGATCCTTGGCGCAAATGCTAGTTCAGCAGCACAACGGTAATCGGAGCGGACAGTCCCTGAACCTGCTCCACCGCGGTAATCCCCAGCGTATTGGCCACGTCCTGAGCGGTGGCCTTGTCGGTTTCATTCTGGTACCACACCACCGTGCCGGTAGGCAATGAACCGGTAGGATTGGCCGCCTCCACACTGGTATATCCTGCGGTCTGCAACACGTCCGCCTTCTGTCCGGCGTATCCGGAGACTCCGGTACCGTTCACCACACGCACCTGTGTGGCCTTGTTCACAGTAGCGGTCTGGGCTTGTTGCGTTTGCTGCTGCGCATTCTGGTCGCTGCTGGACGAATCGCTGCTGGACGAATCGGCTGAGGAACTCGAATCATCGCTTGCCGACGAATCACTGGTAGAGGAATCCGAGGAACTCGAGGAATCCGAAGAGTCGGATGCCGACGAATCGGACTTCGTCGTGGATTGCGTCGTGTCACTGGACGCCGTCGTGGATTGGGGTGTCTTCAGATTCAGCAGGTTCTGATACTCGCCGCTGCCGTACGCCCACGCACCGAAGCCGCACAGCGCAGCCACCACGATCACGATGATGAACGGAGCGATACGGACCATGACCGGACGGGAACCGCGATGAGCCCCGACGGGACCCTGGGGCGGATTGTCGAAGACATCCTGTTCATATGATTCGTAGGTCACTTTGTCGCGCGCCATACGCCGGCCTCCTTCATGCAAACTACACCCGAGTGTAACCGTCCGGCACGAAATGGGCTAGCGCGTCGCATGCCATGCCACGGACATGCACTGTATATGCACGTTTGGCTAGAGTATGGAACCATGATCAAACCGCTGAGCGAACTGGTAGAACCGGGCTGGGCGCATGCCTTGGCCGATGTGGAGCCCGTCATCCATCACATGGGTGATTTTCTGAGAGCGGAAAACGCGGCAGGGCGCCCTTGGCTGCCCGCAAGCCACAATATCCTGCGCGCGTTCACCATCCCCTTCGACACCATCAAGGTGCTCATCGTCGGGCAGGACCCCTATCCCACACCCGGCCATCCCGTCGGATTGAGTTTTTGCGTGGCGCCTGATGTTCGCCCGCTTCCCAAGAGTCTTATTAACATATATAAGGAACTGGTGGACGACTTGGGAGTTCCTATGCCGTCCAATGGCGACCTGACGCCTTGGACCACACAGGGGGTCATGCTGTTGAACAGATGTCTGACCGTGGGTGTGGGCAGACCGAATTCCCATCAAGGCAAAGGATGGGAACAGGTCACCGAAGCCGCTATCCGCGCCCTGAACGCCCGCGTGGATGCCAACGGCAAACCAAAACCGCTGGTGGCCATTCTCTGGGGGCGCAATGCGCAAAGCCTTGAACCGCTGCTCACTAACGCCACCATCATCAAGTCGCCCCATCCCAGCCCATTATCCGCATCACGCGGGTTCTTCGGCTCCAGACCCTTCTCCCGCACCAATCAAGCCCTAATCGCCCAAGGCGCCACCCCGGTTACATGGACGTTGGCGTAAAGCAAACAGTCAGTGTTGGTAGTTACAGTGGTGGGCATGACTTTGTTCCCCACGCAACCGCAACTCCCGCCGCAGCCGATGATCCAACCCCCAGCCGCCGCACCTCAGACCGCTCCGATCCCCGGTGCCGCAGCGCCCCTGGGCCTTGATGATGCCAAACGCGCACGGCTGCTGGCCGATACCATCCGCGCACGTTTCGCCCAGACCTTGGTGGGTCAGGACAATCTGCGCGAGTCGTTGATCGTGACGCTGGTCGCCGGCGGGCATATCCTGATTGAGTCCGTTCCCGGTCTGGCCAAGACCACGGCGGCGCAGACGCTGGCCACTTGTGTATCCGGTTCGTTCAAACGTGTGCAGTGCACCCCTGATCTCATGCCTTCGGATCTGACCGGCACTCAGGTGTTCGATTTCGCCTCGCAGAAATTCACTACGCAGATCGGACCTATCCACGCGAATTTCGTCTTGCTCGATGAGATCAACCGGTCCAACGCAAAAACCCAGTCGGCCATGCTCGAGGCGATGGCTGAGGGTGCCACCACCATCGGCGGGCAGCGAATCGAACTGCCCAAGCCCTTCATGGTCATCGCGACCGAGAACCCCATCGAGGAGGAGGGCACATTCAATCTTCCCGAAGCCCAGATGGACCGTTTCATGATGAAAGCGGTGATGACCTATCCGTCCGCCGACGAGGAGACCCGCATGCTTGCCATGCTCACCCGCAGAGGATCGGACATGATCGGCCCCGACACCATCACGGGAGAGCGCATCACCGTATCCGACGTGGAGTTCCTGCGTAGGGCTGCACGTCGTGTGCACGTGGCCGACGCCATCATGAAGTATGCGGTCGATATTACCGCCACATCCCGCGGCGCGGGATCGCACCCCATCAAGGGATTGTCGACGTTGGTCCGTCTGGGCGCTTCGCCGCGCGCCACCATCGCCCTGACTCGTATCGGACAGGCGAAGGCGCTGCTCTCCGGCCGTGACTATGTGGTGCCGGAGGATATCAAGGCATTCGTCCATGAGGTGCTGCGCCATCGTATCGTGCTCACGTTTGAGGCGTTGGCCGACGGTGTGACCAGCGACCAGATCGTGGATAAGATCGTCGAAACGGTTCCTGTTCCGTGAGTTCGCAAACGATTCGCAGAAAGATCGAGGCCCTCGGCACCCAAATCGCCTTGCCCACCGTGCGCAAGACGTTGGGCGTACTGGAGGGCGAGCACGCGTCCGGACGCCATGGTGGCGCCGGCGATATCATGGATGTGCGTGCCTACGCGCCTGGTGACGAGTCCCGGCTGATCGATTGGAAGACCAGCGCCAGACAGGGACAGCCCATGGTGGTGCAGCGTGAGCGTCTGGCGACTTCACGCGTCTGGCTGCTCATGGATGTAGGCCGTGAGATGACCGGCGTTTGTTCTTCCGGCGAGAGAGCGTATGAGGTGGCTGCAAATGCGTTGCGCATGTTCGCCGCGTTGTCTTTGCGCCGCTCGGACGATGTGTCCATCGTCTTCTCCGATGAGGCGAGCATCACCCGCATTCCCTTCAATGGCGGCTTCGCCCAGTTCGAGCGCACCTTGGACAAGGCATTGGAACGTCAGTGGACGCACAGACGCAATATCGACGCCTTGCTGGAATACGCGAGACGCATCAAGGACCGCAACGCACTGATCGTATTGGCCACCGACGAGCATGCTCTGTCAGAGGGGCAGATTGCTGGACTGCGCCGCATCGCCCGGACGCACCCGCTGGTGTTGATCGATGTGGCGACGCTGAACCCGTTCACGCCGCTGTCCAGACATCATGCCGCGCCATTGGACGGTGTGACCGGCCGACGGGTACCGGCGTTCATGCGATCAGCAGTCAGTGCACGTGAGGTCGAGACGCATCGTCACTATATGGCAGCATCACTGGAACAGGAGCTCAATCGTACCGGATCGTTCCTGATTCGCGCCGATTCCAGCGAGGAGATGTTCGACCGCTTCGTGCATCTGGTATCCGTTGCCCTGGCACGTACCACGCGCAATCAGCTTGGCTCGTCGCCGGAACTGCAGCTGGCAGGTGATCGTCGATGATGCCGTCCGCATTGACTCTGGCCGTTGAGCCCGCAGATCTTCATCCTCAGGACGAGCTGTCCCTGACCGGCCCGCTCGTCGCGGTGATTGCCGTCTGCCTTCTGCTGGCACTCGGATTGATCGTCGCCGTGGTGATACTGTCCCGTTCTCCCCGCAAACCCGCCAAGGTGAAACAGCCCCGCGGCGCGCACCGCAATACCAGCGCCAAAGCCCTATGGCATGCACGCATCGACGCGATAGTCGACCAGCACGAGCGCGGTGCGTTGAGCCGTGAGGAGGCCTTGACGCAACTGGCCTTGGTGGCACGAGATTTCGCGACGGACGCCTCCGGAAGGTCGTTGCATTCCAGTACCTTGACCGATCTGACGCTCCTCGACCGCACGTCCGCGAACAGACAGGGCCTGGACACGCTGAGGCAGACCATCGAGGCGTTGTATCCCCCGGAGTTCGCCGATCCCGCGTTCAATATCCATGCACGATCGGTCACGGTGCCGCAGGCCGCCGATTGGGTGGCCAATCTGGTGGAAAGGTGGCGTCCATGATGCTTGCCTGGCATTGGCCCTGGGCCGCATTGGCCGGCATTCTGGTGGCTGTGGCCGTCGTAATGCTCCTCGTCGTGTTCGCCCGCCGCCGCGATACCAATGATGAAGCCGTGTTCTCTTTGGATGAAGACCTCAATACCGAGCATGCCTCTCGCCTGTTCCATCAGTGGCGTGTGGTGAATCGAGTTGCCGTGGTGGCTATGGCCATCGCATTGGCATTGGCCGTTGCGCTGGTGGCGCGCCCCTCCCAAGTGGGAGCCGGCGATGAGCGTGCATCGAGCAGGGACATCGTACTGTGCCTTGATGTATCCGGTTCCACACTGCCGTATGACCGTGAGGTCATCGACACCTACCTGGAGCTGGTCAAGCATTTCGAGGGGGAACGCATCGGGCTGAGCATCTTCAATTCCACGTCCCGTACGGTGTTCCCGCTCACCGACGACTATGATCTGGTCACCAAGCAGCTGACTGCCGCCAGTACGGCGCTCAAAGGCGTGGAGACCCAGGATGATATCGACAAGATGTCCGATGCGGATTACCAGAAAATAGCGGATTGGCTGGAGGGCACACAGAACAGGAAAGACGCCACGTCGCTGATCGGCGATGGCGTGGTTTCCTGCGCCGCCATGCTGCCCGGCTTTGCGTACGGCTCGGCAAACGAGACGAATGCTTCACGCCAGCGCGCAGCATCGATCGTCCTCGCCACCGATAATGTGGTCTCGGGCAAGCCGACATACTCTCTTGACGAGGCGCTCGACTTGACCCGGCAAACCAATATCACGGTGGATGGCCTGTATTCCGGCCCGAAATCAAGTGAGGGCGAGCAAACAACATCGGACATGAAAACAGCCATCGAATCCCATGGCGGCGTGTTCCTGACGCAGTCGAATGGCAGGTCCGTGGAGGAATTGGTCAGGGACATCCAATCACGGCGTGACACCGAATCCGACAGCAAGGCGAAGGCTTCCATGACCGATGCCCCCGGCTGGTGGACGCTGGCTTTGGTGGTGGCTGTGATCATTGTTCTGGCATGCGCATGGAGGTTGAGGCGATGAGCGAATTCACCTTCTCCCCCGCTCTGGCTGGATTGCCGGCGGAGCACTGGCCGTAGTGCTGGCGCTGATGGCCGTGGCTGAAATCATCCAGTTCGTCCGGCGTCGCGCGAACAACGCCACCGACGAAACCGTATGGGCGTGCATACGTCGCGCTGCGATGCTGCTGATTGCCGCAGTCATGGTATTGACCCCAAGCGTGGTGGCTCCCACCACATCACGCGCCATCAATGCCACTGATGTGATCGTGGCGGTGGACACCACCGGCTCCATGGCGGTGGAGGATGCCCACTATGGTTCCGATGAGACGATATCGCGCATCGCCGCAGCGCGCAAAGCCGTGCACGATATCACGGCCAGTTATGGCGACGCCAGTTTCGCGGCGCTGCACTTTGGCGCGTCCGGAACGCTGGATGTGCCGTTGACTCCAGACGCTCCCGCCATCGACAATTGGGCCGATACCTTGGCCGTCGAATCCACGTCCGTATCATCCGGGTCCAATTTGGATGCCCCAATCAACCAGCTGTTGGTCACCGCCAAGTCGATTCGTGACGCGCACCCCGATGATGCCATCGTGCTCTATCTCATCACTGACGGCGAACAGACCTCAAGCGCCGCACGGCGCAGCTTCTCTGCACTGAGACAATACGTGGACGATGGTTTCACGGTCGGCGTAGGTTCCGCTGAAGGCGGCAGGATTCCCGTGATAGCCGATGGGGTGAGCGCCGGCGATTCCTCCACCACCGATCAGTGGGTCACCGATCCGGACACCGGTCAGCCCGGCATCTCGAAATTGGATGAGCAGAACCTGAAGGACATCGCTGACGAAATCAGCGGCACATACCTTGCCACGAATGCAACGTCCACACTGCATGGACAGGTCTCCGGCAAGGCTTCAAGCCAATGGCGTGTGACGACGACGGCAAAGGAACGCACGCGGACCGTTGCGATGGTCTGGCCGCTCGCCATCGCGATGGTGCTTCTGCTGGCCTGGGAGCTCGGCGCATGGATCACGGTTTCAAGGAGGCTGCTATGAGTGCATCAGATAACGCAGGCACGCGCCACGCCCGCGCACCGTTGGGTATGCGTATCGCATTGATCGTCGTCATCGCGCTGCTGACGGCCGTGGCAGGAGTCGCCGCAGTGAACCTTTCGGCCGCTATCACCTTCAATCAGGCCACCGCATCTCTGAACGCCAACATCAAAGCCGCTCAGGATGAGTCGACCGACGTGAGCACGCTGCATGCGCAGCAGGAGCAGACCGATGCGCAATTCGCGGAAGCCGGTCAGATGCGCGGGGTGCTGTTGCCGCAGATCAGGGATGCCATCGACGCGAACGCTTCCATTTCCTCCCAGCTAACGACGATCACCTTGAAGAAAGCCAAGGCACAGACTGAAGGTGATACGTCTCAGTCCGCTGAGCCGCAACAGGCGGATGAATCCTCGTCCTCGAATGCGAAGCGGGGCGGAGCATTGACCGAGGAGCAGAAGAAGCAGGTCGAGGAGCTGATGAAGGCGAACCAGCAGTCCACCGACACCAAAACCAACACCAAGACCGAACAGAATACCAATCAGAACAAGGGCAATACCACGAAACCATGGTGATGCCCGGTCGGCAGTGTCGATGACGTCGCGGAATCGTTAAGACTAGCTATCGGGCTGTCTATAATCGGCAAGTCACATCGGCCAGATGCATCAGGCAGAGATTATCAGGGCCCGTTTATCCTCATTTGTTGTGGATAAACGGGCTCGAATCATTATGACGCTCTTGTCTACGGGGGTCTACAGGGTTTATTCACATTTGTCGTGGATAAACCCACCCATTTTCCGTAAGCTGGAACCACATAGGTCGGTTCGGCTGGACGCGTCACACCATTGTCCCTTTAGCTGGATTCATGAACGCATTCAGCACCAATCCAACATTCACGAACGCGCAGCACAATCCGGCGGCCATCGACCCCATCGGTGGATTCGCCGGCAATACGGTGACACCGTTCAGCTATGGCACCTGCCCATGCCATACAGCGGTGGAGCGCAGCCGAAACCTCATCGGCATCCAACGCTCCGCCACGCTTGCCGTCAACGAACGCTTCGCCACGGCAAGCGCCAAGGCAAATAACATCATATGGACAGGCAATGCAGCGGAACTGTTCCGCGCAAGATTGGATCGGATCCGGCAGGCGTCTGCCGCGTTGGAATCCGACATGGACGCCACCGAACGATTGGCGAGGGGATGACCATGTCGGAATCCACATATTATTGGCAGGTCGAAGCCTCCGTCCACGGCGGTCGCGGATATGCTCCCGCCACCCTTGAGGAATACACGGCAATCGCCAAAGCGCTTGACGATGAAGCATCAGGATACGACGCCTTGTCCGCCTCCTGGGGTGATGCCGCATTGCAGCTTCAATCGCATCGAACCAGTGCGCCCATGTGTGCCACGCTAACCGCGGGCGACCCATCGGCGGTAACCCCCGGTCACACCACCTTGTCATACACCACGCTGGGAGCCCGATGCACGGAACATGCGGCAGCCTGTCGAAGACTCAGCATCGAACTGTCCGACACCGCAAGCCTGCTGATTCGCGCCCATTCGCTGTATTCCGAAGCGGAGCTCGCAGTCCGTCGTACCTTCACCGAATTGATACAGGCTGGCACCCAGTGGAAACCCGGCCATGCCCTGATCGGTACTGCGGCGGTGGCCCTGGGCGGGCTGATTTCCGGCTGGGTGATTGAAGGCAAACCGAACGCTTCCTGGATGTCTACTTCCACCTACGGGCTGCAAGAGGGGGTGATGAGCGGCATCGGATCCATGGTCGGAGGTATCGCCATCGGCGAAGGCATGAAGCATACCGACGAGGTGAATGCCGGCGCCGGGAAGATCGCCAATGTCTCCGGTCCGGTGAAGGACATCCTGCAAGGCAATCATCTTGACGTCAAGGAGGTGTATGCCCGCACCGAAGTGGTGCGATCAAGCGGCAGCGTGGGCGATGCGATGGAGAATCTGCGTCGTCTCGCCGAAGAACGGCTAGGCAAAATCAATCTTGACAGCGGTCTCGAATACGGCACTGTGGCCGTTCAACGCTATGAGCGGACTGACGGCACCAATGCCTGGCTCGTCACCATCCCCGGCACCGACGGCAAGGCGGATTCCCCATTCGGATGGGAGCAGAACGTGGAGCTGATGAGTGACGACAGAGAACGTCGTATGCGGGCGGACAGTGTCCGGATGGTCACCGAGGCGATGCAGCAGGCAGGCATCGGCAAGGATGAGCCGGTGGCGCTTATCGGCCACTCGCAAGGCGGCATCGTGGCGGCGACCATCGCCTCCGACTGGGCGGACGACTACAGCATCGAACACGTGGTGACGGCCGGTTCTCCAGTCGCCAATCACCCGATTCCCGAGAAGACCTGGGTGACCAGCGTAGAGATCGACGATGAACTGGTGGCAGCCTTGGACGGCGCCTCGAATCCGGACTCCGATCATTGGCTGACCGTACGGGGGCATGTCTCGCCCGCTCCTGCGGCGACACCCGGCACCATCAACGACGACGGTTCGTGCGCACCGGGTACCACACCGATTTACGGACGGAACGCCTATGCCGCCGCCCCAGTGGCGGGAGGCGGCACCGACGGGCGGGAGATCAGCCATTGGATCAAATACCATCAGGCGGCCTACAGCAACGCCACCGATCTGGGCTCCCCCGCCCTGCAACGCCACGAACAGCATTTCCAACAGACCATAGCCGGCGAGCTCAAGGAGACCCGTTACTTCCAAGGCCGCATGGCCAAATCCGATGCCACGCCTTCCCTCGAGCGCCAGCGTATCCCCAGCCCGACGGCGGCTCCGGACACGTCCGGTTCACGGCTGGAAGTACCCTAGAACGCATGAAGCTTACTGATATTTCCCCCGCAATTGCATTGACCCCGCTTGACGGCCGCTATCATGCGGCTACCGCCCCGCTCGTGGAATACCTGAGCGAACCGGCGCTGAACCGCGAGCGCATGCGCGTCGAGGTCGAATGGATGATTCTGCTGGCCAACGGTTTCGAAGACAACGGCAACCAGCCGATTGTGGTTGGCGTCAAGCCGTTCACCGAAGCCGAGAAGGCGTTCCTGCGCGCTATCCCCGAGGATTTCGGTGCCGAGGGCATCAAGCAGCATGCCGCGCACGAGGCCGTGACCCATCATGATGTGAAGGCCGTGGAATACTACATCGACGATCAGATCGATAAGGCCCCGGCCGAGTTGACCAACATCAACGATCGTCTCAAGACCCTCGTGCATTTTGCCTGCACCTCGGAGGACATCAACAACCTGTCCATCGCCCGCTGCGTGAAGAACGCGATGAACAACGTCTGGGAACCGGCGTTCGAGGAGATCATCGATCACCTCGCCGGCAAGGCGGAAGAATACAAGAACAAGGCGCTGCTGTCCCTGACCCATGGTCAACCGGCCACGCCGACCACACTCGGCAAGGAGCTCGCCGTCTACGTCTACCGACTGAACCGTCAGCTCAAGCACATCAAGGGCCAGGAGTATCTGGGCAAGATCAACGGCGCGACCGGCACGTTCGGCGCACATCTTGCAGCCTGCCCGGACGTGGATTGGATTGCGGTCTCCCGTGAATTCGTGACCAACCGCATGGGTCTGACCTGGAACCCGCTGACCACGCAGATCGAATCCCATGACTGGCAGGCCGAGCTCTATTCCACCGTCTCCCACGCGAACCGCATCATGCACAACCTGTGCGTGGACGTGTGGATGTACATCTCCCGTGGCGTGTTCGCTCAGGTGCCGGTCAAGGGCGCCACCGGCTCCTCCACGATGCCGCACAAGGTCAACCCGATTCGCTTCGAGAACGCCGAGGCGAACTTCGAGCTGTCCTGCTCGCTACTCGACACCCTCTCCGCCACGCTGGTGGAGTCGCGGTGGCAGCGAGATCTGACCGATTCGACGACCCAGCGCAACATCGGTTCGGCGCTCGGCTATTCGCTGCTCGCCCTGCACAACCTGATGGGCGGTCTGAAGTCCATCCACCCGCATGATGCAGTGATCGAGCGCGAGCTGGACGAGAACTGGGAGGTGCTCGGCGAGCCCATCCAGACCGCCATGCGCGCCTGCGAGCTGCGCGGTCTGCCCGGCATGGACAAGCCGTACGAGAAGGTCAAGGAGCTGATGCGAGGCCACACCATCGACAAGGAGCAGGTCGAGCAGTTCATCGATCAGCAGTCCTTCGATCCCGAGACCGCCGCCCGTCTGAAGGCCCTGACCCCGGCCACCTATACCGGCGTGGCTTCGGAACTCGTGGCATTCGACCGCTGAGGCAGGACGTACGCATCACCATGATGGAGCAAGGCGCGTGCGCGATGGCGTGCGCGCCTTGTCGTATGACCTGTTGTATGACGAAGCTGACGACAAGGAACGGCAAGAGGAGTTCAGGTGGCAAGTCCGATCATTGACGACGTGGCGCCGAAACGCACACACGATTTCGGCGATCTGGCCAGAAGCGCATTATCATTGCTGGCCGCGGCAATCGTCATGGTGTTCGCAGTGTTCATGGGCGGTATGACCCGTGGAGTGGAGTCCGATGCGCATACCGCCGCACAGGCCATCAATTGGCTGGCCAACTACCCTTCCACAGTGCTGACGCAGTTGATGACCATCATCATTGTGGTCACCGTGCTGGGGCAGCTACTGCTCTCCCGCGAATGGCCACAAGCCGCGATCTCAGCCATTGCCATGTTCGCCGGATACGGCACGGCATGGGGTGTTTCCACGCTGGTCAGCGGCATCAATGACCACACTCTGGCGATGGCATTGCTTTCGGCCGCCACCTCCTTCGGCTCCGGCCTGCTGCCGGATATCTATGCCGGCATGGCGGCGTTTCTGACGGCCGCAGGCCCTCGTCGAACCCGCTCCACGGTGAAATGGGGATGGAATATCCTCTACATCACCGCGGCGGTGATGGTCGTGCTCTCCTGGCATTCGGTCACCGGCACGCTGGTGTCCATGACGGCCGGGCGCACGGTGGGCATGCTCATCCGTTTCATCGTGGGCACGCAGAACAAAGGCGTCTGGGGCGAGGCGCTCGTCACGGCGCTCAACGGCATCGGATTGGAGACCGCCTCCCTGATCAGGCATCAGGACCCCGTGGACGGAAGGAAGGGATCCCTGGACGCCACCCTAGAGGATGACCTGACCACCGGCTCGCGCCTGTATGACTTGCATACCACCGATGGGCGCGCCTTCATCGTATCCGTGCTGGATGCGCAGACCCATACAGCGGGATATTTCAAACAACTGTGGGATTGGGTGCGATTCACCAGCGTGTCCATACGCCGTGACCGTTCCGTGCGCGATGCCGTGCAGCATCATCTGTCCATGCTGCTCGGACTGCACAATATCAAGCTTCCCGCACCGGCCCCCTATGGCATCGCCGACACGGACGAATCAGCCATTCTGGTACTGGATGCGAACACGATCGCCATGCCCGCCAATCTCAAGACGTTGACCAAGGCCGATGCAGTGGCGTATATGCGCTACCTGTCCGTGGCCAATCGCCGAGGCTATACGCACCGGCGCATCATCCCTTCCACGCTGGCAAGGCTCGAAGACGGCACGGCGGTGATCGCCGGATGGGGTGACGGGGACAACGCCTCCAGCGCCGCCAACACCGCTCTCGATAAGGTGCAGTTGCTGACGCTCCTTGCCTTGTTGATCGGCGTGGAGCCAGCGGTAGATGCGGCACGCGAGGCATGGGGCGATCTGACGCTCGCCTCCATTGCGCCATTCATCCAGAAAATGGCCATTCCTTCCACCACCAGGTCCTTGGACAGCTGGAACAAGCAACTGCTCAAATCGTTACGAGGCAAGCTCGCCGATCTGAACGACGACGACAACGGAGAAGCCGGCGAACCGGTGACGCTCGCCCGTTTCTCCTGGCGCTCGATGATCACGATGCTGCTGGTCATTGTCGCCGTGGCGGTGGTGTTCACCCAGCTCAAGCCTGAAGAGATCATCGACGCCCTGACCAACGCGAATCCGCTGATGGCCGTAATCACACTTATCTTCGGCGTGTGTGGCTGGATCGGCTCTTCGATATCATTGGGTTCGCTGATGGACCGCAGCAAACGCAACAACACGGGTGTGTTCATGAGCCAGGTGGCCGGCGGCTTCGCCACGGTATCCATGCCCGCCGGTGTGGGACCGTCTTTCGTCAACCTTCAGTTCCTACGCAAATCCGGATACCGCAGCACCGCCGCCACGGCGATCATGAGCGCCGCGCTGGTGGTGTATTACGGGGTGTATTTCCTCATGCTCGTGATCATCGGCATGTTCACCGGACGCAATATGCTCTCGGGCGCCATCCCCACCAACACTCTGGTGATCGTACTGGGCATCGTGGTGGTGGTGCTGTCTGTGGCGATGATGATTCCACCCGTACGCCATCTGGTGACCAAACAGTTGGTACCACTTGCGAAAACCTATCTCAACCAGCTGCTTGATATCCTGTCACAGCCCCGCCAACTCGCCATCAGCTGCACTGGCGCGCTGTTCCAGAACATCACCACCGGATTGGCGTTCTGGTCCGCGCTTCACGCATTCGGCTATTCGTCGAATCCGGTGGAAACCACATTCGTGTTCATGCTCGCCTATGCGTTGGGTTCGGCGGTGCCTACTCCCGGTGGCCTTGGCGGTGTGGAGGCCGCGCTGACCTTCGCTTTCGTGGCTGTAGGCGTGCCACAGGCAGTGGCGCTCTCCGCGACGCTGCTTCATCGCGTGGTCTTCTACTGGATTCGCATTCCGCTGGGTGCGGCTGCCATGAAATGGCTCGATCACCGCAATCTGGTGTGACGACAAGCGGCGGCGACACACCTTGCGCCGAGGGTTCTCCGACAGTCATGCCGGTCCGCATCATCACTGCGGTTTGGTATGGCTGTCCCCTATCGTGGTCAAACTGCCATCTTTTGGTCGATTCACGCGAAAAACCCGAAAAAAGATGTGAAAACCCTTATAAATAGCGGGTTTCGGCAGGTGCATGCGCTATTATCATGGATGAACCACGGGCAGACAACCGCGCCTGCCCACTGACCCAAGAAGGATGCTTTATGGCATACAACAAGTCTGATCTCGTCTCGAAGATTGCTCAGAAGTCCAACCTGACCAAGGCCCAGGCCGAGGCTGCTGTCAATGCTTTCCAGGACGTGTTCGTCGACGCTATGAAGTCCGGCGAAGGCCTGAAGCTCACTGGCCTCTTCTCCGCTGTGCGTGTCAAGCGCGCCGCTCGTACCGGCCGCAACCCGCGCACCGGCGAAACCATCAACATTCCGGCTTCCTACGGCGTGCGCATCTCCGCCGGCTCCCTGCTGAAGAAGGCCGTCACCGAGTGAATTGACGCTCAACATTGAGCGACTGACTGCCGAATCGAGCAACGCCAAGGGGCCCCGACCATGACGGTCGGGGCCCCTTGGCGTATTACTATCTACCGGACTAGTATGCCTCGCCGTAAGTTCGTTGATTAATTCATTACCCCTCAGTCCCGCTTCGCGGGTCAGCTCCCCTGACAAGGGGAGCATCCAATGTATTCAACGAATTAACGACGCAGGATACTAGCGGTCCAGCGCCTCCATAAGACGCGTGAAGTCCGAGGTTCCAGCGGCATCAAACGGATCGAGGAGCACGGCTTCCCGGCGCTCGGGGGCGGTCAGGGCCAAATGCGTCCAGTCGGCGGAGAATTGGGCACCAGAGGCGAGGGCGGCGGTCACGAACCGGCCGCGCAGGGCGGCTCGGGTGTCGGACGGCGGATTGTGCACAGCCTGTTCCACATCATCGTCGGCTATGAGTCCGCGTATCTGACCCCGCGAAGATAGCGAACCATACAGCCGTCCATTGGCGATGTCGTGGTAATCGAGTTCCAACTGCTCCAACTGCGCGAATGTCGCGTCCGGGCGACGACGGCGAACGGTATCGAGCACACGCTTTTTGGCGGCCCAATCCACACGGTCGGCGAGCGCGGTGTAATCCCCTGATTCCAGAGCACGAAGCGCCCGGTCCCACTCCTGCAGCACCACAGTCACCGGCACATCGGGAGAATCACCGGACATCGAATCCGAGATCACGGAGCCGGAGTAAGACCTGTTCGCCAATGAGGCACCCATCGTCTCACGATGGTCGGAGACGAATGATGCCACCGCCCGGTAGTACCGGCGTTGCAATCCGAGTGCAGTGATCGTTGCGCCCGAAACGAGCGACAATTCAGCATCCGGATGTTCAAGGAAGCGGCTGACCATGCGATTGGCCGCGGCGGGATCGGCGAAATCGTACTCCTCGAAACCGCAGGGCACGCCGCGCCGGGCTGCGTCCTCAATAACGCACAGCACGAGGTGCGTCACGGCGAGTTTCATCCATGTGGCCCATTGCGAACGGTTCGAGTCGCCGATGATCACATGCAGACGACGGAACGAGTCGGGGTCGGCGTGCGGTTCGTCGCGCGTATTGACCATCGGGCGCGAGCGCGTGGTGGCCGAGGATACGGCCTCGTCGAGGAAATCGGCGCGCTGGGTGATCTGGAAGCCGTCCGGGGTCATGCGCCCGGCACCGGTGTAGAGCTGCCGGGTGATGAGGAACGGCAGCAGCTGATGCTCGATAGTCTCCAATGGGACAAACCGGCGGACCAGGTAATTCTCATGGCATCCGAAGGCGTGCCCTGCGGAATCCACGTTGTTCTTGAACACGTGAATGGTGGCGTGTTCGCCGTACGATTCGCGCAGTTTCGTCTGCGCCTTCAAGGCGAGGTTCCGCATCACCCGTTCGCCGGCAAGATCCTGAGCCAATGCCTCGCGCGGGTCACGGGCCTCGGCGGTGGCGTATTCGGGATGCGAGCCGACGTCGAGATACAGACGGGAGCCGTTGGACAGGTAGGTGTTGGTGGAACGAGAGCGCGAGACGATGGGCTGGAACATGGTCATCGCCACCTGCCCGGCATCCACCGGCCGGTCGGCGCCGGTGACCGCCACGCCGTATTCGGTCTCGATACCGAAAATACGGCAGAACCCGTCCATCTCGGCGGATGGCACGGGTTCTGTGGCGTGCAGGGAGCGGGTGCCGCTGTCACGCAGTTGGGGCATCACTCGCCGCCTTTTTGCACGAAGCTGTTCACGTATTCTTCGGCGTTCGTTTCCAGCGTGGACTCGATATCGTCGAGGATGCTGTCGAGCACGTCGCCCTGGTCTTGTGCCTGTCCCTGTTCCTGATCAGCGGATTGGGTGACGATCTGGTCGTCTTCCTCGTGCTGGTCGGCGGATTGGGACTGTGGCTGTTGGAATTGCTGCGGCATATGTGACGCTTTCTTGTAATGATTGATGTGGACGCCTCCTCATTGTGGAGGAAGCGGAATGGAACTATTTCAGATACGGTTTAAGATCGCGGACGATAAGGCCGTTGGTGGCCACTACGTCGTTGTCATGACGCCAATGGATGCGGTCGCCATCCCAACGGCTGAGCGTGCCCTGAGCCTCCCAGACCACCACCGTTCCCGCGGCGATGGCGGCAATGTCCCAGACATGAAGCATCGGCTCGAAATAAGCGTCGTATGTACCGTCCGCGACCTTGCACAGGTCCAAAGAGGCCGGTCCGACACGCTTGATGTCCGCAGGGCGGCCTGCCAGCGCGGATGCCACATCCAGGGCTCTCTTGGACTCCTCGGGAATGATCGACATGCCGTAGCTCAGCACGGAACCATCCAGCGAGGAGGTCATCGAGGGAACCACCTTGTCGCGTTTCTCACCGACTGCGGTCTTATGGATGCGCACGGCACCGGCACCACGTGCAGCCAGATAGGTCAATCCCAAAGCCGGCGCATGCACCACACCGAGAATGGGCTTGGGCTCGCGATTCTCGTCGAATTCGAATAATGCTGCGGTGAGCGTCCATTCGCTCATACGGCGCACATAGTTGATCACACCATCGATCTTGCCGATATACCAGTATTTCTGACCGGGGCGGCTTTCAGATGGACGGGTGGTCCAGAAACCGTCGAAATGGGCTATATCAGCCAAACGTGTGCTCATGAAGCGCAGAATCTTGCTGTCGGTCTCCAATTTGAACAGGGGGCCTCGCCGCTCCTGCTCATCCGTGGAGGGTTGTGCGAGATTTCTGGGATTGATCTGGTCATGGAGGGCATGCTTGCCGGCTTCTTCAAGCAGTCCGGCTACTTTCAGCGCGAGATTGCGCAGATCCTGAGGGGTCTGTGTTTGTGTGTCATCCATAGCAGACAAGTCTATCCTTCTTTGCCGATGGCCAAAGCCTTGAGCAGGTCAATGGCGTGTTTCGATTCCCGCAGCCTCTGTTCGCAACGGCTCTTGGTGAAGGCGAGCGGATCTGAAATATCCAAGGAGAACAGGCGGGCCGGATCGGTGGTGGTCCGGCTGGCGTTGCCGTAGAATTCAGCCGAATCATCGCCGTCCATGAATCGCGGATCACGCACGGTCAGCCGTGACCAGCTCACTGCGGCCACCTCCTCGCCGAATGTCCTGACCAACTCGCCGCGCAACCAGGCACGGGTATCGGTAGGAGGCTCGTCGGCGGCCCGCGCAATGTCCTCGTTGCGTTCCACACGTTCGGTCCGGGGGTCGAGTTTGGCGAATACGCTGGTCCGGGGATCAAGCGCAGCCCAAGCCAAGTCGATGACCTTGATGCGGGAGTCCTGCCAAGCCAATCGCGTATCCTGCGTGGCCCCGGCGTTGCTTCCACCGGCGATTTTCCTGCGCACCTTCTCCAGCAATTGCCACTTGAGCAGCCATTCGACCCGGCCTGCCTCGGCGGCAAGCCCAAGCCGTGCATCATCATCGGCGTGACGGATCGCAGCCACGTCGGCAAGCGCCTGCCCCCACATGGCCATCACCGACACGGTCGGCTTATCAGGCCAAGCCGGTTCGCCTTTGGTGTCGGTGCCGTCCAGCAGCGCAGCCACCTGGTACACGGCTTGGCGGAGTTTCAGCTGAATCAGCCACGCGGTGGCCTGTCCTCCATTGGCCAGCGGCAATTCGGCAGCCAGGGAAAGGTCATGCGACACCACATGCATGGCTTCGACGGGATCGGCGAGATCCAACCCATTCAGGAATTCATTCATGTCGAATCCCGCCTCGTCGGCATGCTCGAGCAGCCACAACAGCATGCTGGTGGTGCCGAGCTTCAACACTTGCGGGACCTGCATGCGGTTGGCGTCGCCCACGATCACGTGCAGCCGGCGACACGATTCGGTGGAGTGGGATTCGTCCCGCGTATTGATGATCGGGCGTTCGAAGGTGGTCTGCAGACCGATTCTCGCATGAATATAGTCGGCACGCTGGCTGAGCTGGAATCCGGCCTGTTCACTGTGTTCGCCGATGCCGACCCGTCCGGAGCCGGCATAGATCTGGCGTGTCACGAAGTGCAAGGTCATCAGCCGAGCCACCTGATTGAACGGCACGCTGCGTTGCATCATGTAGTTCTCGTGCGTGCCCCAGCAGGAGCCTTTGCCGTCCACGTTGTTGCGATGCAGCACAATCGGCGTGCCGGTCTGCCTGGCGGCATGCTCGGCTGCGGCCTGCATGATGAGGTCGCCGGCATGGTCATATCGCACGGCCTCGAACGGGTCGAGGGTTTCGGGAGCGGAATATTCAGGATGGGCATGATCCACATACACGCGACCGCCGTTGGGGGCAATCACGTTGGTGATGTTGAGCTGGGGCGCGTCGGTGAGCATCTCCGGCCGTGCCGCGGCGCGTTCAAGCCGGGTGCCGCGCGCGTCATTGACCGGGTCCTCCTGACGATAATCCCAGCGGATGGTGTCGCTGTGGCCGTCCGCCGCCGCGCCCACCACATCGAAGGAAAGTTGTACGGGATTGTATCGGCCGGAACCTTGCAGAGAGACCGCATATTCTGTTTCGGTTCCCATCACTCGTTTGACGGTCATATCCGTTCCTGCTTTCCATTGTTTTCCATACACGTTGTTCGCTGTCGGTGCCGTCGCGGTCGATTCACGCAATCAGGAGACTGCCCGAACCCTGCGAATCGGATCCATGCCATTGACGCGCGCCCACTGTTCGGGATCGACATCCGCCATCGAATCCCGGGTCTCTTCATATTCCTCTTCCACCGCCGCGGCCAGCAACGATACGGTCAACGCCACGTCCTCACCGGTTTCGATGGATTGTTTGACGGCCTTGGTCTTGGCGCGATCCACGATGTTCTTGAGCATGGCACCCGACACGACGTCGGCGAGGAACAGGGCCGACCATTGGCCGTTTTCGCCCTGCACATCGCATATATGCCGACGCTCATTGGTGGCGAAGATGTCCTGCACCAGCACTGTGGACAGCGTATGGGCATCCACGTCAGGGTCGAGGGGCAGGTCATCGGTCAGATAATGATCCACTATGGCGACGGCCTGCTCAGGCCCGGGCCGGCCGACACGGATCTTCACATCCAGACGCCCGGGCCGGAGCACGGCGGGATCGATCATGTCCACACGGTTGGAAGCACCAATCACCATGACATTGTCCAGTGATTCCACACCATCAAGTTCGGCGAGGAACTGCGGCACGATGGTGGTCTCCACATCGGAGGAGACGCCGGAGCCACGGGTGCGCAGCAGCGAATCCATCTCATCGATGAACACCACCACCGGTCGGCCTTCCGCCGCGCGCTCGCGTGCGCGTTGGAAGATCAAGCGGATGAGTCGCTCGGATTCGCCTACATACTTGTTGAGCAGCTCCGGGCCTTTGACGGAAAGGAACACGCCAGTGACCTTGCGTTCGGCATCAGTCATCGCGCCATCGCCATCCATGTCGTAGCCGCCCTCGCACAGCGCGTTGGCTACGGCCTTGGCGATCATCGTCTTGCCGTTGCCGGGAGGACCGTAGAGCAGCACGCCCTTGGGAGGCTTCAGATCATAGCGTCGGAAGAGCGCGCGGTGCTGGAACGGCAATTGCACCGCATCCTTGATGCGGCCGATCTCCGTATCAAGGCCGCCGATATCGGCGAAGGTGACGTCAGGGGTCTCTTCAAGCACCAGGTCCTTGTCACCTTCGACGGGCAGCACATCCAACGCCATACGTACGGATGGATCCACGATCACACGATCGCCCTGGCTGACCGTGACATGAGCCATGCCACCGGAGCGGCGTATGAGCACGGGGTTGCCGGACGCGTCGCTGACCAACAGACGCCCATCGTCAAGGCACTCTTTGACCACGCGGACCTGACCCACCGTGTCGCTGTCGTGATGCTCGACAAGCACGAGTTTCTCGTTGAGCATCACGGTGGCACCGGAGGTCAAACGTGCGGCGTTCACGTTCGACGCCACAGGCACCACCATGCGCCGCGTGCCGGAAATGACCTCCGCGGAGGCATGCTGCACACCATCCTCATCGACATGTGAGGCATCAACCTTCACCATGGTGGCGAAGGTCAACGGGGGCTGGGCGAGCTGAGCCAATTGGGACTTGGCGCGGGTCAGCTCCTTGCCCGCCCGGGACAATGCCTCGGCGAGCGCATGGTTCCTGGCCATCAGACGATCGTTCAATGCGGCAAGGTCTTCTGCTTCACTCATTCGGCTCTCTCCGGCTGTCTTGTTCATGATTGTCGAGGCGCGGCCTGTCGTCCGTGTCTGTGTCACTGCTGCTTTCTCGCACGAACCACACTACGCACTTTGCGCGCGATGAACCAGACGAGGATCACAATCACCACTGCGATGACCACATCCTCGAATACGCCCAGTGCACCTTGGATGGAGCACCACTGGTCCCCCAGCATGTAACCGGCGGACACCAGAATCGTGTTCCATATCGCGGATCCCAGCAGCGTCCAGCCGGTGAACTGCAGGAAATTCATGCGGTTGAAGCCGGCGGGGATAGAAATCAGCGAACGCACCACGGGAATCACGCGGCCGATCAGCACGGACCAGGTACCGTATTTGGTGAACCAGTCGTTGGCCTTGCTCACATCGTTGCGGCTGACGCCGGGAATCTTGTCCGCGGCATGGTTGATGCGATGCAGTCCGACCCAACGGGAGATGCCATACAGCACCCATGCGCCCAGCACCGAACCGATGGTGGCCCAGATGATCGCTCCGGGAAGGCTCAAGGTGCCGCGTGCGGCGGTGAAACCGGCGAGAGGCAGAATCACTTCCGAGGGAATGGGCGGGAATACGGATTCCAATGCTATGGCCAGCGCCACGCCAACACCTCCGACGGTCTCCATAAGGGCAACCAGCCATGAGGTGATTGCACCGATCAATCCGCCATCCGAGGCACTGCATACCGGGGTGGACTGTTGGGCTACTGCAAGGGCAAGCTCAGGGGTAAGACTCATAGCGGGTATTGTCCCAAGGTTTTTCGACAATCTAAGGCATGACTGGAGAAGATGCGCATTTTGTTGACAAGTTCACCGATGATGACGGCGACGGTACCGCGACCAGCAATCCGATGCCGACGCTCAGCAAGCCTGGATTGCTGGTCATGGACGTGGATTCCACACTGATTGATGAAGAGGTCATCGACGAGCTTGGTGAAGCGGCAGGCAAAGGCGAGGAGATCGCCGATGTGACCGAACGCGCCATGCGGGGCGAACTGGAGTTCTGCGATGCGCTGCGAGCCCGTGTCGCACTGCTCGAGGGGCTTCCTGTCTCAGTATTCGACACCGTACATGACAAATTGCATTTCACTCGAGGCGCGTTGGAGCTTATCGACACGCTTCACGAGCACGGATGGAAGGTCGGCGTGGTGTCCGGCGGCTTCCATGAAGTGGTGGATCGCTTGGCCGCCGAGGGGCATATCGACCTGTGGATCGCGAATCGCTTGGATGTGGTGGACGGCCGGCTGACCGGCAAGGTGTTGGGCGAGATCGTCTGCAAAACGGTGAAGCTGCATGCGTTGCGCGCCTGGGCCGAACGCCTTGGCGTGCCGATGAGCCAGACCGTGGCGGTAGGCGATGGCGCCAACGACATTCCGATGATTCAGGCGGCAGGTCTTGGACTGGCGTTCTGCGCGAAGCCGAAGACCCAGCTTGCCGCCGATGAATCAATCAACGACCGCGATCTTCGTCACGTACTCGAATACCTGAGGTAAATTTTTACCGCACATGAAATCCTCGCTTATAGTGGCTTCATGACTGTTGAGGGCGCGGAACAATTGACACTTGCGGGGCTTACCCCACGCAAGCGGCGCAGACGCGCGCCCGCAGAACACACGCCGGCCGATCAGGCGCCCATCGCCCAGGTGGTGTTGGAGGTGCAGGCGTTGCACCTGGGGCAGACGTTCGATTATCTCATCGATGAGAAGGACAGCGACGCCGCACAGCCCGGCGTACTGGTTCGGGTACGATTCGGCGGTCGAAGAGTCAATGGCATCATATGGGGACGGACCACTGCAAGCAGTACTCCGCGTTCCTCGCTTCGCTACATCGAACGGGTGCTGAGCCCGGACGTATTGGTCCCGAAGTCTATGCGTGACGACATTGCGCTGATTGCGGACGCCTACGGAGGCACTCGGGCGAATATCCTTCGCTTCGCCGTACCACCCCGCGTGGCAAAGGTGGAGGCCGAACAGCGTCTGGCGGCATCCTTCCGGCGTCCTGTCGGGTCCGGTATGTCCGCCGCGCCGCGACCTTCCGAGGAGCGACAGCAGGCATCCACATCGCCGGCGGCATCAGGTTTTGCCGGCAGGGGCACCACACCCGATGGCTCCCCTATCGACGCTCACGGGTTTTCCGTCGCCCCCATGGTGCGCAAGGGCACCGAGCAGGGGTATCAACGCGTCGTCGCGAATTACGGCGACGCACATGTCCTGTACGAGGGGCTCATCGGTAAACAGTTCCGATCCTTTGTCTTTGATTCCCTCCCCGGCGCGCAGGAATGGCAGAGGAACATGGCCTGGATGGTCGCCGCTGCGCTGACAGCCGGCAAATGCGCTGTTGTGGAGCTGCCCACCATGAGAGAGGTGGAGGATCTCCTTCCCATGCTGCGCAACTACGGGTTGACGCCGTTCATGCCTTCGCCGTCAGGCGGATGGGCGGGTGATGTGGCCATTCTGAACGCGGAGACCATGCCTGCCGCGGATCGCTACCGCGCCTATCTTGCCGTCGCATTGGGGCAGGTGAAAGTGGTGATAGGCACTCGCGCCGTGGCCTATGCGCCGGTCGAGGGCCCGGCCTTGTTCGCCATCCTGGAAGATGCAGCCTATCAGAACATGGATGGCATGATGCCGTATCCTCAGGCCCGTGGCGTAATGAGACTGCGCGCCAAAGCCCATGGCGGCGTCTTCGTGGCCATGGCCAACGCGCGTAGCGCACAAAGCCATTGGGAGACCGCCGGGCCACACACCGTGGAGACGCCTGTGAGCGGCTATTCCACCGCCATTCATCCGCTGGCTTCGCCGTTGAAAGACGCCACCCCATGGGTGCGGTGGCTGAACCGCGAAGAGCTCTCGCGACTCGCCGACCCGACCATTGGCGCGCGCGTGCCGCATACGGCTGTTCGGATATTGAGCAAGGCGTTGGAAAGCGGACCCGTGCTCTTATCGATTCCACAGGACAGCATCAGCGAGACGCTGAGCTGTGCGACCTGTCACGGCCAGGCGCGGTGCGCCAGATGCGCGGGACCGTTGCAGCTTCCTGCCGACCGCACGGATTCCACACCACGATGCCAATGGTGCGGGGCCCCGGCCATGAACTGGACATGCCCCGCGTGCCATCATGATCGCATGCGGGTGATCCGGGTCGGTGCCACCGGTACAGCCGAGGAACTCGCCGGGCTGTTCCGTGGAGTGCCGGTGGTGGTGTCCTCCAAAGCCCGCGGGCTGGTGACGAATGTGCCCTCCCAGCCGATGATCGTCATCGCGACACCGGGATTCGAACCTCGTGTTCGCCCAGTGGACGGCACACGACGTCCGGAGGGCTATGAGTATCGTGCCGTGGCGATCCTCGATGCGTGGACAAGCCTGTATGCGCTAGGCGTGGACGCCCGTCTCGATACGCTGACAGCATGGATGCGCGCCGTGTCGCTATGCGCACCACGATCCCGCGGCGGCAGCGCGCTGATTCTCGGTGAAACCGATCCTGCCATCGCGCAATCGCTGATGATATGGGATTCCCGTATTCTCGCCGCCAAGGATATGGAGGAGCGCGCGGAAACCGGCATGCCCCCTACCGTGGCGGCGGCATGCGTCTGGGGCAGACGGGACGCGGTGATGACGCTGATGCAACGTGTCGGAGCTTTGGGCGGCGATTGGGCGTTGTGCGGCGAGCTGCCCGGCATGCTGGGACCTGTGCCCATCGCTCAGCCGGATACGGTGGACGCCCGTGAACTGGAGGCCACCGCGGATAGGGTCAAAGCCGTGGTAAGGGTGCCGCAAAGCGAACGAGCGGCATTGGCATTGCGGCTGAGACGCGAGACCGCCCGTCATGTGGCCGCGCGGGAACCCGGAGAATTACGGTTCCGCGTCGACCCCAAGGATCTGATCTGACGCGATTCCAGCTGTTTTGCCTCATCTTCGACACGCTTTGTCCTCGTCGTCCTCGTCGTCAACACATGAAACCATAGAAGCTGGAAAACTCAGCGGTACCATACGCGGTCCATGACAGATTCCAAAAGGAGGATCATCATGAAAGGTTGGCCGGGAGAACCGGATATGGAATATGATGTGCTGGTGACAGACGGCGATGCGTCCGTGAACGCCGGCAAACCCATCACTGACGTGATCTTCGATTTCGGCAATGTGCTCATCTATTGGGACCCCGCCGCAGTGCTCATCCCCCGCTACAGCCAGCACACCATCGAGGAATTCCTCGACAATGACATCTCCGGGTTCTATGACATCAACGACATGATGGATGCCGGCACCAGCCCCGATGAGGCCATCGCCATCATGCGCGAACGCAAGGGCGACAAGTGGGCGAACATGCTGCGGTATTACGTAGACAATTTCCGCGATTCCCTGACCGGTGTGGTACCGGGCGCCCGCGTGCTGGTCAACGATCTCAAAGCCGCCGGCATCGGCGTCTGGGGATTGAGCAACTGGGAGGCCGAGCTCTTCCATGTGGCCGAAGAGCAATGCGACATCATCCAGCAGCTGGACGGCAAGCTGGTCTCCGGCTTCGTCAAGCTGCGCAAGCCGCACAAGGAGATCTATGAGGCGGCGCTGAAGAGCTTTGGCATCACAGCCGATGGCGCGCTGTTCATCGACGACAAGGCCATGAACATCGTCGGCTCGAACGCGGCCGGCATTCGTGGCGTTCGGTTCAAGGATCCGGTCAAGCTGCGCGAACTGCTCATCGCCAACGGGGTCAACATCCCGGACGTCCAGTAGCCATCACGATACAGTCTGATCAATGCCGGCTTCTGTCTCCCCTTCCCTGAGGGGAGCCGTGCCAACGGGATAGCGACCGTCCTCACCAGATTCCCGGACTCCCCTCCCGGGAGAGCTGTCAGCAAAGCTGACTGAGGGGAGTCCAGCAACGGCGCTATCCTGACACGATTCATCAATGCATCGTAAGGAGATTCATGCTGAAACTGGTGTTCGCAGGCACACCTGATGTTGCGGTTCCCTCACTCAAGGCGTTCGCTACAGACCCACGTTTTGAGGTGGTGGGTGTCATCACACGCCCAGATGCTCCCACGGGCCGTGGACGCAGACTGACGCCGAGCCCGGTCAAAGCCGCGGCTTTGGAGCTCGGCCTGCCGGTAATTGACGCCAAGCCCCGCTCCCCCGAATTCCTGAGCGCACTCAGCGCGTTGCACGCCGATATCGCAGCGGTGATCGCCTATGGCAATATCCTGCCGAAAAACGTGCTCGACGCAGTGCCGATGGGTTGGTACAACCTGCATTTCTCCAATCTGCCGAAGTGGCGTGGTGCAGCCCCTGCGCAACGCGCCATCTGGGCCGGAGACACCACCACCGGTGCGGATGTGTTCAAAGTGGGCGAAGGTCTTGATGACGGTCCAATCGTGGCATCGATGACCATTGAGCTCGGCGGACGCGAAACCTCCGGAGAGCTTCTGACCCTCTTGGCCCAAGAAGGTGCGCCCTTGTACGTGGATGCGCTGGCGGCGGTCGGGGAAGGAACCGCAACGTTCACACCGCAGCCGGCCGAAGGGCTGGAGTATGCGCACAAAATCACCGTGGAGGATGCACGTATCGACTGGACCGATGCCGCCGATGCCATCGACCGTCAGATTCGCGCGTGCACCCCACAGCCTGGAGCTTGGACTGAACTGCATGCGGATGGTCTGTCTGGAGCGTCGGACACCGAAGATGCAACCGTCAAAGTTGCAACCGAGACCGCTCACCCGCTCACCCTGCACGTGCTCGCCGCCCAGCCCGCGGATGCAGGCAACTCCAACACACCCATGAACCTGAAGCCCGGCGAGCTCAAGGCCGGCAAGAAGAACGTCTGGGTCGGCACCGGCACCACCGCGCTGGAGCTCACCCAAGTCAAAGCGCAAGGCAAAAAGGCCATGCGCGCCGCCGACTGGGCGCGAGGAGCCCGTCTCTCCCCCACCGCATGCCTGCACTGAGTTATGCTCATATGCAGGTTCGCCTGCATGCATAATCAGACGTTGGAACGTGCAGACGGGTCGAAACATAAGTTTCATCCTGCTCCTGTTTATGTTTCGTCCCATTGTTGATGCCTCATACGGGTCGAAACATAAACAGGTATCGTTCAAGACTTATGTTTCGACCCGCATCCGCATATTGCGCAATGAGTGCTGCATAAGATTTGGGGCCCGTCATCTTCCTACACAAGGAAGATGACGGGCCCCAAATCCATAGCCGTCCACAGCCGGACGGCCAGCAGAATCAGTGGAATCAGGCGAGACCGGAGAGCTTGTTGATAAGGTCAGGATCCCTCGTAGCACCCTTGTCGGCGGAGCGGGCAAAGGCGGCGTACGCCTTGAGCGCCTGAGAGACCTTGCGGTCACGATGGGCCACATAGCCGTCGCCGGCCTCAAGCTCCGCACGGCGCTGAGCCAGCTGCTCGTCAGTCAGCTCCACGTTCACGGAACGGGCTTCGATGTCGATGTCGATGATGTCGCCGTTCTTGATAAGCGCCACCGGGCCCTTGTTCGCAGCCTCGGGAGCCATGTGGCCGATGGCCAGACCGGAGGAGCCGCCGGAGTAGCGGCCATCGGTGAGCATGGCCACCTGCTTGCCGATGCCCTTGCCCTTGACGAAGGAGGTCGGGTACAGCATCTCCTGCATGCCCGGGCCACCCTTCGGACCCTCGTAGCGAATGACCAAGGCCATGCCAGGCTTCAGGGTATCGTCAAGGATGACCTTGATGGCCTCTTCCTGGGACTCAACCACCAGAGCCGGTCCGCGGAACTTCCAGATCTCCTGCGGCACGCCCGCGGTCTTCACCACGCAGCCGTCGGGAGCGAGGTTGCCGCGCAGCACGGCGAGACCGCCCTCGTGGATCTCCGGGTGATCGATGTCGTGGATGGCGCCGTTCACGCGGTCAGTGTCGAGCGAATCGAACAGGGTCTCGTGCGTCCACGGCTCCGGGGAGATGATGTGGCCCGGCGCCGCGTGGTACATGGTCTTGGCTTCTTCGGTGCAGGTGTCGCGCATGATGTCCCAGTCGGCGAGCTTGTCCTCGAGCGTCGGGTAATCGATGGAGTGGACGTTCCTGTGCAGCTTGCCGGCGCGGTCGAGTTCGCCGAGGATGCCGCAGATGCCGCCCGCGCGGTGCACGTCGGAGATCTCCCACTTGCCGGAAGGCGCGGCCTTGCAGATGCAGGGCACGGTGTGGGAGATGCGCTCGATGTCGTCCAGGGTGAAGTCCACGTCAGCGGACTGCGCCATGGCCAGAATGTGCAGCACGGTGTTCGTGGAACCGCCCATGGCCACGTCCATGGTCATGGCGTTCTCGAACGCCTCCTTGGTGGCGATGGAGCGCGGCAGCACGGAATCGTCGTCGTCCTTGTAGTACTGGTTGGCGATCTTGACGACCTGGCGCGCGGCCTTGCGGAACAGCTCCTTGCGGAAGCCGTGGGAGGCGAGGATCGTACCGTTGCCCGGCAGGGCCAGACCGATGGCCTCGGTCAGGCAGTTCATAGAGTTGGCGGTGAACATGCCGGCGCAGGAACCGCAGGTCGGGCACACGGTCTTCTCGTAGTTGAGCAGGTCCTCCTCGGAGACGCTATCGTCGGCGGAGGCGTACATCACGGAGATGAGGTCGGTGTTCTTCTTGACGGTGCCGTCGGCGAGCACTGTGGTGCCTGCCTCCATCGGGCCGCCAGAGACGAACACTGTCGGGATGTTGAGGCGCAGGGCGGCCATGAGCATGCCCGGCACGACCTTGTCGCAGTTCGGGATGCAGATCAGGGCGTCGGCGCAGTGCGCGTTGCACTGGTATTCGACGGTATCGGCGATGATGTCGCGGGAAGGCAGGGAGTACAGCATGCCGGTGTGGCCCATGGCAATGCCATCATCCACAGCCATAGTGTTGAACTCACGGGGGATGCCGCCAGCCTCTTTGATGGCTTCGGAGACAATGCGTCCCACTTTGTTCAGGTGGACGTGGCCAGGCAGAAACTCGTCGAATGAGTTTGCGATGGCGATGATGGGCTTCTTGCCCATGTCGTCGCCGCTGACGCCAGCGGCACGATACAGGGCGCGCGCGCCTGCGAAGACGCGGCCGGACATGAGTTTTGCAGATCGCATTTCGGTCATGATTCCATTCAAGCCTTTGCACGGGACACGTTTCTTGTCAAGAGTCGAATAATGGAATTTTCAAAACCGTAACCTTATTCGCTTGGCGCATCCAGCAGTTCACCGATGTCTGCGAGCATGCATGAAGTCCCACGGCAAGGCTACACTTGCTTCGGTTGAGATAGATTTTCCAACGTTTGGAGACACATACTTATGGCAGAAGATACCGAGGTCAAGGATCAGGCTGACGAGCAGGCTGCCGAGCCGTTCGGCACCGACCCGCACCCCACCGGTCTGGCGAACCCGCCGATTGACGACCTGATGCAGCATGCTGATTCCAAGTACGCGCTGGCCATCTTCGCCGCCAAGCGCGCCCGCCAAATCAATTCCTACTTCACCCAGCTCAACGAGGGCCTTCTGCAGAACGTCGGCCCGCTGGTGGAGTACCAGAACAACGAGAAACCGCTGTCCATCGCCTTCCGTGAAATCGACGAAGGTCTGCTTGAGGAGACTCTGGGCGAAGACGATCTGAGCGAAGGCAACTGATCGGCTTCGCCGTCACGCTCCCCCGCATGCCACATGCCGTCAGGTTCCGCTGTGCACTGATTTTCGAGTCACATGCTTGCTTTACCGAGTTGCATAGGCTATAAACAGACTCAGGAGCGAACACGACCAAGGGCTCGCGCCACCGCGCTGGTTGGCACGAGCCCTTTGCTATGCCTGCTTCCATCAAAAATGAATACAACCGTATCATTGTGCTCCGCCTGCCTGCGGGGCGATAAGTCCTGATGAAAGGGATGATATGACAGAAGAGAAGCGGCTTATTTCCGCGGAATCCGTCACCGAAGGCCACCCGGATAAAGTGTGCGATCAGATTTCCGATGCCATTCTTGACGACCTGCTCGCGCAGGATCCCACCAGCCATGTCGCTGTGGAGACCTCAGCTGCCACAGGCGTCTTCCTGGTGTTCGGCGAAGTCACTTCCGAAGGATACTGCGATGTGCAGTCCAAAGTTCGTGAGACCCTGCGCAACATCGGATACACTTCCTCAGAGGTCGGCTTGGATGCCGATTCCTGCGGCGTGATTGTGGCGATTACCGGGCAAAGCGCTGAAATCAATCAAGGCGTATCCCGCCTTTCCGCCGAGCAGGAGACCGCAGCCAGCCGCGAGGAACGCTACGAGGCTCAGGGTGCCGGCGACCAAGGCGTGATGTTCGGTTACGCCACCGACGAGACGCCGGTGCTGATGCCGTTGCCGATCTACTTGGCGCATCGTCTGGCCTTCCGTCTGACGCAGGTGCGCAAGTCCGGCGAAGTGCCGCATCTGCGCCCGGATGGCAAGACCCAGGTGACCGTGGAATACGACGACAATGACAAGCCGGTACGCCTGGACACCGTGCTCATCTCCACCCAGCACGACCCGGAGGCAACTCATGAGTGGCTTGAAGCGCAGCTCAAGGAACACGTCATCGACCCTGTCCTGAAGGAAGTCCTGGGCGACAAGGTGCCATATGAGGGATACCGTCAGCTGGTGAACCCGACCGGTTCGTTCATACTCGGCGGCCCGGCTGCTGACGCCGGCCTTACTGGCCGTAAGATCATCGTCGACACCTATGGTGGTGCAGCCCACCATGGCGGCGGCGCATTCTCCGGCAAGGATCCGTCCAAGGTGGATCGTTCCGCCGCATATGCCACCCGCTGGGTCGCAAAGAACATCGTGGCTGCCGGCTTGGCTCACAAGGCCGAGGTGCAGGTGGCCTATGCCATCGGCGTGGCCGATCCGGTGTCCATCAACGTGGAGGCCTTCGGCACCGAGCGTGATGGTGTGACGCGCGGCCAGATCGCCGCCGCGGTGCGTAAGGTGTTCGACCTGCGTCCGGCCGCCATCATCGACGAGCTCGATCTGAAGCGTCCGATTTATCTGAAGACCGCCGCCTATGGCCACTTCGGTCGCACCGACGTGGAGTTCCCGTGGGAGCAGACCAACAAGGTCGACGAGCTCAAGGCCGCCATCGCCGCGGAGTGAGCAGCCGTTACCAATCCAGATAGAGTGAATGGGTGTTGCCCGCCAAACACGGTAGGCAACACCCATTCACTTTATATACAAGAACGACGCCTATAGGAACACAAAGAGCTTGTTGTTGTGATTGGAATCTATGCGATTCCTACCATAACGACAAGCTCTTATCTATTGGCACCGGGCTTGCCAAGCTGTCGGCAACGTTCAACGTTGGAAGCTCAGCAAGCCGATTCAGCGATTTCAGGCTTTGGCGACCTCGACGGCCAGCTCGGCACCTTCCTTCACCTCGAACGAAGTCGCCAGCGTTTCGCGAGCGATCAGGTCGCGGAACTGCTCGACCTTGGCCACATCGGCAGCCGGCACGGTCAGCACCAGCGAGATGCGGTCGGCGATGTCGAGTCCGGCGTCCTTGCGGGCGTCCTGGACAGCGCGGATGGCGTCGCGCGCGTAGCCCTCGGCCAGCAAATCGGCGTCAAGCGCAGTGTCGAGAATCACGAAGCCGCCGGTCGGCAGCGCCGCAGACACGGAGACCGAAGCCTCAGCCGCGTTCTGCTCCTCCACACGGTTGATCAGCTCGTACTCGCCTTCGACCAGTGCGACATCACCGTTCGGCGTCTCTACCACCGGAGCACCGGTGTCGACATCCACATGCCATGCGCCGGTCTTGGACGCCTTGATGGCGAACTGCACCTGCTTGCCAAGGCGCGGGCCGGCAGCGCGAGCGTTCACGCGCAGCTCGTGCACGATCTTCAGGCCCTGGGAGCCGGCGTCCTCCATCGTGCAGAACTCGATGTCCTTCACGTTGAGCTCGGACTTGAGCACCTCGGCATAGGCACGCACGTCATTCACATCCTCGACCACCACGGTGAGCTTGGACAGCGGCTGGCGCACGCGAATCTGCGACGCCTTGCGCAGGGACAGAGTGCCGGAGACGACTTCGCGCACCTTTTCCATCGCCTCCACGAGCTTCGGATCATCGACCAGCACGCGGCCCAATTCGGTAGCCTCGCCGGTCTTCTCGTCCACCACGAACGGCCAATCGGCCAGGTGGACGGATTCGCCGCCGGTCAGGCCGCGCCACACGGATTCGGCCTCCATTGGGGCGAGCGGGGCGAGCACGCGCATGAATACCTCGAGCACGGTGTACAAGGTGTTGAACGCGTTCGCGTCCTCGTTCCAGAAGCGGTCTCGGGTGTTGCGGATGTACCAGTTGGTGAGCACGTCGATGAAGTCGGATGCTGCGTCGCAGGCGTCGGAGATCGCGAACTCGTCCAGTGCCTTTTCCACGCGCTCCACGAGCCTGCGGGTGCGGGCCAGCAGGTATCGATCCATTTCCGGCAGTGCCGCGACCTCATCCGCATGCAGATGACGAGCGTCGAAGCCCTTGCCGCCGTTGGCGGCGTTGGCGTACAGCGTGAAGAAGTAGTACGAGCTCCACACCGGCAGCATGACCTGGCGCACGGTGTCGCGGATACCTTCGGCGGTGACGATGAGGTTGCCGCCGCGCAAGATCGGGGACGACATCAGGAACCAGCGCATGGCGTCGGAACCGTACTTGTCGAACACGCCGTTCACATCCGGGTAGTTGCGCAGGTGCTTGGACATCTTCTGGCCGTCGGAGCCGAGCACGATGCCGTGGCAGATCACGTTCTTGAACGCCGGACGGTCGAACAGCGCGGTCGCCATCACGTGCAGCAGGTAGAACCAGCCGCGGGTCTGTCCGATGTATTCGACGATGTAGTCGGCCGGGAAGTGCTGTTCGAACTTCTCCTTGTTCTCGAACGGGTAGTGGAACTGCGCGAACGACATCGAGCCGGATTCGAACCAGCAGTCGAGCACATCGGTGATGCGATGCATCGTGGACTTGCCGGTCGGATCGTCCGGGTTCGGACGGGTCAGGTTGTCGATCCACGGACGGTGCATGTTGATGTTGCCGTCACGGTCGCGCGGATAATCGCCGAAGTCGGCCTTGAGCTCCTCAAGCGAACCGTACACGTCCACACGCGGGTACTTCGGGTCGTCGGACACCCACACCGGAATCGGAGAGCCCCAGAAACGGTTACGGGAGATCGACCAATCGCGCGCGTTGGCGAGCCACTTGCCGAACTGGCCGTCCTTAACGTTCTCCGGAATCCAGTTGATCTGCTGGTTGAGCTCCAGCAGACGCGGCTTGATCTTGGTCACGGAGACGAACCAGGAGGACACCGGCTTGTAGATCAGCGGGGTGGCGCAACGCCAGCAGTGCGGGTAGGAGTGCACGTAGCTCTTCTCCTGGAAGAGGATCGCGCGATGCTCCTCGGGGGATTTCGGCGAGCGGGCCGTCGCCGGCGCGCAGGTTGCGCAGAATCGGCAGGTTGGCGTCGAACACGAACATGCTTCATACTCCGGGCACTGGGAGGTGAAGCGACAGCCGGCGTCGAGCACGTCGGTGCTCTTGATGCCCTTGGCGTTGAGCGTGTTCATATCGTCCTCGCCGTAGGGGGCCTGATGCACGAGGCCGGTACCTTCGACGGTGTCGACGTAGTCGGCGGTGAAGATGGTGTAGCCGTTCGGACCGGGCACGTTGCCTTCGGACTCGGCCTTCTCGCCGGCGAAGTACGGGAACACCGGCCAGTAGCGGCGGCCTTCGAGCTCGGAGCCCTTGAGCTCGCGCACGACCTCGTAGTTCTCACCGAGTTCCTTGGTGTAATGCGGCAGCAGGTCCTTGCCGAGGTAGAACTTCTTGCCTGCGAACTTGCCTTCGGTGGGCTTGACTTCGACATAGTCGATGTCGGCGCCGACCACGATGGCGAAGTTGGTGGGCACGGTCCACGGCGTGGTGGTCCAGAAGACGGCGTAGGCGTCCTCGTCGCGCAGCTTGACGGCCACGGAGACGGTGGTGTCCTGACGATCCTGGTAGACGTCGGCGTCCATGCGCAACTCGTGCGCGGACAGCGGCGTGCGGTCCTTCGGGCAGTACGGCAGCACGCGGTAGCCCTGATAGGCGAGGCCCTTGTCGTAGAGCTGCTTGAACGCCCACATCACGGATTCCATGTACGGGATGTTGAGGGTCTTGTAGCCGTGCTCGAAGTCCACCCAGCGGGCCTGACGATGCACGTAGTCCTGCCATTCGTGCGTGTACTTGAGCACGCTGGCGCGGCAGGCGTCGTTGAACTTGTCGATGCCCATCTTCTCGATCTGGTCGACCGAGTCGATGCCGAGCTCCTTCTGCGCCTCGAGTTCGGCGGGCAGGCCGTGGGTGTCCCAGCCGAAGACGCGGTTGACCTTGCGGCCCTTCATGGTCTGGTAGCGCGGGATGACGTCCTTGGCGTAACCGGTCAGCAGGTGGCCGTAGTGCGGCAGACCGTTGGCGAAGGGCGGGCCGTCGAAGAACACGAACTCGTTCTGGCTGTGGTCGCCGGAGGGGTTTCGCTCGACCGACTTCTGGAAGGTGTCATCCTTGTCCCAGTAGTCGAGAACGGTCTCCTCCATGTGGGGGAAGCTGGGGTTTGGCGCAACGTTCGCGGTCTCGCCGCCCTCGTTCGCCTTGGGATATACGTTTTCGCTCACCGTAGATCTCCTGTTTGTATGATGTCGGTACATTGGGGAGCATCATCGATGACGTTGAATTCGGATGGGCACCCGGTCGATCCAGTCGCCTCGCCGGAATCATCGTCGAATGATGTTCCTGTATACGAGGACGATGACGAAGCGACTATGTCGCGCTCCGCACCGCGGTACCACCTCGCTTATCGCACCGCTTCCCCGCCTCAGGCTGTGACACCTTGCAACGGAAAACCCGCGCGACCGCTTATGTTCGGCTGTCTCGGGCCGATCCCGTCGGTTCTACTGGGCGAATGCCGCGCATGCGGATTCCGCCGTTCTTCCGAAGACTCCCCGCTGATAACGGATCAATGCCTCACAACGGTGCATATCGTAGCACGCAGCTAGGCCATATCGCACCTCACGTGGCAGTTCGGCAGGCAGTTCAACAGGCAATTCGACACACCGCTTCTTCCAAAGCCACGGGGATGATTTCCGCTGACTACATCCCTGTATTTGTAAAAATATCTCTCACTGGCTTTTCGTCAGTGAGAGATATTTCGCAAATACCGTGCCATGGAATGCTGCAGGCAGCAGACGGCAGGAGGTCTTACTCCAGTTCCACGGCACCGGTGTAGAGCTGGTAGTACTCGCCCTTGAGCGCGATGAGCTCGTCGTGGGAGCCGCGCTCGATGATGCGTCCATGGTCGAGCACCATGATCACATCGGAGTTGCGCACGGTGGAGAGACGGTGGGCGATCACGAAGACCGTTCGTCCCTTCATCAGTGCGTCCATGCCGGCCTGTACGACCTCCTCGGTACGCGTATCGATCGACGAGGTGGCCTCGTCAAGGATCAGCGCCGGGGAATCGGCCACGGCGGCGCGGGCGATGGAGATCAGCTGGCGCTGGCCTTGGGACAGGCCGGAGCCGTCTCCCTCGAGCACGGTCTGGTATCCCTGAGGCAGCATGCGGATGAAGCCGTCCGCGTTCACGAGCTTCGCAGCCTCGATGCACTCCTCGTCGGTGGCGTCCAGGCGGCCGTAGCGGATGTTGTCCATCACGGTGCCGGTGAACAGGTTCACGTCCTGAAGCACAACGCCCAGCGATCGGCGCAGGTCAGGCTTGCGAATGTTCTTCACGTCGATGCCGTCGTAGAGGATCTGGCCTTCCTGGATGTCGTAGAACCGGTTGATGAGGTTGGTCACCGTGGTCTTGCCGGCGCCGGTGGCGCCCACAAGCGCCATCTTCTGCCCCGGCTTGGCGAACCAGGTGATGTCGTGCAGCACCGGCTTGTCCGGGTTGTAGCCGAAAGTCACGTTGGTGAAACGCACATCGCCCTGCAACAGCGTGAGCCTGCCGTCAGGCGAGGTAATCGCCTGCTCCTTGGCCTTCAAAGCCACCTCGCGTGCGGTGCCATGCAGTTTCTCCGCAGCCTTAAGCGAACGGGTGCCATCATCGCCGGCTTCGCGCTTCCAAGCCCAGTGGCCGGTCTCATGGTCGACCTCCGTCATGGTGCGGCCGTCTTCGCCCAGTTCCACGTTGACCAGCGTCACCGTGCCGCCGTCCGACTCCACCGGTTCATCCATCAACGCGAAGATTCGGGAGGCACCGGCGAGCGCCATCATCACCATGTTGAGCTGCATGGAGACCTGGCCGAGTGGGTTGATGAACGAACGGGACAGCGTCAGCAGCGAGACCAAGGTGCCGAGGGTCAGCGGGCCTGCGCCGGACAGGCCGAAGTTGCCCACGCCGCCAAGCGCCATGGCACCGCCCACGATGGCGAGCAGGATGTACAGCACATAGCCCATATTGCCCACCACCGGCATGGTGACGTTGCCCCAGGTGTTGGCCTCGGCGGACGCCTCGAACAGTTCCTGGTTCTTCTGGTCGAAGGTGCGCTGGGTGGTCTCCTCATGGTTGAAGACCTTGATGACCTTCTGGCCGTTGACGGATTCCTCCACGAAGGCGTTCACATCGCCCAGCCACTGCTGCTGCTTGACGAAATAGCGTCCGGCACGGCCGACGATCGCGCGCACTATGAAGTACAGCAGCACGGTGAACAGGAGCACGAACAACGTGAGCGGCACTGACAACCAGAACATGGCGATCACGGCCGCCAGCGCGGAGATGCCGGCGGAGAACATCTGCGGGAACGACTGGCTGATGGCCTGACGCAGCGTATCCGTGTCGTTGGTGTAACGGCTCATGATGTCGCCGTGCTCGTTGGTGTCGAAGTAGCGGATCGGCAGATGCTGCTGGTGGGCGAACATGTCGTCGCGGATCTTCTTCAACGTGCCCTGTTCGACCGTCACGACCAGCCATACCCACAGCCAGGAGGAAACGATACCGGCCGCATACAGGCAACCCATCAGGGTGATGGCGCGGATCAGAGGCACCCAATCGGGATTGCTCTGCCCGACCATCGGCAGGATGTACTTATCGATGAGGGTCTGCAGGAATAGGGCGGAACCGGCCTGTGCGATAGCGCCAATGAGGATGCACGCCACGATGGCCACCACACGCCAACGGTATTGCAGGATGTATCCGAAGATGCGCTTGGTGGTGCCGGGAGCCGCCTTGCCCATCGCGGGTTTGCGGTTGCGGAAATTCCGTTGATTCTGCTTGTCGCTCATCGCGCCTCTCCTTCCTGTGCCTTGTCACCAGACTCATTGCTGGATTCGCTATTGGAATCGACGCCTCTGACCTTCGCGGCCTCCTCGGCCGCGGACTGGTCGGCTGCGGACCGGTCGAGTTCCATCTGGCCTTGAGCGGTGTTCTTGGTCTGGGATTCGTAGATGGACCGGTATTCGTCGCAGGTCCTGAGCAGCTCCTCATGGGTGCCGCGTGCCATGATGCGGCCTTCGTCCATGACGAGGATCATGTCCGACTCCTGCACCGAGGCCACGCGCTGGGCGATGATGATCTTGGTGGTGTCCGGGATCTCATGGTGGAACGCCTCGCGGATCAGCTTGTCGGTCTTGGTGTCGACGGCGGAGGTGGAGTCGTCGAGAATCAGGATCTTCGGCTTCTTGAGCAGTGCGCGTGCGATGCACAGACGCTGACGCTGGCCACCGGAGACGTTGGTGCCGCCCTGTTCGATGTACGTGTCGTACTTGTCCGGGAATTCCTGGATGAAGCCGTCCGCCTGGGCAAGCTGGCAGGCATGGCGCAGATCCTCGTCCGTGGCATCCGGATTGCCCCAGCGCAGGTTTTCGGCGATGGTGCCGGAGAACAGCACGTTCTTCTGCAGCACCATGGCCACCTGGTCGCGCAGCACCTCGAGGTCATAGTCGCGCACATCGCGGCCGCCTACCTTGAGCGAGCCGGAGGAAACGTCGTAGAGCCTGGGAATGAGCTGGACGAGCGAGGATTTCGCCGAACCCGTGCCGCCGACGATGCCGATGGTGGCGCCGGAGGGGATGGTCAGGTTGATGTCATCAAGCACCGGCTTTTCGGAGCTGTCGGAATAGCGGAACGTGACATCGTCGAATTCGATGGAGCCGTCGGCCACGGTCGAGATCGGGGTTTCCGGATCGACCACGGTGCTCTTCTCCTGAAGCACCTGGCAGATGCGCTCGGCGGAGGCCTGGGAGATGATGAACATGACGAAAATCATCGACAGCATCATCATGGCCATGAGGATCTGCATGGCGTAGGTCACCAGAGCGGTCAAGTCTCCAGTGGTCAGGCCGATGGCGGCGTTGTTGCCCGAGGCGACGATCTGCTGGGCGCCCAGCCATGCGATGAGGATCATCGAGGCGTAGATGCAGAACATCATGATTGGATTGTTGAAGCTCATGATGCGTTCGGCGAGTGTGAAGTCCTTGAAGATGCGCTTGGAGATCCTGTCGAACTTGTTGATTTCAAAGGATTCGCGGTTGTAGGACTTCACCACGCGGACACCCTGCAGGTTCTCGTCCACCACGTTGTTGAGGGCATCGTAGGTGTGGAACACACGCTCGAACACCGGATGCACCAGCACCGCCAGACCGCACAGGCCGATGGCCAGGATCGGAATGCAGGCGAGGAACACCATGGAGATGCTCGGGCTGATGCGGTAGGAGAAGATCCACGCCACGATCACCATGATCGGGGCGCGCACGCCCATACGCACCATCATGCCGTACGCCATCTGCAGGTTGGTCACATCAGTGGTCAGGCGCGTGATGATCGAACCGGTGGAGAAGCGGTCGATGTTGGTGAAGCTGAAGCGCTGCACCTGTTCGAATTGGTCGTGGCGCAGGTTCTTGGCGAAACCGGCGGCCGCGATGGCAGCGTACTTTCCGGCCAGGAAGCCGCAACCCAGCGAAACCAGGGAGCAGGCCAGCAGGATCAGGCCGAACCTGATGATGGCGGGCATGGAGCCGCCGGTGATGCCCTGGTCGATCAGGGTGGCCATCACGGTAGGAATCACGATTTCCAGAATGGCCTCGATGAACACGAACAGCGGGGCCAGGAAACTCTCCTTGGTGTATTCGCGCATCGATCCCGCCAGCGTCCGGATGACATGCTTGGGGCGTTCCGGTTCGACGGCCTTGCGCGACCGCATGATCGCGGCTTCGGTGGCGACTGCATCATCGCTGTCTGCTATTGCAGTACGTGCAGTACGTTTTGCTGTGGTATCGCTCATTTGCTCTCCTCCTTCTTGTTCTCCGTATCCGATATTTCGTCATGGTCGAATTGTTTGGTTTCATGTCGGGGCTGTTCTTGCCGCAGCTCGAACGCCTGCTGCGCTGCGTCCACGTTGGCACGCAACCGTTGCACGTATTGCATGAGCTGTTCGGTCTCCGCCTGGGTGAATCCCTTCGACAGCAGACGCTCCACTCGCTCGCCATTCGCCGTGAGGTCGGCGACGATGGCATCCGCCTTTTCGGTGAGCACGATTTTCTTGAGCCGGGCATCGTGGGCGACCGATTCGCGCACGATAAGCCCTTTCCTCTCCATCAACGCCAGCACACGTGAGGCTGTGGACCGGCTGATGCAGAACTTCTGTTCGATGGTGTGCTGGTAGATGTCCTTGTCCCGATTACGGGCAAGGAACATGATGATATGCGCGTTCCCGCCTGTGGCGATACGCGCCGATTCCGGCATCGTCTCACCCAGATACCGATTCACCGCCTTGACGAGCGCCCGCAAATCGAAGCTGAGGATACGACGGTCCACAACCCCTCCATTCGCGACAGTTGACTATGCATTCCATGTGCATCTAATCTGCATTGAAGCATGTTATTACGTCCCATATACAACAGTTCCGCATACAACAATTGCCTGTCGTCCATTGGGGGCCACCATGTCAGTGGGCCTTGTAGGAAGCTTTGCACAGACCAATAGCTCGTTGCCGGCCGATACGTCGAAGGGGTGTTCGCAGAACGGCGGATGGGCTTCGCGCAATGGCGCGAAACCCAATGGCTGTCTGTGACAACCGTGGTTCTGCGAACTCCCCTTTGGTATGTCGCGACGTCAGGCCGACGGACCGTCTGACCGGACTGCTGCTACTTGGTCAGCGCCGCGTATTCGTCGAGCATGAAGGCGGTGAGGTCCTTGCCGGACTCGCCCAGCAGCGTGGGCAGCGAGTTGATCGGCATGGAATTGAGGAACAGGCGCATCATGTCGTTGTCCGGCAGCTTGGGCATATCGCCGCGTTCGCCGGCGGCACCCACCGCCTCGACCACCTTGGCGCCGACCGGGTCGGCGGACCATTCGCCGAACGTCGACCATTCGTTCAGCGGCATGGACTTGCCGTCACCGTCGAGCGTCACCGCGATGCTGGCGGCGATGTCGCGGCTGGAGACGCCGACCTCCACCGTGTATTCGCCAGCTTCGACATGCCAGTCGTTGTACTTCTCGGACCAGTAGGCGAAGGCGCGCTCATTGAGCTCGATGGTCACGGTCTTGGATTCGCCGGCTCCGAGGAACACCTTCTCGAAGCCCTTGAGCTCGTGGACCGGACGGGCAACGTCGGCCTTGCCGGGCGCCACGTAGACCTGAACGGTTTCGGCGGCGGGCGTGTCGGACGTGTTGGTCACGGTCGCGGTCACAGATGCGGTGTTGGCACCGGTCTTGGCCACGGCCACGTCGCCGATCTCGAACGTCGCGTAGCTCAAGCCGTAGCCGAACGGGTAATCGACGGCCTTGTTATAGGTGTCGTAATAGCGGTAGCCGACGAACACGCCTTCGCCGTAGTCGACGTGGCCTTCCTCGCCGGGCCAGTTGAGCATGCTCGGGTCGTCGTTGATGTCCATCGGGATGGACTGGGCGAGTTTGCCGGACGGACTCGCCTCGCCGAAGACCACATCGGCGAGCGCGCGGCCGCCGGCCTGTCCGAGCAGCCAGGATTCGAGGATCGACTTGGAGGCATCGGCCCACGGGTGCACGGTTACCACAGAACCGTTGGACAGCACTACGACGACGTTCGGGTTCTCCGCAGCCACTTGACGCAGCAGTTCGATCTGCTTGGCGGGAATGTCGAGCGTCGTGCGGTCGAAGCCCTCGGACTCGGCCTCCTCGGGAAGCCCGAGGAACATGAGGACCACGTCGGCGTCGCGCGCGGTTTCGACGGCTTCGAGCGTCAGCGCGGAGTCGGCCGGGGCAAGGTCGAGCGTGAAGCCGGGGGCGAAGTCAGCCTTGATGCCGCGCTCGTCCAGAGCGTCGAGGAACGATGTCATCTTGGTGGGGGTGATGTGCGAGGAGCCGCCGCCCTGATAACGCGGGGTGCGCGCGAATTCTCCGATGACGGCGAGCTTCTTGCCTCCGGCAGGGTCAATCGGCAGGATCGCGTCCTCGTTCTTGAGCATGACGATGGATTCCACGGCGGCCTGGCGAGCCACCTCGTCATGTGCGTCCACATCGAAACGGTAGCCGTCGATGCTCATCGCGGCGCGGGCCTTGTTGGTCAGGTCGATCATGCCCTGGGCCATGCGGTCGAGCTGAGCTGGGTCGATGCGGCCGTCGCGTGCGGCGTACACAATCTGGTCATCCGTGTAGCTCGGCGGCATTTCGAGGTTCAGGCCGGCGTTCAGGGACGCCACGCGGTCGTGGTCGGCGCCCCAGTCGGACATGACGATGCCCTTGAAGCCCCATTCGTCGCGCAGCACGTCGGTCAGCAGCCAGTGGTTCTGGGCGGAGTGCACACCGTTGATTCTGTTGTAGGAGCACATGATGGTCCACGGCTGGGCGGTCTTGACGATGTGCTCGAAGGCCGGCAGGTAGATCTCGCGTAGGGCCCGCTGGCTGATGCGGGCGTCCACGCGCAGGCGGTCGGTCTCCTGGTTGTTGGCGGCGAAGTGCTTCAGCGAGGTGCCCACGCCCTTGGATTGCACGCCCTCGACGATGCCGACCGCCTCATGGCCGGCCAGATACGGGTCCTCGGACCAGTACTCGAAGCAGCGGCCACCGAGCGGGTTGCGCTTGATGTTGACGCCGGGGCCGAGGATCACAGCGACCTTCTCCTGCACGCACTCCTCGCCCATCACCTCGCCGACTTTGCGGATGAGCGCTGGGTTCCACGAGCTGGAGAGGCCTGCGGCCGGCGGGAAGCAGGTGGCCGGCACGGAGTCGTTGAGGTCGGTTTCGCTGGTGTTGGAGGCCAGGGATTTCCTCAGGCCGTGGGGGCCGTCGGTGATCATGTAGCCGGGGATGCCCTTGTGCTCGACGCTCTGCAGGTGCCAGGCGTCTCCGCCGGAGGTCAGGGACGCCTTCTCCTCGAGGGTCAGATCCTTGACGGAGGGGTAGGTCGGGGTTGCGTTGGTTTCGCTCATGATGCCTCTTTCCTTGAGTCGTGTGCGATGTCAGTCGTTTTGCGCGGTTCGGTCCGGACGTCGGCAAGGGAACGAATCTCGGGGATTCGATATCCCGCTGCCCAGTGAGGTTCATCCGCGAATTCCATCAGGCAATACCGCCTAGACCAACCGGTTGGTAGGTAGAGTATCAGAATTGACGACGCAACACACCGAAATCATTTGGAATCCTTACCAACCGACCGTAAGGTAGCAGATAATCTTGCTTGATACGATGCAGCAATACACTGTGCGGAAGTCGTTGTGCAAGCCCCATCGCCCCGCCTGCACCAGCAACCGCACCAGTTACCAGCTCCCGGGCTCGGGAGCGGAGAAGAGAAACGCATGAACGATCCCACCCCCTCCCCCGCCGCGTCGGCGGACGACCGCCGCAGCGCCATCATCGAGGCGACCGTCGAATCCTTCGGCAGACTCGGCTACTACGGCACCTCGCTGCAACGCATCGCCACCGAGGTCGGACTCACCAAGGCCGGCGTACTGCATTACGTGGGCAGCAAGGAGGGATTGCTGGACCTCGCGCTCACCGAAACCTACGACCAGCAGACCGTGGACATCATGGCCACGATGGTCACCGAGGCGCGTCCGCTCATCGCCGAAATGTGGCGCAAGGTGGTGGCGGTGAATGCCACACGCCCGGCGCTGGTGCACATGTTCTCCACCCTGAGCGCCGAGGCGCTCGACCCCGCGCATCCGGCGCACGACTATTTCGCCCGCCGCGAGCACGACACCGTGGCCAACGCGCTCAACATCAACTGGCGCGTGCCGGATGGCGTGAACGTGGAGCATCTTCTGCAGGCCGGCTTCTCGATGATGGATGGCCTCCAGCTGCGCTGGCTGCGCTCCCCCGGCCAGGACCTTGCCGCCATGTGGGCGGATTGCGAAGACGTTCTCATGCCCCTGCCTTTGTGGGAGGGGTATCGGTAGGGCACAGGCCGGTTCTGCTTCCGCCGGCGCCCGCACCAGTAGCGGCCCTGGTTCTGGGCATATGCGGTACATATACGAATCCCTACAACGCATTCTGGGCATATGCGGTACATGAGGAAACGATTTTCCCCTCCTCAT
>NZ_JGZK01000005.1 GCF_000741695.1 Bifidobacterium reuteri DSM 23975 | reverse complement strand
TGGAGACATCTACTTCTTCGCCATTGATCAGGATGCGTCCGGAATCCCTTTTCAGGTTCCCCGACAGGATGTTCATCATGGTGGATTTTCCGGCGCCATTCTCGCCCATGAGTGCAAGCACCTCATGGTCATAAAGGTTTAGGTTAATGTTGTCGAGAACGACCACACCGGAAAAGCTCTTGCATATGTTCTCGAGCTGCAATAGAGGGGTCGATGGCCGCGTCATGCTCACCATCCCTTGTATTCATTGACGTTGTCGCGGGTGACCATAACGCTGGGGATCAGGATGGTGGATTCCTCGGGGGTTTCGCCCTTGGCGACCTTCTGAGCATAAGCCACCGCCTGCTTGACCATTTCACCTGGGTTCTGGGTCGAGGTGCCCACGAAGGGGGATCCGGCGCGCTTGAGCTCATCGACGCCCTCTGGGCTTCCATCGATACCGGTCACGATGATTTCGCTGGTCCTGCCGGCCTGTTCGACAGCGAGGGCTGCACCCAAGGCGGACGGGTCATTCATGCCGAAGATGCCCTGCACGTCCTTGTTGGCTGTGAGCATGTCCGTTGTGACGGACAGGCCGGTCGCGCGATCGTTCTTGGATGACTGCTGTCCGACGACCTTGATGCCGGGGTAGTCCTTCTCCAAGGCGGACTTGCAGCCCTTGATGCGGTCGGTGATGGTCTGGATTGGCGTTCCGTCCACGATCAGGATATTGCCCTCGCCTCCGAGCTGCTCGGCCAAGTATGAGCATGACAGCTCTCCCGCCTGCACGCCGTCGGTCATAACGACCGCATCGGCTCCCTTCGCCGGGGTATCCACAGCAACGACGATGATGCCTGCGGCCTTGGCTCGTTCGATGGCGGGCTGCAAACCGCTCTCGTCAACAGCGGAGACGATGATCAGATCGACCTGCTGCTCGATGAACGAGGAGATCTGGTTGTCTTGCGTCGCAAGGTCGAGCTGTGCATCCTGGACATTGAGCTTCGCGCCGATCTTCTCGGCCTGAACCTTGGCCTCCTTGTCCATCGCGGTGAAGAACGGATTGGACATGTCCTGGACCATGAGTCCGATGCTCTTAATCTCTGTGGGCTTTGAAACCTCGCTGGCGGCATTGTCTCCGTTACTCACCGCGCTGCAGCCTGACAGCAGAACCGATGCAGCGAACAGGGCGGATGCGGCCGAGATGATTTTCTTGGTGTTCATGTTGTTTCCTCCGTTGGAAATAATGCGTGTATCGGGATGCAACCTACTGGCATATGCATCCGCATGACTCCCTGATTTTCAGGGATGTCTCAATCATGTCGTGGATGGGTTTCGGCATCGTCGTCGTCCCATCCGCTGATTTGTTCACCTCCTCTCTTCCTTCCATCTGTTCAAGCAAGTAATTCGCCGCTTTTGCTCCGATGAGTCGACTGTCCTCCGCGACCAACGTAATCTTCGGCGATAGCAGATCGGACCACGCGAAATCATCAAATGCAACTAGCGCTAAATCTTGAGGAACGTCGATGCCTCTTTCGCTCAGCGCAGACATCACTCCCAAAAGAATTGGGTTATTGCCCGCGATAATCACATCTGGCTCGAAATTGTCTCTGTCGAGAAAACGATGGATTGCCGCGCACGCCTCTTCACGATTGTTTCCGCACTCCAATACGCGAATCTCGGCCTCGCATTCATCGGCAGCCGCCAGCAGTCCGTTCTCGCGGGCGAACCGGCTGTTCCACGTATCTGGGTAAATGGCCAGCAGCCATCTCTTGAAATGGTGCACCCCAAGGTGACGCCCCAATTTCGCGGCCGCATCAACATTGTCCGTAGCGACGTAAGAAAACCCGTCCTCGACTTCTTCGTCATCGCTATAGCCGGGCGTGGAATCGACGAATACGATAGGGATGTTCCAGTTTTTCAACTGGCTCCTGCTATCTTCGCTCAGGCCAAGAGTAGAGATGATACCGCCAGGACGGTTCTCCACTACCTGACGCAGGAGATTCGTTTCATTCTCCCGGCTGTAACGGCCATTGACCGCCATATCCGCGATGAAAAGACTCTCCTTCTTGTCCTGCAGAACGCTTTCGATGCCATCGATGAGGTCGAGGTAATAGGAATTCGACATGCCTGCGGTCAGCAACGTGACGAAACGATGGGTGCCAGTGCGCAAATCCCGCGCGTTGACGTTGGGGATATGCCCCATGGTTCGCGCCGTTTCAAGCACCGCCGCGCGAGTCTTCTCAGATACACCGGTAAGTCCGTTGAGAGCGCGCGAAACCGTGTAGACAGACAGTCCCATCTGCTTCGAGATATCGGTTATCGTAACGTCGTGTCTTTTCATCATTGAATTCCTAAACGTTTATGGGCTATTCGCTGTTTGTGGTGGGTCGCGGGGGTTAGGCGGTGACTGCTTTGAGGTCGAGTTTGCCGCAGGTAAGGTAGATCATGGTGGCGAAGTAGTCCATGTTCCTGAATCCGCGTGCTCGTCGTTTGACGTTCTGGATGACGCTGTTGACGCCCTCGAGGACCGCGTTGGTGTACGGGTGGGTGAAGTAGGCCAGGATCTCGTTCCAGTGCCTGCGGATCATGCGGGCGAGGTCCTTCATGGGTTCCAGCCGTGAGTGCATCATCCACGAGCACAGGCGATGCAGGCGCGACCACGCCTCGGCCGGCGTGCGGCTGGTCTCGTAGATGTCCTGCAGGGTCTCGCGCATCTGGCACGCCCGGCCGGTCTTCAGCCGCTGTTTCATGAGAGCGTGTTTGGTCTCCAACTGCAGTTCGCTCAGCCCGGACTCGTTGCGCAGCCACAGGTACTTCGTCCTCTTCAGCAGCCCGTTGGAGCGTCCTTCGGCCTTCCGGACCTTGTCGACGGCCTCGTTGGCGTGCTTGACAACGTGGAACTTGTCGACGATCCGCTCCGCGTTGGGCAGGTATTCGCGGATGCCCTTCCGGAACCCCAGGCTCATGTCGCAGGTGACGAGCCGCACGTATCCGGGCACTCCGTTGTGCGCCGTGAAGTCGTCGACGAACCGCTTCACCGTGGACGAGTCCTTGCCGGCCGTCACGTTGATCACGTCGTGCTCGACGAGGTCGGCGACCACCGTGATGTAGTTGTGCCCCTTGCGGCTGGTCTCGTCGATACCGATGGCCTCCACGCCCGTGTAGTCCTCGAGTCTGCGGGCCTCGTCCACGTAGTGGGCGATGAACCGCCACAGGCGGGTGTCGGTCTCGTCGACCTGCTCGGCGAGCGTGCTGACCGGCAGGTGGCGGGCCATCTCGACCGCCCACGCCTCGAACAGGAGCGTGAACCCGCTGCCCGGCCTCGCCCACGGGACAGGCACGGTCCTCACGCCATGCTCCGGGCATGCCACGCGTGGCACGCCGGCATGGATGAACGCCTTGTACTGGAAGAAGTTCAGATGCCTCCACACGCGCCCGCGCGTGTCATGCACCGGGCACTCGTCCTGCCGGCACCCCGGCTCGGGGCAGCGAAAGCGGGAGCCCGCCTCGAAACCGATCGTGATGTGCAGCTCCTGCCTGCCGTCGTCGCCGTCCCGGAAATCCACGGACTCGACCTTCCAAGGCATCGGAAGCTGGAGCGCGGCTGTGAACAAATGCGAGGTATCCATGCCTCCAACCTACCCGACAGACATCACACCGCACACCAGCCAACCCACTACAAACAGCGAAAGGCCAATGAATATCTGACGCGGGATACTAGTGTCTTGCACCAGATATTTGCCGACAAAATGACTTTCCCCTCAGTCCCTCGTCCCGCATGCAAAAGGTGACCGGCAATCGACTCGCAGAGGAGCAATCCTCATACCGGTCCATCATGTGCATCCGATGGCATCATCGCTCTGGCACCATCGTTACAATGAGGCGCGGCGGCATCATATGCGGCACACGCGGTACCAAGCATATAGACGGCACCAAGCATACGGACGAACTGGGGGAGAGGGAGACGATCATGGCATTGTCGTGGTGGGAGAGGCCTATCGCGCTAACGGAGGCTGTGGTCGCTCAGCATACGGTGAAGCTCGCGCCGGAACCGGATGGCGAGCGCCGCGGATCCGTGCCAATGCCCCATGACGCGGATGCGCAGCATGCAACAACCTCTGATATCGACAATGGAACTGTGAGTCCCGAGGCATCAGGACCAACCGTCCGAACGGCAGCGCCGTTCTCCCTGGTCGTCGTCGGCGATTCGCTGACCGTGGGATGCGGTGTCGACGACCAGCAGGAAGGTCTGGTGCCCGACATGGCCCGCACGCTGGCCTCCATAATCAATCGTCCCGTGCAATGGGCGACGTACGGCAGACTCGGTGCCACCATGCGCCGTGTACGCTTCCGTCTGCTGCCGCAGGTCAAGGAACAACCTGATCTGCTGGTGCTTTGTGCCGGGTCCAACGACGTGATGGCCAGACGCAGTGCCAAGGAGTGGCGCTCGGATCTGACTGCTGCCATCGACGAGGCAAAGGCTCTGTGCCCGCATGTCGTAGTCATCAGCTCCGGACAGGTGTACCGGTCTCCGGCGCTCGGACGGGTCCTGCGCAAAGCCATTCTGGACATGACCGACGCGCAGACGGCCATCAGCAAACGCATCTGCGCCGACAAACAGGTGCGATTCGTGGATATGACGCATTACGATACCGGCCTGACCGATGACGAATTCTGGGCTTATGACAACTTCCACCCATCGAAGCGGTGCTATCAGATGCTGGCGGACGGCGTCATCGCGCAGGCATCGACTGATTTCTGATTCCTTACTTCCAAGTACGGCTCCTCACACTTGGGACCTCATACACATCTCCATTCGGTATGCTGTTCACGTGTTGTTCATCAGAAAAGCATCCCGTTATCCCATCTGACACCCTTGTTACAGGGTATTCTGCTTGTTCAAGCGATAGACTTGTGCCTTGTAGTTTTGACGAAAGGGATTTGAATGACCGAACCGACCAACGGCACGCAATCAGGCGACGAGGAAGACAAGATCGAAAACACTCGTACTACTATCGACGTCACACCCTCAAGCGGCGAAGAGAACGCCGATGATGCGCTGTTCGAACGCTCCGCCGTCAAAATGCGCGAACATGGCATGAGCGAAACTGCCATCAACCAGTTCCATCACCTGTTCAATGTCTGGCGCCATGAGGAATCATCTAGTTGGATTCGCGAGGAGGACGTCGAGCCGCTCGAAAAGGTGCCGAGCTTCCATGACGTGTATGAGACCATCAACCACGACAAGGCCGTAGACGCTTTCGCCAAGACCGCTTTCCTCAAGCTCAACGGCGGACTTGGCACCTCGATGGGTCTCGAATGCGCTAAGTCCCTGTTGCCTGTTCGTCGCCATAAGGCCAAGCAGATGCGTTTCATCGACATCATCATCGGCCAGGTGCTGACCGCCCGCAACCGTCTTCACGTGGAACTGCCGCTGACCTTCATGAACTCCTTCCGCACTTCCGCGGATACGATGAAGGTGCTCAAGTACAATCGCAAGTTTGAACAGACCGAAATCCCCATGGAAATCATCCAGCATCAGGAGCCGAAGCTGGTGGCGGCCACCGGAGAGCCGGTCAGTTTCCCGCAGAACCCCGAACTGGAATGGTGCCCGCCGGGACATGGTGACCTGTTCTCCACTATCTGGGAGTCCGGTCTGCTGGACGTTCTGGAGGAGCATGGGTTCAAGTACCTGTTCATCTCGAACTCTGACAATCTGGGCGCGCGCCCCTCGCGCACCCTGGCACAGCATTTCGAGAATACCGGAGCGCCGTTCATGGCCGAAGTGGCCATCCGCACGCCTGCCGACCGCAAGGGCGGCCACATCGTGAGGGACAAGGCCACCGGCCGCCTCATGCTCCGCGAAATGAGCCAGGTGCATCCGGACGACAAGGAAGCGGCACAGGACATCTCCAAGCATCCGTATTTCAACACGAATTCGATCTGGATTCGCATCGACGCGCTGAAGGCCAAGCTTGCCGAATACAATGGCGTGCTGCCGCTGCCGGTGATCCGCAACAGGAAGACCGTGGACCCCACCAACCCTGATTCCGAGAAGGTCATTCAGCTGGAAACCGCGATGGGCGCCGCCATCGGACTGTTCAACGGGGCCATCTGCGTGCAGGTCGACCGCATGCGGTTCCTGCCGGTGAAGACCACGAACGACCTGTTCATCATGCGTTCCGACCGCTTCCACCTGACCGATACCTATGAGATGGAGGACGGCAACTACATCTTCCCGAACGTCGATCTCGATCCACGGTTCTACAAGAACATCCATGATTTCGACGAGCGTTTCCCCTATGCGGTCCCATCGCTGGCCGCCGCGAATTCGGTGACCATCAAGGGGGATTGGACGTTCGGACGCGATGTGGTCATGTTCGCCGACGCCAAACTCGAAGACAAGGACGAGCCGAGCTACGTGCCCAACGGCGAATATGTTGGCCCGCAAGGCATCGAGCCTGACGACTGGGTGTGATGGCACTGCGGAATTTGGCGGCTCCGGCAAAAAAGAGCCGCCAAATTTCGTGAAATGGCGCATAATACAGAAAAAACCCTCTAATATAGAGGGAGCGTGAGGAAAAAATCTCACACACTTATAACGAAACAATAATTACACGTGAGGACTAATGGCAGAAGGTACAAGCGGGCGTCGGCGTTTTTCCGACAAGTGGGGTAAGCACGAGCTGGATGTACTGGCCGTGTTGTCGTCCGCGTTCCCGCAATGGCTGACTTCCCGCCAGATTGCACAACGAGTCAAGGCCTACGCCGATTCGTATGGGGAACTCGCCGATCAGGCGGCAAAGGCGGCATTCGCCAAACAATTCCAGCGCGATCGCGCCAAGCTTGCGGCCATGGGCATTGCCATCGAATCACGCCAGCCGGAATACTCTTCGAAGTCCGAAGGCCAAGATTTCGCATCATATCGTCTGCAATTGGGTGATGAGCCTCGCATACGCCTGATGTTCGAGCCTGAGGACATGCCTGTTCTGGCCGCAGCCAATTATCTTGCACGCTCCATGGCGATTTCCTCCGAGCCCGACCAATCGCAGATCGCTCAGAGGGCATCCCGCACCACCCCCCGCGTCCCGCAGACACCCATTCCGGGCTTGGGTCTGGATTCCATCGCTCCGGGGCTTGGTACGCAGCACATTCCGGACTCGCTGGTCAAGGTGATCGACTCCCGTCGCTTCGCAGCCACGGTGGACGTTGATGGCGAACAGCTGAATGTGGCGTATACGGATTCCGACGATCTGGCCATGTACGTGCTGGAGCATCCCGGCGCCATGATTGTCAGCCCCCAGGAGGCGGTGGACGCCTATCACCGTCGTCTGCACGCCGCCAGCCAGTTCGCCTTGGCCGACGAATCCGCCGGTCCGGTCAGCGCATCCGTCGTGTCTCCCTCGATCAGCCGCGAAGTCAGCGAGCCAGGCGACCCGGAATCCATCAAGGCCCAGAACAAGAAAAGCAGCTCGGCGTTCCAGACGGGCAGCGAGGTCGATCGACGCCTGCGCCTGATGCTGTTCCTGTCTGCGCATCTCGGCGAGGAATTCTCGATGAGCGAGCTTGCGGTCCGCTTCATCGGCAAGCCCAAGAACGATGATGAGTTGAAGAAGTTCGTCAACATCATCCACAAGGACATCAATACCCTTACCACGGTGTCCGATGACGGCGAAATGGCGGGAAGCCAGTTCTTCGACATCGATTGGCCGCTGCTGGACTCGGAAGGCATCGTCTCTGCGACGAATTCCCTGGGCTTGGAGCGTCTCGCGGGCATCTCGCCCCAGTATCTGAGCATGCTGACCGCATCGGTGAGCTATCTCGCCCATTCCCCGCTGCTGCCCGACAAGCAGCGCGCCCAAGCCGAATCGCTGTATATGAGGCTCCGCCGTCACGTGACTCCCGGGCAGACACCGTGGCTGAGCCTGACCGGCTACGAGCTCGAGCCGCGCAGCTTCTCCGTGGTCAAGCGTGCCATCAACACCGAATCCCTGCTCGACATGGAATACACCGATGGCACCGGTCGCACCCGGCGCAAGCTGGTGGCGCCGGCGAAGATCTTCATCGATGAGGGCGTCTACTATGCGGCCGTCTATACGGACGTCGAATCCGCCGCCCCCAAGGAGAAGAAGGCATACGTCTCCAAAGACAAGACCATCGACAAGGCGAACGGAAAGCCTCGCACCTGGCAGGTGCTCCGTTTGGCCCGCATCGAAAAGGCCGAGGTCGTCAAGCCCGTCCAGGCCATCGATGTGCCCAACATGCCCGTCAGCGAACTGCGCAAGTGGAGCTTCGACAATGGCACGGAAGCGGTATTCATCACCGACCAGGCGGATCTGCCGTTCATCAAGACGCTGCCGGGTGCCACTGTGGAACAGTGCGGAGCGGGGGAGAAGGTGCATCTGACCGTTTCCTCCGACTCTTGGTTCGTCGCCTTCTGCATTGCGCACGCAAGACATATCACGGCGGTCGCCCCGGAAACGCTTCGCACCATGATCATCGCCCGCGCTGAACGGGAATTGAGCCTCAGCGCCAATGCATCCAAATAAGTAAGGAGTCGCCATGCCTTGGTGGATATGGCTGATATTGGCGCTGTTCATGCTTGCCATGATCATCTGCGGACTGGCATACGCAGGTATTCATGGAATCCGCGCATTGCGCGATGCAAGCGAAACGGGTGACCGCATCGGCGAAAAACTGTCGGCAATGGGCGAGCCAGATTCGGTCGGGCACACGCCTGAGCCCGCCATCTTCACCCAGCCGTTGAGCGTCGCGCAGGATCGCTATGCCGAAGCGCATGCGGAGGTCATTCGACGTAGGGCGGCAAAACGTGAACGCCACATCCGGGCCTGGAACAGGTGGAAGCGGTTCAACGACTAAACGAAAGACATCATGGCACGTCACCATCATCAGAAGGCTGATTCATCGGAAACGAAACTCAGTCCTGCACAACGGTACGCATCATTCCAGAAAACCAAGCAACGTCGTTCAACGATTGCCGCACGGTTCGCGGCGACGCTGCCATTCGACTTGGATGATTTCCAGCAGGACGCCAATGAGGCTCTCGAGGCCGGCAGCAATGTGCTGGTGGCCGCACCTACAGGCGCAGGAAAGACGGTAGTGGCCGATTTCGCCATCTATCTGGCTCAGGACCGCAACGTCAAAGCCTTCTACACCACTCCGATCAAGGCGCTGAGCAACCAGAAATACCATGATCTGGTCGCCGTCTACGGGCCTGACAAGGTGGGACTGCTCACCGGAGACACATCCATCAACTCCGAAGCGGACATCGTGGTGATGACCACCGAGGTATTGCGCAACATGATCTACGAGCGGTCGACCACGCTCAGCGCATTGCGGTATGTCATTCTCGACGAAGTGCATTATCTGGCGGATCGTTTCCGGGGACCCGTGTGGGAAGAGGTCATCATCCATCTTCCCCAAACCGTTAAAATCGTGGGGCTTTCCGCAACGGTATCGAATGTGGAGGATTTCTCCCGGTGGATAGCCTCGGTGCGCGGTGAGACCAAGCTGGTGATCAGTGAACATCGGCCTGTACCTTTGGAACAGCATGTCATCGTTCAGCAAGACGACCATACCGAGCCGGAAGTCATCGACCTGTACCGGCGCGATGGCCAGGGGCAGCAGACCACCAAGCTCAATCCGGAACTGATCAACACCCTTGACCGCTTGGATCGCAAAGCCGCCAGAAGGCGCGGCGAGCAGCGTCCCGACAAACGCAAGGGATTCAAAGGCAAGGGGCCTAAGGGCCGTGAGCCGAAGCCACAACGCCATACACCACGCCGCTGGGCAGTGGTGGATGAACTGCATTTCCTAGGCATGCTGCCGGGCATCTATTTCATCTTCTCCCGTAACGGCTGTGATCAGGCCGTCGAGCAATGCATCAACGCTGGTCTCGAATTGACCACGGATGAGGAGGCCATCAAGATCCGCCGCATCGTGGACGACATGGTGGCCGGACAGCTCAGCCAGGAGGATCTCAAGGCCCTGCAGTTCTCGAAATTCCGTTTCGCGCTGGAAGAGGGCTTCGCCTCGCATCATGCCGGCATGATCGCGCTCTTCCGGCAAATCGTCGAACGCCTGTTCGAGGAAGGTCTGGTCAAGATGGTCTTCGCCACCGAGACGCTGGCCTTGGGCATCAACATGCCCGCCCGCTGCGTGGTGGTCGAAAAACTCGAGAAGTACAACGGCACCGGACACGTCGCGCTGACCCCGGGCGAGTTCACCCAGCTCACGGGACGAGCGGGACGCCGCGGCATAGACACCATAGGCCATGCCATCGTGGTCGATCATCAGGATTTCATCCCCGCCACGGCGGCGGCATTGTCATCCAAGCGTGTCTACCCATTGCATTCCAGTTTCCGCCCGACCTTCAACATGGCGGTGAACCTGCTCAACGCCAGCGACTATCAGACCGCACGCATCACGCTGGACCAGTCCTTCGCGCAGTGGGAGGCCAACGAGTCGGCATGGCAGTTGGAATCGCAGATCACCACGCTGAACAAGGCGCTGGATGGCTATGAGCAGGCATTCCAATGCAGCCATGGCGATTTCAAGCAATTCATGACCATCCGTATGCAATTGAGCGACATCGAGAAAGAAGGGCGGAAGAAGCTCAAGCACGAAGTGTTCCTGACCGACCACGACCGTTCCCAGGCGTTCCGGCAACTGGAAACGGACATTCAAACCCTCCGCAAGGCCGAGCATGAGCATCCGTGCCGGGACTGCCCGGATCTGCAGCAGCATCTCAAGTGGGGGCATCGCTGGGCGCGCGAGATGCGTGAGCTCAATCGTGTGACCGATCGCTACAACTCGCGCACCGGTTCCGTGGCACGCCAGTTCGACCGCATCTGCGATATCCTGTGCCAGCTCGGATATCTCGATCGGCGGGACCGCGGCGACGGTCAGGTGGATATGACCCTTACCGACAAGGGACGCATCCTGCGACGTATCTACAGCGAACATGACTTGGAACTGTGCGAGGCGATGCTCAGCGGCATGTTCAACAAGCTCGACGCCAAGGGCCTTGCGTCGGTGCTCTCGTCGTTGGTGTATGAACCCCGCCGTGGAGCGCAAGGCGAGCCCAGACACTATCCAGGCGGTGTTTCCGGACATATCGCCATCGCGGCCTCGCAATTGCGAGGCGTGTGCGCGAATATCGGCGAACTGTGCACGGATCATGGTCTTGAGGAACCCGAACAACCCGACTGCGGCATCGTGGACGTCATGTTCGAGTGGGCTGACGGCAATTCGCTGGCGTCGTGCCTATACGGAACGGATATGACCGGCGGTGATTTCGTCCGAACGGCCAAACGTCTGGCCGACGTGCTGCAGCAGATTGCCGCAGCCGGCCCGTTGCCGTTGAACGGGGGAGAGGCGTTGCAGGATATCGCCCATGAAGCCGCCGATCGAGTCAATCGCGGCATCGTATCCTACTCCGGAGTGGAATGAGCGTGAGCGCGCATGCAGGGATGGACCGGAATAGAAGTCTAGTCCGAACTGTTGCGTAAATTAGTACGGTTACTGAATTTGCAAGGGAGGATGCCGATATGGCAGAACGTAGCCTCAGGGGCATGAGCATCGGCGCGAAATCGCTGGAGTCCGACGACAATGTGGATTTCGCAGCCAGAAACGATGTGGCATACGTATGCCCGAAGGGACATCGCACCATCCTGCCGTTCGCCGAAGGCGCTGAGGTGCCCGACGAGTGGGAGTGCCGCTGTGGCGCTGTGGCCCACCGTGAGGGCGATGACGACCGTGAGGCCGATGAAATCAGCAAGCCGAGTCGTACACACTGGGATATGCTGCTGGAACGCCGCAGCGAGGAGGAACTCGCCAAGCTGCTGGAAAAGCGTCTGCAGATGCACCGTGACGGCTGGATTCCGGATTACGAGTGAGTCACAGTCCACGGAATACTACGTAAGTTGAACAACACGTGAATCGATGCCCAGTCAAAGCGACTGGGCATAATCATTGCTGAGGTATGGTTGCCGATGCATGAGAGTGTGCCTTGTCGCAACGCCATCGGCAACCTCACGATTTGACATGACAGGGGAGTACCTTCAATGGCACAGCATCCGAGAAATGTAGTTCTTCTCGATCTCGACGGCACGCTGACCAAGTCGGACGGCGGCATCATCGCATCCGTGGTCAAGACGTTCGAGGCGCTTGGGCGTCCGGTGCCGGATGACGAAGAACTGCATCGTTTCATCGGACCGGCCATTGTCGAATCCCTGCAACGCAACCATGTTCCCGAGGACGAGCTGGATCATGCGGTGGAGATCTACCGCAGCTATTATGCGGACAAGGCTGTGTTCGACGATCCGAACGAACCGGGGAACAAGGTGCCGGGCCGTCTGGTGAACGTCGTGTTCCCCGGCATCCGCGAACAGCTGGTCAAACTGCGTGAAGACGGTTATTATCTGGCTTTGGCCAGCTGCAAGCCCGAATACCAGTGCGTGCCGATCTGCGAGCATTTCCATCTGACCGAACTGCTCGACGGCATCTATGGCGCCTCCAAGGACAACTCACGACTCGACAAAGATCAGGTCATCCGATACTGCTTCGACAAGATCGGCTTCGACGCGGCACAGGGGGATAAGGCTGTGATGGTCGGCGACCGGTACACCGACATCGACGGCGCGCACGCCTGCGGCTTGGACACCATCGGATGCCGCTGGGGCTACGCGCCAGCCGGCGAAATGGAGGAGCACGGCGTCTACGAGATCATCGAGACCGTGAATCAGCTCGAAGATGCAGTGAACCGTTACTTCGCCTCGCATTAAGCGATTGTCGCAGTACGTGTCACGCTGACACTGTCCCTGCTTGTTCTTTCTCTCCGTCTATGGAGCGGGGACAGAAGGCATCATGCCATTGCCCTGACGGAATGATGCCTTCTGAAGCACATCGGCTATGATTGCTCAGCCAATCACGCCGAGCGCCGCACAAATCACAACTGCCAAACCGGCCGTAGCGTCAATCAGCCCTGCTCCGATGAATGCATACAACAGGCATCCAGATCCGCGCTCACTTTGAACATAGGCATCCGACGGATCTAACGGATTATAGCCCACAACCACATGTTCTCCGACTTGGTATTGGGCAGGGCGAGAGGACACCGGAGACACGATGGTGTAGTTGTCCTCACCTACGGTATAGGAGAACACCGGTTTCCATAACGTCCCATCATTGTCTTCCTCTTCGATGAGCCGAGATACCACGCCTGGCACAATCGCAGTGCATTGAGCTTTGCTCTCATTGGCTTCATTGCTTGCTCGCAGAAAGAGAGCAATAACGATAACTCCGACAACTACACAAACCAAGCCGATGAACATCAACAATTCTTGATCGCTCATTGCCAATAGCCTTTCCCCAAGCACAACGTGGCTTGCATCGGCCTTCGTCGGCCGGGCATTGCAACACGTCATCACCTCTCTGGCTCCGATATGAGCAACAACCATCGGCGCCCATCACGATTATCTCATAGTGAAAGGAACAAGCAAAAGACAGCGAAAGTACAACAGTGGATGTTGTCCATAGGTCGCATGCCGAAACCACCCCATTCGATGAGCTGCAGGGGAGTAAGATAACTCATGTCAGAGACGACAACTACCCCCGTTAGGGTTGGCAGAGACGAGACAGAGAAACGAGGAGGATTCTCATGGCAAGCAAACTCATGAAAGCCGGTGTCGCCACATTGGCGACCGCGGCAACCTTGGCGGCTCCGGCCGTGGCGATGGCCGACGAGACCGCGACCACGCAGACCGACATGGCAGCACAGGCGATCAGCCAGGCACAGGATGCCGTGCAGGCGGCGCAGGAGAGCACGGCTCAGGCCGTTCAGGCCGCGCCGACCGGTGTGACCGAAGCGCAGGCAAAGGCCGATGCGGCCGCCGGCGCATTTGATACGGCCAAGCAGAACCTGGATGCCGCACAGCAGGCGCAGCAGCAGGCGGCGCAGGAGCAGACGAACGCGCAGCAGGCGGCCGATCAGGCCGGTGTCGAACGTGATCAGGCCGCGAAGGATGTGCAGGACGCGCCCGGGAAGATCGAGCAGGCGCAGCAGGCGGTCAGCCAGGCGCAGCAGGCGATCGATCAGTCCCAGGAGGCGATGAAGCAGGCGCAGGCCGACCAGCAGGCCGCCGAATCGGACAGGACGCAGGCCCAGTCCGAGCTGGATCAGGCGAAGCAGGAGTCCGCCGGGCATCAGTCGGATGTCGGCAAGGCCCAGGAGAAGATCGACGCCGCTTCCAAGCAGGCCACCATCGCACAGTCGAAGGCCGATGATGCGGACAAGAGACCATCACCGCCGCCCAGTCGAAGGCCGACAAGGCCGACGAGGCGCTGAAGCAGGCCGAGCAGGCCCGCATGCAGGCTCAGGCGGAGCTCGACAAGGCGAAGGCCGGGCAGGCCGCGGCCAAGGGCGACAAGGCGCAGGCCGACGAGCAGGTGGAGACGGCGCAGGCGGCTTTGTACAAGGCCAAGCAGGCGGAAGCGGCGGCGAAGGCGGCGAAGGAGAAGGCGGACGCCAAGGTCGACCAGTTGTCGAAGGATGACGGCGGCCTGTCGGATCTGCTCGCCCGGTTGAAGGCCGCCCAACAGGCGGAGCAGGCGGCGAAGGAGGCGCAGGCGAAGGCGGATGCGGCTTCCAAGGCGGCGGCCGACACCGTGAACGCCTCCTCCGAGGACGCGCAGGCGAAACAGGAGGCGGCCGACCAGGCGAAGGCGACAGCGGACGCTAAGAAGCAGATCGCGGACGGCGCGCAGGCGAAACTCCAGCAGGGCGCGGTCGCCTACTTCGGCGACAAGAACGCGACGGACGCGGTCAAGGTGCTCACCGACCCGACCGTCACCCAGTATCTCCAGTACGTGCAGAACGGGCAGGCGAAGGACGCTACCAGCCTGGACAACATGATCAAGGCGCTCGGGTTCATCAAGCAGGTCAACGAGCTGCGCGCCAAGGAGGGTCTGCCGCCCGTGCAGGTGTCGGACACGCTCATGGCGATCGGCATGGCCGACGCCGACTACGCGTCCCAGAACTTCGAGCACCCGCTCCAGTTCAACACTTCGGAGAACCTGGCCTGGGGCTATCAGGACCCGTTCGACGGCTGGTATGTGAAGGAGAAGGAGAACTACGACGCGTACCAGGCCGGCAAGTGGACGCTCGACGACCCGTCGGGATGCCCTAACCCCACCGACTGGGGCAACGGCAGCGTCTCATGCCAGACCGGCCATTACACGAACATCGTCGGCAAGGACTGGACCACCGCCGGCTTCGGCTTCAGCCAGAACGGCAACCTCGGCTTCGGCAGCACCGTGCACGCGCTTGAATTCCACGACAACGGCGGCCTCTGGTCGTCCGGTGCCAACGGAGTCAGGCTCGACCAGGGCCGCACCCTGGACGTGGACGCGTATCTCAAGGATCTGACCGACTGGAAGACCGGCTTGGAGAACGCGGGCTCCGTCTATCAGGACGCGTTGGCGAAGAGCGAGACCGCCGCCCAACAGGCGCAGGAGGCCGCGGACAAGCTTGCCGCCGCGAAGACCGCTGCAGACAAGGCCGCCCAGGAGGCCCAGGAAGCCAAAGCGAAGGCCGACAAGGCGGCTCAGGCGGCCAGGGAGGCGCAGGCCGCGTACGACGAGGCCGTCAAGGCGCAGGGCGACAAGGCGCACGCGTTGGAGCAGGCCCGCAAGGACCAGGATGTGAAGACCAAGGCATGGGAGACGGCCAAGCAGGACACCGCAGCCAAGCAGTCGGCCGTGGAGACGGCGGTGAAGGCGCAGTCGGACGCGCAGCAGCGTGTGGACGCGGCCGGCAAGGCCGTCCAGACCGCGCAGACAGACGTGGACAAGGCCGCCGCCCAGGCCGAACAGGCGAAGCAGGACAAGACCCAGGCGTTGGCCGCGATCAGCCAGGCGAAACTGGACAAGGCGCAGGCGTTGAAGGACCTTGACGCCGCAAAGTCCGCGAAGGCGAAGGCCGAGGCCGCGAAACGGCAGGCGCTTGACGCGAAGGCCGGTTCCGACCGGAAGGCCGCCGAAGCGCAGACCCACCTCGACGCCGCGCAGAAGAAGGTCGACGAGGCGCAGAACCGCTACGACACGGCAAAGGCCACATACGACAAGGCCACGGCCGACAAGAAGCAGGCGGAGGACACCATCACCTGGTACGAGGACGCGCAGCAGCGTCTCACGGTCAAGCAGACGGCATACCAGGCCGCGAAGACCCGTCTGGAAGCCGCGAATACAGCGAAAGCCAAGGCCGACAAGGCGTATGGGACCGCGAAGGCCACATACGAGTCGGCCAAGGCGGACAAGGATCGGGCCGACAAGGAGCTCGCCGCCGCTCTGAAGGCCCAGGCGGATGCGGACAAAGCCAAGCAGGACGCCGAAGCAGAGAAGGACCGGGCCGACAAGACGGCCGACCAGGCGAAGCAGGACGCGGCCGCCAAGCAGGCCAAGGCCGACCGGCTGTTCGGCGCCGACCCGCTCGCCACGACCGGCACGGACACTGCCACGATCCTCACCCTGACCGCTATCCTCACCCTGACTGGCGCCGGATGCGTGCTCACCCGCGTCCGCACCGCCAAGCACGCGGACGGATGGAGCCTCAGCCACAAGTGAAGCCTGCCGCCGGTGGGGGAGATGACGCACCTCTGCCGGCGGATTCAAGCTGAGACCCAGACGGACCGACACGCATTCAATTCAAACGGAATACGGTATCTGTGAGCACCATACGACAAAGACCCCCGACCATGAGCAAGCAACTTTGGCCCGCGATACCAGCGAATTCGTAGAAGCCGAAGAGGATATTACTCTCCATCTGCAAGAAACCGACGGTCTTCTTTTCTGAGAGAAGGAGACCGTCGGTTTCGTCAAAAACTGGAGGACCAGTGAAGTCGCGGAATAGTCCGATGATGGATGTGACTCTCGACTCTATCGGAAAGGCCGCTGAATGAATCCCATCCTCCGCAACCTGATTGTCGAAACGCTGGTCGTCATCCTCTTGGGAATATTGCTCGCCGCACGCATCGCTCCGGCCGAAATCGCATTCCCATCCGTCATCATCGTGGGAATCGCCGCCATATTCAACGCCATCATTCTCGTCGTGGGGCCGTCCACCGGCGAGGGCGTGGTACGACGGACGGATGACACCGGCAGGTATGACGAACCGGTGCACGGCTCCGAAATCGCGCTGACAGACGGCCGAACAGTCGAGGTGAAATGGAACGACATAACCCCGAACGGCAACAGAATCAACGACCTGCCGGAGGGGACCCGCGTATGGGTCTCGTATTGGAAGCGCCCGATCTTCGGTGACATCATCGGAGCCGTGAAGGTGCTTGGATAGCGCAGGTCTCGCATGTAAAAGCCAGCCGAGCCAACATTGCACGGCACCCAACCTGTTGCAGATCACCACAATACATTTATATGTCAGATAGTTTATATGCCAGATAGGCTGTACGTCATCTGTTCTTAAACCAATCTGACATAACGTACATTATCGGCTATTTGTCACTATTCTTATTTCCGCGCACAGCCAAGCCCAACCGCCGATCCATTTCGGTTTCCATCGCGTTATGCGCCTGCAGATACATGACCAGAATCTCAAGCATCACCAGCACGATGACGATGATTGCGCCAATCAACGCGTTTTGCTCATAGAATTCACGCACATCGATGTCCATCATGCCGGCGGTCAGCGCATAGACAGGAAACGGCACGATGGCCATCGCAAACGACACGACATGCGCCATGACCATCGTCCAGCTGACCGGATACACCGGCGGACGCCGCATTCTGGAGACAAACAGATGTCCACGAAGAATCGTCAACGCAATGATGTTCAGCGCCATGACCACAGCGATAATCCACAGCAAAGCAGGCAACAGCTCGATGAGCTTGGTCGTCACAAGTGTCTCCTTCAGGCGGTTTCGCGCTGTAGTCTACGCGCTTCGAGTTTCTTGCGCATGCGCATGGCGGTCAGTTCATCGATCGGACGGTTCATGGTGATTTTCATCGGCTGCGCCTCGAGATCAACATAATCCTCATGTTCCAAAGCTGCTTCAATCTGATGCCATAGCGAGCCTACGGACACGGCAAACACCGCCTTGCCGCTTTGCAGCAACTCCAGCATCTGCTCGCTGGTGGTGCATTCATGCACATGCTGGCCATCGCACATGATGGTCACATTGGCCAGTTGCACGGTGCTTCGCTGCGAGAGAAATCCTATGGCTGCGGTCACGTTCTGCAAGTTGACCCCGGCATCGAGGAGCCTTTTGGAGACAGCGAGAATGACCACGTCCTTGAACGAATACAGCCGTCGTGAACCGGAGCCATGCGATGGCGTAATCGACGGTTCCACAATCTGCTTTCTCGCCCAATAATCAAGCTGACGATAAGTAATGCCAGCGATTTTCGAGGCTACGGTGCCACGATATCCACGCTTAGCTTCCTGCGTGTCGGTGCTGGAGAATAACTCCCCCTGAATCGCCTCATCGTTCAAGTTCTCACGCTCCTTGAGCGGAATATGAAGATGCAAACCGATTGCTCCCATCGCACGCTCCTTGGCTTACACTGGCGGAATCACACCGAGCGATCCCGAATCCAGTGTAAGCCAAGGTCAAACGGCGTTCATTGGGAGATAACGGCGGATTTGGTGAAGAACATGAGACGGAACTTGCCGATCATGATTTCATCGCCGTTTTTCAGCACAGCCTGGTCGACACGTTGACGATTCACATACGTGCCATTCAGGCTTCCTGCGTCGATAACGGAGAAATGCCCATTGGCACGGCGGAACACGGCATGCTGACGGGACACGGTGGAATCGTCAAGCAGGATGTCGGCTCGCGGGTCGCGGCCGACGGTAATCTCATCCTCGTCAAGCAGGTAACGGGAACCGGATACCGCTCCCCTGGTGGAAATCAACAGGGCCGTTCCATCGGAAAGGCGTGTGATCGTATCCAGATCCTCCTGTGTCAGCGGACGGTCGCCGGTGGAGGTAACGGGCAATACATTGATTGCAGGCAAACCGATGATGGTGGTTTCGCCTGCGCTTGGAATCGGATCAGTCATAACTCCTCATTCTACAGTCTTCGCATACTGATTTTGCGTAGCTTCACGAACTTCGTCTATCACGATGTTATCGGAGGATTGCACTTCGACATTCGCACCGTATTTCACCTGCAATTGAGCACCTACTCCCCCGGCGATGTCCACTGCATTGGACAGTTCCTGCGGATTGCCGATGGCCTTGACGGTGTAAGGCGGTTTGATGGAGGTTCCGTCACAGATCAACCCATCATCGGCGTCGGCGATATACGTCGACGCGACCACGCGCACGCTGTCCACCGCAATGACTTCGGCACCGGCGTTGCGCAACTCCTCGATGAGGTTGAACATGATCGAAGCATCGACTTTGGCATCGGCCCCCCGGCTGATGGACACCGTGACGCCCCTGCCTCGAGCAGGCAGTCTGCCGGAGATCAGGCCACTGGCCTCCTCGTTCTGCTTGGCGATCTTACGCGCCTGCTCCTGCTCATCCGCGGCTGATTTCAGCGACTCAAGCTGATTGGACAATTGCGTCTTGCGCTGCTCCAGATTGGAGATCTGCGTGTTCGATTCGTTGAGCAGACGAACCAGCTCGTTCTCGTCCAATGTCTCATACGTCGATTTGGTGTTGTTGATCTGGCTCATGTACGTGAATCCCAGCAACGCGCACATCAGCATGATGAGGATGGATGTGATCAGACGTGACCTGTTCGTGTGACGGTTGAGATCCGCGCGCGGCTTTCTGCGCACCTTGGGGAACGAGCCGGTTTCCATCCTGTCGTTGACTTTGTCCTGCGCATGCTGGTCCCGCATTTTCTCCAGCATGTTATGCGATTGCGATCTGCGCGCCATGTCAGCCTCTGAAGATGAAACGCCTGATGGCAGACACGTTCGAGAAGATACGAATGCCAAGCACCACGATGACGGCGGTCTGGAGCTGCGATCCAACACCGAGCTGATTGCCGAGGAACACCAGCAGCGTGGCGGTGACCACATTGGCGAGGAAGGATATGACGAACACGCGATCGGAGAAGCTGCGTTCGAAATAGGCACGTGCGGCACCGAGCAAGGCATCCAGGGCGGCGATCACCATGATGGGCAGGTACGGCTGCACAACTACGGGTATGTCCGGCTTGACGAACACGCCGACAACAACACCGATAATCAGACCCAGAACGGCTGCCATCACTGATTCCTCTCCGCATACTGAACATCGCCAGCAACTGCTGCTTTCAGTGTAATCGAGTTGGATGTGCTGACTTGAGGATAGATACCGGCTTTTTTGAATGAATCGTAAAGACTTTTCAGTTTGGCGCTACCCATCTGCTCGGCCAACTCCGATTTGTTTCCTATCGCCTCGATGCTGTAGGGGCTTTCGATGGCGGTCATTCCAATGAGAATATGACCGCCAGCCTTGCGTATGGATGTCTGCGCCCCTATGCGATTGCCGTTGATGGAAATCGCTTCGGCGCCGTTACTGAACATCAAGGAGACCAATTGCTGCAAATCAAGGTCAGTGACGACGCGGATATTACTGGTGGTTCCCACACGATTCGATGTGGATTGGTCAGCTTGGCTTGCCGCGATAGGGTCAGCCAGCGTCATGGTGATGCCAGGACCGGTGACCGCGACGGTGCCATTGACCAGTTCGTCTTGGATCAACGTGTCGCTTTTCACGTTGCCGGTAACCTTCTTTGACTGCTGGTCGACCTGAGACTTCAGGTCATTGACGTCGGCGGACAATTGCGTGATGGTGTCATTACGGTTCTCAAGCTGGTTCACCAGAGTCTGTCGCACCTGCTTGCGGGGATCGGACTGCAATTGCTGAACGAACAGGCTGCCGGCAAAGCCCACGACGACGCAAATCGCAAAGACAATGACGCGATTGGCCCAAAACGCGAACGTGGAACGATGCTCATGGACCAACCTCGAATCCGAGAACATGGGATCCATCGGCCTGTTGACCAAATCGTCGATCAAACGTAGGGAATCGTCGTCGGTCTTTCGACGGCGACGTGTACGGATCGCGGCGACATCGTCAGGAGACAGGGCATGATGGGAATCGATGCCGGACACCGATGCGGAGAATACGGCGCGCCGATGAACCGGAGCGTTCTCTTCCGATATCGGGAAGGATTCCGGTGCAATCGGATCAGGCGCCATACTTCTCCCCCAGTTCTTTGCGCAATAACGTGACGCCTTGACGGGTATAGATGTAACCGGCTAGCCAGTACATGGCCAGCCCCCAAATGCCGGCGGCAAGCGCCGCGAGATACAACGTGTGGAAGAATTGGCTGCTGCCCAGATCGGCGATGATAAGCGACACTATGGATATCATCAACAGCGCGGTGCCGGCCTTGCCCACGAAATGCACCGGCAACGGCCCGTATCCATATTGGGCGAGCCAGATAACCTGAATCGCCATCCACAGGTCACGGATACCGACCACCACAAGCATCCACATCGGTATGATGCCGGCGATGCCGAGCGCAAGGATGGAGCAGAAGATGAGCAGGCGATCGGCCAGAGGATCGAGAATCTGACCGATCTTGCTGACTTGGTTGAATTTGCGCGCGATGATACCGTCGACACCATCAGAAGCCGATGAAATGGCAATCAACGCCAAAGCCTCGATCATGCTGTGGCGCGATATCAATGCGGTGATGAAGGGAATCGAAATGATCCTCAGTGCACTGATCAGATTCGGTACGGTGAAATAAATATCACGCGCTTCCGGACTGTATTGCGTATCGGTGTTCTGCTGTGCCATGGCGGAAGACAGGTCTAGATGCGTGATGCCTGCAACGCGGTGACGATGATGCCGCGTGCGCCGACTTCATACAGATCATCCATAAGCTGGTTGACCTTGGCCTTGGGCACCATGACGCGCACGGCATTCCACTGCTTGTCGTGCAACGGAGAGATGGTCGGGCTTTCGAATCCCGGGGTCACCGCCACTGCGGCGGAGACCTTGCTGATCGGGATGTCGTAGTCCATGAGCACGTACTGGTGCGCGGTGAGCACGCCGCGCAGACGGCGAGACAGGACCGCCAGACGCGAATCGTTGGAGTCAAGACGAGGCGAACGAATGAGGCAAGCCTCGGAATGCATCAACGGATCGGCGAAGACGCGCAGACCGGCGTTGCGCAGCGTGGTACCGGTGGAGACGACATCGGCGATGAGGTCGGCCACACCAAGTTGCACTGAGGACTCTACGGCACCGTCCAAATGGATGGTCTCGGCTTGAATGCCGTGATCGGTCAGATAGTCCTGCACGAGCTTGTCGAATGTGGTGGCCACGCGCTTGCCCTGGATGTCCTCAAGCTTGGAGATGGGCGACTCGTTCGGCGCGGCGAAACGGAAGGTGGAGGCTCCGAAGCCGAGCGGCAGATGCTCGATGGCCTCGGTGCCGGAGTTCTTGAGCAGGTCCTCGCCGGTGATGCCGACATCGATGGCGCCACGGCCCACGTACACGGCGATGTCCAGTGGACGCAGGTAGAACAGTTCGATGTCGTTGTCCGGGTCCTGGACGACGAGCTGGCGCGGATTGGTGCGCAGACGGTATCCCGCCTCGGCCAGCATGTTCCATGCGGGTTCGGACAGCATGCCCTTGTTCGGAACGGCGATTCTCAGCATTGGTACTCCTCTCCCCCTATGGGAGTTTCTGTTTGTTACAGATCGGATGCGTGGCTCATACGGTATATCAAATGTCGACTATTTCGCTGATGGATCCCGGCGGATGAATCACTCATCTGACGGGAGCTTCCGCCGAAACCCATAACCCTTCTTCCAAGGGATGCACAGCCGACCGGAACGTCACAGGTGCTTGTAGACGTCCTCGAGGGTCAGACCATGCTTAATCATCATCACCTGAACGTGATAGAGAAGCTGGCTCATCTCCTCGGCGGTGCGGTCGGCACCTTCATACTCGGCGGCCATCCAGGTCTCACCGGCTTCTTCAATGATCTTCTTGCCGATGAAATGGGTCCCCTTGTCCAACTCCTCGACGGTCAACGAACCTTCGGGACGGGTCTTGGCCTTTTCGCTCAGCTCAGCGAACAACGATTCAAACGTCTTCATATGTGTAACTGCTTTCATTGAATCCGACAGACATGCCATGCCATTGTCGCTGTCGCACACGATGAGTCAATCCTCATCTCAAGTACGCGACAGCCGACATGGCATGCATTCCGTGTTCAGTCCTTGTATGCGGCCTCGGCCTTGACGCGGATGTCGTCGATGGCCTGGGCGGGGTTTTCGGCACCGTATACCGCGGAGCCCGCCACCAGCACGTCGGCTCCGGCCTCGGCCACGATGTGCGCGGTCTTGGGGCTCACGCCGCCATCCACCTGAATGCGAGTCTTGAGGCCACGGCGGGTGATCTCGTCACGCAGGCGACGCACCTTGGCCATCTGGTTGTCGAGGAACTTCTGACCGCCGAAGCCGGGCTCCACGGTCATGATGAGAACCATGTCGAACTCGTCGAGGATGTCGAAAATCGGTTCGACCGGTTCGGCCGGACGCACGGCGAAGCATGCCTTGCAGCCCATGTCGCGCAGCTGGCGGGCCAGCCGCACGGGGGCGTGCGTAGCGCCCATGTGGAAGGACACGGAGGCGGCGCCGAGCTTGGCGTACTCAGGTGCCCAACGGTCCGGGTCCTCGATCATGAGGTGCACGTCGACCGGCAGGTCGGTGACCTCGCAGATGCGCTTGACGATCGGCTCGCCCAGCGTGAGGTTCGGTACGAAATGATGGTCCATCACGTCCACATGGACGAGGTCGGCGTTGGCGATGGCCTTGAGGTCTCGCTCAAGGTTGCAGAAATCGGCGGACAGAATGCTGGGTGCGATTGCGATCTTGCTCATGGTTTCCTACCTTATCTTCCAAATGGGACTTGCCCTGTTATTTCATGGAGTATGGGATTCGCGTTAACGCTTCTTTTGCCTGCTCTTCTCCTCTTCGATGCTTTGGCGTTCGAGCTCGTCGGCGGTGACCGCCTGGAGTCTGCGCGCCAGCACCTGCGCATCGGAGCCGTGCTGGTAAAGCACAACGAAGAGGATGCAGCCGAGGACGAATACGATGATGGCGGTCCATACGTTGGTTCTGAGGCCCAGAATCACGGTGGAGTAGTTGATGCGCACATTTTCGATCCACGTGCGGCCGAGGCCATACCACATCATGTACATGGCGAACTGCTGGCCCGCCTTGAGCCGGTCGGCAAGTTTCTTGCCCAGATACACGATGAGGGCCGCGCCGATGAGGTTCCAGATCATCTCATAGAGGAACGTGGGGTGGAACAGCGTGGTGGTGTAATCCGGGCATTGCGAGCCGTCGTAGCAGATCTCGGACTTGCCGATGGCGTCGGCGTCATTGAGTTTCAGGCCCCAGGGCAGCGTGGTGGGCCATCCGTACAACTCCTGATTGAACCAGTTGCCGAGGCGCCCGATGGCCTGCGCGACCAAGAGTGCCGGTGCGATGGAATCAGCGAAGATGGCGAACGGGTAGCCGCGGTGCCGGCACCACAGGTACGCTGCCAGCGCGCCCACGGATATGCCGCCGAAGATGGCCATGCCGCCTTCCCAGACCTTGAGGATGTTGACAAGGTTGCCGGTGGGCGGGAAGTACATGCTCGGTGTGGTGATGCAGTGGTACAGACGGGCGCCGACCAAAGCGCAAGGCACGGTGACCAGCGTGGTGTCGAGAATCTGGTCGAAGTTGCCCCCGTACCGCTTCCATCGAGTGGTGAGGATCCACACGGCAACGCAGATGCCGATGAGGATGCAGATCGCGTACATGTGGATGGTGAATGGGCCGACCTGGAATTTGGAGAAGGTCGGCGAGGGGATATAAGCCAGATTCATGCTGCCTCTACTTGCTGGAGTTGCCGGACTTGCTGGTGCCGCATCTCACATGGTTTGACCTGATGTTGCGTGAACCACCCTACCGCGCGGTGCGCACCGTGACTGTCAGGATGATGTGCGGGCATGATGCATGCTGACATGCGACACGCCCAGTGCGCGCCGCATGTCAGGCAAATGTGTATGCCGACGCGCCCGGCGCATCAACGGGCGTTGTGGATGCCTTCGGCCAGTTCCTCGCTCTTGGCGGCCAGCAGCTTCAGGCCTTCGGCGGTGTCGCGCGCGGTCCTGTTGTCGTCCGCGAGCAGCGTGTGCACCAGCGCGGAGCCGACGATTACGCCGTCCGCGTAGGAGCCCACCTTGGCGCCCTGCTCGGCGGTGGACACGCCGATACCGACGCACACGTTCTCGGCGCCGGCCTTGCGGGTGCGCTCCACGAGCACCTCGGGAGAGGCGTCGAGATGCGCGCGTTCACCGGTGACGCCCATGCGGGCGGCCGCGTACACGAAGCCGCGGGCGTTCTTCGCCACCGTCTCGAGACGTTCGTCGGCCGAATCCGGGGAGACCAGGAAGACGCGGTCGAGGCCGTGGCGGTCGGAGGCCTCGATCCACTCGCCCGCCTCGTCCGGGATGAGGTCCGGAGTGATGAGGCCCGCGCCGCCGGCGTTCTCGAAGTCGGTGGCGAAACGCTCCACGCCGTAGTGGTAGATGAGATTCCAGTAGCTCATGACGAGCGGCACGCCGCCGGCGTTGGCCACCGTCTCTACGGCCTCGAACACGCGCTTGATGGTCTCGCCGTTCTTCAGGGCGATGGAGGACGCGGCCTGGATGACCGGGCCGTCCATGACCGGGTCGGAGTAGGGCAGGCCGATCTCGACGGCGTCGACGCCGTGCTCCACCATCGTCTTCAACGCTTCGAGCGAGACATCCGGGTTCGGGAAACCGTAGGGCAGGTAGCCGATGAAGGCGGGCTTGTTGGCGGCCTTAAACTTGGCGAACATAGCCTCGGTCTGGCTGGGCTTGTGGCTGATGCCCAACGGCTGTCCGGAAGGCGTGGTTGCAGTATTGGTCATATTCGTAAATCTCCTTATTCGTTCCCCTTGGCACCCCTGTGGGAAGCGCCGCGCAACGTAGCGATTGGCTTGCTATTCCCCGGTTCGGGAAACGGCAAACAGAGGACCTCTTATGGTTTGCTCTGGCTCCCCTCTCTGAGGGGAGCTGTCACGAAGTGACTGAGGGGAGCAATCGACGGTCTGTAGTTATTCCGCTATTCCGTTATTCCGCGCCTCACGCGACGGTGTTGCCGTGTGCGCCGGTCACCTCAAGGGCCTTGGCCTGGTCGTCGGTCAGGTAGCCGAACCACTTGCCGGCGGTGGCCATGTCCTTGTCGCCGCGGCCGGAGATGTTGATGATCATCACGGCCTTGTCGTAGCCCTTGGCCTTGAGATCGGCAGCGGCCTTGTATGCGCCGGCCACGGCGTGCGAGCTCTCGATGGCGGGGATGATGCCTTCGGTCTGGCTCAGGTCGCGGAAGGCGTTCATGGCCTCCTCGTCGGTGGCCCAGCTGTAGTTCACGCGGCCGATGTCCTTGAGCCAGGCGTGCTCGGGGCCCACGGAGGCGTAGTCAAGGCCGGCGGAGATGGAATACGTGTCGAGCGTCTGGCCCTCGTCGGTCTCCAGCAGGTAGCTCTTGGCGCCCTGGAACATGCCGAGCTGGCCGGTGCCGGGCGCGAAGCGGATGGCGTGCTTGCCGGACTCGGGGCCGTTGCCGCCGGCCTCGTAGCCGTAGAGGTTCACGCGCTCGTCGTCGAGGAAGGCGTTCATCACGCCTATGGCGTTGGAACCTCCGCCCACACAGGCGCATACCGCGTCCGGATGGTCGATGCCGTACCAGTCCTGAAGCTGCTGCTTGGCCTCCTCGCCGATGATCTTCTGGAAGTCACGCACCATGGCAGGGAACGGGTGCGGGCCCGCGACCGTGCCGAGCAGGTAGTGGGTGTCCTTGACGTTGGTGACCCAGTCGCGTAGGGCCTCGTTGATGGCATCCTTCAAGATGCGGTCGCCGAGCGTGACCTCGACCACCTCGGCGCCGAGCATGCGCATACGGGCCACATTGAGGGCCTGACGGCGGGCGTCGATCTGGCCCATGTAGATGCGGCACTTGAGGCCCATCATCGCGCACACGGTGGCGGTGGCCACGCCGTGCTGGCCGGCGCCGGTCTCGGCGATCACGCGGGTCTTGCCCATGCGCTTGACGAGCAGAGCCTGGCCGAGCGCGTTGTTGATCTTGTGCGCGCCGGTATGGTTCAGATCCTCGCGCTTGAGGAAGATGCGGGCGTCCAGACCGGTCTTGTCCTTGATGAGCTGGGCGAAGCGCGGCGCTTCGGTCAGCGGGCTCGGACGGCCCACATAACGCTGCTGCAGGGTCATGAACTCCTTGTGGAATTCGGGGTCGGCCTTGGCCTCATTGTAGACGCGCTCGAGCTCGTCCAGCGCGGTGATGAGGGCCTCAGGCACGTAGCGGCCGCCGAACTGTCCCCAGTACGGTCCCTGATGCTCGCTCAACGGGGTGGATTCGGATGCTTTCACTTGTGCTCCTGCCTTTACTAGTCGTTCCACTGCAAGTTCATGATCGTCGGCCGTGGCCACGCCCTCTCCCACCAGCACGGCGTCCGCGCCGGCGCGGCCGTAGTCCTCGACTTCGACCGCACCGAACACGCCGGACTCCGCCACCTTGATGACGTCGTCGGGCAGGTCGGCGGCCAGCTCGTTGTATTTGTTCACGTCCACGCGCAGGTTCTTGAGGTTGCGCGCGTTGATGCCGATCACCTTGGCGCCGGCTTTACGGGCGCGTTCGATCTCCTCGCGGGTGTGCGCCTCCACGAGTACGGTCATCTTGAGCTCATGTGCGAGGTCGAGCAGATGCTTGAGCTTCTCGTCATCCAGCGCGGCGACGATGAGCAGCACAAGATCGGCGCCGTGGGCGCGGGCCTCATAGACCTGGTAGTCGGTGATGATGAAGTCCTTGCGCAGCAACGGGATGTGCACGGCGGCGCGGACCTTGTCGAAATCGTCGAGGCTGCCGAGGAACCTGCGACCTTCGGTGAGCACGGAGATCGCGCTTGCGCCGCCCTGCTCGTATTCGCGGGCCAGCGCGGCAGGGTCGGGGATGTCGCTCAAGTGGCCCTTGGACGGGGACGCGCGCTTGATTTCGGCAATCACCGGGATACCGTCAGCGCGCTTGAGCCATCGCATCGCGTCGATTGGGGCCGGGGCCGCCAGCGCGGCCTGCTTCACTTCCTCCAGCGACACGGTACGCTCGCGGGTGTGCTGGTCCTCCAGCGCGCCCGCCACAAGTTCGTCCAAAACCGACATGATTCTCCCTTTGTTGCTGGTCGATCATGCGACACTCTAGGTCACCCTCTGGCCGATGGGCCTTGTGCGTCCTATATTTTGGGCGTTGCTGTCGGGGTGATCACCGGCTACCGCTGCACCAGCGAGCGCAGCAGCGCGATCTCCTCGCGATGCGTGTCGGGCGTGAGCTCCTTGGTTTCGAGGATCATCGGCAGACGCGCCATGTCTGGGTCGTTCACAAGCCGCGTGAAGAACGGGATGCCGAGATGGCCTTCGCCGATGTTGGCGTGGCGGTCCTTGTGCGAGCCGAGCCCGAACTGGGAGTCGTTCACATGGATGGCTTTGACCTTGTCGAGCCCGATGATGTCGTCCAACTGGCGCTTGACGCCGTCGTAGTCGTTGACCAGATCGTAGCCGGCATCCAGCACATGGCAGGTGTCGAATGTGACGCCGATGTGCTCCTTGTTCTCGACGCCGTCGATGATTGCGGCGAGTTCCTCGAAGCTACGGCCGCACTCGGTGCCCTTGCCCGCCATCGTCTCCAGCAGCACCATGACGCCGCTCGCCCGCTCGAGCACGCGGTTGAGCCCCTCGCTGATCAGACGGCAGCCTGTCTCGGCGCCTTGGCCCACATGCGCGCCGGGGTGGATGTTGATGTACGCCTCCTGCCCCACCTCGCGAATCGGCGTCAGCAGCTCAATGTCTTCGGCCAGCGCCTCGATGGCGAACGTGCGCTTGGTCTCCTCTTTGCTGGCGAGATTGTAGACGTAGGGCGCGTGGACGACCAGCGGACCGCAGTGCTCGGCCTTCAGTCGCGCGCCGAACTCCCCAGCCTGCGCCGGGTCCAATGCCTTCGACTGCTTGCCGTACGGGGAGCGCGGGAAAAACGCGAACGCGGACCCGCCCTCCTCATGAGAGCGCTTAATCAGCGCGTCCCATCCGCCGGCCGTGGACAGGTGCGAGCCGACGAGCAGACCCGTCGTTGTCGTAGTAGCCGCGGTCGTTGCTGTCGGTTCCGTCGTTATAGTTGCCGTCGTTGCCGTAGCAGCAGTGGCCGTTCCCGTTGTTTTCGTCGGTATCGCTGTCGTCGTTCCCGTTGTTTCCGCCATTTCCGATCCTCACTCCCCTGAAGTCTTCCCTGGATGGTCCGCCGGGTTCCGGCGGACCATCCGTACTCCGTCTCCGTCCTCTTGCCAGGCCCGCAACCGGGCCCGCGAACGGTCACCTTCCGCATTGTACGGCGTCGCCCTTCGGTGTGCGGCATCATCACATTCCGCTGACATTTGAACTGGAAGAATCGAAAGCATGAAGCAATTCATCTCCCATTGGCTGGTGCTGACCGTTGCGGCGGGCGTCATGGTCGCCGTGCTGCCCGGCATGGAGGCGGTGGGCGAGCCGCCGATTCTCGGCATCGCCGCGTTCTCCCTGTTCATGGCGCTAATCAACGCATCCATCAAACCGGTGATCCACATGCTCGCTCTGCCTATCTCCGTGCTGACGCTGGGGCTGTTCGCGTTGGTGCTCAACTGGATGTTCATGGAGCTCGCCTCGTGGCTGGCCCTCTCCCTGTTCGACGTGGGCGTCATCATCCACGGGTTCTGGTGGGCGGTGCTCGGCTCACTCATCATGGCCGTCGTCTCCGGCATCGTCGGCTCGATCATCGGCGAATAGGCGGCGTCCGTTCCGCTGAGTCGGCATTCCGGCGTCTCCCCCGGTCGACGGGACAGACGCTTGCGGCCGGATGTGCGCAGCCGGGTGTGCGTTGCGCGCGCTCCGATAGGATTCCCGCCGGGTAGCACGCGTACGACGTGGGTCGGGGGTCGGGATCATCGCCGTTGGGCATGTCTCGCCGCCGACGGTATACAGTGGATACCGGAACAGGTGGCGGCGCATGGAGCCGTCATCCCGGCTCCGACGCCGCATGCTGGCGCACCGACGCGCCTGCCATGCCCGACCGTTGCAAAGGATCGCTCATGTACCTCGTTCTGGAATCGTTCGCATACGACTAATGCGGTTCGGACCGGCTCACCGCCCCATCCGTTCCTCATGCCTCGTGGCCGTACAGATTGCAGCCGCGACATGCCGTTATGCGAATATTCCAGACATCACCCCGATCATCCATACGAATCTGCGTCGCAGACTCTTCACGTTTTCTCGCGCGCGCTCGCCGGATTCCGTTCGGGGCTGACACACGAAACGAGTCACCATGAACGCCGATAATTCTTCCTCGTCCCCGCGGTCTTCACAGCTTCCGCATCCCTCGTCCTCCCCAGTCCCGACTGTCCCGCCGAATCCGGCGTCAGGGCACGATCGCTCAGGCACGGCCGTCCCGCCGACATCCCGCTCACTATGGCGCAGCCGCGCCTATCGCGACTGGTTCGCGGCCGACACCGCCGACGGGTGCGCGGTCAGCCTGCGCACGTTCTCCATACCGCTGGTCGGCCTTGCGCTCTCCGGCTCGCCGTTCGTGGCGGGTCTGCTCGTCACCGCGGAATCGGCAATCGGGCTGGTCCTGATGTCGTTCGGCGGCGCGATCGCAGACCGGCATGACCGGCGCCGTCTCATGATCGCCCTCGGCCTGATCGGACTGACGCTGTCCGCCGTCGCGACCGGCATGCTCGCATCCGGCACGATGACCACGCTCGCATTCGCCGTGTTGGTCGTCCTGTTCGCCGTCACGAACGGACTGCTGGGACCATCCAACGACGCGATGCTCAAATCGATCGTGCCGATGGAACGGTTCGCCAAGGCGCAGGCCATTCGCGAGGCGCGCGAATCCTGCGTCGAACTGTCCGGCGGAGTGATTGGCGGGTTGCTGTACCGGCTCGCCGGATGGCTCCCGTTCCTCGTCTCCACCATCCTGTACGGCATCGCCTCGGCCACGACGTTGCGACTGCCGAAGCGCACTGGTGCGGATGGAATCAAGGCCGTCGATGCCGCGGCAACGTCGCCGGCGATGCCCACGGTGACGGCCACATCCGGCGACAATCCGTCGTTTCTTACGCAGTTCATTGAGGGCTGGCGTTGGACGCTGACCCGGCGTGTGATCCTCGCAGCCATCGTGCAAGGCGCAATCATCAACGTCGCCTGCGTGGGAAGCATCGTCGGCGTGCAGATCATGCTCGCTGCGCGTGGCACCGACGCCGCGCTCATCGGACTGGTCGGCACGGTGACCGGCATCGCCGCGTTCGCCGGGTCGCTGGCCGCCGGATGGCTGGTCGACCACGTCCCCACCGGCGGAATCATCATGCTCACGTTCGCCGTGCTGACGGCTGCGATGATCCCGCTGCTGTTCACCGACTCCTACGCCGTGATCGTCGTATGCCTGGCCGCGCCGGCCCTGCTGTTCCCCGCGCTGAACGCCGGCGAACTCGGGTTCATCTACGGGCGCACGCCGGACGACATGCAGGGACGCGTCTCCACCGTGTTCGAGACGACAGTCGGCGTGCCCGGCGCGCTCGCCCCGGCGCTCGTCGGATGGCTGCTGCAGGCTCCCGGGTTCGGATTCCGCGCGGTCATGATGTTGGTCGTCGTGTGCTCGGCCGCGGGCCTCGTGCTCGCCTGCATCACCGCAACCCGTCATATTCCGTTGCCCGAGCATTGGAGTCAGGTCGAACTGTGATTGTTCGTTGCCGGCTTGGCACCTGATTGGCGGTACCAGGCGTCGAGCCGGGCGTCATTGCGGTACGGTAGCCCGAAAACAGCGTTCTCGCCATATTGTGTACAACCCGGTGCGGTACTATACGTGAAATCGGCTGTTTTTCGCATGTCGTACCGCGGCGGTGCCCGGGACCAATTTGCCGGACCGGAACAGAATGGCTTGTTTCCGCGGTTTGTGATTCCGCCATATTGTCACGACACCGAATGAAAACGATTGCTTGAACTGTCGTGCCACAGCAATGCGGTACGACAGTCCGAAATGAGCCGAATCGGTGTATCGTACCGCGCTCACCCATGTGAATCATGCTCACGCTGTCGCAATGGTTTGTTTCCGCAATGCCATTCGGCTAAGGCCGGTATTCGTCTTGGCTGCCGTTCCTTTCGCGTCGCAGGCCGCTACCATGAACTGTATGACGATTCGCATTGTTCCCATCGAGCCGAAATGGTTCGAGCAGAAGGCCCAGGTGCAGTCACGTACATGGCGGGAGCTCAATCAGGGGCGCATCCCGCAGGGGATTGTGGATGCGATCACGCCTGAGTTCGCACTTGCGCTGACTCGCAAGGCCACTCAGAATCGCGATCAGGTCACGCTGGTCGCTGTAGATGCGGATCAGGTGATCGGCTTCGCTGAGCTCCTGCGCACTCCCCGTCCGCCGACTGATCGTCCCGGCGCGGCGGAATTGGCATCGTTGTATGTGCTGGAAAGCCAGCATCATCGCGGAGCCGGACGAATGCTGGTCGAGGCCGGGCAAAGGGCAATCGGCAATAACCGACTCGCATTGTGGGTCATGCGGTTCAACACCAACGCGCAAGAATTCTACCGGCACATCGGGTTCCATGAAACCGGTCGCACCCAGACCGAGGACTTGGGACCGGAACTGGAGATGATCAATTACGGTGATTGAGCCACCGGCGTGGCCGCGTGCAACGCCATGCGCCGGCCGGCATTGCGCCACAGCAATCCGAGTGCCGTGTCGCCGGTATTTCCACCACCCATGGTGTAGGGATTTGCCCATGATGTAGGGAATGTCCCACGGTGTAGGGACAGAAAATGGCTTGTTTCCGCCTTTTCTTGAAAACGCATCCCTACACCATGGGCAAGTCACTACACCGTGGGCCTGCGTTGGCCTCTCGCAGGTCCACAGTTGGTCACACCAGAGGCCGGCGAGCGTCCAGCTCGCAGATGATGCCGGTCTCCTTGCGAATCCATTCGACTGCCTGCAACGCGGCAAAATTCCACAGTGCGTATGGCATGCCGCCGAAGTTGGGATGCTCGGCCCAGAAGGTCAGATTGTCGCTGTAGGCGGTGAGTGTGTCGCCCTCGGAGGCCGGCATCGTGGCACGGTACAGCTGATCGGCCAGTGCCGCGACGAATTCCTGCGCGGCGCCCAACGTATCGATGAGATGCTGGTCGGCGGTAGGCGGCGGGCCTACAATCTCCCATGATTCGACATCCGCGGCGTCCCAGTGGACGTTCTCGCCATCCACCTTTCGCTCGATCGTTACGAACAGTCGGGCGAACTCGTCCGAGGTCAGTCCGGTCACCCTGCGGCGGGTGGACAATTCGATCGGTGTCACATAGCCCTCCTTCTGTGGTTATTGCTCCGCTCGTACGGTAATTGCCGCACTTGCACGTGTGATGAGGCGAGCCATCATATGCTTGCTGCCATCCATCGGACATATTCCCATATCGCATGACCAGCTCATGGCCATCGCACACCAACACCGCGGGCTGCATGAACTATATGCGCAACATCACCACTGACATATGACGTTCATGCGATTGATCTCCATGGAGGTGATGATTGCTGCTTATCAGTAGCGTTACTTATCGAAGTGACAGTTGCCGAAGAAGCTGCGCCACGCCTGCACGAAACCATTCCAGTTACGACGTATGTACAGCTGGATTTTCCTGGTCGTCTTGGCGTCAAGTGTGGTTGAATCCACAACCACATCGCCATCGGCGGTCAACACAAACCTGGCGAGCCGATACGAGTTGTTGCGCTTGATGTGAAAGTGCACGCCGTGGCCGCCGTCATTGCTGGTCACATAGAACTCGTATCCGGCGACGTCTTCAAACCAGATTTCAGGCATATTCGCGATCTACTTCACGAGCATCCTCCACGAACGGGTAGGAACGCTTGAAATAGCCTTCCACCAAAGGAAGCGATTCGGAAGGGAACGTGTTGCTCCTCACGGAGCCGTCATTGTTGAACACAATCTTAAACCCGGTCGCCGGCTCAGTGACCGTGACCGTCTTCGCCGTGTATCCCAAGCGAAGACCATTGGCCTCCAAAAGGTTACTCATACCAATCTTCGCCATAATGCCTCCGACCACAATGTACGATTCCGATTCCGCACCACAACTTCCCACTCATTCTACGCCCGCATCAATATGGCCGTCGCCGAACCATCCGGACCAGTCGACGACCGCTTCGATGTTGTTGCCATCCGGGTCCAGTACGAACGCCGAGTAATAGCCGGGATGATAGGGGCGCGGCCCTGGAGCGCCGTTGTCCTGGCCTCCGGCGGCGAGCGCGGCGGCGTGGAATGCGCGGATGGCATCGATGCTTGGGGCGAGGAAGGCGATGTGGGTGACGGGTGAGACCGTTTCGGTTCCGTCATGGCTGTGGCTGGTTGCGTCGGCGTCCGTCGGCGAGAGGTAGAAGTCGGAGTGGAGGGTGCCGTCGTTCACGCCGAATCCGAGCGTCGACTCGTGATGCGCCTTGACGATGTAGCCGAGTGGGGCGAGCGCCCGTGTGTAGAAGTTGACGCTGCGTTCGATGTCCGTCACATGTAGGGTGATGTGGTCCAGCATGTGCGCAACGGTACGCGCTTCGGCTGCAGTCCGCTTGCTTCCGGTCGTGCCGTGGACATGTGCCGGCGTTTGCACATCGGCTAAAGGGCTGATACGAACGTGGGCGGAGGATGAGTCAGTGGGTGACGGCGAGCGTATGTCCTGTTTCCTGGTGGAGGTTGGCGGCGACCGTGGCGTCGATGAACCGTAGCGAACAGTCGTCCGGTTTGGGGTTGCCCAACGGTTCGATGGTGCCGAACCAGACGAGGGCTTCGTCGAAGATGACAAATTCGCTGCAGGATTCGACGGCGTGCACAGTGCATCCCAGCGCGCGGAGCCTGTCCATGTTGCGTTCGGTGCGGGCGCGCGAGGCCGGTGTCGCCGTGGACGAGAGGCGTACGGTGACGTCGACTTTTACTCCCCTGCCGACCGCCTTGAGAATTACGTCGTCGACTTGTTTGATGGCGCGTTCCGATAGGTATCCGGCATGGATGGTCATCGTGTGCCCGCAATGATCGATGTCATCACGGAGCGTCTTGAGGAATCCCGCCGCGGTGATGACGGGCGTATCCTTGCCGGCATCCGTCTGCGTCAGACTCGCCTTGCGCTGCATCAACGCCTTCGTCTTGGCCTGTCGCATCGCGCAGGTCCGGTCCTCTTCGGACAGCAGTGGCTCATATCCTTGCGCCAAATATGCCTTCAATCGTTTGCGATACATGCCAGTGGCCATGGGCACGGTCGCATCGATATAGTCGTAGACGCGTACCTCACATTTGCCATCATTGTCGCGGTGCAGACGCCCCACGTATTGGGTGACGGCCGCTTCCACGGACACCGGAGCGGCGAGCAGAAGCGTATCGAGCCGTTTCTGGTCGAATCCTTCGCCGATATAGCTGCCAGTCGCCACAACGACAAGACTCTCCCCCGGGGAAACATGGGCGAGCCGGTCCAGGTTGGCTTGTTTGGTTTTCTTCGGATCTGCGCCATAGAGAAGGATCACATGCGCACATCCGCGTGTTTGTAGCCCATCGGCGAGCGATTTGGCGTGTTCGATGCGTTTGGTGAGCAGAAGTGGCGTGCGGCCTTCGTCGATGATGTTCATGGCATCGTTGAGAATCATGGCGTTGCGTTCCTCATTGGCACATGCCGCTTCAAGATAGTCGTGATACGTGTATGGTTCGATGAGGTCGAGGTTGACGGGCGTGAATCGCGGAATGAACCGGCGTGTGAAGTGTTGCGAGGCCATCTGGTCTTTGACATCGACGGTGTACCGTACCGGCCCGCATTGCATGACGGCTATGGGATGCATGCCGTCGTCGCGTTTCAAGGTGCCGGTAAGTCCATAGACGTATTTGGCGGTGGCTGCTTGTGCGATGGCTTCGGTGTCGATGGAGGCGACGTGGTGGCATTCGTCGAAAATCACCATGCCGTAGTTCCTGACGAGGGTTTTGATGTGCTTGTCTCCGGGTACGTCGCCTTGTTCGAAGAGCGACTGTGCCAATGCAATGTCGATGATGCCGTTGGGTTCGTTTCGTCCACCGCCGATCTGGCCGATGACGCTGCGTTGCCGTCGGCTGATTCGTCCGGTTCTGGTTCGCAATGGCGGCAGTGTCGCTGTGACGTTGAGGAATTGTTCGAGCCGTTCCTTCCACTGACCGAGCAGTGCGGACGACCGTAGTACGATCAACGTGCTGGTTTTGCGTTTGGCGATGAGATCGGCTGCTATCACGGTTTTACCGAAGCCGGTTGGCGCGATGAGGATGCCGTTGTCATGTGCGAGCAGGGCTTTTGCGGCGGAGATTTGCTGTTTGTTGAGTGTGCCGGTGAATTGTGCGCGTATGCGTTTGCCCGCATTGCGTTCGTCCGTGCAGATCACTGTGGCTCCGGCCTCGCTCAGTAAGGTGGCCAGTGGATCTTTGCACCCACGAGGCAGTAGGATTGCAGCATCTGTTTCTTCGCCGCGATAGATAATGCGCGGCTTGTTGTATACGGGCTGGCGCATGGCCTGGGCTCGATAGAAATCCGGGTTGGCGAATGCCGCAAGTCGTCGTATCGTGTTGAGCGCGAGTGCCGTCATGCCGTTTTTCGGTATGACGAGCATGTTGCGCTCGACGATATCAACAGTTTCGGGGACATCCGTTGGAGTGAGCGTTCTGTGTTGTTTGATGGAATGATTCCCATTGAATTGGTCGAATATCACCTGCTGATAGGCGTTGTCATCCGGTCGCGTGTGCGTTGCGTCCGAATGTGCAGGGGATTTCTTGGCCCAAGATTCCGCAGGTGGTCCTTCCCGGTTGAGACTGCCCAGCGGTCCTTCCAACGTTGAGGACAGGGAAGCGATGGCATGCACTTGCTCGGGCGTGATTCGCCTGATTGAGGCCAGATATGCCCACTGGTCCGGGTATGGCTCGAATCGTTCATCCACGAACACGCTGTTGCCTTTGTCCCTTGCCAAACGTTGCAGAGGCAGTGCGATTAGATTGCCGAAACCACCGGCGGGTAACGTGTTCTGGTTGGGAAACATACGATCGTATGAGCGGAATGTGATGTTCACCAGATCGGACGCTTCGGTGAGCAATACGTCTCCCATACGCCGGGCTTGAGCGGCTTCGACCTGTTCGGTGAAGAACAGCCATAGGTGTCCTCCGTCACCGGAGCGTGAACGTTCCATGGCCGGCGTCAACCCATGCTGCTCGCAGATACGTCGGGTCGCAGTGATCTCATCGCGCCAGCCGGCGTCGTCGAAATCGATGGCCAGAAACCAGACCTTTGACTCCTTGGACATCGGGTACAGTCCGACGACATTCGTCATCCTCATGTCTCGCTTGGTGAAATGCTCAAGCAATATCTGATCGGTCAGAGGTTTGCAACGACGCCGATCCGGCGGAGTGGGCACCCTTTTGCCATTCGGCAATGTGGTCCATTCATTCCATGCCGCCGGCGCATATCCGACCTTGCCGGTTTTCTGGCTCACGAATCCGTGCGCGTATACGTCGTCACGGCCGCGAAACAGGGAGCGGAATAATTGGATCTTCCGTTCGGGCGCACTGTGGGCATTGATTGATGACACAGATGCATCGGCTCGTTTGCCTTCAACGCTTTTTGAATCGTCTCCGCCGCGCGTGGATTCCATCCGTTGCAGCTCCTGCGCGTGGGTTCGTCGTTTATATTCGCATTTGCCAAGTCGCCAGTCGGCCTGTGACACGTACCGGATTTCACCCATGCTGATGCCTGTGATAGAACCGTTTTTCACGCGTAATTCGTTCGCGCTGGCGCCTTTGCCCTCACGATGGCACAGTATTACCGCAGGCGCGGTTCCACCGGCATGTTCGATGACATCGTCAAGGACGAAAAGCTGATCAAACAGTACGGCATATTCCGGTTCAGCCATATCAGCCGCGCTCCTTTGACCGACGGATTCATCTGTTACCCAACACGCTACCGTCGTGCCCAAACAACCGCCGACATTATCAGGACGGAACGGCCATTTCATTATTCGTGATGAATCCGCAATTCATGACCATCGCCAATGGATGTACATAATTGAGAGGATTTAGCTTTTTTCTCTCCCCCAGTCAGCTTCGCTGACAGCCCCCTCGTCAGAGGGGGCCAGCACCACTCAACCAATTACGATACAGACATAGGATCAAACCACTCCGTTGAAAGGCGCCGACATGAAGAGCATCCAGACCGAACGACTGCTGCTGCGCCCTTGGAAGGCGGATGACGCGGCCGAGGCGGCCTCGCTGTTCCGGTACGCCTCAGACCCCGAGATCGGGCTCAGCTGCGGATGGCCGCCGCACACCAGCGTCGAGGGCAGCATGAATGACATCCGGGGCATCCTCGCCGTGGAGAACAACTGGGCCATCACGATAAAGGGCGGCGACGCGTCCGGACCCGCCGCGGATAACGAGCCGGTGGGTAGCATCGCGCTCAAACCCGTCAGTCATTACACCATCGACGCGGTGACCGCCGGTCCGGAGCTCGGCGGGAGCTACTACGACACGTATCTCGGCGGCAATGCGCTGGAACTCGGCTATTGGATCGGCCGTCCGTTCTGGGGCAAGGGATATATGCCCGAGGCGTTGCGTGCCGTGCTCGGATACGCGTTCGACGATCTGCACGCGGAGGCGGCATGGGGCGGCCACTACCGCGAAAACACGCAATCCGGCCGTGTGATGGCCAAGTGCGGACTGACCGTCGTGACCGAATCGCAGCACGACTACTATCCGCTCATCGACCGTTACCACGACGACGTGTTCCGCATCATCACCGCCGACGGGTGGCGCGACGGCGCACCCGAGCAATAAACGATGCTACTGATATCATCGGGATTCCCTGTTCTCTGGTTGCGACTGTTCTCTGGTTGTGAAGAATAACATACAGTATACTATTGCTTATCCTCGTTTACATAGAAAATACTAATCGTAAAGAGACCGCATGAAATATGTGCCCACAACAGTGAGACGTGATTTGCGAATCATGGGGGAACGACTGTCTCAGCAGCGTCGTCTACTGTCGCTGACTGTCGCCGACGTGGCGCAACGCGCAGGAGTGAGCCCTACCACGGTGTCGAATCTCGAACAGGGAAAGCCGGTTCGCACCGACTCCTTGCTGAGCATTGCCCGCGTGCTTCAAATGGCGGATGCACTGGTATCGTCGTGTGACCCGTATTCGACCGACCTCGGCAGATTACGGGCCGGAGAGCAACTTCCCCAGCGGGTGAGGAGATAGATCATGTCGGCGAAAACCGTCGAGGCGACAGTCGCCGTCACATTGGAGAGTGGAGACGAGACTACGGCCGGGACCCTATACGCCACCGGGGATGACTTGTCATTCCGATATGACGCAGACTACATCCACCGACAGGATTCATTCGACCTGTTCCCATCCCTGCCGCGCTCACTGGCTCCGTTCTTCTTTTCAGGACTAGGACCGTTTTCGGATTCCGCCCCCGACCGTTGGGGACGCAAGATACTCGCCCGCAGTCTGAAGAGAATCCGCGTCAGCGAATCAGAATATCTGTTCGGCGTGAATGACCTGACCCGTCAGGGCGCCATACGGTACTGCATCGAGGGCAGGCCTGTGGCCGGCGATGAAGGAGTACCGGTCTTGGCCAATCTGCCGGAACTGCTGAACACCGCCGACGCCGTGGAACAGAATCGTGATGTCAGCGACGTCTCGCTGCGCAGACTTTACCGGGCGACTGGATCCTTGGGCGGCGCTCGCCCAAAGGCATCGGTGACAGATCAAGGTTCGCTGTGGCTCGCCAAATTCCCCAAACCCGACGGAGACGAATGGGACGTCATCGGCTGGGAGGCTGTCACGCTGGAAATCGCGTGTATGGCGAATATCGATGTGCCTGAGCATCAAACCTTGACCATCAAAGATGCTGATGGACGCAATCGAACGGTTCTACTTACCAAACGCTTCGACAGGAGACCCGCGCCATCAGCGGAGGCCATGACCAGAATCCCCTATATGTCGGCGCTGACCGCATTGGAATCGTCTGATGGGGTTGGTGGAGATTGGCTTGATTTGGCGGAATTCACCCGACGTTCGGGAGGTGATACCGGTGAGTTGTGGCGTCGGGCCATGTTCGGCGCGGCTATCGGGAATCTGGACGATCATATGCGCAATCATGGGTATCTGCGGTGCGGCAATGGCTGGAAGCTATCCCCCGCGTTCGATATGAATCCCGAACCGTATGATGCGGCGGTTCCGGATGTGCATCAAATAGCGCTTTTCGGCGACGCCGAAGTAAGTATGGGCAAACTGCTGACCGATGATTGCCTTGAGTTGTTCGGCGTTAGCCGAAAATATGCGGAACAATGGTCCAGAACACTGCGATCCGCACTGTCTCAGGCAGTGCCTCGAGCCGCCATGCGCCGCATTGACGCCCAGTCCATCAACCTAATGAGTGAACGTTTCTCTGCGGCGATTAGGTCGTTGGAATGACCAGCGGATTCATGAACGCAGCCGCTGTCCTGCTTGTCGACGGCTACTGTGACGTGTTCCGCATCATCACCGCCGACGGGTGGCTTTGCCTATGATGTGACCTTCGCTGAACGGTTTGTTTTGCTGCAATGAATGCGAGGATCGTATATCCGACATTCGATTGTCAGAACAGGGTCGGGGCCTCGGCTTGGACCAGCGGCCGTATGATGCGGCGACCGTCATCCGTTGGGGCGAACGGGGCGACCTCATGGAAGGCGAGCCGGCGCGAAAGCTCGGTCCCGTTCGATGCGAGGTCCGCGAGCAACGACGAGCCGTCGATCGAGCGGTCGAGCCATGCGCCGGTCATGTCTGAGGGGACGAGCACCGGCATGCGGTCGTGGACCGTCGCCGGCCCGTCCACCGCCGGGCAGGTGAGTATCGTCGCGGTCAGCATCCATGGAGACGCTTTTCTCGGCGGAATTGACGAAATCATCGGATTCAACGAACTTGACGAATCCGCCGCCGATACCGGCGACGTCGCCGAAGACGAACTCGCCCGCCACCAGGAGAACAGTCCGGCCATTGCCAGTGGTCTGTCGTCCGGCGCATGGAAATAGAACGGCCGTCGGCCACGGAACTCGTAGTATCCGGAAGCGGGGATGACGGCCCGCATCGATCTGGTCGACTCGGCGAATGTCGGCTTCGCCTCGGCAGATTCGATGCGAGCATTGTATGTCGGATACGTCAGGGCCGGGCCAGCGCTCCACGACGGCACCAGAGACCAGCGCGCACCGGTCAAATGGCGTCGGCCGTCCCCGCCCTGCGCCACGACCGCGATGGTTTGCCCGGGCCTGACGTTATATGACGGCCGTGGCAGCGAAGCGGCATCCGCGCCACTGTTGCCGCCGTCCTCGTTCTCACCCGCCTCCACACCGAATTGTTTCGCAACCGCGCCCCAATCCAAATCAGCCGCAAAGCACCTGCACACAGCGAGAAGCATATCATTCGGCATGGCAGGAGCTTGCCGCCGATCAATCCCGACGTGTTGCTTAGCATCATTCCATCAGTCAATCATGTCGAAATCGGCATCATAGAAGCACAATCACAATCAGATACGTTTAAGCACATGCTGTAATCCACTAAAGAATCGATTATAATCGATTCTATTAAACAATTGGTCAGATACATCAATCATACTTGATTTCATATGAGGAAGGGATTCACCATGATTGATAGACCTGCATATATGCAGCAAATACGTCCCTTCATGGGAAAGAACGTCATCAAAGTGCTGGTGGGAGCCAGGCGCTCCGGCAAATCGACGTTACTGGAGCTCATCCGGCAACGGCTAATCAGCGAAGGCGTTGCCGAACAATCCATGCTTCATATCAATTTCGAATCAAGCGAGTATGCCGGTATCGCGAACGCCGATGATCTCAATCAGTATGTCGCGAAACACATGGCAGGAACACAAGGTACTATTCGCCTGTTCTTCGACGAAATCCAAGAGGTCATTCACTGGGAGAAGGCGGTGCGTTCCTTCATAGTGGATTACGATGCCGATATCTATCTGACCGGCTCGAATGCACGCATGCTGTCCAGCGATCTCGCCACCTATATCACTGGCCGTTACATCACCATCGACGTATACCCGTTCTCATTCGCCGAATTCCTTGATGCGTTTCGTCAAGCAGCCGGCCCGGTCGATGAACGATCTGCGTTCCGCAGATATGTAGCCCAAGGTGGATTCCCCTTCCAGACCGATCTGGCCTTTGACGAGACGGCTTCCCTGCATTACCTCGAGGACCTGTTCTCGACCATACTGTTCAAGGACGTCATCCGGCACGCGGGGATACGAGATGCCGACTCACTGGAAAGGGTCATACGTTACGTCATCAGTGAGGAAGGACATCTGGTTACCGCCGCGAATATCGCCGCATACATGAAAAGCGAGCAGCGCAAAGTATCGGCCGAGACCATCGCCAATTATCTCAACGCCGCGAGCAAGGCATTCCTCATCTACCGTGTTCCACGCGAGGACACGATAGGCAAGCGTACGCTGAAAATTAATGAGAAGTATTACGTGGTCGATCAGGGACTGCGTCATGCCATTGGACTTAACAACGCAAACGCAATCGATCAGGTTCTGGAGGGCATCGTCTACATGGAGCTCAGACGCCGTGGCTATGACGTTCGAGTCGGCAAAATCGCCGACAAGGAAATCGATTTCATCGCGCGTCGAGGAGACGATCTTTCCTACTATCAGGTCTCGTATCTCCTCGAATCACAGCAGACCGCTGACCGAGAATTCGGCGCATTCGATGGCATTCGTGATAACTGGCCCAAATATGTGCTGAGCATGGATGAGTTTCCTCAGACACGAGACGGTATCCAAGGAATGAACATCATTGACTGGCTACTTTCCAATAATCGGTGACGGTGGCTCAGCGAATCTCATACTGCAGGCCATGCCATACAACAAGCGGATAACAGCTAATCCAGCCGGTTCGCGTCGATGACCCGGTCGTCGAGGAACCAGTAGTCGTGCGGGTCGCCGCGCAGGGCGGTGAACGGCACCAGCGTCACGCCGGCTGCGGCTGCCTTGTCCAGCAGGTATCCGCGCACGATCCACGGATACTCCAGCACTCCGGTGCGCAGGTCGATGATGCGTTCGATGGTCTGGCCACTGACGCCGAAGTCCGCGCCGATCTGGTCGGCGGTCAGGCCCAGCAAACGCATGTTCTCACGGAATTCGCGGATGGTGTTCGCGCGCTGTTCACTGGTCAATGACATGATTCCACTCCCCTCGCAACAATGACGTTTCCCACGATAGTCACGACAGGAACCCGTGAGGATGCTTCCGTGTGGGCTTTGGCCAACAGCGAATGCCAAGGTACGGCAAAATCACGCCATACCTGTCCGCCAAGAGCGGAACTGCGTGCAATCGCATTCCCGTATGCCGTGTCGCGCGCGACAATAATCGAAGCCGCATCCTGGACCGTCGCTCCGGTCGGGATGCGGCGACGATTCGCGCAAAGACGACGAAAGGATGTCAAGATGACCGATCAGCGAGTGAAGGTGGGCGACAGCGACCTGGAGGTGTTCCCGCTGGTACTGGGCGGCAACACGTTCGGCTGGACCAGCGACGAGGCGACCAGCCGCAAGGTGCTGGACGAGTACGTCGAGGCGGGCGGCAACTTCATCGATACCGCCGACGTGTATTCGGCATGGGCGCCGGGCAACGCGGGCGGCGAGTCCGAGATCATCCTCGGCCGCTGGCTGGCCGTGCGGTCCAACCGCGACGACGTGGTCATCGCCACCAAGGTGAGCGAGCACCCGCAGTACAAGGGCCTGTCGCACGACAACGTGATCGCCGCGGCGAACGAGTCGCTGCTGCGTCTCGGCGTGGACGCCATCGACTTGTACTACGCCCACTTCGACGACAAGAACACCCCGCTCGAGGAGACCGTCGCCGCATTCGACGAACTGGTCAAGGCTGGCAAGATCCGCGCGATCGGTCTGTCGAACTACACAGCCGATCGCATCAAGGAGTGGTTCTCCATCGCCCGCGAGCACGGCTACGCGCTGCCGGTCGCACTGGAACCGCACTACAACCTTGTGACCCGCGGCAACTACGAGCGCACGCTCGCCCCGGTGGCCGCACGCGAGAACCTCGCGGTGTTCCCCTACTTCTCGCTGGCCGCCGGCTTCCTGACCGGCAAGTACCGTTCCGCAGCCGACGCCGAGGGCAAGGCCCGCCAGGGCATGGTCGCCGACTACCTCAACGCCGACGGGTTCGCGCTCGTTGACGCGCTTGATGCGGTGGCCAAGGCGCACGATGCGCAGATCGCCACCGTGGCGCTGGCTTGGCTGCGTCACCGTCCGCAGGTCGCCGGCCCGATTGCCTCCGCCCGAACGCCCGAGCAGCTGCCCGCCCTGCTGGCTTCGGTCGCCCTTGACCTGACCGACGACGAGGTGGCCGCGCTCGACAAGGCGTCCGAACCGTTCGCCAAGTAATTGCCAGCGTTCGGATATAACGTGGACTGAAGTCACCCATTGCCGTGATCGACTTCAGTCCATGTCCGGCCGTCGTCGTTGAGCCGCAGATACCAAGCCATCGATTGCGGACCGTCGGGCAGTGACGGGTCTCTGCCATCGCAGTCGAAATCGACGGTCGCCATGAATATGCGGTCCCGCCCATATTGCTGGTATGCGTCATACACGGACGACCAGTAGTCCGGCGATTCACTCTTGGCCTTATCCTCCCAATCCAGCATCTCATCGGTCTTCGCTTCGTCGTAGGAGACCTTGTGCAGTGTGCAACCGGTGAGTGTGGAGAACGATTGCGTGACGGTCCTGCCGGCGGCGTCGAGCTGCGCCTTGGAGAACCGGGTGGAGGACGAGTAGGAGTACTGGACGTGCGACGTGTCTGCGGGACGATGCATCCACCATCGTGCGAATACGCATATCGCGACCACCAGTATCACTGTGACGATCGCGATGATGATTCCGTATCGATAACCCTGCCTGTCCTCGGATATCATTGTCGGATTCCCCCTTCCGAGCGTCAGCCATAAATGTGCTTATATCATAGATTTGGCCATACCGAGACGTTCTGTCGCCTGATGGCAACAACGCCGACCGGATTTCGGGGTCGGTTCCGGGAAGTCCCTGATGATTCGGGACGCGGTCGTTTGCGATACTGTGATGTTGTCTGCAAACAATGGAAAGGGGGAATGGCATGCGACTCATCGGCAATATTCTGTGGATCATTCTGGGCGGCATCGAAATCGCCATTGGTTGGGCCATCGTGGGCCTTGTCCTGTGCGTCACGATTATCGGCATCCCACTGGGCATTCAGGCATTCAAGATGGCCGGACTTACGTTGGTGCCGTTCGGCAAAACGGTGCGGTACGGCGGCGGGGTCGGTTCCACGCTCGCCAATATCGTATGGGTTGTGCTGGTCGGCGTATGGATGGCGATCGGCTATGTGATCGCCGGCGCGCTCAACTGTGTGACCATCATAGGCATCCCATTCGGCATCCAGTCGTTCAAGATGGCCAAGCTCGCGCTCTGGCCGTTCGGCGCGCAGATCGACAATCTGTGACGGCCGGCTGTGAATACCATGCCGTCGATTGCACTGAAGGGACCTGCTTCCCGCCGCATCTACCGGGGTGATTTCCCACGGATCCGACGCCGAATCCGCCTTTAATCCATCACTGCAGCGCCTTGATAAGCGCCTGCATGGCGTCGTTGTTGGGCAGTTCGGATACGTTGGTGACCTGATCGGTCACGCCGTTCACCCCGAACCGTGAGATGGGGTCGCTGCCCAGATAGTCCACCGATCGGAAGCCGTGCCGCCGCCACGCGAGCTGCTGCACGTCCTTCGACTTCAGCAGATCAAGCAGTTTCTCCCCGTTGGCATCCAAGGCCATCAGCGTATGCGTGCTCCAGACGGTCGGGGTCGGGTAGGCGACCACGATGTCGTCCTTGACCTGGGCGAATGCGTCCGGATTGTTGACCGCCAGATCGAGGATCTGCGACTCATAGCCGACGGTCATCGGTTTGGAGCCCACGCCAAGCGTCAGAAACTGTGTGAACGAATCCTCGGAGCTGGTCTCCATCCATCCCGATTTGGCGAACAGGCGCTTCACGGTCGCGCCGTCGCGCGCCACGGAATCCACGGTGGCTGGCGTGCCGCCGTTGAGCACGGTGGCGATGAGCGCCGCGTACTCGTTGCCTGAATTCGATTGCACCGGATCGGTCGAGTCGATGCGGAACTGGCCGTACCCGGCCGCATACCCCACATCGGTCCATGATTTGTCCGCGACCATCGCATCCACGGCCTTGGCCATGTCCAACCGGTAGACGCCGGATTCGTCTTTGGTCATGAGTCCACCGGCGACCAGCCCGTCGGCAACGGCTCGATGCGTGTAGACGACAATCGGAGAATTGAACACGATGTCCTGTCGTGTGGCCTTCACGCCCTTGGACTTGCCGTATTCGACGGCCGTGCGCGAGGAGGGGAACAGGTAGTCGAGGCCCTTGCGGTCGGCGTCCATCATCGCGAGGCTTCCCGCCTTGCGGTAGTTCACGTCGAGGCCGGCTTTGGTCGCCAATGCCTTGAATTCGTCGTCATCGAACAGACCGATCTTCTCGCCGCCCAGATAGCCGTCCACCTTCACTGCCTGGACAGGTTCCGCAGGCTTGGGCTGGGACGAGCGCCACACCACCACGCCGAGCACGACGGCCACCGCCACGAGCAATGCGATCAGACCTATCACCTTCGTGGGCCAACGATGCTGGGTTTCCATCGGCTATGGACCTTTCCTCTTGCTGGGTGCCGCGTGCATGCGGCACCTTGGACACAGTGACAACGCCCGGACGGCACTGTAGTTCCGCTATCATTGTATGCCCGACATTACGCTTGACCCGTGTTCCCGGCCCCCATGCCCGGCCATAACCAGTAGTATATGAATTCGGCGTGAAAACGAGCAGCGCACGCACATCGACCACACACGATCAAAGGAGCCCAGACATGGCGGATGCCTGTGAAGGCGCAACCAGTGACGACAATGCCCAGAGCGGTCTCGAACGCAAGATGGAGTCACGCCATCTGACCATGATCTCTCTGGGAGGTGTGATCGGCACCGGATTGTTCGTCAGTTCCGGCTACACCATCCATCAGGCCGGACCGCTCGGCGCGATCCTGGCATACGCGGTCGGCTCCCTGCTCGTCTATTGTGTGATGGTCTCCCTTGGCGAGCTTTCCGTGGCCATGCCGTACGCCGGCAGCTTCCACATGTACGCCAAGCGGTTCATCGGCCCCGGCACCGCATTCACCATCGCCATCCTGTACTGGCTCAACTGGGCGGTGGCGCTCGCCAGCGAGTTCACGGCGGCCGGATTGCTCATGCAACGATGGTTCCCGGATTCGCCGGCATGGGTGTGGTCGGCCGTGTTCATCGTGGCGGTGTTCGCGCTCAACATCATGTCGGTGCGTCTGTATGGCGAGGCCGAGTTCTGGTTCGCCTCAATCAAGGTGCTGGCGATCACGGCGTTCATCGTCATCGGACTGCTGGCGATCTTCGGCGTGATTCCCATCGCCGGATACGACCACGCGCCACTGTTCGGCAACTTCAACGCCGACGGCTGGTTCCCGAACGGCTTCGCACCGGTGTTCTCCACGCTGCTCACGGTGGTGTTCGCGTTCTCCGGCACCGAGGTGGTCGGCGTGGCCGCCGGCGAAACGAAGGATCCCTCGCATGCGATTCCCAAAGCCGTGCACACCACGGTGTTCCGTCTGGCCCTGTTCTTCATCGGATCCATCGCGGTGATGTCCGCTCTGATCCCGTGGCATCAGGCCGGCGTGGAGACCAGCCCGTTCGTGCTGGTATTCCAGTCGATTGGTATGCCGTTCGCCGGCGACGTCATGAACTTCGTGGTCCTCACCGCCGTGCTGTCCGCCGCGAACTCCGGCCTGTACGTGTGCTCGCGCATGGTGTGGTCGCTGGCCAAGGAGCGTCTCATCCCCGCTCGGTTCGCCAAGACGAACTTCCACGGCGTGCCTGTGTGGGCCGTGCTGTTCAGCATGGCGGGCTCGCTATTGGCGCTGCTGTCTTCTGTGATTGCCGCCTCGACCGTGTATCTGGTGCTGGTCGCCGTATCCGGCTTGGCGACGCTGGTGGTGTGGTTTTCCGTGTGCGTGTGTCATATCCGGTTCCGCCGCGAATGGGTGCGTTCCGGGCGCAGTACCGACGAATTGGGGTATCAGGCCCCCGGATATCCGGTGCTTCCCTGGCTCGCCATGGCGATGTGCGTCGGCGCGCTCGTGCTGGTGGTGCTGGATGACACGCAGCGTTCCACGCTGTATTGCATGATTCCGTTCGTCGCCTGCTGCTACGGCGGATACCACCTGCTCGAACGTCGCCGCAGGCGCGGGAAACGTAACTAATAGAGCACGGCAGATGTGTTGTGCTCGACCTTGTTGGACCTTCCTGATCGCTGTGATGGTCACTATCGAGCACAATGAATGAGCCTTCTTGCCACAATGTGGATTGCGACAAGAAGGCTAATGCTCAGTTGTTCATGTACCGCTTACAGTTCGCGCAGCTGGGCGGCGATCTGGACGGCCTCGACACTGGCCTCGGCCTTGTTGCGGGTCTCCTGCCACTCGTTGGCGGGCACGGAGTCGAGCACGATGCCGGCACCTGCCTGCACGCTCGCCTCATGGTCGCGCAGGAACGCGGTACGGATGGCTATGGCCATGTCCATGTTGCCGGAGAAGTCGAAGTAGCCGACGGTACCGCCGTAGATGCCGCGATCGGCGGGTTCCAATTCGTCGATAATCTCCACGGCGCGCGGCTTGGGTGCACCGGAGAGCGTGCCGGCGGGGAACGCGGACTTGAACACGTCGAAGGCGGTCAACGAGGGGTCGACCCGTCCGGTGACGGTCGAGCAGATGTGCATGATGTGGCTGAAACGCTTGATGTCCATGAGCTGTACGACTTCTACGGACTGCGGCACGCACACCTTGCTCAGATCATTGCGCGACAAGTCCACGAGCATGATGTGCTCGCTGCGTTCCTTCGGATCGGCAAGCAGCTCCTTCGCGAGCTTCTCGTCCTCTTCAGGCGTGGCGCCACGTGGACGGGAACCGGCGATCGGGAACGTCATCGCATGGCCGTTATCCACCTTGATGAGCGTCTCCGGGCTGGAGCCGATGACGTTGAAGTCTCGGCCCTGCGCGTCGGTAAGCGCCATGAAGTACATGTACGGGCTCGGGTTCAATGTGCGCAGCACGCGGTAGACGTCGAACGGGTCGGCCGGAGAATCGATGTCGAGACGCTGGGAGATGACCACCTGGAACACATCGCCGTCGACAATATGACGCTTGGCTTCCTCCACGGCATGTTCGTAATGGCTTTTCTCGGTATGGAAACGCAGTTCGGGCTGCTTGACCGACTCGTCCAGCACATTGACGCGTGCCTCGCCCTCGGTGGGGGTGGCGGCGTCGCGCTGCATACGATCCAGTCGAGCCACGGCCTCGTCGTAGGCGCCGTCCGCACGAGTGGGCTTGTCGTCCACGTTCACGGCGTTGGCGATGAGCCATACGGAACCGGAGACATGGTCGACCACGGCGATGTCGGTGGCGAGGGCGAGCACGGTTTCCGGCTGGCCGGTCTCGTTCGGAGCCGATCCACGCAACGTCGGCTCCCAATGGCGGATGGCATCCCAGCCGACAGTGCCGACCAAACCAGAGGTCAGGTTCGGCAGCCCCTCCACATGCGGGGCCTTGAGCGTCTTCAGTGCGGCATGGGCGACTTCAATGACATCGCCCTCGTTGGGTACACCGGCCGGCACCTTACCCAACCAGTCGGCTTTGCCGTCGTTAGAGCGCAACTGGGCCATGGAATTGACACCGATGAAGCTGTATCGGCTCCAGGAACCGCCGAATTCCGCCGATTCGAGAATGAACGTGCCGGAGCGTCCGCCGGCGAGCCGCTCGTAGAAACCAACCGGGGTCAGGGAGTCTGCGAGCAGTCGGCGCACAATAGGAATCACACGATAGCCTTCATCGGCGAGTTCGTGGAACTGATCACGGCTAGGCCAAGTGGCTCCCCATGTAAGATTCTTGACGCTGCATTCGCTCATTATCGCTCCTTGACTGATATCCCAATCCACTGCATGTATTCCCGCAATACCAACCGTCCCTTGGCCGTGCTGCGTATGGCGTCCGCCGACAAAGGGAATCCGGCGTAAGCCTATTGCCCGGCAGGACGGTGGCCTTCGACCACAGGCAGCGGCCCTCCTTCGAGGAAGCAGCTGCGCTTGCCGGTATGGCATGCGGCACCCACCTGATCGACTTCGACCAGCAGTGCATCACCGTCGCAATCGAGCGAGACGCCCTTGACATACTGCACGTGGCCTGAAGTGTCTCCCTTGCGCCAGTATTCCTGACGAGAACGGGACCAGAACGTGACGCGCCCGGTGGTCAGGGTGCGCCGCAGCGCCTCGTCATTCATATAGCCGACCATCAGCACCTCGCGGGTGTCGTACTGCTGGATGACGGCCGCGACCAGTCCCTTGGCATCGCGCTTCAGTCGCGCGGCGATTCGTGGGTCGAGCTCGGTGGAATTGTCGTATTCGTGTTCTGCCATGTCGTTATATCCGTTTGCCTGCATTGTCCATGTATCGTACTTGTTCAGCGCACGGTGTAGCCGTGCTTCTTCAATTCCGCTTTCACATCGGCGATGGTCATGATGCCGTAATGGAACACCGATGCCGCCAGCACCGCGTTGGCACCCGCCTCGATGGCCGGCGGAAAGTCCTCGACCTTGCCGGCACCGCCGGATGCGATGATCGGAATCTTCACTTCCCTGCGCACCGCACGAATCATCTCCAGATCGAATCCCTGCCGGGTGCCGTCTGCGTCCATGGAGTTCAGCAGGATTTCGCCGGCTCCAAGCTCCTCGGCCCGTTTGACCCACCAGATCGCATCGATGCCGGTGGATTTGCGGCCACCCATGGTGGTGACCTCGAAACCAGACTGGGTATGCTGTTCGCCCTGCTCGCGGCGGGCATCCACGGACAGCACCAGCACCTGGTTCCCGAATCGTTCGGCCACACGGCTGATCAGCGAAGGATCATTGATGGCAGCCGTGTTGACGCCGACCTTGTCCGCGCCGCAGCGCAGCAGCGAATCCACATCCTCAGGCGTACGCACACCGCCACCGACCGTCATCGGGATGAACACCTGTTCGGCCGTGCGGGAAACCACATCGATCATGGTCCTACGATGCGAGCTGGAGGCGGTCACATCGAGGAACGTCAGCTCATCGGCGCCCTGACGGTAGTATTCGGCGGCCAGCTCCACCGGGTCGCCGGCATCCTTGAGGTTCTCGAAATGCACACCTTTCACCACGCGACCGTCATCGACATCCAGGCACGGGATGACTCGTACCGCCAGCGACATGCTCCACTCCCCTGTTCGGTTTCGCTTTGTACAGTGCTTCAGCCTACCTATCGGTCATTACATGAACCATATCGGCTTCTGCAATATGAGAATCATAAACGGTCACAACGGGTTTACGGCAAAACCACCTGCCGTACGCCCCTGAAGGAACGCCTTCCTCTCAAGAGGAAGGCGATAATCGTCACACAGGCATCAGTCGTAGGTCGTCAGCGCTCTTTGGCGGCAAGCTGGCCGCAGGCACCATCGATATCCTGTCCACGGGTGTCGCGCAAAGTGGCGGTGATGCCCGCGTCATGCAGGATCTCCAAGAACCGCGCCTCATCCTCCGGTTTGGAGGCGGTCCATCGGGAGCCCTCGATCGGATTGAGAGGAATGGGGTTCACATGGGCCCAGTTATCACCATAATGATTGAGTCGTTTGGCCAGCAGACGAGCATGTTCTGCCTGATCGTTGATGCCGCGCATCAACGCGTACTCAATGCTGACGCGTCGCTTGGAGGCAAGCCAATAATCATGAGCGGCGTCCAGCACCTGCGTGGTGTTGAAGCGTCGGTTCATAGGCACCAGCTCGTCGCGCAGTTCGTCGCTGGGCGCGTGGAGGGAAACAGCCAGACGCACAGGAAGGCCTTCGGCGGTGAGCTTTTTGATTCCGGGCACCACGCCTACCGTGGAGACGGTTATGTTGCGCGCTGAAATGCCGAAGCCTTCGGGAGGCATGGCGGAGATCTGCCGCACCGCGGACAGCACGGACTTGTAATTGCCCATCGGCTCGCCCATGCCCATGAACACGATGTTGCTGAGGCGGCCCGGGCCACCGGCGACTTCGCCGTCACGCATCATCTTCGCCGCCACGCGCACCTGTTCCACGATCTCGCCCGCCGACATATTGCGGGTCAGGCCCATCTTGCCCGTCGCGCAGAACGGGCAGCCCATGCCGCAACCGACCTGCGAGGATATGCAGAGCGTGGTGCGTGTCGGATAGCGCATCAGCACGGATTCAATGAGCGAGCCGTCGAACAGGCGCCACAGCGTCTTGATGGTGGTGCCTTGGTCGGCCACCTGCCGAGTGACTTCGGTGATGAGCTGCGGGAAGAACATCTCGGCCGCCTCGGCACGTTTGGCGGCGGGAAAATCGCTGTATTCCGCAGCATCCACATCGAAATGGCCGTAGTAATGGTTCGCCAACTGCTTGGCGCGGAACTTCGGCAATCCCAACGACTCTACGCCAGCGATGCGCTCTTCAGGCGTCATGTCCACGAAATGCAGCGGAGGCTTGCCACGGCGAGCATGGTCTTTGGACAGCACATCGCGGAAGGCGCCGGAGGTGCCACCGGGGGTGATGCCGGTTTCAGGTGTATCAATCTCATGTGCGGTCATGCCGAACTTCACTCTTACCTTGACGGGGAATACAAAATACCAACGAATTACCGATACCGACTATTCATGGACGGCTCTACTCACATTGTAATGGCGGTGCATCTTCATAGTCGCCGGTAAGATGCACCGCCACAATCAATCATTGAGCATTGCGTTATCGCCTCGTTTGTCAGCGTTCTACAACCCGGTGACCCACAGCAATGCGCACGTGAACGCGGCGCTCATCAGAATGGAATCCACACGATCCATCACGCCGCCATGGCCTTTGAGCAGATGCCCCATGTCCTTGATGCCGATGTCTCGTTTGAGCATGGATGCGCACAGGTCGCCGAAGGTGCCGACTGCGCCAATCAGTACGCCGGCGACGATTGGGACCCACCAACGGCTCGCCCAGATGGAGGAATCATAGGTGCAGAAGAACACCGCGAACGCCCCCGTCATGGCGAACAGCATCGATCCGATGAGGCCTTCGACAGACTTCTTGGGCGAGATGCGCGGACTGAGCTTATGCTTGCCGAGCCATGCGCCGGCGAATAATCCGCCAGTGTCGGAAAGCGCCGGCAGGAATACCAGCATGATGGCGTGCGCCACAGGATGATTGTTGAAGGTGAGCGGAATGATGATGCAGCTGGCCAGCAACGGAATGTACAGCACGGTGAGCACCGAGACAGCCACATGGCTGATACGGGAGTGATGCAACTCACCGCCGTCGTGATTGAACGAGGATTCCAGCCGGGCGCTGGCATCCGTGTTCGATAGTTTGCCTGCGACCGCGAGGGACAGACGGTTGCCGAAGCTGAGCTTGGCGCTCGCAGAAATGGATACCAGGATGATGGATACGATGACGCTCAGCGACATCGTGATGAGATGGTAGGGAGCATAGTAAGTCGCAAGCAACGTGAAGGACGAACATATCCAGAGCATGACGACGGGGATATGCAGGCCCACGGTGGCGAAATCCACACGGAGCTCCCACAATGCCAAGACCATGAACACCACGACCAACAGCACGAACAGGTCGATTCTGATGAGCAGACTGGCCAGGATCAGAGCAACCAGCACTACAGCCGTGCCGATGGCCTGTGGCATATTACGGCCGGTCTTCTTGTTGATCTGGTTCAGGGCCTCCTCGGCCTCTTCGTGCAATTGATCGTTACGTTCCATAATGCTCCCGGAGCTGATCGCTCAGACCTCCATGATCTCCTTCTGCTTGGTCTCCAGCAGAGCATCGATTTCATCGGTGACGGACTTGGTGACCTTGTCAAGGTCCTTGAGTAGACGATCGCCTTCATCCTCGCCCATATCGCCGTCCTTGACGGACTTGTCGATGGTTTCCTTGGTCTTGCGACGAATATTGCGGACGGCGACCTTGCCATCTTCGGCCTTGCCCTTGGCGAGCTTGACGTATTCCTTGCGGCGGTCCTCGGTAAGCTCGGGCATGGTCAGGCGGATGACGTTGCCGTCGCGGTTCGGGCTGACGCCGAGGTCGGAATTGCGAATGGCCTTCTCCACGGCAGCGGCCTGGGAAGCATCGAACGGGGTCACGGCAAGGGTACGGGGCTCGGGAACACCGATGGAGGCTACGGCCTTGATCGGAGTCGGTGCGCCATAGTAGTCGACCATGATGCCGTTGAGCAGTGCGGGATTGGCGCGCCCGGTGCGGATGCCCGCAAAGTTCTCCTTGGTGTTTTCCACAGTCTTGGCCATCTGTTCCTTGGCCTGATCGATGAGAGACATGCTAGTTACTCCTTAATGATTCGAATGGTGTTCTTCCATGAACGCTTGTTATCTGATTGTAGGCGTTCCTGCGCCTGCAATCAGTCAGCCACACGCGATTCCGCGCTGGAGACCAATGTGCCGATCTCCTCGCCGACGAGCGCCCGGGTCACGTTACCAGCACCTTCGAGTCCGAAGACACGAATGAGCTTCTTGTTGTCGCGTGCCATCGACAGTGCGGAGGCATCCATCACGGCCAAGTTGTCGACAAGCGCGCGCTTGTAGCTCAACGTCACGAAGCGCTTGGCGTTCGGATCCTTGCGCGGGTCGGCGGTGTAGACGCCATCGACGCCGTTCTTGCCCATCAGCACTTCGTCGCAGTGGATCTCAAGGGAGCGCTGCACCGAGACTGTGTCTGTGGAGAAGTACGGCATGCCGGCGCCGGCGCCGAAGATGACGACACGGCCTTTTTCGAGATGACGGATGGCTTTGAGCGGAATGTACGGCTCAGCGACCTGACCCATCGTGATCGCGGTCTGCACGCGGGTGGACTGGCCTTCCTGCTCCAGGAAATCCTGCAGGGCGAGGCAGTTCATCACCGTGCCGAGCATGCCCATGTAGTCGCCGCGAGAGCGATCGATGCCGGCCTGCTGGAGCTCCGCACCACGGAAGAAGTTGCCGCCGCCGACCACAATGGCCACCTGGACGCCCTGCTGCACTGCAGGAACGATCTCCTCGGCGATGCGACGGATGACATGGGTGTCGATGCCCACCTTGCCGCCGCCGAACGCTTCACCGGACAGCTTCAGTAGAACCCTACGAGGCTTGTCGCTTTCAGTCATGTGTGTTGCCTTTCCCTGAGACTTCATGGAAGTGCCTGCAAAATATCCGTAGACAAGGGTATCGGTTTACAACGACACCCCCGGCATTGACACCCCCCCATATAAGAAAACGCCATCCGAAGGCTTGCTCCGGATGACGTTTTCAATCAATGCGTCAAACTAGTATGCAGCTCCGTCAGCTCGTTGATTAATTCACTACCCCTCAGTCCCGCTTCGCGGGCCAGCTCCCCTGACAAGGGGAGCCAGAAGTATAAACAACGAATTAATGACGCAGGATACTAGGCGACAGTGAACCTGATGTTCACTCTTCCTCGCCCTTGCCGACCTCGATGCGGGCGAAGGCAGTGGCCTTGCCGCCCACTTCCTCGAACAGCTTGCCGACGGTCTTGGACGGATCCTTGACGAACGGCTGCTCGAGCAGCACGACTTCCTTGTAGAAGGCGTTGAGGCGGCCCTCGACGATCTTGGGGATGATCTTCTCCGGCTTGCCTTCGGCCTGGGACTTCTCGGTGGCCACGCGACGCTCGGACTCGACCACATCGGCCGGAACATCCTCGCGGGTGAGCCACTTGGCGCCCATGGCGGAGATCTGCAGAGCGGCTTCGTGGGCCACGGCGGCACCGGCCTTGTCGGTCGCGATCATGGCGACGATGCTCGGCGGCATCTCGGCGGACTTCTTGTGAGCGTAGATTTCGACGTGCTCGCCGGAGATCTTGGCGAACTGACCAATCTTGACGTGCTCACCGAACAGGGCTGCGGCCTCCTCGACTGCGACCTTGACGGTGGAGTCGCCGGCCTTGGCGGCTTCCAGCTCTTCGACGGAGCCGGCACCGGCAGCCACAGCGTAGCCGAGCACCTCATCGGCGAACTCGACGAACTTCGGGGTCTTGGCCACGAAGTCGGTCTCGGAGTTCAGCTCGACGGCGTAACCAGTCTCGTTGCCTTCGATCTCGACGACCTTGGAGGCGATGGTGCCCTCCTGGGCCTTGCGGCCTTCACGCTTGCCGGCTGCGGCGATGCCCTTGGCGCGGATGATTTCCTTGGCGCGTGCCACGTCGCCTTCGGCCTCGGTGAGAGCCTTCTTGACGTCGAGCATGCCGGCGCCGGTGTCCTCACGAACCTGCTTGATCAGTGCGGCGGTAATTGCTGCCATTGATGTTCTCCTTTAAGAAGATTTTGCTTACCCAAAACAGATGGGAAGCGCTTGTTCAGGCACTTCCCATCCTAGAGCATCACTCGGCCTTCGGGGCCTCGGTTTCGCCTTCGGCGGCCGGAGCTGCTTCAGCGGCGGCCTCGGCGGGGGCTTCGTTGGTCAGAAGTTCCTTCTCCCAAGCGGCCATTGGCTGAGCGTCGTCGGCGGTCTTGTTGGCCTGGCCGGAACGCTCCAGCAGACCTTCCGCAACGGCGTCGGCCATCAGGCTGGTCAGCAGTTCGATGCCGCGGATGGCGTCATCGTTGGCCGGAATCGGGTATTCGACGATGTCGGGATCGGCGTTGGTGTCAACGATGGCGACGACCGGGATGCCGAGCTTGTGAGCTTCTTCGACAGCCAGGGCTTCCTTGGTGACGTCAACGACGAACATGGCGGAAGGCGTACGGTTCATGTTGCGGATGCCGCCGAGCTGCTTCTCCAGCTTGTCCTTCTCGCGCTCGAGCAGGAGGAGCTCCTTCTTGGTCAGGCCGGAGCCGTGCACGTCGTTGAAGTCCATCTCCTCAAGTTCCTTGAGACGGTACACGCGCTTGGAAACGGTCTGGAAGTTGGTCAGCATGCCGCCGAGCCAGCGCTCGGAAACGTAAGGCATGTTCACGCGGGTGGCCTGTGCAGCGATGGCCTCCTGAGCCTGCTTCTTGGTGCCGACGAAGAGCACGGTGCCGTTGTGGGCGACGGTGGTCTTGATGAAGTCGTAGGCCTTGTCGATCATGTCGAGCGACTTGAACAGGTTGATGATGTGGATGCCGTTACGCTGGGTGAGGATGAACTGCTTCATCTTCGGGTTCCAACGACGGGTCTGGTGGCCGAAGTGCAGACCTGCCTTCAGCATCTCGCTCATAGTGATCTGAGCCATGGTAATACTACCTTTCTTGTCGGTTCTTGCCTGGTCATGCGCACCTGCGTGCAGCGGCTTCCCCGATCGCTCGAGTCGCCACCGACCGACACAGGCCGTCGCGAGCATGACGCGTATTTGTGGTGTGCCGGTCGACGATAATGGGTGGCTCCGAGCACCTGCGACTGCGCTCTTTGCCGAGTGGCACACAAAATTTAAGGGTATCACCAGATATGGAAAAGCGGCCGCCCCAACAGCCATCGGAGCGGCCGCGTCCACTGATTCTCCGCGGAAGCGACAGAATATCTGCTTATCGCTGATGCGTGCGCATGTACCTCATGGCTTCGCGACGCTCGTCCTTTTCGAGACGGTCAAGATAGACATGGCCGTCGAGATGATCGCATTCATGCTGAAGCATGCGGCCCATGAGGCCTGCACCCTCCAACACCACTTCCTTGCCGTCCAGGTCGATGCCCCGCACGCGGGCGTGATCGGCCCTTCGCGTCTTGTACCACAGGCCCGGCACCGACAGGCATCCCTCGTCGCCATACTGCTCGCCGGAGGTCTCCTCCAGTACCGGGTTGAGGATGTACCCGACATGTCCGTCGATGTTATAGGAGAACGCCCTGAGACTCACACCGATCTGGTTGGCGGACAGACCGGCACGGCCCGGATCGTTCACCGTATCGAGCAGATCCTGCACCAACCTGCGCACGGCAGGGGTGATTTCCCTGATCTCGTCGCATGGGGTGCGCAGTACCGGATCGGGCACGACTCGAATCTCACGAATGGCCACTGTGATGTCACTCCTCGTTCTTCTCGTTGGCGTCAGCCTGTGGTTGGCCGACCATGCTCCCGGCATCGTCCGACTCTTGCTCGGATTGCTCGGCTTGCTCGGATTCGGCCTTGGTCTTCTTGATTTTCTCCTGCACGCTAGCAAGCGAATCGGACACACTGGATTTGACCTGTTCGGAGGCCTGCTTGACCTGCTCCGAAGCCTGCCTGACCTGTTCGGAGGCTTTCTTCACGGTCTCCGAAGTGCTGTCGATGATCTTGACGGTGGCCGGCAGCGGCTTGTTGGACGGCTTGGGGGCATACAGCTCATCTTCGATGACGGAATCGTACCGCTTGAGCACCTTGGGGCGCACCACCTTCATGCTCGGCGTCAGTGTTCCTCGCTCCTGGCTGAAGACCTCATTGAGAATCACGAACTTTCGTACGGATTCGGCCCGGGAGACATTGGCATTTGCCTGATCGACGTACTGCTGGATGAACGCGCGCACCGCATCGTTGTCCCTGGCCTCATCGAGGGTCATGTGCGCGTCAAGCCCCTGGCCCGACAGCCACGAATGCAGCATGTCGGGGTCGAGTTCGATCAGCGCAGAAACGAAGGGCTTGCCATCGCCCACCACCACGGCATGCGACACGATCGGGCACGTGTCGATGATGTCCTCCATCGGCGCCGGGCTGATGTTCTTGCCGCCAGCGGTGATGATGATGTCCTTCTTGCGTCCGGTGATGAAGGTGAAGCCCCTGTCGTCGATGCGACCAAGGTCACCCGTCTTGATCCATCCGTCTGCGGTCATGGTCTGGGCGGTCAGCTCAGGCTGCTTGTAATAGCCAAGGAACACATTGGGCCCGGTGAGTTCGATCTCATCGTCCTCGCCCAGACGCACGCCCATGCCGGGACCGGGCTTGCCCACGGACCCGACCTCGTTGTCGTCCTCCCAATTGACCAGCATCGGAGCCGCTGTTTCGGTCATGCCGTATCCCTGGATGAACGTGATGTCGTCCATGCCGTTGAAGAAGTGGGCGAGATCGACGTTGAGCGGTGCGCCTCCGCATGCGAGCCAGCGGAGGTTCGGTCCAAGCGCGGAACGAATCGACTTGCCGACCGTGGCCATGAAGAAGGAGTGGCTGATGCGGTCGAACACGGAATGACCATGTCCGGACTGCCCATCCTTGCTCCATTTGACGAAATGCTTCACCGACCGGGCGAATATATATCCCTGGATTCCGGCGCCGGCCTTCTGTGAGGCGGCGTTGTACACCTTCTCGAACACACGTGGGACACCGAGCAGATAGGTGGGTTTGAAGCTGCGGATGTCGGCGAGAAGATGTTTGGCGTTGGGGAGGTATCCCACGACGCCGCACCCGCCGATGCACACATACTGGATGTACCGGGCGAAGCAATGGGCAAGGGGCAGGAACAGCAGAAGACGGTTGTCGTCGTACAGCATCCCCCGCAGGATCTCGTAGCCGTTGAGCACGATATGGGTGTAGTTGCGGTTGGAGAGCATGGCCCCTTTGGGCTTGCCGGTGGACCCGGAGGTGTAGACCACGGTGAGCAGATCGTCGGCGGTGATGCGGGAGATGGCGGCGTCCAGCGTCTCGTCGCTGATGCCACGGCCGAAGTCCGCCACGGCGTCCAGCCCATCGGCCTGATAGTTGAACACGTATTTCAGGCCTGGATGACCGGCTCGGATCTGCTCGAGCGTCTGCGCACGTTGGAAGTCCCCTGCAAATGCGATCGCCGGGTCGACCTCCTCGATGATGCCGGCGGTCTGCTTGGCGGAATCCGTCTCATACACAGGCACCACGACCGCGCCGATCGCCGCGCACGCAAAATCGGTGACGCCCCACTCGTAGCACGTTGGCGAGTAGATCAACACCATGCTGCCGGCCTTGACGCCAAGACCCAGCAGCCCCTTGGCCACTTCGCGCACGCGAGACAGCATCTGGGAGGCGGTGACGCCGTGCCATTGATGTGAATCATCATCCTGCCACTCGGCGATGGTGTCGTCCGGCGTGCGGGCGGCGCGCTTCGACAGCAGCGAGAAAACCGTGTCTTCATCCGTGGTGACGTATCTGGGTTGTTCAACATGTTCACGCATACGCTCCACTATAGGCGAAACGTCCTATGACTACGCCACAGGCATCGGCCGTCTGGAGCACGGACAACATGTCGGAGATTGTCAGTGCGGCATGCAGGGGCACAAGGCGGATCCCCGTGCCGCTATCCGAGATCGGCGAACACGCACATCCAGCGTGAGCCTATGTACTTGAATTTGAGGTTCACGCGCAGGTTTTCCTGCCCGATGGTCATGAGAACGGCAAGCTCCATGATGGTGTCGCTGATGATCATGCCGTTGATCAGATTGGGGACTGTGGGCAGATAGCAGAATTTCGCTTTGATCTCAGGATGGGTGGCCATATGGATATCGAGCAGGTACTGCATGGTCTGCAATCGTTCCAGACAAGGCGCGGTCAACGCACGTTGCAGTCGGGCAACGCTCAGTTTTCCCCGGATGGCATCAGCGCAATTGCATGCGATCCGGCATGCGGCAAGCGCCATGGTGTGGCATTCCTGGCCGCTCATGCCACATGCGAACAACGGCTGTATATGGTAGCGAACCGGCCTTTCGGAAAGCTCGACGGTGATGAAACCGTCATAGCTTGGCAGAGGCGTGCGTTGATGATAGAAAAAGCCATTGTATTCCATGGCAGATCACCTGTGATTCCCTATTGCGACCCAACCGTCATTGGTTGAATCTGGACACCACATCACCACTTTGCGTCGTACATGTCAAACTACTTCGCTGATTGCAAAGAAAACGCCCTTGAAAATCGACAAATCAACATGGTTTGTCGATTTTCAAGGGCGAAAACCGGCGATTGCGCCGACGGTCCTGTACTCTGCGCGGCGCCTCGGCGAAACCGATGATCAGCGAGCGGAATACGGCGTGACCATCATGCCGCAGCGCTGGAAATTCTTGACGTCCACGTAGCCGGTGGATGCCATGGCTCGCTTCAGAGCGCCGATGAAATTGGTCTTGCCGTCCGCCTGATGGCTCGGGCCGAACAGAATCTGTTCCAGTGGCGCCACTGTACCCACCGTGGTGCGGTATCCACGGGGCAACGTCTGATGACGGGCTTCCGCACCCCAGTGCGTGCCCTTGCCCGGCGCTTCGGTCGCACGCGCCAGAGGCGCCCCGAGCATCACCGCATCGGCGCCCAAGGCCAGGGCTTTCACGAAGCTGCCGGAATCCCCCATGCCGCCATCGGCAATCACCTGCACGTAACGGCCGCCCGACTCATCCATGTAATCGCGGCGGGCCTCGGCCACATCGGCGATGGCCGTGGCCATAGGCGCCTGGACGCCCAAGGTCTGGCGGGTGGCGGCGACCGCACCGCCGCCGAAGCCGACCAGCACGCCTGCGGCACCGGTGCGCATCAGATGCAGAGCAGCGGTGTAATTGGAAGCACCGCCGACAATCACCGGCACATCGAGATCGTAGATGAACTTCTTCAGGTTCAACGGCTCATGTGACGAGGAAACGTGCTCGGCAGACACCACCGTTCCGCGAATCACGAACAGGTCGACGCCCGCATCCACCACTGTGGAGTAGAACTGCTGCGTGCGCTGCGGGGACAACGCGCCCGCCACCGTGACGCCGGCCGCGCGGATCTCACGAAGACGCTGAGTGATGAGCTCGGGCTTGACCGGCTCAGCATAGATCTGCTGGATACGTGCCGTGGCCTGGTTGGCCGGAAGCTGTGAAATCTCGTCCAGCAGCGGCTCCGGATCCTCATAGCGGGTCCACAAGCCTTCCAGGTCGAGCACACCAAGGGCACCCATCTTGCCCATCGCGATGGCGGTGGCCGGGCTGGTGACCGAGTCCATCGGCGCGCCGATGACCGGGACGTCGAACTCATAGGCATCGATCTGCCAGGAGGTGGATACATCCTCAGGGTCGCGCGTACGCCGTGAGGGGACGATGGCCACGTCGTCAAGCGCGTAGCCTAGATGGCCTTTTTTGCCCAAACCGATTTCAATTTCCTGAGACATGGTCTCCACACTATTGCCGGGGACGGACGCCCCCGCTAAGGTGTCCATATTCTCGAATCCCGAACCGACTCGTTACAAACATGCGATAAGACTGAACCATTCCGCGAAAGCATCTATCAGGAGGAAGCATGGCCAAAATCAAGGTCGAAGGCACCGTCGTTGAACTTGACGGCGACGAAATGACCCGCGTGATCTGGAAGGACATCAAGGACAGGCTCATTCTGCCGTACCTCGATGTGAACCTCGAGTACTACGATCTGGGCATCCAACACCGCGACGAGACCGACGATCAGGTCACCATCGACGCCGCCCACGCCATCCAGAAGCACCATGTCGGCGTCAAGTGCGCCACCATCACCCCCGATGAGGCCCGAGTCAAGGAATTCGGCCTCAAGAAGATGTGGAAGTCGCCCAACGGCACCATCCGCAACATCCTCGGAGGCACCATCTTCCGCGAACCGATCGTGATGAGCAACGTGCCGCGTCTGGTGCCCGGCTGGACCAAGCCGATCGTCGTGGCCCGTCACGCCTTCGGCGACCAGTACAAGGCCACCGACTTCAAGGTGCCGGGCGCTGGCCAGCTGACCGTCACCTTCACTCCGGACGACGGATCCGAGCCGATTCAGCACGTGGTCTATAACTACGGGCCCGACGGCGGCGTGGCCCAGGTGCAGTACAACGTCAACGATTCGATCCGCGGTTTCGCACGTGCCTGCTTCAACTACGGCCTGATGCGTCATTACCCGGTGTATCTGTCCACCAAGAACACGATTCTCAAGGCGTACGACGGACAGTTCAAGGACATCTTCGCAGAAGTGTTCGAGACCGAGTACAAGGATAAGTATGCCGAGGCCGGCCTGACCTACGAACACCGTCTCATCGACGATATGGTGGCCAGTTCCCTGAAATGGCATGGCGGCTACATCTGGGCCTGCAAGAACTATGACGGCGATGTGCAGTCCGATTCCGTGGCCCAAGGCTTCGGATCGCTGGGTCTCATGACGTCCGTACTCATGACCCCGGACGGGCAGACCGTCGAGGCCGAGGCCGCACATGGCACCGTCACCCGCCATTACCGTCGCTGGCTCAAGGGCGAGAAGACCTCCACCAATCCGATCGCCTCGATTTTCGCCTGGACGGGCGGCCTCAAGCACCGCGCCGATTTGGACGGCACCCCCGAAGTCCGTCACTTCGCCGAAACGCTGGAGAAGGTCATCGTCGACACCGTCGAAGGCGGCCAGATGACCAAGGACCTCGCCATGCTCATCGGCCCGGACGAGCCGTGGCTCGACACCGAGGGCTTCATGAACGCGCTTGATGAGAATCTTCAGAAAGCCCTCGCCTGACCATCCCGGTCTCCCATACCCTGAAATATCCCGGATACGCACGGTTCTTTCGCACGTATCCGGGATATTTCATATCCCGTCCACTACAATCGGACCAGAGTGTTCATGAATCGCAGACTCTGCTGGGGAGGATTGTTCGTTTATGGGGTTCGTACGTCGCTCCGTCACTATCGCCACCGCCATCACAGCGGCATGCGCAATGGTATTGTCCCTGACTGCATGCAGCGCCAGCCACGATGACGACGCCGACGGTGGCACGAAGACCACCATCACCTCCGATTCCATGGGAGCAGCCGCGCTGTTCACACCGTCAGACGGCATCACATTGAATCAGCAGACCCCCTTGAACAAATGGGCCAAGCTCACGCCGGAATTGACTGACGCGCTCGTCCAGTACGGGTTCAAGAAAGAGAACATCTCGCATGCCACTTCCGATACGCTGGATAAGCAAAGCAGGGCGATTCAGGATTATGTGGTCAACCGGCTCTCCGGGAAAACAGTGACCGATGATTCTGGCATCGCCATCCCAGCGGAGAACACGACGGTACTGGTCGCCCCGGTGGTGGCCGCCGATGATTCGACCCGCCAGTACGGCGATTATGTCAGCCAGGAGCTGAGCACCGAATCCGATGCCGATGAAGGAGCTACGGATTCCGACGACGCCACATCCGATCAGCCGGAGGATGGGTCCTCGAATGGACAGTCCTCCTCGTCCACCAACTCGAACGACGAGAGCAACGACAACACAGCCGATTCCGATGACAGCACCGAAAACGACGACGACACACAGGCCCAGGCAGTGCAGCGTCTGGTCTCATCACTGAAACTCGCCCAGGAATCGGGCATGCATGTGGTGCTTCTGGCCAATAGCATTGAAGGATACAAGCCGGACGCATTCGTATCGTTCTCCGATGCGCGGACCATCGGACATCTGCAGGCTCAGAACGTGGCCGCCAAACTCGAATTGGACAAGGCGAGCAAGGACAATCCCAAACGCATCGAGGTTTTGCTGCCGTATACCACATCGGATGACGGCGATACGGGCGCCGGCATCGACTCGCAGTTCGCCAAGGAGGCATTCCAAGGCATCTGGCAGGTGCTCGGCGCGTATTACCAGAAAGGCACAGTGATCAGCCCTTCAGGAGCATTGACAAAAAACACCACCGAGGATGATTGGCTCAACGTAGCCTACGACATCGGCAAGGACCGCGCCACTGCCAAGGTTCTGTCGATGCGACTGGAGCATTCCGGCAGCACTTCCACGACCACCCGCATCGACGGCATCATCGCGATGAACGATTACGTAGCTTCCGAAGTGGTGGCGAAACTGGATGATCTGGGGTACACCGGCTCTGCGGCCGACATCAATCCGCAAATCACGATTTCCGGTATCATCGGCAACATCACAGGCAAAAAGGATCTGGCACGCGAAAGCGTCCCCGACCCCGTCAAAGCCCCCGAAAACGACGATTCCGCAAACGATACCGGTTCGGATGCGGCCAATGAGACCGACAAAGGAAAAGACTCACAGTGGCCTTTGGTCACCGGCTATGGCTCGTATATCTCCAGCATCCCCAATGTCGTCAAAGGCAAGCAATGGATGACCGGCATCGAAAACCGGCAGCTCCTCGCCGCCGACATCGCCGAAGTATGCGGGAGACTGAACACCGGCAAACCGCTCAGCGACATGTCATCCGTGCGCGATAGCACAGTGGGAGGCATCAAGAAGGTGCCGACGCTGAACGAACCGCCATTGGCCGTCAGCGCCAGCAATCTCAAGGCCACGCTCATCGATCCCGGCTATATCAGCCTGGCCGATGCAGGGTTGTGACATGGATCTCGCTGGGATGTGGGGACCAGGCCCGCGTACAGATCATTCCTTCAGTACGATCATGTATTCGCCGACGTATCGCTCCGGATCCAGATAATCGTGCGCCCCGCGCTTCAATCCCCAATGCAGGCATTGGCGGATTGAGCAATGGTCGGATTCGCCGTCCACCACGCCGATGGAGGCCCCTCCATTCACGTTCATTCCGACCTCAAGCGTGGTCACGGCGGGCTCGAAGGTCGAGGTCACTCCCCCACGGTGGCGTAGACTCACCACATCCTTGCCGCCGACCTTCCCCGCGAAACTGATGGTTCCAGCAGCAGGCGCCGAAATCGAGTCCCCCTGCCGCGCCTTGACATCGATTCCCCTATGTCCGGGTGCCCACGGAGTAAGTGGCCTGTCGAACGGAGCCTCGACCACCGGATTGCTGACGGGCCAACCGTATCGTGCCGAGCACCGCGACGTGGATCGTTCTTCCAGCATCGTCAGATCGGTGAAATCCACAGGCAGAAGCGTCTCTTGGACGTCGGGCGACATGTCTTTCGTCTGTGTGGCAGTACCATTCGAGGCCGTCTGCTGAATCGAGGAATAGGGCGAAGCGCCCCATGACGCTTCAACGGTCAGTCCCATCAGCAGCGCCAGAGCCAGTCCCAATGCCGTTGCGGCGGCCACTGCGGCATCCATCCACGTCCGTCGCTCCTCCGCCCGTCTACGCTCGTGTTCACGCAGTCTGGCGGCGCGTCGGGCGGCATGCCGACGCCAATCGAACCAATACCCATTCATATCCTTTGACACCTCATTCCAGATCGGCGGCATGGATGCATGCCGAATCATGCCGGCATCATTGCCGGTGTCTTCCACCTTGATGGAATCAAGCGTGCGGTGTCCAGCTCGATCGGGGTATGTGGTTCCAGCTTGCCAGGTTATCCACATAGCACAAAAGACTTTATATAAGTCGCCAACGGCGCCCATCAACGTTCGCAGGTCTATAGAGAAACGGTGCCTCAAAAAACGAAGCCCCTTGGCATTCCACCAAGGGGCTTCACATGGCTCCTGCGGCTGGGCTTGAACCAGCGACCGTCCGATTAACAGTCGGATGCTCTGCCAACTGAGCTACGCAGGAATATTCAATTATCAACCAGACAGGCCAGCAACGACCCGACCGGAAGAAGCTCCTGCGGCTGGGCTTGAACCAGCGACCGTCCGATTAACAGTCGGATGCTCTGCCAACTGAGCTACGCAGGAATGCTGTCATGCTTGAGATTTCTCTCGCGCACAAGTCACATATCTTACATGCCGTCCGCAAAAAAGCAAATTACATGCGTGTAGGCATGTCGCGCCTTATTCCGCCGATTTCAGGCATCCGCACGAAATCACATTGACACTTGAGTCAACGGCATGGCGGAATCGATCGGAAAGTCAGGTGCGCTGGGAGCCACACCGGCTTCGACTAGGTTCACGCCGAGCATGGCGACCATGGCACCATTGTCGGTGCAGAGCTTGATCTGCGGGATACGTACATCGACACCATGACGCTCGCCGAATTCGAGCAGCTTGGCGCGCAGCTGCGAGTTGGCGGAGAATCCTCCGCCGACGATCAGCGTATCGGAGCCATACTGCTCACAGCCGCGCATGGCCTTACGGCCAGCACGGGTGGCCACCGAGTCGGCCAGTGAGGCGCAGACGTCATCCACTGGAATCTCCCGGCCTGCGGCCTGCTCCCCTTCCACCCAACGGGCCACGGCGGTCTTGACACCGGAGAAGCTGAAATCATATGGATGCGCAGCTCCTGCCTTGCCCTGGGTGAGGCCCTGCGGCACACGGATCGCATGAGGGTCGCCATGCTGGGCATGACGGTCGATGTGCGGGCCGCCCGGATAGGGGAAGCCGAGCAGGCGCGCCACCTTATCGAAGCACTCCCCCGCCGCATCATCGAGCGTCGTGCCGACCACGTCAATCTTGCGCGGCATATCCTCCACATGCAGCAGCGAGGTATGCCCTCCGGAGACGATGAGAGCCAGCGTATCCGGAGGGAAAGCACCAAACTGCAACTGCGTCACCGCGATGTGGCCTATGACATGGTTGATACCATAGATCGGCTTGTTCGCAGCCCATGCCAGCGCCTTGGCACCGGAGACGCCCACGGCCAGACAGCCGGCCAGCCCCGGACCGGCGGAGACCGCAATGGCATCGACATCAGCCAGGGTCATATCCGCGTCGGCCAACGCCTTGGAGACGCATGGCACGAACGCCTCGGCGTGCGCACGTGAGGCGATCTCCGGAATCACACCTCCATACCGCGCATGTTCCTCCATCGATGAGGCCACCACATTGGACAGCAGCTCGCGGCCACGCACGATGGCGGCCGCGGTTTCGTCACAGGTGGATTCGATACCCAATACAATCGGCTCGCTCATGGTTACAGCTCCTGTCCACTTGTCTTCTGCCGTTCATAGGCATTCTCATCGACGTGCCCTCCGGACTCCGCACCAATAGCCTCGGCGACGTTGGCGCCGCCGGCTCCGGAAGGCTGGAATCCCACGACGCGCGGCTGCAGGTCCAAGGCCATCACATAGGCGTCGATGCCCTCGGGCTGGTAATAGCGTTTGCGCAGTCCGATGCGTTCGAATCCGAAGCCCCGGTACAAGGCGAGGGCAGGCGCATTAATCACACTGACTTCCAGCAGCATCCTTCGCGCGCCGGCTGCACGGGCATGGTCTATCAGCGCCGTCATCAGAGCCCGGGCTATGCCGTGCCGCTGGTAGGCTTTGCCGACGCCGACATCCATGATTTCCGCGTCCTCACCGTCATACCAGTATCCCGCGAATCCGCGAACCGAGGGCGTATCGGCATCCGATTTCGGCATCGGTTCCGCGACATCGAACACGTAGGTGCGGCTCGGCAGTTCCAGTTCCTGCCTCACCGAGGCCTCGCTCCATGCGTGGTTGCCGAAGAGCTCCACTTCCAGCGACCGCATGGCGGCAACGGCCTGTTCATGGCCGAGTTCCTGTTGAGTGATCAGCATCAGGCGTTACGCTCCGCACCTTCATGGCCGAGCACATGCTTCAGCGGCGCCGGGATCTCAGCGTCAGGACGGCGGAGATACAACGGTTCGACCGGCTCATCCAGATGCAGGCCGGAGTTCAGCAGCGCTTCCGCCGCGAATATGCTCAGCCCCTGCGCACCCTGGTCGAGCACTGATTCATCGTCGATATCACCCAGATGCCTGATATCGGCCAGCACGGAAGCATACCTGCGAGCGCCGTGGCCGATCACGTCCACGATCACATCGCCGTCAACGTCGGCGGCGTACGCTTCGACGGCTTGGTTCACACGGTCCACGATGGAGGCCGGATAATCGATGTCCATCGCAATCAGAGGCTTGGCAGGCGCGGAAGCATCCGGCCCTTGATCCGCAGCCGGACTTGCGCACAGTTCGAAATACAGTTGTCTGCGGCGTGCATCGTTGACCGCCAACGTCAGCACATGCCGACTGCGCGGATCGCCCAGAGTGCCTTTCTTCCCGCGGCGTATTGCGTTCCATTGCGCCTGCGGCTCAAGCGCATTCTGGCCGAGCAGCTTGGCGCCGGTGGCGAAAGCGAGCGCCTTGGCCGCCACGATTCCCGCGCGCAATCCGGTGAATGGGGCGGGTCCTACGCCTGCCACGATGGTATTGATGTCCTGTGGGGCGAACCCGGCCTGTTCCACCGCACATGCGATGTTGACTTGCAACTTCTCCACATGGGTGCGAGAATCCGTTTCGACGATGGGCTCATGCCCCACGACGCCGACCGTCGAACCGAATGAGGTGTCAATCACCAGTGTGCAACCCATGTATCCTCCTAGCCGTATGCTCACGCGCACATGGCATTATCCGTACCGAACCTTAAGAGAGTGTACATCGAAGAGAGCGCCTGCGGGCGCGTGCGTGCAGACGCTGCCCATCGTGGCTCGTTGGTCTCTTATATGGTGAAGCCTTGCCAGCGGGCGCCCACTGGTACGAAGGTCACCGTGCGGATGCCGTTGCTGGTGAGCACAGGCTGGCTGTCTTGTAGACCGTCCTGGTCGCCGTGCTCACTGATGGCCGTCGGATCCAATGGTCTGCCGATGTGGATTTCCAATCGTTCGTCGGCCAATGCGGTGGCCATCTGTTCGCCCCATTCCATCAGCACCACGGTGTTCTCGCCGGGGTCTTCGAGTTCTTCGTCGAGGCCGAGCGATTCGAGTTCGTCAAGGAGCCGGCCGATGGCGTCCTGCCCGGGTGCGTATGCGGCACCTCCGAGTCGGTATGCGTCCACATGGACCAGATGGGCGGCGGTTCCGTCGGCGAATCGTCCGTCCAGTTCGCGGGCGATGGTGAAGGTGGGTGAGACGATGGGCTCCTCGATGCCCAATCCCGCGCCGAAGCCTTGGGCGAACGTGGTTTTGCCGGCGCCGAGCGGCCCGGAGAGCAGCAGCACGTCACCTCCTCTGACTTGGCCGGCCACCTGTGCGCCGAGCTGCCGCATGGCTTGTGCGGTGGATGCGTGTGTCGTGATCGTGTTCATGTCCGGTGTCATCCTCTGTACTGTCTGTGTGTCCGCTGGTATTGGTGTCGAGCGCCTCGCGCGCCTCGGGAGGGTTTATGCCGGTCTATGCCGGTCGTCCTTTGTGGCTGATGTCCTCGATGCAGCGTTCCAACGCGTAGAGCGGGTCTCCTCCGTTGGTTTTGCTCTGCTCGTCGGCCCACGCCAGCATGCGGATGCAATGGGACATTCCCGCAGAGGTCCAACCGCCAAGCTGTCTTGCGGCGTTGCGCAACACCCAGGGGTTCGTTTTGGCCTCCGCTTGCGAGATGGTGCCGGATTTCACCGCGGAAGCCTTGGCCAATGTCCGCAGTTTCATGGCCAAGGCGCCGATCAGCGCTATCGGGTCGGTCCCCTGCTCCACAGCGGCACGCATCATGACGATGGCCTGCGACGTGTGCCCTTCAAGCGCCTTGTCGGCGACAGCGAAGCCGGTGACCTGTGGATTGGTGGTCAAATACTGGTTGACACGCTGCAACGCGATGGGATCGTCGTCGAAATCGAAACACAGCTGCTCACACATCGCGGCGAGTTCGCCGGTCTTGCCGCCGAGTACGGCGACCAGCTGTTGCGCTGCTGCCGGTTCCACTCGCCGTTTGCGCTTCTCGAATTCCTTGTAGACGAAGTTCAGCTGCGCGTCCGGCTTCTTCAGGTCCGGTACATCCTCCGTACGCGCCCCCGCCTTCACCAGTTGGTCGAGGAGGCGTTTGCCTTTGGCGCCGCCTTCATGCTGGCATATCACCACGCTGGAACCCTGCGGGTCCCTGACTGCCTGTTTGGTGTAGGCGAGGAGGGATTCGGCGAGTTTCTCGTCCGCGTTCTGCAGGTTGTCGATCCTGACCACCGCCACATCGGAGAGCAGCGAGGGGCTTACGGCCTCATCGAATGCATACCGGTCGGCTCCGGTGGCGTCCAGTTCGATGAATTCCGCGTCCGGGCGCGCCCTGAGCGCCGCCGTGCAGAGTTCCTTGACGCGCATGGAGTTCAGATATGAGTCTCCGCCCGGCACCACCGTCACCGGTGCATTCGCTGTTGATCTGGCCATGCCTTCCATCACCCCACATCCTTTGGACAAAGCCCGACATAATCGGTGTCAGCCCCGCCATTGCCCGGTTCCGCGCACTACGATGGACGGTATGAGCGATATCGAACCCCAGGATATGAACAACGCCACTGACGCGGCGACGATGCCCGCACGGCTTGAGCCCGGCCAGCCTGCGCCTGATTTCACGCTGACCGCCGTCGAACCGGACGGCAGCCAGACCAGCGTCACGCTGTCCGCGCTTACCACGGCCGGCCGCAACGTGATCCTGTACTTCTATCCCGCCGCAATGACCCCCGGCTGCACCACCGAGGCATGCGACTTCCGTGACAACATGGCCCGCCTCGAGTCGCTCGGCTACACGGTGCTCGGCGTATCCAAGGATCCCGTGGCCAAACTGCAGCGGTTCCGCGAGCGCGACCACCTGTCGTTCCCGCTGTTGTCCGACCCGGACCTCATCGTGCACAAACGATATGCCGCATACGGCGAAAAGAAGCTGTACGGCAAGACGCACGTGGGCGTATTGCGTTCCACGTTCGCCATCGCCGCCGATGGGCGCATCGAACTGGCACGTTACAATGTGCGGGCCAAGGGGCATGTGGAATCGCTGCTGAAACGACTCGGATGACGTCTTCCGCATGGGATTGCGGCCAATGGTGAGTCACGTGCTCCCGTCTGATGCGGTCACATGGAGCATGCGCCGCGTCTCCTGCCACCAGATGGCGAACCGTACCCGGCGCGATGAGCCGAACCGTTGTCCGGAAGGCCGAATGTCCTGCATGGTGCGTCGACGTGCGAATCGGCTCACGGCCATGACGATCACCATGCAGGCGGCTTCAATGAGCAGGACCAGTAAGGCGCCGGCTATCCCATCCGGCCAGGGCATCACGGACCATGTGCTGCCACCCAGCCACATCGCCACCCGTTCCATCACTAATGTGCCCGCCGAGGCGACCCAGGCGAGCGTGCCTGCCAACCATGGCAGGCACCACGCGCAGGCGAGCGCCATGAGCCCGGTGATCGTCGAGAAGCCCACAACAGGTGAGACCAATATGTTCGCCGGTATGGAAAGCAACGGCAGCTCAGGTTCCATCAGTATCTGAATCGGCAGTGTGAACAACTGTGCCGCCATGGTCATCGCCACCATCTGCGCGATGGCTTCCGGCAGTATGCGTCCCGCCGTCTTGCCGATTGGTCCAGCGAACAATACCATGCCGAGTACCGCCGCCGAGGACAACGCGAATCCATAGCTCTGCGACATTTCCGGTTCGAGGATGAGTGTACCGGTCACCGTCCAGCACAGGGCGCTCAATGCTTGGGACCGGCGTCCCAGCGCATAGGCTCCGGCTCCGAGCAGGCCCATGATCAGCGCACGGGTCACCGAATCACTGGGATAGACCAATAGGGCCAGGACCAGATACGCACCGGCGATCGCTCCGGCGCTGAGCTGCTGGCATATCAGCCATCGTCTGCAGAGGCGTCGGACCGCTTCCGCCAACATGATGAAATGGCCTCCGGAGACAGCCATCAGATGCATGATGCCGGATCGGCGGAACCGTTCTTCAAGCGTGGCCGCATAGGTGTCGTCGAGGGGTGAGCCGACGTGCCCCGGAGGCGACACGCTCACGTAATCCTGTCCCAGCACGCCCATGGTCAGTCCCGGCACGAGTACGCGTCCCTGATCGGACAGCTGCTCGGTGATCAGGAAGAACGACTGCTGCATATGCTCTATGGCGGTCCGGTACGGTGGCCCATTGGCCATCTGCACGACGGGATCGCCGCCCTGCAGCAGGAGCCATAATGGCATATGTCCGTATTCGGCTTCCTGCAGGGTGCCGGACAAGCGATACGTCGCCCCTCTGTGGAATCGGGAGCAATACGATTCCGCGGCATACACACGGACATCCGCCGACGAATGCCGGAATCCGTCATCCGCTCCCTGCATGGCAGGCGCGATGCCGTTGAGCCGCACATCGATCCGGCAATCGTAATCGCGCAGATCGGAAGCTATGACGGGAGCGGACACCGTGGCATGAACCTGTGTCAGACCGCCCTGGTTTCTGGCCCATATCGCCGCGGGGTCGCGCCATTCGGCTGTGTCGGCGGCAATAGCGGTAATGCCGCCTACACAGGCCATGGCGAGGCATACAGCGATCGTGCCCGCCCAACGAGCCTTGGTGTGGAACGCCGCACAGAGCACGGCCAATGTCAGTACCATCATTATGGCGAAAACGGTTATCGGCAATATGGTCATGTCAAATGACCCGGTAGGGATGTCGATGCGCTGTTGTCCGGGCCATCGGTCGAATCCGATATGCGAGGCAAGGCTGGAAGCCCACAGCGCCAGCGCCACCGGGAGCATGCGCCAGTCCCGACTGCCCTGTTCGCGCAGCATCCAATCCGCTCCGGCGATGGCGGGCGGCGCATCATGCACGATATGCGTTGCGGTGTTCATCGCACCGTCACCTGCCCCCGCATCTTCTCCAGGGTTTTGGAGCCGATGCCGTCGACGTCGAGAAGCTGATCGACTGATGAGAACCGTCCGATGGATTCGCGATGGGCGAGGATACGCTCCGCCATGGTCGGTCCGATGCCGTTGATGGTCTGCAATTGCTCGGATGTGGCCGTGTTGAGATCGATGCGGTGGTCATCGGCCTGCGGCAAGGGATCGGCTTCACCATCGTCGCCGGCGGCGGAACCGGTGTCGATACCAGGGTTGGAGGGGGCATCGTCACCGGGATCGGTATCACCCGTTCGGGTGTCGCCGTCCGCATCCGCTTCGCCGCCATCCAGCTGCGCTGTGCCGATGTCTGAGGAGGTGCCGATGCCTGATGACAATGCCGTCAGATTCATCGACTGCTGCACCAGCAACGCCAGGCTGGCGCCCAATGCCGCGATCAGGATCAGGATCACCGCCAGCGCATGGTTGACCGTGAACACCACGCGTGGCTTGTCCCGGCTCCGTCTTGCACCTTCTGCGGCCGAATCCGAGAGTCGTACTCCGATCAGTTCGCCGAGCGGTTTCCGGTCTCGCGCCATGGTGCCGGCCGCTGCCACATCATCGAAGCCGGATGAATGACTTGAATCATCGGATGACGACCTGTCGGCCGCAACCCGATCCGGCAATGGATGGATACCCTCATAACCAGGTGGTGGAGGAATCTCGCCGACGCGACCGGCATCGCGCACGGTTTGCGTGGCATGCCCGGATCCGGATTCGATGCGATCGAATCCGCCGTGCAAGCCCTGCAGCCGACATGATGACGATGACGCCGTTGATCTTGCTGGCGATGTTGACGCTGTTGACGCGATACGGAAAATGCCCATGCATCCACGGTGATGGACGCATGGGCATGATGTCCAGCTGAATCGGGGTATGTGGTTCCAGCTTCTGGAGTTATCCACATTGCCGGTGTCGGCCGTCCTTATTCGGCGGGCACGATGGAGACGATCTTCGGCGCCTTGACGATGACCTTGCGCGGCTGCTTGCCGCCAAGACGGTCCACCACAGCCTCCAGCGCCTGCTTCTCGAGGTCGGCCGGATCGATGTCGACCGGAACTTCGAGCTTGGCGCGCACCTTGCCCTTGATCTGCACCACGGCGGTCACGGTGTCATGACCCACGTAGCGCTCGTCGGCCACCGGCCACGGCTCGGCGGAGAGGGATTCGGGGTGTCCGAGCTTGTTCCACATCTCCTCGCAGATATGCGGCGCGATCGGTGCCAGCATGAGGATCAGCGGCTCCACGGCGGCACGGGGCACGGACTTCAGGGAAGTCAGATGGTTGTTGAGCACGATGAGCTTGGCGATGGCGGTGTTCGGACGCATGCCCTCCATCTCCACGGTCACTTCGGCGATGGTGTTGTTGAGCAGCTTGAGCGTCTTCTCGTCCGGAGTGTCTTCGGACACGTGCACCTCGCCGGTGGTCTCATCGACCACGTTGCGCCACAGGCGTTGCAGGAAGCGCATGCCGCCCACCACGTTGCGCGTGTTCCACGGGCGGGACTCGTCCAGCGGGCCCATGCTCATCTCGTACAGGCGGAAGGTGTCGGCGCCGTAGTTCTCATACATGAAGTCCGGGGTCACGATGTTCTTGAGTGACTTGCCCATCTTGCCGAACTCACGGTTGGCGTGTTCGCCGTTCCAGGTGAACGTCGGCTCGCCGGAGGCGTCGGCCGGACCTTCCACGACCTCGTCGGCCGGCACGTACTGGCCACGGTCGTCGGTGTAGGCGTAGGCCTGGATCATGCCCTGGTTGAACAGCTTGTGGAACGGTTCGGCGGAGTCCACGTAGCCCAGGTCGAAGAGGATCTTGTGCCAGAAGCGGGAGTACAGCAGGTGCAGCACCGCATGCTCCACGCCGCCGATGTAGAGGTCCACGCCACCCTCGTCGCCGGAGTACTTGTTGTGGTTCGGGCCCATCCAGTAGTCGAACTCGTCCTTTTCGACCATGTGCTTGGTGTCGGCCGGATCGATGTAACGCATGTAGTACCAGCAGGAGCCGGCCCAGTTCGGCATGGTGTTGGTGTCACGGTAATAGGTCTTGACGCCATCGCCCAGATCGAGCTCGACCTTGACCCAGTCCTCGTTGCGGCTCAGCGGCGCCTCGGGGTTGGACTCGGCGTCCATCGGGTCGAAGGTGCGCGGCTCGTAGTCGGGCACGTCGGGAAGGTTGATGGGCAGCGCGGAGTCCGGCAGCAGGTGCGGGGTGCCGTCCTCGCCATAGACGATAGGGAAGGGCTCTCCCCAGTAGCGCTGGCGGGAGAACAGCCAGTCGCGCAGACGGTAGCTCACCGTGCCCTTGCCCACGCCGGCGGATTCGAGCCATTCGTTGACCTTGGCGATGGCGTCATCGACGCGAAGCCCGTTCAGGGACAGCGCGTCGCCCTTGGCCGCCGTAACGTCCACCGAGGAGTTGATCACGATGCCGTCATGCGAGACGAACGGCGCCTTGCCTTCGTAATCGGCCAGATCGTCGCCGGAATCCGGCAGCGGCTGAACGGTGTAGATCACCGGCAGGCCGAACTTGACGGCGAAATCGTAGTCACGCTGGTCGCCACCGGGCACGGCCATGATGGCACCGGTGCCGTAGTCCATCAGCACGTAGTCTGCGGTGAACAGCGGAAGCTTCGCGCCGGTGATCGGGTTTGTGGCGTACAGGCCGGTGAACAGACCGGTCTTCTCGCCGCCCTCGTCCACACGGTCCTTGGCGGTCTTGGATTCGGCGGCGAGACGGTATGCCTTGACTCCTTCCGCAGGGCTGGCGTAGCCGCCCTTCCATGCTTCGGGTATGCCGGCAGGCCATTCGGCGGGGACGTACTGCAGCAGGTTATGCTCCGGGGAGACCACGGCGAAGGTGGTGCCGAACAGGGTGTCGGGACGGGTGGTGTAGATTTCCATGTCCTTGTCGCCATCGGCGGTGGCAACGCTGAAGTGCACGGAGGCACCATGGGATTCACCGATCCAGTTGCGCTGCATGAGCTTGACCTTCTCGGGCCAGTCGATGCCGTCGAGGTCCTCGATCAGACGATGGCCGTACTTGGTGATGCGCATGGACCACTGGCGCAGTTCACGCTGGAACACCGGGAAGTTGCCGCGCTCGGACTTGCCCTCGGCGGTGACCTCCTCGTTGGCGAGCACGGTTCCCAGACCGGGGCACCAGTTGACCGGTGACTTGGAGATGTATGCCAGTCGGAAGTCGTTCAGTATATCCTGCTGCTCCGCATCGGTCAGGTCGGCCCATGCCTTGCCGTCATGCTCATGGCCGGGGATGGCCTTCTCGCCGGACTCGAACTTGGCCACAAGCTCGCTGATCGGACGCGCGGAGCCCTTGGTCCCGGAAGGGTTGGTGGCCTCGTCGTCATACCAGGATTCGTAGATGCGGGAGAAGATCCACTGCGTCCAGCGTACATAGCCGGGGTCGATGGTGGCGAAGGTGCGGCGGTTGTCGAACGACAGGCCCATGCGGTGCAGCTGACGGGACATGTTGGCGATGTTCGCTTCGGTGGTCACGCGCGGATGCTGGCCGGTCTGCACGGCATATTGTTCGGCAGGCAGACCGAAGGCGTCGTAGCCCATGGCGTGCAGCACGTTCTCGCCCTTCATGCGGTGATAGCGGCTCACGACATCGGAGGCCAGATAGCCCAGCGGATGACCGACATGCAGGCCTTTGCCGGAGGGGTAGGGGAACATATCCATGGCGAAATAGGCGGTGCGGCCGTCGGCGTTGCGCCCCTTGCCGTCCTTCAGGTCGCCATTGACGTTGGCGGCCCAGAACGTGCCGCGTTCATCCCAGATCTTCTGCCATTTGTTCTCGATGTCCTGCGCCAATCGGGCGTTATAACGGAAGCCGGGCTCTTCGGTTTGCGTGCTCTTCTCGTTGTCACTCATAAATCAGCAAGGTAGCCGCGTAACTGGACACGTTCCTTTTCGTTATTCATCATCCGAGACGATGGCGCCGGGAGTGCCGTCACGCGAAATAGCGAGCATGGTCTGGTTCTCCAGCGTGCTGCGGGCGTCGTCCCAGCTGCCGTCCGCAACCATGTCCTTGAGTGACTGCGCTATCGTTCCGGCCAACCGGGCATTGCCTTTGCCGACAGCGATTCCGTATGAGACGGTTCCCGCATCCGTCAGAAGAGCCGAGTACTGCGGACCGTTGGCCTGTCGCAGACCGGCCAGCACCACCTGGTCCGAGGCGATGGCGTCGGCCGATCCCGCTTCGAGCGCAGTGACGCACTGGGCGTAGCTGTCGCGTTCCTGCGCCACGGCATCACTATGGTTTTCGAGGAGCATCGATGCCGTTTCGTCGCCTTTCACCACGCAGATATTGCGTCGCCCGAGCTCGCCCACACTGTCGCCGTCCGCGGAGAGCGTCGTACGGTCGTCTGCGCGTACCAGAAGCCCCACGCCGGTGGTCAGGTATGGTCCGGCGAAATCGACCGCGGCGCGGGACTCGTCGGTGATGGCCCAGGATGCCACCACCAGATCGACCTGTCCGCTGTCAAGCATGGATTGACGGTTTTCGGGACGCACCTGCTTGAATACGATCTGTTTGTTCGCGTATCCGAGACGTGACGCCACATATTTCGCCACAGTCACGTCGAATCCCTCGTATGTGCCATCGTGCCACACGCTGACGCCCGGCTCGTCCGCCGCGACGCCGATGGCGATGGTCGGGCCTTCCGGTGCGCCCGATACGGCCGTCACCTGGATCTGTCCGCATCCGGAAAGCAATGCGACCATGCCCGATGCCACGGCAATCGCCCGGATCGCATGCCGCCGCATACTGCGTCGGATGGAATGAGCCGCCCCGGCCCGATCCGCGCCATGGCCTAGGATGTCCCCGTCTTCACGGCATGGGACCGGACGTCGCGACGGCAGCATCAGCACTTTGACCTCATGATAAAAAGACCCTTCACAGCATTCATCACAGCATGCACAGGGCAATCCAAACTCATTTGAACAGTCGGGAGCGGGTGAGGAACCAGGTGACCACGCCGGAGAGCACGATGGAGATCACGATGATGAGCGTGAATCCCCAGGTCTTGTCGGTGAACGGCATGCCCAGCTGTCCGGGCACGAAGTTCATGCCGTACATCGAGAAGATGAGCGTCGGGATGGACAGCGTGATGGAGATGATCGTGAAGATGCGCATCACATTGTTCAGGTTGTTGGACACGATCGACGCGAAGGCGTCGGTCATGTTCGCAAGGACCCCGCTGTAGATGTTGGCCATCTCGATGGCCTGCTTGTTCTCGGTGATGACGTCGTCGAGCAGGTCCTCGTCGTCCGGATACTGCTTGATGCGCTGCAGGGTGGTGAGCTTCTCCATCACGATTTCGTTCGACTTCAACGACGTGGTGAAGTACACCAAGGTCTTCGACAGCTCCATGAGCATCACGATCTCACGGTTCTGCATGGAGTGACGCAGCTTCAGTTCGAGCTTGTCGCTTTCGCGGTCGATGATGCGCAGGTATCGCAGGTACATCGTGGCATTGCGGTAGAGGATCTGCAGGATGAACCGGGATCGCATGTAGGTGTTGAACCCACGGATGGTGCCTTCCATGAACGGGTGCAGCACGGGCGTGTCCTGCATGCAGACGGTGATGATGAGGTTTTCGGTCACGATGATCGACAGAGGGATGGTCTCGTACCAGTCGCGTCCGCCACGCTCCTCCACGGTGGGGATGTCCACGATGATCATCGTGTAGTCGTCTTCGACATCCACGCGGGAGCGTTCCTCGTCATCCAGAGGGGCACGCAGATCGGCCAGGTCGATGCCGGTCTGGGATGCGACGGTGGCGAGCTCCACATCTGTCGGCTCGCTCAGACAGAGCCAGGAGCCGTTCTCGGGTTTCTCGATCTGCTCGACCTGGTTGTTGATTGAGCTGAAGATTCTCAGCATGACGCTCACCCGCCTTCCGCGCTTTCCAGTGTTCTATCGCTGTACGGTCGTAAACCGGAATCAGTCTAGACCCACCGTTCGAATTTGCGCATACGGCGGGTCCGGCACGGACATGCGCATATGAGCATGACACGCCATGCTGTCTCACCATATGACGGGCCGCCAATCCAGCATGCCGGCTCCTCGAAGATCGGACGGACCGTTCTCCCAGTCGGCGCTGTCCGCAACGGCCGGAGTCTTGTTGTATTCGTCGAGTTCGAAGTATGGCGTGTCCACCGGCTGGCCGTTGACGGTATGCCGCACCTTGAGCCGGCACCAGCTGGCATTGCGCAGTCCGCCGAGGGCGTTCATGCCGTTCGGGTCGAGCCCGAGCAGGTTGGCGATGGTGGCGGTGATCCATGATCCGTGGCCGACCAGCATCAGCGTGACCGGGTCATGGCGTCCCGCACCTTCGCCGTTGATGGCCGGATCGGCGATCAGATCGCATACGGCGGCGGCGCCTCGCTCACCGACCTGCGCCCGGCTTTCCACGCCGTAGCGCGTCTCTCCACCGGTATGGTGCTTCCAGGAGGCGTACGCCTCGGCGTCCTGCTCCTTGATCTCCTCGCGGGTGAGCCCTTCCCATTGGCCGAAACTGCGCTCGCGCAGCCTCGCATCGACCCGGACCTCAAGCCCCAGGACATCCGCGAAGGCATGCGCGGTCTGCCGGGCGCGGAACAGGTCGGAGGAGACGACCGCCATGCGCCGGGAGGCCGCCGGAGCCTGCTGCCATTGCCTGACGTCGGTGCGTTCCGCGGCGCCGAACCCCGGCTGTGCAATCAATTCCGGATGCTCGGCCAGATGGTTCACCTTCGCCCAATAGAAACGGCTCGCGAGCGCGAATCCTGTCTGATCGGCCTGCCATTGCCCCACGATGTCGAGGGGCACATCGATCTGTCCCTGGAGCCGGTGCTCGAGATTGTATTGGGTACGTCCGTGGCGCAGCATCACCACTTCATCGATCATGTGGACCTCCTTGGCTTCTTCCTCCATATCATCATGAGCCGTGGAGACGCTCACCGGACGGTCGACGCTCCTTTACAATGACCGTTGTGGAGATTACCGAACAGACCCTTGCGTTTATAGCCGAACACCGCAATGAGGATGTGCGCGATCTGGCGCTGCATGCCAGGCATGATGCGTCGGTCGATCTGCCGTTCGCCCTGGAGCAGATTTCCGGGTGGCAGCGTGCGCGTGTCAAGCTTCCTGACTGGGCGGGGTGCGAGGGGGTGATCTATCCGCCTCAGGTCCCGATGGAACAGTGCTCTTCGCAGTTCACGGCACAGTACAAGGCGCGTGTGGCGTCACGGCTCATGGCATCATCCGACTCGCCCACGTCCCTCGTGGATATGACAGGCGGGTTCGGTGTCGATTTCTCCTATATGGCCCGCGTGTTCGACACGGCGACATATGTGGAACGGCAGCCGGACCTGTGCGATATCGCCCGGCATAATCTCCCGCTGCTGGGACTGCCCCATGCCGGAATCATCAACGGCGATTCCACCGAAGCGGTTCGGGGACTTGACCGGGTGTCGATGATCTTCGCCGACCCGGCGCGCAGGGACGACCATGGTTCGCGCACCTATGCGATCGCGGACTGCACCCCGGATGTTCTGGCGCTGAAGGATCTGCTGCTCGGCAAGGCGTCCGTGGTCATGATCAAGCTGTCCCCCATGCTCGACTGGCATAAGACGGTCGCCGATTTTTCGGGCTCGGTGCATGAGGTGCATATCGTCTCCACCGGCAATGAGTGCAAGGAGCTGCTGCTGGTGTTGGGCCGAGACCGGTGCGACGCGCCCCGTGTGGTGTGCGTCAACGACGACCAGGTGTTGGAGTTCGTGCCTGATGCGTCGAGGGGCAACGATTCTGCCATGATCGCCGCCGAATCGGCGAATCGTGCCTCTGATGGCAGAATCGTTGCGGATGACGCCGGTTGGCAGTACCTGTATGAGCCCAATGCCTCCATCATGAAGGCCGGATGCTTCGATATAGTGGAGCGCCGGTTCAACGTCCGTCAGATCGGTCCGAACAGCCACTTGTTCGTCTCCGGACAGTCGATTGGCGGATTCCCCGGACGCTCATTCGCCATCGAGACGGTGACCACGATGAACAAGCATGACCTGAACCGTGCGATGAAGGGGCTGACGCACGCGAACATCACCGTACGGAATTTCCCCATGCCTGTGGCGGGACTGCGCAGGAAGCTCAGGCTCAAGGACGGCGGGGACACCTACCTGTTCGCCACCACCGACACGGAGGGGCATCACATCATCATCCGCACCATCAAGCAACAATAAGGTGGCCAGCGACGTCATATACACGGCAGGCCGCCTCCGTGAGATGCGGAGACGGCCTGCAAGGGACATGGAATAGCCCGCATGGGGCATCGGCATCAGTCCTTGACGATGGTCTTGCCGGCGTTCGGGCCGGAAGCGAGGTTCTGGATCTCGGTGACCTCAAGCACCGGGATCACGGCCGGCTTCTTGGTGCCCTTCTCCTCGGCGATCTTGACCTGGGCGTCGTAGATGTCGTCATCGACGTGCAGGGTGACGTTGCCGCGGAAGCGGTAGCCCTGCTTCTTCTCGAGGTTGGCGAACGCGACGACCAGCGGCGATCCGTTCTTCAGGTTCTCGTAGGTCTGACCGGCGGTGCGCTCGTGGTAGGCGATGTGCGTGTCGTCCAGAACGAACAGGGACATCTTCGGGCCGAGATCCAGCTCCCCGTCCTTGGAGATGGTGGAGACGAAACCGAGGTTGTTCGCCACGAATTCCTTGATTTCCGGAGTGATGACTGCCATGGCAAGTCCTTTCATTGCACTGATGATACATAGTCAACAGTAATCAAACCGTACGCCAACCGCTCGGATGATCGCTGTGAGTAACGTCACCTTACATGAGCGCCGGCCACCTCCCCATCGAACATGCCGGTCACGCACCACGAATCCAATCCCCGATTTTGACCGGCCGTACCCGTAACCTGTGACCCGGAGCAAACAGGCGGAAGACAAGAAGTGCAGAGGACATGCCTATGAGTTTGGTCGATCGTTTCAGCAGGCTGCGCAGCCAATGGTCACGTTCGTTCCCGCCGAATCTCGCACGTCTGATGCTCCTCGCATGCGCGGCGTTGTGGGGCGGCAGCTATCTGCTCGCCAAGTTCGCCATGGAGGCGATCCCGCCGCAATGGCTGATGGCCCTGCGCATGTTCGGTGCGTGTCTGTGCATGCTGGCCCTGTTCCACAGGCACATCATCCCCAATCTGACACCCAAGATCATCATCCCCGCCGTGGTGGTGGGCATGACGTACTGGGGCACGATGGTCACGCAGACCGTCGGGCTGCAGACCATCGAACCGGGACGCAGCGCGTTCCTGACGGCCGCCTACTGCGTGCTGACGCCGTTCGTCACATGGATCGTGTCAAGGAACCGGCCGAAGATCATCAATCTCATCGCAGGCGTCGTCTGCCTCATCGGCGTCGGATTCGTCTCTCTCAAACCAGGCGGCTCGCTGTCCCTGGGCGTCGGCGACTGGCTCACCATCGGCACCGCAATCATCTTCTCCTTCAACCTCACATTCCTCGGCGTCTACGCCCAACGGTTCGACCCGATCGCCATCACCTTCGTGCAGTTCGCCGTGGCGGGGACGATGTTCCTCCTCGGAGCCGTATTCACCGAGCCGGCGCCAGACGCCGGCTGGCTGGCGGGACCGGTGGTGGCCAGCGTGCTGTACCTGTTCCTCGGCGCCACGATGAGCGCCCAAATCATGCAGAACATCGGGCTCGCGCATGTGCCGGCATCACAGGCGTCCATCATCATGTGCACGGAATCCCTGTTTGCCGTGTCGTTCTCCGCCCTGTTCTGGGGCGAGCGCATCATATGGAGTTCGATGGTGGGCTTTGCGCTGATCTTCGCCGCCGTGCTCATGTCCGTCATGAAACCTACGCGGCATTCGCTGCATCGCAACTGACGCCGCATCCCAGTGCCGCTCCAAAGCGGTGCCCGCCGCGGCGGAACCGTCGCGCCCGTCGTGCCAGCCACGTTCGCCGCGTTCGCGCCCGCCCAGTACTATGAGGATGATTGTCAGTCGCACCATGCCCGACACCGTGAATTGAGAGGAATGCCATGAACCTGCTCGAGTCGATGAAGGAACGCCATGCCGTTCGCAACTTCAGCGAAGAGCCTTTGGCCGCAGAGCAGATAGCGACATTGTCCCGTCTTATCGACGAGCTCAACGGCACCTACGATCTGCACATCCAACTGATCCATGATGCCGAGGATGCGCTCGGCGGATGCCCCACGCATTATGGACGGTTCTCGGGGGTGCATAACCTCATCGCGCTGATCGGCTCCGACGAGCCGGAAGGCTCCGAAACCTCCGGCAAGGACGATGACGGCACCGATGCGGGTGTTTGCGACGATGGACATCGTCTTGACGAGCAGGTGGGCTATGCCGGTGAACTGCTGGCGCTCAACGCGGTCTCATTGGGATTGGACACGTCATGGGTGGTGCTTCATGAAACCCAGGACCACCATGGTGCGTGGACGATCGGCACCGGACAACGCATGCCCGCAGCCATAGCATTGGGTCATGGCACGCGCCCGGGACGTCCTCATCGCAGTAGACCGGCGGAGGAGCTCGGCACTGTGGCCAATGGAACATATGCCGACGCCCCCGAATGGTTCCATGCCGGTATCGAGGCGGTCATGCTCGCCCCCAGCGCATTGGGCAAGCAACCGGTCCGGTTCGAGCTGCTGGAGGATGGACGCACCGTCCGCGCGCAGGCCCTTGACGGCGTACAGGCGCATATCTGCCTCGGCATAGCCAGACTGCATTTCGAACTGGGCGCAGGCACCGGACGATTCGACTGGGCATGAGACCTCATCGGCATGATGGCATAATGGCATTCCCGCAACCTCGCCATCCCCTGTCCTGAATCATGTGAAGATTATGGAATCCTCATGTAAGCATTCTGTCGTTTTCACCGCGCCTTCAGCAAGATGACAGCAGAACCGCCTACCGTCATACGTTGTGAAGAAGTTTTTCCAAGGTCTTTCCCTTTCCTCGATTGTGGCCGGCACATTGGCCGCCGTCACCTCATTCCTGCTGGCCGCGAAAATCGGCGTCGCCGGATCGGTCATAGGTGCGGCAGCCAGTTACATCGTCTCCGTGGTCGCCACGAACATCTACAAGAATCTGATTACGGCATCCAGCGAGAAATTCCAACAGACCCTCGGCAACTCAGGCAGCGAAGACGCCGACAATGACGATGCGGGCGACGAGGGATCCGGCGATCCCTCCATCGACCAGGATACCGACGGCACCGCGAAGGCGGAGCAGTCCAAGGATGCGGATGCAGATGCCTCCCGCGAGCGTTCGGGCCATGGACCCGCGCAAGGCCGAACCGTCGAACCGCAAGGCGCCGCATCGGCGCGCAGGCCCCGGGAAATCGTCTCCCGCCCCAACGACGGGCATACCTATTCCATCGCCGAGCTACGCAAACACCGCCATGACCCCAAACGTACGGCAGTAGTCGTCACCCTGGTTTCAGGACTACTGACGGTGGCCGTAACCGCGGGAATCGTGATGCTGGTGACCCAGGGGCATGGCACCGATACCGTGGTCTCCGACCTGATCTCCCCCACCACATCATCCGACAGCACCACCGATGACGGCGATTCCACGGTACAGCCCCACCACAACGACCAGAATCCGCAGTATGGGCAATCCGATCAGAACGATGGCACCGGCAACGAAAACACCACAACGGACGGCACGACCAACGATTCGACGAACTCCAACGGCACCGGATCCGACAGCAGCAATTCCGGTACCACCAACGGTTCCGGAACCACAGATTCCACCGGATCGTCGGGTTCGGATTCCACCGGCTCCTCGGGAACGAATGGCTCGGGAACGACCGGCTCGGGAACGTCCGGAGACACCTCCGGTTCTACAGGCTCGGATTCCAACTCGGGTTCGACGTCGGGCTCAACATCCACCGGCTCCGGCTCTTCCTCTTCAGGCTCGTCCAACAGTGGCGGTTCAACCACCGGCAGCAACGAGGGTGTCAGCTTCTCCCCCATCCGCTGATTCGCATATGCCTGCCGGCATGCCATGCCCGCGTCGGCATATAACACCGGCACCGCAGCCCCGCGCCGCCCCACGACATCACCATCAGATGAATGACGTGGGGCAATGTCAGACTGGAACCTATGACTACAGTAATCATGCGCACCTCCGAGGGCGATATCACCATCAACCTGTTCGACGACAAGGCCCCCAACACCGTGGCCAACTTCCTGGGTCTCGCCACAGGCGAGAAGGAATGGGCCGACCCGTACACCGGTCAGCCCTCCCACGGCAAGTTCTACAACGGACTCACGTTCCACCGCATCATCAAGGATTTCATGATCCAGGGCGGATGCCCGCTGGGCACCGGCACCGGCGGCCCCGGCTATGAGTTCGATGATGAGATCGACCCGAGCCTGAAGTTCGACAAGCCGTATCTGCTGGCCATGGCGAACGCCGGCCTGCGTCGCGGCCGTGACGGCAAGGTCCACGGCACCAACGGATCCCAGTTCTTCATCACGACGGTGCCGACCCCGTGGCTGGACGGCCATCACACCATCTTCGGCGAAGTGGCCGATGACGCCTCCAAGCAGGTGGTGAACAAGCTCGAAGCGCTGTCCACCGATCCGATGGATCGTCCGACCGAACCTGCCGTGATCCTGTCCGTGGACGTGGCGGAGTAAGCCAGGTCCACACTGCCTACTGAATGAGGGCTCCGATGTCAATCATCGGAGCCCTCATCGTTTCGATATCCCACAATCGCCTGCATCCGCTGCCCCGACAGAGGGAGAGTCTGTCGAGGAGAGTCCGTCCGAGGGATGCTTCTCGGAGACGGTATCCCGATTGCTACTTCATTTTGCGCAGCCGGGGTTCGGCGGATTCCTTGGCACCGGTCAGACGGTAGACATCGAAGACGCCATCGATCTTGCGCACTGCGGCGAGCAATGTGTTGAGATGCTGGGGGTCGGCCATTTCGAAGCTGAACTGGCTGGTGGCCACACGGTCGGAGCCGGTGGCAATGGTGCCCGAGATGATGTTCACGCCATGGTCGGAGAGCACGCGCGTCACATCAGACAGCAGGTTGCGCCTGTCCAGCGCCTCCACCTGGATCTTGACCATGAACAGACCCTTCGTGCTGGTCCATTCGACCTCCACCACACGCTCCGGTTGCTTGGCCTTCAGATCGATCATGTTCTGGCAATCGGTCCTGTGCACCGATACGCCCTGGCTACGGGTGATGAAGCCAATGATCTGGTCTCCCGGCACCGGCATGCAGCATCGTGCGAGCTTGATCCATACATCGCCCACACCTTTCACGGACACGCCAGTGGAACTGGACGAGGTCTTGCGTTCCACCGGCTTGAGCGGCAGAGCCTCCTGCTCGACCTCCTCGTCCACTTCGTCGGCGCCGGCATCCTTGACCAGATGGGAGATGACGTTCTGTGTTGAGATCTGGCCATCGCCGATGGCGGCGAAGACCGCATCCGCGTTCGGGAAGTTCAGGTCGACGGCGACACCGACCAGAGCCTCGGGAGTGAGCAACGCATTCACCGGCAGATTGCGCTTGCGCATGGCGCGGGTCAGTTCGTCGCGTCCCTCCTCAATGGCCTCGGTACGCCGCTCCTTCGAGAACCATTGACGGATCTTGTTGCGTGCCTTCGGACTCTTGACGAAGCTCAGCCAATCGCGGGAGGGCCCGGCCGTCTCGGACTTGGAGGTGAGGATCTCCACGGTGTCGCCATTGTCGAGCGTGGTGTCGAGCGGCACCAGACGACCGTTGACGCGGGCGCCCATCGTACGATGGCCCACTTCGGTATGCACGGCGTACGCGAAATCCACCGGAGTGGCCTTGGCTGGCAACGAGACGATCTTGCCTTTCGGCGTGAACACGTACACTTCGGCGGAACCGAGATCCTCTTTCAGGGAACCGAGGAACTCGTTGGAGTCTGGTGTCTCGCTCGTCCAGTCGGCGAGCTGCTGAATCCATTTGAGATTGTCGGCTTCGGAAAGCTCCTGCTCGTTGTCGCCGCGCTTGCGGTCGGACTTGTCCGGCGAGCTCAACGCCCGGCCGGCCTGACCATTCTCCTTGTACTTCCAATGTGCGGCGATGCCGAACTCGGCGCGGCGGTGCATGTCCCAGGTGCGGATCTGAATCTCGACCGGCTTGCCGCCCGGCCCCACCACCGTGGTATGCAGGGACTGGTACATGTTGAGCTTCGGCATGGCGATATAGTCCTTGAACCGTCCGGGAACCGGGTTCCACCGCGCATGCACGGCGCCAAGCGCCGCATAGCAGTCCTGAATGGTGTCGACGATGATGCGCACGCCCACCAAATCATAGATGTTGGCGAAATCATGGCCGCGCACGATCATCTTCTGGTAAATGGAGAAATAATCCTTCGGGCGGCCGGTCACATACGCCCTGATATGCTGCTCCGACAGATCATCATTGATCTCGGCGAGAATCTGCTTGAGGTACACCTCGCGCTGGCCCGCACGGCGCGCCACCAGCACCACGATCTCGTTGTAAATCTTGGGATAGAGCACTTTGAAGCTCAGTTCCTCGAGCTCCGTCTTGATGGCGTTCATGCCGAGACGGTTGGCCAGCGGCGCATAGACGTCGAGGGTCTCGCGCGCCTTCCTCTGCGCTGAGGTGGTCTTGACATAGCGCCAGGTGCGTGCGTTGTGCACGCGATCGGCGAGTTTGACGACCAGTGTGCGCACGTCACGGCTCATGGCCACCACAAGCTTTCGGATGGTCTCGGCCTGGGCCGAGTCGCCGACCTCGAGCTGACTCAGCTTGGTGACGCCATCGACCAGCCCGGCCACGGTGTCACCGAATTCCGCACGGCATTGCTCCAGTGTGTAGTCGGTGTCCTCCACCGTGTCATGCAGCAGACCGGCTGCGACGACCACCGGGCCCATGCCGAGGTCGGCGAGGATCTGGGAGACTGCCAGCGGATGGATGATGTACGGCTCCCCCGACTTGCGGCGCTGGGATGAGTGCTGTATGACGGCACGCCTGTATGCACGGTCGAGGATGGTCAGATCCTCTCCCGGATGATGGGCCTTGCACACCTGCTTGATGGGCTCGAGCGGGTTCAGCGGATCGGCACTGATCTCACAGCCCAACTTGCGGGCGGCATACTGCTCGCTCTCGTTCTCCGACATGCCTGCCACCTCCCATTGTGACTTTCATTGTAGCCACGTGCCGGCCCGGCCCGCCGCACCACGTTCGCTGCGGGCCGGGCCGGCTATCATGCATTTGCGATTGATTCGCCCTGTGCCGCCGCCCTACGCCGCAGCGCCCGACACCCCGGTCGAACCGAAACCGCGTTCGGCCCGGTCGGATCCGGGCAGGACGTCAGCGGGAACGAACCGCGCTCCACATACCGTTGAATCACCAGCTGGGCGATGCGGTCGCCAGGATGGAATTCGGCAGTATGCTCCGGGTCGAGGTTGATCAGCGGCACCTTGATCTCCCCACGATAACCTGCGTCGACGGTACCGGGAGCGTTGAGCACCGTGACCCCCTGCTTGGCGGCCAGACCGGAACGGGGATGCACCAGCGCCACATACCCTGCCGGCAATGCGATAGCCACTCCGGTGGGCACCAATGCGCGTTGGAACGGCTTCAAGGTCACATCGACCGTGGTGATGAGATCGGCGCCAGCGTCACCGGCATGCGCGTAATGCAGGTCGGCCGGATGCTCCGGATCGATCGATTTGACCAGCACCTCGGTGTGTTCGGGCTCGTTGTAGGTTTCGTCGAACGCCATCAGGAGGCGCACTCCTCACACACCGGCTGGCCATCCTCATCCATATAGGCAAGCTGGCTGCGGTGCTTGACGAGGAAGCACTGGGAGCAGACGAACTCATCGCCCTGCATCGGGATGACGGTGACCGAGGAATCCTCGTTGCTCAGATCCGCGCCCGGCAACTCATAGTCTTCGGCGATGGCGTTCTCGTCATCATCAATGTCGCTCGAGGAGTTCTGTGCGGACTTCCCCAGAGCCTGCAGCGATTCCTCGTCCTCGTCCTTGTTGCGAGGGGAATCATAATCCTGAGCCATCATGGTCCTTTCATCTCACATCTACTGCTGTGCGCGCTCGTTGCCACGCTATACTCGGCCATAGGGTACACGATTTGAAATACATGTAAAGTTCGACACGTGGGGCATACTGGAATATAGCAATGTCCTTGGCAAGGAAAGTGGAGTACGTATGCCTGAGAATCGGCTTGAAAAGGCCCATTTTGAGCGTGTCAGCGAAGCGGGGGACCTGATTTTCTCCGTAGGCGGACGTCAGGTGGCCGTCAGCCTGGACGACACGCTCGAACGTGCGATTCTCGAAGCGAAGCAGGTCAGAAGCGAGCGGCGTGAGCCAGCCCAGCCGCATGAACAGGCGACATTGCCGATTTCCCAGATCCAATCACTGATCCGCGCGGGCGCGGATCCTTCCCGCGTGGCCGAGCGCTACGGTCTGAGCGAAACGTTGGTGCGGCGCTTCTCCGCAGCGGTGGAAACCGAGAAACAGTATGCCATCGAACAGTTCCTGACCGTGCCGGCCCCGAAAGACAGCCGGGTCCGTACCATCAACGATCTGGTGGAGCGTACGCTCGCCTCCGCTTCCATCGGCATGGAATCGGTGACCTGGAAATCCACTCGCCGCGGACTCGAACCATGGCGCATCGTGGCGGTGTTCACTTCCGCGGGACGGGAGATCCACGCCGAATGGACGTGGAACATGCACGATAATTCCGTGGTATGCCTGAACAACGCTGCGCGCAAGTTATTGGGCGAGCACAGTGCCGCGGATGATTCCAAAGCCGCGGCGAGACTGCTCCCCGGCCCTGAGCTGCCGGGAGATTCCATACGCTCGGCGCGCATCGAGCGGGCGGTGAGCGCATGGGCGGCGCCAAAGCCGTCGATTCCCGCTGCCGTGCCGCAAGCCGCCGTCGGGGCGGGAGCCTCCGCCGATCCCGGCGCCTCCGGCTCCATGCCTCCGGTCAAATTCCCGGGTGCGGCTGTGCTCGCGACGCCTACCGGATCATCCGACACAGTCGCGTCCGTCGACGGCAGCGCCCGTGTCATCCCGGTGTCAGGTCCGGCCGGTTCCGCGGCCGTAATGCCTAACGGCATGTCGGCCGGAGCGAACCCCACGACGGCCCAGACTGCGGGACTGGCCACGGACCAGGCGACGCCACCCGCACAAGCCTCCATACAGGCCGTCGCCCCCGCCACGGTCGATGCCCCTTCGGGGCTGCCCGCGGCAAGCCGCGCGAACACGAGTACCGGCGATACCGGCAATTCCGAGGCATCCGCCGCCGGAACGGCATCCGCCCATGCCGGCAAGACCCCCAAACGCCGTTCAGGACGGTCCGCCGTGCCCAGCTGGGACGAGATCCTGTTCGGAGACTGAACGCCGGACGCCGCAGTCGGCGTCATTTATCGACATGTCATGCGATGTCAATCAGGCAGGGGATCTCCATTTCCAGTTGAGTCTGCGAACCATGCACGCTGCAGATGCGTGGCCTTGTCATTCTGGGTGCGTGAATCCACGATCGTCATCGCATCGGCGGCCTGCACAATCACGTCTCCGATCATCGGCTTCACACGTTCGGACACCGGGCCGAACAATCCATCGCCTATCGCCTGTGACTTCGTCCGCACCTGCGCACGGTCCTCCAGACGATTGCGCCACCGCCGCGCGATATCCTCCGGGTCCTCGCCGTCCTGCGCGTATAGCATCAGCGAGCGCGGCTCACCTCCTACCAGCTCCACGCCCTGCATCAGCTGCGGTTCGGCGGCGATGTCCACCCGCTGCGCCGGATCGGTCTGCACCATGCCGTGATCGGCTACGATCACGATGAGCGTCCCTTGGGGAGCGCTGCGTCTCAACAGGGCCAGCTGCGCGTCGATATGCTCGAATGCGGCCACCCATTGTTCCGAATCCCATCCGTAGTTGTGTCCGACCTTGTCCGCATCACGGATGTACAGATACGTGAGCCCCGGTTCGCGGGCGGCGCGGGCGGCGGCAAGCACGCGATCGCGCGGCGTGACGCCGGCCCGGTACTCGGTGCCGCGCAGAGCCGCTTCGGTCAAGGGCGACCCTTTGAACTTCGGCAGACCGGAGCTGGTGACCCGCACCTGCTGGGCGGCGAGACGCTCGAACACCGTGGGTTCGCGCTGCAGCTCATGCGGGTTGATGATGGGCGGCTGGGGAAGGTGCGGGTTGGCTGGCTTGGGCGCCAAGGCGTCCTTGAATTGGATGAGCTGGATGAGTTTGCTACTGTTCGGCTCCAGCTGCGTGTAGCCCGCCATGCCGGTCAGCCCCGGGCATGTGCCTGTGCCGAACGTGGCCATGGCCGCCACGGTGGTACTGGGCGCGCAGGTGGCGATAGGACGCTGGTTGGCGGAGTCGTTCATCAGTGAGCGCAGATAGGGTGCATGGCCCAGCCGCATGGCCAGATTCCAGTATCCCAGACCGTCCACCAGCACGACGATGGCGGAAGCCGCATCAGGCAGTCCCAAGGCTTCCTGGCATGCCTCCGGATTGGCATGCACAGGGGTGGGCGTCGGATGACCTATGGCGCTGGACAATGCGGGGAGCACAGCGGACAGGTGCAGGGCTCCTGACGGATTGGCGTCCTGATAGGTCACGGTGGGTATCAGGCGCAGCAGTTGGTCCATTTCCGGCGTATCGACAGTCATATGGTTCATGGTAACCCCAATGAGCCCGCTGTCGATGATGATCGACGATGAACGATGATGTTCGGCGCATGTGCGCAGGGGCACTGCTACTATGGTGCGAGTTTGAAAGGGAGTTCCATGGCATCACACCGCAAGCCGTCCGTGCAGACCTATGATCCGCGCACAGTCAAGGAGCATATCGTCGAGACGCCGTTGAACGAGGAGATGAGCAAATCATTCCTCGAATACGCGTATTCGGTGATCTATGCGCGCGCCTTGCCCGATGCGCGCGACGGGTTGAAGCCGGTGCAGCGACGCATCGTCTACCAGATGGGCCAGATGAACCTGAATCCGGACCGCCCTTATATGAAATCCGCCCGTGTGGTGGGCGAGGTCATGGGCAAGCTGCATCCGCATGGCGATTCCGCAATCTACGAGGCCATGGTGCGTCTGGCACAGCCGTTCGCCATGCGGCTGATTCTCGTGGATGGGCACGGCAACTTCGGCTCTCTTGACGACGGTCCGGCGGCATCCCGTTACACCGAGGCCCGCCTCGCTCCCGCCGCCCTCGGCATGAACGCGGACATCGACGAGAATACGGTCGATTTCACGCCGAACTACGACAACAAGCTCAAGGAACCGACCGTGCTGCCGGCCGCAATCCCGAACCTTCTGGTCAATGGCGGTTCGGGTATCGCCGTGGGCATGGCCACGAACCTCGCCACGCATAATCTTGCTGAGGTGGTGAACGCCGCCAAGTTCCTGATGGCCCATCCCGAGGCCACGCTCGAACAGCTGATGCGCTATGTGCCGGGCCCGGACTGGCCGACAGGCGGCACCATCCTGGGCCGTGACGGCATCCGCGAGGCGTATGAGACCGGCCGAGGCACGCTGACCACACGCGCCACCACGCATATCGAGCATGTCACCGCACGCAAGCAGGCGATCGTGGTGACCGAGCTGCCCTACATGGTGGGCCCGGAGAAGGTGATCGAACGCATCTCCGACGGTGTGAAGAACCGTAAGCTCGAAGGCATCTCCGCCGCGTACGACCTGTCCGACCGACACAACGGCACCCGTCTGGTCATCGAGATTAAGACCGGTTTCGACCCGCATGCCGTGCTGGTGCAACTGTTCAAGCACACGCCGCTGCAGGACAATTTCGCGATGAACAACGTGGCGCTGGTGGATGGCCGACCGCACACCATGGGTCTGAAAGAGATGCTGCAGGTATGGATCGATCACCGCCGTGTGGTGATCCGCCGCCGCAGCGAATACCGCAAGAAGAAGGCGCAGGAGCGCCTGCATCTGGTCGAGGGCCTGCTGCTGGCCATGCTCGACATCGATGAGGTGATCCAGGTGATCCGCACCTCGGATGACGCCGATGTCGCCAAGACCCGCTTGATGGCCGTCTTCGATCTGGACGAGGTGCAGGCGCAGTACATCCTCGATCTCCGTCTGCGCAGGCTCACCAAGATGAACCGCATCGAGCTTGAGGCCGAGCGCGATGATCTGAAGAAACGCATCGAGGAGCTCACCCGTATCCTGGCGTCCGCGGAGGCGTTGGACAAGGTGGTGACCGGCGAGATGGACGAAGCGGTCTCCAAGTGGGGCTCGCCGCGCCGGACAGTGCTGCTGGATGTGGATCCCGATGGCACACCGACCCCGGTTTCCGCATTCGGCGCGCCCGCCGCCGCGCTCGCCCAGTCCGCGCTCGAGGCGGTGCAGTCCGCGGCCACTATCTCCTCGGCGGCGGCCGATGTCGCCGCTGCGACCAAGGCCGCCAAAAAGAGCGGCGAGGAGAACGCCTTGGCGGGAGCCCTGAAGATCGAGGACGAACCGTGCGTGGTGATGATGAGCGCCACAGGTCTGATCGCACGAACCACGCCAAGCGCACTGGACGTGTACCATGCCCGCTCCTCTTCCGACAAGCGTCAGCCGAACGATCAGATCACCGCGTTGTTCCCGACTTCCACGCAGGCGACATATGCGCTGATCACGTCGGCGGGACGCTTGGTGCTGGCCCATGTGGTCGATCTGCCGGCGTTGCCCGCTTCCGAGGCGCTCGCCTTGACCGGTGGCGTGCAGGCGGACGAGCTGATCGGCATGACCGAATCCACCGATCCTATTCCGGGCGAACACGTGGTGACCGCCATCGCCATGGAGCCGGTGAAGACCGGCGACTCGGGAAATGAATCCGATGCCGCCGACGCACCGCTCCCCTCGCTGGCCATCGGCACCCGCAACGGTGTGGTCAAGCGTTGGAACCGCGAGGCTCCCACCACGATGGACTCCTGGCCTGTCATCGACCTGAAGGATGGCGATGAGGTGGTGTTCGCCGCCACCGCCGAGGACGACGACCGTCTGGTGTTCATCGCCTCGGATTCCTCCCTCTTGACGTTCGAGGCGAAGAACGTGCGTCCGCAAGGCCGCACCGCAGGGGGCATGGCCGGCATCAAGCTGGCTGACGGCGCACAGGTCATGGCGTTCAATGTGGTGCCCGCAGGCAAGGTGGCGTGGACGTATGAGGAGGGCGAGAACGGCCTGAGCTCGGCGTCCCGGTGCGTGGTGCTCACCGTGGCCGGCGACGAGGACGCACTGCCCGGCACCGAGAACGGCGCCGCCAAAGTGACGCCGTTGGAGATGTACCCGACCAAGGGTCGTGCCACGGGCGGTGTGCGCTCGCAGCGCTTCCTGAAAGGCCAGAACACGCTGATCCTGGCGTGGGTGGGTCTGTATCCGCTGCGTGCCGCCACATCCTCCGGCACGCCGGTGGAGCTGCCGAAGCCCGACATGCGCCGCGACGGTTCCGGCGTGGATCTCGCCGCACCCGTCGCCTTCATCGGCTGAATCATCCGAAAGCCGATTCCCCGTCCTAGACTGGGCAGTAGCAATACTGGGTGTGGAAAAGGATGCATGATGAGGCTTTTGGTCGCTGCGACGAACGAGCCGCTGGCCCGCGCCATTCGAGGCACGCTGCTCGGCGCGCATCACGATGTGGAGCAGACCGCCACACATGCCGATACGCTCGCGGAATTGGGGCAGTCCGAACCGCAGTATGATGCCATCGTACTTGACGAGGATATGGTGGAACCGCCTGATGGCTCCTTCATCGCATCGCTTCGTAAGGCTGCGCCCGATATCAAGATTCTGCTGCTGACATCCACGCCACTGAGCCGGACCACAGGTGCCGGCAATCGGTGGCGCGCCTTGCCTGACGAATACGAACCTCTTGCGAGCCATCCGGCCGACCCCAACGATAGCGATGTGCCGCGCACCGATCAATCGCATCTGAATCAACCTGACGCCGTGTTGCGCAAACCGTTCTCCGACACGGAACTGCTCTCCCATGTCGAAGCGCTCACCCCCGGCTCCCCCACGATGATCATTCGCGGCAACCTCACTCTGGACACCACGAACCGGAAGGCGTACTATGCCTCCACGCACACGCCCATCAACCTGTCCCGCTTGGAATACAGCCTGCTCGAAGCCTTGGTGCGTGCCAACGGCGAATTCGTGGACATCAAGAGGCTCGCCGAGCTGGTCAGTGGCCCGTATTTCGAGCAGCAGGGCCTGCTCCACTACGCCCTGTACACACTGAACAAGAAACTCACACGCGCAGGTCTCATCATGACGCGGCGAGACTCCAGCTGGCGCATCCGCTAAGACGAGTTCCGCGTCGACCTCTCTTCCATGGACTATATATGCCGGGAATTCCCCTGCACTGTGGGATACCCGTTGCCCGCCATTTTCCTTGCACGCCTCGCCATGCCGACACCGCCATGCCGACACGCAACTTGTTTCCATAACGGAAAGTGGTACTGTTTTCCGTAGCGGAAAGTGGTTTGGCCGCAGCGCAGCCAGCGATCAAGCTAACGTCCAGGCTCAAGGGACCGCAAAGGGGGCCATCATGGCGGATACGCAGGGTACACGGACGAGCGCCGGTGACGAGCCGCGTGACCGGTTGCAGCAACAGCAGCGCCAATCCGATGCACGGCAGGCAGCACAAACACCACAACCTGTGCTGCCCCCTCGGGCGTTGGACAACCCGTCGATAGCGTCCAATGCGCCGGCCGCCTTGGACGCGACTGAGTGCCTTGGACACGGATCGGGCGAGGCTCGCCTCCGACTATTACGAGAGAAACCGCGTCCCGACCGTCATATGGGTGACGGTGATATATGGCATGATCACCCTGACGTATTGGCTGATTCCACAGGTGTTCCTCAACCGGTTCCATCAGCCGGGCAATCCCGCATGGCTTATATTCACATTGCTGGCGGTTTCCGTGCTGTTGGTCTACGCGATGCTGCTGTTCACCTGCCACATGCAGGGCGTCGCCATCCAATGGCTTCCCCCACGGCCTGTGATGAAGAGCCGGCGGTTCCGGATCATCCTCGCCGTGCATGCCATCGCCAATTTCATTCCGGCAGCCGCTGCCCTGGCGGTGGGCTATGCCACGAACGCCTGGTGGTCGGCCGTGGCGGTCACGGCAGTGGGTGCTGCGTTCAACGGTTTCATGGAGCATCTTGAACTCAGCGAGACCATCCGCGCGCTCAGGCAACGCACGACTCCCATGGGCGAACCCACCAGCGACGGGGAGACGCATCATGGCGTCGGATGATCCGGAACCAATCTTCAACGAGGTAATCCACGCCCCGGTGCGGCTGCGCATCTGCGGACTGCTGGACACCTACGGCACCCTGCGGTTCGACGTGCTGCGCGACACGCTCGGCATCAGCGACGCCACCTGCTCCAAGCATCTGAAGACGCTCGCCGACCACGGTTACGTGCAATTGGACAAGAAAGCCGATGAGGGCGGCAAGGCCTACAAGGTCACATGGGTCAGGTTGACCAGCGAGGGCGGGTCCGCATTCCGGTCGCATGTGGCAGCGTTAAGGCAGATCGTCGCCGGGCAATAGACCGCCGGTAACCGCCAATAGCCACCGAACCATAGCCGTCGCCCCACATCCGCCACAGCGGGCGCGGGATTCTCACAGTTCGCCAACCCGAATAACACACACCATCGCCTGGCGTGAGCCATACCTGAAACCGCGGTTTCGCGCATGGCCTGGCGCAAGCATACTCGAAATCATCGTTCCGACATCACTTCCCGATATCACCGGCCAATCCACGAATCGAGGCTCATATGAAGGCCGTCCTGTACAAGGATCTGCAGCAGATCCGGCATAACACGGCGATGCTCATCACCGCCGTTATCGCCATCGTGGCACCCCTCTCACTGATCGCCACCATCACCCCGCTGGCCATGGGCCCTGACATGGCCGGGGTGATGCTACGTTTCGCCGTCGCATCGTTCACGATGGGCCTGGCGCCGACGCTGTCGCTCGACGCGATCCGCAGCGACTTCGCCAACGGCACCATCGTTTCGGTACGCGCCTGCGGACGTCCGTTCCGGCAGTATCTCGCAGCGCAACTGGCGTACGCCGTAATCCCTATCACCGTGCTGTCCGCGGCGCTGATGGGGTTCGCGTTCCTCGACGCTCCCGCACTCCGCGCGACCATCGCGGGACCGCAGGGCGTCGCGCTGGCCGTCACGCCAACGCTCGCCGCGCTGGCGCTGTACCTGTGGTCGATATTCATCAAGGGAAAGGCAACGATCATGACCACTACCACACTCGATTCCATCGTCGCGACGACGTCCACGGCATCTGCCCCCGTAACTTCTGATTCGACGGTATCCGTCATGCCCTCCGCATCAGGAACGGCCGCAGCGGCACCCGCAGGTCAGGATCCGCTCGCCATCCGCGTCACGGACATGACGTTCGGATACAGGCGTCGCAAACCCGTGCTCGAGCACATCGACCTTGACGTGCCGGCCGGACAGTCATTGGGCATCCTCGGCTATAACGGAGTGGGCAAAACCACCCTGTTCGGCGTGATCACCGGACTGCTGCGCCCACAGGAAGGCTCTGCGACCATCAACGCCGACGTGTTCCGCTCCATGCGTGATGTATTCCAGCTCACCGATTCGGGCAATCTCTCCCCCACGATGACCATCCGCGAGAATCTCAGGTTCCGTTCGATGCTGTACGCCACGCATGACGACCCGCATCCGCTTGACCTGAAGCATCTCGACCGACTGCCGATGGTCCGCGCGTTCGAACTCGGCGAGCATCTTGACAAGAAGGTCAAGGATCTTTCCAGCGGATTGAGGAAGCGTGCGGGCATCATGGCCGGCATGCTGTTCAATCCCCGGCTCGTCCTGCTGGACGAGCCGACCAACGCGGTCGATCCGGTCACCCGGCAGCTCCTCATCGACCTGATGCGGCAGCTCAAGGCGGATGGACGCACGATACTGACCATCACGCATGACCTCGACTACTGCTGGGAGGTCGCCGACCGTGTGATTGTTCTGGATGACAAGCGTGTGGCCAAGGATTGCCTGCTCGCCGACTTCGACGATATCGACGCCTTCCGGCAGGCGGCCACGCTCGGCCGTGAGCGCGATCATGTGGACTTCGGATTGGGAGGCACGCGATGAGGGCGATGCTCTGGCACGATTGGACGCTGCTACGTAAAAGCCCGTTATACTTGGCGTTTGCAGTGGGCATGTGGCTGTTCATACCGATCATGCTCGCCGTACTGTTGTCTGGCTCCTCGCCGCAGCAACTGGCTACGATCAATGTATGGGGCATGGCGCAGGGGCTGGCGGCGTGGTATGGGTATACCGCATCGATGCTGGCGTTCGGCACGTTGTATTCCAATTCGTCTTCGATGGACTTGAGCGTGGTGCCGCAGACCGACGGCACGTTGGAGAACTGGCGCGGTTCGGGGCGCTCGATGCTGGGATACTGCCTGGCCAAGAGTCTGCTTCCTGTGCTCCTCGCGGAGTTCATGATTCTGACCACCGTGGGCTATCTGGCATGGGCGGGGCTCGATGCCTCGGCCACCGTCATGCGGGTCATCTATGTCGTACTGGCACCGGCGGCGCTGGCATTCGCGACCGAGCAGATGTTCCTCGCCACTCACACCGGCTCGATGGGTTCGCTATCGGCGGCGACCCTGATTGCATCGCTTCCCATGCTGCTGCTTACGGTGCTGGCGTTCACACTCACCTTGCCATGGGTATTGGCCGTGATGGTCGTCTTCGGCCTGGCTGCCATGGGCGCGACCGTGGTCTCCTGCAACCGCCGTTATCCACGGGTGCTGGGGTCGATTGCTGCACGGCGACCGTAACCAGCTTGACGGCTCCCAACGAGTGTTGCTGGCTCGTCGCCCCGATGGCTATCCAGGACTCGCATGGCCACCGTTTATGAGCCGTCCTCAATGTGCCGTCCTCGCCGGCGGTCTTCGGAACACATCACCGCTCAGTACAGGCGCATGCCTTGGGGGACGGGGACGAAGCCGGCCTGATGGAGGATGCGCGCGAAGGGGTGACGGGCGTTCAACGGTTCGCCGTTGACGTCCGCGAAGGTCACGGTTCCTGAGCCGTCACGCTTGAGCGCATAGGCCAATTCCGAGGCCGCCCTGCGCCATCGGCTGTCGACGTCGCGTGATGCCCCGTCGGCATCGCGGCTTGCATCCGGACGGGATGCCCAGTCGAACACTGTGAGGTGTTTGGATTTTATCGTTGCGTACAGCACCGGCCCCTGTTCACTGAGCACCACCACGGACCCGACCCTTCTGACCGGCTTGACGGCGTTGGCGGCGACTGCCGGCCAGCCGATGGCGGTGCCGGCAAGATTCGCCGGGTCGAGCGCGCTCAATGCCACCACCGATTGCGCTCGTCCTTCCAACGGATGCCTCAGCGCATCCACGGTCTCACGTTCGGCGAATTGGGCCGCACCGAAGCCGCGAACGAACATGCCGCGAATCAGACGGCCATGCTCCTCCATGCGCTTCAGCACCGGATAGAGCGCGGAATAGCCGCCGGGCACATTCTCGCGGTCGATCAGCGGCTGGGCGATGATGCCGTAACGGTCCAGCAGCGCATCGACCAGCGCGAGCAGGCGCTCGGCCTGCTCCCGTTGCGCGTCCTCCGCTTCCCGATTGGCGCCGGGTACGGCCAGCCATAGTCCGCCCAACGTCATATCCGTGACGGCGCGACGAATCGGAGCCATCCTTCCACGCCGACGCGATGCGCCGGTTTTGCGTGGAGCATTCGCGCCCGCGCTCAATGCACGCACAGGCGCGAAACTGGAATTGGTGACCTTTCCCTGCCATACCAGGCTCCACAGGGCATCCTTGAACTGCCGTTCGCTCCATTCCTGCGGGATGATCTCGCCGGTGTTCGGGTCGATGTCCGGTTCGGCGGTCTCGCTCCAGACGCGTTTGGCCGCATCCGCCAATTGCCTCGCATGGAAGGCTCCACCGGAATCCAACGCCGCGAGTATCGATTCGGGCATGGTGACGGATGGCTCGTCCGAATCGCCCTGTCCCGACAGTACTGTACCCGATGGCACCGCATCCGATAGCTCCGAACTCGACGGTACCTTGCCCGACGCCAATGAGGCCGATGGCGCCGGACCGGAAGGCATTGAGTCCAGCAGCAATGAGTCGGCCGGATGGAACGCCACCTCGCCGACCTCCAGCGCACCGGTGGCACCGGTCTTGGTTCCCACCCAGACCACGTCGCCGGAGGTCAGCAATTCGTCCAGCAACGCCGGCTGGTAATCGCGGACACGTGCGGGGAATACCGAGGATTCCCATAGTGTGGCGGGCAGGGCGACGCCTTCCAACTGTTCGACGACGCGCATCAGCCCGTCCACACCCTCGTATCGTTCACCTCCCACCGGTCCTACGCCTTGCCGGTCGAGCAGGAACATCTGATAGGCGGACGGTTCGACCGGTTTGACCGCCTTGCGCGCTTTGGCCAGCGACCGCGCGCGTATGCGGCGGAATACGTCCTTGTGCAGCCATTGGACCGTCGCATCGCCGTTGCCGGCCGACACCATCCCACCGGAATCCGCATCAGTGGAGTCCGCATCCGTAAAATGCCCTTGCAGCAGCTCCCCTTTGGCGGTGAGCGCATCCAGCGTATGCACGGCATCCGTGACGGTCAGATGAAGATCGGCAATGAGCCGCTCCGCGGTGAAGGGACCATGCGTTTTGGCGTAACGGGTCACGCGGCCTGTCACATCATCGTCCGCGAGCTCGTTCCAGAAGGTACGCTCCCCCAGCTCCCTTTCGACATCGTGAATCACGTCCGAGTCCAGCACCTGCGCCATATCCGTGGTGCCAAGCAGCCGTTCCAGCACCTGCGGGTCGAGGGAGAGCAACTGCACATTGCGTTCGGCTTGCGGCTGGTCGTACTGGTACATCACCGCGCCGACGAAGCCGAACAGGATGTTCTCTGCGAACGGTGACGGCGTTTCGGTCTCCACGTCTTTCACGACGATAGCGCCGGATTGGAGCCCGGTCATCACCTCGTTCAGGGCTGGCATATCGTAGACATCCTGCAAGCATTCACGAGCCGTTTCGAGCAGCAATGGGAAGTTTTTGGCCGCGCGCGCGGATTGCAGCAGTTGCGCCGCCCTGAGCCGCTGCTGCCACAGAGGCACGCGGCGGCCGGGTTCGGAGCGGGGCATGAACAACGATCGTGCGGCGCATTCGCGGAACCGGGCGGCGAACAGCACGGACTCGCCCACTTGGCGTTCCACGTCCGTTTTAAGGTCTTCCGGGTCGAACAGGAACAGGTCCGCCATGGGGATATGGCCTTCGCCGTCCGGCAGTTGGATAACGATGCCGTCATCGGCGGCATAGGCCTGACCATCAAAGCCGTATCGGGTGGCGAGTCGGCGGCTGATGGCCATGGCCCATGGCTCATGCACGCGGCGGCCGAAGGGACTGAGCAGCACGACTCGCCATCCGCCGTCTTCGTCACGGGTGCGTTCGACCACCAGGGTGCGGTCGTCGGGAATCATGCCGGTTGCGGCCTGCTGTTCGGCAATAAGGCGCGCCAGATTGGCGATGGCGTTGCTGTCGAGGCCGTCGTGGCGGAGTCGATTGAGGATGGACGTGCTGAAGGTAGGCGAAGATGGAATGGTTGCTGTAACTAGTTTTCCCTCGAAACTCCCCTCAGTCTGCTGCGCAGACAGCTCTCCTCGGAGAGGGGAGCCAGATATCGTTTCCCCGGTATAGGAAGGTTGTTCCCCTGTCGGACTGCTTTCACGCGGGAGGACGGAAGCGAATATGAGACCGGCGCTGGTTTCCCGGAGGAAACGACCAATGGTGCGGCTGAACCCGTAGTCCCGCCCCGCACCTTCACCATGCCAGAATGGCAGTCGGGCGGTGCGTCCGGGGGCCGGGGTCACCACGACGCGATCCCGCGTGATTTCCTGAATCTGCCAGGATGACGTGCCCAGCGTGATCACATCGCCCACACGAGACTCGTAGACCATCTCTTCGTCCAGTTCGCCTACGCGCCGCTGGACTTTGCCGGCATCCGCCTCGGGAAGCACCACCGTGTATAGTCCACGGTCGGGAATCGTGCCGCCTGAGGTCACGGCGATCTTCTGCGCGCCGGGACGCGCGGAAATCCGACCCTCCTCCCTGTTCCACATCAGTCGTGGTTTGAATGCCGAAAACTCCTCGGTGTTGTATGCGCCTGACATCATGCCCAATACCGCGTCGAACATGTCACGGGACAGTTCGGCGAACGGCGCGCTGCGACGTACGGTCGCATACCAGTCCTCGACGTCCAAATCATGCATGGAGGCCTCTGCGACACTCTGTTGGGCGAGCACGTCAAGCGGATTGCGCGGTATGGACAGCGGTTCGATATCGCCGGCGATCATCGATTCCATGCAGGCCGCCGAGGTGACAATCTGATGGCGGGTAAGCGGGTAGAACAGGGCATGGGACACTCCCCCGACCTGATGGTCGGCCCGTCCGACACGCTGAAGCCCCGAGGATACGGACAGCGGGGTATCAACCTGGATCACCAGATCGACCGACCCCATATCGATGCCGAGTTCCAAGCTGGAGGTGGCCACCACACAGCGCAGTTTGCCTCGTTTCAATCGTTCCTCGATCATCTTGCGGCGGTCTTTGGAAACCGAACCGTGATGGGCCATGGCGATCACATCAGCGTCCTCATGGGCATCGACGAGCATGGTGGTGGAGCCGACCACGGCATCGTAGTGGGCTGCGAACCCCTCACGTCCTTCCGGAGAGCCAGGGCCAAGGGATTCATGCGCTTCATCGGTATCCGAGCCAATTCGCCCAGACGACCTACCAGTGCCAGCGGCAGGGCTTTCGGCGTACATATCGTTGAGCCGTGCGGTGAGTTTCTCCGCCACACCTCGGGAGTTCACGAATACCAGTGTGGTGCGATGCGCCAACACCTCATCGAGGATGCTGCGCTCCACCACAGGCCATATGGATCCTGATGTACGGTCGCCACGGGCTCCCGTTATTGCCGAAGAGACCGAACCGTCACGCTCGGCGTCCTCGTCACCACCATCAGCGACACCAGTGATGCCCTTACGCTCTGCCAGCCTCTGCATGGCCGGTGTGACCCCGCTGATATACGGCCTGGCCTGGCTGGAATCCGCGCCTCCCGCACGATGTTGCACATTGCCGGAGTCCAAATCCCGCATGTTGTCCAACGGCTCGACCATCTTCACGTCCATGGCCGGCCTGCCGCCCGGATTCACTATGGTCACCGGTCTGCCTCCACCTAGGAATCGAGCAGCCTCTTCAGGCGGATTGACCGTCGCGGAAAGACCGATGCGCTGGATACGCCACGACTGACTTGCGCGGCCTCCACCACCGATGCGGTCATCTTGCCCCGTATGCTCCGTCATCGAGCCGACAACAGCGTCGGCAAAGGCGTCGTTGTCGGACTGTATCGCCTCGACAGACGCCGATGAGTCCATAGATTCCCGTCTGCGCGATTCGGAGACCAGTCGTTCCAGCCGTTCCAGGCTCAACGCCAGATGGGCGCCGCGCTTGGTGCCCGCCACCGCGTGGATCTCATCGATGATCACCGTCTCCACAGTGGACAGGATCCGTCTGGTCTTGGAGGTGAGCAGCAGATACAAGGATTCCGGAGTCGTGACCAGGATTTCCGGTGGGTGGGAGGCGATATGGCGTCTCTCTTGGGCAGTGGTATCCCCCGATCGGGTGGCGACGGTGATGTTCGGCGCATGCAGCCCCTGTGCTTCGCATTGCGCGGCGATGCCGTCGAGGGGCTGTTCGAGGTTTTTGGCCACATCCACCGCAAGCGCCTTGAGCGGTGAAATGTAGAGAACGCGTACACCTGTGCGCTTCGAACGCGTCCGTTTATTTCCCGGCTGCAGCAATCGATCGATGGCGGAGAGGAACGCGGCGAGCGTCTTGCCTGAGCCGGTGGGTGCAATCACCAGTACATGTTCGCCAGAGGCGATGGCCGGCCACGCCTGATTCTGCGCTTCGGTGGGCTTCCCGAATGCATGCATGAACCATGACCGAGTTGGCTCGGCGAACAGACTCAGACTTTCGTACATATGTTCGATTGTAACGTGCTATGCGAACAAACTGCGCGTCACTCATGAACCGGCGGCGGCAGCATTCTCGCCCAACGGGGCAAAACCTCGAGCCATCTGGACTTTCAGCCCGCCTATAGCCTCCTACCGAAGCAAAACCTCGGACAACCAGGACATCCGCCCCGTCGACAGCCTCTCAGCGAAGCACAACCTCGGTTCACCAGAGCACTCGCCCTGCCCACAACCTCTCAGCAAAGCACAACCTCGGGTCATCCGACCATACGGCCCCTACAGGCCCACTCGCCGAAGCACAACCTCGAACCATTATGCGATATGGTCCACTGACAAACAGCCAATGGACCATATCGCACAGCGATGCGAGGTTTTGCCCCGCTCATAGACCGATACTGGTCAGCTGAAGTAGGCGATGACCTCTTCGGCAGTTCCATAGGCGCTTTGCGCGCCGAGCTTGGTCGCAGCGTATGCGGAGACATAGGATCCGATCTGGGCGGATTGCAGCAACGTGAATCCGGCCGCCAGACCTGCGAGCACGGTCCCCATGAAGGAATCACCGCATCCCGTGGTGTCCACCGCATCCACCTGTGCGGCGGAGACACGATGCCAACGACCATCCTCAATGACGATTGAGCCCGAAGCCCCAAGCGTCACGATGGCTCTGCCGAAGCCATAGTCGACGAACCGGGAGGTCACCTCATACCAGTCATAGTCCACGGAATCGGTGTCGGGCAGACCCAGCAACTGCGCCACCTCATGCTGATTGACCAGCAGGATGTCCGTGGCCTCCACCAGCTCGTGCGGCAGTTCGTCCATGAACGGGGAATCGTTGAGCAGCACGGTCACGCCGGCGTCATGCGCGGTCTGCGCCGCCGCGATCACCGTGGCGATCGGACTTTCCAGACATAGACCAAGCACGGCGCAGGACGCGATGGTGTCACGATGGGATTGCACATATCCGGCACTGACCTTCGCATTGGATCCCGGGGAATAGACGATGGTGTTCTCGCCCTCGGCGCTCACGGTGATCAGCGTGGTGCCACTCGGGCCTTCCACGTGCAGGATGTCCGCGGTGTCCACACCAGCCTCATCCAGTTTGCTCAAGAGGAAGTTCGCGTTGTCGTCCTCCCCGACAGCACCCAGCAATTGCACGTTGGCGCCAAGTCTTGCTGCGGCGGCAGCCTGATTTGCCCCTTTGCCGCCGGGTAGCACTTTCATGGCACCACCGTTGACGGTCTCCCCCGGCTTGGGGAGCCGTTTGGTGCTGACCGTGTAGTCCGCGTTCATCGAACCGACCACAATGACAGCACCCTGCGCCTTGCCCAAGGCTTCCAGACGATCGCGTACCGGCTCGGGCATCTGCTCATGTTCTTCACTACTCATGCTTGCCCAGCATAGTAGCCCCGCTGACGACGGGGAGGATAATCAGCCGCGCAGCTTGCGCAGACGCTCGTGCATGGCGACCATGAGCACCAGGAACAGCAGCAGATACCACGGATACAAGCTGATGGTCACGTACTGTGCAATGATGCCGAACAACGGCGGCATGAGCAGCGTGCCGGTGTAGGCGCACGCCATTTGCACACCCACGATCGCCTGCGAATTCTCCTCACCGAAGTATGCGGGCGTCGAGTGGATGACGCACGGATAGATCGGCGCGCAACCGAGACCCACGACGATCAATCCGGCCACGATACCCAGATGATGTGGCAACGGAAGGAACATCGTGACCACACCGAGCAGCACCAGCACCTGACCGATGCGAATCATCACCGGGTCGCGGAACCTCATGGTCAAGAAGCCGGACAGTGCACGTCCCACGGTGATGCCCACGTAGAACAGGCTGGCCCAGCTGGCCGCCGTGACCTTGTCCACGCCGGCGTGCATCACCATGTAGCTGGAGGCCCACAGGCCGGCGGTGCTTTCGATGGCGCAGTAGCAGAAGAACATGATGAGGATTTCCCTCGCGCCACGGATCGCCAGCACACCGGCCACGCCAAGCGGCTTGCGTTCCGTGCCGGCGGACGAAGCCGCGTCGGCCCCGACGCCCTCACCGGCAGCGCTGTCGACGCCGTTCGCCTCGGCCGCCGCACGACCGCGTGACTTCCACAGCGGCAGACTCAGCACCAGAATCAGCGTGAGCGCGACCTGCAGGATAGCGATGTACCGGTATCCCCACGGCCAGCCCTGTCCGTTGGACAGCGCATATCCCATGATGTACGGGCCAATCGAGGCGCCGACGCCCCACATGCAGTGCAGCCAGCTCATATGGCGGCTCTCGTAGTGGATGGCGACGTAGTTGTTGAGCGCAGCGTCCACACCGCCGGCACCCAGACCGTATGGAACGGCGATGAGCAGCAGCACCCAGTAGTTCGGCGCCACGGAGAAGCCGGCCAGCGCTATGGCCGTCAGAGCCACCGAGATGGCAGTGACGCGCCCTGCGCCAAGACGCAATGTCATACGGTCGGAGAGCAGCGCGGAGACGATAGTGAACAACGAGATGACTGCAGATATGCCGCCAGCCCACGAAACCGGCACCGCAAGGTCCTGGCTCATCGTGGGCCACACCGCCCCCAGCAGCGAGTCCGGCAATCCCAAGCTGATGAACGCCACGTATATCACAGCAAGCAGCAGGCTGGCCATACACACACCTTTCAGCATCGAAGACAACATTGTGATAACGATGTCATAAGGTTACCAAACGGTCACCAAGCAACACGCGGACGAACGTACACATTTATCGCCCACACCGAGGCGTCACCCATGGCAGTCATGCACCCCGCCGCAGCGCAACGCCACCAACACAGCCTCGCTGTATATCGAAATTCGATATGAAACAACTGTGAAGAATCGATTTACGATAGACATATATCGAATATCGATATCATACGATGCAGGCATGAGCACCAATCTCACGCATCATCCGGACGGCACGGTCCCCGAAACGGGCACCTCCGCATCGCCTATAGCAACGGCATCCGCAACCGCTTCGCTCGCGTCCACCCCATCCGCAACCGCGCAGTCTGCGGACACACCACCCGCAGAGTCACCGCTCCCGAACGCATCATCATCCGCCACGCCGACGCTTTCAATGCGCCGTCGCATCACCCTGATCGCCGCGGCGCTTGTCATCCCGTTCGCCTTCGACCGGCTCATCATCGACCCTCCTTCATTCGCGAGTGGCACCTACACTGCCAGCTGGCTTCCCTGGGGCGTGTTCTGTCTTGTCATACTCGCAATCGGCGTCCTGCTGTTCGTCACAAGGGCCTGCCGCACGCCGATGTGGTGGATCGTCGGTGCCGTCGCCGTGTTCTGCGCGTCATGGCTGATCGTCAACGACACCTCGCTGGCGGCCGATTGGCGCAACGCCTCCGGCCCGACGCCGAACTTCTGGTACTCGCTGATCACCGGCTACCTTGCCCTGCCGGCGTTGCTCATGCTGCTCCTGCAGCTGTCGAGCGCCACCTTCGACATCCGCCGTCCGGCCACGCTGATCGCGGACTGGTTCCTTGGATGGACGGTCAGCCCATTCTCGCGCTGGCCGCTGCTCATCGACACGCTCGCACGGCTCGTCGATACGGCGACGCATCCGGATGGCAATGATGTCACGTCACGATCGCCGGAGACCACACTGCGCAAAATCGGCATCGCGCTGCTCATCAGCCTGCCGATTCTCTGTCTGCTAATCCCGCTGCTCATGCAGGCGGACGAGGTGTTCGCCTACGGCGTGACCCACATGGTCGACCATATCGATCTCACGCGGTTCCTCTTCCATGCCGCCGTGGTCGTCATTCCCGCGCCGTTCCTGTTCTCATTGCTGGCGAGCGTAGAGACCCGGACCACGGAACCGGAACTCGGCGGCCTGCGGCAGGCCGAGCGACGCCGCCCGTTCGACCCGACCATCGCCGCGGTGGTGCTCGGACTCGTGCTGGCGTTGTACGCCGTGTTCTGCATCATCCAGTTCACGTTCCTGTTCGCCGGCGCTGGTCTGCCTGCCGGCTACACGTACGCGGAATACGCGCGTCAGGGCTTCTTCCAGCTGCTGTTCGTGACCGCGCTCAATCTGGCGGGCTACGGCGTCGTGATGACGTTCGTACCACGCACCAGGACGATGATCGGCCTCGAAATCGGCCTCATCACGGCGACCGGTGTGATGCTTGCCTCCTCGGCCACCCGTCTGGGCCTATACATCGCCGCCTATGGCATGACCTGGCTCAGGTGGCTGTCGCTGACGTTCATCGCGTTGCTCGCGGTGATCCTGCTGCTGGCGCTGGTCCGTCTTTTCCGTGAACGCCTGCCGCTGATCACCATCGGATTCATCCTGGTCCTCGTCTGGTGGGTGGCGCTGGGGTTGAGCGATCCGGACTGGGTAATCATGTCGTGGAACGCTACACTGGGGGTATGAGCGCCCCAACCCGGCAGCAGCGCCTGCGAGGCGCCCAAGCAGGACTTGACCTGCGGCTGATAACGACGTGGCGCCGGCACACGGTCGAAACCCGCATGTCGGCGCCACCGGCCACCGGTCATCAGCCGGAACGCCGGAGCCGCCGATGCGGCACATGGCAATCCGGCATGTGACAATCCGGCATGTGACAATCCGTCACGTATCAATCTTGGAGCGGTCGAAGTCGTCGGCATTGTCGACGATGAACTGCTTGCGCGGCGGCACGTCATCGCCCATGAGCAAGCTGAAGATCTCCGACGCCTGAGCGGCGTCCTCCATGCGGATGCGGCGGAGCATGCGCGTGCGCGGATCCATGGTGGTGTCCGCCAGCTGGTCGGCATCCATCTCGCCCAGACCCTTGTAGCGCTGGATGTCATCGGCATAGCCGATATGCTTGGCATCCAATTCGGCGAGTTTGTTCGCCAGCTCATCGTCCGAATACGTGTACAGGTACTCACCCTTACGCGAGCCGGTCAATGCGATGCGATGCAGCGGCGGCACCGCGGCGTACACATAGCCATGCTCAATGAGCGGCCGCATGTACCGATAGAACAAGGTCAGCAGCAGGATGCGGATATGCGCGCCGTCCACATCGGCATCGGTCATCATGATGATCTTGTGATATCGAGACTGGTCGATGTCGAAACTCTGGCCGGAACCAGCTCCGACCACCTGGATGATGGCCGCGCATTCCTTATTGGACAGCATCTGCGTGATCGAGGCCTTCTGCACGTTCAGGATCTTGCCTCGAATAGGCAGCAACGCCTGGAATCCGGCATTGCGCGCGGCCTTGGCCGTGCCGAGTGCCGAGTCGCCCTCCACGATGAACAATTCGGCCACGTCATCGTTGCCGGGCTGGCAATCGGAGAGTTTGGCCGGCATGGACGCGGATTCGAGCGCGTTCTTGCGGCGGGTCACCTCCTTGGCCTTGCGCGACTGGATGCGTGCATGCATCTCGCCGACGATCTTCTCAAGCACACGGGCCGACTGGTCCTTGAATCCGCGCTTGGCGCCGGTGATCATCTCACCGAACTGCTGGTCGGTGAGCCGCGTGACTATCGGCTTGACCTGGGCGGTACCGAGCACGTCCTTGGTCTGGCCTTGGAACTGCGGCTCGGCGACACGGGCGGTGACCACAGCCACGAGCCCGGCCTGGATGTCGTCGCGCTCCACCTTCATGGCTGAATCCTTGAGATTCACCTTGAGCTTGCGGGCGTTGTCCTCCACGGCCTTGCGAATCTGCTTGGTGATGCCGTTCATGAACCCATCCACGTGGGTGCCGCCGCCCGGCGTCTCCACGATGTTGACGAAGCTCATGATCGTGGTGTCATAACCGTTCACCCAGCGCAGGGCGATATCGATACCACAGGTGCGTTCAATCTCCTGGGCATGCAGCTCGCCGCCTTCGCCTACGGCCTGTGTCTCCTCCTTGTAGGTGCCTTCGCCCTGGATGCGCCAGATATCGGATACCGGTTCGCCTTTGGAGAGGAAATCCACGAAATCCTTAACACCGCCGGTATGGCGGAACTCCACGACGCGCGGGTGGGCCGGCTGCTCGCCGAATGCACCGTCGGCCATCTCGTCGGATGCGCCGAAGGAAAAATCCTCATCTCGTTCGCCGGCATCTGTGGAACCGTCGATGCCCGCGTCCTGACCGTCAATCTCGGTCGCCGATGCCGAATCGCCGGACTCCGTGGCATCCGACCGATCTGTGGTCACGGTCGCCGACTCCGGCACGTTCTCATCGACGATGGTGATCTTGAGACCGGGGACCAAGAAACTGGTCTGACGCACGCGATCGACAAGCTGCTCATAGGAGAACTCGGCGGTTTTGTTGAAGATCTCCGAATCGACCCAATACCGGATGCGAGTACCGGTGGTTTTCGGGCTCACCGTGCCGATGATGTCCAATTCGGTAGGACGGTTTTTGCGCGTGCGCTTGAACGGGGAATCCGGCGAGGGCTTGGCGGGGTCGGCATCCGTATAGACGCCTGGATGCCCCTGATGGAAGGACATATGGTGGGTCTTGCCGTCACGATCCACTTCCACATCGAGACGGGAGCTCAACGCATTCACCACGGAAGAGCCCACGCCATGCAGACCGCCTACCGCGTTATATGAGGAGTTGCCGAACTTGGCGCCTGCGTGCAGCTTGGTCATTACCACTTCCACGCCCGACAAGCCGGTTTTCGGTTCCTTGTCCACCGGAATGCCGCGCCCGTTGTCCGCGACCTCCACCGAACCATCGGTATGCAGGGTCACCACGATATCCGTGCAGAAGCCTGCAAGTGCCTCATCAACGGAATTATCGATGATCTCCCACAGGCAATGCATCAGACCCTGTGAGTCCGTGGTGCCGATGTACATGCCCGGACGCTTGCGAACCGCATCCAGGCCTTCGAGAACGGCTAGATCCTTCGCGCCGTATTCTTCTTTGGGCATAGTCCTTTTCTTCTATAACAGGCATCCTGCTTTCCCGGCGAACCGGGGAAAACGAAACGGATGAGTCCGCGTCCGACCGTCTGCTCAGCGACTACTCAACGGATGGCTCCGTCGCTGGACAGTTCACTGGACTGTCCAGCTCCTCGCGTGATCGCGCTGCCGAGCGGCGCGATCACTGGTCCAGGAAGTCGCGCAAGGTCTGCGAACGGGAGGGGTGACGCAGCTTGGACATGGTCTTGGACTCGATCTGGCGGATGCGTTCACGGGTTACACCATACACGCGACCGATATCATCCAAGGTCTTCGGCTGGCCATCTTCCAGACCGTAGCGCATCTTGATCACGCCGGCCTCACGTGGGGACAGCGTCTCCAGCACCTGCTTGAACTGCTCCTGCAGCAGGGAGAAGGCGACGGCGTCGGACGGTGCGATGGCGTCGGTGTCCTCGATGAGGTCACCAAACTCGGAATCACCGTCCTCGCCGAGCGGCGTGTGCAGCGAAATCGGCTCACGACCGTACTTCTGCACTTCCTGCACCTTCTCGACAGGCATGTCCAGCTCGCGAGCCAGCTCGTCCGGCGTGGGCTCACGACCCAGATCCTGCAGCATCTGACGCTGCACGCGGGAGAGCTTGTTGATGACTTCCACCATGTGCACGGGCACACGGATGGTGCGGGCCTGATCGGCCATGGCGCGGGTGATGGCCTGGCGAATCCACCATGTGGCGTAGGTGGAGAACTTGAAGCCCTTCTTCCAGTCGAACTTCTCGACGGCACGGATAAGACCCAGATTGCCTTCCTGGATCAGATCAAGGAACAGCATGCCGCGGCCCGTGTATCGCTTGGCGAGGGACACCACCAAGCGCAGGTTGGCCTCCAACAGGTGGTCCTTGGCCTTCTTGCCGTCGGCGGCGGCCCACTTGAGCTCGCGCTTGCGCTTGAACTCCATGCCTTCCGACTGGGTGTCCAGCAGATGCTGCGCGTACAGGCCGGCCTCGATGCGTTCGGACAGGTCGACTTCCTGTTCGGCGTTCAGCAGGCTCACACGGCCGATCTGCTTGAGATAGTCCTTGACCGGGTCGGCAGTGGCGCCTGCGGCGATGACCCTGCGCTTCGGATTGCCGGCGGGAATGACGTTCTCATCGTCGTCATCCGTGTCGGAGACCACATAGGCACCTTTTTCCTTCGGCTTTTCGGGGGCCTTGGGCTTGTTGTCCTCGTCGTCATCCACGTCGTCGGCGTCGATCTCATCCTCGTCGGAATCATCGTCATCGTCTTCAACATCGTCGGCGTCAACGTCGTCGATGTCCTCGTCCAGGTCGTCGACGTCCAGGTCGTCGTCACCGACCACGTCGTCACCGAGTTCGTCGTCCTGGTCGTCCTCGTCTTTGATGAGATCCTCATCATCGGCCGGTTTCGCAGAGGACTTCTTGGAGGCGGCACGACGAGTCGTCTTCCTGGCCGTCTTTTCTCCGCTGTCCTCTGCTGCGACCTTGGCAGACTTCGTCGCGCGAGGCTTGCGAGTGGAGGTCTTGCGTGCGGTGGTCGTAGAGCTGGCCTTCTTCTTGGTCTCGGTCTCCTCGCCGGAGTCTTCCGCGTGCTTGGTTGCCGTCGTTTCCTTCGTGGCCAAAACTGCTCCTTCTGATCTCTTGCCGGAAGCACCCATACCACATGGGCCCACTTCTGGCAAGGGCAAATCTTCAACTATGAGAGTTAATCACCTTCTACGGACGATTATTCCCGCACAGCGAAAAACGGCACGACATCACCGACGGCGACACGATGAGGACGCACAGACCCCAACCGCACGCAAGTCACCTCTTTCAGATGCAATCCCCGTCACATGGCCGATTCCTTGTTCTCACAAGCACACCATGCCGGGAAAACGCCACGGTCGGAAGCGGAAAACACCATCGCCGCCAACGAGCAGTCCTCATCAAGCACGAGGCATTGCAAGGCGAGTGCCGCCGCGCTCGAATCCCCAAGCCACCATAGCGCATAGGCCGCTACAGCCAACGGCTGTATGCAATACGGCACCGGGGATGCACAGGCGATGTCAAGCAGCATGGTAATACCGGTCCGGCATCGTTCCTCGTCCGGGACCAGCCCTTCATCTTCAAAGGCCGCCGTGAGCAGCGTGCCCATCCGGCGACGGGCGTGCTCGCTGTGGGGCTTCGCCGCAAATTCCATAAGCTGTGATTTCGGGCATCTGTTCTGATCGACGATGAGCGACAAAATGAGCGCGTCGCGTATCGACAACGTCTCATTCATGCCCACGGCGAACGCCGCCATGGTGTCATCGTCCAAGCTGGCCGTGCCGTCTTCGAGCGAGGCCAGCCACTCATCCAACGGTTCGGACACCCAGTCGGCGTCGGCCTGCTGGGGGCCGCGTGCGCGACGATCGGCATGGAATGCATCCGACATCATCTTCAGGTCGTCTGCATCGAAACCATTGAATTCGTGACTGCCATGCGCAGGAGGCGTTTGCCTTCGCGAGCGCCGCGCTTCATCGTTACGGTCATTGCGTGATGCGGTGCCGCGCGATTCGCCTTTGCGATGGCGCCCCGGCCCGTTGCCGTTCTTGGCACGGCGTCTGCCGGACCGTCCCGCACCGTCATGCCGTGCACCGCATCCGGGTTTGCCTGCACTCACTCTGGTCGTTTCGAATCCGTCGACGGCACCGCCACCATCGGTTCGCGCGTCGTTGTCGTTCATCACCATGATTCCTGCCTTTCCCAGTCGATGCCCCACGCCATCCGCGTCGGTCGCATCAGCCCGTCACCGTTGACGGGCGTACATCCACTATGCAATGAACCCGCCGTGATACCAACGATGATCGACCATTGTGGTTCCAGCTTCACAACCCAGTGTTTCCAACGTTCTTGTATTCATCACAACCTGTGGATAAGTTATAAGGCATGTGCACAACCGCGAAAGACCTGTCCATCATCGAACCACGCATCGGCACGCTGGTCCGCGACCTGACCGACGCCCCCGACACTGGTGAGGTGGCTGCGGCCCTGCGGCCGGTGATGGACGATGTGATTCAGCAGGCCGTCACCTCAAGCCAGGGCGGGAAACGCCTCCGCGCCTTGCTCAGTCTCGATGCCTTCGACGTGCTTACCGAGCAGCATCACGTGAACTCCTCGCGAAACGCGATGATCGATCTGGCCTGCGCCATCGAAGTGTTCCAGACCGCCGCGCTGGTACATGACGACATCATCGACGAATCCGATTTGCGCCGTGGCAAGCCTTCAGCCCATCGCGCGCTGGAATACGCCGTGCACAACGCATCCATAGGACGCGGTCTCGGATTGATGCTAGGAGACATCCTCGCCACCGAATGCATCGAAATCGCGCGCCGTGCTGCCAAGCAGCTCAGCAACAGCGACGCCATCATCGAATCGTTTCTCACGATGCAACGCGAGGTGGAGATAGGACAGGTCCTTGATCTGGGCGTCGAAATGACTCCGCTCAGCAATCCGCAGGCATTGGTTCAGGCATCGTTGAACGTGTTCCGATGGAAGACGGCGAGTTACACCACCATCGCGCCACTGCTGTTCGCGCTGTTGGCAGCCGGTGTCGACCCGCAGGACGCCCGGCGTGAGGCATTGGCCGTCGGGGAGCCGCTGGGTCTGGCGTTCCAACTTGCGGACGACCTTCTGGATGTCATCGGGTCCAGCCGCAATACCGGCAAGCCGGTAGGCGGCGACATCCGCGAGGGGAAGCGGACCGTGCTGCTGGCCGATGCCCTCAACGCCGCCAACGTATCGGACCGGGACGAGCTGCGCGCCATGTTCGAGGCCGAGCATCGTGATGAGACCCAAGTAGGCCGCGTCATCACGCTCTTCGAACGCACAGGTGCGATCGACCAATCCCGTGCCCGCATCAGCATATTGTGGTCGCAATCGAGGCAGGCCATAGAACAATGGCATCTCAGCGAGGATGGTCGGCGCCGCCTCATCGAGGCATGCGCACGGTTCATCCCCTCAGACCTCAGGTGAGGCGCCGCTGGCCACCGCCGGCAAATCCGGGGCAAGGCAGTTATCGCAGCGATCACATCACAACGAAACCAATCCATACCGCAACCAATCCAAATCAAGACCAATCCGTGGCGCGATCAGGCGCAGACCGGCCTGATGCGTAGCCCGGACAAGGTAGACTGAGCCATGTTCAGCTGTAGTCAAAGGAACCGTACGGATCAATGAGTGAGAACGAGCCCACGCCAATGATTGAGGGACGCTACCGCATCGTGCGCAATATCGCCGAAGGCGGTATGGCCACCGTATACGAGGCGGTCGATGAGCGTCTGGGCCGTACCGTGGCCATCAAGGTGATGCATACGCAGCTCGCCAAGGGTCCGCATCGCGCGCAATTCGTGGAGCGTTTCCGACGCGAGGCCAATTCCGCCGCGGCCATCGCCAATCCACACATCGTGCAGGTATACGACACCGGCGAATTCAACGGCCTGGATTTTCTGGTCATGGAATACGTCCATGGCATCAATCTGCGTCATGAAATGAACGTTCAGGGCACATTCTCCGTCCGTGAGACGTTGCGCATCGTCGCCGAGACATTGGATGGACTGGCCTCCGCGCATCGCGCCGGAGTGGTGCATCGAGACATCAAGCCGGAGAACATTCTCCTCAACGACCGCGGCCATGTGCAGATCACCGATTTCGGTCTCGCCAAGGCAGCCAGCCAGGCCACGTTGAGTTCCACCGGCATGCTGCTCGGCACGGCAGCCTATCTTGCCCCGGAAATGATCGAAGCCAATCAGGCCACACCACAGGGCGACCTGTATTCCGTGGGCATCATGGCATGGGAGATGCTGGCAGGCAAAGTACCGTTCGATTCCGACAACCCGGTGACGCTGGTCTTCAAACATGTGCATGAGGACGTGCCGTCCATCGCCACCGTCTGCCCCGGCATCGACCCCTCTGTGGCGGCGTTCATCTCTCATCTGACTGCGCGCGCAGTCGAAGCGCGGCCCAAGAATGGTTTGGAGGCCGCTTCCGAACTGCGCCAGTTGGCGGCCAAACTGCCGATGGAGGCATGGCAGTACCGCCTGCAGACGGAGTCGCCCCATGCGGAACGCGCCGATGCCACTCTTCCCGCATTGGTGGGTGCCATAGGCGAGAACGCGGAAAGACTGACTGCCATGCAGCCGGCTCCGCCCGCACCACCGGTGGCACAGTCAACGAATCCGGCGCAAACACGTACAGCGCAGCCGACTGCGGTACAGACAACAAATCCGGCACCTACGACTGCAGTGCCGACGACTGCATTGACACCTGATCCGGGCCGTACCGCCATCATGGCGCAGACCGGGACCACAACGGAACCGACACAGGCATTGAGTACCGGCAATGGCACCGATTCTCCCTCCTCTGGCAACGGCAATGCCGGCAGTACGTCGCCAGACAATCCGGCATCAGGCACTCTGGTCTCCCCTGCCGACTCCCCTAAGAAGAAATCATCGAGGCGCAAGGTCATTCTCATCGTCATCCTAGTGACGGCACTGATACTCGCTGGCATCGGCGGAGGCGCCTCATGGTGGACCTTTGCAGGCCCTGGCAGCTATTGGAGCGTGCCCCAGCCTCAAGATGCCTCCTGTGCCGAAGCGGACACGCAGTGTTCACTGTCGGGCACCGAGTGGTCGGCCTATGAGGACCTGCTCAAATCGGCGGGCATTCCCTATGAGACGTCGCAGGAGTACAGCGATTCCATAGACAAAGGCAAGATCATTTCCGCGTCAGTGGACAATGCGGAGGCGTTCGTCAACAGCCATGTGTCGAAGCGAAATGGGCAGAAGCTTGAGATCGTCATCTCGAAGGGCCCACGCATGATCACCATTCCGGACGATATCATGGACCCCTCATCGTCCCATGGCAAGGATCCGATCGCCGCTCTGCAGAGTGCCGGTTTCAGCAATATCGTCCACGATGAATCCGGCGACCAGTATTCGATGGATGTCCCTGAAGGTGCCGCATTGAGCATCTCCCCCGACCCGGGCACCACGATGAAGCATGATGCCACAGTGACCATTACCCTGAGCAAGGGACCGATGCCGGTCAGCATGCCGGATGTAGTAGGCAAAACCAAGGATGATATGACGGCGTCCTTCGCTGAACTCAAGCTCACTGCGAACATCACCGAGCAGTACGATGACAAGATCGCGGCAGGCACGGTTATCTCGACCTCGGTCAAACCCGGAACCCAGCTCAAGTGGGGCGATAGCGTGGACGTGGTGGTTTCCAAAGGTCCGGAAACCACCGTGCTGCCGAACGTGGTCGGCATGACCTACGATGAGGCGGCCAAGCAGCTGGAGAAGCTCGGCTTCACCGTGAAGAAGTCCGCCCCCTTGGGCGATCTGACGCATGAGGTCCGCATCCAGAGCCCCAAGGCCGGCGAAACCGTGCGCCTTCGCGACGAGAACGGCAAGCCGACCGTCATCACGCTGACCGTGGTGTGAGGTTCGTGGCTTTGCGAACGCCTTCGCCAGCCTTCTGCGCCTCCTTAGCGGCCTTCAGCTCGGCTTTGACCTTCTGCGCGTATTCGTCAACGTATTCCTGACCGCTCATCTCGCGGATCGCCGCGGAAACGCGGTCGGTCAGTTCGCGCAATTCGGCGTGGGTGATCTCATCGGCGGCCTTCCTGGAAACCTCGATCGGCTTGCCGTACTTGACCTGCGTCTTGCCCTTCTTCGGAATCGTGGTGCCAATCGGCTGCAGCTTGTCCGAACCGATCAATGCCACCGGTACAATCGGGCATCCGGTCTCCAATGCCAGTCGGGCGACGCCGGTGTGTCCTTTATACATGCGGCCGTCGGGGCTGCGCGTGCCCTCGATGTGGATGCCGAACAGGTGACCGTCCTCGATGATCTCTCGCGCGTGCTCAAGCGCACCAAGCGACTTGTTGCCGCCGGAACGGTCCACCGGGAACACACCCACTGACGTGAACCACCACTTTTTGAACTTGCCCTTGATGCCCTTGCCCTCGAAATACTCGGCCTTGCCCATGAAATGCACCATGCGCGGGCAGGTGATCGGGATGAGCGCATCGTCGATCACCGCCAGATGGTTGGCTGCAATGATGGCGCCGCCGGTACGCGGCACATTGTTCAGGCCGGAAACAGTAGGACCGAGATGGTGACGGGCGATGGGACCAAAGACCTTGACGAAGAACCAGTAGAGCACGTGGCATTCCCCCCTTCACACGGACGCCGGCCATTGGCCGACCGCCTGATTAGAGTGATAGTTATGACTGATAACCACAATAGCAATGGCGACGGAGAGCACCCAACATCCACGCCGGACGACGGGCAGCACCATGTCGTGCCTGGACACGGGGATGACACGAGCAACGACGTCGGCACCGGCGCCAACGCAGCCGGCTACTCCCGTGATGCCGCTCCATCCGGGCAGCATGGCCTCGGCAATCTGGATGAGGCCTGGGCTGCATTCGAGGCCGAGCATAAGGCCGACCTCGATGATGTCGCCTCATCGCGCCAGGCGCGGAAGTTCGAGAGGCAGGCCAAACGCCGCGAAAAGGAGGCATTGCTGTCCGTGGACGATCTCGATGCGGCAGCGTTCACCGATGGCGTGAGGCCTTTCCATGAGCGTATGCGTGGAGGTCAGAGAAGGCGCGAGTCCCCGGGTGCCGGCCCCCGCGATTTCACCGGTTCCAGCTGGCTGGACACGGATGATGTGATGGACCGGTACGATGACGGCGGCTTCACTCCCCCGAACCCGGAGCTCGGGCCGTTGCACGCTTCGACGGTGTTGCTTGTCGCGTTGCTGGTGATTGGCCTGGTCGGCATGCTGACGATGATCCTGGTGCCGGCTTTGTACAGCATCCCGTTGATCAGCGCACTGTTGAATATTGCGTTCGGCCTGTGCACCATACTGGGGTTGGGTGGTCTCATCGTCAAGATTCTCAATCGTAAGAACCGTCCCGGAGATAAAGGCGGGTATTTCGATGATGGAGCACGGGTCTGAGTGCACCTGACTGGACAGGATGACGCCGCATCGAGGATGACTATCATCTGCCCGGTAAACAGCTGGGGGGCAACGAATTAGCTCGTTGCCCCCCAGTTTCGGTATGGACGATTGCTGCGGTAATCGCCAAGCCTGCGCGTCAGCGTGTCACGCCTTGGACTTGGCAGTGGCCACCCACTTGTCGAGCAGGGCCTGGGCCTTGCCGGAGTCCACGGCGTCCTCGGCGAGCTTGTAAGCTTCGCGGAAGCGTTCGCCCAGCGTGCCATCGCCCACCAGATGACCGTCGGCAACGATGGCGGATGCGGCATTGAGCAGTGCGGTGGTGCGGGCCGGGATGTCCTTGCCGGCCACGAAATCGCGGAAGGCGGCAGCGTTGGCCTCGGGCTCGCCGCCCTTGAGATCGGCGACGTCGATCTTGGCGAGGCCGAGCTCCACGGTCGGGTCGAATTCGGTCTCGGTCACCTTGCCGTCGCGGATCTCCCACACGGAGACCGGGCCGGTGGGGGCGAGCTCGTCCATGCCCTCATGCGAGGTGTAGACCATGCCGGACTGGCCGTTGGCGGCGTAGACGGCGGCCATAATCGGGCTCATCTCGCGCTTGGCGCAGCCGATGGCCACATGGGCGGGCTTGGCCGGGTTGGTCAGCGGGCCCAGCACGTTGAACACGCACGGAATGCCGAGCGCGGCGCGAATCGGGCCTACGAAGCGCATGGCCGGGTGGAAGGTGCGGGCGAACGCGAAGGTGATGCCCACCTCGTCTCCGACCTCGCCAACCGCCTCGGGCTTCAGGTCCAGCGGGAGACCGAGCGCTTCGAGTACATCGGCGGCACCGCACTTCGAGGAGGCGGCGCGATTGCCATGCTTGACGATCTTCACGCCCGCGGCCGCGGCGGCCACCGAGCCCATGGTGGACAGGTTCACCGTGGCGAAGCCGTCACCACCGGTGCCCACGATGTCGGTGGTCTCACCGGAGACGTTGAGTGGCACGGCGTGCGACACCATGGCCTTGGCCGCGCCGGACACCTCCTCGGCAGTCAGCCCCAGCTGCTGCTGGAGGGCGAGCGTGGCACCCACGGCGGCGGGATTGGCGTTGCCCTTCATCAGATCATCGACGAACCATTCGGATTCCTCGGCGCTCAGGTGGTCTCCCCCGACCAGCTTGGTGAGAATCGACTTCCATGTGATCTCGGCCATTGTTCCTCCTTGGCGCACTCGCGCCCGATAATCAGTGACGCGGCCCATTGTAATGGCCGTATATTGCGTCTCCGTCCGGTTCTTTCATATTGCAGAACGCGAAAGGCTCCCCGCTCGATGCGGGGAGCCGACCCGTCGCTCACTGCCCGATGCCGGGCAGGACGTAGGTGAACTGGACGCGGTCTACGGCGGTGTTGGCGGGGGCGACGAACGAATGCACTTTGAAGCCCTTGCCGAGTTTCTCGTCGATGGTCTTCTGCAGTTCGTCGAGCACCTTGTCGTCCATGCCCTTGACGGAGTCGGCGAGCTTTCGGGCGCCGTCATCAAGCTGACCGGCGCCTTCTGCAGCCGAGGCCGCGCCCGAAGCGAGGCTGTGCGCGCCAGAGTCCGCCGCAGCGGCTCCGGTGGCGAGGCTGTTGGCGCCATCACGCGCGGATGACAGGCCCTTCGCCAGCTCCTCGGCACCGGAGGCAGCGGATTGCGCCCCCGTGTTGAGCTGTCCGACGGCGGCGTGCATCGATGCCAATCCCTCGGCCAGTTGCATAAGGGACGCCTGCATGGCCGCGGAGTCCGCCGACGATCCGTTGGACGAACCGTTCACCTTCGCGTCGAGCTGATCCACTCCCCCGCGCAGCTGGCCGATGCCGGAGGAGATGCCCGCGTAACCGTCAAGCGCCTGTCCGAGCGCCTGATACTGCCCTTTGGCGTTCTCCACCTGCACCATAGCTGTCACGGCCTTGTCGAGCGCCGCGATGGCCTGAGTGTCGCCGGGATTCTGCTGCACGGCGGCCAATGCCTGGGCGTACGCCTGTCGAGATGCCGTCTCGGCCGCATCGATGTCACCGCCGACCTGTGCGAGGATCGTCTGCTGACCGCCGGCGAGTGCCTGACGGTACTGCCCATCCCCTTGCTTCAGGGCGTCCGACCCCTGTTTGAGCGTGGTGACCCCTTGACTCAGCGCCGTCATCTGTTCGGGCAGTCCCTTGACACCGTCGCTCATGCTTCCGCTGGCGTCGTACAGTTGCGCCAGTCCGTCGGCCAGCTGCCGGTTGCCCTGCGCAAGCGTCCCGGCGCCTTGGGCGAGCGTTTCCGTTCCGCCGGCGAGGGATTGCGCGCCGCGGTTGAGTTCGGCGGTTCCGGTGGCGAGCGAACCGATTCCCCGGCTCAGTTCCCGGTTGCCTTGGGCGAGGGATGTCGTGCCGTCTGCCAATTGCACGGTGGCGTCGCTGAGTTTGCCGGTCTGCTCGGTGAGCTGGGAGGTGTCCTGATCGCGCACGTCCAGCGCCATGTCGAGGCTCATCGCGGTGATCTGCCATCCGGAGCTGGTGAAGTCCTTGGCTTGGCCGCGGATGGTGAATGTTCCGGTTTCTCCGGGCAGGACCATGCCGGAGACGACGGTGTTGCCACCGGACTGGGCGAGGGCAGCGTCACCGGCGTCAGTGATGTCGAACGCTTCCTGCGGGAAGGTGCCCTGTGCCTGAATCACATAGGCGTCGGCGAATTCCCGGGTCGCCTTGTCGGCCGATTCGTTGGGCGCGATGCGCAGGGTCATGGCGAGTTCGCCGTCAGCTCCGTCCAGTTTCTCGGCATCGACGGCCTTGCCGTCCAGCGTGTAGTCGACGCTGACGTTCCAGGGCAGTGCGGTGTCGGCCTTGAGGTCGCCCTGATAGTAGAACGGCTTGTCGTTGAGGGTGGTGATGTTCACCGTGCCGTTCTTCTCCTCGAGTTTGGCGTCGGTGGTGAGGTTCGTGACTTTGGTGTACGAGCCCGGGTCCTGGACGGTGCGTGGCTGCCCGGCGTCGAAGGTGTTGACCACGTATATGCCGGAGACGGCGCCGTCGGCCTTGGCCTTGATGTAGACGGTCTCGTCCTTGCCGCTCCCCTCTCCACTATTGCCCCCATTGTTCGCCGAAGTCACCGCCCGTGGTGTGCGCGGATGCTCGGGCTCGTCCGCGGCATTCGCCCGGGACAGCGCCGGAACCGTGAGGAGCACGGTCGCGAGGAATGCGGCGATGGTGGGCGCGAGGATTCTCCTGACCGTCGTGTGTCGACGCTCGGTGATGGTGCTTGAGGTGTTGGCGTTCACGTTGTCGTGATGGGTGTTGGTCATGGTCATCGTGTGATCTCCTTCGTGGGATGAGTGGTGTGGGTGGCAGGTTGGTCATTGGGGGTATCGGATTGCGTGTCGGATGGCGTGCCAATGGTTTGCGCATCTGTATTTCTGACATTCATACGCGCGTCATCGCGGAAGCCCAGTCCGATCGAGGTGCGTCGTATCAGCCCGTCGGATACGCGGAACAGCCATGGCAGCAGCAGGAACATGAGCAGCATCGAGACAAGGGCGCCGCGGGAGACGAGCAGACCGATCTCGCTGATCACGCCGTTGGATGCGATGCGCCACACGGCGAATCCGGCGCTGATGAGGATTGTGGCCGAGGTGAGGATTGTAATCGCGGAATGTTGGATGGACAGGCGAGTCGCCTCACGTGGCTCGTGCCGTCGTCGTTGGTCCAGATATTCGCGTGTGTAGATGATGCCGTAGTCTACGGCGGCTCCGAGCTGTACGGCCTCGATGACGAGGTATCCGATGTAATTGAGGGTGTCACCGGTCACGTATGGCACGGCGAGGTTGAGCCAGATCGAGATTTCGATGGCGAGCAACACGACGACCGGAATCGCGATCGACCGGAACACGATGAGCAGCACGAGTGCGATGCTGCCGATGGAGAACAGACGCACCTTGCCGCTGTCGGCGCGCACCACGTCCCTCAGGTCGTAGGTGCTGTGCCGACCAGCCGGTAGTCGTCGCCGTAGTGGCGGGCGACGGTGTCGCGCACTTCAGGCACGAGCGCGTAGGCGTCCTTCGATTCGGTTTGCACGTCCATCGACACGACGAGACGTGACCATCCATGCGAGATGAGCTGGTCCAACTGATCGCCGGGGACGATGGCGGTCGGCATCGCCCTGCCGGCCATCGTGATATACGAGGTGACGTCGGTGACATGAGGAAGCCGTTCGACGTCGTCGATGACGGCTTGCTCATCCGCCCATCGTCCTTCGGGGACCATGATGACCCACGTCTCCGAGCGGCCGAAGGCGTCGTTGATGTGGTCTGCGTCGGATTTGAGCCGACTGCCCGGCTGCACGAAATCGGCTGCGCCGTAGATGAAGTCGTTGCGCTCCTGCGCCACATAGGCGGGAACCGCGGCGATGAGGATCGCCAGCGCCGCCGGCAGAGCGATGTGTATCGCAGCATTCGCGAACCGGGAGAACGAGGGCATGAGATACCGGTGTTCCAATGCGTTCAACGGCTTGAGGAACATGAGTATCAGGCAGGGCATGAGCAGCATGATCGACAGGAAGCTGAACACGATGCCCTTGGAGAGCACGATGCCCATGTTCACGCCGATGCCGAATCGCATGACCGTCAACGAGAGGAATCCGAAGAAGGTGACGGCCGCCGAGCTCAGGATCACCGTGAAGCTGCGGATCATGGTCTCGGCCATCGCCTCGACCGGCGTGGCGCCGGGCATCTCCTTCTCCACTCTGCGGAAGGTGTGCAGCAGTACGATCGCGTAGTCCATCGAGACGGCGAGCTGTAGGATTGCGCCACAGATCTGGCTGACGAAGCTGATCTCGCCGAGCACGATGTTCGACCCCATGTTCATCACGATCGCGACGCCGATGACGATGAGGAAGATCACCGGTTCGAACCACGAGTGCGAGGTGATGAGCAGGATGCCGATGACGATCGCCACGGCGATGGCCATGATCAGCATGATCTCCGTGGCGGTGGAACCCTGCGCCTCGGCCGTGGTGACGCCGTCGCCGGCCATCGTCACGTGCGTCGCATGCGCCTGTTCGGCCACGGCCCTGGCCTCGGGCACAGCGTCGACCAGCTTGGACGAATCGATGGTCAGCTGGTAGAGATACCCCTTGTCCGTCTTCCAAGAGGAGACGGTATCCGCGTCCTGGATCTCCGCCGGCGTCTTGGTGTCGACGACCGAGCCGAGCCACATGACCTCATCGACGCCATCGACATCAGCCAGATCGTCGGCAAGACGCTCCGCCTGCACCGCGTTGATTCCTTCGGCGTACAGTCGCGCGTTCGGCACGCCCGCGTCGAAGGATGCTTTCATGTCGTCGAGCGCGATGACGGACGGCGCGTCCTTCGGCAGGTAGTCGGCGAACGAATAGTTGACTTTGACCTGTGGATAGGCGATGGCCCCGAGGACCGTCAGCATCGTGAAGACGATCACCACGATGATGCGATGCCTGAGAAAGCCGTTGATGATCCGTTGCACCGGATACCCCCTGACAGTTTCCTTACAGTCGTGTGTTTTACTACATCTGTTGTCTTACGGGGTATCATTATTGGAGACGTCGGATCGCCCTGCAACCATCAGCTTGGACGCCTTCCGATGGATATGCTACGAATATGGCCGACACCTGTAGGAAAAACGACAATGAACACTAAAAATGACGTCAAAATGGATCGTCGAACACGGCGTACGCGTCTTCTTCTGCAGGAGGCGCTGCTACGCCTGCTGGCCGACAAGCCCTTGAACAGGATCACCGTCACCGAACTGACGGAACTGGCCGATGTCAACCGCGTCACGTTCTACGCGCATTACCACGATGTATACGACATGTTCGACCAACTGCGGACCGACCTGATTGACATGTACACGGACATGACATATCGGCACACTCAGGAGATGTGCAACGGCGACTACCGTCCGTTCATCCGCGAGGTCTACATGTCGTTGGACGGGCGGGAGCAGCTCCTCTCGCTCCTGTCGACGCCGTCCGGCGGCAATCTGTACGCGGACATCATCGATGCAATCTCCAAGGTCTGCACCGAGACGGTCGCGCCGCAGATCATTCTGGGAATAGGAGGTCCCGTCGGTGCCGCCATCGGAACCAACGGCGTGGCCGCCACGGGCGATGCGTCCGGCACTGGCGAGACGACGAGTTATCGGACGACGGTCGACCCGACGATGGTCGACCCGACGATGGCGAAGACGCTCAGCGACTACCAGTTCGGCTACATCGCCGGAGGCGTCGTGAACATGCTCAAGGACTGGTTCCGTCGGGGCAGGCGGGAGTCCATCGATCTCATGGTGAACATGACCTCGAACCTGATCTCGCATTCAGGGCGCGAGGTCTACCGGGAGAATCTGAAACTGCTCAATGAAACGACGGAAACAGCGGGAACTCGCTGAGCGGATACGGAAAACCCCGCCAATTCACCGTGTGAACCAGCGGGGCTTGTTTCATCCGTGCAGGGCAATCAGCTCACTGCTCGTTCTGGCCGTGGCACATCTTGTACTTGCGACCGGAACCGCACGGGCAGGGCGCGTTCTTGCCAGTGCCTGGGAAGGTGCGGCCGTCGGCCCACGGGGTCTTCAGCTCTTCGCTCTTCGGACGCTTGGAGACCGGGACCTTGCCTTCGGCGTGGCTGATCGGAGCCGGACCGGCCACGGGAAGCGTAGCCTCGCCGGATTCGGATGCGGCGGCGGACTCGGCGATGGCCTGCTTCTCGGCGGAGTCTTCGGATTCCTCTTCGGACTCGCCTTCGGCAGCCTCCTCCTCGGTCTCGCCGTCCTCATCGGGGCCGGCGGCCACGGTTGCGGCGGGTTCGGAAGCCTCAGAGGTTTCGGCGACGCCGGTGGCACCTTCGGCGGCGGCCACGGCGGCGTCCTCGTCATCGGTGGAGTTCGGATCCTGGGTGGCGACGACCTGCTTGACATCGATGTGGAACAGCAGCTGGACGGACTCCTCCTTAATCGCCTCGATCATGGAGTTGTACATCTGGAAGCCTTCACGCTGGTATTCCACCAGCGGGTCGCGCTGGCCCATGCCGCGCAGGCCGATGCCGTCCTTCAGGTAGTCCATCTCATACAAGTGCTCACGCCACTTGCGGTCGAGCACGGCAAGCACCACACGGCGTTCGAGGTCACGCAGGCCGGATTCGCCGATGGTCTTCTCCAGCTCGTCGTACTTGGTCTTGGCGTCCTTGACGATCAGGTCGCGCACGGCCTCGATGGCCTTTTCGCCCTTGAGATTGCCCGCAGCCTCCTTGGCCTCATCGGCGGTCACATCGGTGGGCACCACGGTGTTGAGGGCCTTGAACAGGCCTTCCCAATCCCAGTCCTTCGGCTTGTCGGAACCCTTTTCGGCACCCTTGATGTAGGACTCCACGGTGTCGGCGATGAAGCGCTCGATATCCTCGTGGATGTCCTCGCCCTTGAGCACGGCCTGACGCTCGGAGTAGATGACGGTACGCTGCTTGTTCATCACGTCGTCGTACTTGAGCACGTTCTTGCGGATCTCGTAGTTGCGGGATTCCACGGCCTTCTGCGCGGTGCGCACGCCCTTGGTGACGGACTTGGATTCGATCGGCTGGCCTTCCTCCATGCCCTTGGCCATGACCTGGGCCACAAGCTGGGTGTTGAACAGACGCATCAGATCGTCTTCCAGGGACAGGTAGAAGCGGGATTCGCCCGGATCGCCCTGACGGCCGGAACGGCCGCGCAGCTGGTTGTCGATTCGGCGGGACTCGTGGCGTTCGGTGCCGAGCACGTACAAGCCGCCAAGCTTCTTGACTTCCTCATGCTCGTCCTTGACCTGCGCCTTGATCTCGTTCAGGGTGCCAGGCCAGCGCTTCTCGTACTCCTCCGGGGTGTCCTCGGGAGAGTAGCCTTCGGATTTCAGCTTGGCGTCGGCGAGGAACTCGACGTTGCCGCCGAGCATGATGTCGGTACCACGGCCGGCCATGTTGGTGGCCACGGTGACGGCGCCCTTGCGGCCGGCGACGGCCACGACGGCGGCTTCCTTCTCATGCTGCTTGGCGTTCAGCACCTGATGCGGGATCTTCGCCACATCGAGCAGGGTGGAGACAACCTCGGAGCTTTCCACGGAGGCAGTACCGAGCAGCACCGGCTGGCCGGAGGCGTGGCGCTTGGCCACATCCTTGACGATGGCGGCGAGCTTCTCCTTCTTGGTGCGGAAGATGAGATCGTCCTGGTCCTTGCGGATCATCGGCTTGTTGGTCGGGATCGGCAGCACGCCCAGCTTGTAGGTGTTCATGAACTCGGCGGCCTCGGTCTCGGCGGTACCGGTCATGCCTGCGAGCTTGTCATACATGCGGAAGTAGTTCTGCAGGGTGATGGTGGCGAAGGTCTGGTTCTCGGCCTTGACCTCAACGCCTTCCTTGGCCTCGATGGCCTGATGCAGGCCCTCGTTGTAGCGACGGCCCGGCAGGATGCGGCCGGTGTGCTCGTCGACGATGAGCACCTCCCCTTGGGTGACCACATAGTCCTTGTCCCTGATAAACAGCTCCTTGGCCTTGATGGCGTTGTTGAGGTAGCCGATCAGGGCGGTGTTGGCCGGCTCGTACAGGTTGTCGATGCCGAGGAAGTCCTCGACCTTGGTGATGCCCGGATCGAGGATGCCGACGACCTTCTTCTTCTCGTCGACCTCATAGTCCTCGTCGCGGGCGAGCTTGAGGACCAGCTTGGCGAACTGGCGGTACCAACGGGTCACGTCGCCTTCGGCGGGGCCGGAGATGATCAACGGCGTACGGGCCTCATCGATCAGGATGGAGTCGACCTCGTCGACGATGGCGTAATGGTGGCCGCGCTGCACGAGATCGGCTTTCTCCCAAGCCATGTTGTCGCGCAGGTAGTCGAAGCCGAACTCGTTGTTGGTGCCGTAGGTGATGTCCGCGTTGTACTGCTTGCGGCGCTCCGGCGGCTTCTGTTCGGTGATGATGCAGCCGACGTTCATGCCCAGGAAGCGGTAGATGCGGCCCATAAGCTCACTTTGGTAGCTGGCGAGGTAGTCGTTCACGGTGACCACGTGCACGCCCTTGCCTTCGAGTGCGTTGAGGTAGCTCGGCAGTGTGGCGACCAGGGTCTTGCCTTCACCGGTCTTCATCTCGGCGATATTACCCCAGTGCAGGGCCGCGCCGCCCATGAGCTGCACGTCGAAGTGACGCTGTCCGAGGGTGCGCTTGGAGACTTCTCGCACGGTGGCGAACGCCTCGGGCATGATCTCGTCCAAGCTCTTGCCATTATCGATCTGCTGTTTGAATTTCGGGGTCTGAGCCTTGAGCTCGTCGTCCGACAGGGCGGAGATCTCGTCCTCCAAGGCGTTCACTGCCTTGGCCACGTTCTCGAGCTTCTTGATCTGACGGCCTTCGCCCATGCGCAGGGCTTTGTCAATGATATCGACCACTGGGTTCTCCCTTGATTGGTTTCGGTGGTTCCGCATATCAGGATACCGCCACGTGGCAAGAACCACGCATTTTTTCGACCAGATTACGAAAAAGCCGCCTCCCGTTGGCGGGAAGCGGCTTATCTCGATTGCCTGCTATTCGGCTGTTGCCTTATCGGGGTTCAGCGTCAGGCTTCGGCCTTCTTGACGTTTTCAGGAGTGTCGATCTCGAACACGCCGTAGCTCCAGCCGTGACGGTGATAGACCACGGACGGACGACCGGTGTCCTTGTTGACAAACAGGAAGAAATCGTGTCCAATGAGCTCCATTTCGTACAGCGCCTCGTCGATGCTCATCGGCTCGGCGATGTGCAGCTTGCGGCGGATGACGATCGGCGTATCCCCAACCTGGACTTCCACGGATTCGCCAGGGCCAAGATCGGAGGCGACAGCGGCAGCCGGGCTGTTGTTCGGTTCTTCATCGGCCTCCTCGACCTCCGGCTCCGGAGCGGCGGCACCCAGATCGACCGGCACCGGGTTGGTGTATCCACGACGATGATCCTTGCGGCGATCGCGGGTACGACGCAGGCGAAGCGTCAGCTTGTCGAGCGCCATGTCCAATGCGCTGAACTCATCCGTGCTGGAGGCTTCGGCGCGAACCACGGTACGACCCGCGATAACGGTGATTTCCACGCGCTTGGCGGTGTCTGCCTGACGCGGGTTGCCCTCATGGGTCAGCACGATCTGCGCGCGCTGTGCATCCGGGGCGATTGCGGTCACACGATTCATCTTGGACTCGACAACATCACGGAACCTTTGCTTGATCTGTGTGTGACGTCCGGTAACGACGATTTCCATGTTGACCTCCTAGTGACTCAAGCGGTTTCACCCGCTATATGTGGGTCCAAACGGCAACATCACCGCTTGGATACGTTTCATTGTAGACGAACAATGCGTAAACAATCGGCAACGCGCCCGACTGCTCGCTCAAAGCAATATGTTTGTTTCCACAAACCTTCGTGAAACAATCCGCTCTATAAGCTGGACACTAAGCTGGACACAGCGCCATCGGCAAAACGGGAAAAGATGATATGAGACCCCTTATACCCCGGGTTCTGTCGTGCCGCGCGAATGCGCTGCACGGATGGCCATCCATCTCGACCTGACGTCGCCGACAGGCTCTAGCAGCCTACCCGATGACACGGGCGAGCAGCCCTTACCGCCATCTGCTTGGCCTTGCTCCCGATGAGGCTTGCCATGCGGCCTGCTGTTACCAGCGGCCCGGTGGTCTCTTACACCGCCGTTTCACCCTTACCCGTCGAGGACGGGCGGTCTGTTCTCTGCTGCGCTATCTCTCAGGTCACCCTGGGCGGACGTTATCCGCCATCGTGCTCTATGGAGCCCGGAAGTTCCTCAGCCGATCCCAATGAAGATCACGGCCGCGGCCATCAAGAGGTCTCAAGCCTGTAATTATACATACGGCATGGAGAAGAATCCGGGAATCGCTTTCGTGCGATACAACCGACGAAAACAACCTCCATCACGTACCGTCGAGAGAGCCATCCCGCTGGCTGCCCCCAACGACCGCTCCAACGGAGCGAACGGCTCACCAGGCATCGAACTATCCCAGCAGCTCGGCAGCGACTTCGCGCAGGATAGCCGGGTTGTGCCCTTTGCGTCCACCCGCGGCCCAGAAGCGACGCTGACGCACCTGCCGGTCGAGGCCTTGCGTCTTGCGCGCCACACTACGCCCCAATTCCCACGCCGCTTCCTCGAACACGCCGTTCTGTTCGGCCTCCTCGGTCACCTGCGACGCCAGCATGCGATCCACGCCTTTGCGGGCAAGTTCCATGGCTGCGCCGCGCCGCCCCATCATGCGGTTGGCGCAGATCCGGACCACCGATTCGGCGTACTCGCGGTCATCCAGCAGCCGCACTTCAATCAGCCGTGCTATCACCCGGTCTGCGACGTCTTCGGCATATCCTTTGCCGACGAGACGGTCTCGCAATGCCCCGGATGACCGGGGAGCGGCATCGAGCAGCCTCAACGCCGCCTCCCGGCATGCGTCCTCATCCTCATTCGGGGCATTCGGAGCCTGCGCATCAGCCGACGCCCCGCCGGCTGATGCGCTCCTGTGGCATCTTTCCGAAGCACCACCGAACAGTGAGTGTCGTAAACAATCCGGGGCCGATGACACGGCAGACGCCTCAGCTTCAGCTGTTCCTGCATTCCCTGGTACAGCATGTCCGAGGACGGCAGGATTGCGCTGAAGGAATTCAGCGGCATCGATCATCGCGCGTCAGACCTTCGCGGTGGCGTCTTTGGCCGCCGTCTGGGCAGGTTTCTCCGCGGTCTTGTCCGACTTCTGCCGTGCGGCCGCCGCCTTGCTGTCCTTGGCCTCATCGGCGGCAGCAGCCTCGCTTGCAGCAGCAGCTGCCGCGGCCTCCTCGTCCTCTGCGAACTGGTCGGATGGCGCGATAAGGCCGAACTGGGCCTTGACCTTGTTCTCGATCTCCTCGGTGATCGTCGGGTTGTCCTTGAGGAACTGCCGGACCTTCTCACGCCCTTGGCCGAGCTGGTCGCCCTCATAGGTGAACCATGAGCCAGACTTCTTGACCACGCCTACCTGCTGAGCCATGTCGATGACCGACCCTTCACGGGAGATGCCCTCGCCGTAGAGCATGTCGAATTCAGCGGACTTAAAGGGAGGAGCCATCTTGTTCTTGACCACCTTGACTCGGGTGCGGTTGCCCACGGCCTCGTCCCCGTTCTTGATGGTCTGGATACGGCGGATGTCCATGCGCACCGAAGCGTAGAACTTCAACGCCTTGCCGCCGGTGGTGGTCTCGGGGTTGCCGAAGAACACGCCGATCTTCTCACGCAGCTGGTTGATGAAAATGGCGGTGGTCCCCGCCTGGGACAGCGCGCCAGTCATCTTGCGCAACGCCTGGCTCATGAGCCTGGCCTGCAGGCCGACATGGCTGTCTCCCATATCGCCGTCGATCTCGGCCTTCGGCACCAATGCCGCCACCGAATCGATGACGATGACGTCCAATGCGCCGGATCGGATCAGCATGTCAGCGATCTCCAACGCCTGCTCGCCGTTGTCCGGCTGGGAGACGATCAGCGAATCGGTGTCCACGCCCAGCTTGCGCGCATAGGAAGGGTCAAGCGCGTGCTCGGCGTCGATGTACGCGGCCACACCGCCCTTCTTCTGGGCGTTGGCGACAACATGCAATGCCAATGTGGTCTTGCCGGAGGATTCGGGACCGTAGATCTCCACAATGCGCCCCTTGGGCAACCCACCGATGCCCAGCGCCATATCAAGCGCTAGCGAACCGGTGGGAATCACCTCGACGTTCTGTTCCGGCCTGTCACCCAGACGCATCGCCGAACCTTTGCCGAAGCTCTTCTCGACCTGCGCCAACGCGGCATCCAGCGCGGCCTTGCGCTTGGGATCGAGCTCGTGTTCGGCAGCACCGGTTGGTTGCGGTGCCGACTTGGTCTCCTGTGCCATGATCTTCTCCTTATCGAAGTCGTAAGCGGTTGGTCACTCCCACCGTATGCAAGAGCAACCTCATGCGGCAAGCCCGACGGACCTCTGTGGTTCCAGCTTCGTGGCCCATGCCCCTCCTCAGAGCGACAGCCCTACTGCCGTAAGGCGTTACTTCAGGTCAGCGCCGCCATGCACACGGTTGTGGCTTCATCTCACTGTGGATAACTATAGAGCAACATACGAACATCTGTTCGAATTCTTGTGCGACACGCCGAAAACACGCCTCATGCGGCCGGCATCGGTGGAGCATTGTGGTCGTGCCCCCAGCGCCTCGAATCAGGAACTTCCATCTGATCGCATAGCACGTTCCACACCACCCGCGGTTCTTCCCCAGCGTCGAGCGCCTCAAGCACCGTCATATTCGCCAATTTGGGCATGCGCTGATCGCGGGCCAGCGAGCGGCCATAGCTGCGGCCGAACACCTCTTCGAGCAATTCCCAGAATTCACGTTCACGCATACCCGAAAGTGTGCCACGACCCGGCGAATATCCGGCAACATACAACAGGGCCTGTGACGAATACCACCGTCACAGGCCCCACAGCAGCCTCACAAATGATTACCGCTCATTGACCGAGTCAAGATAGTCGGCAACCATGCGCAGCATCTGTGCAGTGCTCACACCAAGCGAATCGGCTATGGAGCTCAGCAGTTCGGAGCTGGCCTCCTTTTGGCCGCGCTCCACCTCGGAGAGGTAGCCGAGAGAGACGCCTGCCTTCTCGGACACCTCGCGCAACGTGCGACGGTCGCGTGTGCGCAAATCGCGGAGCACGTGACCGATAGCCTCACGCAGCGACACGTCATGCGCTTCGGATTCGGCAGCTACGTTCTGCACAGCCGCAGGGCGGGACTTGGCGTATCCGGCCTCCTCGTCCTGCCACATACGTTCGCGTGCTGCCGCACGTTCATCGCGGGCCTTCTTCGCGGCCTGTGCCTTCAATACCTGCTGCTGCGCGAACATCACCGCGCGGCGCTGGGCCGGGGTGAGTTCCCGCATACGGGCAACGCCCGGCTGCACTCGCATCGGGTTCTTGACGGCAACATCCATCTGCTCATCCGCCCGCGTCATCGTTTCCATCGCCTTAGCCCCCTTCCAGGCCTGTTCAGTGTTTCCATACAGTTCAACACCATGCACCACGGGTTTTATTCCTGAAAAGTTGCTGTAAATAGACTCAGGTTTTGCTTAAGGCGTGTATCGCATCGGTCATTCGCCGGTGAAACGGCCACCGAAACCGCAACCTAGTATCCCGCATCACTAATTCGTTGAATATATGAGGCTCCCCTTGTCAGGGGAGCTAGCCCGCGAAGCGGGACTGAGGGGTAGTGAATTAATCAACGAACTTATGGCGCAGGATACTAGCCCAGACCGATGCACCGAATCATTCCCGGAACAGGCAACCCAACTATCCGAGCCACGCACGAAGCCGCTCGAGCACATGCAGCACGGTGGCATGGCGGACATCCTCACGAGTGCCCGAAAGCCGCAATTCAACCGCCTCGACATGCTCGGCTCGATCCGCAGCAACGTCTCGCGGTATGCGGAACCCCACATATACCAATCCGGCCGGCTTGTCGCCATCAGGGCCGGGACCCGCCACACCGGTGGTGGATAGCCCGATGACACGGCCTGCATAGTCCGGCTGGTCATACAGCCTCGCCGTCGCCACCGCCATCTGGCGGGCCACTTCGGGGTGCACCGCCCCCTCGCGGTCGAGCAATGCCTTGTCAACGCCAAGGATGGATGCCTTGGCGTTGATGTCATAGGTCACCGCCGACCCCAGAAACACGCGGGATGCCCCAGGAATTCGCACGAAGGCGTCCGCGAGCAGACCACCGGTCAGCGATTCGGCGCAGGCGATTTTCACACCACGTGATTCACAGATCGCCAATACGGCTGCGGCAAGGTCATCGGCATTCATCGTTCAGCGCTTGTTCGGGGCCACGAAGGTGTTGTACAGGTACACGCCACCGGAGTACAGGCAAAGCACCAAAGCCACATAGATCACCGTGTAAGTCAGGAAGTAGTAGGCGGTGAGCCACAGCGGAGTGGTGGCACTGCCGTCCAGAGCCCACATCGGCAGCAACAGCATGGACAGGCCCACGCACTGGAACACGGTCTTGAGCTTGCCGGGCCATGCGGCGGCGATGACCTTGCCACCCGGACGCTCCATCACGAAGAAGCGCATCACGGTGATGCCGATCTCACGAATCAGGAACAGAATAGTGACCCACCAACCAAGTTCTCCGAACACGGAGCACACGATCATGGCACCGCAGGTCAGCAGCTTGTCCGCAATAGGGTCCATGAGCTTGCCCATTTCGGTGACCTGATTGTATTTGCGGGCCATCCAGCCGTCGATCTTGTCGGTGGACGCCGCGATGATGAACAACACCGCCGCAATCCAACGGAATGTCAGGTTGTCGGCGCCCCATTCACCGGCCAGAGCGTCCAGCACCAGAAAGATGATCACCAGCACGATGCGCGAATAGGTGACCAGGTTCGGCGCCGCGTTCCATCCGTCGAAGATGGAGGCCTTGGGTGTGCCCTGCTTGTCCATTGCTTCATTAGTCATAATGTTCACGTTACCCCCATACTTCTACGTTAGGTAAAGGGAAGCTGAAAGCTGCTCTGAAAAGCCGAGCCGTTACTCGCCGAGCTCGCCCTGGGCTGGCTGGGAAGGGTTCAGCGAGCTGGTCTCGCCGCGGATGAACGCGAGGACCTGCGGCAGGTCCTGGGGCTGCACGAGGACCTCACGGGCCTTGGAGCCTTCGGACGGGCCCACCACGCCACGGGTCTCGAGCAGGTCCATGAGACGGCCTGCCTTGGCGAAGCCCACGCGCAGCTTCCTCTGCAGCATCGAGGTGGAACCGAACTGGGAGGTGACCACGAGCTCGGCGGCCTGGAGCAGCACGTCCATATCGTCGCCGATCTCCTCATCCGGCTCCATGCCGTTCTTCTTCTCCGCCTCCTTGGCCATCTCCTCGATGTCCTCGCGGTATCTCGGCTTGCGCTGCGTGCGCACGAACTCCACTGCCTTGCGGATCTCCGATTCGGACACCCACGACCCCTGCACACGAATCGGCTTCGCGGAGCCCATCGGCAGGAACAGGGCGTCGCCCTGTCCGATCAACGTTTCGGCACCGACGGTATCGAGGATGACTCGCGAATCGGTCGCCGAAGACGTGGCGAACGCCAGACGCGAGGGGATGTTGGCCTTGATCAGGCCGGTCACCACGTCCACGGACGGGCGCTGTGTGGCGAGCACCAGATGCACGCCGGCGGCTCGCGCGAGCTGTGTGATGCGCTGGATGGAGCTTTCCACATCGTTCTTGGCCACCATCATGAGGTCGGCCATCTCGTCGACCACCACAAGGATGTACGGGTAGGGTGCCACCTTGCGTTTGGAGCCCAGCGGCGCATGCACCTTGCCGGCGCGCACGGCCTCGTTGAAATCCTTGACATGGCGGAAGCCGAAGTATTCCAGGTCGGAATAGCGTGAATCCATCTCCTTGACCACCCATTCCAGAGCCTGTGCGGCCTTCTTGGGGTCGGTGATGATCGGAGTCAGCAGATGCGGGATGCCGGCGTACGCGGACAGCTCGACACGCTTGGGGTCCACCATGATCAGGCGCACCTGCTCAGGCGTGGCACGCATGATGATGGACGTGAGCATCGAGTTGATGAAACTGGACTTGCCGGAACCGGTGGCGCCGGCCACCAGCAAATGCGGCATCTTGGTCAGGTCGGCGGTGACGAAGTGCCCCTCCACGTCCTTGCCGATACCGGTGAGCATCGGATTCGGGTCGCCCACCGCCTTGTCGGAGCGCAACACGTCGCCCAGATGCACGATTTCGCGGTCCTCGTTCGGGATTTCGATGCCGATAGCGGATTTGCCGGGAATCGGAGACAGGATACGCACATCCGAACTGGCCACCGCGTACGCGATGTTGCGCTGCAGATTGGTGACCTTCTCCACCTTGACGCCGGGACCGAGCTCGACCTCGTACTGGGTCACTGACGGGCCACGCAGGAAGCCCACCACCTTGGCATCCACGTTGAACTGTTCGAATGTGGAGGTCAGGGCCCGAATCACACGGTCATTAGCCGGAGTGCGCATGGCATGGGGCTGGCCTTTGGCGAGCAGGTTCAGGTCAGGCAACTGGTAGGGACGATTCGCGTCGTCATCGGTGCCGGTTTCGCCATCCGCAACCGCACCGGACTGTCCGACGCCGCTGCCATCCGCGTCGGCCCCGGCATAGGGAGCGGTCGCATTCGCGCCAGCGGCCGCGGCACCTGCAGCGACAACAGCCGCGGCTCCGGCAGCCTGCAAGGCACTGGGGGCCCAGGGGTCATTGTCCGCTGTGGTACCGGACGGCATCGCTGTAGTGCCGCCGGAACCGCCCGCAGTACCGGAACCGCCCGCGCTGGAAGGCATGGCCACTGTGCCGCTGCCGCTGGCGACCACCCGTGGCAGAACGGCGCCGGCCGCACCAGACAGGACGGGCACGGTGCCTGCAACAGTCGCGGCATCGGCCGCATCATCGGCGAACGGCGCGTTACCTGCCACATGAGGACGGCCATCATAGGAGGAGGACGCAACCGTGCGCCCTCCGTCATGTTCCCCGAGAATCTCACCGGTGGAGGGATCCACCACCGGTGTTTCGGCGGTGGCCCCATGCCGGCTCGCCGCCCGGTCGAAGGGGTCGTCGGCGGCATACCGGTCAAGCGTCTTGTCGCCCTCGTCTTTGGGCTTGCGACCGAAAAGCCGTGTGAAGAAACCAGGCTTGGACGGGGATGGGTTTTCCCCTTCTTCTTCGTCGTCGCCGTCATGGGTCGGCACGCCATCCGCGAACGCCAGCGTAGTGTCGCCGACACGCACCTCATTGGGGAACTGGCTGCGCTCATCGTCGCCGTCATTCGAATCCTGGCCCTTGGGAGCATAGGGCTTGCGCTGGATGAACGCCATCAGCTTGCGCGCATCCTCCGGCAGATCGGTGACGTGGGTGCCGGTGATCATCATGACGGAGAACAGACCGAACACCACGAACACCACGATGGCGAACGCGGAGGACAGCCCCCACGCCAGCGGCGAGCCCAAGAAGAACCCAAGCAGACCGCCGGCGGATTGCAGCACGGTGATATCGAAGCCGGGATGATTCGCGGCGAGGGCCACATCGATGATCGAGCAGATGGACCACATGAGCAACGCCCAACCGGTGATCACGCGGGGATTGCTGGAACCATAACCAGAGTTGCGCATCAGACGGATGGCCACAGCGGCCAGCAGCACCGGCAGCACGATGCTCATCACACCGAGCACGCCGGAGGCCAAGGCATGAAGGAACCGACCGAACGGCCCATTGACGCGGAACCATTCTGAAGCGCAGAAGAGGATGGCGAGAACGAGCAGCATGAAGCACAACCCGTCACGCCGATATGCCGGGTCGTATTCCCCCACACCGGCGATGGCGCGGACACCCGAGCCCAGCGCACGCGGGATGGCGAGCAGGAGCTTATGCCATAGCGGTTCAGGCTCCGCATCGAGTTCCGGCTGGACTGCGGTCTCCCCGTCATGCGTCGAGGTGTTGCCACCGCCACGGGTCTTGCGGGATTGTGTGCTATTGGAGGATGCTGTACGTGCCATATCGCGTCTGATTCTACATGTACGGGGGTTCATGTCGCCGTATGACATGTTTCATGGCTTATCATGGGTTCCATGACACCCGCAGAGCGTGCGAGCGCAGTCGCATTTGCACTCAGGAACTGCGCACTGGAGGCGATGACGCCGGGCGAAGCGACGATGCGCGCCGCAGCCGCCTATGAGCAGGGCGTCCAGGATGTGAGCCATCTCATCGACGTGGCCGACGAGCAGACGGCCATGCGCCTGAACATCCTTGGGCCGAATGGCGAGAACCGTCTGTCAGACGGCAGCCTTGACGATCATGCCGCGAACCGTGCCGACGCGGTCTTTGCGCGCACGGTGCTGCTGGCGGAACGGCGTTGGAATCCCTCCGGCGATCTGGATGAGCTTGTGGCGATCCACCGCGGCCTGTTCGAGGGAGTGTTCGATGACGCCGGGAAACTGCGTACATCGAACACCACGCGCGAGATCACCAACGACCGCGCCCGCGCCAACAATCCCGAGGCCTTTTTCCCTGCCGGGCTCATAGAGACCGGAGCGCACAACATCGCGATGGAACTGGCGGACAACCGCAATCTGCATGCCCTGGACAGGGAAGTGTTCGTCCAAAAGTTCTCGGTCATATACGACGAGCTGGGCTATCTGCATCCGTTCCGCGGAGGCAACGCGATGGTACTGCGCATCTTCGGCTCCCGTCTCGCGCATGACGCGGGATGGGATCTCGACTGGGGCATGGTGACACGCGACATATATCGCACGGCCAAGCATACGGCGTATCGTGGGGATATCTCCGCATTCGAGCGCATGTTCGAGGCGATGCTGCGTCCAGCGAATCCGACGCGCGTGTTTCTGATTGCCGGTTGGGACCAGGGTCCTGCGCACTGAATACATGCGGCCTTACGGCTGCGATCTTTCCCTCAGTCAGCTTCGCTGACAGCACCCTCGTCAGAGGGAGCCAGAGCAGGGAGCCAGAGTGTGGTGTTTCAGGCGGCGGCGATGTCCCCAAGATGGTGTTGCACATAGGCATCAGCCTGAGCATCGATGGGATCGTAATCGCCAGCATCGGCATGGGCGATGATGGCCATCGCGTTGTCGACAAGCTTCGGATTCAACGCCTGAAGCCAATGGATGCGTGGATCACGGCCGAACCAGCCCATCTGTTTGCGTGCAAGACGCTTGGTCTTCTGGGCAATGTCGGCGAAGGCGTCGTATTCGTCCCAGATGCCGTCCAACAGGTCGATGATCTGCTGATAGCCGAGCGCACGCACGGCGGTGGCACCAAGATGCGGGCGTAGGCGCCACACCTCCTCCACGAAACCGTTGGTCATCATCTGCTTGGTTCTCAGATCGATGCGCCGATCCAGTTCCTCACGGCTCAGGTCCAAACCGATCTGCACCGATGGGATGACATACCGATACCGCGGAAGACTCGCCGAGTATGGTTGTCCTGTAAGCTCGATGACCTCCAACGCCCGTATGGTGCGACGGGGGTTATGCGGGTCCATTAGCGCAGCGGCCTCAGGATCCTTGGCTTTGAGTTCGTCGAACAACGCGCCTGAGCCCTCGGTCTTCTCCCTCTCCTCATATTTCCTGCGCACGTCGGGGTCGGTGCCGGGGAAGGTGATGTCATCGATGGCCGCCCGCGCATACAATCCCGACCCGCCGACGAGAATCGGCCTGACGCCACGCGATTGCAAGTCGGCGATGGCTTCGCGGGCGAGCTGTTGGAAACGGGCCACGCTCATCGACTCTTCGGGATCAATGATGTCGATAAGATGATGCGGCACCGCAGCCTGCTCTTCGGCGGTCGGCTTGGCGGTGCCGATATCCATGCCGCGATACATCTGATAGGCATCCGCGTTGACGATCTCGGCCCGTTCGCCTTGCGCCGCCAGTCGTTGGGCGATGGCGATGCCGAGACCTGTTTTGCCCGAAGCGGTCGGGCCGACGATACTGACCACTCGCGGCGTGATGTGTGTTTCTTCCTGCACAGTCTCTCTCCCTAAACCAGCTCTGCGTCCAATCCCTGATCACAGGAACCTTGGTTGCACCCTGATGTCGAAGCAATCATAGAGATCGCAGAGCGCCGGACGTATGTCTTCAGTGGCGAACGGAATAGGTCTGTCCCGCGGCGGAATCGGGGTCCGCCAGCAGATTGTGCCGTCCGGCGTGGGTCACGGTCACCGTCACGAAATCGCCGATCTCCGGCACCGGCTGTCCCTCCGGCACGCCGATATGCACCAGCACCCCGGTTCTCTCGCGCCCGGTGACACGATGCGTGTCATTGTCCTTTTTCCCGAGTTTGCCGGTGATCATCACCTCGACGTCGCGCCCCACGAAGCTTTCCATGTTTTCCTGGGTGATCTCCTCCTGCAAGGCCACCAGACGGTCGAAGCGCTCCTGCACCACGTCACGGGGGATCTGAGGCATGGAGGCCGCCGGCGTGCCGGGTCTCGGCGAGTAGATGAACATGAATGCGGTGGAGAACCGTGCCTTACGCACCACGTCCAACGTGGCTTGGAAATCCTCCTCGGTCTCGCCGGGGAAGCCGACGATGATGTCGGTGGAGATCTGCGCGTCCGGCATGGCGGCGCGGATACGGCCGAGGATGTCGAGGAACTTGGCGGAACGATACGACCGGCGCATCGCGCGCAGGATGCGGTCCGACCCCGATTGCAGGGGGAAATGCAGCTGGTGCATCACGTTCGGGGTCTCGGCCATCGCGGCGATCACATCATCGGTGAACGCCGCCGGATGGGGCGAAGTGAACCTCACGCGCTCCAGCCCCTCGATGTCACCGCAGGCGCGCAGCAGTTTGCTGAAGGCATAACGGTCGCCGATGCCGTAGCCATAGGAGTTCACGTTCTGCCCAAGCAGCGTCACCTCTTTGGCCCCATTGGCCACGCACCGGCGGATTTCCGCGAGCACATCGCCAGGGCGACGGTCCTTCTCCTTGCCGCGGGTGGTGGGCACTATGCAGAAGGTGCACGTGTTGTTGCAGCCCACGGAAATCGCCACCCAAGAGCTGACGCGGGATGCGCGGGCGGCTGGCAGGTCGCTCGGGAATTCCTCGAGCTTGTCGCTGACCCGCACCTGGGGCTTGTCGGTGATGCGGTTCTGCTCCAGCAGTCTGGGCAGATCCTCGATGTTCTTGGTGCCGAACACGGCGGCTACCCACGGCTTCCGCTTCGCGATCGTCTCGCGGTCGAGCTGGGCCATGCATCCACCCACGGCGATCTGCAGGTTCGGCCGCTGCATCTTGATGCGGTTGAACAGGCCGATCGTGCCGTACATGCGTTCGGCGGCGTTCTCCCGCACCGCGCAGGTGTTGAGCACGATCACGTCGAAATCATGGGAATCGATCTGTTCCTGGGTGGCCGGCACATATCCATTGGCCTCAAGCACGCCGGCGATGCGTTCGGAATCGTGCACATTCATCTGGCATCCGAGCGTATGGATATGGAATACGCCCTTGCCGCGCTCCCCTGCTGCGATTTCCGCACCGTCAGCCTCAATCGAGGCGCGCTCCGCCTCGGTCATCATGTCTTCATTCATAAGGTGCGATTCTATCCAGTGGGTTCGTCATGGAGACAAACACTCGACAACTGCGTGGCATGCCCACATCCTGCGGCATCGAAGCCGCCCGCCCCGGACAGGATCGGACAGCATAGGGCAGCATCAGACAGGATCCTGTCCGGTATTGGATACATAGACGAATACGGGAGACTTGTGGATGCCTGTGGGCCACGACCGGAAAAGCATGTGCGACTTGAGGAGATTGTGCGCCGGCATTCAGGCCACGACAAGCAGGAACGGTATATTGGTGGTCGTGATACTTGACCGTCATAACCGTCTCAACACCGCCGACCTGAACGCCCGTCTGAAGATGCTCGACCTGCCCGGAGGCAGCTTCGACGCCGATCAGATCACCGAATTCATCGACCTGATGCAGGTCTACGAGGGAGCGATGTATGAGATCAGCACCAAACTGGAGATTCTCGACGACGAATTCCAGGTGCGTTTCAGCCATGATCCGATTCACCACATGGAGCGCCGCCTGAAATCGGTGAACTCCATCATCGGCAAGCTGGAGCGCAAAGGGCTGCCCGTCAGCGTCAACGCCATCAAGGACAACCTGTTCGATGTGGCGGGCATCCGCGTGATCTGCAATTACCGAGATGACGTCTATTCCGTATCCAACTATCTGTCTTCGCAGTCCGACATCCAGGTGCTCCGCGTCAAGGACTATATCAAGAAACCCAAGCAGAACGGATACCGTTCGCTGCACGTGATCTACGCGGTGCCGGTGTTCCTTTCCTCGGGCGCGCATTACACGCCCGTGGAGGTGCAGTTCCGCACCATCGCCATGGATTATTGGGCGTCACTGGAGCATGCGCTCCGATACAAGACCGACCTGCCGGACACCAAGCTCAACGAGCATTCGCAGACGTTGCTGGACTGCTCGCGCAGCCTGCAGAACATCGAGGTGCAGATGCAGAACATCCATCGCGACATCAATGGCGCGCCTCAGGTGGGCGAAGCACCGAAGACCTCGGATTGATGCGCAGGCAGGATGGCGTGGACAGTGGCGTGGACATAGGACATCATGAAGCGACTCCGGCCGACCAGATACAGCACTTCCACCGCCGAAACCGCACTCAGGAATCGCTTCCGTCACGGAACTTCGGGAGTTTGGCGGGGGCTTGGGCCAGCAGCGTGCCGAAGAAGATCAGCGCGCAACCGAGGTAGCCGCGCGGGGTCATGACCTCGCCGAGGAAGATCGCACCACCAACGGCCGAGAAGAACGATTCGAGGCTCATCAGCAGGCTCGCCCGCGTGGGCGGCACCCACTGCTGCCCCACCGCCTGCAAGGTGTAGGCAATGCCCACCGATCCAATGCCGGCATACAGAATCGGCAGCCAGGAATGCGCCGCCCCGACCCAATCCACCGAGCCTTCGATCATCGAGCCAATCCAGCTCAGGACCGCAGTGGTGCAAAACTGGCCGAACGACAGGACAATGGCGTTCACCTTGGAGCCTAGCGTGTCGATGATGAGGATATGGGCCGCGAACAGCACGGCAGTGAACAGCAACAGGATGTCCGCAAAGCCTATGGAGCCGAACCCGTCGGTGACGCACAGCAGGTAGAAGCCCACGACTGCAAACGCCACGGCCGCGCCGACCAGAATGCCGATACGACGGCGGAGGAACACGAAAGCCAGCAGCGGCACCATCACAATGTACAGGGCGGTGAGGAATCCGGCCCGACCGGCCGATTTGCCGTAGAGGATGCCGTATTGCTGCAGGGTGCTCGCGGTGAACAGCACCACGCCGCACAACACGGAAACCACGATCGGATTGGCGAGCCATGCCGCCCAGAACGGCACGGCGTGTGTGCCATGCGAGGATGCGTCTTCCGACGTATCCGGCGATGCTGAAACAGGTCGCCCGGAGTCAGCATCCACGGCGGCGACGGACGATCCCACACGCCCCCGCCAGCGCTGCCAAATCAGAATCGGCACAAGAGAGAGCGCGCCCAACGTGAATCGACTGGCGTTGAAGAACAGCGGCGACATGGAATCCATGCCCTGCACCTGCGCCACGAACGCGAATCCCCAGATCAGCGCGGTCAACAACAGGCAGAACATGCCCATAAGCTCTTGTCTTCTCATGGGGCACCAACCTAACTCGCGTTTGTGTCGGGCATGAAAAAGCCCGGCCACATTGTGGTCGGGCTTGCCATGTGTCGCGCTGCAAGTGCACACGTCAGTGCACGCGTCGCATCATCGGTTGTCCGTCAGTCGCGGTTGCCGAGCAACTGGAGGATGTAGAGGAACATGTTCACGAAATCGAGGTACAGGTTCAACGCGCACAGGATGGAGATCTTCTTGACCATCTCCGGACCCTGCGCCTCATATTCGGTGAGCAATGCGCGAGTGGACTGCGCGTCGTAGATGGTCATGCCGGCGAACAGCACCAAGCCGATGGCGCAGACGATCTGCGTCATGCCATCGACCTGCAGGAACATGAGCACGACCTGCGAGATGATGAGCACGATGAGGCCGACCATGAGAATCGGACCGGCCTTGAGCATATTGATCTTGGTGGTCATGCCGAACATGGTGAGGGCGAAGAAGAACGCGGCGGTGATACCGAGCGCCAGGCCGATGGAGCCGAGGTCATAGACCATGAAGATGGAGCTCAGCGTGAATCCCATCAGTGCCGCGTACACGTAGAACATGACACGGGCGGTGGAGGACTTCATCTTGGTCACGCGCATGCCGAGCACCACGGCGAGTGCGACCTGTGCCACGCACAGGCCGATGAGACCGATCATGCCGGTGGCCATGAGGAAGCTGTAATAGGCGCCGGTGACCTGTCCGGCCACAGCCACGATGGCGGTGACGATCAGGCCGATGGTCATCTCGCCATAGACCTTGCTGACGGAAACGCGTCGCGCCTCTTCGACGTTGTAGGTCATCGTGGTGTTGATGGCGGCCGCGCCTGCGCCGGCACCTTGCGGCTGCGCGTACTGGTACTGCTGCTGGACGTTCTGATAGTTCATGCCGAACTGGTGTCCGCCCTGGGGAGCGCCGTAGTTCTGTCCGTATCCTGCCTGCTGGGCGGCGTTGTAGTCGGGGGTATTGTATTGCGGGTTGTACTGCCCGTTGTTCTGGGGCTGCTGACCGAATGTCATATTCGCTCCTTCATCTGTTGTTCCAGAACCAATCCTAGCCGAACAAACCTGAACGTTCCATGAAATCCCTCGTCTTAGGGCGAAACGTCGCTGTTGTCCGCCGCAGGCCGCGCAGCAGCACCAATCCCGCCTTCCGAAAGCGGATGGCGGGATTGGCGTAACGCCCCATCGCGAAAGAGATCGGTCATTCATTGAGATGCTGGATGGCGTAATCCGCTTCCTCGGCGGTGAATTTCTCCCCGTTCTCGCTGGTGAGCTGGTCTCGAATAGCCTCAGGCGACATGGACATGGTCTCCTGATAGTTCTTCGCCTTGGCCAGCGCATTCGCGTTCCAGTCCGCCTTGACGTTGTCGACGGCATATTGGGCGGCCTCGGCGGAGAACTTCTCACCGTATTCGCTGGTGAGCTGATCGTAGATGCCCTGCTTGGACATATGCATGACGGTCGCGTACGATTCCGCCTTCTTCAACGCGGATCGGTATTCGGCAGGCACGTCGGACTTCTGATCGGCACCGCCATTGTCGGCACTGTCGGTACCGGTGGAACCGGTATTTGTGGAGTCCTTGTCCGAACCAGCGTTATTGGTCGCGTTCTGGCTGGAGCTGCTCTGCGAGGACTGCGTCCCCGTCTGCCCAGATGCCCCTCCCATTTGACTGCCGATGGCCGCAATCACCACGATAATGACAAGCCAGAACCACCAACGCTTCCAGATTGGCTTTTTCGTTTTGGTTCCGGATGCCGATTGAGCCTCGTCTTGATGTGCCATGACGCTCTCCTTTCCTCAACTGCACCATTGCGGCGCAATGTCTTCCCGTTGATTGAATCGTTTTCGACGTTACCGTTCGACGGTCGCCGAAGGTAGTGGACGAATGGTCAGAGTCCTCTGCCCGGTCGGGCAATTTGCCGGGCATGGTTCCGCCCTGGCGTCCAGTGGCGGCAGGCTGGGACAGGCCATACAGTGGTATCCATGACTGATCGAAACGTTGCAGGTACGCAGCCGGAAAGAAAAGTACGCCACCGGATTTCGCCAAGTCGAAGAACAACGACTACGTCCAGACCTCAACCGGATGAGGTGCCTGTGATCACTAAGCGATGGTGCTCGGCGACCATGGTGCCATTGGCCAGTTTCATGTGTCTGTCGCAGACCTCGTTCTTTTCGAGGAATTTCGATCAGGATTCCGCCGGGTTCGTGCTGGTCGTCATATGTGTATTGGTCGCATTGCCGTCCGGTTTTCTGCTGCTGGCGCGCAACGAGTATCCGGAAGCGACATTCTGGATCTCCTGCATACTGGTCGTGGTGTTCCCGTTCGACTCATTGATCGCCTTGATGGCGATGACATCGTTGCTGGCCCGTAGAACCGACCGACACACGACCATACGGGCCGTCGCTGCGGGCACCATAGTAACGCTGATCAGCCAGTTGCGGGACGCCTTCCAACAACCTGACGCATCCATATGGCACTTGTTCTTCGCCGAACCGGATACCGGCGGCGATTCAGGTGAGCCGATTGTCATGATGGTGGAGGAACCGACCGTGGTGATCAGCGCGGCGGTGGCCTCGCTGATTTTCGTGGCCATCGCCGTGCTCATCGGCCTGCATATCCGGTCGCGCGCCAGCCTGCGCACGGCGAACGCGATGGCCGATGCAGCCACCACCCAAGCGGCGACATTGCAAAGCGATCTTCACAACCAGCAACTCGCCGACGCGATCGCCGCCGAAGCCCATGACACGCTTGCCCATTCGCTGTCCCTGATGGCGTTGAACGCCAGTGCACTCAAGGCGGAGGCTGACAGACTCGGAGACACGCCTGAGGCGAAGGCCTTGGCGGACAAGGCCGAAGACATTCGCCGCCAGTCGGCTGGAGCGTTGGACGAGGCGCATGCAATCATCGACATGCTGCGCAACCCGCAACAGGCGTGGGAGCAGCTCGCCCCATCCGACAACACCGCTTTGACCCGTGAATCATTGGACGCGTTGATCACCGATACGCGCAATTCCGGCACCTCGCTCAACACGTGGATCGATATCCAGCAGCTGAGTGCATTGGATGAGGCCATCAGCAAGGCCGCCTACCGGGCGATCCAAGAAGGATTGACGAACGCGCGGCGGCACGCCCCCGGCATGCCGGTCTCCTTGGAGGTCTCCGTGGCTCCGCAGTCCGGCGTGCACATCCATATCAGCAATCCGATGCCCGATACCGCTACCGATACCGCTACCGACAAAGCCGCTCACCGAGCAGGTCATGGCGCAGGGCTGCCCGGTCTTGCGGCCCGCGTGCATGCGGCAGGCGGACAATGCCGGTATGGCGTGGACGATCGCCACCTGTTCCACGTGGACGTGCAGTTGCCGTGGCGCAGCTAAGATGTCTTCTGTGAGCGAGAAGAACGGCAGTACCATATCCGCCGCACAGTCGGTGCCGGACGATGGCGCGCAGACTGATGCCGAAAGCATCGGGACAAGGCCGATCAGGGTCAGCATCATCGACGACGACCCGATGATCTGCCAAGCGATGAGTCTGATTCTGAACGATTATTCCCACGGGCGAATCGTGGTGGCTTCCTCATCCACCGATGGTGAGACGTGCGTGCGCCGAGCCGCGCTCGAACATCCGGATGTGGTGCTGATGGACATCGCCATGCCCGGAGTGGACGGCATCGAGGCGACCCGCCAACTGCGAGCGCTCTCCCCTGCTCCGCATGTGCTGATTCTGACTTCGCTGAGTCCCTCCGGCACCGTCGAACGTGCAGTGGAGGCGGGTGCCGAAGGATTCGTATCGAAGACCGACGCCCCGGACTGCATCATCCGCCGCATCATCGGCGTATGCACAGGCGAGCCCCAATTCAATGACGGTCAGCCAAAAACAGCTGATCGACGGCTTGAGCAAGTCGCGTCCCCAATCGCGCAGGGACGAGGCGCGGGCATTGCTCGATGCATTGCCCGACCGCGAGCGCGAGGCCGTGATGCTCGCGGCGGAAGGCTATACGAACGCCGAAATCGCCTCCCGGATGTTCATCTCGGAACGTACCGCCAAGGCGCATCTCTCCTCGGCCGCCGACAAGCTCGACATGGGCCGCGTGCAGATGGCCCGATTGGTGGAGCGCGCCGACCTGCCGGCACGATTGTAGGCTTTATATAGGCCGCGTCTCTTCGGCGGATTGCCTGAGTACGCTCCCGTTCCTGCACAATGGCCTCTCCCAGTCGGATTCCGCCGCAAACGCCGCACACGGTATCGCAGCACAGTGCAATTCCGCCCCTGGGCATAAGGCATAATGAAACACATGCAAGAACTTGAGCATGAGACCGCAACGATTCGCCCTTTGCAGCGAGACGACCACCCCGCACTGATCGATCTGGTGCGACGCACTTGGTATGCCGACTTCAGCGAACGTATCGGCATGCTCGCGGCCGAGGCCGACTGGGAGAACTGTCTGGCCCGAACCACCAACGCCTATACCGCAGTGGTGGATGGCAAACCGGTCGCGCTGATTCTGGGCCGCATCGACTCACGTGAGACCCGGAACCGATGCAATACGCATGCCCGCAGGTATCTCCGTCTTCTGGGCGGACTCATGCGCTCCCGTGAAGGCCTGCGTGCAGCCCATGAAATCGTGGGCATCCTTGCCTTGGACCGGATGCTGCGCAGTCGGGCTTCGCGGTCCGGCCATGATTATGCCGCCGAAGTGGTGCTCTTCGCGCTCTCACCTGAAGCTCAAGGCCATGGTCTGGGCAAGCGTATGTTCCGGAGGATGCTCGATGATTTCCGCAGGAGCGGCATGACGAAGTACTTCCTGTTCACGGACACCTCCTGCAATGTGGGTTTCTACACCCATCATGGGCTCGAGCGGATCGCGTCCATCGACCTGGACGCATCCCGATACCATCATGACGATATGTCCTTCTATCTCTATGAGGGCGCGGTTCCCGAGCACGACTGACGCTGCGGAACCGTACTTGCCACGGAGCGCTCCACAACACAAACCGCATCGCCGGCATACGCGCGGATACCGCCCCCGCGTTTGCCAGCTTGCGCTGGTAAGCTGAACTGCGGAACTGTTGCATGCGGATGCGAGTGCGGTATCCATCGGCACATGCATGCGAGCGGCTCCAGCAACCGACGGCGAAGGGGCGGACAGGGGGATCATATGGCCATCAACGCACGGGAACTGCCACTGGGAAAGGTGTTCACACCGGATTTCCGTTTCACGGTGCCTTCCTTCCAGCGGGCGTATATCTGGAAGTCCGAGAACATTCTCCAACTGGTCAGTGATCTGCATGACGCTTCGAAAACACCGCAGACCCCGTACTTCCTCGGCTCGTTGATCCTGGTCCGCCATGGTGACAACCGCTATGACGTCATCGACGGGCAGCAGCGGTTGGTATCCCTATCCATCATCATCGCCGTGCTGCGCGATCTGGAACAGGACGCCGACCTGATGCACCAGCTCGACGCGCTGCTGGTGGAACCCGGCGACAAGCTGCGCGGCATCATCAGCGAGCCACGGCTCACATTGCGCGAACGCGACGCGTCATTCTTCCGGGAACACGTCCAGGAGGACAACCTCGAATCCGTGTTCGACATGGACAACGACGATCTGGCCACCGCCGCGCAACGCAATATGGTAACGAACATCCGGAATGTGTACGACGAGATATCCGCGTGGGGCATGTCCGCGCGGCAGCAGTTCGCCCAATACCTCGTCAATCAGGTCACCCTGGTCATCGTCACGACCGACAACCTTGATGGCGCCCATCGCATCTTCGACGTGATGAACATGCGGGGATTGCCGCTCACGCCGTCCGACGTCTTCAAGGCACGGGCCACATCCGGGCTCAGTGACGCGGAGCTTGACGCCTATACCGAACGCTGGGACGACATCATCGACCCGATCAGCGACGACCCGCATGAGAGCGACGAGTTCTTTTCATACCTATATCTCATCCTCGCCCATCAGCCGGATACCGGCAAGCTCATCGAGGATTTCCTCGACAATGTGCTCAAGCCTCATATCGACAACGGCACGGTGGCCTCGTTCATCAACACCGTGCTCGCCCCGTATGCGATGGCGTGGCGCATCATCTCCAAACCCAACGAGACGATACTGCCCGCCGAAATCCGGCATCGTCTCGAGGGACTGAACGACTACCGCAACCATGAGTGGAAGCCCGTAGCCATGTGGGCGCTGGTCAATTCGTATCGTCAGCTGGGCAATCCCGATTGCCCGCCGTTCGCACAACGCGGCTCACGGAACGTCAAGGCATCGACGTCGCTCGCCGCATTGGAGCCCCACGATGAACGCCGTCTGTCGGAGATCCTGTCGGCTCTTGAACGCGTGACCGGAATCCGTACGTTGATTCGGACCGACGTCACAGACAGACGCGGGTATGCGAACGCCGCTATCCGCGATCTCGACAAAGGGTATCTGGTCGAACGGTGCAACGGTCTGAAAGTCCGCGACGACGACCAGGAGAACGCCGTGGTGCGCCTGCAAGGGGAATTGCAATCAGACAATGCGTTGGTTCGACTGCTGCTCATCCGCGCCAATGAGCAGAAGGCGCAATCCCACCTTGACAGGCCGCGCAAATGCAGCGCACTGCCTATCATGCCGGTGAATATCGAACATTCGAAATCGTTCAGTGACTGGTCACCCGAGCAGCATGACCATTGGCTGTATCGACTGGGCAATCTGGCACTGGTCCAAGGCACCGAAGAGCAGCTGGACAAGTTCAACGAATTCGCCGCGCGCCGTGACCGCATGCTCATGCGCTCGGATTCACGCCGTTTTCCTTTGACCAATGAGCTGAAGGATTACAACGACTGCACGCCTTCGCTGCTTGAGAAGCGGCAGTCGGAGACGGTTCGCCTCATTGTGGATTATTGGGGCATCCGTTATGACCGCAACAACAACGATCTCACCGTCCAAGGCATCGATCAGCTCGCGCAGTCGCCGACGGCGCACGCAGCACACAGCTCGAAACGTGTGACCATCCGTCAGGTGATTCAGGCCGGATTGCTGGTGCCCGGCGAACGGCTGGTCTGGGAGCGGCCTCGCAAGGGCGAACGCTGGTATGCCACGGTGACGGAGAACGGACGGTTCCGCTTGGATGACGGCTCGGAATACCCGACGCCCACTGCGGCCGCCCGTGCCGCTGCGGGAGGCCGTCGCAGCGGCGGGCTTGAAGTATGGAAGCGCACGTCCAATGGTCAGAAGCTCAGCGACATCTGGAAGCAGTGCCGTCTGCAGTCCCACTGATCCACATGACCCATAAATGCAGGACGGCCGGAGACATGGCCCCGACCGTCCTGTTGCATTACTTCATGAGGTTGCGAAGCACGTACTGGAGGATACCGCCGTTACGGTAGTAATCAGCCTCGCCGGGGGTGTCAATGCGCACGACCGCGTCGAATTCGGTCGTGGAGCCATCCGTACGCGTGGCAGTGACATGCACGGTCTTCGGCGTCGTGCCGGAGTTGAGCTTATCCACCCCATCGATGTCGTAGGTCTCGGTGCCATCAAGACCCAGCGACTTGTAGGATTCGCCTTCAGGGAACTGCAGGGGCAGGACGCCCATGCCGATGAGGTTGGAGCGGTGAATGCGTTCGAAGCTCTCGGTGATCACGGCTTTGACGCCGAGCATCAGCGTGCCCTTGGCGGCCCAGTCGCGCGAGGAGCCGGTGCCGTATTCCTTGCCGGCCAGCACCACAAGCGGCGTGCCCGCTGCCTTGTAGTTCAGCGATGCATCGAAGATCGTGGACGGCTTGCCGGTCGTGAAGTCGTAGGTGAAACCGCCCGGTGTGACCTCCTCGCCCACAGAGGCGAGCAACTGGTTGCGCAGTCGGATGTTGCCGAACGTGCCGCGCACCATCACCTCGTGATTGCCTCGGCGGGAACCGTAGGAGTTGAAGTTCTTCGGGGCCACGCCGCGGTCGGTGAGATACTTGCCGGCAGGGCTGGACGCCTTGAACGCACCGGCCGGGGAGATGTGGTCGGTGGTCACGGAGTCGCCGAGCAGTGCGAGCACGCGGGCACCGTGGATGTCCTCAACCGGGTCCGGCACGGCCTTCATGCCATCGAAGAACGTCTGCTTGCGTACATAGGTGGACTTCGGGTCCCATTGGAACAGCTCGCCTTCGGGCACGTCGAGGCCCTTCCAGCGGCGGTCACCGTCGAACACGGAGGCGTAGTCCTTGAGGAACATCTCGCGGCTGACCGTGCCGTTCACCACGGCGGCCACCTCTTCGTTGGTAGGCCAGATGTCCTTGAGATAGATGTCATTGCCGTTCTTGTCAACGCCGAGCGGCTGGGTCTCGAAGTCGAAGTCCATCGTGCCGGCGAGCGCGTAGGCGATCACGAGCGGCGGCGATGCGAGGTAGTTCATCTTGACGTCCGGGCTGATGCGTCCCTCAAAGTTGCGGTTGCCCGAGAGCACTGCGGTGACGGTCAGGTCGTTGGCGTTGATGGCCTCGGAGATCTCTGGCAGCAGCGGGCCGGAGTTGCCGATGCAGGTGGCGCAGCCGAAACCGACGAGCTCGTAGCCGAGCGCGTCGAGGTCGTCCTGCAGTCCGGCGGCCTTGAGGTAGTCGGCCACCACCTGGGAGCCGGGGGCGAGCGAGGTCTTGACCCACGGCTTGGGCTTGAGTCCCAGCGCGTGCGCGTTGCGGGCAATCAGGCCGGCGGCCACCATGACGGACGGGTTGGAAGTGTTGGTGCAGGAGGTGATCGAGGCGATGGCCACGTCGCCGTTGGTGATGTCGAAATCGCCGCGGAAGTCGGTGGAGACGGCGATCGGCTCGTGGGCGGTCTTCTCGGTCTCGTACGCGGGCAGCGTGTCCTCGAACGTGGACTTGGCCGTGGCGAGCGTGATGCGGTCCTGCGGACGCTTCGGGCCGGCGATGGACGGCACCACGGTGCCGAGGTCCAGCTCCATGTATTCGGAGTACTTCGGTTCGACGTAGTCCGGATCGTTGGCGTCGCCCCACAGCTTGTTGGCCTTGGCGTACGCCTCGACGAGCGCGACCTGCTCGTCCGAGCGGCCGGTCAGGCGCAGGTAGTCGAGCGTGACGTCGTCAATCGGGAAGATGCCACAGGTGGAGCCGAACTCCGGGCTCATGTTGCCGATGGTGGCGCGGTTCGCCAGCGGCACGGAAGCGATGCCCTCGCCGTAGAACTCCACGAACTTGCCAACCACGCCGTGCTTGCGCAGCATGTCGGTGATGGTCAGCACCACATCGGTGGCGGTGACGCCCTCGGGGATGGAGCCGGTGAGCTTGAAGCCCACGACGCGCGGCACGAGCATGGAGATGGGCTGGCCGAGCATGGCGGCCTCGGCCTCGATGCCGCCCACGCCCCAGCCGAGCACGCCGAGGCCGTTTTCGGTGGTGGTGTGCGAGTCGGTGCCGACGCAGGAGTCGAGGTAGGCGAGATCGCGGCCATCGTTCAGACCGGATGCCTCGGCGCTCTTGGTCATGATGACCTTGGCCAGGTATTCGATGTTGACCTGGTGGATGATGCCGGTTCCCGGCGGCACGACACGGAAGTTGCGGAACGCCTGCTGCCCCCAGCGCAGGAACTGGTAGCGTTCGCCGTTGCGCTGGTATTCGATGTCCATGTTCTGCTCGACCGCGTCGGCGATGCCGTACTTGTCGATCTGCACGGAGTGGTCGATGACCATGTCCGACTGGACCTGGGGGTTGATGACCTCCGGGTCGCCGCCGAGGTCCTTGACCGCGTCGCGCATGGTGGCAAGGTCCACGATGCACGGCACGCCGGTGAAGTCCTGCATGACCACGCGGCTCGGGGTGAACTGGATCTCGTGGCTGGGCTGTGCGTCGGGGTCCCAATCGAGCAGGGCCTTGACGTGCTCGTCGGTGATGTTGGCGCCGTCGATGTTGCGCACGAGGTTCTCGACCAGCACCTTCAGCGAGTACGGCAAGTGGTCGATGCCATCGAGATTGGCGATGTTGTAGTAATCGAAGTCCTTGCCGGCCGCGTGCAAGGTGGCCAGTTGGGCGTCACGTAAGGACATGCTTCCTCCGAATCATGAATCGGCTCTTGTTGCCGTAGATTATCCGCTTGTTATGGTACGGGTACGTTACTTTGCCTCTGGCGTGTCGGATTGAAACGTGAGACAATGCAGCGACTTTCTTTCAGCTGACTTCGGGGAGGGGCTGGCGAAGGAGCCCAACTCCCCTCAGTCAGCTACGCTGACAGCTCCCCTCAGAGAGGGGAGCCGGCGATATACGGCACACTAGATATTGATTCCGCTTCGGCGTAGGAACCGGGCCAGAATGCTGCCGGCCTTCGGCACCAGCCATAGGCACAGCACGAAGATCACGGCTGCGCCGGCGAGGGCGATGAGCGTGGCGGTCAGCGTGGCGCCGGTGGGCAGGATGAGCGCGAAGAACCGCGCAACGAACGGGATGAACGTGCCGATGACGCCAGCGGCGGCGAAGAACGCCACCAGCCCACCGCGCCAACTGTTGAGCGGACTCGCGACACGTGCGAGCACGAACACGCCCATCAGGAACAGGATGATGGCGCTGGTGGCGCGCAAAGAGGAGAGATCACCATCGTTGCCTGTGATGTTCCAGCCCATGACGCCAGGCAGGAACCAGGCGGCCAACAGCACGGAAAGCGCCGTGGCCACGCCGCCCGGGAGCGCGAACTTGACTACACGCTTCAGGAATCCTGGGACGTAGCGTCGCGTGTTCGGCGCGAGCGCCAGGATGAACGCCGGCATGCCGATGGTGAGCGCACCGATGTAGGTGATGTGGCGGGGCAAGTACGGGTATGGGATTTGCGTCAGTACCACACCGAGCGAAATCAGCGCCGAATACACGGTTTTGACGAGGAACAGGCTGGCGACCCGTTCCATGTTGGCCATGACCTGACGTCCACGCGCCACGACGTCGGGCAGATGGGAGAATCTGGAATCCACCAACACCACTTGCGCCACGGCCTTGGTGGCGGGCGCCGCGTTGCCCATGGCGATGCCGAGATCGGCCTCTTTCAAGGCCAAGGCATCGTTGACGCCGTCGCCGGTCATCGCCACCACATGATGCTGCGTGTGCAGCGCCTGTACAATGGCCTTTCTGATCGGGCAGCACGCGCCCGAGCACGTCGACATGCTCCAGCACCCGGGCGAGCTCATGGATGTCGTCAGGCAATTCACGCGCGTCCAAGGCCACCGGCTCACGGTCGCCGGTGAGTCCGACCCGGCGTGCGATGCACCAACCGTCACCGGATTGTCGCCGGAGATCACGCGGCATCGCACGCCTTGCTCACGGAACCATGCCAGCGTCCGCTCGGCATCGTCGCGAATCCGTTCGGAGCACAGCACCAGCGCGACGGGTTGCGCCTGCGGGTCAAGTCGTGGAGTATCGGCGCTGACGGCGCCAGCGGTCTCCCCCATTGGATTGTCGCCCATTGCATCGTGTCCCGCTGAACCATGACGCAGGCTTCCTTCAGAATTGCAGTCCGCAGAACGGGCGAGCAACAGCACCCGATCGCCGTCATCGGCATATTCGTTGACCTGCCGCAGTATGTCGGCGTTGTCGCCCTGCAATGCAGCCAATATGACTTCCGGAGCGCCCATGAACCACCGTTCGCCCCTCTCGTCCACCACTGAGCTCCACTTGCGGGCCGAGGAGAACGGAATACGCGCACGAACCGTTCCTGCGACGAACCCCTGCGCCGTCAGGCCAGCAAGCACCGCTTGCCCAGTGCCGTTGGGCTGCTCCTCATTGCAGCAGTCGTACAGCGCCTGTGCGACGGTCCGCTCGGCCGCGACGCCATGTCCGCCGACATCGGCCGCATCCTCCAGCATGATGAGCCGGTCGAAGGCGATGCCGCCATCGGTGATGGTGCCGGTCTTGTCAAGGTTCAACGCATCGACGCGGGCGAGCGTCTCCACGGATTCCAGTTCCTGCACCAGCGTGTTGTGCCGGGCGAGTCGCATCGCGGCCACCGCGAAATTCAGCGAAGTCAACAGCACGAGGCCTTCGGGGATCATGCCCACCACGCCCGCCACCGCCGACACCACGGCCCCACGCCATTCACCGGTCGTGAACGCATGGTTCCAGCCTCCGACCGTGCGGATCTGCGACCAGATGAGCAGCACGCACAGCGGCACCACCAGGAAGGTCATGAATTTCAGAATCGTATTGATGCCTTTGTTGAGATCGGATACGGTCTTCTTGTAGACCTTCGCCTGCGCGGTGAGCGTTGCCGCATAGGAGTGCGCTCCCACGGCGCTCACCCTGACCAGCGCCATGCCGGAGACCGCGGTGGCACCGGAGCAGATCTGCTCCCCCACCTTGTGCCGGACGGTCCGCGATTCACCGGTCAGCATGGATTCGTCCAGTTCCAGACCCCAAGTATGGATGATTCGTCCGTCGGCAGGCACCTGTTCACCAGATCGAATCCACAGCAGATCATCCATGACGATATCGCTATGGGATACCGCGACATCATTGCCACCACGGCGTACAAGCACATCGGACGCGACCAGAATGGAAAGCCTGTCCAGCGTGCGCTTCGCCTTGAGCTCGGTCACGATCCCGATGCCGGTGTTGATGATGATGACGAAGCCGAACACCGCGTCCTTCCATGATCCGGTGATCAGCACCAGTACCATGGCGGCGAAGATGATGCCGTTGAACAGTGTGAACACGTTGGCGCGCACGATGTCCTTCACCGAACGTGACGTGGAGTCCTTCATCGCGTTCGTCTGCCCGGCTTCGATGCGCTTGGCCACTTCCTCGGCGTTCAGGCCGGTCTCGTCGATTTCGGGCATTGCCGCGGCTGCTGTTGCACTCATGCCATCCAGCCTACCGTGCCGTATGGCGCAATGCGTTCAGGCTCGGGGATGATTCGGCGTGATGTCACATGGTGGTGACAGCGATAGAGCGCTCGTGCGGCTCGTCGCGAATGACCGCCAGCACCGCGTCGCCGATGCGCTCGGCATTGGCGTCACGGTCGTTGATGGTGAGCGTGGCCGCGTAAAGCAGATCATTGTCGGGCACAGCAACAGGATTGAGCAGGGCGACTGCGATGCCTGCCTCCCTGGCGTTGCCGAGTGTCTGCTCCCATGTATCACGGTTGGCATCGGTAATGGCGATGCCGCTGACGATGATGATGTCCACGGCACGGGCGACGTAATCGGCGACCGCATGCTGCGCAGTGATATCCGAATCGGCGGCATCGGTGCCGTCAGCATCAGTGCCGTCAGCACCTGCATCGGCAGCAGTATCGGAGGCAGCCGTACCAGCAGCATCGGAAGCATCGGAATCCAGCGAAGCATAGTACACACTGATGCCGTCGTCGGCCATGGCATCTATGGCGAGCTTGTCCGCGGCGGTATCCGTGGAGCCGACGAACCCGACTTCCGCATCCGATGTATGGATTGAATCATGGGCGACGGCGGGAGGATTGTCCTGCGTATCGCCCACCGCACGATTGACCGGCGTGCATGCGGCCAACGACAACACCAGCGCGGTGCAGGATATAACCACCATAATCCGTCGTCTCATAGTGGGCATGATAGCCGCACCCCGGCGATAACGGTCCGGATGCGCATCAGCGGACGAACAGGGCCACCGTCTCGACATGGTGCGTCATCGGGTATATGTCGAACGACCTGATATCGCTGAGCTCATAGCCTTCCGCGATCAGCGTGGCGGTGTCTCGGGCCAATGATGTGGGATCGCAGGCGATGTACACCACAGTGGGTGCCCCGGATGCCGCGATCTGGCGGCAGACCTTGGCCCGGGCCCCGGCGCGTGGCGGGTCGAGCACCACCACATCCGGCTTGGCCAGATCGGCAGGTACATGAAGCAACGTATGCGAGACGTCACCTGTGCGGGCGTCCACGTTGGTCAGTCCGGCAGCGCGGAGATTGCGCTGTGCGTTCTTGACAGCGACCGCCGCACCTTCAACGCTCAACATGCGGGTGCGTTCGCCAGTCATGGTGGCCAGCGGCAGGGTGAAGAGCCCCGACCCCGAATACAGATCCCAGATCACCGGTGCCGCAGCGCCTTGCAGCCGCCCGTTCACCAGATTGATGACATGCGTGCCGAGCGCGATCGGCGCCTGACGATGAATCTGCCAAAATCCATTGGCATCCACCTGATAGGTGAACGGACGGCCGTTGATGGTCACCCGTTCGGTCAGCAATCGCGAACCGGCACGCAGCTCTCCGTCAACAAGTACGGCATAATCATCGCCATTGTCGTGATTGTTGGAGGATACGCCGGGCTCCGTGCCGTTCGTGCGCGGTTCGGGCACAGACAACCGGATCTGGCTTCCCGGTGCAAAGCCGCCATCCCATACATGCTCGCGTTCGGCCACATCCAGGAGCGCCTGAGTGGCGAGCGGCATGGTGTCAAGGGCCACACGATTATGAGTGCCACGGCGACGCATGGACGGCCGTCCCTGTTCATCGGCAATCATCTCGATGCGCGTACGCCAATGCAGCCCGCCAAGTTCCTCATCGCCGGGCATGCGTTCGATGGGCACAGCCACATCGATGTGGCCGAGGCGGCTCATCTGCTCCGAAACGGTGATGGCTTTCCATGTCAGCTGTCCTTGCAGCGAGACATGCACGAGATCGGCACCGCCCACTCCCCCGCCCATGGCCAATGGTCCGGCAAGCGGCCATGCAGGACTGACACGATCCTCGGACGCTTCGATCACCTCCACGACCTCGCCGGTCCAGAAACGGTCGTCGCGATCGTGCGGCTCGTCGAGCTCGACCCGGACGAGTTCGCCGGGCAGGGCGAAACGCACGAAGACCACACGCCCATCGATATGGGCTACGCAACGGCCTTGATCGGCGTATCGTTCGATGCGGACTTCAGCTTGCATCCTCGTTCTCATCCTTTCGCGCGGTCTTATGACGGTGCAGCGGCGTGGCGATGATGAGGTAGCTCACCCAGATGGCAAGCGCCCAGAACGGAATGCCCATCAGCAGCCTGGTCACGCCAAGCGCCGCGACATGATCGGTCACATACAACGGCACCTGTACGATCAGACGCAGTGCGAACACCGCCACCCATAGTCCGGTGATGATCGTATAGGCGCGTTTCAGCGCCTCATCGTTCATCCAATCCTGGAACCATGCCTTGAACCGTTCGGTGGGCATCTGCCGGATGAATTCCACAACCAGTCCCAAGCCGGGCACACGAACCATCAGCGAGACCGACAACAGTACCAGATAGATGGCATTGGTCAGAAAGCCGAACATATAGTAGTTGCGCGCCTCATGACTTTTCCATGCCCAGATCAGGCAAATGCCCACTGCCACAAGCCCGGACACCGCGCCCATCACCGACTGGCGCTGGCAGAGACGCACAATGACCTGCAGCACCGCCAGCACAGCAGACACCGCAATGGTGAGGTTCAGGTTGCTTGTAGCCACGAACAGGACGACGAACACCACACCGGGCAGCATCGACTCGATGACGCCGCGCGGACCGCCGATCGCCTCGATGACCGAAAAATCCTCGTCGCCATTGCCGGCATCCGCCAGCGCCGACAGGCCGGTACGTTTCTTATCTGTCAAGTCTCTTCCTCTATCCGTGGAGTTCCCACCGTGAGAGATTCACCGTGAAAGTCCTCGAAAACCAGCAGCTCCGATACACCGTATCCGGTGCCTTCTCTGCAGAAGAAGGCACCGGATACGCAGGCCGGCAGATCAGCGCACTTCGGAGAACATCGGACCACGGGACAGGGTGGTCTTGACCTCCGTGGTCTGGTCCTGGCTCAGCGGGCCCTTCGGCTTGTTGTCCGGAATGTCCTTGAAGTGCTCCTTGCCGCCTTCCTGCGCCTCCGCTTCGGCAGCGGCCTTGGCGGCACGGCGTTCTGCCGGGGCGACCGGCGGATGCATCGGGATGAGATCGCGCGGAGCCAACGGTTCCTCGCCACGCTCTACCACGATGTCAGCGAAGAACTTGTTCAGGGCCTCGGTCTCCGGGCTATCGGGATCGACGGCAGCCTTGCCGGAGAAGATGCCGCGAAGCATCCAACGCGGCCCGTCAACGCCGACGATACGGGTGTTGACGGTTTTGCCGCCCTTGACGCTGACCGGCAGCTTCAGTTCGGTGCCGAATACACCTTCGGCTTCGGATGCGTTCTTATTGGCCTCCAGCAGATCGGCGCGCACATCATCCCACAGTCCCATGGTCTTGGGCGCGGCGAACGCCTCGATCTCAAGGCTGGAAGCGCCATAGGTGATGGTGGAGCCCAGCACCTGCTGGGTGGCGCGGCTTGCCTTGATGCGCAATTCGATACCCTGCAGGAACGGCAGGTAGTACGCGCCCAGATCCAGATAATCGTCGTAGTCGGGAACGTCCTCGTCGTTCACGTCCCACGGGCCACGCTCATCGCCACGGCCCACGTATTCGCCGGACGGCTCAGCCAGCACGGTTTCGGCGCTTTCGGCCTTGGCCGCGGTGTTGGCGGCCTCAGCCGCCGCCTTGTCTTCGTCGACGGAGCCGGCCGGTTCGGCTTCCTTCTTGCTCTTCTTCTTTCCGAATCCGAACAGTCCCATAATTCCTCATTTCGTATCACGGTTGCAACCCTTGCAAGCCTAGCACCCAGCCTCAAAGAACGCTGAACATTCACGTCAGGCGATGAGACCGCAGTGAGATTGGTATACAGACGCTAATACTATGGCGGCATGACCATTACCATCACTACTTCCAATGTCAATGGCCTGCGTGCGGCCGACCGCAAAGGCATCGTGGCTTGGGCGGGACACCATACTCCAAACATATGGTGCATGCAGGAGGTCCGTGCGCCGCAGCCGGACATCGACAAGATAGTCAGCAAATTCGCCTTCGAGTACGCGCAGGCGGGCGCAATCGATTCGGCTGAGGATCTCACGCTGACCAACGAGATCTGCCGCGTGAAGGGTCGCGCCGGCGTGGCGCTGCTTGCCGATCTGCCAGTGATCGAGCAGCGGTACGGTCTGCCGGGATTGGATGAGGATGTCGATTCGGGGCGATGGATCGAAACGGATATCCGCACACCGCAGGGATACGTGATCACGGTGGTATGCGTATACGTCCATGCCGGCAATGCCGATGACCCGTTGAAGATGGAGCAGAAATTCCGCTTCTTGGACACCATGCTGGTGCGTCTGGGCGAGTTGCGCGATGAGGCTGCGCACGGTGGCAGGCAGGCTGTGCTCTGCGGTGATTTCAATATCGCGCACACGCCGTTGGACATCAAGAACGCCAAGGCCAACGAGCATCACGCCGGATTCCTGCCCGAGGAGCGCGCGTATGTCGACCGATGGCTCAATGAATACGAATTCGTGGATGTGATGCGTTCACTATCCGGCGACATCCAAGGGCCATACACCTGGTGGAGCCAGCGTGGACGCGCCTTCGACAACAATGTCGGATGGAGAATCGACTACCAGTTCGCCACACCGGAACTGGCGGAGACCGCACGGGGCTTCGTCATTGACAAGGCGCCCACCTACGACCAGCGCTGGTCCGACCACGCTCCCCTGACCATCACCTATGACGTGTGATTTATCAGACACTCCATTAAGCGCTATGTCGTGTTGCCCGGTACACCTGCCGGACAACACCGACATAGCGCGATGAATTATCAGTCCAGACCGAGCTTGAGCTTGCCGCCGGGGATGGCGTCGAGCAGATCTTGGGTGTACTGCATCTTCGGGTGGTCGAACACCTCATCAGTGGTGGCGTGCTCCACGAGCTTGCCATGCTGCATCACCACGACCTCGTCGGCGATCTGACGGACCACGGCCAGATCGTGGGTGATGAACAGGTAGCTCAGCCCCTTTTCAGCCTGCAGGTCGTTGAGCAGGTGCAGCACCTGGTCCTGCACGAGCACATCGAGGGCGGAGACGGCCTCGTCGCACACGATCACGTCCGGGTCAAGGGCCATGGCACGCGCGATGGCGATACGCTGACGCTGGCCACCGGAAAGCTCGTTCGGATAACGACCCATGACCGACTGTGGCATCTCGACCATGTCGAGCAGTTCTTTGACACGGTTGGTGCGCCACTTCTGATCGCCGATCTTGTGGATGCGCAGCGGCTCCTCGATGGAGCGGAAAATCGAGTACATCGGATCCAACGAACCGTACGGGTTCTGGAACACCGGCTGCACGTGACGACGGAAGCCCAACAGATCCTTGGCCTTGAACGTGGATGTGTCACGTCCCTCATAGAAGACCTTGCCGGAGGTGGGTTCGAGCAGGTGGAGCACCATGTTCGCCACGGTGGACTTGCCGGAACCGGATTCGCCCACAATGGCCAGAGTGGTGCCGCGCTTGACGGAGAAGGACACGTCGTCGACTGCCTTGAACATCTCCTTCTTGCGCGGAAGCTTGAACTCCTTGGTCAGGTGTTCGACAGTGATGATGTGTTCGCTCTTCTCGAGCTCGTTCTCATCGGCGATCTTGTGGTCGAGCAACGCATCGGCGTCTTCACCGCGCTCCTTGGCGGAAATGATGCGCTGGGAGGCCAGTGACGGCGCTGCGGCGACGAGTCGCTTGGTGTACGGGTGCTGCGGGTGCTGCAGCACCTCGAGGGACGGACCGGATTCGACGACCTGTCCCTTGTACATGACGACGATGTGCTGGGCGCGTTCGGCGGCCAGACCCAGATCGTGGGTGATGAACAGCACGGCGGTGCCGAGCGAATCGGTCAGGTAGTGCAGGTGGTCGAGGATGCGCTTCTGCACGGTCACGTCAAGTGCCGAGGTCGGCTCATCGGCGATCAGCAGGTCAGGACGGCAGGCCAGACCGATGGCGATCAACGCACGCTGGCGCATGCCGCCGGAGAACTCGTGCGGGAACTGACGGGCGCGGGTGGCGGCATCCGGCAAACCGGCTTCGGACAGCAGGCCAGCGATACGATCGTCCATGGACGAACCGATGACGTATTTCTTGGCCAGATACCAAGCATCGTCATCCTTCACACCGGCCTTGATGAGGTCGTCGGCCACACGCCAACGGGTTTCGGAACCAGGCACCCATTCGCTCTCAAAGCGGGCGACGGCCTTGTCGAAGGCGTCCCCTGTCACACCGGCGGCGGTCAGCGCCTTCTTGGCCTCGTCCATCAGAGCGGGCAGCTCCTTGGAGCCGAGGAAGGTCTCGTCGTCATTCCCCTTGAGCTTCACGGCGGCGTCCTCGCCGGCCAAGGCCTTGGCCAATGCGGAACGCTTCTCGTGGTTGACGTCCATATTGTTGGCCTTCAAAGCCTCCTTGACCTGAGAGCCGATACGCCACACCGGGTTCAGGTTGCTCATCGGGTCCTGAGGCACGAGGCCCATCTTGGTGCCGCGGAGTTTGTCGAATTCCTTCTGCTTGGCATTCGCGATCTCCTGGCCGTCAAGCTTGATGGAGCCGCCGACCACATGACCCGTGCCGGGAAGCAGACCCAGCACCGCCATTGCGGAGGTGGACTTGCCGGAACCGGATTCGCCCACGATGGCCACCCACTGGCCTGGATAGACGGTGAAGGAGGAGCTGCGCACGGCATGGACCGGCTTGCCGGTGTCCGTGGTGAAATCGACGGCCAGATCCTTGACTTCGAGCAGCGGGCCGTGGGCCTTCTGCATGGCCAGCATCTGTGCCTGGGAATCGATAGTGGAATTGTCAGTCATAATATTTCCTCTGCTCCCTGACTCAGGCCGTACGGCTCTTCGGATCAAGGGCGTCCTTGACGGCGTCGCCCATCATGATGAACGCAAGCACGGTGATGGCCAGTGCCGCGGACGGGTAGAACAGCACGAGCGGATCGGTCTGCAGGTTGACCTGGGCGCTGGAGATATCACCGCCCCAGCTCACGGTGGTGGTGGGAAGACCCACACCCAAGAAGCTCAGCGTCGCCTCGGCCACAATGTACGACGCCAGCGACGTGGTGCCGATAACGATAATCGGGGCCAGTGAGTTCGGCAGGATGTGACGGAACAGGTTTCGCGTGGGCGTCGAGCCCAAAGCCGTGGAAGCGGTGTTGAATTCAAGGTTCTTGGCTTCGAGCACAGCGCTTCGGGCGATGCGGCATACGCCGACCCAGCCGAACAGTGCGAGCACGAGCACGACCTTCCAGATGGACTTGGAGGTCTTGAACATCTGCAGCACCACGATGGCGCCGAGCAGCATCGGCAGGGCAAAGAAGATATCGGTGATACGGCTCAGCACCGCATCGACCCATCCGCCGAAGAAGCCGGCGACGGCACCGATAAGAGTGCCGACGAACACGACGAGCAACGTGGAAAGCACACCTACTGACAGCGAGGTACGGGTGCCGTACACCACGCGGGTGTATACGTCGCAGCCCTGCATGTCATAGCCGAAGGGGTGTCCGTTGGAGGCGGGGCTCAACGAGTTGGCGAGATCGCAGGAGTTCGGGTCCTGCTTGGTGAACAGACCCGGCGCGATGGCCACAATGATGATGAAGAGGATGACGATACCGGAGATGATGAACAGCGGGTTGCGGCGCAAGGTTCGCCAGGCATCGGCCCACATGCTCGCCGCAGGAGCGGATTCGTCGACGGAGTCCACGTCCTGCAGCGGCGTCTCATCGAGAGGCGCCACATATCGATCCTGTCCGGGGAGGGTCTCCATGAAGTACTCAGGCGTCGGTTCGCCGGAATTATCGAGCTGGTTGTCGAGGTTTTCGTTAGTCATGTCGGTCACTCCTTCCCTATCACGCGTAACGAATGCGCGGATCGAGTGCCGCGTAGAGCATGTCGACGATAAGGTTGCACACCACGAAGATCAGCATGAGCAGCGTGACGATGGACACCACCAGGTTCGCCTCGCCTTTCAGAATCGACTGATAGGTCAGGAAGCCGATGCCGTGGATGTTGAAAATCTGCTCGGTGATCATAGCGCCACCCATGAGGGCGCCGATGTCCTGACCGAGATAGGTGACGACCGGAATCAGGGAGTTGCGCAGCACATGGCGGAGCATGACCTGACCATTGGACATGCCCTTGGCCCGTGCGGTGCGCACATAGTCCTCGGCGATGTTAGAGGAGATCTCCGATCGGGTCAGTCGGATGATGTAGGCCATCGAGACGGAGCCCAGCACCATGGCCGGCATGAGCAGGTCGAGGAACGTCGGGTCCGCGCCGGCTGTCACCGGCAGGATTGACCATTGGATGCCGAGGAGATACTGCATCACGAAGCCGGTGACGAAGGTCGGCACGGAGATGAGGAGCAGGGAGACGATCAGGATGACCGTGTCGTACCACTTGCCCTTCTTAAGGCCCGAGATGATACCGAAGATCACACCGAAGATGGCCTCGAAGCAGAACGCCATCAGACCGAGCTTGATGGTGACCGGGAAAGCGCGGGTGATTTCGTCGATCACGGGCTGGCCGGCGAAGGTGTTGCCGAAATCAAGAGTCAGCGCGTTCTTCAGATAGATGAAGTACTGAACGATGAACGGCTGATCGAGGTGGTATTCCGCGCGGATCTGGGCTGCGACGGCTTCGTTGATGGGCTTGTCACCGAACATGGCCTTGACGGGATCGCCAGGCAGCAGGAAGACCAGCGCATACACGAGGAATGTCGTACCGAGAACCACGGGGATCATCTGCAGAATGCGTCGCAGAAGATACTTACCCATACGGTTGCTCCTTACTCATGACCGGTTTCGGGGACTACAACGGCGAAACGCTGCACGCGACCGGTCGTCAAATACTCCGACAGTCTACCGCAAGCGCTGACGGAGGTTTGTAAACTGACGTTAACTTAGCGTCCATTCCGGGCGGTTCCTGTGAAATTGTCCGATATATGGTATGGATTCATGACTTTTCACGAGGAATTTCCCGCGACACGTACGAGGAAGAATGGTGCATGCGACGAAATGCGAAAAGGGGCGAGGACCATGACGATCCTCGCCCCTTGTAGGTCAGCGAACTACATGTTCGATGTCAGACGAGCCTCAGCTCACTTCTTGGACATCTCGGCGTAGGTCGGAAGGTTCTGCCAATCCATGCCGAAGCCGGACTTGACGGACAGGGAAGCCACGCCGGAGGCGTTGGAGTAGTACAGCGGGATGGCCGGCAAATCCTTGAGGAGGATCTCCTGAGCCTGCTGGTACAGCTTGTTGGCCTCGTCAGTGGTCTTGGCGGCGGCGGCCTGCAGGCACAGGGCGTCGAAGTCAGGGTTCTTGTAGTCGCCATCGTTGGAGCCCTTGCCGTCAGCAGCGGCGGAGGAGTACAGCTGCCACAGGTAGTTCTCGGCGGACGGGTAATCCGGCTGCCAGCCGGTGCGGAACGCACCAGTCATCTGGCGGTTGGTGATGGCGTCACGGAATTCCTGGAAGGTCGGAATCGGGTTGGTGGCCGCGTCGATGCCCAGGTTGTTCTTGAGCTGGTTCACGATTGCGTCGTAGATCGGCTTGGCACCACCATCGGCGTTGTAGGAGAAGGTGAGCTGACCGTCGAACTTGGAGATGGCGTCAGCCTTGGCCCACAGTTCCTTGGCCTTGGCGGCGTCGAACTTGAGGTTCTCAGAGCCCTTGAGGGAGTCGGAGTAACCCGGGGTCTTCGGGGAGGTGAAGTCGGTGGCCGGCGTGCCGATGCCGTTGAGCACCTTGTCGATGATCTGCTCGCGGTTGATGGCCATGGAAATGGCCTGGCGGCGCAGCTGGCCTTCCTCGTCGTTCTTGAAGTGGTCAAGGGTGGACGGGATGGTGAAGGTCTGGATGACGGAACCAGCCTCGGAGTACGGCTGGATCTTCTTGTCGGACTTGAAGGTCTTGGTGAAGGCGGCCGGCACGGACTCCATCACGTCGAGGGCGCCGTTGTTGGACTGGATGTCGCGGTAGGCGGCCTGGTCGTCGGTGTAGACCTTGAAGGTCACGCCGTCGTTCTTGACGTCCTCGTTGCCCTTGTAGTCAGTGTTCTTGACTAGGGCGATCTCCTTGTTGTGATCCCAGTGGTCGAGCTTGTACGGGCCGTTGCCGACCGGCTTCTCGCCGAAGGCCTTCGGGTCCTTGTAGAAGGACTCGGGCAGCGGGGCGAAGGCCAGGTAGCCGACCTTGACAGGGAAGACGGAATCGGACTGGTTCAGGTCCACGGTGAAAGTGGTGTCGTCCACGACCTTGAGGCCGGAGAGCTGCTCGTCACCCTTAAGGCCGTCGGCCTGCAGGTCGTCATAGCCCTTGATGGTGGAGAAGAAGGAGGAGGCCTTCTGAGCGTTCTTGGCGTTGGCGGCGTAGGACCAAGCCTTGGTGAAGGACTCGGCGGTGACATCGGTGCCGTCGGTGAACTTCCAACCGGACTTCAGCTTGATGGTGTACTGGGTGGCGTCATCGTTCGGGGTGATGGACTCGGCCACTTCGTTGGAAGCCTTGCCGTCCTTGTCGAAGGAGACCAGACGGGAGAAGAGCAGATCGCCCGGCTTGCCGCCACCGGTCTCGTTGGTGTTGGACGGGATGAGCGGGTTCTGCGGCTCGGAGTTGTAGGCGTAGATGATGTTGGCGCCAGCGGTGTCACCGGCGGCGTTGCTGTTGCTGGAACCGCCGCAGGCGCTCAGCAGCATGGCCATGGAGCAGGCCATGGCGGCGAAAGCAAGAGCTTTCTTCTTCATTGATATCTCCTATTCGTAATCTGCAGGATCATGGTTTTGGACCACGATCCGCTTCACGCAAATGGGGCTGGCCGCTGGCGACGCGTCGTAGGCGTCATACCGGCAAACCAACCCCATTGCTGATTAATTTGCATTGTCTCGCGCTTTGGTGACAAGAAGCAAATTCCATGTTACGTATATGTAAATTCGAAGTCCGTTAAATGGCGATATTCAGCCATATTGCAGGTTCACACGGTATTGTCCACATTCTGGTCATTCTCGAAAAGACCTCGAAAAGACCACTGTCACAACGAAATATGACGCACAAACCTGACGCGCGATGACGCGCGATGGGATCAGGCGCGCGGAAACGCCTGTGCATACCTGCTTTTCAGCTGTTCGATGGAGACATGCGTGTACCGTTGCGTGGTTTTCAGCGACGCATGGCCAAGCAGTTCCTGCACCTCGCGCAGATCGGCGCCCCCATCGAGCATGTGCGTGGCCGCAGAATGTCTCAATGCATGAGGGCTGATATCCGGCACTCCGGCGTCTCTGGCCATGCGGTGCACCACCTCCCTCGCCACACGTTGGTTGACTCTGCGCCCTCGTGCCCCCAGAAACAGCGCATCCGCGGAATCATCGGCGGCAATATCGGGGCGCCCATCATCAACCCATGCCCGCAGCGCGCGCATGGCCGGTACGCCGAAAGGCACAACCCGTTGTTTATTGCCTTTTCCCGTCACTCTGACAGTACGGTTGGTGAAGTCCACATCGTTCATGTCGAGCGACACCAGCTCCGCCACACGAATGCCGGTGGCATACAACAGTTCAAGGATCGCAGCATTGCGCAGGTGTTCGGCGTGCGTTCCGCGAAGACCGCCATCGCCGCCGTCATCCATATCGCCGGCGTTGTCGCCGTCGTTGTCGCCGACGCCGTCGCCATGATTGACGGCCTCGCTATCGGCCTTATCCATCAGCTGTCTGGCCTGCACCTCGGTGAGCACCGCCGGCAAGGTGTCTGGAATCGATGGAGTCATCAGAGTCGCGGCCTGATTCGTACGCACCAAACCATGCCCATAGCACCATGCGAAAAACCCGCGGACGGCGACAGTTTTGCGAGCCATGCTGCTGCGCGCGTGATGGCGCGATTCGGCAGCCATCCAACTGCGCAGATCATCCAATGTGATCTCGTTGAGATCGGTGACGCCGCGGCGCACGAACAGGGCAAGGCATGCTTCGACATCGCCACGATACGCCTTGAGCGTATTCTCGGAAAGGCCACGATTGGCTTGGAGATAACGGATGAACGCATCGACGCATTCCTCAAACCTCATACCCTTCATGCCTCCCACACAGCCCAATCACCCATTTCGATACACTATAGGCATAAGTTCACGGGCACAGACTTAAGGACGAATGATTCACCATGCTCGTCACAGCAGGCAAGGCACCGCACGCGATTCGGAACAGCGCAATGGGATGGATGACCATGTGGTGGCGCAAGCCATCGACCTGACCAAAGTGTACGGCGACGCAGACAATCGCGTACTGGCTCTGGACCATGTCAACGTGGAATTCGAGCGCGGCCAGATGACCGCGATCATGGGCCCCTCCGGCTCCGGCAAATCCACACTCATGCATTGCATGGCCGGTCTTGACCAACCGACCAGCGGCAAGGTAATAGTGGAAGGGCTCGAGGTCTCCGCGATGAACCAGAGACAACTGACCAAGCTGAGGCGCGAGCAGATCGGCTTCATTTTCCAGTCGTTCAATCTGGTGCCCACCCTTTCCGCCGAAGAGAACATCCTGCTGCCGTTGCAGATAGCGAAAAAACCCATCGACCGGGCCTGGTTCAAGCAGGTGGTCAGCGTGGTGGGCTTGGAGCATCGGCTCAAGCATCGCCCCAGCCAACTGTCCGGCGGACAGCAGCAGCGCGTGGCCTGCGCACGCGCGATGATGGCCCGCCCATCCGTGATCTTCGCCGACGAACCCACCGGCAACCTCGATTCCCATTCCAGCCGTGAGGTTCTGGGATTCCTGAAACAATCCGTGCAACAGTATGGGCAGTCTATTGTCATGGTGACGCACGATCCCCGTGCAGCCTCCTATGCCGATCGTGTGCTCGTGTTGGCCGACGGCAACATCACGCAGGACCTGAGGCATCCCTCCTATGACCGTATTCTCGAGGTCTTCGCCGACGAAGGCAACGAGGACGGCGACGCGGAGCCGAACGCATGATCAGGATCGGTCTGCGTGACGCCCGCGCGCATTTCGGGCGATTCGTCATGTCCATCATCGCCATCGCGCTCGGCGTGAGCTTCGTGGTGGGATCGTTCTGCTTCCGCGAAATGATGAACAATCAGGTCGATCAGATGCTGGCCTCGAATTCCGATGCCGACGTGTATGTGCGGGGCGACACGGAACAGAAGGATGACACGTCGGCATCATTCGCGGCCTCATCCTCAGGCTCCGAGTCAGGCTCGGATTCCACCCAGACCTCCACGGAATCGAAGAACTACAACCGCATCGATGTCTCCCTGGTGGACACCATCGGCAGCGTTCAGGGCGTGGACACCGCTGAAGCGGTGTACGAGGTCAACGGTCTGGTGCTGGTGGGCAAGGACGGCAACGCCGTATCCACCATGGGAGGCATGACCTCCGGCATGGGACTGTCGCAAGGAACATGGCGTTCGGCCACACTGACCCAAGGCCGATGGGCGAAGGCCAAGGATGAGATCACCCTGCACACGTTCGCGGCCGAAACCGCCGGTCTCAACGTCGGCGACACCACCAAGCTCGTATATCCGGACGGACCTGCCGACGTACGCGTGGTAGGCATATTCTCCACCGCCTCCTCCCAGGCCGGCGCAATCATCATCGGCCTCGACCCGGCCACCGCCAAAGAGTACTTCCAGCAGCAATCCGGGCAGATCGGCACCGCCCGCTATCTGACCGTCTACGGGTCGGCAGCCCAGGGACAGCCTCTCAGCGTGGAACAGCAGCAAACGCTCGCCGACCGAATCAACAAGGCGCTGCCTGCCGATGCGAACGCCGTCGCCGTGACCGGGCAGAGCGTGCGCGACGACAACGCCGCAAGCACCAAGAAGGCTTTGGGCTTCATCCAGCCGCTGATCCTCATATTCGCGATCATCGCCCTGTTCGTCGGCTCGTTCATTATCACGAACACGTTCTCTATGATCGTGCGCGAATCGATGCGCGGCTATGCATTGCTGCGCTCAATCGGAGCCTCCCCCGTCCAGGTTTTCGTCACAGTGGCTGTACAGGCCGTTCTTCTCGGCTTGGTGGGGTCCGGAATCGGCATCGGCCTTGGCTGGGGCATGGTCAAGGGCATCGTGGCGCTGATGGCCCGGATGGGCACGCCGATGACCGGCGCCGTGAATCCGAGCGTCTCCGACATGCTGGTCGGCTTGATCGTGGGCGTCCTCGTCACGCTTATCGGGGCATCTCTTCCGGCTCGCCGTGCTGCCATGGCCCCTCCCATCCAAGCCATGAACGAAACGGTGAACCCGGAGAAACCGGTATGGCCACGTGGCATCATCGGCGCGATCATGATGGTGTTGGGCGTCTGTGCATGGGCGGTATGCTGGCGCATCGCATGGGTCAACACCAACGGAGGCGAGGTATCCCCCTGGAGCCGGTTCAACGATCTGGCCACGACGCTGGGCACCGGCTGGCCGCTGGGCATCGGCGCCGGCCTGATCGTAATCGGCGTCATTGTGCTGGCCCCCGCACTGGTGACGCCAACCAGTGCCGTTCTCGGTTGGATTCCGTCGCATGTGTTCACGGTGACGGGCAGACTGGCTACTCGCAACCTGTCGCGAAGCAAGCGACGCACAGCGAACACCGCGGCGGCGTTGTTCGTGGGTGTCGCAATCGTCAGCTGCCTTGGCGTGATCGCCTCCTCGGCCAAGGCCTCCGTGGCCGGCATTGTGGATTCCGGACTCAAATCGGATTTCTCCGCCATGTCGGTGTCCAACGGACAGATCCCCGATGACGCGATTGAGGCCATAAAGAACACCGAAGGCATCGACACGGTATCACAAAGCCGCATGCTGATGGGCGTGACATATGGCTCCGGCGACGACGAGGCCTCTGCGATGACGTTCGCCGAGCAGCCTTCGCTCTTCACCAAGGTGTTCGCCCCGGTGACCAATGCTGGCGATGCAGACAAGGCGTTGCGCGACGGCGAGCTGGTGGTCGGTCTCGAAGTGGCCAAGGACAATGGTTGGAAAGTCGGCGATGAAGTCAGGGTCAATGGTCGGCAGGTCGTGGTCGACGAGGCTGCGACAGCCAAGGCCCAGGCCGATTATCAGGCTCAGGTCAAGGGAACCATCGACAACCTGACCGCTCAGGCGCAGCAGCTGATGGCCGCCGGCGATATGGCCGGGGCACAGGCGAAAACCAAGGAGATAGAGAAGGTCAGCGATGATGCGAAGAACGTCGATCCGGCGACCATGGTGAAGACCAAGAACGAGACGACGCACGTCACGATGAAGGTGGGCGCCATCATCGAGAACTCCATCTACCGTTCCATGGTGCTGATGAACGATGATGCGGCAAACAAGATCGCCAACAAATACACGATGTTCACCATCATGCTGTTCATCAACGGGAAGTCAGGAATCGATCTCGATGGCCTGAAGACGAGGCTCATCGATGCCGTGAAACCGTATTACGTGGTGAACGTGCAGAATCGCGACGAATTCAAATCCACGATGAGTTCGATGGTCGATCAGATCCTCCTGGTGCTCTACGCCCTGCTGGCACTGTCAATCGTGATCGCGATCTTCGGTATTGTCAATACGCTGGCATTATCAGTCTCCGAACGCACCAAGGAAATCGGCCTGCTGCGCGCCATAGGAACCTCGCGCGCACAGATACGCGGCATGCTGGGCATCGAGGCGGCGATCATCGCCGTGTTCGGCACGGTGCTGGGCATGGTGGTAGGCGTTGCCGCCGGCGTGGTGATTCGTGCGGTGTACGAGGCAAACGGATTGTCCACACTGAGCATTCCCTGGAATCAGCTGGCGGTGTTCCTCGCGCTCTCGATTCTGGTGGGACTGATAGCGTCCGTCTCCCCCGCGTCACGCGCGCTGAAGCAACCTGTACTTGACGCAGTCGCCTCCGAATAACCGCCGAATGGCGATGATGCATGAGTCGTCATCAATGGCGGAGTATTCTGGAAGCCGAAGGCTTCAGCGTTGAGGTTCATGACATACGAAGGGGACGATAATCATGACATTGCCACGACAGATTCCTGTAGGCGCACGGGTTGTGGTGCGTATCACCGATGGCATCGACCCGGCGGACGGCCGCATGAAATTCCGTGATTATGTGGGCCACGTGACCTCATGGGATGGGTACACATTGGAGATGGTGCGTGATGCGGCCGCCAACGGGTCGCGTCCTGCGCAGAATGTGACCATCCATCAGGAGCAGATCGCCACGCTCAAGCCGGTGCCGGAGCGTCCGCGCACCCGGCCCCGCCCGTAGACGAGTGCCGCATTGTGCGAGGACTCAGACAGCCTGTCTCTCCCCTTGTCTGATTCGCTGCCGGCTCTCTCATTAGGAGGCCAACCTCTGAGCAGACGACACGACAGGCCTCCAGCTCACACCGAGGGACGCACCTGTATGATGGCCTGCCTCAAGTGAACGAAGCCGATGATGGCCTCGCCGCGGCGTGCTGAGAACAGCAATGCCTGCTGCCATCCCGATTCCGGAATCTCAAGCTCCCGATTCGCGAATGAATCGGAATGCGCAATCGCCGACTTGTATCTGCGGAATGGATCACCTTCGGCGAAGAAGCCCCTTACCTGCGACGCATCCGCATCGTGCAGCCAATCGGCCATGTCGGTGAGCCTCGCAGCCATGCGGCGCAACAGTACTTCCACGTTCACCGCATCCTCTTCGACCATGGCCCGTGTACGGTCGGGGTCGGTCAATGCGACACGGGTCATGTCCCGCCAGCACCCGGCGGATAACGCCGCGGCGATATTACGGTCGGGGTTCGCTGTCAGTTCGTTGATCAATGCAGTGGAAACCACATGAGGCATATGCGAGATCATCGCTGCTGCCTTGTCGTGTGTCTCGTCATCGAGCACGATGAGACGATTGCCCACATGTTGGGTGATCATCGAGGCGACGTCGAAGAATCGGCGGTATTCCGTGTCCTCTTCCACGGTGACCGCCCACAGCGCATCATCAAACAGATGGGCGTCAGCGGCACTCCAACCAGACAGCTCATTGCCCGCCATCGGATGCGCACCCACGTAGCAAGCTTCCAATCCGGCTTCCCTGACCTGTTCGCGGACCACGCCCTTGACCGACCCGACATCGGTAAGCGTGACACGCGGGTTCTGCGCAAGCAACGGAGCCAGTGCGGCAAGCACGGACGGCATGGCCTTCAGCGGGTTGCACAGCACCACCACATCCGGGGCGGCATCCATGAGTTCGCGCAGATCCCTTGCGCAGACAATGCCGTCCGCTTCGGCCTGCGCATAAGGGTGAGGCCTATGATTCCAAGCAACCACCCTCGTGCCGCCTGCCGCCAGACGTCTGGCGAGCGACCCACCGATCAATCCGAGTCCTACAACACCAACCGTATCTACCACAGCAGTTCCTTTCTCACCTCTTGGTCGTACTGCCAGCCTTCAGGCACACGCCGCTCATCGATATCGATGTGGATGCCGCCTTCGGGCAGCATCCAGGCATCGACCGGCGGGTTCGCGCGTTCACGACGCGGATAGACGGCCAGGGTCTTCAGCCAGATGCCCTGCATGGCCAACATCTCCAATACCTTCTGGAATCGAGGTTCCCAAGGCGCGGCATCCAGCGTGTCTATGAACATGTACGTCCCATCATGGCCTTTGATGGGACGGGATATGAAACTGGTCATGTTCAAACCCGCGATGCGCAATACATCGAGCACGTTCGCCACGACCCCGGGGCCGGTGGCAAGCGGAATGAACGTGATGATGGTCTCGAAATCAGTGGCGCCACCGTGTCGGGCACGGGAGTTGAGCTCCTGCACCTGGTCTCTGGGTGCGATGACGAGGAAGTCGGTGCGTGCACCGTCGAAATCCTGAACATGGTCCGCAAGAGTGTCGAGACCATACAGCGCGCCGCAGATGCTCGGACCCAGCGCCACCTGTCCTGGCTTCAGATCACGGCAGGCCGCCGCATTCGATGATGCCGGCGTCGGCGTGAGCCGATGTTCGGCGATGAACCGCGTGCATTGTGCCAGACCATGCGGATGGGCGCTGACGGTATCGCCGGTGCAGTCGTATATGCCATGGCCGCGAACGGTGAAGGCGCTGAAGGACACATCAACGTTGATACGGGCGAAACCGGCCGCATCGGTGGCATCTATCAGTGCATCCAGATTCGGGACCACATACCCTTCGACATTGTTCTCCCATGCGATGACGCCCCATCCGTGATGCGATTGCACCGCGTTCATTATGGCTGGGACATTCGGCGACGGAACCAGATCGAAATCACCCAGCGGGGCGAATTGATCGGCGGCCGTCATTGCCGCCTGATGAGTGAACGTACCCTCAGGGCCTAGATAATACAGTTGAATACGCGCCATAACGTTCTATGGTAACGGCGGATTCCTGTATACCGTGTCACATCGTCTGCATCTTGGCGGGCATAGTGAACCAGCGAGCCGGCACGACGAGCATGATCACCTGCACGAGCACCAGCATACAACCAGATATATCCGGCGTGTTGGGTGAAATACGGCATATCGCCTTGGAATCCGGCCACAATCAATGCGTTGCCGGATGTGGTGGTGAGGGCCAGCCCCCATGCCGTCATCGAGGAGGCGATGAGATGCAGCGCGAGACCTATCACACCCATGCGCGATCGTGCGCACCATGTCGACAGGATGATCAGCAGGAACGCCAGCACCAGTCCATAGGGGATATTGATATCCGCACCCATACGATGGGCAAAGGTGCCCACGAATGCGGCGAGAGCGCCGGACAGCACTGTAATCAACGCTCTGACCAGCTCGTTCTGCCGATGCGACCAAGGAAGCGGATCATTCGTTCGCAGATTCATGCGCCCCATCATACGTACGTCCCAAGTACATGTACATATGATCACGCCGGCTCCCCATAAACGGGAAAGCCGGCATGAATATCGAATCAGACTACTTCGTAGCGGCGTTGTTCTGCTGAGCCGTCAAGCGAAAAGCCCAGTGGGCTTTTCGTAGGCGAAGTGAGCGGGCGCATCACAAGCGCCCGCGAAGGTCGTCAGAATAATCAGACTACTTGGTCTGATTATTCTGACGATGCCGAGGCGTGAAACGGACAGTCCAGTGGACTGTCCGTAGCCGAGGTGAGCGGATGCCACCACAGGGCATCCGCGAAGGCAGCGTCGTCTGAATAATCAGACTACTTGGTCTGATTATTCTGACGACGCTGCTTGGCGCGCCACTTGTACCAGTCCTCGCGGTTGAGGATAATCTTGCGCACGCGGGTGGCTTCCGGCGTGACCTCGACGCACTCATCCTCGTTGGCGAAATCAAGGCTCTCCTCGAGGCTCATCTTGATCGGCGGGGTGAGGGTTTCGAGCACGTCGGCGGTGGAGGAACGCATGTTGGTCATGTGCTTGGCCAGCGTGATGTTCACGTCCAGTTCGTCGGGCTTGTTGTTCACACCCACGACCTGGCCTTCATACACGTTGGACTGCGGCTCGACGAAGAAGTTGCCGCGGGCCTGCAGACGCTGCATGGCGTACGGCGTGGCCACACCGGCGCGGTCGGAGACCATCGAACCGTTCTGGCGGGTCACAATGGAACCGGCCCACGGAGCGTATCCAGCAGAGATCGAGGAGGCGATGCCGGTGCCGCGGGTGGCGGTGAGCAGCGCGGTACGGAAGCCGATCAAGCCACGGGAAGGCACGGTGAACTGCAGACGCACCCAGCCGGAGCCGTGGTTGGACATGGAGTCCATGCGGCCCTTACGGTCGGCGAGCAGCTGGGTGACCGCACCCATGTACTCCTCCGGCACGTCGATGGTGGTGTTCTCCATAGGCTCGTTGACCACGCCATCGATCTTCTTGGTGACCACCTGCGGGCGGCCGACGGTCAGCTCGTAGCCTTCACGGCGCATCTCCTCGGCGAGCACCGCCAGGGCGAGCTCACCACGTCCCTGCACCTCCCAGGCGTCGGGACGCTCGGTGGGGAGCACCTTGATTGACACGTTGCCGATCAGCTCGCGATCGAGGCGATCCTTGATCATGCGGGCGGTCAGCTTGTGGTCCTTGCCTTCGCGGCCGGCCAGCGGGGAATCGTTGACGCCGAAGGTCATGGAGATGGCCGGGTCGTCAACGTGGATGAGCGGCAGCGGCTTCGGGTCGTTCGGATCGACGATGGTCTCGCCGATCATGATGTCGTTCACACCGGCGACGGCCACGATGTCGCCGGGACCCGCGGTCTCGACGGGGGTGCGCTCGAGGCCCTGCGTACGCAGCAGTTCGGCGACGCGGAAGTTCTCGATGGTGCCGTTCACGCGGGACAGGCCGTAGGTCTTGCCCTTCTCCAGCGTGCCGTTGTAGATGCGGACCAGACCGAGTCGACCGAGGAAGTCGGAAGAGTCGATGTTGGCCACGTGAGCCTGCAGCGGTGCGCCTTCCTCATATTCAGGCGCGGGGATGTACTTGATGATGTCCTCGAACAGCGGCTCGAGATTGTCGTTGTCCGGCAGACCGCCGTTCTCGGGCTGGTTGGTCGAAGCATAGCCGGCCTTGGCGGCGCAGTAGACGACCGGGAGGTCCAGCAGGTGGTCGAGGTCGAGGTCGATGCCTTCCTCCACCACGTCCTGCGCGAGGCCGAGCAGCAGGTCGGTGGCCTCGGAGACCACTTCGTCGATGCGGGCGTCCGGACGGTCGACCTTGTTGATGCACAGGATCACCGGCAGCTTGGCCTCAAGGGCCTTGCGCAGCACGAAGCGGGTCTGCGGCAGCGGGCCTTCGGAGGCGTCCACGAGCAGCACGACGCCATCGACCATGGAGATACCACGCTCCACCTCGCCGCCGAAATCGGCGTGGCCGGGGGTGTCGATGATGTTGAGGGTGATGCCGTCCGGATAGCCGTACTTGGCAGCCAGCGGGCCCGTGTATTCCACGGCCGTGTTCTTGGCCAGAATGGTGATGCCCTTCTCGCGTTCCAGCGCGTTGGAATCCATCACACGATCAGGCACTTCCTCACGATCGGAGAAGACGTGGGACTGCTTGAGCATGGCATTGACCAGGGTGGTCTTGCCGTGATCGACGTGAGCCACAATCGCCACATTACGGATATCTCCACGAACCGCCATCGAAACCTCTCTTAATACTGATTCTGTTGCGTAATCGTTCGGTACTTGCGTACTTGAGTACTTGCTTTCAGGCGTTTACCTGTACTTACACACAAACCGCAACGATATTACCGGCATACCTTGACCGGCTGGATGGATGCGCAAGACCCTCCCTGGTTCCACGCATCCATCCGTCGCCTTTTGATATGCGCAGGAGCTGACGGCTCATTCAAGGATCGCGGCGGAATCGGTGACGGTGATCAGCGGTGAGAACAGGGCCATCGTGTCAAGGGCGCGCTGATGGTTCTCCGGGTTGGACCCGGCGCAGGCATCGGCGGCGACGCGCACGGCGATCCCTGCATCGGCGGCGGCGAGCGCCGTGGTGACCACACAGCAATCGGTGGCCACGCCGCACAGGGCGATCTTCTTGGCGCCGCCGATCGCCTTGGCCAGCTCGTCTCCCCACTTGCCGAAGGTGTCACGGCTGACGACAGGATGTCCGGCGGCAAGCGCAGCGGTCTCTTCGGTCAGGTCGTACATCGGATCGTCCGGCGGGACGAGGAACTGCGGCCAATCCTTGAAGTAGTCCACCCACGCGTCCTTGGCGGGTGTTGGCGCCACGTATCGCGTATAGACGACCCGGTCGCCGTATGCCTTGGCGAGCGCCTCGAACGCGGCGTCGGTGGTGTGGAACGAGCCGTCGGGGCAGGCCCAGTCGGACCAGTCGGATTCGGCGAATACCTTCTGGCGGTCGATGACGACCAGCCATTCATCGGATGGGATGCCCATCGTGTCTCCTTCTTGCGTATTGCCTGTAACCTGTCAGTCCTGTTCCTGCTTGGCGATGTCGCCGCGCTGGAAGATGAGGGCGCCGACAAGTCCGATGACCAGCGCCACGATCACGCCGAGGTTGGCGGACGCCCATGCGCCTTCCTTGCCGCCGAACGGGGCGAGGAAGTAGCCCTGCCATTCCAGCCAGCTCGCATAGGAGTTGACCACAAGGCCCCAGCCGACGATGGTGCCGACCACGAGGATCACCAGGGACTTGACGTTCCATGCACCATAGCGGCCGGAGGCGTTGTACAGGTCATCGGTGTCGTAGTCCTTGCGGCGCAGTAGCACGTCCGCGATGAACAGGCCGGTCCACACCGCCATCGGCACACCGAGGGTGATGAGGAAGCCCTGGAACGGGCCGATGAACGTGTCGGAGAAGAAGGTCACATAAACCACGCCGAGCACGGTAAGCGCCGCGGTAAGTGCGGCGGCGGCCACGCGCGGCAGCTTGATGCCGAAGCTCAGCAGCGCCAGCCCATTGGAGTAGTTGTCCATGATGGCACCGGACATGAGGCCGAGCACGGCCACGATGGTGAACGGCACCAGATACCAGGTCGGCAGGATGGAGCCCATGGCGCCAATCGGGTCGTTGCCCACGGCATCGGCGAGATCCTTGTTGGACACGGCCAGCAGGCCGCCGTAGATGACCAGCAGCACCGGAGCCAGCGATGCGCCGAACGTGGTCCAGAACACGATGCCGGAGTTGGAGGACTTGCGCGGCAGATAACGGGAATAGTCGGCTGCGACGTTCACCCATCCCAGACCGAAGCCGGACATCACGAACAGAAGCGCCCCAAGCATGGCCGGAATCGAGCCGTCGGCGGCGGAGCCGACTGCGGAGAAATCGATGTGCGACCAGCCGAGGATCAGGAAGCCGACGGTCACGACGCCGCTGATGATGGTGATGGCCTGCTGCGCCTTCATGATGAGGTCATAGCCGAAGATGCCGGCGACCACCACAAGTCCGACCACGATTACCGTGGAGACGATCTTCGGCGCGGCGCCGCTCCCCCAGCCAAGACGCTGGAAGGTCGAGGCCAGCGCCAGCACCGCGGTGGTGGTCAGGGAGATCTCCCAACCGAGCGTGGCGATCCAGCTCAGGACGGACGGCACCTTGGCGCCCTCCACGCCGAACGTGGCGCGCGTGATGACCATGGTCGGAGCGTTGGCCCGCTTGCCGGCGATGGATACGATGCCCACCAGCAGGAACGATATGACGATGCCGATAATCGCGGCGAGCGTGGCCTGCCAGAACGAAACGCCGAAGCCCAGCGCCCATGCGCCATATGACATGGCGAGCACGGAGATGTTGGCTGCGAACCATGGCCAGAACAGGTCCTTCGGGCTGCCGTGACGGTCGGACTCGGCGATGGTGTCGATGCCCTGTTCCTCCACGGAGAGCGCGGAGCTTTTCTCCTTGGTGTCACTCATAGTGAACCTTCTTCTCATTGTGTTGTGTTGTGTTGTTGAACATGTGATATTCGCAATTGGACAGTGACATCACCCGGCAACAGTCGATGTGACGCCGCCTATCCGCGTGCGGAGGGGATGAGCGCAGCAAGGGCGCTGTCGACGGTATCCGGTTCGTCCTCGTCCCGCTTGACGGCGCGGTCGATCGCATATGCGGAGCCGGCGTCCTGCGGCCGTCGTGGCACGTACCGGTACACCGCCGCCGGACGCTGCCGTCCCTCGCGCCGTTTGAGACCGGTATCCTCCAGATCGCCGGAAGCCAGCATCTTGCGGCGGAAGTTCGCCAGATCGATGTCCTGACCGGCGATGGCCTCGTAGACGTCGTGCAGCTGGCGCAGCGTGAACGTCGGCCCAAGGAGCCTCGTGGCCACATCCGAATACTCGATTTTGGACCGCAACCGCTCCAACGCGTAATCGATGATGGCCCGATGGTCGAAGGCGAGCGGAGGCAGATCGTGTTCCGGGAACCAGCGCACGTTGCCGTCGCCGTCGGCGGTGGCCCGCACGGAGACGTCACCGCTGGAGTCACTGCCGGCATCGTCCCGGCCGATGGCGTCCGCGAGGTCGCTCCCCCGGTCGACTCCATTCGCCTCTTCCCGCTCGACCAGCGCCCAGTACACGATGGACACCATCGGCAGTCCCCCATGCGAACGATCGGGATCACCGAACGTATACAGCTGTTCGAGATATCGGGGATGCAGCGCGGTGGTCGATTCCAACGCCTCGAACGCGGACTGCTCGAGCGAACGGTCGGCCCGGAGGTTTCCGCCAGGCAATGCCCAACGGCCCAGGAACGGCTGGCGGACTCGTCTGACCAACGGCAACCATAACTGCGACCGTCCTGAGTCATCCTGCGCCTCGGCATGCTCCGGCCCAAGCGCCAGAATCACCACCGATACGCCGACCTGCGGCGGCGCGCTGCGACGTTCCGATACATTGCCGAATCCCATACCGTGACGCCTCCTGCACTGCCGCCGCATACACCGAACCCCGAATCCAGAGCCCAGAAGCATATGCTCTCGAGTCCTGATTCCGACCTGGTTCTTCCCTTGCCCTGTCAGCATAGCACGATTTATAGTCACCATGACTATAACTATTGTAGCGATGCTCAGATCGCGGAATCCGCATTCCCCCTCGAGCGCGCGATATCGACGATCTCCGATTCGGAAGGCAGGAATGGGGCCAACGACGGCAGCTGTTCCAAGGAATCCAACCCCATGCGGTCCAGAAACAGTTCGGATGTCGCCAACAACGCAGCGCGAGACTCCGGATCGACGCCACTCTCCCTGATCAGCCCGTGGATGCTGAGCGAACGAATCACGCCATCCGAATTGACGCCACGAATCGCAGCCACCTGGGCGCGGGTGACCGGCTGCTTATACGCGATGATCGCCAATGCCTCCAGCGCGGCTTGGCTCAGGCGCGCAGTCTGCCCATCGGTGACGACGGCGGAGACGATGGGCTCGAACGCCGCGCGGCTGGCGAACTGCCATCCCCGAGCGGTGTGCCGCAATTCAAAGCCACGCGGGCGGATGCCTTCAGACGTACTTCCGTCGTATTCCTTGCCCAGCTGCAGCAGCGCATCGTCCACCACTGATTCTGCGACCCCCAGTATGCGAGCCATATCCGCGGCGGTCAGCGGCTGGTCGGCAACCATCAGTATCGCCTCAAGGCATGCCGGCAGGCCACCGGGGAACTCCTCCACTGCACCTTCCACTGCAGGCTGCGGCGTCTCATCAACCATCAGGCAAAGTCTCCTTCGGATATGCTCACGTCACCCATCGTCTCGTCCGCACCGGGCACCCAACGCAGACGCAGCTCCTCGAACGGTCCATCCTGCCGGTATTGCAGCACCCCTTGTTTGAAGAACACCAGTACAGCCATGAAACGTGCCACCACCTCGAGTGTGGTCGCGCAATCGCGGGTCAGCGCCGCAAAGGACATGGCATGGTCGGGACTACGTTTCATGGCTTCCACCAACCGGCCCCTGACCAGTGCGGATTGTGCGCGCAGATCGACCAAAGGGACATGCAGCTGGTGCACGGACACCTCTGTGGCCGGCGCATTGGCGATCACGCGGGCTGCCAGCAAGGCCAAATCACGTGGCGTGATGGTCCATGCCAGTTCGGGCAGCATCGCATTGACAGTTTCATCCATATACGCAGGATGCGGGAAACGGCCGGCGTTCGCCGACATGGCGTCGCGAAAATCCGAAGCCACCTGCTTGTAGGCCCGGTATTGGATGAGACGCGCGAACAGCAGATCGCGTTCCCGCAACGCCTCCATGCTCTGGTCGTCAATGCGTTCATCCTCGTCTCGGGGCAGGATCGCGGCGCTCTTCGCCTCAACCAGGATGGAGGCCACGTCCAGGAACGCACTGGCCTCATCCATGTTCCGGTCGGACACACCTCCGCCTGGCGTGGCCTTGATAAGGTCGAGGCCACGCACGTACGTCAGGAATTCCTCGGTTATCGCGGACAGCGACACTTCCGTCAGCTCGAGTCTGTTGTTGGCGATCAAGCCGAGCAGCACATCGAACGGCCCTGAATATACCTCAAGATTGACTTGGAACCCCGAATCTGAGGATACGGAGGCGTCCATTACGCCACAACGCCGCGCGCCACCATCTCGCGCGCCACCTCGCGGTATTCCTTGGCCGTCTTGTGCCCCGGCGCATAGATGACGATAGGCGCCGCCGCCACCGTGGAGTCCGGCAACTTGATGGAGCGGGAGATGCAGGTGTGGAACACCTTGTCCTTGAACGCCTCATAGATGCGCTGGCATACCTCTTCGCAGTGCAGGGTGTTGGTGTACATGGTGACCAGCACACCGTCGACTTCGAGGGAGGGGTTGATGCGGGACTGCACCTTCTCGATGGATTGCATGAGCAGGGCCACGCCTCGCAGGGCGAAGAACTCGGCGGCGACCGGGATGATCACGCCGTCGGCGGCGGTCAGCGCATTCACCGTCAGCAGGCCGAGGGAAGGCTGGCAATCCACGATGATCAGGTCGTATTCGTTTTTCAGTTTGCGCAGCACGCCGTTGAGGATCTGCTCGCGCCCCACTTCGGTGACCAATTGCACTTCTGCGGCGGACAGGTCGATGTTCGCGGGGATGATGTCGATGTTCTCGAATGCGGTATGCTGCACCACGTCATGGGGGTCGACGGAGATGTCGAACAATGCGGTGTAGATGGTGTTGTCGACGGCGTTCGCGTTGATGCCCAGGCCCACGGTGGCCGCACCCTGCGGGTCGAAATCCACGATGAGCACACGGCGTCCGTACTGGGCGAGCGCGCCGGCGATATTGATGGAACTGGTGGTCTTGCCTACGCCGCCTTTCTGGTTGCACATGGCAATGACCCTGGCCGGGCCATGCTGTTGCAGTGGTTCGGGAGCGGGGAAGGTTTCATATTCACGTCCAAGCAAATCGGTAGGCATACTGTCCACCTTATCAACATCCTCGTCATCTTGAGGGGCAACGACATACGTTCCGGCCATCGGCAATGTCCCTTGACGGAACCCGTCTTCGAGCCCGTGATCGTCGCGCCAATCTTCCATCGCTGCCGTACCCTTCGCGAAAAACCTCAACCCCTCACAGACTACTCGCCGGCATCGCCCGATTTCTGGCCTCCGTATAGCCATGCACGGGCGTGACCCACCAGAGCGGAGCATGCTGCCGGCTCTGCACTCAACGCGCGCGCGGATGCGAGGAAATATACGCTTCGATAAGGTGCTCGGGGCTCACGTGGGTGTAAATCTGTGTGGTGGTCACGCTTGCATGCCCCAGCAGCTCCTGCACGGTACGCACATCCGCTCCACCCTGAATCAGATGCGTGGCGAAGGAATGCCGCAGCGTGTGCGGATGCAGCGGCCTGGTGATGCCCGCACGTGCGCCGGCGTCCTTGACCACCTCCCATATGGACTGTCGGGAGATGCGCCGGCCGCGCTTGTTCAGGAACAGTGCACGACGTTCGGGCACGCCGGACGTGGATCGCCGTTCAAGTTCACCGCGGGCGGCACCCAGATATTGGGAGAGCGCCTCGCAGGCATAACTGCCGATGGGCACCAGACGCTGTTTGGACCCTTTGCCCATAAGACGAGCCACATGCTCGTCCAGGTCAATGTCGTCAAGGTTCTCTCCGGCCGCTTCCGAGACACGGCATCCGGTGGCGTACATGAATTCCAACAGCGCCTTGTTGCGCAGCACTACGGGATCAGTGGAATCGCCCACGGCTGCGGCGTCAAGAAGCCTCGTCACTTCATCGACATTGAGCACGTCTGGCAGGGTCGATGCGCTTTTCGGGGCTTTCACCGCAGCTGAGACATCATCGGCCACCATATGCTGGCCAAGCGCGAAACGATGGAATTCGTGCAACGACGCGATACGTCGGGCCTTCGAACGTGCGGACTCCCCAGCTTCATCCAAGGATGCGACGTAATCCTCGACGGTCTTCGAGGTGATGCCGTTCGGATCGCTGATGCCTTGCGACTCAAGCCATTCCACATATTTGGCGATATCGGATTCATATGCCTTTACAGTGGCGTCGGCAAGTCCACGTTCCACACCGATATGGACGATGAACTGTTCGGTGAGTCTGGCGAAGCTGCTGGTCATGGTGCTTAATGGTATAGGGGCATGCATACGGAAAACCCCGCGGAATCGCGGGGTTTTCCTTACAGAATCAGCCCATCGGACTGTCGGCTTCACGCCCGACGTGCTTCACGCACGTCCTTCGCGGCATAGCCGCTCACCTCGGCTACCGACAGTCCACCGGACTGTCGGCTTCACGCCTCGGCAGGAGCGTTGACATCCTCAGGCAGAGCGGCCTTGGCGGCGTCGACGATGGTCTTGAAGGTCTCCGGGTCGGAAACGGCGAGCTCGGCAAGGGCGCGACGATCCAGTTCGATGCCAGCAAGGTGCAGACCCTGGATGAAGCGGTTGTAGGTGATGCCTTCGGCGCGGACGGCAGCGTTGATACGCTGGATCCACAGCTTGCGGAAGTCACCCTTGCGAGCCTTGCGGTCGCGGAAGTTATAGGTAAAGGAGTGCAGCAGCTGTTCCTTGGCCTTGCGGTACAGACGGGAGCGCTGGCCGCGGTAGCCGGAAGCCCTCTCGAGAACAACGCGACGCTTCTTGTGGGCGTTCACTGCGCGCTTGACACGTGCCATAATCTATTCCTCAGCTTTCTGAAAGTCTTATCTGGTTTGGTGTAAGCCCGAGGCTCACTTCTGCAGCAGCTGCTTCAGCTTCTTGGCCTGGCCACCGCGCAGCACGGCGTCAGCGGACAGGGCGCGACGCTTGCGAGCGGACTTGTGCTCAAGGTTGTGGCGCATAGCGGAACCGACCTGCATCACCTTGCCGGAGCCGGTGATACGAACGCGCTTGGAAGCGGCGGAATTAGTTTTCATCTTCGGCATTGCTGCCCTCCTTGCTGGTTTGCTTCTTCAAATCGGAAGTCTTGGGAGAAATCGAGGCATTGGCGTCGGCGATGGCCTGAGCCTGAGCCTCCTGCTTGGCGGCAAGACGCGCAGCCTGACGAGCCTGACGCTCGGCGCGGGATTCTGCTCCGCGTCGACGCTGCTCGGACTGGGTGTGCACCTTCTTGCCCTTGGGTGCCAAGGTCATGATGATGTTGCGTCCCTCCTGCTTCGGCTTGGACTCGACGGTGCCGAATTCCTCGACATCGTCGGCCAGACGCTGCAGCAGTTCCACACCGCCGATCGGGCGGGAGATCTCACGGCCGCGCAGCATGATGGTCACTTTGACCTTGTCGCCGCCACTCAGGAAGCGGACAACATGACCCTTCTTCACATCGAAGTCGTGATCGTCGATCTTCAGGCGGAAACGAATCTCCTTGATTTCCGCAGTGCTCTGATTGCGACGGGCCTCACGGGCCTTGATCTTCTCGTTGTACTTGAACTTGCCGTAATCAATGAGCTTGGCGACCGGAGGCTTCGCGTTCGGCGCCACCTCGACGAGATCGAGGTTCGCCTCTTTGGCCAGGTTCAGCGCGACTGTGGTCGCGATGACGCCCACCTGCTCGCCCTTCGGGCCGATCAGGCGCACCTGCGGAACGCGAATCTCGTCGTTAATACGTGGTTCGTCGCTGATGATGACTCCAATCCTCTGCATGTTTCTACACGGGACCCGCCTTGAATTCCCATCAACATATCGGATTCACGACAACATCGAGCCCGCATGAGGCGAGCATCATCATCCGCGACACTGTTCGGCATCGCAAAAGCACCGGATTACGCTAACTGAATCAATCGCCGATATACCTACCGACAGCATCGCATGCGCAATCATTGAGGCCGTTGCCTTGAACCCGAGACCTTGACAGGTTTCCAGGTGGGGTTACCCCGCTTTCTTGATTTCTCAAGCCAAAAGAGAAGCTTACCATAAGGCAAGACAGATCGGAGCCGCGTGTCGCCCTCATGTAGAGGACATGCCGGTCGCCTGCCGAGATTCGCCTGGGCGGTCCGCCGGGTAACCCTGTCTGGGTATCTTACCGGGACAGAACCTGTCTGGATACAGCCTGTCTGGATACAACCTGTCTGGAGACAACCTGTCTGGAGACAACCTGTCTGGAGACAAACCTTGCCGAAGCAAAACCTCAATCAGATTGTGCTTCCACCCCTCGGGCAAGCCACAAGCGAGGTTGTTTCTTGACTGGCTAGAGGTTTTGCCTCGCTGAGAAGGGCACAGTGGAGCAAGTCATCGGTCGCGCCGAGGTTCCGCCCCGCTGACGGACTGTAAGCGGAGCGAAATGCCAATCGGTCCGAGGTATTGCCCCGCTGACGGGCTGCAAGCAGGGCATGTTTTCGGTCAATCCGAGGTTCTGCACCGCTGACGGACTGTAAGCGGAGCGGGATGTCGGTCGTGCCGAGGTTCTGCCTATTCGGGGATGCTTGGCGGGGTTGTTTCTTGGTCGGCTAGAGGTTTTGCCTCGCGGACAAGTCGTGAGAAAGTCGTGAGTGAGGCGGATACATGGTCGATTCGAGGTTTTGCCTCACTGACGAGCTGTAGGTAGGGCGGAATATCGGTTGAACCGAGGTTCCGCCCCGCTGAGAAGGGGACAGTGGAGCAGGTCATCGGTCGCGCCGAGGTTCTGCATCTCTTGGGGTTGATCGGAGTGGTTATTTCTCGGTCGGCTAGAGGTTCCGCCCCTCTGACGGACTGTAAGCGGAGCGGGATATCGGTCGCGCCGAGGTTCTGCACCTCTTGGGGTTGATCGGCGTGGTTATTTCTCGGTCGGCTAGAGGTTCCGCCCCTCTGACGGACTGTAAGCGGGGCGGGATATCGGTCGGCTAGAGGTTCTGCACCGCTGACGGGCTGTAAGCGGAGCGGGATATCGGTCGGCTAGAGGTTCTGCACCGCTGAGAATAGGACCGCGGAGCAAGTCATCGGTCATGCCGAGGTTCCGCCCCGCTGACGGATTGCGAGCGGGGGTGAAATTCCAGTCGGTCCGAGGTTTTGCGTCGCCAGTGTTCTGTATCACACATTTGTTGACAAAATGACTACCCGTTAGTTCCGCTTCACGGGAGGACAGCTCCCCTGACAAGGGAACCGGAAATGCATTCAAACGAATATCTGGCACAAGGCATTAACTGTGCATGAGGTCACTGCTGCACCGTATTACTGCACCGCGCTACTGCACCGTATCACTGCACCGCACGCAGCAACCCGCCGATACCTTCTGTCTGCAGGATCTCGCGGTATGGACCGGCTTCTTCGGCAATGAGCTGATCGATGGCCCGCATGCCGAGCACCTCCACCGGAGCCTTGTCGTCGGTGAGGATGAGCGAGGAATCCGTTGGTTGCGCCACTGCGGCGAACCGTCCTGCGACCTCACCCATGTACGATTCCAGCGATGCGCTGCCGGTCCGATCATACGTGATGTCCTGCAATGTCTCGGACCGTGAAACCTGTTTCATATCGCTGGAGGGGATCTCTCCATCCGCTGTGTCTCCATCGCCTGCCCCCGATGACTTTTTCGCGAACAGCTCGCGGTTCGTGGTGTTCGGCACATCGGCGGTGAGCATGTTCTCATGGCCGAACACGCTGGCGATGGTGCCGGCAAGCGCCTCGTTGATCGAACCGGAACCATCCGACACCATGTTCATGTTGACCACCATCACACCACCGGGGTTGAGGTGCTCGCGAACCATGGAGAAGAATTCGGTCGAACTCATCTGGAAAGGAATGGTGATGTCCTGATAGGCGTCCACCATGATCACGTCATAGCGGTCGTGCGAGGCGGCGAGCCATGCGCGCCCGTCGTACGTGGAGACGGGCACATCCGCGGGCTCATCGAAATACCGTCCGGCGAGATCGGTGATCTTCTGGTCAATCTCCACCCCGGTGACCTTCATCCCGGGATAATACTGTCGCAGCTGACGCGCATAGGTGCCTGTGCCCATGCCGAGGATCAGTGCGGACTCGTCGTTGTCGGCGAGAGCCGGCGCGGCAAGCGCCGTGTCATAGTACATGCCGGTCAGCCCGGGATCCTTCATGGTCACGGATTGCACGCCGAAGAGCACGTTGGTGGACAGAATGGTCCGATCGGACAGGTTCTTGACCTGCAGATAGTTGTAGATGGACTCCCCCTCATAGGCGAGGTTGGTCTCCCAGAATGCGAATCCGGTGAGCGGCGAGACGCAGCTGGTGACGATGAACACCACCGCCGACACCGCGCATGCCACACGATGCGCCTTGATCGAAATGAAATACACCAGCGGAATCAACAGCAGCACACCGGAGAAGATCAGGAAGCTGACGAATGTACCCACTGCGGGGATGGTGACGAACGTGGGCAGGAAGGTGCCGAGAATCGAGCCGATGGTGTTGCAGGCGGACAGCCGGCCCACCACGGAGGCGTTGTCCTCCAGCGAGGTGGTGGCGAATTTGTTGAGCCCGGCGGTCACCGTGCCCAGCAGGAACAGCGGCGGCACGAAGATGATGGCGCATGAGATGAATGCCGCGATGATCAGGAAGTTCGTGGACACCGTGACGATCAGCAGTCCGGAGATGAGCAGGATCAGGTATTTGCCCACCAACGGTATGAGCGCGATCCACACGGAGGCGACCATGATGCGCAGGTAGAGCTTGTCCGGGTTCGGATCCCGGTCCGCCCACCGGCCGCCGAACACGGCACCCAAGGCAAGCGCGATCATGATGGTACCGATGATGATGGTCCACACGATCTGCGAACTGGAGAAATACGGTGCCAGCAGTCGCGAGGCGCCGAGTTCGGCGGCCATCACCGACATACCGGAGAAGAACTCGGTGACGTAGAGAAACACCTTCGACTTGAGAATCGGCCTTTCGCTCGCCTCGGTGATATGTGCCATGCCCGCTCCTGTTCCGCTCATACGTGGTCCACTGTTGCGCAAGCCTAGCAGCATGACGGTTACAGTTGGCAGTATGACTGATGATTGCGTGATTTTCGGAGCCGGCGAATACTACGACACCCCCACGGTGCCGGATGGGGCCTTCGTAGTGGCCGCAGACGGAGGGCTCGACCATGTCCGCGCACTCGGGCTTGTGCCGGATGTGGTGGTGGGGGATTTCGACTCCCTTCAGGGTCGCAGGCCCGATTCCGACGCCCGGACCATCGCACTGCCTCCGACAAAGGACGACCCCGACATGCTGTCGGCGCTGAAGATCGGCTGGGGCGCGGGATTCCGCCGGTTCCATATCTGGGGCGGACTCGGCGGCCGGATGGACCACACGATCGCGAACATCCAGCTGATGGGTCTGCTCGCCCGGCATGGAGCGACCGGCTTTCTGCACGGCGATGACACCGTGATCACTGCGATCTGCGACGGCGAGCTGGCATTCCCCGCCCAACCGGTGCAGTGCAGCGGACGCATGGTGTCCGTGTTCTCGCTGTCCGACGTTTCGCTGGGCGTGAACGAATCAGGGCTGAAATACGAACTGCATGACGGCACGCTCACCAACACGATGGCGCTGGGGCTGAGCAACGAGTTCCGCGACGGCACCGCCGCCTCCATCAGCGTCACAAAGGGCACCCTGATCGTCACCTTCCCGATTGAGGCGGGGATGCCATCGGTCTCCCACTGCCATGACTTCACCGGCGATATCGGGCAGCTGGACACCACAATATCCGCACTTCTGGTACGTGAATGACGCCAAGTATGGCGGCCGTCCCCGCCCTTCCGTCCCCTTCCTCACGGCATCACATCATGAACGTTCGGAAAAGCCCGCGAGAACAGGTGGCACAGCGGATGTGAGCGTTCACAAATTTTTGGTATTTTTTGCCCGAAACACACGTACGGCCATTGCTTTGTGTACACAGTCGGCATTACAGTAACAACTGTTGGTAAACAACGGCGCGGTATGCGCACAGCGCATGTCCGCCACCCTACAAGGGAGAATTACATGACAGTTAAGATTGGTATCAACGGCTTCGGTCGCATTGGTCGTCTCGCCTTCCGTCGCATCTTCGAGCTGCAGGCTCGCGGCGGCCAGGCTGGTGACATCGAAGTTGCCGCCATCAACGATCTGACCACTCCGGCCACCTTGGCTTACCTGCTGAAGTACGATTCCACCCACGGCACCTTCCGTCACGACGACGGCACCCCGGTCGACGTCAAGGCCACCGAGGACTCCATCGTGGTGGACGGCAAGGAATACAAGGTGTACGCCGAGAAGGACGCCAACAACATCCCGTGGGTCAAGAACGACGGTGTCGAGTTCGTGCTCGAGTGCACCGGCTTCTACACCTCCGCCGAGAAGTCCCAGGCCCACCTGAACGCCGGCGCCAAGAAGGTTCTGATCTCCGCCCCGGCCAAGGATGACACCACCCCGACCGTCGTGTTCGGCGTGAACCACGACATCCTCAAGGCCTCCGACAATATCGTGTCCGCCGGCTCCTGCACCACCAACTCCATGGCCGCCATGGTCAAGCTGCTGGATGAGAAGTTCGGCATTCGCGCTGGCTTCATGACCACCATCCACGCCTACACCGGCACTCAGATGCTGCTGGATGGCCCGCGTGGCACCAAGTCCGGCCGCAACCTGCGCGCCGCCGGCATCAACACCATCGCCCACTCCACCGGCGCCGCCAAGGCCATCGGCAAGGTCGTTCCGTCCGTGAACGGCAAGCTGCAGGGCCACGCCCAGCGTGTCCAGGTTCCGGACGGCTCCGTCACCGAGCTGACCACCGTCCTGAACAAGGAAGTCACCGCCGACGAGATCAACGCTGCCTTCAAGGAAGCCTTCTCCGACACCGAGTACTACGGCTACAACGATGAGGGCATCGTGTCCTCCGATATCCTCGGCGACACCCACGGTGGCGTGTTCGACCCGACTCAGACCGACGTGAACAACATCGACGGCCTGACCCTGGCTCGCACCGTCTCCTTCTACGACAACGAGTACGGCTTCACCTCCAACATGATCCGTACCCTGCTGTACTTCGCCGAGATCTCCGAGTGAATTATCGCGGTTGACGCCGCATAGGTTCGCAAGAGAACTTGCGTAGTGAAGCCCCCGCTTCGAGCGGGGGCTTTTTCGTAGGAGCATTCGCAATAAAACACTTCGTAGTAGGACACTTCGTAGTAGAACAGGAACCATGGCAAAGAAGAACAAACACGACAAGGGCACGGGTTCCACCCCGGCGACCGTGCAGCTGGAAAAGGCCGGCGTGGCGTTCCAGCTCTACGAATACGAGCATTCCAATGATCATATGGACGATGGCTATGGCGTGGAAGCGGCCACCAAACTCGGTTTCGACGAACATCAGGTGTTCAAGACGCTGATGGCGGACACCGGTGCCGAACGGGTGATCGGCGTGGTGCCGGTCAGCGGACATATGGACCTGAAGGCCCTGGCTGCGGCCGTAGGTGCCAAGAAAGCCACCATGGCCGACCCGAAGGTGGCCATGCGTGAATCCGGCTATGTGGTCGGCGGGATTTCGCCGTTAGGACAGAAAACACATCACAAAACCGTGCTGGATGAGAGCGCGCTGCAATTCGACACCATTCTGGTCTCAGGCGGCAAACGCGGACTGTCCGTAGGAGTGAACCCGCATGATCTGCTCAAGGTCCTCGACGGCATCGCCGCCCCGATCGGCACGTGGTAGGCGCTACCGCGACCGCGAAGGCTTCCGGCCGCGAAGCTCGGCCGACTGAGCCGTCAAACAGAGAGTCCAGTGGACTCTCTGTAGGCGAAGTGAGCGGGCGCTACCGCGACCGCGAAGATTGCCGTCTGAGTTCAGACGGCAATACAAAATGCATATTCTCCTTGATGGTCTCCACTGATTTCACGCCGGTGAAACCCAAATCACGTAATGCATCGATGACGCCGGACACCAGCTCTTCAGGTACTGAAGCACCGGAGGAAACACCCACGTTCTCCACATCCTGGAACCATCGGGCATCAAGTTCACCAGCATCGTCCACACGGTAGGCTCTGCCTCGACTTCCCAACCCTTCCTGGGCGACCTCCATCAACCGCACGGAATTCGAGGAATTGGCAGACCCGACGATCACCACGCAATCGGACTGCTGGGCCACGAGTTTCACCGCGGCCTGACGGTTCGATGTGGCGTAGCATATGTCGGAACTCGGCGGCTCCTCGATCCACGGGAAACGCGCTTTCAACGCCGCGATGGTATCGGCGGTCTCATCCACGCTGAGCGTGGTCTGGGAGAGCAGCACCAGCTTCGTGCCAGGCGTGAAATCCAATGATGCCACGTCATCGGCATGTTCAATGAGATGCACATGCTCCGGGCTCTCCCCTACCACACCGACCGCCTCATCGTGGCCCTTGTGACCGATATAGATGATCTCATAGCCTTCGCGCACGAACCGCAGCACCTCGCGATGCACCTTGCCCACCAGCGGGCAGGTGGCGTCCACGATGTGCATGCCGCGTTGTCTGGCTTCCGCCACGACCTCGGGCGACACGCCATGCGCGGAGAACACCACCGGAATACCCGCCGCCGCAGCTTCGTCGGGAATCTCCGCGAGCTCCTGCACGAACACCGCACCCTGGCCGGCGAGGTCCTCGACCACATGCCTGTTGTGCACAATCTGCCGGCGCACGTACACGGGAGGCAGCCCATCATCGCGGTGCAGTTTCCCCGATGACTCCGCGGCCTTGAGTATGGTCTGCACGGTCAGGATCGCACGATCCACGCCGGCGCAGAATCCACGCGGGTCGGCAAGCACCACACTTCTGGACATAATGGGGAACCTCCTGAACGTCATTACCGACTCCCAGTGTACGGCACACTCGGCGCACTCCTTCCCTGCTCTGGCATCCTGAAGGTGTCCCGCATCGCAGTTTTCCGAACCGAAGCACCGATCTTGCGCGCAATGTGATGCTCGCCACTGGCATCAGCCACGCATCAGCCACGGCAGGAACAGTTGCCGCACCGATACAGCGCAAGGATTAGACTGAACCCAGCGGTGACGAACGCCGCCGGAACAAGCCGTATCTCACTATGGGAGTGATTCCTATGACAAGCAAAACGCCACGCACGGGCAATCAGTATTCAATTCACTATGGCGACTACAGCGCCGTGATCTGTGAGCTTGGAGCGAAAATCCGTCGATTCGACTATCAGGGCACGGAGATCTTCTGCCCGTTCGGCGTGAACGACCTGACCCCCACCTGCAACGGCTACATCTTGGCGCCCTGGCCCAACCGCATCGAGAACGGCGAATACGATTTCAACGGCAAGCATTACTGCGCACCGGTCAACGAATACCATCCGGCGCCCCGCAACAACGCGAACCACGGATACGCCTACCACTACATGTGGAAGCTCGAGTCGCTGACCGACAACGCCGTGACGCTGTCGCTGCGTTTCCCGAACTTGGATGGTTACCCGTTCGATGTGACTGTCACCGTGACCTACGAGCTCGGTGAGGAAGGCCTGACCGTTGCCGTCACCGCGCGCAATGACGGCGACGAGCCAGCCCCTTGGGCCCTTGGCCTGCATCCTTGGTTGGCCAATGGAAAGCAGGGTACCACCTCGGCTGAACGTGACGCCGATTCCGCCGCATGCCGTCTGCAGATCAAGGCCGCAAGCCATGTGACGGTGAACGAGGCGCTGATCCCCACCGGCACCGAACCGGTTTCCGGCATCTACGATCTCAATGACGCCCCCACGCTCGAAGGCCGCGCCTTCGACGACGCCTGGGTGGACGTGGAACGTGCCGCGGACGGTACGACCACCACCACGTTCAGCCGTCCGGACGGCATCGAGGTGAAGCTTATCGGCGACGACACCATCAACGCCTGGCAGTGCTATACCGCCACCGGTGCACCATTCGCCGAACACCCGTATGGCATCGCCGTGGAGCCGATGACCGCCCCCGCCAACGCCTTCCGCACCGGCGACCATCTGGTGACGCTCGCCCCCGACAGCGAATACACCACTGTGGTCCGCTACGAGGTGACTCGGAAGTAGTCCGGCACGGGATTCCTCTGTAACGGCTACGGCCATGATTCCGGGGAGCCCATGAACGAACCTGTGATGCCTCTTTCCCGCAAAGAGGCAAGGAGGCATCACAAGCACACCCGTTTATCGAAATGAGACGCTTCCCCGCCGCGCCTCACAGCATGGGTGCGGTACGATTGTGAACGGTAACAATCCGCTTTCACAAAGGAGTGTGCATTATGGCTTTGAAGCCTCGCACTGGTAACCAATACGCCATCTCGTCCGGCGATTGGAGCGCCGTCGTCACGGAACTGGGCGCGAGTCTGCGTGAGCTGAAGTGGAAGGGCACGGACATCATCGTCCCCTTTGATCCGAACAAGGTCATCCCGTGCTGCAACGGCTGGGTGCTGGCCCCCTACCCGAACCGCGTGACCAATGGACAGTACACGTTCGGCGGCGAGGACTACCAGATGCCGATCGACGAATTCGACCGTCAATCCTCCCTGCACGGCTACGCCTACCGTTACATGTGGGAGCTCGAGGACCTGCAGGAATCCCACGTGACGCTCTCCTGGCGTTCCCCCGACATCGCCGGATACCCGTTCGACATCACCATCACCGCCACCTATGCGCTGGACGAGAACGGACTCACGGAAACCTTCACCGTCCACAACAATGACAACGCCAAGGCCCCGTGGGCCTTCGGCATCCATCCGTGGCTCGCCAACGGCAAGAACGCCACCGGCCCGGCGATCACCGCCGACAACGAACCGTGCCGCCTCGAACTCCACTGCGATACGCATGTCACCGTAGACGAGCACCTGTTGCCCACCGGCGAAGAACCGGTGTCCGGCATCTTCGACCTGCGCGACAACCCCACGCTGGAAGGCCGTGGCTTCGATGACGCATGGACCGATATCACCAACCGTGGCGCGGACGGCAGCACCTCCGCCGTCTTCACCCGTCCTGACGGCATCAAGGTGACCCTGACCGGCGACAAGACCATCAACTCCTGGCAGGTGTGCACCGGCAACGAAATCGGCGTGAAGCAGCGTCAGCCCGGCGTTGCCGTCGAACCGATGACCGCTTATGCCGACGCCTTCCGCACCGGCAAGGATCTGGTCGTGCTCGACCCCGGCAGCGACTACACCACAGTGATCACATTCCAGGCCGAGCAGATCTGAGTTCGTTCGGCCAAACCAGGGCACACATCGACCCTTCGGTAGACGCCACATGGACGCGCGGTTGAGAACGTCGCGCTCATGTGGCATAATTCCGTAGGCTTATTGATTTTCAGTAAAGGAGTCCATCATGGGCATGCGCGGACGTAAGCGCAGGGATCGTCGCAAGAAGGCCGCCAACCACGGCAAGCGTCCTAACACCTGATCCTTCGCGTTTCTCATAAACGCCGAAAGCCCATCTGAGCAATCAGATGGGCTTTCTTGTTATATATCGCACCAGCTATGCGTAATGCCGTCCTAACTAGCAGGCAGTTCCTTCGATGGCATCGCCAATCACCGGTCTTCGCCGCAGCAATGATCAAGCGTGGCCTTGAGCTTGGCCATCAGGCATTCCGGAGCCACATCGGGGCGCAGATAAGCGCGCAGCGCGGCGATCAGCGCCTGTTCACGGGCATCGCAGCACGTGGCCGGGTCGAAGCACTCCCCCGCAACCTGATCGGCATACGGTTCACCCGTCTGCTGGGCGGCGGATCGCTGGGATACGGTGTCCGCCGAGCATGCGCAACCGGAGGCATGGTCCCCCGAGCAGCATTGGCTCGTGGTGATATGCACTTCCGTCCTGCTGACCACTCCGTCCGAAGCACTGGTGATGGAGATATGACTGGTTTCCACATCCGGCATGACACGCCGCAGATTCCGATCGTTCATCACATCTCCTTTCCTTGTACTCCATTATGGACCGTATCCGCATGGGCATGCGGTTGTTCAGGCAACTTCGCGGATGGTGAACTTGAGCCTTTCCCCGTATCGTCCTCCACGTACCCGCGCTCACGCGCATATTCCGCCAATTCGCGTTTGAGCTGCGTACGCGCACGATTGAGTCGGCTCATAACCGTGCCGATCTTCACGCCTTGCTCATCCGCCACCTGCTGATAGGATTTGCCGTCGATAGCCGCATCGATGAACACCTGGCGGCGTTCCGGCGACAGCTTGGCGAGCGCCGCCATGATCTCCTCGGGCGCGAATGCATCCAGATACTCCTCCTCGGCGGATTTCAGCCCATCCGACGAGTGTTCGGCGGCGTCATAGATGTCCCAGTCGTCGTATTCGCCGGTGGAGTCGTTGGCCCGCTGGGGTCTGCGCTTGGATTTGGCGTATTGGTTGAAATAGGCGTTGCGTTCGATGGTGGTCATCCACGCCTCGAAGTTCGATCCCGGCTGGAAGGTGTCGAACGCCTTGAACCCTCGTTCGAAGGTGTCCTGGACAAGATCCTGAGCATCATCGGGATTGTTCGTGAGCCGCATGGCCTGACGGTATAGGGCGTTGACCGCAGGCATCGCGAGCCGTTCGAATCTGGCGCGCCTGTCCGCCATGGATTCCCCTGCGGCATGGCCTTCGGCCGTACCATGCGGCAGGCGTTGTTCCCCTTGCTTCCGAGGTGTTGCAGATGCTTGCTTCGTGCTTGTCACGATTGCTCATTGTAACCAAATCATGTGCCCATATCGTGGTTGATACTCGGTGGGTCGCCTCACACGGCGGACCGCCTGTAGAATGACTATTCGGTTAGAAACAGGGAGAACATGTTATGGCATTGACTTTGGCCACGGCCGCCGCATTGCTCGACGAGCACCATCTGCTGCGGGAGATCATCCAAACGAACCAGTGGACTGACAACGCCGAGGACATCGCCGGCGCCAGCGAACCGTTCAGCGCAATCACGTACGATACGCGCAAGGTGGCCGAGGGAACACTCCTGTGCTGCAAGGGCCGCTTCAAGGCCGAGTATCTGGCCGGCGTTGACGACGCAGGACTCGCCGCCTATGTGGCCGAAACCGAGTACTCTACCGCGACCCATGCCCCCGGGCTGATCGTCAACGATGTCCGCAAGGCGATGAGCCTGCTGTCCGCAGCGTTCTACGGCCGTCCGCAGGATGAGCTGACCGTGATTGGCATCACCGGCACCAAGGGCAAGACCACCACCGCATACTTCGTCCAGGCGGTGCTCAACGCGTATTCCGATGGCAGATGTGCATTGTTCTCATCCGTCGACAATTGCCTAGACGGCCACACCTATGTGGAATCCGATCTGACCACGCCCGAATCGATGGATGCCTTCCGCATGATGCGTGAGGCGGTCGGTAACGGCATGAAGTACCTGGTGATGGAGGTGTCCTCCCAAGCGTACAAGGTGGAACGTGTCTATGGGCTGACATTCGACGCTGGCGCGTTCCTCAACATCTCTCCCGATCACATCAGTCCAATCGAACACCCCACGTTCGAGGATTACTTCTATTGCAAGCGTCAGATCACGCGCCACTGCCACACGTTGGTGCTCGGCGCGGACTGCGCACATGCCGACCTGATTCGTCAGGACGCCTCGGCCGCCGGTGTTCCGGTCACCACATTCGCCACGCACGATATCGACGATCAGGGCACAGCAGCCGATATCACGGCACTGCCTGACACGAGCACAGGCTCCGGATATCTGGTCCGCGAACACGGGACACAGGTCGGCGATTTCTCATTGGAGCTGGAGGGCGAGTTCAATGCCGCCAATGCAGCAGCCGCCATCGCACTGACTCGGGCAGTCGGCGTGCCCGCCGATGCCAAAGCGTTCGCCGCGTTGGAACATGTACGAATCTCGGGACGTATGGAGCATTATGAGTCCGGCAATATGGTGGCGTACGTCGACTATGCACATAATTACGTGAGCACGAAGACCTTGGTCGAATTCGTCGCGAACAAGTACCATGACCGCAATCCCCGTATCGTCCTGGTCACCGGCTCGGTGGGAGACAAGGCCGTCGACCGGCGCGAAGGCATCATCAAGGGCGCGCAGGATCGTGTGGATCGGATCATCCTCACCTCGGAGGACACCGTGCACGAATCCATGACCGACATCCTCAATGAGATGAAAGGATACATTACGAATCCGCATGTCGAGTGCAGCATCGAACTCGACCGTGCCAAAGCCATCGAGGATGCCGTGGTTGATGCACGCTCCCATGCCGACAAGCTGACCGTACTGCTGGTCATCGGCAAAGGCGAGGAGCGTTGGATCAAGGTCGATGGCAGGCATGCGCCATACGAAGGCGACGATCATGTGGTCAAACGACTGTTCGGCTTGATACAGGACTGATTCAGGGACTGAGTACAGAACAATACAAGGCATACAGAGTATCCATAGAGAGAAGGAGCGACCGTTGATCGCATTGGAACACGTCACACTTGCAGCCATGGAACACGCAGCGGCACAAGCCGGCATCATCCTGCCCATCGAGCAGACTGAGGCATGGGGCAAGTATCAGGCCAAAGTTCCGGGACGCCACCCGTGGGGCGCATTCCTGATCCGCCGCGACAATGAACTCATCGCCGTCATTTCCCTGATCGACTACGAGACCCACGGATATCATTATCTGCGTTCCCTGCACGGGCCGGCGTGGAAGACCAAGCCCAGCCAGGATGAAGAACGCGAAGTGGTGGACGCATTGGCGAAGGCTGTACATGCCAAGGATCACAAAGTGGCGTTCCTGCGCGTGGATACCTGGTTCGAGGACGGGTATTACCGCGTGCTGTCTACAGTGCCATACGATCAGACCGTCATCGTCGACCTGACCGGCGGCGACGACCAGATCCTAGCCCGCATGCGCGCCCGCGGACGCCAGAACGTGCGCAAGGCGTTGCGGGAAAGCCCCGCCGTCTGCGCCGATGAGACCGAGCAGGCCTCCCACTCATTCGACGAATACTATGACGTGATGGTCGATACCGCCAAGCGCGATGGATTCGCACCGGCACCGAAGCAGGACTACGAGGACATGCTTCAGGAACTCGGCCCCGAGCATTGCCGCCTGTTCGTCAGCCGCATCGACGGCAAGGTGGTCAATTGGTGCCTCGTCACCCTCAACGACAATCGTGCAGTGTATTACTACGGCTGCATGAGTACCGCCGTACGTCGTCTGCGTGTGCCGGACAAGATGTTCTACCATATCTTCTGCACGTTGGGCGCACAGGGCGTCCAAAGTCTCGACATGATGGGCATCGGTTCGGATTTCGCGCCATCGCTCAAGGGTTTGAACCAGTTCAAGACCAAATTCGCACCGGATATCACACCGGTGGCCGCCGGCCATGACATCCCGATCAAGCGCGGTTTCTACGGTCTGTTGCGCTTCATCCAGAAGCTGCGCAAACGCGGCAATGCCGAACACTGAGCATCGCGGATCACCAATCTGCATTCAGGCCACGTTCAGGATAGTCCCAGTGATATAGGAGACAAATCGAACCTCATACCTATGCTGGTTCTGCACAATACTGCACGGTTACATGAAACCTGCTAGGTGGTGAAGGGGTGAAGAATCATGCTCACTGTGGTCGCAACGTCATTCCAGGACATCCACGAGGAGACCGAAGGGTGCGACATCACGCTGCCCATCGAACAGACCGAGACCTGGGCCCGATATCAGGACACGATCGACGGACGCCGCTTCTGGAACGCACTGATGATCATGGATGGGGGGGAACGCGCCGGTGGCCATGCTTTCCCTGATCGAATACAGGACGCATGGCTACCGGTATCTACGATCCACGCACGGTCCGGTCTGGACGGTTCTGCCTAATCCTGCACTGGAGCGCACAGTGATCAACGCGCTTGTCGAATATGTGCATCATGAGGATCCAGAAGTGGTGTTCCTGCGCATCGACACATGGACGACGGCAGGCACCAAACCGGTGCTGTCCACTGTGCCATATGACCGAACCGTCATCGTCGACCTGACCGGCGGCGACGATCAGATCCTGGCCCGCATGAAAAAGCGAGGCCGCCGCGACGTGCGCAAGGCGTTGCGAGAAAGCAGGGCGGTATGCAGGGACGAGACCACTGAGGCACTCACCGATTTCAAGGATTATTACGATGCGATGGTCGAGACTGCGCAACGTGACGGATTCACCCCAGCACCGATGAGCGATTACACGGATATGCTCAAGGCATTGGGTCCCGATCATTGCCGGCTGTTCGCCGCGCGGATCGACGGACGTGTCGTGGCATGGGCTATCGTCACCATCAATCACGATCATGCCGTGTACTACTATGCCTGCTCCCGTACTGAAATACAGAAGGATCTTGTACCCGATCAATTGCTGTATTTCTTCTGCTGTGCTCTGGGACAGTATGGTTGCACGCAGATCGATCTGATGGGCATCGGCAGCGATTTCGCACCGTCATTGCGATCATTGAACACGTTCAAGACCAAGTTCTCTGAAGATGTCGAGCCGGTAGCGCCTGCGCGGGACGTGCCGATCAGGCGCGGCTTCTACGCCGCACTCACTGCATTGCAGCATATGCGCCGCCTGCTGAACCGGTAGAGGCGATCCCAAAGGCATCTGCCGTGATCACGATATCCCCTACCGTTCGAGCTTCTGGCTGATGACCGCGGTGACGCCGTCCGCGCGCATGGTGACGCCATAGAGCGCGTCGGCGATGGACATCGTGCGCTGCTGGTGCGTGATGATGATGAGCTGCGCGTGGGTGCGCAGCTCATTGAGTGCATTGATCAGGCGAGTCAGGTTGACGTCATCGAGCGCGGCCTCCACCTCGTCCATGACGTAGAACGGACTGGGACGGGCGGTGAAGATGGCGAACAACAGCGCCAGCGCGGTCAGCGAGCGCTCACCACCCGAAAGCAGACTCAGCTGCTTGACACGTTTGCCGGCAGGACTGGCTTCGACCAGTACGCCGGTGGTCAGAAGGTCTTCCGGATTGTCCAATCGCAGTCTTCCGGTGCCGCCCGGGAACAGCGTGGCGAACACCTTCTCGAACGCCGCGGCGGTATCGTCAAACGCCGACTTGAACACGGTGATCATCGTGGAGTCGAGGTCCTTGACGAGCTGCATCAGGTCATCGCGCGACTTGACCACATCGTTGCGCTGGTCGTTGAGATACTTGTTGCGTTCCTCCAATGCCTCATATTCCTCGGTGGCCAGCGGATTGACTTTGCCGAGCGCCGCCAGGTCGCGACGGGCCTTGTCCAGCCGCTTTTTCTGTTCCGTACGGTCGTATGGCACGGTTTTGAAGCGATGGGGTTCATCCTCATGGACCGTCCCATCGGCCGGATCCGCATCCAACGGCACAGGCCTGCCCTCATCATCCAGTACAGGCACCGGCCGATCCGGACCATAGTCACGTACCAGCTCCTCAAGCGTCAGGCCCAGCTCGTCCGAAACCTTCTGCGTGAGCTGACCGTATTCCGCAGCCAGACGCTCCCGGTTCACATCCAGCACATGCTCGCGAGCGATCAGATCGGCGACTTTCGGCTCGACCGCATCGCGCTGTGAACGCAGTGCCCGGAGCTCCTGATCATGCGCTGATGCGGCGTTCTGCAAACGGTCGCGTTCCGCTGCGACCTCGTCGAGAGTACGTTCCACCATCCCGGCAACGCTGCGTGCATCGCTGGCCACAGTTTCAAGGTGTGTCGCCTGCTCGCGTCGACGCTCGTTCAACGATTCGATCCGTGCACGGCGTTCTGCGGCCTCTTTGGCGTTGTCGCGCAACAGTCCTGCCTGACGGTTCAGCGATTCGAGTTTCCTGCCCGCCTCCGTCCAGGTGATCTTGGCGGTGACCTCACGCTCCCTTGCCGCGGAAAGCTCATGCTCCAGCATTTGCTCGCGCTTGCCCAATTCATCGAAGTCGGCATGCCCGGAATCCGGTTGCTGTGCGGCGTCAAGCGCTGCGGCAAGATCGTCGAGTCTGAGTTGGTGGTCCTCACGACTCGACGCGGCATCGGCGGTTTTCCTGTCCATCTGGTCAAGCTGGCGGGCGATCGAATCGACACGGCCTTCTGCGGATCTCATCGACCGCTCGGCCTGTTGCGCTTTGAGCCGAGCTTCCGTTCGAGCGGCGGATTCGCGGTCGACCAGCCGGGCCGCCTCGTCACGTGCGGCCTTGGCTGCCTGCACTTGTTCGGCGATTGATCGGCTTTCTTCCTCCAACTGTCTTGCCTGTGCCAGCGCTTTGTCCCGTCGGGCGGCCAACGACAGGTCGGACTGAGACGACGTCGACCCTCCGGATGCCGCCACGCCATAGACGAACATCTCCCCCTTGCTGGTGACCGCACGCGTCGCCTCGCCTGATACGACAATGTATTGCGCCGTTTCGATATCAGGAACCGCCGCCACATCATCCAGCAGCAGGCGCACGGCGCGCACGACGGCTTCGGCCTGCATCCGATCGGCGGCATCCGAATTGGGAACCACCAGATCGGCCAATGACTGATAGGCCTTTGAGGCTTCACTCTTCGACCGTGTCTCGGGCTGCGGACCGGTCGCGGCGTCATCTTCCAACGCTGCGGACAACACCACCGCCTTGCCCAACTTGTCAGTACGCGCCTTTTCGAGCGCATGGAGCATGTTGCCGGCTGTCGGCACCACGATGGCGCTGGCATATTGATCGAGAGCATGCGCCACCGCGTCTTCCCATCCTTCAGTCACATGGATGAAGTCGGTAAGGCGGCCCAACGCTGAAACCTTGTCGTCCCGTTCCAAGGCTCCCGATGCGTTGCGACTGTCCAAGGTGTCGGACAAGGCATCCGCCTTGGCCTTCAGGGAGATAATCCGCGACTGGATATCCCTCTGACGGTCGGTGATCTCATTGAGACGATCACGACGTTCAGCGAGCGCGGCCCTGGCGTCATCCAACGCGGTGCCACCGTCATCGGATACTGCCTCGGTTTCATCACGCAATGCGTTCAGTTGAAGCTTCGCCTCGTCATACTGCGAAGCGAGCGCGGAACGTTGATCCGTATAATCCTTGGCACGGCTTGCCGCAAGCTGTACTGCGGATTCCTCTCGGGCGATGAGTTCCCGAAGTCTGGATATCTTCGCATCATGTTCTTGGGCTGTTTTGCGCAATTCGGTGAGTGTCTGGCGCGTCGACGCGAGTTTTCTCTCATTGTCGGCGCGTTCCTCCGTCGCCTTGTCGAACGCCAGACGGGCGTCGGACACGATTCCCGACTGAGCCTGAGCCTGAGAGTCCAATTCCTCGGCCCGTTTGTTCAGCATATCCGGGTCTTCCCCGAAATTGGCGACGATCTGCCCGGCAAGCGAGCGCGCACGTTCATCGGCAAGCTGCGCAATCGAACGCAACCGTTCACGAATCTGTGAACAATCATGCCAATACTGGTTGGCTTTGGCTATGGCGGGGCTTGATTGCGAACTCAACGCCTCGACCTGATCGATACGCACTTTGACTTGTGCGAGTTCGCGCTGCGCTTCGGCAAGCTGTTCCCGCACCTCGCCGAGTTCCTTGCGTACCGCGTCACGCTGTTCCGCCGAACGTTGGGCATCCTCACCATACAGGCGGGCCTGCGCATCGCGCACGGTCACCTGGATGGCGTCGGCTCGTCTCGAAATGCGCGCCTGCCTGCCGAGCGGCCCCATCTGACGGTGAATCTCACGCAGCAGGTCGTCGAGCCTGTTGAGGTTCGTTTCGGTGTTCGCCAGCTTGCGCAGCGCACGTTCCTTGCGCTTGCGATGCTTCAGTATTCCGGCGGCCTCCTCGATGAAGGCGCGATGCCCGGATGGGTCGGCCTTGAGAATGGCGTCCAATCGCCCCTGTCCGACGATCACGTGCATCTGCTGCCCCAGACCGGTGTCGGAGAGCAGCTCCTGGATGTCCAGCAGCCGGCATGCCGACCCGTTGATCGCGTATTCGGAACCGCCGTTGCGGAAAATCGTGCGGGATATGGTGACTTCCGTGTAATCGATGTCCAGCATGTGGTCTGAGTTGTCGATGGTCAGACTCACCTGCGCACGGCCGAGCGGCGGCCTGGAGGATGTGCCCGCAAAGATCACATCCTCCATTGACGTGCCTCTCAGGTTCTTGGCACCCTGCTCCCCCATCACCCAGGTCAGCGCATCGACGATGTTCGACTTGCCGGAGCCGTTGGGGCCCACGACTGCGGTGATTCCCGGCTCGAAGCGCAGTGTGGTGGCCGATGCGAAGGATTTGAAACCGCGCAGGGTGAGTTCTTTGAGGTACATGGGTACAGACCGTTTCGCTGGACCATTGTCACATGGACGGAACCGATGGCCGTCACGCCTGATGGCGTGACTCGCCGGTGCTGCCGCCGGTCGGATCCGAGTCGGAATCCGACCCGGCAAGATGCTTCAGGCCGAGGACATCGAATACGTCGAAATCATCGGGGCTGACCGTGTCTTCGAGATTGTCGGCCGCCTCCTGGGTGGCGGCGTCCGACTGTCCGTCGACATCGGAATCGCCGGAATGGGAATCATCGGGTTCGACCGACGGCTGGTGGATGCTCATGGCCTGCTTCATCGTGGGGCTGGCATGCTCTTCAAGCATGGCACGCGCGTCGCCCGCGGTCACGAAACTGCCGCAAATGAGCACACCGTGGCCGTAGCCCACACCGAGCTCGTCTTCCGCATCGACCATGTTGACGGCGGTCTGGATGGCATCGGGCAGGTTCGGTTCCTTGACCACGCGATCGCGGCCGAAGACATCGACTGCGATCTTCTCCAGATCATCGGCCGGCATCACACGGTCACGCCATGAGTTCTCGGTTACCACCACGGAGCTCAGGACCGGCTCGAGCACACCAAGATACTGTTCGACCTGCTTGTCTTTCATCATGGCCACGACGCCGACCAGCTGCTTGAAATCGTAGTTCTCCTCAATGGCCTTGCGCAGCGCCTCGGCGGCGTTCACGTTATGACCTCCGTCGAGGATGATGGTCGGCGAGGTGCGGATCTGCTCGATGCGCCCGGGAATCCTGACCGAGCTCAGCGCCTCGGCCACCAGATCGCCATCCAGCGGACCGTTGACCGGAATCACCACTTCGGCGGCGGCGAGCGCGGCGAGCGCGTTATGCGCCTGATGCTCACCGAACTTGGCGATCGGCACACCCTCATAGGTGCCGTTCGGCGTGGTGAGTGTGGCGACCTGACCGCCGACGGCCGGCATGCGGTCGGAGACGGTCATCTCATACCCGTCGCGAACCAGTGTGGCATGGTTGCGCCGCGCCGCCTCCTCGATAATCGGCATCACGGCCTCTTCGTGCGGCTGTCGGCCGATGATCGCCGTGCAATCGGGCTTGATGATGCCGGCCTTCTCGCCGGCGATCTGCTCGACCGTGTCGCCCAGCCACTGCATATGGTCCATATCGACCGGTCCGATGATGGCGGCATCGGCATCGAGCACGTTGGTGGCGTCCCAGGTGCCGCCCATGCCCACTTCCACAATGGCCACATCCACTGGCGCATCCGCGAACTTCCAGATCGCCATGGAGGTGAGCACCTCGAAGAAGCTCATCTTCGGCTTGCCCTGCTCGGCCATCTTGGCATCCACCAAAGCCACCAGATCCTTGATCTGATCCCAGATGTCGATGAAATCATCATCCGAAAGCTGCTGGCCGTCGATGGCGATCCTCTCGTTGATGCGTTCGAGATGCGGCGACGTATACAGTCCGGTGCGCATGCCGTAGGCGCGGCAGATGGCTTCGGCCATACGTGCAGTGGATCCCTTGCCGTTGGTGCCGGTCACATGAATCACGCGGAACGACTGCTCCGGGTGCCCCAGCAGGTCAAGCATCAGATTCATGCGGTCCAGATCAAGATTCGTGGTGTTGTGCTCGGGCGGACGGCTCATGATGTCCAGCTCGACGTCCCTCATCGTCTCGTTGTTCCTGTTCGGATGCTCGAATGACATACCTTCTCCGGTCCTCCACGCTTCTACGGTCTGCTGTTTCCAAACTCCTCCATCTTAGCCGTCAGGGTGGCTTACGCAGACCATGCCATCAGCTCATGGCATATCCGCCGCCCGATACTGCCTGCCACACCTCCCGGCGCATCTTCCGGCGCGTCATGTCGGCGCATCGTGCCGGATAGTGCCGACGCATCGTGTCGTTATCTCTTATCGATTCCACCGATTCCACCGATTCCAGCGACGCCAGCAGGGCAGGGACTGGCCATCCTCCTTCGGAAAACACCCCTCACCGCAGTCAAAGGGCCAGTCCATGTCATCGCTCCTTCACTGACGGGCTCTCAGTGAAGCTGCCGTGACATGAACTGGCCAGATGACTTCGCCAAGGCTTCTCATCGACGCAACAGGGCCAGTCCTTGCCCAGCTCCCATCGCCGGACGGCTCCCAGCGAAGTCAGCCGGCCAGTACTTGCCCGCATGGCTTCACGACACAGCAGTCAAACGGCCAGTACTTGCCCAAACAACTTCGCCGCCAAGCCTCAGCAGCAGTAAGAAGGCCATATCCTGCCCATAGGCCTTCGCTGCGCAGCAGTCAAGTGGCCATTCCCTGCCCTATAAACGTCACAGCCAGCACCAGCCACAAGCCAGTGGTCTGTCTCGCAATTGGTTGAGCGGTACTGGCCCCCTCTGATGGACGTTGCCGTGAAGCAGACAGCGGAGCTGTCTGTAGGCAACGTGCGAGCCGACAGGCGAGCCAGCAGGATGCCGCGCGTGTAGCGCGTCCGTGATTGCGGGACCGGTGCCGTGAAGCAGACAGCGGAGCTGTCTGTAGGCAACGCGTGAGCCGCCAGGCGTACCAGCCAGATGCCGCGCGCAGCGTGTCCCTGATTGCGGGACGGGCTGTCAGCGAAGCTGACCGGGAGAGAAAAACCGAATCCCTCAATTATTTACGAGACAGACCACTAGCAGCACCAGTCACCAACACAGGATATACGCCCGACCGTCAAGGACAGCTAACACGCATGGCAATCCGTCGCCCCTCGGTCGTGCCTCTCGAAATCGAGACACTTCGATAATTCCTTGCAATACAGCCGATGTGGATAACTCAACATGCTTTCACGTTCCAGCCATAGACCGCGATAATGGCGGAATACCAACGATTTGGACATCCAAGCCTTGACCACGGCGAAGCTGGAACCACAATGGTCGATCACGCTTGCCACCACGTAGCGGCACAGCATACGGTCGAGTTCATGAAAACACACAAGACAGTAACGCAGTTGATCCATGCCGCCCAGTCAAAGCAGCGATGCGCGTATTCCACTGTGCCCGCTGAGCAACTGGCACTGCAAAGACGCGCCAAGGCAGGCGAACTGACAAACACCTACAAAGGTTCGCCAAGTCTGTATGCGGACACCACGTACTGGTTATCGCTCACACCTCCCGAACGCACCATGCATATAGCCAAAGCGTTGGGCGACGCCCATCCGCATTGGATCTTCGGAGGATTGACCGCCGCGACAGCCTATGGTTTCGAACACCAATGGTGTCTGCATCAGGGCTCCATCTCGATCATGACGACAGGTCACGGCACCCAACAACGCCATAGTCAACTGAAACGCGTATACATGCCCAATGCCCCATCGCTTGCCGTACGAGAACCAACTACCGGGCTGCTGGTGACACCGCCCGCCAGCACGCTCATTGAATGCGCACGAACCTACGACTTCCGTTTTGCGTTGCCGCTCTTCGATTCGGCGCTTGCAAAAGGAGTGAGTGCAAACGACATCACCCAGGCATGCAGCACCATGTGCGTGGACTACACGCCGGTCTTCCGACTGCTCCGCCACGCCAATCCACGTAGCGAAAACGGCGGGGAATCGTTGGCCCGCGGCACGATGATCGAAGAACGTTTCGTGGTACCCGACATTCAGGTTCCGGTACAGGATCCGAAGAACGGTGCGGAATACCGGGTTGATTTCGTATGGCGTCTTCGCAATGGACGCATTGTGGTCGCCGAGTACGACGGCTCGAGAAAGTATGTCGATCCGTCGATGACCGATAACCGAAGCATCCATGAGACAGTGGCCAAGGAACGCGAACGGGATTCGGGGCTGAAGCGTGCCGGAGCAAGCGAGATAGTGCATCTGACGTACGCCGAAGTCTATGAAAAGACGCCATTGAACATGAAGCTCCTGCGCGCCGGTATCCCCCAATTGGATGGAACGGCGGAGAATCGCTGAGGACAATCGCCACAGGCGGCAAGGCGGGAAGACAGGAGGGAGAGCAGTGAGGGAGAATTTCAGCCTACGGACACGGATTCGTCCGGGTAATGGATGGCGACGGCCTCACGGGTTTTGTTGATGGCATAGACGATGGTCATAGGACCGATGCGCCCGAAGAACATGACGCATGCGAGGATGAGCATGGTGGCAGGGTTGTTCGCATCCGCGACCCCTACCGTGTATCCGCCGAGGCTGAAGGCCGAGCAGGTCTCGAACAAGGCGTCGGTCAGGGAGCGACCGGTCACCTGCATCAATGCCATAGATGCGACGAACACCACGAGAGCGCATGCCATCGTCATGCTGATGGCCGAACGCACAATGCGTCCGGGAATGCGCTTGCGGAATGCGGTCACCTCATCACGGCCACGGAACGTGGTGATCATGGTGAGCATCAGCACTGCGAACGTGGTCACATGGATACCGCCCGCAGTCGAGGAGGAGCCTCCGCCGATGAACATCGAAACGCTCATATACAGCTTCGTCTCATCGCTCACCCACGGAACCCACGACAGGTCAAAACCGGAGGAGCGCGGCATCACCGCGGCGGACAGTGCACCGCGCAATCGTTCCGAAGCATCCGAATTGGCGAACAGTGCGGGATTGTTCCACTCGTCGGCCAGGAACCACAGCAGTGAGACACCGACCAGCAGGAAGGTGGTGGCCAACGTGAGCTTGGTGTGCAGGCTCCATCGACGAGGGGCGATGCGGCGGCGAATCGACCGCCCGATCTCCAGCAGCACAGGGAAACCGAGTGTGCCGAGGAATGCACTGATCATCACCGGCATGCCCACCGACCAACTGTTGATGTACAGGCCGGAGGCATCCGGCGTGAAGCCGGTGTTATTGAACGAGGAGACCGCATAGAACAACGCCTCCCATATCGCGGTACGCCAACGGTATCCGGTGAATTTCAGCAGACTGGGTAGCAGCACGGCGAAGGTGACCGCCTCCATGATGAACGTGGTGGCGAACACCACGGCAAGCACGCCTTTGACTTCGCCGAGCTTGGTGACGCCGACTTCGCGCGCGGTCAGCAGCTGCTGGGAGATGTTCATTTTCCGGTTCAGGAACAAGGTGATCATGGCCGCGAACGTCATCACGCCAAGCCCGCCGAGCTGGACGCCCACGAGAATGATCGCCTGACCGAACACCGTCCAATGGGTCGCTGTGTTCTCCACCGGTATGCCGCAGGTGGAAAGGGCCGAGACCGCTGTGAACAGGGCGACCAAAGGCGATGTGGAGCCGGGCTCGCGTGAAGCTGCAGGAATGAGCAGCAATACCGTGATCAGGGCGACAAGCCCCAGAAAATAGACGATGGTGAGCAGACCCGGATGGCTGAGCATACGCTCCGGCAGCGGCAGCCCGGCATTCGGCCGTGGCTGATGGAACCGCCCTACTCCGTCATTCGCTTTGCGCTTTGCCTCCACAATGCATCATCCTATCCGGACGCCGTACAAGGCCGAAGCCATCGTCCGCCCCATACAGTCGAGTGGCGTATTTTGGACTGTTACCCCCAATACCGCATCCGTCGTTGCATCGCGGACTACTATGGGAGCCAATGCCATCAACAACGAACCGTATAAGGAGCGTTCATGACTGAAGTGATCACGGACAAGGACAAGGAGTACGAGGCCGAGGAGCGCAGAAACGCACCCGGCAACGATCAGGACATGAGCGATCGCGTGAACAATCGATCGCTCCGTCCACGTTCCGAAGCGTTCAAGGAGTTCATGAGGACCGGTTGGGCGGATGACGAACCGGACATCAAGCCGCTGGAATCTTCCAAGTTCACTCCTCAGCGTCTCGAGGCGCTGGGCAAGGCGTTCCCCGGCGAGCGTCTGGTAATCCCCGCAGGCCAGCCGAAGGTACGCAACAACGACTGCGATTACGCATTCCGTCCGGATACCACGTTCGCCTATTACAGCGGCCTGGGCATGGACTATGAGGCGGGCGCGGTCCTGGTGCTGAACCCCGTGGACCCTGACTCCCCTGAAGCCAAAGCGGGTCGTACACATACTCCGGAACTGTTCGTGGCGCCGCGCGCCGACAATTCCACCACTGATTTCTTCATGAATGCGCATTATGGCGAATACTGGGTAGGCCCTCGCGCCGGCCTCAAGGAAATGACCGCCATGACCGGTATCGAGACCCACGATATCGCGCAACTGGCTGACGCCCTGTCTAAGGATGTGGGCCCGGAGGCCGGTGCCGTTCGCGTGCACGTCATCCGCGAAACCGATCCCGCCATCACCTCCTTGGTGGAGTCGATTCGCGAAGCCAACGGTTCCGATGACCCGGACAAGAACTCGGCCGCCGACGACAAGCTGCACGAGTTCGCGGCCGAAGCCCGTATGGTCAAGGACTCCTACGAAATCGGTGAACTGCGCAAGGCAGTGGACGCCACCAAGCAGGGATTCGACCGGCTGCTGGCCACGCTCCCTTCCGCTCTCGACAAGCCCCGCTCCGAGCGCATCCTCGAAGGCGCTTTCAACGCGGTCTCCCGCGAACTGGGCAACACCGTAGGATACGATTCCATTGTTGCATCAGGCCCGCACGCCCCGATTCTGCACTGGATGCGCAACACTGGCGTGGTGAAGAGCGGTGACATGCTGCTGGTCGACGCCGGAGTCGAAGTCGATTCGCTATATACTGCGGACATCACCCGCACCTTCCCCACGAATGGCAAGTTCACGGATTTGCAGAAGCGCCTGTATCAGGCGGTGCTGGATTCCCAGCAGGCCGGTTTTGAGGCAGCCAAGCCAGGCGCCACCTACTCGGATATCCATCATGCCTGCATGCGCGTGATCGCCGAGCGTCTCCATGAATGGGGTCTGCTGCCGGTCAGCGTGGAGGAGTCGCTGTCCCCCGAAGGCCAGCAGCATCGCCGTTGGCTTGCATGCGGAGTGGCGCACCATCTCGGCCTCGATGTGCACGACTGTGCGCAGGCACGCTTCGAGGCCTATCAGGGAGCGCCGATTCGTCCAGGCATGGCGTTCACCATCGAACCGGGACTCTACTTCCGTGAGGATGACCTGCTCATCCCGCCGGAATACCGCGGCATCGGCATCCGCATCGAGGATGACGTGCTCATGACCGAGCACGGCCCCGAATGGATGTCCGCAGGCATCCCGAAGCAGATCGACGAGGTCGAACAGTGGATGGCCGAGCGCGCCGCCGCTTCCAAGTGACGTCATGAGGCTCCCTACAGTTCATGCGTCAACAATTCGCTGACGCATGGACTACCCCTCAGACCCGCTTCACGGGCCAGCTCCCCTGACAAGGGGAGCCAAGAATAACATCAATGAACCTCTGATGCAGGATACTAGCGAGGGAGCCTTGCTGCCCTATTACTGCGAAAGGAAATGACATGCCAACTCCGGAATTCGTACTCGAACTGAGGAAGAAAATCGGCCATGCTGAGCCGTCAAACGGGCAGCCCAGTGGGCTGACCGTAGGCGAAGTGAGCGGCTGCACCACAGGCAGCCGCGAAGGATCATGGCCGATCGAAAGGATATGACATGCCAACTCCGGAATTCGTACTCGAACTACGTAAGAAAATCGGCCATGATCTCCTATGGCTCAATGGCGTGACTGGTTACGTGCTGAACGATCAGGGCCAGCTGCTGCTGGGCCGTCGTTCGGACACTGGCGAGTGGGCCATGGTCTATGGCATCAACGAGCCGGGCGAGCAGCCGGCGGACACGGTGGTGCGCGAGATCAAGGAGGAGACTGGCGTGGATGCCGTCGTCACCGATCTGGTGGCGGTCACCTCATCGGACAAGGTCATCACCTACGCCAACGGTGACAACACCATGTACATGGATCATTCGTTCCTCTGCACGGTGAAGCCGGGAGGCAATGACAAGCCGTTCGTCGGCGACGAGGAAAGCCTCAACGTGGGTTGGTTCGATCTGGACGCGCTTCCCCAGCCACTGGCGGCGAGCACCGTTGAGCGCCTGCAGCTGTTCAACCGCTACTTCGAGAACAAGAAGCACGGCGACGCTCACGCCCTGTTCCAGTTCAACGGCGAGCAGTACTGATTAACGGACTGATACCGGCTGCAACACCGATATCGGCCATCGGAATCGGATTTGCACTCACCAGCCAAGTACTCACCAGCCAAGTCCGAAACAATGGGCTCCCCTCGCCTGAGGGGAGCCCATTGTCGTCAGCATCCCGAGGAAACCGAACTGCTTCTCCGGCTACTTGATCCGACGGCCCGCGCACCAGACGTGCTCGGTCTTCCAGGTCAGCGGATCGAGCACGTTGATATCGGCGGCGAAACCGGGCGCAATCAGGCCAATCGGTGCTCCGGTGACCTCATTGGGCCTGTCGAAGACGAAAGCCTTCGCCGGCGTCAGCGTCGCGGCCTCGACCGCAGCCACAGGACTGATGCCGAGCTCATTCACGGCACGGCTCACAGCGCCTTCAAGCAGCAGCGTGGAGCCGGCGATGGCGCCGTTGGAGACCAGTCGGGCGTGGCCGTCCACCACATTCACATCCAACTCTCCAAGCTTGTAGGCGCCATCCGGGCAATCGGTGGCGGCCATGGCATCGGTCACGAAGGCGATGCGGTGTGGAGCGAACCCGAATCCGAGCTTGACCATCGGATTCTGCACGTGGAAACCGTCATTGATCAGTTCGATGGTGACGCGCGGATCCTCCACAGCAGCCGGGATCGGGCCCGGGTTGCGATGATGCAGCCCGTTCATCGCATTGAACATATGCGTCATGATGCCCGCCCCGGCATTGAATCCCGCCTGTGCCGTCTCATAGTCGGCATCGCAGTGCCCCACAGCGGGGACCACTCCGGCGGCGGCGAACTGGCGGATGGCTCCAATGCCATGCGGCAGTTCAGGGGCGATGGTGATCTGGCGGATGCATCCGCGGCTGCCATCAGCCGCGCCGGACGCCTCGAGCATCTCATCGACGATTTCGGGAACCGGATCCTTCAGGCATTTCGGGTCATGGGCACCCTTGCGCGCCAGTGCGAGGAACGGCCCCTCCAGATGGCATCCGAGGATATCCGGACGGCCGGAAGCCATCTTGTCCCGCACGGTGCGGATGTTGCGGCAGATCACGTCGACCGGATTGGTGATCAGTGACAGCACCTGTCGGGTGGTGCCGTGCACGGCATGGCCGGTACGCGCCACATCGATGCCTTCCGGACCGTCGTCGAAGCTCTTCTCCCAAGCGCCATGCGCATGGATGTCCACATAGCCCGGAACCAGAATGCGGCCATCGGCATCCAACACTGAACCATCACCGGAGACCCCGGCAGCGGCGCAGGCTTCCGAAAAGGCGCTCTCATCGGTTCCGGTCGCCACAATGACGCCGGACGCATCGGCCACCATCCAATATCCGCTGCGTTCTCCGCGCGCATCCACTTTGCGCGCGTTGCGGACGGCAAACGCTGACGGCGCGCCTTCGAGCGCAGCGGTAACCCGTGTAACGGTCTCGGTCCTATTCGACATGTCTCCATGCTCCTTCCCTGCATATGACGCAGGCCCTCAATGCGTATCGCCCTTGGAACCGCAGCCGGCCATCTTCGACGACAGCATCCGGTACGTGTGCGATGGCAACTTCCACGTCACATTCTGCTACGCTTCGCCCCGACGCTCCAGAAGGCACGCTGGCTCCTTTTTGTTAATGTTAGTTACAATTTTGGACTTGCCTGAAACCGGTGTTTTCAGCGCATGCGCTCCTGAGATCTGAGGTAAACTGGTTAAACGTTAGTGAAGTTTCGTAACAGAATCAACGGTGAACGGACTTCAGCATACGGCCCTCACGCACAATACCGGAAGCCGTTGCACGGACCACATGTTCATCCAGAAGGGGGAATGCATGTCGCTCTTTGGAGTCGCCTCACCGTCACCGATCCGCCCGGCCAAGGCCTCGCCGGCAGACGTCCGGCGGAACAACCGCAGGCTCATCTTCTCGCTGCTGTTCCCCACCAACCAGTACTCGCGTGCGGAACTCGGGCGCCGCACAGGACTGAGCCGGGTCGCCGTCTCGGACGTGGTCAACCAGATGCTGGGCGAGGGGCTACTCAGGGAGACCGGGCAAGCCCCCAGCGGCGGTAAAGGCAAACGCGGCACGCTGGTCAGCGTCGACATCGACCGGCTGAACATCATCAGCCTCGACCTGGCACAGGAGCACATCCTGCACGGCGCAGTCACCAATCTTCTCGGGCAGTCACTGCGTCACGCGGAAATCACCGTGAAGGAAGACACCCAGGTCTCCATCGAGACGATCAGCGAACTCATCGAGAAGATGCTGTCAATGGCATCAGGAGAGGTCATCGGCATCGGCATCGCCTCGCCGGGCGTGGTGGACGGAGGCACCATCAGGACTTCCACGTTGCGCGGATGGCACGATTTGAATCTCGCCGAACCGCTGCTCGACACCTTCGGCATCGACGTGACCGTGACCAATGACGCCACAGCCGCGATGCTCGCCGAACGGTTCTTCGGGCAGGGGGACCCTAACATGCTGTTCGTACGCATCGACAGCGGCATAGGCTCCTCCATCCTCATCAACGACGCGCCCGTCACCGGCGAAATGCATGCGGCAGGCGAGATCGGCCATATATCGATCGATCTCGACGGTCCGCAATGCCCCTGCGGCAAGCGCGGCTGTCTGGAAACCATGATCTCAGGCAGCATCCTGAGGAAAAAGCTGGCCAACGCCAGCGAGTGCCAACGAATCGCCATCCTCAGCCAGGCCGGCAGACACCTCGGACAGGCGCTTTCCATGCCGGTCGGTCTGTTGGATATGGCGGACGTCTGTGTCTATGGATGGCCCGACATCGTCAACGACACATTCATCGACGCCACACAGTCGTACCTTGATGCCAGCACATCCTCGACATTCCATAAGCACACCATCGTGCGACGGTGCGAATGCGGCGCGGACATGACCGTCCAAGGCGAGGCGATCGCCGTACTCTCCGATTATCTCGGCTACTGAGCGTTTCACGCAATCCGCATCCGGCACAGCCCAGTCCCGCCATCACCTCAACGCCGCATGCATCCTGCCCTCAGACCGCGACCGCCGCGCCAATGGCGCCGACGGGTCGGTCCAGCGGCGCCAGCCGCAGCCGGCCCGGAAGATCCAATCCCGCCAGGAACCGGCATTGCCCCTCCCTGCGGCGCAGTTCCGAGGTAATCACCTCGACCAGGGGCTTACCGGTCTTCGCCATGCCGCCGCCGAGCACAATGACGTCCGGATCCACTGATTGAGCCACGATCTGAATCGTGTCTCCGATGGCCCGAACCACCATGTCCAGCACATCCACGGCCTTAGACTCGCGCTTCCTCGCACGTCGGATCAGGTCCGGCATCGCAGGGTCGGCCTCAGGCCATAGACGCGCCACTGCGGAACCGGAGCATACCGTTTCCAGACAGCCATACTGTCCGCACGGGCACTTGAAGCGATGCGGCTCAACGGGGATATGCCCTACCTCTCCGGCGGCTCCGCTGAATCCATGCAACACAGCACCATCCTGCACCAGACCGGCAGCAAGTCCGGTGCCGAAGTTCAGGAAAGCCACGGTGCCGGGAAGCCCCTGCGTCCCGCCAAGCACCGCAGCCGCGCCCAACGCGGCGGCGTTCACGTCGTTCTCCACATGGGTCGCGACTCCGGTACACGCTTCAACCAGCGGCCCCATGTCCAAGGAAGTCACCGACAGGTTGACGATGTTGTCCACATGCCCGGTCCGATGATCCACCCGTCCAGGGGTACCGATGCCGATGGAGGACACATGCTGGAAATCGCCACCGCACACCCGTGCGGCCGCGGACACGATGTCCTCGATTACGGCCTCGTTGCCCGGCCGTGCGGGAATCCTCGCCGACTCACACACGAGGCCGGACGCGTCCAACCGCACCGCCTCGATCTTCGTGCCACCCACATCGACGCCGATGCGGCTCCTATTCGCATTGTCGACCTGCTCAATCATGGCCTGGCTCCTTCAGCTCCCCGTTGAACCAACACTGTCATGCATACGCGCATGATTCCATGCGCAAATCCATGATCAGTGTGCCCCGGAGTATTGACAACATTCTTAACAAATTAGCAAACAGCACACGATTCCGCGACACGCCGAACGTTGTTAATTGATTGCGTAAATCAATTAACAACGTTAATATCTTAATCAAGTTCAGATTCAAAGATGATGTTCGACGACGAGCGGACGTGATCACTCGCAAGGGAGCAGATAAGGAGGACCCATGGCATTCGAAGTCAAACACGCCACTTCGCAGGCCAGCGTCTCCGAGTCCAATCGCTCCCGCATCCTTCAGCATCTGTACCACCACGGCATCAGCTCCCGGGCGCAGATCGCCAAGGCACTGGATCTGACCCCCGCGGCCATCACCAAAATCACCGCGCGTCTCATCGAGGCGGGGGTCATCGAGGAGACCGGAGACATCGAAGGCTCCAAAAACCGTCGGTCCATCGGCCTGAAGCTCGATACCACCCAGTTCCATATCATCGGCGTGAAATTCGCGCGCTCGCTGGTGCAGATCGGCGTATTCGACCTTCGCGGCAACGCAATCTCCCTGGAGTCATTGCCCACCGTATACGACGACACCATCGACGACACCGCCATCATCATCCACCGCCGTCTTGCCGAACTGATCGACATCGATCCGACCATCGTGGCGATCGGCATGGCAGTGCCGGGTCCATACCTGCGCAACGAGGGGCGCACCGCCGTGGTATCCAGCATGCAGGGCTGGCGCAGAATCAACTTCGTGCATGAATTCGGGTCCGCCTTCCGTGTGCCGGTGTTCGTCGAGCAAGACGCCCGCGCCGGAGCATTGGCTCATTTCCTGTTCGACCCGGCAGTCAAATCCAACGAGAACCTCGCCTACTACCTCATCGGCGAAGGCGTCGGGCTCGGAGTCATCGAGAACGGGCGCCTGATCAATGGCCACCTCGGCGCGGCCACGGAAATCGGGCACATCTCCATCGACGTCAATGGCAAACCCTGCGACTGCGGCAACGTCGGCTGCCTGGAGCGCTACTGCTCCACCCCGGCCATCCATGCCATGCTCATCGAAGAAGGCACCGTCATCCCCGAAGCCTCCGTCATGACACACACCGATGCGGCACGGGCACTGTTCGCCAAGGCCCAGGACGGCGACGCACAGGCCGTGTCGTTGGTCAGATCCATAGCACGGTATGTCGGCTACGGATGCGTCACCATCTTCAACGGCTTCAACCCGGAACACATCATCATCGGAGACATCGTGGCCGAGGCGGGCACGATGCTTCTGGATACCGTGCTCGACACGGTCAAAGAACGGTCCATCCCCGAGATCTTCACATCCACCTCCATCACGCTGTCCACACTGTCCGCGGATGCCGCCGTCTCCGGCGCGGCAGCCGTGGCGGTCACGGAATTCCTAGAGCACCCCTCGGTGTTCTTCGATGTCTCCTAGGTGCAGGATTCGCGCCACTAAACGATTTTTTATACGCATTGATCACAACCCAATGAAAGGAACCAACCATGACCACCCCAATCGTCCTCAGCCTCGGCGAGCTGCTGTGGGATATGCTGCCAACCGGCAAACGAGCGGGCGGCGCCCCCGTGAACTTCGCCTATCACGCGATGAAGAATGACGCCGAAGGCTGGGCCATCAGCGCGGTGGGCGAGGATGAGCTTGGCGACGAGCTCGTCGCCAAGGCAGACGAAGCCGGAATCAACACCGTGATCCAGCGCAACGCCTGGCCGACCTCCACCGTCGAAGTCGCTCTGAAGAACGGCATCCCGGAATACACCATCGTCAAGGGCGTGGCATGGGACCACATCCTGTACACCCGCCAGCTCATCGACGTGGTCTCCAAGGCGGACGCCATCTGCTTCGGCACCCTGGCACTGCGCTCCCCCGAGACCCACGCCACCATCACCGAGCTGCTCAAGCACACCAAGCCCGGCGCGATGAAGTTCTTCGACATCAACCTGCGCGGCGACCACTACTCCAAGGAGCTCATCCAGGAGCTGCTCGGCTACGCCACCGTGTTCAAGATCAACGATGAGGAGCTGCTCCTGCTGCGCGACATGTTCGACATCCGCGGTACCTCCGGCGAGGACGCCTCCCGCTGGTTCCTCGACGAGTTCAACCTGGATTACGTGATCCTGACCGCAGGCTCCGCCTACTCCACCATCATCTCCCGCAAGGGCGAGTCCTCCACGCTGGACACCCCCCATGTCGAAGTGGTGGACACCGTCGGTGCCGGCGACTCCTTCTCCGGCACCTTCACCGCACGCACGCTGCTGGGCGATCCGCTCGCGGTCGCACACCGCAAGGCCGTCAACACCGCGGCCTATGTGTGCACCCAGTCCGGCGCATGGCCGGCGTACCCGGAGCAGATGCCCGATTACCTCGCCGAAGCCGGCAAGTGACCGACATCCCTCCGGCCAACCAACCCAACCAATACACAACCCATATCCCATAAAAGGATCGCGGTCCCTCTGACCTGCGATTCCATTCGGTCGAGGTGTGGAAGGGACAACGGCGCCCCTTTCGCACCTCGTTCGAGGTCGCTCTCTTCCACTCTGGAACATCAACGACAATCAACCCACCATCAATTCAAAGGAGAAACCATGTCCATTCGCGACACCGTCACCGGAGTCCAGCACGTCGGCATCCCCACCACCGACCTCGAAGGCACCATCGCCTATTACGAGCGCCTCGGCTTCGAATGCCTCGGCATCTATCCCAACGGCGAGGACCGCTGCACGTTCCTGCGTCTGAACAATCTGACGCTAGAAGTGTGGACCATGGACCCGACCCCGATGGAGAACGGCGCGATCAACCACTTCGCCCTCGACTCCACCGACATCGAAGCCTCGTTCGCCGAAGCCCAGAAGCTCGGACTTGACTTCGTGGAGGGCTCCATCCAGCACATCGACACGTTCTGGGAGCACGGCATCCGATACTTCAACGTCCTGGGCCCGAACCACGAGGTCATCGAGTTCTGCCAGATCATGTAGCAGGCCCACGACGGCGACGGCTCCGGGACCTGCACCGCCCCGGCGCTGTCGCCCGAAGCCGCATCCATACCATCACCGCATGCGAATGCCGCATCACCGCGCGCATTCGCCCATATCAATCGCCATACAGCTTCACGTCCATACACAACCAAGAGATACATAACCAAGGGATACACAATCATGGACAACACCTCATCCAAGAAAGTGGCGTGGGTGGAAAGCCCCGACGGATACCTCGACCGTACGCCAGTACTGCAGTTCGCGATGACTTCGGTGCTGTTCGCCTTCTGGGCGATCGCCTCGAGCCTCAACGACGTGCTCATCACCCAGTTCAAGGCCGTCTTCGAGCTGTCCGACATGCAGACCGCGTTCGTGCAAAGCGCGTTCTACGCCGGTTACTTCATCATCGCCATCCCCGCATCGCTGTTCATCAAGAAGACCAGCTACAAGATCGGCATCATGACCGGCCTCGCGTTCTTCGCGCTCGGCTGCTTCATCTTCTTCCCCGCCTCGCGCCTCGTGACCTACGTCTTCCTGTTCGCCATCTTCGTGGAGGCCATCGGTCTGAGCTTCCTGGAGACCTCAGCCGACACCTACGCCACCTTGCTCGGCCCGAAGCGTCTGAGCACACTTCGCCTGAACGTGGCGCAGACCATGAACGCGCTCGGTCTGCTCACCGGCATCCTGCTCGGCAAGTATCTGGTGTTCCAGGACTCCAACCTGCACACCGAGATGGAGAAGCTGCGCAAGACCGATCCGCAGGCCGCCATCGACCTCGCTTCGGAGCAGCTTGGGCGCACCCTGCAGCCGTACATGGTCGTCATGGCCATCATGCTGCTGTTCATCGTGCTGTTCGCGATCGTGAAGTTCCCCAAGTGCCGTCCGCAGACCAAGTCCGGCGATGTGGCCAAGGCCACGTTGGGCGAAACCATGACGTACCTCGCCCATAATGGACGCTTCTGGCAGGGCATCCTGGTGCAGTTCATCTACATCGGCGCCCAGACCGGCATCTGGTCGTTCACGATCCGTCTCGCGCTCAACGTATCCGAGAAGGCGGGCGCGCCGATCACCGACCGTGACGCCGCGAACTACATGATCGTCAGCTACATCATCTTCTTCGTTGGTCGTATCTCCGCCAGCTATCTGCTGTCCAAGTTCCGCGAGACCCGCGTGCTCGCAGTGTATATGATCGCAGGCTTCGTGGTGCTCGTGGGCACGGCGTTCGTCCCCGGCATGGCGTCCGTCTGGCTCGCGGTGATCGTGAGCCTGCTGCTGGGCCCGGGCTGGCCGACGATCTACTCGCGTACGCTCAAGACCGTCGAGGACCGTCGTCACACCGAGACCGCCGGCGCCATCATCGTGATGGCATTGGTCGGCGGCGCGATCCTGCCGATGGCTCAGGGCGCGCTCTCCGATGCGACCACCATGCAGTTCTCGTTCATCCTGCCGGCCATCGAGCTGCTGATCGTGGGCCTGTACTTCGTTTCCGAATTCAAGCGCGACAAGTACACCCCGGCACAGCTCAAGGAGATGACCGAAAAGGGCGAGATCGCCAACTGACAGTCATCTGCCGGCAGTTCCGGTTCCCTGATTCGGCAAACAGGTTCCCACTGCCCGGCCCCGCTATCTAGTCCCACTGTTCCAGCCCCGCCTTGGCGGGGCTTTTCTTATGGCGAGAACCTTTGGCGCAACGACAGCATGGCAGCAGCATGGCAGCAGTCCAGCACCAATGCAGCTCAACGGAAGAGTTGCGAAAACGTTGGCGTGTCAACAACTAAAGCGGTTTAGAATAATCCGTGTTCCATACGAGTATCCCCAAGACAAAGAAGTTGGATCATATGACAGATATCGCAGTACCGAAGTCGGTGCAGGACTTCATGCGTCACATCACCGACCTGTGCGGCAGCGAACATGCCGATTGGGCGGAGAACTTCAACGCCTGCTTCGCCAACACCCTGACCACCACGGTCAAGCGCCATGAGGACGGCACCACGTTCCTGCTGACCGGCGACATCCCCGCCATGTGGCTGCGCGATTCCACCGCGCAGGTCCGCCCCTATCTCGTCATCGCCAAGGACGACCCGGAGCTGGCCGACATGATCTGCGGATTGGTGCGACAGCAGTTCCGCTACATCAACATCGACCCGTATGCGAACGCCTTCAATGAGGAGCCCAACGGGCACACATGGGACCCCAACGACCAGTCGAACTTCTCCAGCCCCTGGCTGTGGGAACGCAAGTACGAGGTAGATTCCCTGTGCTATCCGATCCAGCTCGCATGGCTGCTGTACGCCAACACCGGACGAACCGACCAGTTCGACCAGGAGTTCGTGGACGGGGTCGCCAAGATCCTCGACGTGTTCGAGACCGAGCAGGACCATACACGCTCGCCGTACTTCTTCATCCGCGACACGGACATCCCCACCGAATCCTTGGACAACGACGGCCGAGGCACCCCGGTGGCCGTCACCGGCATGACCTGGTCCGGCTTCCGTCCGAGCGACGACGCCTGCACCTACCATTATCTGGTGCCGTCGAACATGTTTGTGGTCGTGGTGATGGATTACCTGGAGCGCATCTTCGGCGGCGACATCCTCGACGACCCGCAGGTCGTCTCGCGCGCCCATGCGCTGCGCGTCGCGGTGCACGACGGTATCGAAGCCTACGGCAAAACCAGGAATCGCAACGGCGAGACGATCTACGCCTTCGAGACCGACGGACTCGGACACTACAACATCATGGGCGACAGCAACGTGCCCGACCTCATGGCCGCGCCGTATCTGGGATATTGCGAGCCGGACGACCCGACCTACCTAGCCACCCGCCGCACGCTGCTGAGCGACGAGAACCCCTACTACTACGAGGGCACGTACCTCAAAGGCATCGGCTCCCCTCACACGCCGCCGAGATACGTGTGGCCGATCGCGCTGGCGGTCGAGGCGATGACCAGCGGAGACAAGGAGTACGAGGCCCATATCCTCGACCGTCTCGTGGCCACCGATGCCGGCACGCATCTGATGCATGAAGGCATCGATGTGGATGACCCGACGAAGTACACGCGCGAGTGGTTCAGCTGGTCGAATATGATGTTCTGCGAGCTGGTCATGGACTATTTCGACATCCGCGTCAAGCGGTGATCAACGACGATTCGGATTCTTGATCAGAGATAACAGGAAACAAGGAAAGGCAAAGCAAATGACCACCAATCCACGTTATGTGCTCGGTACCGAAGCCAACCGCATCTTCATGGCTTCGGAGTCCTATGAGCTGCTGAAGTTCGGCAAGGGCTTCCCCGCGCCGAACGGCGGTTCCGGCTGGCTGAACGCCGACGGCTCGCTCGACCCCGCACAGGGCGTGCAGACCTGGATCACCTGCCGCATGGCGCACGTGTATTCCATTGGATCTCTGCTTGGCTACCCGGGCGCGGACAAGCTCGTGGACGCCGCATTGAAGGGTCTGACCGGCATTCTGCATGATGACGTCAACGGCGGCTGGTATCCGCAGGTCAACGAGGACGGTTCCCCCGCCGCAGACAAGATCTGCTACACGCACGCCTTCGTGATGCTCGCCGCATCCTCCGCGCTGCTCGCGGGACGTCCGGGAGCCAAGGAGCTGCTCGATGAGGCGCTGGCCACGTTCGACAAGCGCTTCTGGGACGACGAGACCGGTCTGGCCGTGGACACCTGGAACACCGAGTTCACCGAGCTCGACCCGTACCGCGGCCTCAACGCCAACATGCACACCACGGAGGCGTTCCTCGCCGTGGCGGACGCCACAGGCGACAACAAGTACCGCGTGCGCGCCGGCCGCATCATCGACCATGTGATCGGATGGGCCAAGGCCAACGAATGGCGTATCCCCGAGCACTTCAAGTCCGACTGGTCCGTCGACCTGGAGTTCAACGCCGACAAGAAGGATGACCAGTTCAAGCCGTACGGCGCCACCCCCGGCCACGGCATCGAATGGGCCCGCCTGATCTCCCAGTGGGCGTTGAGCTCCTTCGCCAATCTGGAGGGCGCGCAGCCGTACATCGAGGCCGCCGAACAGCTGTTCGCGCGCGCCGTGGCAGACGGCTGGAACGCGGACGGCACCGTGGGCCTCGCCTACACGACCGACTGGAGCGGCAAGCCCGTGGTCACCGATCGCATGCACTGGACGCTCGCCGAAGCGCTCAACACCACCGCGACTCTGTATGCCGCGACCGGCAAGGAGGAGTACACCGACTGGTATGCCACGTTCGCGCAGTACGTCGATGAGCATCTCATCGACCACGAGGGCGGCTCCTGGTTCCACCAGCTCGACAAGGACAACAAGGTCATCGGCACCGTCTGGCCCGGCAAATCCGACCTCTACCATGCCTTCCAGTCCACGCTGATCCCGTTCCTCGACCCGGCGGTCTCCATCGCCACCGCCGTCAAGAACGCCGCCTGATACGTTCGCGACCTATGGTGAAGCCCCTGTCCCGATTGCCCGGGACAGGGGCTTCACCATTTCGATTGGCCGGGCTCGCGGCCAACTTCGCGACCAGACTCGTGACCAGCCTCGACCGGAGTGTCAGTTGAGTGTCAGTTGATAGTGCGGGAGGTACTGTCGCGGACAACCAAACTGGGTGTCAGGATCTTGCGGTTGCCGGAGACCTTCTCCCCCGCGAATATCTTCAGCAGCAGTTTCGCGATCTTCGAGCCGTATTCGCTCGCGTCACGATGCACGGAAGTGATCGATGGATATGCGGCCTCGCATACGAAGCTGTCCTCGAAGCTGACGATCGCGGGCAGGTTGAACGGGTATCGGGGACCTGTCAGCTCACCGACACCCTGCACGGTGCGTTCGTAATTGTCCAGCACATACCATTCGGTGATGGAATGCAGACTCTCGGCGGCCAAGGTCTCGCTTTCGTAGATGAACGCGGTGGGAGGCTGCGGCGATTGCAGCAGGTTCAATGTCATTTCGGACGCCACGCTGGAATCGAAGTAGGTGTAGTCGATATGGATGTCATCAAGACCGTACTTGTTCGCGAATTGCCGGAACGCCGCCTCACGTCCGCGCGAATAGTCCAGTGAGGGGTCGCCGGAGAGGTACGCGATGCGACGATGCCCCATCTTCCGCAGATGCTCGAGGATGGTGTCCATGGTTTTCGAATCGTCGATGGACAGCGAAGGCACCAGATTGTCAGGATCCGGACCGCCGGCCAGCACTGCAGGCAGGCCCAATGCGTTCATCAGCTTCGGCCGCTGGTCATCGACGCGCAGATCGACCAGGATGACACCGTCCACTCGTTTGCGGGAGGCCCAATCCCGGTACACCGCAAGCTCCTCCTTGGCGGATGAGCATGGCCGATAGAGCAGGCCGTAGCCCTTGAGACTCAGCGAAGCCTGCACGCCGGCCATGAAGTGCAGCATGAAGGCTTCCTCGTTGAGCCCCTGCTTGAAACGCGCCGGAGCGAACCCCACGGTCATGGTCTTCGAGGAACCCAGCGCCTGCGCGGCGTATACCGGCTGCCATCCCAACTTCGCAGCGGCCTCTTTGACTCGTTTCTTGGTCTCCGCCGACACCCCTGGCCGATCGTTGATGGCGAAGGACACCGCCGTCGGCGAAATGCCAAGGGCATCGGCGATATCCTTGAGACTCACGCGCGATGAACCGGAGGATAACTGAGATGCCGGCTGCGGCACATGCTCTTGGACGGACTTCATAACTCCCCCGTTCGCTCCGACGTCGATGAGGTCATGGGTCTATGACCTGCACCCGCAACATAGCGGAAGACCAATCATATCTCCAGCAACAATAACTATAAATTGTACCGTATTGCTAAAGCGTTTTAGTATCGCATTCCAATTATTATATGCCCGACGCCTGCGCGCTGTGGCGTATGTGTGTCTCGTATGGAGACACACATACGCAGGAACGACTGACAGGCCCCACATCCGGCAAGGGAACCGGAGGACGCCTAGCATCCCGCTAGAGGGAGACCGCCCTTCGATTTCCTGTCAGACACAGGGCCTGTCAGTCACCGCGAATCACATGCGCTTGCGCACCATGACGACGGCACCGGCAATGACGAGCAGAACCACGGCACCGGCTGCGACGACAGCCACGGAGGCACCGGTATTGACCAGTTTGTCCTTGGATGTGTCAGACGTCTCGGGCTTCTTGCCTGTATCGGTCTCGTCGCTAGGCTTGTCCGGCTTGTCGTCCGTGGCTGGCACCTCCTTGAACTCGACCGTCACACCCTCGCCGATCTCGGCATCGCCGAGTTTGGCCTTGATCGTGTACTTGCCGGCCTTGGCGGACACCACGTTCAGCGTCGAGGCACCGGAGGCGTCAGTTGCGATCGAGGTGTTGCCTTCGGCTGTGGTAACCCCGTCCGGCAGCACGAAAGCGACATCCGTGCCGGTCAACGGGTTGCCGAAGGAGTCCTTGACGGCGGCGGTCACGGTACGCGTGGCCTTGCCATCCGCGGCAGCCTCGCCGTCTACGGCGGTCAGGGTGGACTTTGCGGCATCCGGCTGGGTCGGATCGGCGACGGTGCAACCCTTCGCAATCTCATCGGCCGTCGGGATCTTCACCGGCTCGGTCTTGTTGCCGCTGTAGTCCTCGACCTGCACCCACAGCTCATGGCCGGTCGCAATGCTCTGGGTGTAGGACGCCGGCTTGGTACGGCCTCGGATGATGCCGGTGATCGGCGGGGTCTGCTGTGAATAGGTGTAGGTTGCACCCAGTTCCCTGCTCTGCGCATCGCCGTTCTCGTCGGTCCACTTCTCGGTCATGTACAGGTAACGCCAATCCTGGGTTTGCGGGCGAACCAGCGTCACGCTATCGCCATCCCACGTCACCGAGCATGCCGGGTAGGGCTCGATCGTCGCATCGGCAAAGCTCCCAGTTGCGGTAGCGGCCGCACCACCGGCGTTGTCGACGGTCAGCACATAACGGGAACCATCCACAGGGGCGTTGTCAATGGTCACGTCCGTCTTGTCAGCCGAGATCTTCACCGTTTGGGAGTACGGCTGCGCGGCATAGCGCCACGAACCGGTGTCGGATGCGAGGGTGACGGTCTTCTCGCCAGACACCTGCGGGTTCGTCCAAGAGACCTTGACCTTGCCGTCCTTGCCGGGTTCGACTTTCACACCGGACACGGATGCCGCCTCGTTCAGCGGCGCTTCGGCGGCGAGCGAGCGGGAGCCGTCCGCTCCCACGGCGTACAACCTGAGGGTGCCGGTCTTGGCGGGCAGGTGCTTGACGTATAGGGTGTCGTCGTAGCGGCCGCCGAGGAACGTGTCGTCGAGGTAGAGCAGGTAGTTCTTTGTGGTCGAGTAGTCGTCGATATCCCACTTGACGGTAAGCTCGTCGGAATCGGCGTAGGCGCGTTCGACGGCGAAGCCAGTCGGAGTCGCCGGGGTATGCGCCGCCCCATCGCTCACAGTGAGTTTGCCGATGTTCACCTGATAGTTGTCGATGGGGTTTGCACCAGCCTTGACGATCAGACCGAGCGTTGCGATCTTCTTGCCCGCATACTGGGACAGGTCTGCGGTCACGGTCTTCCATCCGTCGGTCTTAGCACCGTCGGCGACATCGACCGGCACGACGGCATTGGTGTCGTCGGCGAAGATCAGCGCGAGCTGCAGCTTAGAGTCATCGGATGAGAGCTTGTTGTACGTCAGATCGATCTTGGTGCCGCCGGTGACGTCCAAGTCGGTCTTGTACAGACGCATCGTGTTGTCGCTGGACAGCTTGCCACTCAGGACGAGCGAATCGCCGCCTTCATAGGCTCCGACCTTGGCATACGTGAAGCGCGGGGCCGCCACGTAGTCGGTACCGTAGTCGAAGTCGGCCTCGAGCGGGTCGGACTTGGCATCGATCCACCACTGCCAGGTCGGCAGGATGTCCTGAAGGTTGATATTGCCCCACTGCTGGTCGCTGGTCTGCTTGCCGCCGTCGCGCCATTCGAGGCCGTGGCCAGTGTTGAATGACGTGGAGAAGACGGTTCCGCCGATGACCGAGCGTTCGGCGATCTGCGAGGCGAAGCCCTTCCATCCGTCGTCGCTCGTGCCGTCGTCAATGTATGGGTCGGCGATGTCGGTGGTATCGGCCTCACCGGTGGATGAACCGGTCCACAGACGGCGTTCGCGGTCGAATACCTGGTTCTGGTACTTGGGATAGACCTTCTTGTCATCACCCAGCTCATGGGAGACGAAGTCGGCGCCAAGTGCGGCGATGCTCACGTACGGCTTGCCGTCGGCGTCCAGATTGACGTTCATATAGTTGGCGTTCGAGGAAATGTTGTCGAATTTCTCTTTTCCTGCCTCGATGCCCGCGAACACCGACGTCTTCGGATCGATGCCGAGGCTGCTGGCATGGTCCGCCGAATCCTTGAGCATATTGCCGCTGAACCAGTAGTTCAGGAAGATGGAATCAGAGACCTTGCCCTTGGCTGCATCCTGCACCCACGGCGAGTTGGCATCGTTGAACATATTCTGGTAGCTCACATAGCCGTCCGGATAGACTGCGGAGTCATACCACTGGATATAGATGCCCTGATCGACGATCTGCTTCATGAAGTCCTGGAACGCCGGGACATCCGCGGCATCAACGTTGGATTCCTGATTGACGAAGTAGCCGTCGAATCCGTAGTATTTGGCGATCTCCACCAGCTTGTCGGCCACAGGGTAGGTGCCGTCGTCGCGTTTGCCCTGCAGCAGGTCCCGGTATGTCTGCTCGCCACGGTCGTTGCCGGAGAAGAATATTGTCGCGATGGACTTCGCGCCGTTCTTGTGGGCGGCGTTCGTGTATGCGGCGTTCGGCAGATTCAGCGTGCCGAACTCGAACCACTTCTGGGTCCAATCGGACTGGGCCTTCTCGTCATACAGACTCTTTGGTGTGTTCGCGGTCGGCTGGCCGTGCCACGTACCGTAGTAGTCGGTGTACTGCCAGTAGTTGAACAGGTACTGCGAGAACACGTTGTTGTCATGGAAGGATTCGAAGAATGCGTTGCCGTAATCGCCGGCGAGGTTGAACATCTCCGTGTCGGCGGGCAGGTTCGGGTCCTTCTGAGTCGCGGCATTGGCGGCGATGCGGGTCTGCAACGGCACACGGGAACGCAGATACTCTGAATCCTTGTCCGCTGCCGGGTTCCAGTTCAGAATATCCAGACCGGTGTAACCATGCTGATATGGCTGGTTGGCTCCTGCCGCCTGCTCGGGATGGCTGGTATCGGCATACTGGCCACCCCATGGCATCGTGTCGGTGGCACTCGCCGGAGCCGCCAATGCCGCCAGCGTCGCCATCGACAGCACTGCAGCCAAACCGCTCCGCAGCCATTTCCTGTGTTGGTTCCGGGCGGAGATACGCCCGGCTGGATCGCCTGATGACAATCTCATCTATAATCTCCTTCGTTGTTTCCTTCTATCGGGTGACAACCCGCAGCCTTGCAGGTTGCGCGGATGACGGGCCGATGGCTCGTCATCGGGGGTGTGACGCGGTTCCAGCGCATCACACCCCACATTTTCCGTAGTGCCTTTTGGCCTACTCCAGTGTCACGGTGGCTGAATCGCCCATACCCGCTTCCAACGAACAGGTCACGCGTACCTGGCCATCGCCGGCGTCCCGCAGACGTTCGGAGGGGACGTGGAACGTGATGTCGCGGCGTTCGCCCGCCTCCATCGACACGTATGTCGAGTCGACGAGCATCGCCAAACGTGGGATGCGCCGGCCGCCACTGACGTGCGCGAACAGGTTCACTGCACCGGAAGCGGCACAGGCTCCGGCCGTCGCCGTACCCCGCACGACCAACTCACCTAGATGGGATTGCGCATCCATATGCATATCATCAAACGCCACTCCTGCCATCGCCCCTGCTCCGAACCCGAAGCTGCGCAGCACAGGCTCGGCTGCGTCCTTATAGACGTGAGCGGCGCTCTGCCGGTCGTTATACCGCACCGGAATGGCCGCGGGATAGGCTGGCAGCGTCACCGGAAGACGTCCCGGAAGGCCGGCTCCATCGACAAGCACGTCAGCCACTGCCTGCGGACCATACTGGCCGGCGTATCCTGCCCAAATCGTAACCGCGGAGCGCTCCATCACGTGGGTCAGCACATGGGCTCTGCCGCAGACCGTCACGGACACGACCGGGGCTGCGGTCAATGCCGTCACTTCGTCCAGCACGTCATCCTGATGCCAAGGCAGACGGATATCGGACAGGTCCACGCCTTCACCACAGGTGGCGCCATATTCGGCAACCGCCTTCGCGGCACCATTGTCGTCGAATTCGCTATCGTAGCTGCGTTCGCTGGTGCTGCCGCAGACGAACACCACGGCCGCCGCCCGCGCCCATTCCGAAGCCGGCACATCGTTCGTTTTGGCGGCCAGAAGGACCCGATTCTCTCCGAGACGCGCAACCAGCTGCCGGTATACGCTCGATTGTTCATCGGCGGGCAGTGGCGCGGTGTAATCACCCAGGAAACATCCGAAATCGTCAGCAAACGGGCCCGCGACAATCACCGGCCCTGCCTGGGCATCGACCATCAGGGCGCGGATATCATCAAGCGAGGCAGTGGATGATGGGTCATCCAGCAATGTCATCGCCTCGCGAGCCATGCGTTTCGCCTGTTCACGCCCCTGCTGCGTGGCCTGAGCGATGGCGTTGGCGTCCGGCACGGCGATCGAGGCGGCATCGGCACCGTCTTCAGGCAGAAGACCGAACATGTCTTTGAGCTCCAGCACGCGGCGCAATGCCGTGTCGACGGCATTCGACACCTGTTCGTCATCCGCGTATTCCTCAAGGTGGGTGAATCCCTCATCCCATAGGGATACGTCGACGCCAGCGAGCAGCGCGGCGCGCCCTGCGGCGGGAATGGAGGCGGCCATGTCTTCAAGACGGTCCACGGCCAGGCCATCGGCCATCACGATGCCGTCGAATCCGAGTTGGGTCCGCAGATAATCCTTGAGCAGCCATGGATTGGCGCAGCATGGCATCGAATCGATATCGTTGTAGGCAGCCATGAAGCCCAGGGCACCGGCGCGCACACCCGCGGCGACCGGCGGCAGATGGATTTCGTGAAGGTCATGAGTGCCCAGTACGGCGGATTGCCCGTTGCGGCCGCCAACGGCCTCGCCTTGTGCAGCCAGATGCTTGAGCACTACGGCCACTCCCCCATGGCCCACCTTGGAGCGGTGTTCACCCTGCATGCCCAGCACAATGGCCTCGCACATGCGTTCAGCCATCAGCGGATCCTCACCGAAGCATTCCTCGCAGCGTCCCCATCGCGGATCTCGGGCGATGTCGAGTCCGGAGACCAGCGCGATGTGCACGCCGCTGGCGGCCAGTTCAGCCGCGGCCGCCGATTCGGCCTGCCGCACGCCCTCGGGATCGAACGTGGCGCCAAGACCGAGATTCGTCGGCAGCACGGTGCCGCCAAGCGCCTGATGGCCATGCGGCGCCTCTTCGCTCAACAGCACGCCTACGCCATGCGCACCGCGTTCGAGCACGGTGTTCTGAATAAGCGCGACCGCTTCGCCGCGCTCCTCAGGGCGGATGCCGTTGCCCCAATGCTGGCCCGACCACGGGTCGGCGCGCATCAGTCCATACAGCACTCCCAGACCGCCCCAGCGGTCAATTTCACGTTTGAGCTCATCAGTGGCCACAAGCCTGCCGGACGCATCCCGGCGCACGGTCTTCCAACCGAGCAGACGCTGGTTGAGCTGTCCAACCTTCTCACGGAAACTCATCGATGCGATCAACCGGTCAATGGACGCTCGACCGTGCCGTCCGTCCACAGCGGCCATGCCGACGTTGCTGGCAATCATATTTTCCCTTTTCTCTCCATAGTGGCAATCGACCATTCGCTACCTGCAGCATGCGACCGCACGAACACATACACGATCCATCACACTCAAGAACGGTCAGAATATACGAAACCGGCTGTGGAACACCACAGATTCCACAGCCGGCAATCTATCAGTCGACCGATTCGAACGCCGGATCGGAGACCGCAGAATAGAACCGCGCCTTGTACGGCGTCTGGTCACGATACAGTTCGTCAATGCCGCGGCTTTCGAGTTCCTTGGCATCGGCCGCGACTGTGGAGGTGACGATGGTCGGGCGTTTGCCTGCCACCTCCAGCTTCATCCACATGTCGCAGATGGAACCTCCAGGCCCCAAGGTACTGCGGTCGATGGGATTGCCCTGCTCGTCCACGTCCACCACCACGGCGACGGACTTGGATTGCGCCGGCTTGGCATCGCGGTACTGCTTGGCGATGTCGCCGAATTCACGGCCGATAGGCTTGAGCTTGCCGTGCTCGTCGAACAGACCGAGCGAGTATTCGAGCTGCGGGAAGTCCGCCATGTCGGACGGTACGTCGTGCGAGCACCACCATGTGACGCCCCACAGGTTCGAGCAGTCGAGCGCCTTTTCAACGGTGCGTCGGCAGAACTCGGGCGTATCTTCGGTGGCAAGCACGTTTTCGGGCGCGCCCACCTCCTGCAGCCAGACCGGACGGTCGGCAGGACCGAACGCCTTGGCCAGTTCGGCAAGATAGAGCGCATAGGAATAGCACTCCTCGCTCCTGGCTCCATAGCCTTGGGCGATGCCGTTGAACACCCACGAGTGGATAGTGGTCAGATCGCCTTTGGTGGCGGACTGCACCGGAGTGAACGGGTGACCGTCGATGAACCAGACACCGTCATTGACACTGTACAAGGCCAGGTCATCGCCACGCTTGGCGGCCGGCAGCAGCTCGTCGAGCCATTCGCCGATCTGATCGGGTGTGGCGGTCATCTTGGTCGGGTGCGGACGATCGGACAGCTGGTTGACCTCGTTGCCGAGGGTCAAGCCCTTGAACGCCGGTTCCTTGGCCAACGCATCCGCCATGATGGAGATCAGTTCACGTTCCGAAGCCACGGCCTCGGGATCGGTGAACATGTTGCCCTTATGCCATGTCACCAGCCATGAGGGGAGGAAGTCGAAGCTGGAGAGATGGCCTTGGAAAACGTCGACGTAGGCGTCCAGACCATGCTCGCCGGCGATGTGCACCATACGGCACACATCCTCGACGCCCTTCATATTGATCCATGTACGGTTGGGCTGGAGGTACGGCCAGACCGGGAAGATGCGGACATGATCCATGCCCAGATCGCTGATCTGCTTCAGGTCATTGTCGATGCTTTCCCAGTCCGGGTTGAGCCACGAATGGAACCAGCCATGCGAGGGCGTGTAATCAACGCCGAATTTCATGAGAGTATCCTTTCGTGTCAGCCCTTGAGACCGCCCTGTTCCAGTCCGCGGAAGAAGTAACGCTGGAAGCACAGGAAGAAGACGATGATCGGGATGAGGGAGACCAGTGCGCCTGCGGCGATGAGTCGCGGATCCTGGATGAACATGCCCTTGAGCCTGTTCATGCCGAGGGTCAGGGTGTATTTGCTCTCATCGGAGATCGCGATCAACGGCCAGAGGAAGTCGTTCCATGCACCGACGAAGGAGAAGATGCCCACGACGGTCATCGTGCCCTTGACCTGCGGCACACAGATGTGGAAGAACCGCTGCCATAGGCTTGCGCCGTCGACCATGGCCGCCTCCTCAAGTTCCATCGGGATGGATTTGAAGGCGTTGGTCATCAGCAGGATGTTGATGGCGCCGCACAAGCCAGGCAAGGCCACGGCCAGCAACGTGTTCTGCAGATTGATGGCGCGGATGATGAGGAACTGGGAGATCATGACACCTTCGATCGGGATGATCATGGTGCCCATGAACAAGGCGAACACGAACCCGCGGCCACGCCACTTGAGACGTCCGAGTGCATATCCTGCCATCGTGGAGAAGATGATGTTTCCCGCGATGGAGATGATGCACACCACCAGGGTGTTCAGCATGTAATGGAACACCGGCACCTGACGGAAGACGTTGACGTAGTTTTCGATTGTCGGGGTCTTGGGAATCAGGTAGGGAGGCACTGCATAGACGTTGTCCCCCTTGCCCTTGAACGACAGGGACAGCTCCCATACGAACGGTCCGACCAGCATCAGGAAGACCAGCAGCAGAATCACATACTGCACGACCTTGCCCACAGTGACCTTGCTATGATGCCCTTGCATCAGTCCTCACCCCTCTTCTGCACGATCTGCTGGATGATGAGCATGGTGCCCACGATCACCAGCACGACGATGGAGATGGCGCTTGCGTAGCCCGTTCGCGCCTGGATGCCGGTGCCTTCGCGCTTGATGAGCATGGACATGGTCATGTCCATACCGCCGGGGCCTGCAGAACCATTGGTCAACACATAGATTTCGTTGAAGACTCGGAAGGCCGCGATGGTGGAGAGCATCATGATGAGCATCATGGTGGAGCGCACACCCGGCATCGTCACGTAGAGGAACTGGCGAACCGGACCTGCGCCGTCAAGGGATGCTGCCTCATAAAGCGATTCGTCGATGTTGGCCAGTGCGGTCAGGTAGATGACCATGTAGTAGCCGAGGCCGAGCCAGATGGTCACGAACATCGAGCTGAAGAGCACGCCCCAGCGGTCGGTAAGGAATGGAATCGGCTTCGAGATGATCTTCATGGCCTTGAGCATGGAGTTGACCAGACCGGCGGAATCCAGCAGGTTGGTCCAGATCATGCCCACCACCACGGCGGACATCACCACAGGCATGTAGAACGAAGTGCGGAAGAATCCCATGATCCTTGAGTTTCCGCGGACCAGATAGGCCAGGATCAGAGGCAGGATGACCATGAACGGCACCACGCAGATCACATAGAGCGTGGAGTTGAGCAGTGCGGTCAGGAAGTACTCGTCATGGAAGAGCTTGATGAAGTTATCGAATCCGACGAACTTACCCGGACGAAGCAGGGTGGAGTTGGTGAAGGCAAGCCTGAAGGTGTTGAGTGCCGCAAGGACGATGAACACGAACACGATCACGAATGCAGGCAAGACGAACAGGTAGGGGGCAATGATGGTGCCGAAGCTGCGATCCTGCTTCTTGTGATGGGTGCGGTTCATCGGTTCAGGCCGGTCGGAGGCCTTGATGGCCTCCGACCTGTCAGCGGCGAATGCCGCATTGCTCATTGTGCCAGCTTCTCGTTGGCGAACTCGACGGACTTGTCAAGGGCTTCCTTCGGGGTCTGCTTGCCCTGCATGGCGAGCGCGATCTGCTGCTGGAAGTTCTTGTAGCCGTTGTTGTCGGTGAACTCGGCAGGACGGGAGCCGTAGCCGTTCTTGACCTGGTCGAGCGTGATCTTCAGAGCCTTGCCCTCGAGGGTGGACTCGTCGATGTTGGAGAAGTACTCGTCCTCGAGGCCACCCTTGGCGGACGGGAAGACGGAGGCCTGCTTGTCGAAGGCGACCTGGTTCTCGGCGTTAGTCACGAAGCGGGCGAAGTCGATGGCGACGTCGGGGTGCTTGGACTGGGCGCTGATGCCGAGCATCTCGTAGGCGAGGGATGCGGAGCGGCCGTCATCGGAGATACGCGGGCCGACGGCAAGGTGGTCGTACAGGTCCGGGGCGTTCTGCTTGAAGCCTGCTGCGGAGTAGGCGGAACCTGCCATGGCGACGAGGTTGCCACGCTGGAACAGGTCTGCGGCCTGGCTCCAGGAGGAATCCAGCGCCTCCGGCGGGATGCCGCCGGCCTTGTACAGGTCGACGAAGCGGGTCAGCTGCTTGACACCGGCCTCATCGTTGAAGGTGTACTTGCTGTGGTCGGAGTTCATGAAGGACTTGACGCCTGCGGTCAGGAGGTCCTCGGCGTTGTAGCCCATCGTGATACCCAGGTAGATGCCCTTGTCCTTGCAGTTCTTCACGATGGCGTCACCGGCGGCGAAGTACTCGTCCCAGGTGGTGGGGATGTTGTTCGGGTCGAGGCCGCATTCGGACATCAGCTCGGTGTTCCAGTAGGTCGGACCATCGTTGACGTACCACGGAAGACCGTAGGCGCCCTTCTCGATGCCGTTGCCCTGCATGGTGACGGCTTCCCAAGCGCCTTCGTAGTAATCATCCTGCGCGTCCGGGGCTTCCTTGGAGACATCGAGCAGGGCGCCGGCCTTGGCCAGACCGTACAGGATGGAGTTGCCGCCGTCGACGATGTCCGGCAGCTGGCCGGAGGCGGCCTGGCTGGAGAGCTTGTCCTCATAGCCATCGGACGGGGCATCGAGCCACTTGATGGTGACGTCCGGGTGATCCTTCTCGTATGCCTTGATCAGCTCTTCGAAGTACGGGGTGTACTTGTCGTTCTTCAGATTCCAGGTCTGGAAGGAGATCTCCTTCTTACCGCCGTTATCGCTGGAATTGGTGTTGCCGCAAGCGGCCACGGAGACGAGCATCGCGCCTGCACCGAGGATGGCGACGGTCTTCTTCATGGAAAACATGGTGTTTCCTTCTTTCTGTTCCTTAAGAACCCCTCATCCGTCCATGGATGAAGATCCTGTGTTGTGCACCGCTGAATGCCTGTCGACATCCCGAGGATTGCAACTGTTTTAGTTCTCATCGCTGAGACTAAACCGATTTAGTTTCCAGCCCTTCAAGAACCTGTTAACTAAATCGCTTTAGTTAATAAAACAACAACACCGCTGTATCATTGCAAACCCGCAACGCATGCGCGTGTCGCGCACAATGATGGGGCCGCACCCTTACACAAACGCACCCAAGCACAGACAAATGGGGCCCGCCATCGCATATCGCGACAGCGGGCCCCATCATCCCCACGCCCATCAGCGGGAGTTCATGCCCCTACATGACTGCATCCGACTTCATGTCATCGGCGGATACGCAGCGTGGCGAGCTGGAACGGCTGCAACGCCAGCTTCGCACCGTCAACCGGGCACGGGTCATCCGATGCGAACGCGCGCGGCAGATCAGATGGAAGATCGGCGTCCTCCATCACGCTCACCTCCATGACTTCAGCACCGGAAAGCTCATCGGCTACTTGCAGGGAAGCCGTGGCATTGCCGCCCGCAGCCTCATAGAGACGTACAATCACGTCACCGGAACCATCATCGGCGGGTTTGATCCAATCCAGCACGATGGCACCCTGCCGGTCGGCCAGACGGACCAGCGGCGCGAACGCCGGCAGTTCATCCAATACCGGAGCGTTGATCCGGTTCGCCTCGGCAAGCACGGTCTCCATGCCGGCATCGGCGACCACACTCCAAGCGAACGAATGCTCGCCCTGATCCGTGCGGGGGTCCGGATACAGCGGCGCGGAGAGCAACGACAGACGCACCATCGTGCCACGGCCGGCACCATGCGCCGCATCCCCATGAATCGGGCTCACATCGGAGCCGTAGGTGGATGCGTTCACCACGGCTGCGGCGTACCCGGCATCGGCGATACGGACGAACCGGTGCGTGCAGCTCTCGAACTTGGCGTCATCCGAGCGCGTGTTCTTGTTGATCGGGCGTTCGACCATGCCGTACTGGCATTCATACTGGGCGTTAACGGCCTGGACCGTGACCGGGATATCAACCTTGAGGAACTGCTCCTGCGTATGCCAATCCACGTCCGCGGCGAAATCAAGCGTCGCAGAACCGGGACGCAGGGTGATGCTGGTGCGGATCTCGACGTTGTCGGCATGCGTGACGACATGCACCACGGCGCTGCCGTCTTTGGCGACCTCCACGCGCTCCATTTCGGCGTCGGTCAGACCATCGGCGGTCAGGAACGCATCACGCTGGATGTCCCAGGCATCCCAATGGAACGGTTCGTCCTTGAGCAGCTCATAGCGGCCAAGGCGGGTCCCGGACGGCACGAGCTCGCGTTCGCGCGCCTTGTCAATCAGCGACGAGACGGTACCATCGGCCTCCACACGCACGCGCAGCCGTCCATTGTCGAGCACCGTAGCACCCTCTTCGGCCATGACAGTCACCTGAGCGCCGTCTGCGGATCCGTTCGACGCCTCTGCCGCCGGACGCACGGCCCAGGCTTCGCATGCCTGACGTGCGTATGGGGTGATCACCGCATGCTCGACGCTGGCATCGTCCGGCTCCACGACGGCGATGGCGCGCCCGGCTTCATTGGCGATCTGGCGCAATCGCGCGATATCGTGCGCATATTCGGCACGTGGCTGGCGATGCACCCAGGCGATGGCGGAACCGGGAAGAATGTCATGGAACTGGTTCAGCAGCAGCGTCTTCCAGATGCGATCCATTTCTTCACGGGGGTAGGCGTAATCCGGGTTCTTGAGAGCCGCGGCAGTGCACAGATATTCCGTCACACGCAGCATGGACTCCTCTTCGCGGCAGCCGCGTTTCATGTCCTGCTGGGCGGTCAGGGTGCCGCGATGCAGTTCCAGATACAGTTCACCCTTGAATACCGGGGTCTCGCCACGGGCATCGTCGACGATGTCCTTGCGCACACGGTCGAACAAGCGGTCGGGGGTGCCGAACTCGATCTTCGGCGCCCCGGCAAGGTCATGGTCGCGGCGAATGCGTGCGGTCATCTCGCGCGTGGGACCGCCGCCGCCATCACCGAAACCGTACAGCAGAATGGCGTTGCGGGAGAGGTCCTTGTCGAGGAAATTGCGCTGGGAATACTGCAGTTCATGCATGCTCATGGAAGAGCAATAGGTGTCGGAAGGCGGGAAATGCGTGAGGATGCGTGTGCCGTCGATACCCTCCCACATGAAGGAGTGATGCGGGAACTTGGTGGTGTCGTTCCACGAGATCTTCTGCGTCAGGAACCAGTCGAAACCGGCACGACGGGCAATCTGCGGCCAGGAGCCGGTGTAGCCGAAGCTGTCAGGCAGCCAGATGCCGCGAGGATTCACGCCAAGGTGCTGCCGGAAATACCGCTTGCCGAATGTGATCTGACGAATCAACGATTCACCGGAAGGAATCATGTTGTCGGATTCGACCCACATGCCGCCCACCGGGATGAAACGTCCCTCTTTGACACGGTCCATCATGCGCCTGAACAGGTCGGGATGCTCGGCCTCCAGCCATTCATACTGCTGCGCGGAGCTCATCGAGTATGTGAAGTCCGGGTCCTCGTCCATCAGGGCGAGCACGTTAGAGACGGTGCGCGCCACCTTGCGGCGGGTCTCACGCACCGGCCACAGCCAGGCGGAATCGATGTGCGCGTGGCCGATGGCGATGTGGTTGATGGAGCTCGATGCCGCAGGTTCGGCGAGCACCCCGGCCAGCTCCTCACGGGCCGTACCGATGGTGCCGGCGATGTCACGCTCCTCGTAGGCGTTCAGCGAGCGCTGCAATGCCTTGGCGAGCTGCCAGTAGCGCGGATCGTCGTCTTTGAGCTCACGCATGAGCGAGGAGACGGTCTCCAGATCCATGTAGTAGGCGAATGCCTCCCTGTTGAAGGCGGCGACGTCCATGCGGCTCAGCGTGTAGGGGAATTCACGCTTGCCGGTGGCCTTCTCCCCCAGCTCGGTGGGCGAGAACGGCGTAGGGCCTTCCACAAACGGATTGGCGGCGGCTTCGATGTACACGGTGAAATTGCCGTCGGCATCAAGGTCGACCGTGCTGGCACCGTCCTCATAGACCAGAGGAATCCAATGATTCCTAGGATTCGCGGACTTGATGGCCGTGCCGTCTGCACGGTAGACCAGACCTTCGGACTGGAAGCCCGGGCCACGGTAATCAAGCCAGCCGAGATCGACCATGAGTTCGATCTTGCGTCCCTTGACGGCTTCACGGTCGATACGGCCGCTCACCTCGAACCAGGTGGTGCCCCAGGTGGTACCCCATACGCCGGGTATGGGGAAGGGCTGGAAATCGACTTCACCGGCACGTACCTGTGCGAGGAACTCGTCCGAGGGAACCGGCTCGCCGGGATTGTCGAACGAACGTACCGAACACGCCGACAGCGTGGTATGGATATGCGGCTTGAGACGCTGCTGCATCACGCGGTCGCAGCGCTCCAGCTGCTGATTGGGCAGAAGAAACATGAGGTATTGAGCTCCTTTGCTTGTGTGTGTTGTAGGGCTCTGTTAAACCCTCCCCTTGACTCCCTTTGTCAGCGAAGCTGACTTAGGGCAGCCCGTAAGCATATGTCAGAGTCGGTTCAACAGAGCCTTTTGATAGGAGGAGGAAACGATCAGCGACTGATGCGCAGCGTGGCCAGCTGGAACGGGCCCAACGCGAGCGTCGCGCCTTCGGCCTTGCCATCACCATTGTCCTTGAGCGCGGTCGGCAGGTCGGCGGCGATGTCATCGCCTTCCAGAACATTCACCTCGCGTACCGTGGCTCCCCGCAGCGCCGTGGAGACGCGCAGGGCAGCTTCGGCATGACCGCCGGCCGCCTCGTAGACGCGTACGACGAGGTCTCCGGAACCGTCATCCGCCAGCTTCACCCAGTCGATGACGGCCATGCCATCGATCACATCAAGACCGACCAGCGGTTCGATGGCGGGCGCATCGTGGATGATCGGGGCATTGAGCTCGAAAGCCGCATCCACGGTGCGTTCGGCGGTGGCGTCGGCCACCACTGACCAGTCATACTCGTGGGCGCCGAGATCGGTACGCGGATCGGGGAAGGTCGGCGCGGAGACCAGCGACAGCCGGAACATGGTGCCGGCCCCTATGCCGCGTCCGGCATCACCGGCGATCGGAGCCGCGTCGGAGCCGTATACCGAGCCGTTGATCACGGCGACGGCATATCCGGCCTCACGCAGGATGGCGAACCTGTTCGTGCTGCTCTCGAACTTGGCTTCGTCTGAGGCGCTGTTCTTGACGATCGGGCGCGTGACCAGACCGTACTGGCAGTCGTACACCGCGCGGTCGGCGCTGACGGCCAGCGGTACGTCGACCTTGAGGAAACGTTCCTTGGCATGCCAGTCGACCGAGGTATGGAAGTCGAGCTGCTTGGCTCCAGGACGCAGCGTGATCGTCGTGTCGATAACGGTATCGCCTTCGGTGACGTGTACGGTGACCACCGCCGCACCATGGTCGTTGGTCACATCGGCGATGGTGCCCTTCAGCCCCTCCGCCATGAGCAGGGATTCGCGTTCGATCTCCCAGGCATCCCAGACGGCAGGCTCGTCTTTCAGCAGTTCGTAACGGCCCAGACGCGTGCCTTCAGGCACCAGTTCTCGATTGCGCGTCTCATCGATCAGCGAGGAGATGGTGCCGTCCGGCTCGATGACTGCCGAGAGCACACCGTTTGCCATGTTGACACAGCCATCGTCGAGCCGTTCCACCAATACCGGCAAGGACTCGTCTTGCGACGCGACCGGACGAACCTGCCAGGATGCGCCATCCGCGCGATATTGGCTGATGCGCGCCTCCGGCAGCAGATCGGTTTCGGGATCGGCGGCCCGTAGCACGGCGCAAATCTGTTCGGCGATCTCACGCAGACGCTGAATGTCGCGGCGATAATCCTCACGGGCTTCGCGATGCACCCAGGCGATGGAGGAGCCGGGAAGCACATCGTGGAACTGGTTCAGCAGCAGCGTCTTCCAGATGCGATCCATCTCTTCGCGTGGATAGACATAGGACGAATCAGCCAAGGTCGCGGCGGCGCCAAGGTATTCGACGGTGCGCAGCAGCGACTCTTCGGTGCGGCAGCCGCGCTTCATGTCCTGTTGGGCGGTCAGCGTGCCGCGATGCAGTTCCAGATACAGTTCGCCCTTGTAGACGGGCATCTCCGGGCCGGCGTTCTCTTCGATCTGCTCGTGGGCCTTGTCGAAGAACTCGTTCGGGGTCTCGATGCTCACACGGGAGACGCCTTCAAGGTCCTCGTAGCGATGCAGATGCTCCATCATGTCGCGCGTGGGACCGCCGCCGCCATCACCGAAACCGAAGAGCAGGATCGAACGGTCGGCAAGGTCCTTGTCCTGGAAGTTCTTTTCGGCATAATCGAGCTCCTGCACCTTGCACCATGCGGCGTAGGTGTCCGCAGGCGGGAAGTGTGTGAAGATGCGCGAGCCGTCGATGCCCTCCCACATGAAGGAATGATGCGGGAACTTGGTGGTGTCGTTCCACGAGATCTTCTGCGTCAGGAACCACTCGTAGCCGGCACGACGGGCGATCTGCGGCCATGCCCCCGTGTAGCCGAAGCTGTCCGGCAGCCAGATGCCCTTGGGCTCCACACCAAGATGCTCCTTGAAGTAACGTCGCCCGTAGCTGATCTGACGGATCAGGGATTCGCCGGCGGGCAGCATGCCGTCGGCCTCCACCCACATGCCGCCCACCGGGATGAAACGACCTTCGGCGATGCGTCGCTTCATGCGCGCGAAGACATCCGGATGGTCCTCCTCGAGCCATGCGTACTGCTGTGCGGAGCTCATCGCGTATTTGAAGTCTGGATCGGCATCCATCAATGCCAGCGCGTTGGAGACGGTACGCGCCACCTTGCGGCGGGTCTCACGAACCGGCCACAGCCAGGCGGAATCGATGTGCGCGTGGCCAATGGCGCTCACGTTCATCGCCGAGGCGTTCGCATGCTTGGCAAGCACTCCGGCGAGCTGCTCGCGAGCCTGCTCGACCGAATCGAGATGCTGCTCGTCGAAGCTGTTGATGGAACGCTGCAGCGCCTTGGCCAGTTGCCAGTAGCGCGGGGATTGCTTGTCCGCGTATTCCATGAGCTGGGACACCACATCCAGATCGACGGAGTAATCCTCGAAACGCCGGTCGAATTCGGTCAGGTCGGCCGATTTGAACACGTATGGCTCATCCGGCTTGCCGGTGGCGTGATCACCCAACTCGGTCTCGATGAATGGCGGCACGCCGAGGAGCAGAGGATTGCATGCGGCCTCAAGATAGACGGTGAAACCACCATCCTCGGCAATGGGCACCTGCGCATTGCCTTGCTCATCCATGAACGGCACCCAGTGGTTGAGCGGGTGCACGGCCTTGATGGCGGTACCGTCCTCCCGGTAGACCAGTCCCTCGATATGACCGCCACAGGAGTGCGGGTACCAGCCGAGGTCAATCATGAGCTCCAGCGGACGGCCCGGCGTATGGCCCATGGGGACCTTTCCGCTCAGACGGAACCATACCGTTCCCCATGTGGTGCCCCATTCGCTGCCGAGTGTGAATGGCTTGAACGGGATCTCGCCACGATGCAGCTTGCCGAAGAACTCCTGAGTCGGCATCGGCTCGCCGGGGATATCGAACGCCTCCACGTCGAGATGGGCGATGACCGGGTGGATATGCGGGTTCACCCGTTGGCGCAACACTCGTTTGCACCGTTCAAGCTGCTGTTCTGGTTTCAGGAACATCTTGCCTCTTCCCTTGTCCTTGCCGCAAGGTGCGGTCACATCATCGTGCTGCCCTCCGGTGGTTGTGGCGGGCATGCGCTTCCGTCGCGCAAACTAAAGCGCTTTAGTAACATAGTTTGCCATGACGAGCCACAATGTCAAGCCATTCCCCCGACGCGTGTTGTGCACTATGGGGAATTCGCATAGCTCGTCCGGACAGCTGGTTGCCCACATCTTTCGGAAAACCAGTGATTTCGGGTGATAGCCAGTGAAAACGGAAAAGCCGCTCTCCCCTACTGCCGTAAGGGAAAGCGGCTTGTTTCCGCCGAAGCGGATTGGTGGAGGCGCGGGGAATTGAACCCCGGTCGACCAGACCCGGAACACCTACTGCCGCTTGGATTACGCGGCCTCCCCCACTGTTTTTGGGCACATTTTGGGCACATTTTCCAGAATCAGGGAATTCATGGCCGCGCCAACCGCATCCAGATCGTCATCGAACAGGTCCGCATACACGTCCAACGTCATCGACGCGGTCGCATGCCCCAACTGCCTTTGCACCGCCTTCACGTTCGCGCCGGACGCGACCATGAGGCTCGCGGCCGTATGCCGCAGATCGTGCACCGTCATGTCCCCGACGATGCCCGCACGCTTGCGCGCCCAGTAGAACCACGACGACGTGGTGTTCGGCCCGTGCGTGCGCCGCACATACCCGCCGTCCGCGCCGGTGAACACCAGGTCCCCGGCGGACTTGCCGGCGCAGGCGTCCCGCAGCGGGCCGTCCAGCATGGCCGGATAGACGACCTGCCGCCATTTCGCCGACTTCGGCGTATCCACCACGATCCGCCCCCTGACTTCGGTGGCGCTCCTGCGGACCCACAGCCGCCGCCGGCCGAAGTCCACGTCCCCGACCTGCAGGCCCGCCAGCTCCCCCCAACGCAGTCCGGTCAGGCCCAGGACGAGCACGATGGTCCTCTTGTCACGTGAAGCGTCCGCCAGACGCATCAGCTCACCGCACGTGAGATACCGGTGCTCCTTGCGTCGTTTCCTCGGCAGCTCGACGTCGTCGCAGGGGTTTGCGGCGACGAGCCGGTCACGCACGGCCTGCCGCACGATCGCGGAAAGGATGCCGTGGGCGCGCAGCACCACGCTTGCGCTGCACCCCTCGGCGGCCAGTCCGGCCACCCACTCCTGGACCTCGGCGCGGGAGATCGTCGCCAGCCCGCGGCCGCCCCACCGCGGTTCAACCCGATGCCGCCACTCACGTTCCAGCGAGTCGATGTAGCTCGCTTTGCAACGGATCCTCTTCGCGGCGATCCACGCCGGCCACAGCGCGGCGACGGTTCGTCTGCCGGCCTGCGGGTCCACATACGAGCCCTCGGCCTTGGCGACGGTCACATGCTCGGCCGACCAGCGTTCCGCATCCAGCTTGCGGCGGAAACCGCGCTTCTTGGTCTGCGCGCCGTCGGGCTTCCTGTAGCGGACCATGTACCGGGTCTCGCCCCTGCTGGTCAGATACTTGGTGATGTTCGCCATGCCGTCACATCCTTTCTGTCCACAGTTCCTGAAGAATCGTAGATACAGGTGATTTGCACAAATGAGGTATTTCGTGTAAGTTTCTTGCTTTACGCTGTTTGAAAGGAGGCGGCCATGACCATGACCGATACCGGCGTGAAGCCCATCCCGGCATATACGCCGCCAGCCGACGGCAAACCCCGCAGCATGGTGGACGCGAAATGGATGAAGCTGACCCGCAGCGCCCGTCATTACATGGAACGTCGGGCGAAGGCCCGGAAGGAACCCTCCGATGGGCCTGAAGCTCGTCGTTGAACGGGAATGCTCCAGAGACCATCAGACGGCGCTCAGACAGTTCCTCTGCTGCGATCCGGGAGGCTCTGAATGGGCGATGGATCCACAGCGGTACATACGTGAACTCAACGTGCGCAAGACCCCGAAGGGTATCATGCGCACGCTTCTTGTCGTATCCGGTGACGTTCCCCTGCATGATGACGTGGTCGGGTTCTGCGAATACGGAGTCGCCGTGGAGACGACCGACGGACATGAGGGCGTCTACCAGATCTCGTACATCGCCACCGCCCTGAAGGTGCGCGGCACCCATCTTGGTGACACGCTGCTCTCCTCGGTGATCGTGCACCTGCGCGACGACGCCTGGCGTTCCCATCGCACGCCGCTCGTGCTGACCCAGGTGGATCCACGCAACAGGCCCAGTATGGACCTGTTCGCACGATTCGGATTCGTGGATGAGGGCCCGGATCCCGATGATCCGGAATACCACCTGCTGTCCCTGGAGTTCACCCCGCAGGCTCGCGGCGACTACTTCGGCAGCACACTCGCGTTCTTCTAGCATTTCGGTCAGGCTCCGCACCGTCTCGTAGAGTCTCCGCGCATCTGCCCGTAGCTCATGCGTGCCGACCCCATCAATGCGAAAGCCACGACCAATCACCTTTCTTTCCGTCCTAATCGGGAGCTGAACCTAGATTTGACTTCTGGAGTGTCATGTGCAAGATTCGAATCAGCTCATCTACAGGTTGTAGAAGGAGTCTCCTGGGTCGCTGCGGCGGCCCTTGTTTTATTGAATCGCGTCGCCGCGTTCTTGGGCCTGTGCATACCGTCGTTTCTGCTTCCTCGCGGAGCCGCAATATCTCCTGCTTGCGCCCGAAAAACGGTACATTCCGATCAATGGTCGGAGCTGAATGCCTTCCCATGATTCCTTCTTTCTTCAGCTGACAGCGCTGTCATGCAGCCAGTTCTTGTAGTCTTCGATGACCTGGATGGTCACGTTGAGTTCGCACGCGATAAGGTACGAGTCTGCGCCGTACATTCTTTCGGCCATCGCGTACTCATGCGGGTTGATGAGCCGGAACGCAGTGCACAGTCTTGCGCGTCGTTCGGCCTTCGACCCATAAGGGGTGCAGCCCCGGTCATGATTATGGGCGTGCACGAGCTCATGGCAGAGGGTGCAGCGTTTCTGGAAGTCCAGTAACGTTTCATCGAGGACAATGAGACGCTTAGGCTCGTAGTAGAAGCCGCACAATCCCTGCTGCAGCCGGCATTCCTCCACCCGAATTCCATTATTGGCGGCTTCCTGCAGGAGTTCGTCATAGGTAATGCTTACCGTCCTTCACCCCCTTCCCGTTCGAGATCCTTGTTCGGATCCCGGTTGGCCGCAATCGCGTATTGTTCGGGGTTGGCTGCTATGCGCTCGGCGAGCGCATCTGCATCCTCCTCATGCAAACGAGACGCGGTGCTGTCATCTGCCTCTTCGACCATAGGGATAACCAAACGGTCCGGCGAGATAGCCCATATCTGGCTGATTATCCCAATGTCGTTGAGGTTCCACTCCTTTTCATCGTTGATTCTCGCCCTCACATAGCTCTCGCTTCGCCCCATCTGCCTCGCCAATTCGCGGTTAGACATGCGTCTGATTCCCAGCTGTGCTCGGATATTGGTGCTGACGATTTTGCCAAGAGCGCTGACGTCGATTTTCTTGCTTCCCATACTTTTCATCATAACTGCGTTTGCGCTTAGGCGCGCACAAAAGATATTTCATGCGCCACAAATGATGTGTTTTGCGTTCAATTGACGACACGCCATGCGTCATCTTGACTTGCTATGCGTCCAATTGGGTTCATAATAAGAATCACCAACCGAGGAAAGGACAGGAAATGGAAGCCAAGGAAATCGAGACAGAGGCCAAGGTCACGACCACCATCGAGGGGGCGGTGAGGACCATCGTGGTGGAGTGGCCCGACGGCGAACGGTTCACGCTCGTGCATCACGCGGACGGCACCGATACCGTGAGGTTCGGCCGCGGAGGCCAGGGTGAGGCCCGACGCATCAGCGAACAGGCGGCAACGGCTCTCTCATTCGTCATCTGAAAAACTACAGGCCGGGCCCAAGGGCCCGGCGTCGCAAATTGCAGAACACGAAAGGAACGTCGCTCATGCCGGAGCTCAACTCCATTGTGGCAGACCGATTTAGAGCAGTCTTGGCATATCGGCATATCAGCGTTATCGAATATGCCGAGCTAACGAAGCAAAGCCGAGACGCCGCAAATCGGCGAATCAACGGCAGTATTCCGTTGACACTCTCTGACCTGCATGACTTTTGCGAAGTAACAGGCTATGAGCCTTATGAACTTCTCCAACCTGAGTTTGTGTTGAAGCCTGCGAGCCATGCGATGGGCTCGCAGGCGCTCACCGGCAAGGAGGCGGAGTGATGGGTTACGGCGTTTCGATGGAGCGGCTAGTGCTCACAGCTGACGATCTCATCGACTACCTGGTCTCGGTGCATCCCGAGCTCGCTGACCCACGATATGTGGACCTCGATCTCGAACCGTATGGCAAGGCCGTGAAGGAAAGCTGGGTTGAGTTTCCGCTGATGTTCGACGATCTGGTCGACCGTGCGCGATGCATCGAGGCGCAGTACGCGAAAACCGGCTACATGGTCGAACGTGGCGTCGACTATTGCTGCGTCTCCCGACCGAACCGTGACGGCGACATCGTCAGCAGCATGTGCGCAGTGATTGCGAAGGACGATGGTCCGGCCATCATCCTCGACCCGAACCGTCCAATCGTATACGGTCTGGTCCGCGCCAACCCGGAGCGCCCGCTCCGCGACCTCATTGGCGTCCAAAGCTATCTCGTTCGCGTGTTCTGCCAGCTTGTTGGCCGTCCCGGCTTCACGGTTGGCCGTCTCGGCCAGCTCGTTGGCACGCTGCGCGAGCTTGTTCGCCTTGCGCGTCTGGACGAGGGCGACAAGGCCGGCGACCGTGCCGAACGTTCCACCGACGGCGCCGAGGCCGGTCCAGAACATGTTCCACCAATCCATGAACCGGATACTACCCGCAGGGAGGCGGCGTGATGGACGATTTCATTAGTTGGACCCCCGCCGTCATCAGCGTCACGGCAGCGCTGGTGTCCACGTCGAACGTGCTGCTACTGACAATCACCGGCGAGGGGCTTCTCGATCGTCTGGATGGTCTGTTCGCGGAGCGTCCAGAGTCCGCCAGGCCCATCGACGGGACTTGCCATGTAACCATAATCCCAAACGGGAATGCTCAAAACACCAACGAAGCATCGTCGGATAATGGCCTCGCTTCTCGGGTACGGGATAGCGGGGCTGTTCCGGAATGCTCCCCTCGATCGCATAGGTCAGACTCACGCGCCGACGCAACCGGGTCGGCTGCTTCGTCCAGATCAGGCGGACCGCGATGACGTCGGCATCATTGCTCCTGAAACCGAGCAGCAGCAGTTCGTCAGTGGACTTCACCTGCGCGATTTTGCTGGGGGTGAGGTATTTCGTGTTCGTTCCATCATCGGTTATTTGCAGGAAGTACGCCGTGCAGCCGTTGCCTTCGACCTCCACGTCATACGCGGCGCCGTCCCCGGAATTGTATATCCCGCAGATGAAGTCAGGCTCTTTCTCCCCGCGACAGGCAAGCCAGCCGGCCAGGCCGGGAACGGTCGCCGACAGCGGGATGTCCGGATCCGTCGAGTGCTTCAGCAACGTCCAATCGGCCTGTGGCCGGTTGCGCCATGGCCACCATACGGATACGACCACGCCGGCGAGGGATACGAGCGCGCCGGCCCACGACGCGATAACGGAACCATCCATGACATGGATTCTATCTGGAAGGAGGACGGCGTGATGGACGTGCATGATTACGGGCGTCACTTCAGCGGCTTCGAGCGGCCGACACGACCGCGCAGGCTCCGCGACCGGTACCCGTACCTGACCGGCCTGCTGTGGCTGACAGTGCTCGCCGGCTCGCTCCTGTGGCTGCTCACCCACGACGGCTGCGCGCACCCCCTGGGCAACACCATCGCACTGATCGTTTACGTGGCGGCGGGCTGCAGGCTCCTCCTTCCATGGATGCTGCGCAAGGTCGGACCGTATCTGACCGAATGATTCTTGCCCGCCTGTTGCTGGTTTTCCTCACGGGCGGACGGCGGTAAAGGAGACCGTAAATCCCAAATAACCGAAAAGTTTTCTTGAACACCGGCGGGAGCGTCTGACTGGGTCAGTGGTTCCGTTCCCGCCACCCTGGGGCCGGCAGGCTAGCCACCGTCGGAGATCACGTTTCATGTGGCGTGGCAAACGACGGGATGCCGTTCGATTCGGCTCGGTCCACGGGGATCCGCGTCAACGCCACCCGCGACGCCCTTCTTTTTCCCTGATTTCTTCGGGAGGTCGGGGGAACGATGGCCGTCGAGGCCCATCCGACAAATGCGGGCCGGTGACACGGCCAGCGCGGATCCCGCATAACAGAAAAGGCCCCGGCTGCAACCGGGGCCCCAAGGAAAAACAGGATACCAACAAGGGAAAGGATACCACGATGGAGGGTCTCATGACCATCAGAGAGCTAGCGGCGCATTGCCACCGCTCGTATTCGACGGTGGCGAAATGGTCGAGCGGGCATCTGACCAGCCCGTATCCGGAGCCGGTGCGTGGCGTCAACGGGTGTTTCATGGGCTGGCGTCGCGAGGACATCGAACGCACGGACGAGGCCAACAGGTACAGCCGCGCCGACTATCTGCAGGGGAAGGTGAAACGCCAGTGAGTGACATCGAACTCGTACAGAGACTCAGCAAGGCGCTGCAGCCGGAGTTGGCCGGATTACGGGTCACGCCGAGCGAGACCGCGTTGGAGAGCCTGCTCATGCAGGCTTTGCAGGACTCGCGTCTGAATCTTGAGGACATGGGAGGGAAGGACTGATGGTGCGAATGACGGTGGACATGGCCGCGAAATCGTCCGGCATGTTCGATATTCACCGGTTCAAGGGTTCCGGCACCACGAAACGGTCACGCCATGAGGCGTGGCTGCGGTTCCGCCGATTGGGCGTGGGCGGCTCGGACATGAGCACGATCCTCGGCCTCAACCCGTGGATGACGCCCTACGACCTGTGGTTGGAGAAGACCGGACGGCAGGAGCCCGAGGACATCAGCGGCAAGTGGGCCGTCGTCAAGGGCAACGCGCTCGAGGTGGAGCTTCGCCGCCGTTTCCGTAGACTGCACCCGGAATATCAGGTGATAGACGGCACCGACATCAGCCTCACGTCCAGGGCGCATCCCCTGATGCACGCCTCATTGGACGGTTTCATCTACGATCCGGAATCCGATTCGTGGGGCGTGTTGGAGATCAAGACGGCCGGTGCCATGCGCGGCCGCACGGACTGGCATGACGCCGACGGGAACCTTATCGCCCCCGACTATTACATGGCGCAGGTCACGCATTACATGGCGGTCACCGGGTTCACGTGGGGCTTCTTCTACGCGGACCTCGGCGAGGGCGAGCCGGTGGAGGTGCGCTTCGAACGTGACGAGCAGGACGTGCAGGCGGTCATACAGGCGGCCGAGGAGTTCTGGGGGTTCGTGACCGGCGGAAGGATGCCACGGCTCAAGGGCGTGGACGTGGCGAAGGCGTACCCGGAGCCCACGGAGGGCATCCTGGCCGCCGACGACGATCCCGAACTCGCCTCCCTGATGGCCGAATACGAGCAGGCCAGGCAGCGTGCCATGGAGGCGGCGGACGACGTGAAGCTGCTGCAGGACGCGCTGATCGTGCGCATCGGCGACAGCGAGGGAGTCCGATGCCAGGGGTTCGAGGCCACGTACAAGCCGTTCCACCGGAAGGGCTACACGCGGGAGGTCAAGCCCAGCTCGGGCAGGACGTTCAGATTCAAGCAGTTGAAGGAGAAATGATGCGTTGGAAGGCAATAGCGGGTTTCGATTATTACGAAATATCCGACAGTGGCAAAGTCCGCAGCATCCGTCACAAGGTAACTTGCAAAAACGGTTTTGTGAAGACGGTGCCGGAGAAATATCTGCGCCCAGCCCTAGGCCGGAACGGATACCTCGTTGTCAGTCTTTGGCAGGAAGGCAGGCAATCTATGAGATACCTGCACCGGCTTATCGCCGAAGCGTTTATCGAGAATCCCTGGCATCTGCCGGTGATAAACCACAAGAACGGCGATAAGACCGACAATCACGTAACCAATCTTGAATGGACGACCTATAGCGGGAACAACCGGCATGCGTACAGAACAGGCCTTAAGAAAAAGCCCGTGAAGCTCGGTCCTGAAGAAGTCGCCCTCATTCGCTCGTCAAGCGAGACGGAAATCGAACTGAGCAAAAGATTCGGCGTTTGTACGGCAACCATCCGGGCAGTCAAAAACCATCGATTCGCGTACGCCAAGGAGGCACAGTAATGGGACAACTCGCACGATCCATCCAAAATCGCCAGTTGCAAGCAATGCCAAACGACCAGGAACGGAAGCAGCAGTTCATGACGGCCTTGGAGAAGGATTGGCCCCGCATCGTGGCATCCATGCCGAAGCATATGACCCCCGATCGCATATTCCAGATGTACCAAAGCACGCTGAGCCGTGAACCCAAACTACGGGAATGCACTCTCAACAGCGTGCTCTCATGTTTCATGAAATGCGCCCAGCTCGGCCTTGAACTGTCAAACGCAGACGGACTCGGCAAAGCGTATATCATCCCGTTCTTCAACAACAAGAACAATGAGATGGAGGCCACATTCCTCATCGGCTACCGAGGCATGCTCCAATTGGCGCGAAATAGCGGGGAAATCAAGAGCATGCAGGCAAAGGCCGTTTATGATGGCGACGAATTCCATTACCAGTTTGGCCTGCATGAGGATCTGGTGCATATTCCCGCCGAGAAACGACCCAGGAACGCGAAACTCACTCATGTGTACTTCATCGCGCTGTTCAAGGACGGAGGCCATCAGCTTGATGTGATGACCAGAGATGAGGTGGACGCCGTCCGCTCCCGCAGCAAGTCAAAGAACAACGGCCCATGGGTGACGGACTACGAGGCCATGGCCATCAAATCCGTAATCCGCAGGGCGTTCAAGATGCTCCCGAACAGTGCCGATGTGAAGGAGGAAGTACAGCAACACGTAGATGCATACACTCCGGACTACTCAGGTATTCTCCCATCCTCACCGGAAGGCTTGCCCGACTCGGACGCCGACGCCCCCGAAGAGCCTTCGGACATTGACGGCGTGCTCGCGGACGGCGGGACGGAACAGCCCGCCGAGGAGCCGGATCCTGTCGAGGTGAAGCGTCGCGACGTGATCCGCCGTTTCCAGCAGTTGGGCGTCACGTCGGACGCGGAGGCGTGCGGGACGATCTCGAAGGTCCTCGGACGCGAGGTGAAGGAGACCGGCGGACTGCCGGAAGCCGATCTCGATGTGGTGCTCGCCCAGTTGAAGGCCAGCGTCAGGGAGGGCGAGTGAGCCATGGGCGTGAACGTGAGCTTCACCGGCAACGTGGGCCGGGATCCGGAGACCAGGGAGTTCGACAACGGGCGTAGCCTGACCACGTTCAGCGTTGGCGTCTCCCAGGGCTACTACGACCAGCAGAACCAATGGCATGACCAGGGCACCATGTGGATCACCGTGGAATGCTCGCCCACGGCCGCAAGACAGCTCCCCTACGTGCATAAGGGCGTGAAGCTGCTCGTCACCGGCCGCCTGTCCCAACGCTTCTACCAGAAGAAGGACGGGGGCCAGGGCAGTGAATTGCGCGTGTACGCGGACGCGATCGGCTTCCTCCACAGGAAGGACGAGCAGCCGCAGACGGGCGGGTTCACGGGAGCCCAACCACAGCCGCCGGCCTCCGACCCGTGGGCGGCGCCGCAATCGGACACGGAGCCGGAGTTCTGATGCTGCACCTGTACCGCGACGAGGAGCCCGAGGATGTGGAACCCCATTGCCCGATACACGGGTGCAGCCTGTTCCCGACACGTCCCATACCATGCCCGCAGTGCGCGGAGGAAGCCGAGGAGGAGTAGACACATGGGCAATCCGAGCAAAAGTAAGGGCACCAGCATGGAGACCTGGACGGTGCGTTACCTCGCGTGGGCGTTGCAGGACACGCGCATCGACCGCATGCCGTTGAAGGGCCGACTCGACGAGGGCGACATCCGCGGCGTCAGGTTCCGTGGCGAACCCGTATGCGTGGAATGCAAGGACACGAAGGAGCCCCAATACCGGGAGCACTGGAGGCAGACATTGGTGGAGATGGCGAACATGGACACCCCGTACGGGGTGCTCGTCAAACACCGGAAGGGCGTCGGTGTGAAAAGCCTGAAGGGCATGGGCGCCCAGATGGCCGTCATGGACGAGGACACCTTCGAACGGTTCCTCACCGGTCTGACGGGCCTGCATGTCGCCGACCTCGCCGAGCTCACGGAACAGCTGCGCGGGGAGGCCAGGCGCGTGCCACGCAACCCGCATCTCGTCTGGCTCCCGTTGGAACGGTTCGCGCTGATCCTCAACGACGGGCTCCCCCTGGGGCCGGACGCATGAACGGAGCCACGGCGGCGGTCCTCCTGATCGCCGCCACCGTAGTGATCGCATTCCTGGGAAGGAGACGCTGATGGCCGGATACGCGAAACTCAGCAACCAGTACTGGCAGGACAAGGACGTGCTCAAACTGCGCCGCCGCAATCCGGCCGCCGCGCTCCTGCACGTCCTCGCCATCAGCTGGTGCTCCGACCACACGTCGGACGGACGCATCGACGAGGACACGCTCCTGTTCGTGCTCGGCGCCACGGACCAGGATGTGGCCGACCTCCTGGCCTCCGGCATGCTGCTCAAGTGCGACGACGAGGCTGCTACGTGATACGCGACTACCTCGGATCCGACACCAGAGCCTACATCCCTGATTCAATCCGCTTGGCCGTGTACTCGCGGGACGGGTGGAAATGCCTTCGATGCGGTAGCGCCAAGAATCTGTCGTTGGACCATGTGCATCCGTGGTCCGACGGCGGTGCGGATTCCATCAAGAATTTTCAGACATTGTGCCGCTCCTGCAACTCCTGGAAAGGTGCGCGGGAAATCGACTTCAGAAAAAAGGTGCTGTGATGTCCAGAAACAATATGGAGACGTTTGCGAAGATCAGCACGCGCCTATGGCAGAACGAGAAGGTCCGGACACTCGCGATGGAGCATCCATCCGCGTTCGCCGTATGGACTTTCGCGATCTCGTACTGCGCGGGAGAGCTGAACGACGGCGAGCTGTCACGCTTCCACCTGAAGTGCCTGCTCGGAGCCGCTGATGAGGACATCGACGCCCTCATCGACGCGCACCTGTTGGATGAGCACGAGGACGGAACCTTATGGCTGCATGATTTCGTTGAGGCTCAGGGGCGTTCCCGCGCAGACGTGGAGGCTGCCAAGGAAAGGAAGGCCGAGGCCGGTCGCCAAGGCGGCAAGGCCTCCGGCGAATCGCGCGCCGCGAAGCAACCGGCAAGCAAAACGAAGCAGACGCGAAGCACCAGCGAAGCAGACCCGAAGCAAAACGAAGAACCCGCGAAGCAACCGGCAAGCAAAACGAAGCCAGATACAGATACAGATACAGATACAGATACAGATACAGATAAGAATTCTTCTAACGAAGAATTCTCTCTCCCCCAAACCCCCTCACGGGGGCCCGGCGAGAGCCTCGACGGGGAGTACCCGCTCGCCTTCGAGCAGTTCTGGGTCACGTATCCGCGCAAAGAGGGCAAACGCAAGGCGTTCGAAGCGTGGAAGCGCGCCCGGAGGAAAACCAACAACGCGCTGCTCATCGCCCATGCCAGCCTCTACCAGGCCGACCCGAACCGGGATCCCGGTTACACGCTCACCCCCGCGAACTGGCTCGACGGCGAGCATTGGCTCGACGACCCGCTGCCCGAGAAGCGACGGCCCGGCCAACCCGACCCGCAGGCGGAGAAGGCCGCACGACTGCGGGACGTGGACTGGCTGTGCACGCACGTCGACGACCCCGAAGCGCAGGACGCCGCGCTCGAACTGCCCGAGAAGGCGCAGGCGTTGGCCCGCGCCCGCTACCCGGACGAATGGTACCGGATCTGGCGTCGCGGCATGAAACGCCGCGAACAGGCGAAACAGGAGGCCACGCCATGAGCGAACCGGAGGCATGGGCACGCCTCTACGCGCTCTTCTGCCGCAGCCTCCCGTTCTGCCGGACGCTCCAACGATACGACCCACCGCTGTTCACACGATTCACGGAAGGAGACATCCCATGGACACTCCCACAGCCCACACCGACGATGATCCGCTGATCGGCCAGGCGTTGCAGGCGCTCGCCGACGCGGGCCTCGGCAGCGAGTCACCGGCGGAGGCATACGTGGCCGGCTGGCTGGATGGCTGGAGGCAGGCGTTCGACCTGGCCATCCGGATCGAACAACGGATCAACAGCGGGGAGGCGACGGCATTACCCGTCCGAACAGCACGCACGCCACACACATCACCAGCCGGAGCACGACACCAAGGCGGGTCGGCGCGAAAAGGGGCGAGGCCCGGCTCACGTCCGCCTACCACAAGCAGCAGCAGCGGACGCATGAGGAGGTCGTGGAGATCATGCTCCGACTGGCCCGCGAAGACCGGGAAAAACAAGCAAAGGAAGAGGAAACCGAATGAGCATCAAAAGCGAGATCGAACTCGGCATCCCCGACGGCACCGATTATCTCGGTTGCATGCGAGTCAACGCCCGTGGCCGGGATTACGGCGTCTGGGTGCAAACGGACAAGGCCACCGCCGTCGTATCGATATCGTGGGACGACATGGAGCAGTTGTGGCGGTGGCTGGGCATGACGCTCGGCCACCGCGTACCGGAGGTGATCTGAATGAATGGGGACGTGGCCGAGTTCATCAGGCTTGCACGCGAGGGGCACGCCCCGATCAGCCGGGAGGAGCGCAAGGCCATCGCCAACCACATTAAGTACCTGCGGATCCGTGCACGCGACCCCGAGTATTACACGCGACGCCGTCGCATGGAACGCAGGAACCGGAAGGGACTGGAATGAGGCGCAGGAATCCGTTCGCGTTCATCCGCGACTGGCTCGAGGCGATGCTGATCCTCCTCGTGTTCGAGCTCGCGAACCTGCTGCACGACCGGAAACCGAGGAGGAGACGATGAACGGCCTGGGCGTGTTCGTGGTCGGCTACATGCTCACTCTGCTCGCGACCGGCGTGTTCATCATCCTGCTCGCCTGCGTCACCGCAGGATTCATGCGGTTCCTCCACCGTGAATTCGACTGGAACCCACTATCACGACGCAGTAGCACACCCGGCCGGACGGCCGGGGAGAAAAAGGGAGGCCCAGAGGGGAGAACCTGGGAGAAAACACCCGTAAACCGTTGGGAGTCCACAGAAAGCAAACGAGAAAGCGTAACCACTTTATGAAACTTCACAGACCATTCCAGGACTGGACGCTAGAGAACTTCGTCGGCCTCCTGTACTTCGTTTTCTGCGCGTTCGCCGTCACCGCGATCATCGGCCTGACCTTCGCGGCAGTCATATCCATGGGCGGGCCCGCGCCCGAGCAGACCGTCACCCATTACGTGGATACGCAGGGTGATGTGAAGCGCCTGTGCCTCGCCTACAAGACCGGCGACCACGTGGACGCGCTCTCCTGCGACCTGATCGACCCGATGACGGGAGACACGGAATGAACGTGAGCGAGAGCATCGACTGGGAGCATACGCCGATCGACATGCTGCATCGGCACCGGTTCATCGCCCGCACGCAGGAGGGACAGACATTGGATGGCTGGCTCTGCTACGAGACGGTGTCGCCGCACGGCGGCAGCAGCCTGTTCGACTGGGATCACATGACAGAGGTCATCATCCCACGCCGGTACGGACTCAACGTGCTCCACCAGTTTTTCCGGTCCGTCAACGTCCTCAAGGAGATCAGAGTTGGCCGCCAGTAAGGTGAAGCGCGAGCTCGCGGTCAAATGGCACGAACGAGGCTATGACACCGGGTACATCGCCAGGACGCTCGGTTTGCCGGTGGAGGAGGTGCTGGCCATCATCAGCCCGCCCGGACCATCGACGCCTCCGTCGAGACGGTACGGGCCCGAGTTCATCCAACCACCCGCGTTCCCGGATTGACGCAAATGGCGGGCAAATGAGCGGAAGCGTTGGAAACAGGCCGATTCCGACGCTTCCATGTCGTCGGCGGAGCCATGGAGGCAAATAAAAAGCACGGGTAAGAGAAAAACCTCCCGCCCGGAGGCAAGAGGCTTGAGAGAAGAGCAGGAAATCTCCTCAGACCATCATACCCCGAGCGAGGAAGGGAACGATATTGGACGTCGAACGGTTCAAGGGGCTCAAACACGACCTGCACGCGTTGAAGGTCTCATGGCCGGTGCTGGACCTGCTCGCCAACCGGCAGGCCACGATCGGCATGCCTGCGGGCGGCGGACACTGCACGCGCAGCATCGAGGCGAGCCCGCTGAACATGGGCGCGTTCCAGCTCGCCCATGACATCACTCTGTTCGCCGGCACGCTCGCCCGTCTCATGGGATTGCACACGCACCACGGCATGGGTACGCCAGGCGTCCTGCAGGGCGTCATCATCAACCTGAACCGTCTGGACCGTCTTCCCGAACCCACGACAGACGGATTCGCCGTCGAGGCGCGCGGGCTGGCGGAACGCGCCTCCTACCTGCTGGAGCCGCCCGAGGACACGAAGATGATCGGCTGGTGCCCCGCCTGCTCGCACGAATTGAGGGCAGACAGTCAGGAGCTGGCCGGCGGATACGTGGAATGCCCCAAATGCCACACCACCCACCGCATCAAGGACATCCACCAATTGGACATGCTCCGACTCCGGCTCAGCGGCGTCAAGGGCACGCCAGCCCAACTGTCCAGGCTGCTGGAGCCGTGGGGCATCGTCATCAAGGCGGCGACGATACGCCAATGGGCGAAACGCAGCATCATCCAACCCGTCGGGACGGACGGCACGGCGCCCGTGTTCCTCATCTGGGACGTATGGCAGGCGCACACCAGACTCGCCGGATACGACCGGGCACGACGCAACGGCATGAAACCGTCGCCAAAACGACGAAAAGCGATAGAACGCGATAGGACCTGATGGAAGCAGGTCCGGGGCCGATGCTCGCCGACTTGCCCTCTTGTCTTCCATAAGATACAATAGGCGTCATGGAGATCAAAACCACCGACGAATTCGACGACTGGCTCAAAACCCTCAAAAACAGCAAGGACCGCAACCGGATCGTCGCACGCATCAGACAATGCGCGCTCGCCGGCAGACCCGTCGGCGACATCAACACCGTAGGCGAAGGGGTCTCCGAGCTCCGCTACCACTTCGGCCCCGGATACCGCGTCTACTTCGCGCAGAAGGCGGACGTGCTCATGCTCCTGCTCGCAGGAGGCACCAAACGCGGCCAACAAGCCGACATCGACCACGCGCACCAACTGTTCAGAACACTCAAGGAGGACCACCAATGGTGAACATCAGGGACTGGGACGCCAGTGAATACCTCACCAGCGAACAGGACGCCATCGACTACCTCGACGCCGTCGCCGAGACCGGCGACCCCAAACTCATGCAGGCCGCCATCGGAGACGTCGCCAAGGCCCGCGGCATGGGCCAGATCGCCAAAGAGGCAGGCGTCGGCCGCGAAAGCCTGTACAAGAGCCTCAGCCGTGACGGCAACCCCAGCTTCGCGACCATCCTCAAGGTCGTCCACGCGCTCGGCGGACGCCTCACCGTCCAACCCGCCTGACCGGCCGGGCTTGACAAACCCGCGACTGTCACGCATACTGTTACTAGATTGGTCATTACCATGCAACGGCGATGACCGGTAAACGGCCGTAACCACACGAGTGTGATGCGGCCGTTTCGCATATGGGCGGCTCCCCGATCGGGCGCAACCGGGTCCAAACCGGATGCGAATCATGTCCGCCCGCCAAGGCTTGCGTGCCCGAGAGGACTAAAGGACGACGCTGTGAAGCGTCGTGACCAGCAAACACCGCCACTGGTCCGCGGCTTCGAATACCGCCCAAGCCACCAAACAAGAGAACGGCGCCCGCGATATGTTTCGCGAGCGCCGTATCCGTTTCAGTCGTCGTCGTTCCTGTGCTTGCGTGGGCGTCCTCCGCCGACGCCGCGGCCGGGCCGGTTGGCGTTCCATTCGTCGATGGTCTCGGGGAGCCAGCCGCGCGTGCGGCCGATGGTTGCGTCCGGCGCCGGCAGGCGCAGGCTGAGCAGTGCGCCCTGCGTGATGCCGAGGTGTTCTGCGACCTGCTTGACGCCGAGGTATTCAGTCGTCATCGCTTCGCCTCCATCCGGCGAACAGTCCGGCCAGACCGGCCGCGATGGCGAACCCTGCCGCCCCATAGGGTGCGTCGGTCAGCGCGAGCATGGCGGATATGACAGCGAACAGCATGCTCGCGACTGCCAGTGTCCTGTTCTTGTTCATGGCGTTCCATGGTCCTCGGGTAGGATTGGTGGAGGGTTCCGGCTAATAGGTCTAGCCGGAACCCTGTTTACTTCTTGCGGCGCTTGCCGCGCTTGGGCTTGTCGTCCTTGCGCAGTCCCAGCCAGATCGTCACCGCGATGCCGACCCAGCTGGTGATGAGCGTCAGCCAATCCTTGAGTTCCGTGTTCACCTCCTTTCCTTGATTGACATATCTATCATATCGCAATAATGATAGATATGCAATGCGTGTGCATTGCGACACGCCTATGTTTTCCAACGATTCCGGGAGGCGAAGTCATGCCGCCCACCATCACCCTGCACATCACCGACCAGTCCGGACGCATCCTGCGCAGCATCGACATACCCGCACCCATGCGAGCCGCATACCCAGACGGACCCAGCATGTTCGACCCCAACGCATTCGACCGGCTGCTCGACCGCATCACCGAACACATCCACAAGGAGACGGAACAGTGAGCAGAAGAAACCCACGCCGCGCCAACGGATGGCGACGCGACCAGCTGCGCAGGCGCGTGCTCGCCGCCTACGACACATGCGCCATCTGCGGCAAACCGGTCGACAAGACCCTCCGAACACCGCACCCAATGAGCCCGGAAGTCGACGAGATCATCCCGGTCTCACGAGGCGGCGACCCATTGAGCTTCACGAACTGCCGGCTCGTCCACCGCCACTGCAACCGCCTGAAAAGCAACAAAAGCGACGCATACGCGCGAGCCCAACTCGAACACAAACCAACGCCATCAACCACGTCGCTCCCATTGACGACCAGCGGCGACTGGTAACCCCAGGGGGGAGCCACCCCCACCCGGCCTTTTGAGCCACCTCGGGTGCAGGGCCGTTCTCTCCCCGGTGTTTGCATCCGTGACATGTCACGGCAGATTGGAGGTGTCACAGATGCGTGTCTGCGCGAACTGCGGCGATCCGCTGCCTTCGAACATGCGGTCCACCGCCAAGTACTGCGGGGCCGCGTGCCGGAAGGCCGCGCAGCGAGCCCGTCAGAACAAGACCGACCCATCACGTCCCTCGTCGAAGCCAGAACCGGAACGCGACGCGAAGCCCGCGCCTCTGACCGGCCGTGAGTTTGAGCGGATGATGGACGGCAGCATGGAGGACGAGCTGCGGCACGTGCGAGACCGGTTGAAGGCGTATGTGGATGATCCGGACACGCCGGCGAACGCGATGCCCAACATCGTCGCCAAATATTTGGCCGTGTGTGAGAAGCTGCACAGTCTGTCCGGTGGTGATCCGCTGGCCGGACTGCTCGACGAACAGGAGGTGGGCGAGGATGCCGGAGCGTCGGTTGTCTGAGATCGCCGTGCACCTCGTCCGGCCGTCCGGCATTATCGGCTCGGATTTCACCGTGCTCAACAAGGTCGCCGTCAAGGCCGGCATCTCGTATGACCTGTGGCAGCAGGGGCTGCTGTATCTGATGCTCGCGAAACGCGAGGATGGAAAGTACGCGTGCGGGGAGGGCGGCACCGTCGTCTCCAGTTGCCGGCAGATCGGCAAGACGTTCACGATCGGCACGGCGATGTTCCTCCTCGCGATCCTGCGCAAGGGGCTGAAGGTCATCTGGACCGCGCACCACACACGCACGAGTGATGAGACGTTCGCCGACCTGTGCGACATCGCCAGGAACCGGGTGCTCGGCGGCTACGTGGAACGCATACGCCGCGCCAACGGCCAGCAGGAGATCGCGTTCCGCAACGGCAGCCGCATCATGTTCGGCGCGCGTGAGAACGGGTTCGGCCGAGGCCTGCACAGCGTGGACGTGGAGGTGTTCGACGAGGCGCAGATCCTCACCGTGCGCGCCCTGGACAACATGATCCCCATCGTCAACGTCAGCCCGAACCCGCTGGTCGTGTTCCTGGGCAACCCGCCCAAGCCCGGCGACCAGTCCGAGGCGTTCGAGGAGAAACGCCGCAACGCGCTGGGCGGCACCGACGGCATGGTGTACGTGGAACTGTCGGCGGACCGGGACGCCGACCCCGATGACCGCGAGCAGTGGGCGAAAGCCAATCCGAGTTTCCCGAAACGCACCAGCGAGACCGCGATCCAGCGCATGCGCAACCTGCTGTCGGAGGACTCGTTCCGCCGCGAGGCGCTCGGCATCTGGGACGAGACCACGACGCACACCGCCATCGACCCTGAGCAATGGAAACACGCCGCCATCGACGGCCCGTTCTCCCCCACCCAAACAGATCTGGTCGGCTACGCGATCGACATGAGCCCCGACCGGAGCACATTGGCGATCGGCGGCGCGGTCAGACATGCGGACGGTTCGGCGCACGTCGAGCTGCGCGAGTTCGAATCCACGAAATCCAAGGGCACCGCGTGGGCGGTGGACTACATCAGCGAGCACTGGCCGCGCGCCGCCTCGGTGGTGATCGACGGCCAGTCGCCCGCCATGGCGCTCCTGCCCGATCTGAAGGCCCGGCATGTGCGCGTGATCGTCACGAACGCGGGCGACATGGGACGCGCCTGCGGGCGCCTGCTCGATATGCTGCGCGACCGCAAGCTCACCCACCTGCCCGACAGCGAACAGCCCGCGTTGGCGCAGGCCGTCGCGAACGCCACCACCCGCAGCATCGGCCAGTCGGGCGCGTTCGGCTGGAACAAGACCGGCAGCGACATCGACATCAGCCCACTGGTTGCCGTCACACTCGCCTTGTACGGCACCTACATCACGAAACGCAACCCCAACCGAAGACAGGAGGTGATGGTCTGACATGACCGACCTTTCCATAGCCTCCGGAACCCCATACCTCAACACCGCCGGCTCGCTGATCAGTCGCATCAGGGGCGTGCCGGACGACGACATGCGCACCATCCGCCGCCTGTTGAAGGTCTGGCGCGACCACTACGCGCGCAACCTTCTGCGCAGCGCGTTCTACGACGGCAGGCAACGGTTCAACAACCTCGGCATCAGCATCCCGAACATCGTGGCCGCCAAGGCCGGCGTCGTGGTCGGATGGCCGCAGAAAAGCGTGCGTGCCCTGGCCGACAAAAGCGTGTTCGAGGGATTCGAGACGCCCGACGGCGACCCGAACGGCATCGGGCGCATCGTCATGGACAACGCCTTGACCGACACGATGGGCGAGGCCATCATCAGCTGCTACAAGCATTCCTGCTCGTTCCTGACCATCGACTACGATCCCGACGACCCATCTGGGGAGCGCATCCTCGTCATCCCGCGTTCGGCGGACTGGTCCGCCGCGATCTGGGACAACACGCGCCACCGGATCGCCGCCGCCCTGACCATCACCGACAACGACCAGTACGGGAACATGACCATGTTCAACGCGTGGCTGCCCGGCCGCAACTACGCATGCCGGCGCGACACGGGCGGCTGGAAGGCGGAACGCCAGGACAACCGGCTCGACCGCGTCAGCGTGGTGCCCATCGTCTACGACCGGGGCGACCGGCCGTTCGGCCACAGCCGCATCAACCGCACGCTCATGAACCTGACCGACATGGCCATGCGCACCATGGTGCGCATGGAGGCGTCCGCCGAGTTCTACTCGGTGCCGAAGATCTGGTTCCTCGGACTCAACCGTGACGCGTTCAGCAAAGACACCTGGTCCAGCCTCGTGTCCAGCATCAACGCGGTGTCCCGTGACGAGAATGGGGACATCCCCACGCTCCAGCAGGTCACGCAGGCATCCATGCAGCCACACGGCGACATGTTGGAGACCATCGCCATGCTCGCCAGTGCGGAGACCGGCATCCCCGCCGAACAGCTCGGCATCCGCCTGACCAACCCCACCAGCGCGGAGGCCCTGGCTGCGGCCGAGGACCAGCTGACCCGCATCGCGGACCGGCAGAACCGCGCGTTCGGCATCCAACTGATGAACGCGATGAGCATGGCCGTCCAACTGCGCGACAACACGGCCAATCCACCCGACCTGGCTGGAATACGACCATTGTGGGCGCCGACCCGCGTCGTGTCCGAGGCGGCACGCGCCGACTACTACACGAAGGTCGCCGGAGCCAACCCTACGTGGGCCGACTCCGACGTAGGCCTGAGCAAGCTCGGCCTGAATGCCGACGAACTCAGGAGCTTCCGTGCCTACCAGCAGCGCATGAGGGCCCAAGAGCACATTGATCAGATACGCCAACAGGCAGCCATAAGCAGGCAGGGAGGTTCCGATGTCCAATCCGAACCTGCCTCCACTGTCGGACAGCAGCCGCAAGGAACTGGAAACGGTTCTGGATCGGCTGACCAAGGCGTACCAGTCGAGTCTGGAGATGCTGGCCGATGAGGCGGCGGACGCCATCGAATACGCTTACGGCCGTGCGGACGCCGACCTGACCGGGATCATGCGCGACTACGCGCGCGACGCCAGCCAGCAGGCGGACGACTACTACAACGCCGTCCGCAAGGCCTACGAGAACGCTTACGGCTACACGTTGGAGGACTATGCCACCAGCGGCGTCTACGACCCCGATTTTACGCTCTACCGCATGGTTGGCGGCTTCAACGGCGGCGACTGGAACGGTCTGAACTACACGCAGCTGAAGAACGGCCAATCCCGCGCAGGCCTGACCGTGGACGACCTGTGGCCCAGCTTGAGGAACATGGACGACGCGATGCAATGGGCCGCCGACATGGTGCGCGCCTCCGCACGCTACACCATGGAACGCGACATCGCCGACGACCCCACCGGCCCCCGCTGGGCGCGCGTCACCGGAGGCGCGAAGCCATGCGCGTTCTGCGTCATGCTCGCCGGCCGCGGCTTCGTCTACCACAGCAAGGAAAAAGCCAAATTCGGCGCCAGTTTCCACGACGGGAAATGCCACTGCACCGCCATCCCCGGATGGAAGGACGACGTGCTCACCCCCAGCCAGCAGGAATGCAAGAGCATGTATCAGGCAGGCAAAGCGGCTGCCGGGGAGAACGCGCCACGCAACGCCGAGCTCGCCGCCATGCGCCGCCTCTACGCCGACAAACTCAGTGACGGCGTCACCCCGACACCGGACATCCGATGGAGCCATAATGCAATCAGGCCGACAGAGTCCGAACTCGCTAGGCTGTCCGACTTCACCGTGCGCATGCCATGGGATAGATACACCCCCGAACAGAAACAGAGAGTATTGCGTGGTTGGACCGATGGCACATTCAAAGAAACCAATAATGCGTTATTCGGTAATATCAAGACGACCGATGTGATTGGCAAACGCATCGAAGTTATCGACGAGATCTTGACCGACCACTATACGCACCGGCAATTCACCGTAGACCGCTATATGCGACTGGATGTCTTCGGCATAGATAGCCTGAACGAACTGGCGACGATTCCACTCGGCAAGATTGTCCAACACCATGGGTACATGGCGACTTCCCTCCTCGAGGGAGGCGTCAAAGTCGAGATGGACGGAGCCAGAGTCTCCACACGAATTCTGCTTCCTCCGGGGGTCAACGCCGTGTATCTCGAACCGATCACCAAGAAGAAGGGGCAGGATGAGATACTCCTTCCACGAGGGGGCTATCTGCAATTCGAAGGCTTTGGACGGCAGAAAAATGGCGAACCTATAATTTATGCGAGATTGGTATGATTAAACCATGAACGAACGCTTCGTGACGACACCGGATCAGGTCACCATCGTGACCGATCCCGAGCTCATCGCGCAGATTCACGCCAGAACGGGATTCATACCCCCATCGGCTGAGGAACAGGAGTGGATTTCTCGCGAGGGAAAGAAACGCTGGTCAGTCGGAGATTATGTTTCCTCCGATGAACTTCGTGCCGAATATGCGCGTAAGAAGGATCTCGGCCAGCTTTAGGAAAAGGACTCCCATGCGTCGTGATCTTGATTTGGTGCGTTCGATCCTGAAGACGTGCGCGGATGCTTCCGGTCCGGTGGATGCGCATGCGTTCACGGATGACGCGCACCCATTCGAACTGGTCGCCTATCATGTGCGTATCATGCAGGAGGCCGGACTGGTCGAGGCGTCGCTGCTGCGCGAGGCAGGCGGTTCGGTCGTCCATGCCACGGTCGGCCCGCTCACGTGGGCCGGCAACGATTTCCTTGACGCGGTGCGCTCGGAGTCGATCTGGTCGAAGACCAAGAAGACGATCATGACCACGATCGGCAGCGCATCGTTCGAGATCGTCAAGGCGGTCGCCATCTAAGCCGCCTCCGACGCACTCGGACTCTGACCCTTAAACCTCTTTTTTTCTTGACCACCCGCACGGGTGGTTTTTTTATGCCCGAAACGGGCCCGTATCAACCCATTTAGGAGGAACCATATGGCCGAGGAAGCCAACAACACCACCCCGTCTCAAGAGGCGACGGAGCCGCACGGCGAAGCGCAGACGACGGACTGGGAGGCGAAGTACCGGGAGGCGGTCTCGCATTCTCGCAAGTGGGAGCAGCGCGCGAAGGACAACAGCGCTGCCGCCGCGGAACTGGAGAAGCTCAAGGAATCAAGCCTAAGCGAAGCGGAGAAGACCGCGAAGCGTCTCAAGGAGCTCGAATCCGAGAACGCGGCCATGAAGGCGGAGAGGCAGCATGCCGAGTGGGCGGCGCAGGTGTCGAAGGACACGTGCGTGCCCGCGGACCTGCTGCACGGCGACAGCCTCGAGGCCATGGGCGAGTACGCGAAGAAGCTCGACCAGTGGGCGCATCCCAAGCCCAAAGGCATGCCCAACCAGGGCGGCAAGCCGGATCATCCCGCCAAGGGACAGGAGACCCGCGACTTCGTCAACCGCATCTTCTCCGACTGACCTCCTACCAAGCAACCACATCCCAATTCCATTCCCGAAAGGAAACGAACCATCATGGCAATGACATTGGAGAAACTGCCCCTGCCCAGGGAGCTCGCCACCGCGGTGGTCAACAAGGCCAAGGACACGAGCACCATCGCCGCGCTCAGCCCGTCCAGCCCGATGATCTTCACCGACAAGGACTTCCTCATGTTCAACGGCAAGAGCGAGGCCGAGGTCGTGGCCGAAGGCCAGTCCAAGGGCTCGTACGAGCAGGACACCACCACCGTGAGCGCGAAACGCTTCAAGGTGCAGACCACCACGCGCGTCACCAACGAGCTCCAGTGGGCCGACGAGGACAACCGCACGCAGATCATCGAGGCGATCCAGCTCGACCAGGCCGCCGCCATCGGCCGCGCCCTCGACTACGTGATATACCACGCCGTCAACCCCAAGGACGGCGAACCCCTCACCGGCTACGACGCACTGACCGCAGGGGCCGTGCAGGTGCCCGCCGGCGACGACGAGATCGCGAACGTGGACGCTCTGGCCGACGCGCTCAACCAGACGTATGACGTCAACGGCGTCGCCCTGTCGCGCACGTGGGCGTCCCGCCTGCGCAAGGTGCGCGTCCCGTCCACCGGCATGCGCTTCTATCCGGAGATTCCGCTCAACCTTCAGGCCGGCAGCCTGGATGGCATCACCGCCGCCACGTCCGGCACGGTCAACGGCACCAAGGCCAAGACGCCGACCGGCGTGCTCGCCCTCATGGGCGACTTCAGCCTGATCAAATGGGGCATGGTGCGCGACATGTTCGCCACGGTCATCCCCTACGGCGACCCGGACCATGCGGGCACCGACCTGCAGAACGTGAACATGGTCGCCTACCGCACTGAGGCCGTGTTCGCGTACGCCGTCCTCGATCCCAAGGGATTCGCGGTCCTCAAGACCCCGGCCGGAGAGGGGGCGTGATGGGCTTCCCCGTGCAGAACCTCATCGTCCAGAAACGCACCGCCAAACACAAGGCCGGCCCCCTGGACGCTCCCGTTGCCCTCTACAACCCGGACGGCACCCCGTTCAAGGCCGGCTCTGATGCGCCGACGACGATCCCGCAGGGGGCGCTCGTCCCCGGCGCGGGCATCGACCTCGTGCGAGACACGGATTCGGGTGTGATCACCGCGAGCGTGAAGGCGAAGGGCATCACGGCGGGCATGCTCGCCGATGGGGTCGCCGTCTCCGGGCCGAAGGGCGACAAGGGCGATCCGGGTACCCCCGGCGCGAAGGGCGCGACCGGGGCTCCCGGCCCTGCGGGCAAGTCCGTGACCAAGCTCGCCCTGACCACGGATGCTGCGGGCAAGGTGACCGGCGGCACCGTCACGTTCAGTGACGACACCACCGCACAGGTCACCGTGACCACGGCCACGGCTCCGGCCGGCGACCAGCCGGCGGACCAGCCGTCCGCCATCGGATAACCGGGAGGAGACGGCATATGGCCGACGACGAGACCAATCCGGAGCCGGTGCCGTTCGCCACCCACGTGGAACTGGAGGCCCGCTGGCACCGGCTCACCGACGCGGAACGTGTGCAGGCGGACGAGCTGCTCAAGGACGCGAGCGAGATCATCCGCAACCACGTGGCCCGCTATCCGGAGACACAGGACCCCGCATGGTGGACGGCTCACCGGCGGGGCCTGCAGCTCGTGGCCTGCCAGATGACGCGCACCGCCATGGAACAGCAGGTCGCCGGCGGGCCCACCGGAGTCACGCAGACGACCGAGACCACGGGCCCGTTCTCCAACTCCTACAGTTGGGCGAGCCCGGACGGCTACCTGCGGTGGAACGACGGTTTCCTGCGCGCCCTCGGCCTGGGAGGGCAGCGCATGTTCAGCATCGACATGACGGACGGGAGCATGAACGCATGACGGGCGAACCACTGGAGACGGTCGAATTCCGTCGAGCCGCGGTCTCGACGGTCCAAGGCAGGCGCGTCGCCGGCGAACCCGTCCCGCTCGGCATCCTGCACGTGCTCGCCGCCCCGGACCATGCGCAACGCTCCACCGACGTGGCCCGCGCGGTGACGCCGGCCGCCTTCGACCTGTACGCGCGCGGCCGTCCGCCGTTCGACGTGCACGCGGGCGATCAGGCCGTCCTGCGCGGCATGACGTTCGCCGTGACGCGGGAGCCGGAACTGTGGGCGCGCGACGGCACCGTCATCGGCGTGCAATACCGGATCGAACGAGAGGAGGACGCATGAGCCGCAACGTGAAGGTCGTGCTCAACCGCAAGAACGTGTCCAGACAGCTCCTGCACAACAGGCAGCTGCTCGACGACGTGCAGGAGCAGGTCGAGGGCATGGCGCAGGTGCACCCGTCCATCAAGGTGTACCGCAACGAGGACGGCGAACGCGGCAACGTGGTCGCCACCATCCCCATGCAGGTCGAACGCAAGCATCGCGGCCTGATGAAGGACATGCTCGGGAAGGTGCGGATATGACGCCCTCCTTTCCGGGCGCGGACCCCTCGGACATGCTGTTCCGGCTGCTCTCCGCCGCATTGCCCGGCGTCGATGTCGGCTGGGACATGCCCTCCGGCGATGGTCCGAAATGCCTGATCATCCTTTCCCCCGGCACCTGCCCCACACCCATCACCCAGCATATGACCGTCAGCCTGTCCTGCTACGCGACCCAGCCGGACGGCTCGTGCGATTGGGTCGCGGCCGCAGGCATGTTCTCCGATGGGGTGCGTGCGCTGCTGTCCCACAGAAAGACCAGGCCGCTCGTGGACGCGGCCATCCAATCCGGGCCGATCCGCCGGCATGACGGACAGCTCGGCATCGACTATGCGTATGGCGAGGTCCTGCTGACCGTCGCCACACGATGAACGTTTCCCACTGAAAGGACATCATCATGGCAAACAATCTGGAAACCAGCCTGCTCGCCGCCGGAGCCACCGGACTCGAGTTCGTGTACAACGGCAACAACAGCGACCTCGTCCGTCTCATCAAGGAGGCGGCGATCTTCAAATACCCGCTCGCCGAGAACCTGACGTTCGGCCCCAACTGGAGGCCCGCGGAAGGCAAGGAGCCTTTGGGCTACTTCAGCGAGGACGGCATCACCATCCATCCCGAGGCCGGGGACTCGAACGACTTCACCGCGCACAACGGCAACACGGTCGTCTCCTGGAATTCGGGCGGCTACTGGACGGTGCAGTTCGCCGGCCTCGAATCGAAGAAGGAGATCGTGGAGACCTACTTCGACGCCACGCTCGACGCCGAGGGAGGCCTGACCGTCAGCGCCGCGGACTGCAACACGTTCGCCCAGTACGTGGTCGCGGGCCTGAGCCAGAACGACGACCTCATCCTCCTGCACTTCCCCAAGGCGAAGGTCGGCGAACGCGACGACATCACGTGGAACGTGAGCAACCTGCAGAACTTCGGCATGACGCTGCGCACCTACAAGGACTCCGCGGCCCACCCGTACTTCATGAAGGCGTACGGCTTCGCCAAGACCGCGTGAGAGGAGACGACATGACCGCCGAATACACGCAGATCACCCCCGAACTCGTCACCGACCAGTCCGATTCGAAGCCGGTGCACATCCAGTACGGCGACGTGAAGCTGGACCTGCCCCGCCTCGACGACTCACGCCATGTGCCGCTCGCGGTGCTCACCGTAGGCATGACCGCGATCAGCCGCGGATGGGACAACCTCGACGAGGACGAGAAGATCGGGCTCCTGTCCGTGCTCCTCGCCTATCTGACGCGCGAATACCCGCGTCTGGAACGCGAGCTCGACCGCAAGAGCGGCGACAAGATCAAGGATGTCGGACGCATCATCGACGCGTGGGCCAAGGCGTCCTCCACCGACCCAAAATCCTGATCCTCCTTCACCTGTGGTGGACGAGGCGCCCGGCGATCCAATGCGACTGGTGCCTCGTCTGGGGCGGCCCGTGGGACCCGGAACTGCTGCCCGCCTACGCGGCGTGGCCCATGTTCCGGGAGATTCTCATGGACCGTTCCAGCCGCAGCTTCGCCGCGTTGGCCGGATGGTCGTTCATCCCCGACCCGGCCGACAAGTACATCCATGCAGCCAGCCAGACCACGAGGATGCGCAGACGTCCGGCTTGGGAGAAGCCCGATCCGCTCACCATGCCATCCGCGCCGGGCGCCCATACGGCGGCCGTCCACGACGAGGCCCTGCGCGACAGGCTCAACGCACGTCTCGGCATCACGTCCGACCAGAGAGGAGCCTGACCCATGGCGAAGGAGCTCGGCACCGGCTACATCATCATCAGCCCCTCCACCAAGGGCTTGGGCAAGGCCATCGAGGGAAGCATCGGCGACGCCACGACAAGCGGCGTGAAGACCGCCGGCTCCACGATCCTGAGCCGTGTCGGCGGCGCGTTCAAGACGGTCGGCAATATCGGCGTGACAGCGGTAGGCGCCGTCACCGGCGCGATCGTCGGACTGGCCGCGAAGGGCGGCTTCGACCGTGCGCTGAACATCGAACGCGCCCAGACCAAGCTCAAGGCGCTCGGCCATGACACGAAAAGCGTTGACGGCATCATGTCCGACGCGCTCGCAAGCGTCAAGGGCACCGCCTATGGTTTGGGCGACGCGGCCAGCGTCGCCGCAAGCCTGGTCGCCTCCGGCATCAGGCAGGGCGACGAGCTCGCCGGCGTCCTGTCCACCGTGGGCGACGTGGCGCAGGTGTCCGGCCGCAGCTTCACTGACATGGGCCTGATCTTCCAGCAGGTCGCCGCCAAGGGCAAGCTGCAGGGCGACGAGATGCTGCAGCTCATGCAGTCCGGCATCCCCGTCCTCCAATACCTGGCCGACCATTTCGGCATCACAGCCGCCGAAGCGCAGGACATGGTCTCCGACGGCAAGGTCAGCTTCGCGGACTTCGAGGCCGCGATGCGCGAACACCTCGGCGGAGCCGCCCAATCCGCAGGCGAAAGCTTCGACGGAGCGATGGGCAACATCAGGGCGGCCTTGTCCCGTCTGGGCGAGACCATCGCCACACCCGTCATCAACGGGCTGACCAGCATGGCCAACCAGGCCATCCCCATCATCGACGATTTCACCGCCCAGGCGAAACCCGCGTTGGAAGACGTGGGCAAAGCGCTGGGCGACGGCCTGTCCAACGCGATCCCCACCGCGGTGAACCTGCTCGCCCAACTCAAAAGCGCCCTGCAGTGGTACGTGGACAATTCAGCCGCGATCAACACGGCGCTCCTCGCCGTCGCGGGAGGATTCGCAGCGATCAAGGCGTACACGGCCCTGTCCAGCGGGCTCGGCGCGCTCGCCGGCGCCATGGACCTCGTCAAGGCGTCTGCGGACGGTCTGAGCGCCGCGATCATCATCGGTCCGGAACTCGGCGGCACTGTCGCCCGTCTTGGCGAATATGCGCGCAACCTGACTTTGGTGGCCAATGCGCAAAATGCCGCGCGGAGCATGTCCGGCATGCTGTCATCGTTGAAGGGCGCGGCCACCGCACTCGGCGGGGCCCTGTCAGGCACTGTCGGCGTATGGGGTTTGGTCGCGGCCGGCGTGGCCGCCCTTGCCGCGGGCCTCGTGTACTTCTTCACGCAGACCGAGACCGGCAAGGCCGCATGGCAGTCGTTCATGGACTTCCTGCAGCCGTTGTGGGAGTCCGTGCAAGCCGCATGGCAGCAGGCGTTGCCCGTCCTTCAAGGCCTTGTGGACTCGCTCGGACAGGCGTTCACCGGCATGCTGGACGCTGCCGCGCCCGTCCTCCAGAGCCTCGGCGAATGGTTCATGAAGGCGTTGGAACCGATCAAGGCGAACCTGCCCGCGCTCATGGACGCGTTCGGCCAGCTCGGCACGGCGTTGGGTGACGCGTTCACGCAGATCATGCCCGTCGTGCAGGATTCGATCTCGCAGATCATGGACGCTTTCAACCAGCTCGCCCCGGTGTTCGGCCAGCTCGTCGAATCCATCGGCCCGCTCGTCACCACGCTCGTGGATGCTCTCGCACCGATCATCCCGGTTATCGTGGGCGCGTTGGTCATGCTCCTGCTGCCCATCATGCAGATCGTCACCATGATCGCGTCCATGCTCATGCCGGTCATCTCGCAGATCGTCACCATGATCGCCGCGTTCCTGCCCGTGATCATCCAGATCGTGACCACGCTGATCGGCATGCTCGTCCCCGTCATCACCGCGATCGTGCAGCTCATCACCGCGCTGATCCCGGTCATCACGCAGGTCGTCACCACCATCATCAGCGTCCTCACCCCGGTCATCACCGCGATCATCGGCGCCATCCAAGGCGTCCTGACCGTGTTGACAGGCGTGATCACGTTCCTCACCGGCGTGTTCTCCGGCAACTGGCAGCAGGCATGGGACGGCATCAAACAGGTGTTCTCCGGCATCTGGCAGACCATCAAAAGCGTGTTCACAGGCATATGGGAGGCCATCAAGGCCGCCATCCGCGGAGGGTTGAACATCATCAAATCCCTCTGGGATGCGGCGTGGAACGGCATCAAGACCGCGTTCTCCAGCATCTGGAACGGCATCAAGACCGCCGCCCAGAACGGGGTTGACGGTGTCCTCGGCACCATCAGCGGCATCAAGGACAAGATCACCGGATTCTTCTCCGGCGCCGGCTCATGGCTCGCCAACGCGGGCCGCAGCATCGTCCAGGGTCTCATCGACGGCATCACCGGCATGATCGGCGCCGCCGGCGACGCCATCAGCGGCGTCATGGACAAGATCAGCTCGTTCCTGCCGCACTCGCCGGCGGAGGAGGGCCCGTTCAGCGGACGCGGATGGACGCCGTACTCCGGTCGCGCGCTGGTGTCCGGTCTCGCACAGGGCGTCAGCCGTGGCATGCCGGAGGCCATGTCCGCCATCGACAAGGTGATGACGGCCATGAGCGACCGTATCGACGGCGTATCGTTCAAGACCAGCGTCGTCCCGTCCGCGTTCGCTGCGTGGACGGCGGACGCGCTCAGGACCATGACCGCCCTTGACCTCGCCGGCATGCGCTCCGGTGTATGGCAGCCGGTGCCCGCTTCGAGGACGATCACATACAACATCAGCATCGATGCCCGTCGCGTCCAGTCCGACGCCCGCATTTCCTCTCTCATCGAGGAGCTTGTGGACGCGGCCGGCGTGACGGTGCGGTCGCGCGCATGACATGGGGGCCGGAAACCATTCCGGCCCACTGTCGTCTTCTCTCGTCTTTCGCTTTAGGAGGTTCGCATGGCTGACGGTTACGGCAATGGTATCGGCAACTGGCGGTGTCATGTGGCCGCTTGGGTCACCTCGTACGATGACACGTCAGACGTGATTCATGTGGAGGCCCGCTGGCAGGCGTTCAACGGCTGGTATTACTACGGTTGGGTCGCGGCGACCGTGTGGGTCAACGGCCAGCAGGTCAACCATACGGACAACTCCGGTACGAAGAACACGGGCACGAACGGCGAGGTGACGGTGCTGACCGGCGACCTGCGGGTCGCCAAGACCGAAGGCTCCCGCAACATCACCTGCTCAGCGAGCATATACTTCAACGGCACCCATGCCGGCACGTCGAACGCCTCCTGCGGGGTGCCGGTGGGCGGCATCCGCTACCGTGCCCCGCGTCCCCCGAGGAACGTGAACTGGAGTCGTGTGGATGATTCGGCCACGAACCTCACGTGGACGGGCGACTACGACGGCGGGTATCCGCAGCCGTGGAAGCAGGTGATCATCGACCGCATCATCTACACGGATGGTGCGACCACGGGCGTGATCTGGGGCAATGTCGCGACGCTCGGCTGGAGTGCGACCAACTATCGGGCCACCGGACAGAAGCCTAACAGTCGGATCGGCTACTCGGTGTACGCGCGCAACCAGGCCGGTGATTCCAGTCATGTGGACCTCACCTACCTGTATACGACGCCCACCGCGCCGGCCACCGTGTCTGCGGTCAAATCCGGGGCCAGCACGGTCACGGTCAGCGTGGACGCGTCGAAGACGTTCGCGTACCGACTGCAGGTGCAGCGCAGTCTCGACTCGCAGACGTGGGAGGATGTGGGCGAGGTCCGGATACCGTCGAACGGGAAGGTCTCATGGGAGGATACCGCCGCCCCGGCCGGCACCGTGTATTATCGGGCTCGCTACACGCGGCCCGTGTACGGGGATGATACGGGCAGGACCATCCTGTACTCCGGGTGGACGGCTTCGAATTCGGTCACGACGATCACGCCGCCGTCCGCGCCCACGATCATCAACCCCACGCAGGGCGCAACGTATGATATCGCGGACGGTTTGACGGTCTCGTGGAAGCCGAACCATCCGGATGGGTCCGCCCAGTCGGCCGCTCAAATCGAGTACACGGTCGGCACGCAGACCTACCCGACACTGACCGTGCAGGGCGCGAGAACGGACATGCCCATCGACGTGGGCTCGTTCACCGGAACCTGGAAGGTGCGCGTCCGCACCAAGGGCCTGCACGCCGACTGGGGCGCATGGTCCGACTACATATCGTTCACGCTCGCCAATCCCCCCAACGTGGTCATCACCAGACCGGGCGTCGTCATCACCGAGCTTCCCTTCCAGGTCGCGTGGAGCGTCTCGGACGCGACGGGCGTCAGCCAGCAGCGTGTCACCATCTCCCGTGCCGGCGTCACGGCCTATGAGGCGACTCCGGCGCCGGGCGTGACCTCTCTGACCGTCAACGGCACGGACTTCCTTCCCGCCAACGGCAGCGAATTCACCGTGAGCGTGACGGTGAGAGGAGGCAGCACCCTCACCGCGACGACGTCGAAGCTCGTCACGGCCGAGTACACGCCGCCCGCGCCTCCGCGGATCGAGACCACGGTGGACCCTGACACGCTGTACGCCACACACACGGTACGGTACGGGGATACGGCCGGAGACGACCGTCCATCCACCGTCCGCGTGATGGTGCGGCGCGTCATCGACGACGATACGGTCACACTGAGCGACGGGCTGGCGGACGGCCATCAGGTCATCGACCCATTGCCGCCACTCCGGTACGCGTACACGCTCGAGGCGGTCGCCATCGCATCCTCGGGCGCGAACAGCGTCACCCGGTCCACCGTCCTGATCGACACCGACATGTGCTGCCTGAATTTCGGTGCGGACGCTAAGGAGGCGTTGCCTGTAGGCGGCGCGTTCACGGTCTCCGAGAAACCCGAGCTGGCCACCGAGGAATACCATTTCGCCAGCGGCGACATGGACGGGCTTCCGGTCAGCTATCAGATGCGCGACCTTGACAACACGGTGGCCGTGTCGTCCAGGTACGACTGGGGCGACGGGAGCCTGTACCGGCGCATACGCCGCCTGTCACGCGCCTACGCATACGGGTGGTTCCGCAACATGGACGGGTCGCGCATGCGCGTGCGCGTCTCCATGTCGCAGAAAATCGCCGCGGACGGTCTCACCGTGGACTTCTCCGCCAGTCTTGACGAGATCGTGTGGAAGGAGCCGGAACGCTGATGGACATGACGCATCATCTCATGGGATTCGTCACATCGGTGCGCATCATGCGCGTGGACCGTGCGAGCGGGGCGGAGACCGGCCGTGTGGACGGCGTGCTCCGGGGCGGCTCCATCACCCGCAACCAGGACACCGACGTGACCGAAAGCGCCACGCTCGACTTCGAGGGGCCGTCCGACTCGCCCACCGACCTGCTTCGCGTGTGGGCCGACCTCGACTATGAGGACGGGACCCGTGAATCGATCGCCTTGGGAACGTTCCTGCCGGACGGGCCCAAACGCGAGGTCACCGGAGGGGATGCGGACTCCCGACCCCTCAACCTGTACGGACGATTGAGGGAGCTGTCCGACGACCAGTTCGCCTATCCCGTGAGCCTGCAACCCGGAGAGAACCCGCTGACGTTCATCGACGAGACGATCCGCGAGGCCGGCTTGGAGACCGCCGCCCACCCTGCAACGGATTATCGGATGGGCACCACGTGGACGTTCGGCATGGACGACAGCGCGCAGAAGAACAAGCTCAACGCCATCAACGAGCTTCTGGACCTGATGGGCTGGAATTCCGCACGCACCGACCCCATGGGCCGCGTACTGCTCACCCCGTACACTCAACCCAAGGACCGCGCCCCCTCCTGGACGTTCACGGAGGGGCCGGACGCCCGGTTCGTACGCAGCATGACCGACGAACGGGACTGGTTCGACACCGCCAACCAGGTCATCGTCATCTACTCGGACCAGGAGCGCGACATCCGCGGTATGGCCGTGGACGACGACCCCGCATCCGAATTCAGCACCGTCACGCGCGGCCGCACCATCTCGAAAACGTACACGTACAGCGACATCCCCGACGGCATGAGCGAGACGGACGCGCAGGCCATGGCCGACGCGAAGGCGGCGGAGCTGCTAGCCACCGCGCAGTCCGTGATACGACGCGTCACGTTCACCCACATCTACGCCCCCGTCACCATCGGGGACGTGGTCACCTTGGATTATCCGGCCGGCGGCATCCGCGGGGACCTCGCCGTCCGCACGCAGAAGATCGATCTCACCGCCGGTCTGCCGGTCGAGACCGAGGCAAGGAGCTTCGCACGATGACCTCTGACGCGCTTGAAGACGCGAGGAGCATGGGCCGGCGTCTCGGTCTCGACCTCATCCGCAACATCTCCCCCACAGGCCCCTCCTTTTCGCTGCGACGGGCTACCGTCGTCAGCATCGACCTCACCTCCGGCGGGTATACGGCAGACCTGACCGTGGGCGGCGGCACGCTCCACGCCATCCCCATCACCGTGGACTGTCTCGGATGCGGCCCCGGCGACCGCGTCATCGTCGAGACATACGGAACGCAGTCGTTCGTCACCGGCGTCCTCGCACGACCCGGCGCGGGAGCGTCCATGCAACACGCAAAGTTCAGGTTCCAGGACACGAACAGTTTCAAGGGCGACGCCTATGGGGGCGCGAACGAGATCATCGTCAACCGGGGCGCGCGACTGCTGCATGTCAATCTGAGCGGCTTCCAGTCCACGGTCAACCTTTCGGCGGGGTTCCCGGTCTGGCTGTATTCGAGCGGACCGAAACCCAGCAGGAAGATAAGCCTGGGCTGTGTCGGCGCCGTCGTCAGCGGCAACTGGGGCAAGCAGGCCGATTGGAACACGGATGGGAGCATCACACTTCTGGGTGGGCTCGGCAGCAGTGATCGTGTCATCTGCCAACGGTTCAGCATGCCGATACCGGATGGCGTGGAGTTCACATGACTGCTCGTGGAAAATCTCGTGGCAAAGGAGCGTATGAAACCAGTGGATGATCTGATACTCGCCATCGCGGAATGGACGATCACCGGCCTGTTGGGCGTGATCGCAACCGTGTTGTGGCGACAACTGAAGCACATGAGACAGGATGCGGCGGAACGTCAACAGCGTAACGAGTTGGAGACCGCCGCGCTGAAACGGGGCATGCAGATGATCCTGCGCGCCTATCTCGTGAACCTGCACCACAAGTGGGTCGCTGGCCGGGGATACATGCCGGTCGAGCAGAAACGATTGTGGAGCGACATGTTCAACGCCTACGAGGCGTTGGGCGAGAACGGCATCATCTCAGCCTTATACGAAGACGTCAAGGAAGCCCACGTGGCACCCGACATTGGAAAGGAACAGCAATGACAAGAATCCACATCAGCATGAAGAAGACCACGGACGAGGGGCTGACGCCGGTCACAGGGCAGATCAGGTTCATCCCGCGCCGACACATCGACTCCGTGAAGAACGTCATCACCCGAGAGCCCTTCGAGGTCACCCTCGCGGACGACGGCACCGCCACCGTCGACCTGCAGCCCACGAACGGACGATTCGTCTGGCATGTGATCGAACTGCCCGGAACCGCCACGGCATACGACCGTTATGTGGAGGTGCCGGATTCCACGTCCACGGTTGAGTACGCGGACTTGGTGGATGTGGACCCGTCCACCTTGTTGCCTGCCGTGATGGGCAGCGTGCAGCCGGTGAAGATGCTTCCGCCAGCCTCGTCGCTCGAGGAGGCGGAGGCGTTGAGCGCGAAGTACCCGGATTATCTGGTCTGGTATCCCGAGAACACGACCCGGTCGAAGGCCACCGCGTTGGTCGCCTCCCTGGAGCAGTTGCAGGCGCAGGCGTTGACGAGCGCCACCATGACGTCCGCGTTGCATTCGCGGGCGGTGTCGGACGCGTCGGTCGTGTCGGATGCGGCCAATGCGGCGAGGACCGTGACCGTGGATGCGGCCAATGCGCGCGCGTCGATCACGGCGAAGACCAGTGAGGCGTTCAGGGCCATCGACGCTGCGGTGCAGCAGGTGCAGGACAAGGCGGCGGACGCCAACAAGGCCGAGTCCACGGAAACCGGCAAGGACGCCACGGAGTCCGATAAGGATGCCGTGCAGTCGGGTGAGACGGGCGGACAGTCCAAGCCCGCTGTCGGGGAGTGATGCCGTATGAGCATCCTCCTCAACGGCCGCAAACTGGCCAAACCCCTCAGGAACGGGGTCACGTGGAACGCTTTGCTGGACGGGCGGAAACTGTGGGGCACGCCCGCCGACACGGTGACCGGCGTGGAGATCCTCAACGAGGACGGCACGCCCGCGCCCACGAGCCTGCCGGTCAACGGTTCGATTCGGTTGGCTGCGCGCGCCACGTACGCGGACGGGCATACGGGCGAGGTCACGACCAGTGGCGTCCGGTTCACGAGCCTTGACACGTCGGTCGCCACCATATCCGGGAACACGGTCACGTGGAGGCATGGCGGCACCGCGCTGGTCACCGCGACGATGGGCGGTTTCACGTCGGCCGCGTTGAGCGTGTCCGCCGCGTACGCGCCCGAATCCGTGACCCTGCTGGACGAGGCCGGCAAACCGGTCACCGCTGTCACGTTGCGTGTCGGCGAGGCGGTGAACGTGCGCGCGAACATCCTGCCTGCCGGAGCCTCACAGGAATATACGGCTACGGTCAAGGATACGGGTGTGGCGCGTGTGGGCGAGCCCGTGCCCACCGGCATCCGCACCGGCGTGGAGTCCCTTACCCTGCGTGTGGGCGAAGCACAGAATATTACGGTCAATGTCCTGCCCGACTACGTGTCGCAGGAGTTCACCGCCAGCATCCGTGACACGAAGATAGCCTCGTCCGGCCAGCCGGTTCCCACCGGTGTGACGGTCACGCCCGACAGTCTCACGCTCAGGGCGGGCGAAACCCGGAGCATACAGGTGGGCGTCCAACCGGATTATGCGCCGCAGGAGTTTACGGCCACGGTCAAAGATTCGAGTATCGCATCAGTCAAACAACAGTAAGGAGCAATATCATGCCAACAACAACAGAAGCGTTTAGGGGGGGGGTCAGCGTCACCGGCCTGACCGCAGGTGACACCAGTCTGACCATCCAAGCCGGAACCGTGTCGAAGACCATTCCGGTGCACGTGCTGCCACCGATCAAGAACATGTGGTTGAGGATACCCAACGGTACACAGGATGGTGTGACGTTTACGGTTGCCGCTGACGGCGGCATCCACGTGAAAGGCACCAGCACCTCGTCAACCGGGCGTACCGATCGTGGCAGTATAGGTGAGACACCGTTGCCAGCGGGACAATACACGCTGTCCACCGCGAACCTACCCGCCGGAATCATCATATTCGTATCCGTCACCACAGGCGACAAAACCGAATACATTGTGATTGACACCTCTATCACCAATCTGACTTCCACGTTCACGGTACCGGAAAACAGTACGTACCAGTGCAAGGTCGGAGCGAAAAACGGTGGGCCTGTTGACGCGACGGTGTATCCGATGTTGGAAACCGGTAGCGAAGCACACGCGTACAAGCCATACGCATAAACCGGAAGCCCCCGCTCGAGGGGCTTCCACAATCCACAAAGGAGGCCCCTCATATGGGAGCATTATCAGTCACCGGCCTCAAGACCGGCACCACCAGCCTCGACATCACCGCAGGCACCGTAACCAAAAGCGTGCCCGTACGCGTGGCCCCGGCAGGACTGTTCCCCATCATGGACAATCAACTGCCCACCACCGTGAACGGCATCACGTTCAGCCAAGGCGCACTGCCCGGCAGCATCCACGTGAAAGGCACCAGCACCGCATGGACGCAAATAGAAGCCGACGTCACCTTGGAGGCGGGCACGTACACGCTCGCCTGCACGAACGGCAAGGGCTGGACATACGGCGTCCGCATGAGAATTACCGGCGGCGATGACTCGATCATCAGCGGCCCGTCTGACGGCGCACCCAAGACCGGCAAGTTGGAGGCCGGAGCCTACGATGTGAACGTGTTCGTCGCCAACAAGCAGACCGTGGACGTGGATTTGACGCCCACGCTCGTGAAAACGAAATAGCCGACTATCCGAGCCCCGCACGGACGACCATCCTGCGGGGCTCACCCATACCTGAAAGGAACCCTGATGTGAAAGACTGGAAGACCCTGACGGCGGACGAGGACCTGATCCTCAACACGCATTACACGCCCGGCCGTGCGGGACGCCGGATAGACAAGATCGTCCTGCACCACAACGCGGCCAACCTGACCATCCGCGGCTGCTACGACGTATGGCAGTCACGCGAGGCGTCCGCCCACTATCAGGTGCAGGCGGACGGGCGGATCGGCCAGCTCGTCTGGGACACGGACACCGCCTGGCATGCCGGCGACTACGAGGCCAACTGCACGAGCATCGGCATCGAGCACGCGGACATCTCCGACAACCCATGGCGCATCAGCGACGCGACACTGGACAACGGCGCGCATCTGGTCGCCGCCCTGTGCCATGCGTACGGTCTGGGCGCGCCCACATGGATGGTCAACGTTTTCCCGCACTCCTATTTCAGCCCGACCGAATGCCCCGCGTCGATCGCGGGCTCGCAGAACTCGGCGTACATGAGCCGCGCCCGCCAATGGTACGTGGCCATGGCCAACAACACCACCCTAGACAGCTCTACCGCAGACACCAATGAAGGAGACAATGACATGGCAGCAGCGATGATACGAAACGACGATACAGGCCTCATCTACTATTGGACGCCCGAGACCGGTCTCACCCCGCTTGGGGAGCCGGCGGAGGCGGACGTCCTCTCGCAGGCTGGGGTCAAGACCATCCACGCGAACAACAAGGCCCCGTGGTGGGTCCGCGCCCAGCAGGTCACGAACCGCGTGCAGGCGCGCACCCTCGCCTACGAGAAGGCTCAGACCGCAGCCTTGGAGACGCTCGCCAGGAACGTGGGAGCTCCGGCCGACCAGATCGTGGCCGCCGTCAAGGCGAGCGTCGACAAGGCGCTGGCCGACGTCAGCATCACACTCGCCAACACCAAGGAGGTGAAGTAGCATGGCAGCAGCACCCGAAACAACGACCATGGACACGGAGGCCGACCTGCAGCCGGTGGACACGCCCGGCGTCGCCGACCACAAGGCCTCCGACCTGAACGGCGACAACGTGCCCGACTGGCTCATCCCATCCCGCGTGTACGACATCCTCAAATGGCTGGCATTGGTCGTCCTGCCCGCATTGAGCGTGCTCGTCGCCGCCCTTGGCCCCATCTGGGGTTGGGGCGACCTCGCCGGGCAGATCGCCACCAGCGTCAACGCCGTCACCCTGTTCCTCGGTGCCATCATCGGTGCCAGCGCCATCAAAGCCGCATCCAGCAGGTCCTAGTGGAATAATCCGCACCCTGTTTTAACACGCCGCCCCGCTCTCCTTTGTGGAGGACGGGGCGGTCTTCGCGTATCCGGCAGGCCTCTCTCCAGCCTGCGTGCGCACACATTTTTGGGCACATTTTGGGCACATTTTTTCGGAAAACCAATGATTTCGGGTGAAAGACAGTGAAAACAGAAAAGCCGCTCTCCCCTACTGCCGTAAGGGAAAGCGTCTTGTTTCCGCCGAAGCGGATTGGTGGAGGCGCGGGGAATTGAACCCCGGTCCGATGACCGAGCCCGCAGTCTTCTACGTGCGTAGTCTGCTGGCCGTACGGCGGTTTTTCTGCCCCCATCGATGTCGCAGACGACTGATGGCGAGCATATCCGCAGTTAAAGTCCCGATGCAGCCCTGAGGCTCAGCTGCATCAGCAAGTCTTCTTAACGACGCTCAGCTTCCCCCCGAAGACGAGGAGGAGTGAACGGAGCGGCTGCTCACTGGTTAATCCTGGCGCGAAGCTCAGGCAGCGAGAGCGAACTCAGTGCGGTTAGATTTAGCACTTATTCTTTTGTCGGGGTCATCCACGAGTGGACCCGACGTTCTCGGCACGCTTCCCTGCAGCGAACAGGTCACCGTCGAAACCGATCGCCCCCATATTGAATTATCAAACTTGCCGGCCTTGGCCGGACATTTCATGATAACCCTTCGTCCGACCAAACGCAAATCCATTGCGACACGCCATGCCCATCGGCCCGGCGGCATCGGAATGCAGCGCGTCATTTGAGTATCGGACGGCTGGGAGCGGATACGTCCACCTGCCGATAATCACCGATGACATTGGGGTCATTGAGAATCTTGTCCACCTCAGCCATTTTGAGTTTCAGCTGCGAGGAATCACCCCATACGATCACATGCTCGCCGTCATTGAGCGTGGTGGTCACCGAGTCCTGGGTTTCGACCGTGACCTTGGTGATCTGTTTGCGCATCGATTCAGGCAATGCCGCCAGAATGGTCAACGCACCCTTGACAGAGCGGCTGTCGAGGCTTTCCTGCACGTTCTTGACCTCAATGACCGGAATGCCGTTGACGTTCGCGTCCTGCACCGAGTTGAGCACTCGCGCCTGGGCATCCACGGCGGTCAACGTATCACCGCTTTTGAGCATGGCGGCAGGCTTTTGCGCTTTGATGTCCACACTCAGCGATTTCGGGAAATGCTTGGAGATCTTCGCCTCGCTGACGCCGGGAATGGCTTTCAGCTGCTTGGAGACCTCATCGGAGGATACCAGGAACAGGGATTTGCCTGCCTGCTTGTCCGCTATGCTATGGATGGTCGAGGCGCTCACCCACTCGTTGGCGCCGGATACGCTGATGGCGCTTGACTCCAGCCGAAACACCGGAGAGAACAGCAGCAACCAGATCAGCGCACCCAGAAGAGCGGCAGCCAGCACGGCCACTGCAGAGCGTATGACGATGACACGGGCGTTCGCTTTTCTACGCTCCCTGGCGCGTGCCGTGAAATCCACCACCTTCGGACGTGTCGCCACTCCAATGGGCCCTGAGGTCTGATGCAGGGTTTCGGCGACATAGTCCTCACTGCGCAGGGCCCTGGCGTCAACGAACGCGCCGGCCTTGCCTTTGGCCACCGTCATGTCGGTGGGGCTCTGCTGCACCGGCTCCGTCCTGGAGGTCACCGACCGCCGTTTGCGAGGATGACGGCTCTTCCCCTGCCTCTCTTCGCTCACACTGGAGCGGACGCGGGGCTGGGCATCCGAGTGCACGGCGGATTCCACTACACGACGCGCCTTGCGCCGCTCTCCTTGTGATTCACGAGATTCATGGGATCCACGGGATTCACTGGAGGCACTGGCTGCGCGGGAGGCACCGGCTCCGGAAGAGCTGACCGTACGTCCGGTCATTCGCAGCTCTCCCGGTGCGCTTCAAGGGCGGTCAGCAGCACCTGGTCCATATTGGTGATGTCCCCCGCGCCTACGGTGAATACCACGTCGCCATGATGGGCGCGCATGGCCATCATCTTGGCTGCCAGGCACATGTCTTCGACCGACTGGATCCAATCACCTGCGGAATCGTCTTTCAGCCCCTGTGCCGCTTCCACGATGGTGTCCGGCCCGACATCCGGAAAATCTGCCTGCTTCTCGCGGGCGGGGAAAATGCCGGTGACGATGACGTCGTCGGCCTTGGCCAGTGCCTGCGCGAATTCGCGGGCGAAGAACTTGGTGCGGGAGAACAGATGCGGCTGGAACAGCACACGGATGGTGGAATCCGGGTAGCGCCGGTGCGCGGCGTCCAGCAGCGCGGCGATTTCGGTGGGATGATGGGCGTAATCGTCCACAACCGTGACCTGCTTGACGGTGCCTCTGATCTGGAAACGACGAGCCGCTCCAAGGAAGCTGCCGGCTGCGCGCGCTGCGTCGGCGGGCTTGACACCCAAGAGCACGGCGGCGGTGATGGCCGCTGCGGCATTGCGGGCATTGTGGATGCCCGGCACCTTGAGCGTAACGCTCTGGCAAACCGCGTTCGTCCCGGTCACCGCGGCAGGCAGCTCCAACGTGAGCCGCTCAATGCCGCTCCCGGCGGTCTCGCTTTCCGAGGAAATCGCCACCAGCGAAGCGCCATCCAACTCGGGAAGCCGGTCTTCCGGCGTGGTTCCGTACACGATGGTGCGCGCCTTGACATCGCGCGGCAGGGCTTCGAAAACCGCCAACGCGTCCTTGTCGTCGGCACAGATCACCACGTGTCCGGTGGCATGCTCGGCATGGTCGACGAAAGCGGCACGGTAGTGCGCCTCGTCCCCGTAATGGTCCAGATGGTCGGCCTCGGCGTTGGTGATGATGGCGATGGTGGGATGGTATTTGGCGAAGCTGCCATCGGATTCGTCGGCCTCAGCCACCAGTATCGATCCGTCGCCCGCATGCCCGCCGTCCAGAGTGGTCCCGTCCGGGCCTTGGATGGAACCGCCAATCGCATAGCTGGGATCGGCACCCACATGCACCAGGATGTGCGCCAGCATGGAGCTGGTGGTGGTTTTGCCATGGGCTCCGGCAACGGTGACGGCCTGTTTGCCGTTCATGAGCAGAGCCAGGATATCGCTGCGATGCACGATGCGACTGCCTGCCTCATGCGCGGCGACTATTTCAGGGTTGTCGGGTTTGATGGCGCTGGAATACACCACGGTGGCGGCATCACCCACGTTCTCGGCGCGTTGGCCGAATTCCACCGTGATGCCTAAGGCTTCGAGACGATCGGTCTTGGCGCTGTGCTCGCGGTCGGAACCGTCTACACTTACTCCCTGCGACTTCAGCATTTCAGCCAATACGCTCATGCCTGCGCCGCCGATGCCGATGAAATGCGTGGGCCCGAGATCGGCTGGGGTCGCATGCGTGTCGAATGCGGCATGGATGGGGTCGAGCACAACGGGTTGTTCCTGAGACAATTGACGCTCCTTCATGATGATTCTGACCACATAGTAGGTCTTCTTATGCCCCTGCCGGGTTATGCCATGCGGTCAGAGTTTGCGTTCAGCCAACCGGCCTGGTGCCGAGTAGCTGCCACGGGCCATACGCGGACCGCACGAGGACCGCACGAGACGCCGCAAATTCAGACAATCCGGACATCACGCCCGCCGTGCGAGCTCCAGCACATGACGTGCCATGATATCCGCCGCGTCACGAATGCCGTACTTCCATGCATTGCTTCCGAATTCGGCGAGCATCTGCCGATCGGCGAGCAGAGCGGGGACGTGATCATGCACCCATGCGGGCGTCATATCCTTGTCGGCCACCAACAGCCCGCCCCCGGCTTCGACCACGGGCTCCGCGTTGAAGCGTTGCTCCCCATTGCCGATGGGCAGCGGCACGTAGATGGCCGGCAATCCCAATGCGGCGAGTTCGGAAACGGACCCCGCTCCGGCCCGGCATATCACCAGATCGGCGCACGCGAAGGCCAAATCGATGCGTTCCAGGTACTCAGCGGCATGGTAATCGCCCTTGCCTGCCGACTGGGGCCCCAGACCGGTGAGCACGTCGGCTTTAACGGAGCGGGACACCAGATCGCGGACCTCCTGAATCTTGCCGCGGCCGGTCAGGTGAATGACCTGTGCGTGGGCCAGCAGATCAGCCGCCGATGAGGCTATGGCACGATTCAGGCTTTGCGCTCCGAGGGATCCGCCAGTGACCAGCACCAACGGGCGGTCGGGATCGACGCCAAGCTGGGCCGCGGATTCGCGGCGTACCTCTGCCTTGTCTTGCTCAAGGCGTGATGCCAGTGCGGCGATGGCCGGACGAAGCGGCAGACCGACGCGCTCGATGCGGGTATGGGCACCAGGCTTCAGACCGGTGTGCTCATACGCCGTGCCGATGTAATTCGCCCATCGTGCGCCCAATTTGTTGGCCATGCCGGCACGGGCGTTCTGCTCATGCATGGCGATCGGGATGCCCATCCTGTGTGCGGTGGCGTATACGGGGGCGGACGTGTACCCGCCGAACCCCGCTACGACATCCGCCTTACGGCGGGTGAGGATATCGCGGACCTTGCCGGTCTCACGCTTCCACTTTGCGGGGAACTGCAGCATATACAGGTTCGGCCGTCGGGGAAACGGCACTTTTTCGATGGTGTCGAGCTCGTATCCGGCATTCGGCACCAAATCCTTTTCGAGTCCCACTGCAGTGCCTATGACGCTGATCCGGGCTTCCGGCTCGATGGCGCGAATCGCGTTGGCGACGGCCAGCAACGGGTTGACGTGTCCGGCGGTTCCGCCGCCGGCGAGAACAATATGAGGTGTTCCTTGAGTCATGATTACCGAGTGTACTCTACGCATTCTGACGTGATTGTCTGATCTGGGGTTGTGAACGCATGAGGCCGACGACCAGGCCTGCTGCGGCGAGACACATGACCATGGATGAACCGCCGGCGGAAACGAATGGCATCGGTACGCCCAGTACCGGGAATACGCCGACGACGACGCCGATGTTGACCATCGCCTGCCCTACCAGCCAGATAGTGACGCACATCAGCACCATGGCGACATATCGATCGGTGACCTGCAAGGCGACGGCGATCATGCACCAGCCGAGGATCACGAAGAACGCGATCACCACGACGCATCCCACGAAACCGGTTTCCTCGCCGATGATGGCGAAGATGAAATCATTATGGGCCGCCGGAAGATAGTTCCATTTCTCGCGCGAGTTGCCGATGCCCACACCGAGGAATCCACCTGAGGCTATCGCGTATTTCGCGTGCATCGATTGATAGCATACGGTTTGGGCGTCCGCCGCCGAGCAGTCGCCATAGGTGGCGAGGATGCGCTGCATGCGGTTCGGACTTGATACGGCAAGCGCAACGACCATCGCCACGGCGGCCACTATGCCCACACCCATCCATTTGCCGGGGAACCCTGCCACCAGGAACGCCACGAATCCGATGAACAGCAGAATCATCCCGGTTCCCAGGTCCCTGCCGCCGATGACGGCGGCCAATCCAAGGCCGTACATGATCAGCGGCCCGAAATACGCTTTGATGCCTTCCTTCACATATCGTTTCCTGCAGGCGTACAACGCGGCGGGAAGCCATATGCATACGGCAAATTTCATGAATTCGGCAGGCTGTATGGTGGTCACCTGCAGATTGAGCCAGCCTCGGTTGCCGTATACGTCCAGGCCCAATGGCGTGAAGGTCAGGAACTGTATACCGATGGCGAACAGCATGGTCCCCGTGCATATCCGCTTCCAGAAACGTATGGGCATCATCATGGTCATGAATCCGAGAATCAGACCGATCAGGCTGAAGCCGCCTTGGGGGAGCAGACCGCTGAAGGGTGATTTCCCCTGCGAGGCGATGGACGCCGTGGAGCTGGAGAACACCATGATCACGCCGAAACAGGTGAGTCCCACGACTGCCATACGGAAACCGTGATAGCACCAGAGCGGATTCAGCAGGCTTCGCCAGCCCGTATAGTCGGTGACCACCAGGGCCGGTTTCCGCGCCGTCGCGCGCGTGCGCCGCGTGGGGGAATCAGTGGAGGCCATGCACCTCGCTCCATGTCTTGGCGGCTGCGGCGAACCGGTTGCCTCGATCGGCATAGGATCTGAACTGGTCCATGGACGCGCATGCGGGAGCCATCAGCACCACGTTCCCGGCGCTGGCGTATTCGCCGCAGGCTTCGACCGCACGATCCATTACGGTTTCGTTGTCTTCCGGATCGATGAACGTCACGGGGATGTCAGGCGCTTGGCTGGCAAAGGCCTCGCGCATGGGCGTCTGGTCCTTGCCGATGATGACCGCTGCCTTGATGGTATGGGCCTGGTCTTTGATCAGCTGTTCGAATCGGCTGCCCTTGGCGAGGCCGCCCGCTATCCACACCACGGATTTCGCGGGGAAGCTCGACAGGGATGCATTGGCGGCGTGTCCGTTGGTGGCCTTGGAATCGTCCACGAAACGGATGGTGCCGCCGTTTACCGTCGCTTCGGCCACGGTTTCGATGCGATGGCCACCTGGCTTGAATGCACGCAGCGCCCGCAACGAGGTATCGCGGTCGGCGCCCAGTCCGAGCACCAGGGCGAGGGCCGTCAGCGCGTCAGCCACCAGATGCGGATACAGCGTGCCATCCGGTTCGGTCAGATGCGTGAATTCGGCGAGCGGGGCCAGCGTCACGCCCTCACCGGGGTCTCCCCCGGCAACGCCGCTCCTGTCGACGATGCAACCGTCTTCGATGCCAATCTGGCCTGCCTGCGGCACGTCGAGGGTGAATCCCACCTTGCGGCATCCCTCGGCGGTGTGCGCGGCCTGAGCCAACGCAGTGACTGTGGCATCCTGCGCATTGTAGACAATGACGCGTTTGGCGTTGTGGAACACCTTGGATTTGTCGGCCGCATACTGCTCACGGCCACCATGCCAATCCAGATGATCATCGGCGATGTTGGTGATTGCGGCGCAATCCAATTCCAACGAATCAGTGAAATGGAGCTGGAACGAACTCAGTTCCACACACAGCACATCATGCCGCGGGTTGGTGGCGCAGCGCGAAAGGCTCATGGACATGTCCCCTGAGGCGATGTTGCCCGCCGTGGGGGCGTCCATGCCGCATGCGGACAGCATCTCGGAGGTCATTTCCGTGGTGGAGGTCTTGCCGTTGGTACCGGTGATGCCGATCCATGGCGCCGGGTTGCCGGTGCGTTCGTTGTCGGCGCGCAGCCGCCAGGCGAATTCCACCTCGCTCATGACCGGAATGCCACGACGCTGCGCTTCGAGGATGAACGGGGTACGCGGATTGAACACCGGCGACGACATCACATAGTCCACGTGATCCCAGTCGATGAGGTCGAAAGAGTGGAGATCCGCCTCCTTCTTGCGCTCATCCACACCGATCACGTGTGCGCCGCGTTCCTTCAGCACCTCGGCCAGCGAGGTTCCGGACACACCGAGACCAGCGACGACCACCGTCTTATCCGCTACTTGCATTATTCCTCCCTTTACGGCAATCCGGCCCATGCGCACATGCAGGGCCGGAGCCACAGCATTCGAAACCGTTCAGCTGAACAGCAGACCGGATCGCGCGACCCAGTCTCCATAGAACACGGTAAGCGCCAGAAGCACAAAGAGCAGCTCGATCATCCAGAACCGGACGACGACCTTGGTCTCCGTCCACCCGCTGAGTTCGAAATGATGATGGATGGGCGCCATCTTGAACACACGCTTGTGCGTCATCTTGAAATAGCCGACCTGGATCACATCGCTCATGGCTTCCATGACATACAGGCCGCCGAGAATCACCGCCAGGAATTCGGTATGGGTGGCGATGGACAGCGCCGCAAACAATCCGCCCAATGCGAGGGATCCGGTGTCCCCCATGAAGATCGACGCCGGATTCGAGTTGTACCACAGGAATCCGAAGCAGGCCACGGCCGCGCAGATGGCGATGATGGTCAGATCCAGTGGATCCGAGACCGCGTAGGAATACCCCTGATGCCCGCCGCCCTTGATGTGGTAGCTTTCCCAGAAGGCGATGACTCCGAAACCGGTGAAGGAGATCATCGAGGAGCCTGCGGCAAGACCGTCAAGGCCATCGGTGAGATTCACGGCGTTGGTCCATGCCGTCATGAGGAAGTTCACCCAGATCACAAACAGGATGATGGCCACCGCCCTGCCGGCGAATTCGAAGCTGAAGAACGGCTTCTCGATGAAGCTCATGCCCGCCTGAGCGCTCGGCATGCCGGTCTTGGTGGGAATAATCAGCGCCAGTACCGCATAGATGGTGGCGAAGACGAACTGTCCGAAGAACTTGCCCCCTACGGTCAGCCCCTCGTTCTGCTTCTTGCTCACCTTGGCGAAATCGTCGATGAACCCCAGCAATCCCATGGACAGCATGGCGAACAGCACCAGCACCGCGGACCATGACGGCACATCGCCTGCGTGCAGATAGCGGTACAGTGCAGACGACCCCCATCCGAGCAGAATGGCGATATTGATGACCACACCACCCAAGGTCGGGGTGCCACGTTTGACCAGATGCGATTTCGGACCATCCTGACGGATGTACTGGCCGTAATGCAGTCTGTGCACCAGGCGAATCAGCATGGGCGTACCCACCATGGTGACGATGAGCGACACCAGCATTCCAATAATCAGAGCAATCACGGGTGGTTCTTTCTCCTCTAATCGGTGTTTCGACGCTCAGTCGTTCGACCAGCGTTCCGCAAGCGCGCTCAGTCCTGAGGCATGGGACCCCTTGAGCAACACCACGGTATCCGGGTGGTTTGCCGCCAGGTCAAGCACCAGCTCCTCAGCACGGTCGATGCTCTCCACACAGTCTACAGACACCCCGTCAACGTCCCGGGCTCCGCTGGCCAGCGCCTCCGCCATGTCGTGCAGGTGGGGATCAGCCGTGGATCCTACGGTGATGATCGCGTCGAGCCCCAGTCCGGCCGCGAAACGCCCGACTTCGGCGTGCAATCTGCTTTCGTCGGGGCCAAGCTCGAGCATGGCGCCTAGCAGCGCCACGCGATAAGGCTTGCTCCCGTCCTTGGCGGTGAACGCCTTGAGCCCTTCAAGACCGGCCTTCATCGAATCGGGATTGGCGTTGAACGAATCATCGATCAGCGTGAACCGAGCGTCGCCGCGCGATACGGTGGACAATGCCATGCGGTGCGGGCTGATGGTACGCTGCGCGGCCAGCACCTGAGCGACCCGCTGCGCGGTCATGCCATAGTGCAGGGCCACGGTGGCCGCAGCCAGGGCGTTCATCACATTGTGCAGCCCCGGGATGCCCAGATGCACCTGCACGTGGTCGCCTTCAGGGGTATGCAGCGTGAATTGCGCATGGTCGTCGGTATCGGCGGTGATGTCCGTGGCGAGCACTTCGGGTCCATGTCCGCCTTCCTTGCCGAACCATAGCACCTTGCCCGGGGCGAGCGAGGCCATGGGCGTCACGTGATCGTCGTCGCCGTTGAGCACGGCGAGACCGTTCGGCAGCAGTCCAGTGACGATTTCGCTCTTGGCCTGAGCGATGCGCTCACGGGAGCCGAACTCGCCCAGATGGGCCACTCCCACCTTGAGCACTATCGCCGTGTCCGGTGGAGCGATACGCGTCAGCCGTGCGATCTCCCCAATATGATTGGCTCCCATTTCCGCTACGAAGAAGCGGGTGGAGGCATCGATCTTCAACGCCGTCAGCGGCAGGCCGATCTCATTGTTGAACGATCCGATGGGCGCCACGGTCGGCCCCAAGGTGGACATCAGCGATGCCAGCAGGTCCTTGGTCGTGGTCTTTCCCACGGAACCCGTCAATCCGATGATGTCGAAATCCCCGGGCAGTTCGCGACGACGCTCTATGTTGGCCTTGGCGAGCCTGCCGAGCGCCGACACCGTGTCATCCACCACGATCTGCGCAATGGCTGTGGATGGCACCTCATGGTTCACCAAGGCCGCGACGGCACCTTGTTGACCGACGCGCGGCACAAAATCATGCCCGTCGACACGTTCACCGGGAATCGCCACAAACAGTGAACCAGGCTTCACCTGACGCGAGTCGCTGACTGCGCTCAGGACCTGCGCGGCAGGTTCGCTTCCGGGGACCAGACGGCCATCGACCGCCCGCGCAATCTCCTCGACGCTCATTGGGACCATGTATTCCTCACTCCTTTATCATCCATGCGACGACTCAGGTCATCGCACAAGCTCAGCTCAGGTTATTCGCCACGCGCAACGCACTGCGCACATTGTTCTTCCGCACGCCCGCCGCCAGCACCATGGAGATCGCCAATGACATGTGTCCCGCCCGGACAGGGTCATACCCGACCGGCGATTCCAAGGCGAGTTCATCCGATTCCCGGCTGGTGGTGGTCACGACGAGGTCGCGGTCGGAGATGAACGCGTACCGGGTCTTCAATGCGGACACGTCTTCGCCGGGGGCGACATGCTCGATGCCCAGCACATCGACGTTCACCGATTCCAACGCGTGATTGGTCAATGTCGCCGGATTCATCGCAATGATTACGGCGGCAACGCCGTCTTCGGCGCATACTGCCAGCGTCCGCTGCATGTCCAACACTCCCAGCGGATAGGTGAGATTCAGCGCACGGGTCATCGATGTGGAACCGGCGGCGCTGATCTTCGCCACGGGATTGCCCAGCATGTGGAGGAAATCGGCGAGCTGGGTCACGTTGGCGTCCACCTCGTCATCGTCCGTTCCGGATACGGCGAACATGGCCAAGGCATTGGTCGGCGACCCGGCGAGCGTCACCGCCATGGACCCAAGCACATGGTCGTCGAGTTCCCCGAACAGAAGCGGGATGTCCGCGTCCGGACACTGGTGCCGGAACGATCGGGGCAGCAGCGCCGCATATGCTCCGGCTTGCGCCGCGTGCCCCAGCTCGGACACCCGAGATCCGCAGACGAACAACGACCCCGGGCTCACGCTGTCAAGAGAATCACAGATTGCGGTAATCGTGACATTGGTGGCAAATTCGGGAACGATCTCAAAACCGTATTGTTCCGACAACATACCCAGCGTCATGCGCTCGGAGACGGATTCGCTCACTGCACTCATGGGCTAACGCCTTTCTTCCATGACTATGGTGCTCATGACTATTGTCATCTCAGCATCACCAAGTGACCGGGATAGCATCTTTGCGAGGCGACGAAACAGGCACCTCGTATTTCTGCATAAGGAACTCACAAATCTGGGCGGCCACAGGGCCTGCGGTCAAGCCGCCGAATGAGCCCTGCGGATCCTTCATCACCACAGTGATGGCGAACCTCGGGTTGTCGGCGGGAATCACCACCGAGTAATCGGAGATGATCGAACTCAGCGAGCCATTGTCGCCGGCCACCTCGGCGGTACCGGACTTGGCCGCCATGCGGTAGCCATCGACCTTGACGAACTTGTTGTAGTTCTCGGCCACGGATTCCATGGCGTTCATCACATCGGAGGCCACCTGCTCATCGAGTACGCGGGTGCCGGTGCCTTTCGTGGCTTCCGTGGTCTTGCCGTCCGCATTCGTGGTGGACTTGATGATTGACTGCTGCAGACGCACGCCCTTGTTGGCGATGGTGGCCACCACGTTGTTGAGCTGCAGCACATTGACCGTGTACCCCTGTCCGAACAGCACCGTATTGCGGGTACGCAGATCCCATGATGACGGATTGGTGAGCACGCCGTTGGATTCGCCAGGAAGGTCGAGACCGGTTGATTGTCCGATGCCGAATTTGGTGAGGAATTCGTAGCGCTGGTCATCCGTGTAGTTCTTGCCGGCAAGCACCATGCCGTTGTTCGAGGACTGTTGGATGATGCCCGCAAGCGTCCAATGCATGTCGCCGTGGGTGAAGGCGTCCTTGAACGTCTGACCGTCATCGGTCACCGAATTGGGCACGGTGAACTGGTCGGTCATCCTGTGCACTCCGGTCTGCAGATATCCTGACGCGGAAATCAGCTTGCCGATCGATCCGGGTTCGAACGTTTCGGATACCGCCCTGGAAGCACCCAGTTTCGCCTCATCCGTGCCGGCATCGACCTCATCGCTGTCGGCGAGCGCCAGGATCTCACCCGTCTGGATATCCTGCACCACGCCGATGACCCACGGGGACCCATACTTGGCCTTCGCGTCCTTCATGATCTTCTTGACGTACCACTGGACGTCCCTGTCAATGGTCAGGTTGACATCCGAACCGTCTTGGGCGGGCACGGATTCGGTCATGGTCCCCGGAATCTCCTCGCCACCGTAGTTGCCGCGCTGGTAGGTCTGATGGCCATCCGTGCCGGTGAGCACCGTGTTCTCCATCTGTTCGATGCCAGCCACGCCATCGCCCGCGTCGTTGACGCCGCCGAGCAGCGAGCCCATGAGGTCTCCGTCCGAGTAGATGCGTTCGCTGCTAAGCTCGCCCCAGACGATGCCACCGAGATTCAGATCGTCGATGCTGCGCTTGACCTGTGGCGTCACATCCTTCTTCAGCACTACGTATTGACCGCTGATCGACAGATCGGCGCCTAGTTCCATGGCGCTGATGCCCAGTGCCTTGGACAGCAGGCGTCCGACGGCAGCGGCACCGGTCACGCCGACAGGCTTTCCGTCAATCTGATGGCAGTAGTCACTATTGTTCTTGTTGCACGTGATCGGCGTGAATTCCTGGGCGGCTTCGGGATTGGCGACGATGGTGTATCGTTCCACGCTCTGCGCCAGCACCGTGCCGTTCGCATCCAGAATCCGTCCCCGTTTGGCGCTCAAGGTCACACGTGAGGTACGTGAGGCCGTGGCGGCCTGCGCCATCTGGCGTCCGTCAATCAGTTGAATCGACGCAAGCTGCATCACGCATAGGGACGCCACCAGCGTCAGAATGACGCCGATGGCGATGCATTTGAAGGCGAAGGTCTTCGAATACCGACGCAGCCTCTGCCATGTACTCACTGTGTTCCGCCTTCCGCGTCCTTCGGCTGCTGATACCCCTGCAGGTCGATGGTCGCCGCCCCGCCTTTGCTGACCATGCCCATTTCACTGGCCTTGTCGGGAAGCTCCGCCACAAGCTGATCGAGTTTGGCCTGATCGTCATCGATGTCCTGCGTCAGCACACTGATGTGCCGCTTGACTTCCGCAGCCTCAAATGAGTTCTGCACCATCTGGGTGCGCAACATCAGCGCCCCTATCAACGTGGCGGCCAGGAACACGACCGCTACGGCCACATGCATCATGGGGGCGGTCCTGGTACGGGTCCATTCAAGAACCCGACCGAACACGGAGCGCTCATGGTCGTCGCGCGTATTGGATATCAGTTTCAACTGCGGGCGCGGCGCTGCCTGGGGCTTGGCTTGAGGACGCTGCGATGCCGAAGAACCGGATCGAATGCTTCGTACCGTTGCCGCCATGGTCAGTTTCTCCTCGACGTGTGATGTGCTGTGCTGTTGCCGTGATGTCTTGTGCCGGCTCGGTTCGTCGCCCCTCGCTCCGCATCGACCGGAATCGGCTGATCGGCCATCTGCTGGAACCGAGTGCGCCAGCGATCGGGGATCGGTCTGCTCAATTCGACCGCACGCAACCGAACCGAGGCCGATCGTGGATTGGAGGCGATTTCCTGCTCATCGGCCTTGACGGCGCCGCGGGTCAGCTCCCTGAAGAACGGTTGGGCGTCGGGCGGCACGATAGGCAGATCGGCCGGGGCATCGATCCTCAGCCCGTTGTTCATGAACGATTTGACGGTTTTGTCCTCCAATGAGTGGTAGGACTCAACCACCAGGCGGCCACCGACATTCAGCCGGTTCGCGATTTGGGGCAGGGTGGACGCCAGCTTCGTCAATTCGCCGTTGACCTCGATGCGCAGCGCCTGGAATACGCGTTTCGCCGGATTGCCTGCAGGGCGATGCGCCTTGGGCACCACCCGCTCCACCAGCGCGTTGAGCTGACCGGTGGTGGTCAGGGGTTCCTTGGATCGGTCGGCGACAATGGCACGGGCAATCTGACGGGCGAAACGCTCCTCCCCGTATTCCTTGAAGATACGTATCAGGGCGGGGGCGTCATATGTGGCGAGAACAGTCTGTGCCGTCAGCTTCTGGGTCGTGTCCATGCGCATGTCAAGCGGAGCGTCATGGGAGTAGGAGAACCCCCTATCCGTCTCATCGATCTGCAAACTGGACAGTCCCAGATCCATGAAGACGGCATCCACTCGGTCTATGCCCTGATTCGTCAGCACACTGTCAAACTCATCGAACGCGGCATGGACAGGCATGAACCGATCGGACAGTCCCTCCTGTTTCATGCGCTCGGTGGCCAGCGCCAGCGCCTCGCTGTCACGGTCTATGCCGATGAGCCTTGCCTGCGGAGCCGCTTTCAGGAACGCAATGGAGTGTCCGGCGATACCCAATGTACAATCCACGGCCACCGCCCCGTCATAGGCGAGGGCGGGAGCCATCAGCTTCACACAGTCCTCCAGCAGCACCGGCTGGTGAATGGCGGTCAGGTCAGTCATCAGATCAGTCATCAGAATTCCACCTCCGGCAATACGTCATCGGCAATTTCGGAGTAATCCTCTTCCTTCTGCGCGAGGTACGCCTCCCAAGCGTCCTTATTCCATATCTCGGCGCGTGTGCCCACGCCGATGACCACGATGTCCGAACCCAGATGCGCGTAATCACGCAGCATCTGGGGAACGACCACGCGCCCCTGCCTGTCCGGCTCCTGATCAACGGCACCGGAAAGAAACACACGAAGGTATTCACGGGCCGCCTTGTTCCCCACCGAGGTGCGTTGGATCTGCGCTGCGATGCGCCTGAATTCATCAAAAGGCAACAGATACACGCAACGCTCCTGGCCACGGGCCATGACCAGCCCTGCTCCGAGTTGCGAACGAAACTTGGCGGGAAGCGCCACGCGTCCCTTGGCATCGATCTTCGGCGTATAGGTGCCAAGCAGCAACGGCGGCAGTCCATTGAGCATGTCGGAGACGCCGGTGGAACCATGGCTCTGGGTCGATTCGGCATTCGCCATTTGCTCGTCAGCCATGATTCCACCTCCTTTTTCGCGCACACTCGATACACTTCGGCCCACTGGTTCACCACTTTACCCCACTTATCCCCATTTTCCCCCACCAATACACAATCTACGCATGCTTTGAGGGACATTTCCCCCGCCCACGCGTGTCGGGAGACGAATCATGGGCCACGCCGAAAAGAGCGCCGACGCCGCCGGACACCGATTCCGCGCACCGCTCGCCTGCAAAGCCCGCTTCAGCCTGCTGCAGCACGCAGTACGGCATCCGCAGTCGAATTCACTCGATGTTCACCCTGCTTCACCTGTCAGCAGGCGTCCCGGTAGGGGCGTGCGGTAAATTTGAGTGCCTTAAAGTGTTGACCCGGAAGAAACGGAAACGAAGAGAGCATGTCGAGTTACGCCTCACAATTGCACGAGGAACAACAGGCCGTCGACCGCGCGTACGGCCGTCTTGATGACCTCCGTGCCGAAATGTGGCAACGTCTGGACACCGTACGCGCCGCAGGATCCCACGGATCGCCCACCCAGCGCACCGAGAGGGATTCCTTCGCCACCATGTACGAGGACCGTCTCACCCAGCTGCGCAGCGTGGAGGACCGCCTCGTGTTCGGCAGGCTTGACGCCAAGGACGGCACACGGCGTTACATCGGCCGCATCGGCCTGTCCAGCAGCGACCATGAACCGATCCTGACCGATTGGAGGGCCGAAGCGGCACGCCCCTTCTACGAGGCGACCCCGTCCAACCATGGCGACATCGTCATGCGTCGGCACATCACATTGAGCTTCCGCAATGTGGTGGGTGTCGAAGACGAAGTGCTCGACGTCCATTCGGATCAGGTGGGGCAGGCCTCCTCCGCGGGAACGCTGACCGGCGAAGGCGCTCTGCTGGCTTCGCTGAGCTCCAGGCGCACCGGCAAAATGACCGATATCGTAGCCACCATCCAGGCCGAGCAGGACCGCATCATCCGCTCCGACATGAACCGCGCCGTGGTGGTGCAGGGCGGCCCCGGCACCGGCAAGACCGCAGTGGCCTTGCATCGTGCCGCCTACCTGCTGTACACGCATCGCCGCACGTTGGAGCGCTCAGGCGTATTGGTGGTCGGCCCGAGCTCGGCGTTCCTGCACTACATCGATCAGGTGCTGCCCTCGCTCGGCGAGACCGGCGTGGTCTCCCGGACGATCGGCGACCTCATTCCGGGCATCACCGCGACGGCGACGGATACGCCGTATGCGGCCAAGCTCAAGGGAGACCGACGCATGGCACAGGTGGTGGCCAACGCCATCGCCGCACGCATCCGCGTCCCCGACAACCTGCCCACGGTCACCATCAGCGGCATTCAGGTGCCCATGCTCGCAGTGGACATCCAACAGGCGCAGGCCGACGCCAAACGTACCCGTCAGGCACACAACAAGGCTCGGGAGACTTTTATTCGCTCCATGCTCTCCAGCATGCAGAACCGGTACGCCGAGCAGCTTGATTACACACCTGATCAGGCGGAGCTCAACCGCGCCATGCAGCTGCTGCGCATGAACGACACCGTGCGAAAGACGTTGAACCTGTGCTGGCTGCCGATGACCGGAACATGGCTCATCGACCAGCTCTTCGCCCATCCCGAACGGCTCTCCACGTTGGCTGGCTGGCTGTCCGATGACGATATCCGCGCGCTGGCGCGTCCGAAGGGATCACCACTCACCAAGTCGGACATCCCCCTGCTGGACGAGGCCATGGAGCTTCTTGGCCCCGACCCCAAGGTCATGGCCAAGAAGTCGGCCTCCGATGCGCGCCGGGCCGCCGAGGAACAGTACGCCAAAGACACCTTGGCCGCCACCGGTCTCGGCCAAGGCATCATCTCCAGCCAAATGCTGCTCGACCAGATGAACGGTGGCGATGCAGAACTGACATCCCAGCGTGCCGCCGCGGATCGCGAATGGACATACGGGCATATCGTCGTCGACGAGGCCCAGGAACTGACCGGCATGGATTGGCGCATGCTGATGCGCAGGTGCCCGTCGCGTTCGTTCACCATAGTGGGCGATGTGGCGCAGACCTCCGCCTTGGGAGGCACGAGGCGCTGGGACAAGACGATGAATCGCCTGTTCGGCGCGGAGCATTGGGACCTGAACGAGCTGACCATCAATTACCGCAATCCACAGGCCGTCTCCGAACTTGCCTCACAATTCGCGAAGCATGAAGGTCTGTATATCTCGACGGTGCATGCAGTACGCAATCTGACCGGAGCGGTATCCCGACGGACCGCTCCCGACACCGCCTCGATGCTCGAGGCCGCAGCCGCCCAGACCGCGCAACTCGCCGACCACTATGTCTCCTCCGACGGAACCGGACGCATCGCGGTCATCTGTCCGGACGAGCTCATCCAGCCGATGCGCGACGCAGTGCGCAAACGGCTCTCTCAGCAATTGGATGCTGCCGAATACCAGCGACTGATCGATCAACCGGAATGGGATGAACAGATCAGCGTATGCGGTACCGAAACAGTCAAGGGCCTGGAATTCGACGCGGTCATCGTGGTGGAGCCGGGCCTGATCATGGATGAGGCACCCAGCCGTCTGGTCGCCGCATCCGACCTGTATGTGGCGATGACCAGACCGACGCAGAAACTGGTTATAGTTCGGACAAAAGCGGACGAGCAGTCCCTGAACATCTAAGGTGATACATATGCCGAAAGCACTTTTATTGGAGAACATCCATCCGGATGCAGCGCAATCATTGCGCGATCACGGCTTTGAAGTCGAAACGATGAAGGGCGCTCTGAGCGAGGACGAGCTCATTGACGTATTGGATGGCGTGGATGTGGTCGGCGTCCGTTCCAAAACCAGCGTCACCGCACGCGTACTAGAGGCTCGCCCCACCCTCAGCGCCGTGGGTTGCTTCTGCATCGGAACGAATCAGGTCGATCTGGAATACGCAGGCAAGCATGGCATTGCCGTATTCAATGCACCATACTCCAACACCCGTTCCGTGGTGGAATTGGTGATTTGCGACATCATCTGCCTGATGCGTCGTATCCCCGCGCATACGCATCACATCAAGCATGGCGTCTGGGATAAATCCGCAGCTGGCTCCCATGAGGTGCGCGGCAAAACCTTGGGCATCATCGGGTATGGCAACATCGGGTCGCAGCTGTCCGTGCTTGCCGAGGCTTTGGGCATGCGAGTGGTGTTCTATGACATCGAAGAGAAGCTGGCGCTGGGCAACGCCCACCGCTGCGCAACGCTGAATGAACTGCTGGAGCAGTCCGACGCGGTGACGCTACATGTCGATGGTCGCAAATCCAACACTGGCTTCTTCGGCGAAGACCAGTTCAATCATATGAAGCAGGATGCAATCTTCATTAATCTGTCAAGAGGATTCGTAGCCGATCTGGACGCGCTCAAGCAGCATCTCGATTCAGGGCATCTTGCTGGCGCGGCGGTGGATGTGTATCCGGTGGAGCCGAAGAAAAGCGGCGACGCGTTCAATACGCCGCTGGCCAACGAGGCCAATATGATTCTCACGCCGCATATCGGTGGCTCCACGTTGGAAGCCCAGGAATCCATTGGTCATTTTGTCTCCCAACGACTTGAGGATTACTGGTTCAACGGATCGACATCATTGTCGGTGAACCTGCCTCAGATCAATCTGAGCGGCTGCAAGGGCGTTTGCCGAATCGCACACCTGCACGACAATCTGCCGGGTGTTCTCGCTCGAGTCAATCATGTCCTCGGCGAAAAGAACATCAATATTTCGTTCCAGTCGTTGGCCACCGAGGGAGAACTCGGCTACGTTGTCACGGACGTGGCATCCAAACCGAGCGAAGCGACATTAAAGGCCCTGGGCGACATCGAGGGCACCATCCGCATGCGCGTCACCCACTGAATACAGACAGCGGCACGGAGCTTCTAGTGGTCTGTCTCGTAAATAACTGAGGGATTAAGCTTGTTCTCTCCCCCAGTCAGCTTCGCTGACAGCCCCCTCGCCAGAGGGGCCAGAACCCTACAGACAGGATGTTGCCGTGAAGCAAACAGCGGAGTTGTTTGTAGGCAACATGCAAGCCGACAGGTAAGAGAGCAGGCTGCGCATGGAGCGCGTTCCTGATTGCAGGACTGGCTGTCAGCAAAGCAGACTTGGGGAAGGACCATAGGCATGCCATTGATGAGTTGCGCGACAGGGCTGCTTCAGCGCTCCTTACTGCGGAGCTCGTCAATGGCATGCTGGAAATCCTCGAGACCCGAGAAATCCTGATATACACTCGCAAAACGCAGGTATGCCACTTCATCCAAGTCACGCAAAGGCTTGAGAATAGCCTTGCCTACCTCATCCGACGTGACTTCCGCAAGGCCGCGCGAACGAAGGTCCTCCTCCACTTTCTGCCCCAGCGCCTTAAGATCCTCTTCACGAACCGGACGTCCCTGACACGCTTTTCGTACACCATTGATGACCTTGTCACGGCTGAACGGCTCTGCTCCACCGGACCGCTTGGTCACGAATAGCATGCTGGTCTCCACCGTGGTGAAACGTCGATTGCATTTCGGGCATACACGGCGTCTGCGAATGGAATGACCATCCTCGCTGATGCGAGTGTCAATGACTTTAGTGTCGGGATTCTGGCAAAAAGGACAATGCATGCCACCTAGAATAACGTGTTCATACCGAAAAACCGAATGCAGGTGGGTTGTATCATGCGGATGCACACCGTACGAAAGCGAATCATGCCGATGCATGCAGTATCGATACACACTCATATCGATACTCGCTCATGTCGATGATGCGCACATATTCGCGTCATGCCATCTGGGGGACGAGGATATGCTGGCCCGCCCGCAATGAACCGGAATCCAAATCATTCAGCGCAATCAGATCATCAACCGTCTGCTGCACATCCTGACCTTCGGGCGTAATCGAAGACGCATACGACCACAGTGTGTCACCGGGTCTTACCGTGTAACCGATGACATCCGTTGTACCGGTGTCCGACTGCGCGGACTGCACCGACCATATACCCATGCCGCACCACGCCAACGCTACGGCAAGCATCAACGACAGCAGCCAATGCCGCTGCCCGGCATGCGACCGATTACGGAACACGGCTCCCTGTCCCCTACCATCCATGCGCGCAATCACAGCACGACGATGTGCAACACCACGCACTTCGCGAGTACCAGCAACGCGATCACGAGCACCGGCCAATGCAGCTGAACCAGTCATCACGACAACCTTTCTCGAACAGATGTTCTATCGAACATCTGTTCTTAGCATTGCACATGCGTTCGAAGATGTCAAGTTGACACTCGAACAGATGTTTGATTTTTCGCATATGTCACGGTATGCTGAAACAAGTATGAAAGGAGCCCTCCGTGAGCACGATCCCCTTCGCCTCCAGCCACGAGCGCAGCAGCGATTCGCTGTCCGAGCGACAGCGCAAGGTGCTTGAAGCCATCACCTCCCATATCGAAGAACAGGGGTTCGCGCCATCATTCCGTGAAATCGGTGCGGCAGCCGGGCTCAAAAGTCCCTCCTCGGTCAAGCATCAGCTGCATGTGCTTGAGGAAAAAGGGTTCATTCGTGTCAACGCCAATAAAGGACGGGCCATCGAGGTCATCACTCCCGTGACCCCTGCTCCACAGGATGCCACGCAGGATACGGAGACGGGCGAGGTGGAGCAGACCACGACGGCTGAAATCTATCGATTCCCCGACGAGGCAATCAGCGAATCTCGCGATGTACCACTGGTGGGTCGCATCGCCGCCGGAACGCCTATCACCGCTGAGCAGCATATCGACGATGTCATGCGGCTGCCGGAGCGTCTGACCGGATCGGGAAAGCTGTTCATGCTCGAAGTGCACGGCGATTCCATGGTGGACGCAGCCATTTGCGACGGCGATTTCGTAGTGGTCCGCGAACAGAATTCCGCAGTCAACGGGGACATCGTGGCTGCGTTGCTGGATGATGAGGCTACGGTGAAGACGTTCCGTAAGGATCACGGACATGTCTGGCTGATGCCGCATAACCCGGCCTACTCCCCTATCGATGGCACGCACGCTACCATCATGGGCAAGGTGGTCACCGTGTTGCGCAAGCTATAGCCTAGCCGCGCATCTGCGCACAACGAGGTTCCGTGTGACCTTGTGAAGGGCACACGCAAGCGACATGTCCCCTTCACAAGGCCGACGCTCCGACCTTCGGCACTAATGGCCAAAATTCGCAGGTCATCGATGCAGCTCTTCAGCGGACTGGGTGGAGTAGCCTTCCGGCTCCAGTTGGAACGTGGTATGCGGCACCGAAACAGGGAAATGCTCGCGCAGACAGTCCTGAAGTTGGGCGAGCACCTGCGCGGCCTGTTCCATATTGAGATTCTTGTCCACCACGACATGCGCCATCAATATCGGCATTCCCGTCGAAACCGTACTGGCATGCAGATCATGAACCGCAATGACGTGTGGAACATGCTCCATATGCTCACGCACGGCATCCAGATCAAGACCCTTCGGGGTCTCCTCAAGCAGTACCCTCACCGCATTGTGCAGCAACTTGATGGCACGCGGAATCATGAGCAGCGCGATAACGCCACCTGCGACGGCATCAAACCCATTCCACCCCGTCGACATCATGACCAGTGCGGACACGACCACGGCCACCGAGCCAAGCGCATCGTTCATGACCTCCAGGAAAGCGGCTTTCATATTCATGTTGTCTTCACGTTGGGAAGCCAGGATGAATATGGAAACGACATTCGCGGTCAGACCGAGTACGCCCACGAACAGCAGCAGGTTGACGTCCTCGACACGTGTCGTCGATTGTCCGAACAATCTCATGCCGGCCTCCACCAACGCATAGACGCCGACGATCATCAGCACCAATGCCCCTGCGGCAGCCGTCAGCACCTCGAGACGGGCCCATCCCCACGTGCGCAAATTGTTCGGCTTCCTACGCATCAATACCGCGGTGACCGTGGAGGCGATGAGCACCGACATGTCAGTGAGCATATGGCCCGCATCCACCAGCAAGGCCAGCGAACCGGTCAGGACGGCGGATACCACTTCGACGACGAACACAGTTCCCGTCACCGTAAGAGTGGCCATCAATCGTCGCTGATGCGCCTGGGCTGCGGACTGTGTCACGCTAGTCGAGGAATGATCATGGGACATGTGGAACAATGCATCCTTTCCGGTTCCATTTGAAACCGTTTCTCAATACCATTTGCGTTATCGCCCGGAGACGACGAAACCCCGGCACATGGCCGGGGTTTCGCAATAGTACCTTATGGTACCTGAAAGCAACCGCTCAATCAGAAGCCGAACTTGGCGGCGGTCTCCTTCAGGGTCTCCGCGGAGCGCTTCAGAGCAGCGAGCTCCTTGTCGGAGACCGGGGTGTTGATGGCGGTGTTGACGCCCTGACGGTTGAGCAGGGTCGGCACGGACATGCAGATATCGGAGATGCCATGGAAGTCCTTGAGCATGGAGCTCACCGGCAGAATGCGGTTGGTGTCATGCAGAACGGCCTCGACGATGTCCACACCGGACATGCCGATGGCGTAGTTGGTGGCACCCTTGCCGTTGATGATCTTGTAGGCGGCGTTCTTGACTTCCTGGTGAATCTCTTCACGCTTGACGGCGTCGAGCGGCTCGTGGCCCGGCAGCGGGGTCCAATCCAGCATGGGAACGCCACCGATGGTGGCGGACTCCCACAGCGGCACTTCGGAGTCGCCATGCTCGCCGGCGATGTAGGCGTGGACGTTCTTGACGTTGACACCGGTCTGCTGGGCGATCAGGAAGCGAAGACGGGCGGAATCCAGGTTGGTGCCGGAGCCGAAGACCTGGCTCTCGGGCAGGCCGGAAATCTTCTGGGCGACGTGGGTGGCGATGTCGACCGGGTTGGTGATGAGCATGTAGATGGCGTTCGGGGCGACCTTGACCAGGCCCGGGATGATGGCCTGCAGAATCTTGACGGTGGCGCCGACGAGCTCCAGACGGGACTGGCCGGGCTTCTGACGCGGGCCGGCAGTGATGACGATCATATCCGCGTCGCGGCAGATCTCAGGATCGTCGGAACCGTCGATGGACACGGTCGGGTAGAAGCTGGAGCCGTGCTGCATATCGAGCACCTCGGCCTCCACGCGTTCCTTGGCAATGTCCTCAAGCACGATCTCGCGAGCGACGCCACGCTGGGCAGCGGCGAAGGCGAGGGTGGAGCCAACAGCACCGGCACCGATGATGGCAAGCTTCGTGGCTTAACGGTAGTTTCCGCCATGATGGATTTACCTCTCTTCAAAGGCGGTCTGCAGTATGGCAGGCCTTGTGACTAACGGTTTCACTGTATAAAACCGTGCCGACGTTTGCGCTCCCATGAAACCGCCGAATCAACAGACAATCCCAGCATTCGCAAGTGTTGTTAGCGCTCACAATACATCTGTGATGTTGCTCACGTTAATCGATTGACGCATCAATGACCCGTGCAGCAAGGTGGGAGTCGACGTCCGCTTCCAGCAATACGCCGTCATCACGGTATTCCACCTTGCCTACCTTGCCGTATTCGCGCACGCGGGACAGCAACGAGCCAGCGCTGTAGGGCAGCACGGCATTGACGTGCACATGCGGCACCGGAAGCAACGCCTCCACGGCGGCACGCAATCCATCCACACCCTCGCCGCTATATGCGGAAACGATATACGCATCAGGCTGCAACGCCATCAACCGCTCCCGAGTGACGGCATCGACCTGATCGGCCTTGTTGAACACCACGATGCGCGGAATGGATGCCGTGCCCTCGATATCCGCCAGGACGGCATTGACCGCATCGATCTGCGAGAAGGGGTCCGGATGAGAACCATCCACCACGTGCACAATCACGTCGGACTCCGCCACCTCCTCCAGCGTCGATTTGAAGGCCTCCACCAGCTGGGTCGGCAGCCTGCGCACAAAACCCACTGTGTCCACATAGGCATACAGCCGTCCATCATGGGTCTTCGCACGACGGACCGCAGTATCCAGCGTGGCGAACAGCGCGTTCTCCACCAGCTCTGTCGAGCCGGTCAGCCGATTGGTCAACGACGATTTGCCGGCATTGGTGTATCCGACCACCGCCACCGTCGGCAGCCCATAGCGCCTGCGGGATCCGCGTTTGATCTCACGCGCCGGCGCCATGTCGCGTATCTGGCGACGCAGCCGCGCGATGCGGGTGCGGATCACACGACGGTCCATCTCGATCTTGGTCTCGCCAGGGCCACGGGATCCGATACCCGCATCCGCGCCTGCTGCACGGCCTCCGGCCTGACGGGACAGGGAGCCACCCCAGCCACGCAGTCGCGGCAGCATATACTCCAGTTGGGCCAGCTCCACCTGCGCCTTGCCTTCGCGAGAAGTGGCATGCTGTGCGAAGATATCGAGGATCACCGCGGTGCGATCCACCACTTTGACTTTGGCGGCATCCTCCAGCGCACGACGCTGAGAAGGGGCGAGATCATCATCCACGATGATGGTATCCGCCTCCTCGCGCGCCACGATATCGGCGATCTCACGAGCCTTTCCCGAGCCGACATACGTGGCGGCATCCGGCTTCAACCGATGCTGCAACAGACCATCGCACACCACGGCACCCGCGGTTTCGGCGAGCGCGGCCAGCTCCCTCAACGATTCCTCGGCCTTGGTCTGCGTCGTAACCGCACTCGACCAGACGCCGACCAGCACCACGCGTTCGAGCCGCACCTTGCGGTACTCGACTTCAGTGACGTCCTCCAGTTCGCCAAGACCCGCCACATGCTTGAGTTCGTTGCGAGCCTCGCGCTCCTCCCATTCCTGATTGGCGTCCTCATGCCATCCTGATGGTTGCTGCGTGGTGTCGAGCAGCACATCCGACTGGGCGGAAAGGACTCCTTGCGAAGTGATGCTGGAACTGCCATGGTCGATGTCGGTGTACTGGTTGTGTTCGCTCAAGGGCGCCTCTCAAATCCCGGGTTCACGATTCTTCTATGGCTCCTTATTATCATCAGACGAGCTGACATGCCCGAAACGTGTCACAATGGCCACAGAGCCCGTCAATATGTGTATGAGCCGTGCGAGCACGGCGATAACCGATGCGCAGACCGCGTGGAAATGGAGTCGATGCAATGGCAGAACAGTATTTCGCTTCCGAGCCGCAATCCAAGGATGCGCGCAAGACGATGAACGTCACCCTGCGTGGCCATGAGGCGAAGGTGCAGGTGTCCAACGGCGTGTTCTCCAACTCACGTGTCGATCTTGGCACATCCGTGCTGCTCCGTCAGGCCCCTGACCTGCCGCTCGAAGGCGAATTTCTGGATCTGGGCTGTGGATGGGGGCCGATTGCCCTCGCCATGGCTTTCGACTCCCCCGATGCACATGTCTGGGCCGTGGATGTCAACGAACGCGCCCTGGACCTGACGCGCGTGAACAGCGAGGCGAATGGCTGCACCAACATCAGCATCTCGCAGGTGGACGATTCAAGCACACCATTGCCGGCGGCGCAGCAACCAAAAGACGCAGTAGCATTGCCACAGGAGCTGCAGTTCGATGCGATCTGGTCGAATCCTCCGATCCGCATCGGCAAAGAGGCCCTGCACACGCTGCTCATGGCCTGGCTGCCGCGGCTCAAGCCGGGCGCAGCCGCCTATCTGGTGGTGCAGCGCAATCTCGGTTCCGATTCGTTGATCCCCTGGCTGGATGAGGCGCTGGGCGCAGCGTTCTCGGTGCGCAAATACGCAAGCTCCAAGGGCTTCCGTATTATTGAAGTCCGTCATGAAATTTGAGTATCCCGCCGAACTTCCCGTTTCCGCCGCCCGTGAAGAAATCGCGCACGCGGTTCAGCATGCACAAGTCGTCATCATCTCCGGCCAGACCGGTTCAGGCAAGACCACGCAGCTGCCGAAGATCCTGCTCGAACTGGGCCGTGGCACCCATGGCCGGCAGATCGTGCACACCCAGCCTCGCCGTATCGCGGCACGCACGGTAGCCGAGCGTATCGCGTCCGAACTGGGTGTGCGATTGGGTGATGAGGTCGGCTATCAGGTCCGTTTCACGGATGAGAGCTCTCCGAACACCCGTCTGCGCGTAGTCACGGACGGCATCCTGCTCGCACAGATCCAGCGTGACCCGAACCTGTCCAAGTACGACACCATCATCATCGACGAAGCCCATGAGCGTAGCCTCAACATCGATTTTCTGCTCGGCTATCTGACCGCACTGCTGCCGCGCCGCCGCGATCTGAAGCTGATCATCACCTCCGCCACCATCGATTCGGTGAAGTTCCAGGAGCATTTCGCCCATGCCCTGCATGAGAAGGTGCCGGTCATCGAGGTGTCAGGGCGAACGTTCCCTGTGCAAGTGGTCTATGAGCCGCTGGGTACTGCGCCGGCGCTGATGCGCGAAGTGCCGGGGTTCGCCACGGGAGCCCGCCCTGGAGACGCCGATTATGAGGAGCTGGCGAACGCAATCGCGCAATCCGACGCCGATCTGCCCCGTTCACGTCGTTCGGACGACTATGCTGATGACGGCATCACCGACATGCCGACGGCAGTGGCTCGCGCCTGCGCCGAACTGGTGATCCACTCCTCCCACGAGCGAGGCCCGCGTGACATTCTCGTTTTCGCTTCCGGAGAGCGCGACATCCACGAGTTCGAGACGGCATTGCGCCATCATTACGGTCCGCGCGCGGACGACATGCGCCGGCCCGACGCCATTGAGATCATGCCGTTGTTTGCGCGCCTGTCCTCCTCGGATCAGCATAAGGTATTCGAGCCGCACACCCATCAGCGCATCGTCATCGCCACCAATGTCGCGGAGACCTCGCTGACCGTGCCGGGCATCCGTTATGTGGTCGATCCGGGCACCGCCCGCATCTCACGGTACTCCAAGACGGCCAAGGTGCAGCGACTGCCGATCGAGCCGATCAGCCAAGCCAGCGCCGACCAGAGAAGCGGCCGATGCGGCCGTGTCGCGGACGGCATTGCGATCCGCCTGTATTCGCGCGAGGATTACGAGACCCGTCCGCAGTTCACCGAACCCGAGATCCTGAGGACCTCGCTGGGTGCCGTCGTGCTGCACATGCTGTCGGTGGGCGTTGCGCGCACGGCCGAGGATGTCACGCACTTCGGCTTCATCGATCCGCCGGATATGAAAGCCGTGTCCGACGGTTTCAATGAGCTCACCGAGCTCAAGGCGATCGGACGCAAGCGCGGCGAAGTGACGTTGACGCATATCGGCCGGCAGCTGGCCCGCATCCCGATCGATGTCCGTCTTGGACGCATGGTGATCGAAGCGGCGAAATCCGGCTCTCCGAATCTGCTGGCCCAAGTACTGGTGGTGGTCTCCTTCCTGAGCCTGCAGGATCCCCGCGAACGCCCGGACGACAAGCGAGAGGAAGCCGACCGCATCCATAACCGGTATGCGGATGAGACGTCGGACTTCCTGACCGCGCTCAATATCTGGGATCGGGTGTTCCAGGCCGATGGCGATCCGAGCAATAACGCCCTGCGCCGCATCTGCAAGACCGAGTATTTCAGCTGGCTCAGGATGCGCCAGTGGAAGGATCTGGTATCGCAGCTGAGGCAGCTGTGCAAAGAGCTGAAGTTCAAGGTCGGTGACCCGCTCCCCTCCACGCGCCCCGGCTTGGAGGTGCGCCAGCTGCCGCTGAATCAGCAACCCGCACATTCGATGTGCTGCGCGTGGGATGCGGACGGCATCCACAAGTCGATGCTCGCCGGGTTATTGTCCATGATGGGCATGCAGGTCGTACGCGAGCCCAAGGCCTCTGATTTCGCGGGACTCACCGGCGCAGCCCGGGCCCGTGCGATGAAACGCGCCCAGAAACAGTCGAAGAACGACTATCAGGGTGCTCGCGGCACCCGTTTCGCCCTGTTCCCCGCTTCCGCCGTGGCCAAGAAAACCCCTTCGTGGGTGATGAGCACGGAATTGGTGGAGACATCACGCCTGTGGGCACGGTATTCGGCGGCGATCGATCCGGCATGGGCGGAACCGTTGGCCGGACAATTGACGCGCACCACGTATGCGGAACCGCATTGGTCCGGTTCGAGAGGCTCGGCGGTGGCAACTGCGCGCGTGCTGCTGTACGGTTTGCCGATCGTGCAGGACCGCACTGTGCAATGGGGCGGCATCAACCCGTTGGAGGCCCGCGACTTCCTGCTGCGTCAGGGGCTGGTGGAAGGCAATATCCAGCAGCGGTTCAGCTACGACGATTTCGTCGGCGCCAACCGCGACATTCTCGAGGACGCCGCCGAGGACGCCAGCCGGACACGCCAACTGGCGGACACCGTCTCGGACGAGGATCTGTTCGATTTCTACAATGCCGTGATCCCCGCAGACGTCACATCGGTGGCGGATCTGGCGAAATGGTGGAAGAACGAGCATGACCGGCGGCCCGATCTCCTGACGTTCGACCCATCCAAAGTGGATCGCTTGGCATCGAGCGAATCGGTGAGCCTGAACGATTACCCGGATCATTGGCATACGGTCGGCACGGACGGCCAGCCCATCGACCTGCGGCTGAGCTACGTGTACGAGCCGGGCAATCCGCTCGATGGCGTGACCGTGCATGTGCCGTTGAAGGCGCTTTCCCGCATTGCGCCCGACCAGTTCACCTGGAATGTTCCCGGTCTGCTGGATGAGCTGATTCTGGCGATGATCAAGGCGTTGCCCAAACAGCTGCGCGTGCAATTCGTCCCCGCTCCGGATGCGGCCCGTGCGATCCGCACATGGATTGACGAGCATTATCCCGATCTGCCCGGATCGGGTTCGCAGCAGAAGCCGAATCCCGCTCCGGTGAACGAGGACGGCGAGACCGTAGGCTGGCCTGACCTGGCCCATGTATTCACCAAGGCGGCCATCGCCACCGTGGGGGCCCAGATTCACCCCGAAGTGCTCGGCCCGGAGCTTATGGACAGGCTTCAGCCGTATCTGAAGGTCACGTTTTCGGTGGAACAGCAGCTGCCGCCAAGCGGTTCGCCGCGCGGCCGACGTCGTGGCCATGGTGCCGTCAAGGTGTTGGAGACGTCGAAGGACCTTGTCGCCCTGCAACGCAAGTACGCTGCACAGGCGCAGGCGCAGGCCCGTCAGATGGTGCGGAAACAGGCTGATCAGGCGGCGAAGCAGGGCAATCTGGTGAGTCAGGCGAATCTGCTGCATAAGGCGGGGGCCACTACCGAATCGCGCGCCACCATGCTCTGGCATGGTGCGCTGGACGCGCTCCGTCTGCCGGACGAACGTGTGTCCAGCAGGTGGCTGGGCGCGGAGGCGCTGATGTTGGCGGCGGCACCGTACAAGTCCACCAAGGCGCTTGTGGAGGATCTGCAGCTTGCTGCGGTCAAACGTCTTCTGCCGAATGTGGACTCGTTGAAGGATGATGAGGCGTTGGCGAACGCCGTGCTTGACGTGCGCGAAGTGTACGAGGATACCGTCTATCAGGTGGCCCATGATGTGATCGGCATCATCAAGGCGTATGCGAGGTGGATAAGGCGACATCCGGCAAGGCCGACCTTCCTCTGCTTTCGGTATTGCAGTCGATTCGCGAGCATATCGTCGCACTGGTCTATCCCGGTTTCATCGGACGCACGCCCGCAGGCGCTCAGATCACTGTCCCGCTATCTCAAAGCCGATGTGATGCGTCTCGCCAAGGCGAAAACCGACAAGAACCGTGATGTGAAATGGGCGTGGCAGGCCGATGAGGCCAAACAGCTGGTGGACAAGGCGCTGGCTCACGCCAAGGCGGAACCGGCTGGGCCGAAGCATGAGGCGTTGATGAAACAGGCGGAGCAGGCCAGATGGATGCTGGAGGAGTTCTATGTGAGCCTATGGGCCCAGGAACTCGGCACCAACGGACCGGCGTCGCTGAACCGCATCAAGAAGGCTCTGATGTGATTGCCGACTGGCATTGGTGGGTCTGACATACGCATCTCGACACGCTCAAGGCCGTTCGGCCAAGCCTACGTTCGTGATACGCATGTCAGACCCGCCCGATCCTCCAGACCCACCAGAAACGTGCCACCGGTGCTTTCTGCGGGAAGCCCGCAGATTCACCGCGAGCGTAATGGGCTCCTATCTCCGGCTATTACAATAACGGGCGATGACACAAGCGAAGCAATCGAACAGCAACACCCGCAAGCCCAGTCGTGGCGACAAGCCCAGCAACGGCAAAAGTGCCGGCGCGCAAGGCAAGAAGGCGCGCAGCCGCAAACCGGCGAGCACCAGGTCCCATAACCGCGGTGTCCGCAATCCACTGCAGTGGTGGAAGCATGCCGGCCCGTGGCACAAGGTCAAAGCGGTATTCGTCACCACAGTCGTCATCGTCTGCGCCATGGCTTTGGCGTTGGTCACCGTGCGCTTCGCCGAGTGGCGTATCGACGTCAAGGAAGCCGAAACCCGCCAGCTGCAACTCACACAGGAGTATGACTTCGATCCCGGAGACATCATCTCGGACGGGCAGTTCTTCAACGGCAACGCCATGAGCGAATCCGAAGTACAATCGTTCCTCGACGAGCAGGGTGCCGCCTGTTCCGGTGCCGAATGCCTCAAATCGAAGACCTTCGACACCACCGACGAGCCAGCCGACGAATACTGCGACGCTTACAAGGGCGCGAAGGGTGAGACTGCTGCAACCATCATCACCAAGTCGGCCAAAGCATGCGGCATCAGCCAGAAGGTGCTGCTCACAGTCCTGCAAAAGGAACAGCATCTGGTCACCGCCACCACCATCACCGATTTCCAGTACAAGGCCGCCATGGGCTTGAGCTGTCCGGATGACGCCAACTGCGACCCGCAGTACGCCGGTTTCTTCAAGCAGGTGTTCGGCTCAGCCAAGCGCTACCAGTATTACACGGCACACGAGGATCGATACGGGTACCATGCCAATGCGCTGAACTACGTGCAGTATCATCCGAACGCCTCCTGCGGCGGCACGAATGTATACATCAGGAACAAGGCGACCGCACTGCTCTATATCTATACGCCGTATCAGCCCAATGAGGCGGCGCTGTCCGCCGGTGTGGGCGAGGGCGACTCATGCTCAAGCTACGGCAACCGCAACTTCTCCATCATCTATGAGAGCTGGTTCGGCTCGCCCCGCTCCTGAACGCATCCCCGGCGGGACACGTTGGCGGGGTGCGTTCACCGTTCGACGCGCTTGCCGATGGTCCCGAGCATCATCGACATCACCATGGCCAGCAGCGCGAACACCGCACCGACCGGGCCAAGCCAGGTCAGTCCGAGGTGATCATTGACGACACCGCCCACGGCTGAGCCTATTGCGATGCCGATGTTGAAGGACATGGAATTGAGCGACGCGGCGAGGTTCATCGAACCGGGATGGGATTGTGCAGCCACATCCATGTACAGCACCTGCGATGATGCATTGAACAGATACATGAACATGCCGAGCAGAATCAACGCGATCGCCCCATACCAGGACAGCCAATGAGCGACAGCCAGCGAACACAGCAGCACGGCATGAGCCAGGAACACCCAGCGCAGATGGAACAATGGCTCCACTCCCCTGCCACGCTCAGCGAGTTTGCCTGCATACAGGTTGCTCCACAGACAGGCCACGCCATAAACCACCAGGCCAAGGCTCACGTATCGCTCAGGCAGATGAACCTCATCGCGCAGAATCGGCGTCAGATATGTATAGAACACATAGCTGGATCCCGCGCCACACACCACGATGAGCACGCCCAGATGGATGCGCCGATCGAAGAACAGGCGGAACTGGGATAGGAACCCGACTTTGACGATATGACTGTTGCGCGGCAGCACGGTGAACATCAGCACCATCAGCGCCACAGTCAATGCCGAAATCAGATAGAACGTGACGCGCCACCCGAAAGCATTGGCGATGGACGTGCCGATCGGCACACCCACCACAGAAGCGATGGAGAAACCCGAGAACACCCACGCGATGAACTTGGTCCTGTAATGCACCTGCGTCACATCGGGGGCGAACGTCATGGCAATGGCCACCAATGTGCCGGACACCGATGCGATCAGCAAGCGGGCTGCCAACAGCACCGGATAGTTCGGCGCGAACGCGCACAATACATTGCCCGCCAGAAAGACACCCATCAGCGTCAAATACGTGGCGAATCGGGGGAAACGACCGGAAATGGCGGAGCCCAGCGGCGTGCAGGGCGCGTACACGAATGCGAAAATGGCCACCAGATTGCCGACGGTCACTTCCGAAACCTTCAAACCGGTTGCGATGTCCGGCAGAATGCCCACGACCACGAATTCGCTCATGCCCAGCATGAAACTGGCGAAAATCAGAATGACGACCGGCAGGGTGAAGAAGCGGTCGGTGCGCGCGGTGCTTGCAGGTGCGTTCGCCATAGATGCTCTCTCGAATACTCTTGTTCCCAGTGTCACAAACCGATGCGGCAGTTACGTCAATCATTTTTCATATCGGCTCAGCGATAACAGTATTCCCACCTCTGCCCGTCACAACTCTTGCGACACACCAAGGGAAACCCCGCCGATGGACCAACCATCGACGGGGTGGGAAAGTGCGGAGCTTACGGTTACAGTTTCGGCAGGTACTTCTTCAGCTCGTATGGTGTGACCTGCTGGTTGTATTCCTCCCACTCCTGATGCTTGTTGTCCAGGAAGTAGCCGAAGGCGTGCTCGCCGAGCACATCAGCCACGAAATCGGATTTCTGCATGATCTTCAACGCTTCGTCCAGTGAGCGCGGCAACGGCTGGATGCCCATGGCCTGGCGCTCGCCATCGGTGAGTTCCCAGACATCGTCGCTGGTGGGCTCGCCAAGCTGCATCTGCTTTTCGATGCCGTCAAGGCCGGCGGCCAGCAGCACCGAGTAGGCCAGATACGGGTTGGCGACCGGATCGAGTGCGCGGAATTCCATGCGAGCCGAGTTGCCCTTGCCCGGCTTGTATTGCGGAATGCGCAGCAAGGCGGAACGGTTGTTGTGGCCCCAGCAGATGTAGCTCGGTGCCTCGTTGCCGCCCCACAGACGCTTGTACGAGTTGACGTACTGGTCGGTCACCGCACAGATCTCCGCCGCATGGTAGAGAATGCCGGCGGCGAACTGGCGGGCGGTCAGCGACATGTTGAATTCCTGACCCGCCTCGTAGAAGGCGTTGGAATCGCCCTCGAACAGGCTCAGGTGGGTGTGCATGCCGGAACCAGGCGCATCAGCCAGCGGTTTGGGCATGAAGCTGGCATGGATGCCTCGCTCCAGGGAGATCTCCTTGACCACCGTGCGGAAGGTCATGATGTTGTCCGCCGTAGTCAATGCATCGGCGTACCGCAGATCGATTTCGTTCTGGCCGGGACCGGCCTCGTGATGCGAGTATTCCACCGAGATGCCCATCTGCTCGAGCATGTTCACGGTGGCGCGGCGGAAGTCCATGCCTGGGCTGCGCGGCACGTGATCGAAATAACCGCCTTCATCGATGGGAGTCGGCGCCTTGGACCAGTCATCCTGGCTTTCGAAGAGGTAAAACTCGATTTCCGGATGCACGTAGAACGTGAAGCCCTTGTCTTTCGCCTTGGCAAGCGCGCGCTTGAGCACATGACGCGGGTCCCCCAGCGACGGTTCGCCGTCCGGGGTGAGGATATCGCAGAACATGCGCGCCGTGCCCTGAGGACCGCCGCGCCAAGGCAGGATCTGGAACGTCGAGGGATCAGGATGAACGATCATGTCGTCCTCGGAGATCCTGGTCATGCCCTCGATTGCGGAACCGTCGAATCCGAGCCCCTCTTCGAATGCGGCTTCCAACTCGGCCGGAGCGATGGCCACTGATTTCAAGGTCCCCAACACATCCGTGAACCACAGACGAATAAAGCGCACGTCCCGTTCCTCGACGGTGCGCAGTGCAAACTCCTGCTGTTTATCCATAACGGCCAAGTGTTCCATACCCGTGTTACGAGCGCCGTTAACATCCCGGCAGATGTCCCGGCGGATGTCTCAAAGGCTCGCACCCATGTTCCGGCACACCCGGTTCGGCATTACAGTTGTAGGTTATGAGCGAAGACCATCTGACACCATCCTCCAATCCGTCCATCGATGTGACCAGCTGGAAGCAAGCGGTCCAGCCGAAGGACCGTTCTCGCGCGGGCATCGCCGCACGTTCGAAAGCGCCTTTGGAGTCGCATGCCATCTGGCAGGTGCGAGAGGGACGCAGAGAGGCGATCGCGTTGCTTGAAGAGCAATCGGCGATTCGTGTACCGGAGCTTATTCCCCTGAGGTACAAGCGCATGAGCGTCAGCCCATTCACCTTCTACCGGGGAACCGTGCTCATCATGACCAATGATCTGGCTTCCACGCCGGTCACAGGCATTCCGGTGCAATGCGTCGGCGATGCGCATATCGGTAATTTCGGCATCTTCCGCTCACCTTCGGCCCGACTGGTGTTCGACATCAACGATTTCGACGAAACTGCGGTCGGTCCTTGGGAATGGGATCTGAAACGGTTGGCCGTGTCCGTGGAGATCTGCGGCCGCGCGAACAGAATCAGGCCAAAAGACAGGCGTGACGCGGTGCTGCAATGCGTGCGCACGTATCGCGAGCGCATGAAATGGTTTTCCGAGATGGATTATCTGGACGCCTGGTATGAGCATCTGGACGTGGAAGAGACGCTGGACCGTTTCGAGTCCGAAAGCGGCAGACGCAATCCCATGCTGCGCGATACGGCGATGAAGGCGCTGCTCAAGGACAATGACGCCGCGGCGGCCAAGCTGTGCCATTATGAGGGTGGCAAGCTGCGGTTCAAATCGAATCCGCCGGAACTGGTTCCCATCAATGAGCTGTCCGAATATGCCGACCCGGAGACGCTGCAGGCACGTATCGATACGCTGTTCGAAAGCTATCGCCATTCGCTGTATGACGATCGACGCATGGTGTTCGATCATCTGCGCTATCAGGATGCCGCACGCAAGGTGGTGGGCGTCGGTTCGGTGGGTCAGCGCGCATGGACCTCGGTATGGATCGCGCGTGACATCGATGACCCGATGATGATCCAGATGAAGGAGGCCACATACTCCGTGCTCGAGCATTATTGCGGCGCTTCCCCCTACCCCACGCATGGGGAGCGTGTGGTCCAGGGGCAGAAGCTCATCCAGAACACCGCCGATGTGCTGCTGGGATGGTCGAGTTTCATGGCCGAGGACGGCCGCAAGCGTGATTACTATGTGCGTCAGCTGTGGAACGGCAAGGGGTCCATCGACATCGACAGCCTCAATGCCGCCGACTTGATCGATCTGGCCCGCATGTGTGCATGGTCGCTGGCTCATGCCCATGCCCGTACCGGGGATTCGATCGCCATCGCCAATTACATGGGCGGCACCGATGAGTTCGATCAGGCCCTGGCATCGTTCTCTGTGAGCTACGCCGAGCAGAACGACGAGGACTACGCACTGTTCATGAAACTCATCGAATCCGGTGAACTGCCCTGCGCATAAATCTGGCGCAAACCGCCAGGCGTTGTGGGTTCCCTCCTCAGGGAGCCCACAACACATTCCGCTTACTTCGCGACCTGAAGCGCCTCTTCGAGGGTGAACGCCTTGGCGTAGAGAGACTTGCCTAGAATCGCCGCATCCACACCCAAATCGGACAAGGTCTTGATGGCGCGCAGATCATCCAGCTTGGAGATGCCGCCGGAGGCGGTGACCTTGGCGTCTGTGCGTTCGGCCACCTCGCGCAGCAGTTCGATGTTCGGCCCGGACATCATGCCGTCCTTGGCCACGTCGGTGACCACATAACGCGAGCATCCCACCGAGTCGAGGAACTTCATGGTCTCGAACAGGTCACCGCCCTCACGGGTCCAACCGCGGGCCGCCAGCGTGTGTCCACGCACATCGAGGCCCACTGCCACGCGATCGCCGTACTTCCTGATCACCGAAGCAGTCCAATCCGGATTCTCCAGAGCAGCGGTACCGATGTTCACGCGAGCGGCGCCGGCCTCCAGGGCCGCGTCAAGCGAATCGTCATCGCGTACACCGCCGGAGAGTTCGATGTTCACCTTGTCGCCGAGTTCGTGGACGATCTGGCGCAGCTGGTCGCGATTGTTACCTGTGCCGAATGCGGCATCCAGATCGACCAGATGAATCCATTCGGCACCGGCCTCGACCCAAGTGCTTGCGGCTTCGAACGGGGAGCCGTAATCGGTTTCCGAGCCGGATTCGCCTTGACGCAGGCGCACGGCCTTGCCGTCACGTACATCGACGGCGGGAAGCAAAGTCAACGACATATCAATCACCTTTCCAACGTGTTCGGGTATCGCCCGACCAGAATCATTGCTCGCAGTATCACAAGCAGCGCCACAATCCGCCGCGCAATCCGCCGCGCTTCGGTTCACAGCGTCGCGATCCAGTTCTTCAGCAACTGGGCACCGGCGTCACCGGATTTCTCCGGGTGGAACTGGGTGGCAGACAGCGGACCGCGCTCGTATGCTGCCACGAATCTGGAGCGGTCGTACCGGCACCAGCTCACCTGCTCGCGCTCACCGCTCAGATCGATGGAGAAGCGGGATGTGTCCGCCGGATGCACGTCCATCGCGGCATATGAATGCACGAAGTAGAAGCGCGCATGCTCCACTCCTTTGAGCAGCACGGAACCTTCGGCGGCGTCGATGGTGTCCCAGCCCATGTGCGGCACCACGTCGGCGTCCAGCGGATCGACCGAACCGCCAATCAGACCGATGCCGTCGGCCTGCTCGCCGTGTTCGGTGCCATGCTCGAACATGATCTGCTCGCCCACGCACACGCCGAGCACAGGACGGCCGGCACGGATACGGTCATAGATCACCCGGTCGCCATCGACATGCTTCAGACCTGCCATGCATGCGGCGAATGCGCCTACTCCGGGCACCACAAGTCCATCGGCCTCCAAGGCCTGCCGATAGTCGGATGTCAGCGTAGTGTCCACGCCGAGGTTTGCCAGCGCGCGCACCATGGAACGTACATTGCCGAACCCGTAGTCGAATACGACTGCTTTCTTGGTCATACGTCTCTCCTACTTGCCCGGATACGGGCGACTGTGATGTTATTCGATGCGGGATCCACGCCCGGCACGGCCTTGCCTGGTATGTCTGGCGAGTATATCCATGGCCTGATCATGATTGAGGTCAGCGGAATTCACCACTTCAAAACCCTGGCTCTTCAGTTGCACCAGCGTCACGATACCGAGCATCAGATCCTCCACGAAGCGTGGAGTGGAGTTGAAGAGCACTGGTGGCGCAAACGTCTGACCGGCATCTCCCTGCATGTACATGGTGGCCTCGAGTTTGTCCGCACGGTTGACTGCAAGCACCACAGCCATGCCGGAGACCACGGTGGTCAGGTCTTTGGCCGCGGCTTCGGGTCCGTCTCCGTCAAGGTTCTTCAGCACGGCGACCGCACCCTGATTGGATCCGATGCATTCCGCGGAGATATCGGACAACTGGCAGAATGCCGCCAGCAGTTCGGCGGAGGCGACTCGGGTGACGATCAGCGCAATCTTCGCCTTGTTGCCCAACAGGCCGGCGAGTTCATTGTCGAATCCCACAGACGGGTCCACGACATCAGCCATGGCTTCGTTTACGGCATTGGCGACATCATCCGTACTGGAGTCGACGCTGGAGTCGGAGCTGGCACCATCCTGATCGGAAGACTTGCCATCTGAGGCGGCGTCATCCGAGAATTCCTTTTCGAACCCGGCCAGTGCCGCCTCGAGTTCCTCATCAGAGAAATGGGCGTCATCCGGGTCGATGCCATCGGGATCGATTCCCTTGGTATCGTCTGCCATCACAGAGCCCCCTTGGTGCTGGGAATTAGGCCTTCGATGCGCGGATCGGGCTCGATCGCGAATCGCAGCGCCCTGGCCAAGGCCTTGAACTCGGCTTCGGCGATGTGGTGCGGATCGCGGCCGGCGAGCACCTGCATATGCAGGCAGATGCCTGCATGCAATGCGATCGATTCCATGACATGACGGACAAGCGATCCTGTGAAATGCCCGCCCATCATGCAGTATTCGAAACCTTCGGGCTCGCCGCTGCATACGCAGTACGGGCGTCCGGAGATGTCGACCACGGCCTTGGCGAGCGCTTCATCCAGCGGCACGGTGGCGTCGGCGAAGCGCCGGATGCCGCGCTTGTCGCCCAAAGCCTGCTTCAGCGCTTCACCGAAGACGATGGCCGTGTCCTCCACCGTGTGGTGTACGTCGATGTCGGTGTCTCCGTGGGCGTGAATCCTCAAATCAATGAGTGAATGCTTGCCCAGCGCGTTCATCATATGGTTGTAGAACGGCACTGACGTATCGATGTCGGTCTGACCGGTACCGTCGAGGTCCAGTTCCAGATCGATATGCGATTCACTGGTTTCACGAACGATGTGCGCGGTTCTTGCCATCAGCTCTCCTCTACTATACGCAGCACTTCGGCAAGGGCGGTACGGAAGGTTTCCATTTCCTCATCGGTGCCCATGCATACACGCAGCCATCCGTCCGGACCGACCACGCGGATCAATACACCGCGCTTCAGCAGTTCGTCGAAGATGGCGTCGCGGTGGTCGAAGTGACCGCCGAACAGCAGGAAGTTCGATCCGGATTCCGCCACTTCGAGTGGCTGCCCCTTATAGGTCTGCTGTTTGAGCCATGCGGCGGTTGCTTCGCGTGTTTCACGCAGATGTTCCACACGGCTCAACTGCTCGTCGGTGTGCTCGAATGCGGCGAGCGCGGCAGCCTGGGTCACGGCTGACAGATGGTAGGGCATGCGAACGATGCGCACGCAGTCGATGATGCCTTTGCTCGCGGCCAGATAGCCGACGCGGGCACCGGCGAAGGCGAACGCCTTGCTCATCGTTCGGCTGACCGCCAGATTCGGATGATCCTTGATTAGGCTTACAGCGCTGGGGGTTCCGGGCTTGCGGAATTCCACGTAGGCTTCGTCAATGACGAGAATCGGATGCACGCCTTCGCCGGCACCTGCCACTTCCGCGGTTTCGCAAGCGGTGAGGATACGCTCGATGTCCTCCATCGGCAACGGGGTGCCGGTCGGGTTGTTCGGGCTGGTCAGCAGCACCATGGAGGGCTTGACCTCGGCGATGGCTTCGATGACCTTGTCCACGTTCAGTGTGAAGTCGGGATTGCGATGCGCCAGCTTCCACCCGGTAAAGGTGTCGCGCGCGTACTCCGGATACATCGAATATGTGGGGTCTGCGCCCAATGCCGTTCGGCCGGGGCCGCCGAAGGCCTGGAAGAGCTGAAGCATGATCTCGTTGGAACCGTTGGCGCCCCACAATTCGTCCACATCCAGCCGGGTGCCGGATTCACGGGCCAGATAATCGCTGAACGCCTGGCGAAGCTCGATATGCTCGCGGTCGGGGTAACGGTTCAGCGTGGGTGCGATTTCACGCACGCGCCTGGCGATGGTGTCGCAGACGGCCGGATCGGGAGCATACGGGTTTTCATTGACGTTCAGGCATACCGGAACATCCAACTGCGGAGCGCCGTAGGGTTCCTCGCCGATCAGATCGTTGCGCAGCGGGAGGTTCGAAGGAATAGCGCTCACAGCAGACCAGCCTCCTGCTCCTGCTCACGCAGGGTCGCCTTGTCATACGGGTCCTTGACGAAACGGCTCAGCACACACTCGCCATGTGCGGGCAGGTCTTCGGAGACGGCGAACGCGTTGATGCGGGCCGCCAGAGCTTGAGGCCTTCCTCGTCGTATTCGATGACTTCGACCGGCTTCATGAAGGTGTGCACACCAAGTCCAGCGGCGAAGCGGGCGGTGCCACCGGTGGGCAGCACGTGGTTGGAACCGGACATGTAGTCGCCCAGCGGCACCGGGGAATACGGGCCACGGAAGATGGCTCCGGCGTTCTTGATGCGCTTGACGACCGCATCGGCGTCCTTGGTCTGAATCTCAAGATGCTCGGCTGCGTAGGCGTTGGCCGCATCGATGGACTGGTCGAGGCCGTCGGTAAGCACGATGGCGGACTGCGTGCCGGACAACGAGGTGTGGACGCGTTCGGCGTGCTCAGTCTTCGGCACGCGGTAGTTGAGGTTCTCCTGCACCTTCTCGGCGAATTCCTCGGAGTCGGTGAACAGCACGGAGCCGGCGAGCTCATCGTGCTCGGCCTGGCCGATCAGATCGGCGGCGACCAGGCTCGGGTTGGCGTCCTTGTCCGCGATGATGCCGATCTCGGTGGGGCCGGCGACCGCATCAATGCCCACGAATGCGGAGACGAGGGACTTGGCGGTGGCCACGAAGATATTGCCCGGACCGGTGATCTTGTCGACCGGATCGCACAGCACGTCGCCGTCCTGCGGCTCGCTGCCCTTGGCTCCATAGGCGAACATGGCGATGGCCTGTGCACCGCCGACCGCATACACCTCATCAACGCCGAGGATGGCGCAGGTGGCCAGAATGGTCTTGTTCGGCAGGCCTTCGGCGTCATCTCGGGCAGGCGGGGTGGCGATGGCCAGCGATTCCACACCGGCGGCCTGCGCCGGTACGGCGTTCATGATGACCGAGCTCGGGTAGACGGCCTTGCCGCCGGGCACATACAGGCCCACGCGCTGAATCGGAATCCAGCGCTCGGCGACACGGGCCCCTTCGGCCAGATCAGTGTAAAAGTCCTTGGGAACCTGGTTCTTCGCCACAGCACGCGCGCGGCGCACGGATTCCTCGATGGCGGAGCGCACCTCGGGGTCAAGCGTGGTGAGCGCATCTTCAATGGCCTCGGCCGGCACGCGCAGGTGCTTCGGACGCACATGGTCGAACTTCTCCTCGAAGTCACGCAGGGCGGCGGCGCCGCGTTCCTTGACATCGTCAAGAATCGGACGCACCAGATCGGTGGCTTCGGATGTGCCCATGGCAGCGCGCGGCATCGCGGCAAGCAATTCGGCACGGGACAGTTTCTGACCACGAAGGTCAATGATTCGCATGATGTTCTCGCTCATAAAGCCACATCGTACCAACGTGAGCGGCCTAAGCGTCAAGGAACGCCCATGTTCACCCGTATCGTGAGATTATCATGCGTGATGATGTTCGCGGTGCAGGTTATTGACGCACGCCAAATGTCCGAGTGCCCTCATCAATGAGGGGCACATCATGCACGGCGACGTGACTCACTTCGGACCATCGCGGGCCAACGGCTAATTGCTTAACTAATGCTTGCACTGCATCATTACTCCCCTGCGCCTCCAGCTCGACCGAACCATCGAGGCAATTGCGCACCCAGCCCTGTACGCCTAGCCGACGCGCCTGAGTCACCGTAAAATAGCGGAATCCCACGCCTTGTACCAGTCCGGTGACCACTATATGTTTGCGAATCCTATCTGCCGATTGCTTCATGATGCTCAGTTCCTAGTCCATCGTCCGCAGCATTGGGTAGAGGTTCAGAAACCGCCGGTAAGCGTTGGCATATGTGCGTGCGGTGTCGGGATTCGGCTGATATACAGTGCGTTCGCATACTGATTGCAGCAGGCCCGGTGCATTGAATACTAATGATGCCATTGCCACGGCTGGCAGAATATCGGCGTTGGCGAATACTTCGATGGAATGTTCCAACACATCGGCCAGAATCTGGCACCAGGCCGCCTCTCGTGCACCACCACCAATCAGGGATATTGCCGTCGGCTCGGCATCAAAGCTTTCCATGCCTTGACGGATGGAGAAGGCCACACCTTCAAGCGCGGCACGCATCATGTCTGCCTTGGTGGTGTCCGGATCAAGTCCCACATAGGCACCGCGTATATTCGGGTTCATGACGGGGAAACGCTCCCCCACCAGATATGGCAGGCACAGCACGCCATTGGAACCGGGTTCTGATGCTTCAATAAGTCGATGCGCTTCTGCGTAATTGCCATCGGTGAATACACTGGTCACCCATTTGTGAACGTCGCCGGCATTGAGGAACGGTACTGCGTTCACGAATCCCGGTTCCACGCCGAATGCCAGATTGGCGGCACCTGGCTTGTCGGTGAACGGCTCGGGCGAAACGGTAGCGATCCAGCCCGAGGTACCGATATTGATGTTGTATTGACCCGGCTTGCTCACACCACTGGCTAATGTGGTCGCCCCGGCGTCTCCGATGCCTGCATACACCGGTGTGTCCACAGCGAAACCGGTCGACCACGCCGCGGCAACAGTCACAGTGCCGATCTGATCTTGTGGCTTATGCAATTCGGGCAATATGGCGAGGTCAATTGTTGCGGCCTTGCATAACGCCGCATCCCATTGGCCAGTACGAATATCCATCGCACCTGCCGTGGAGCAGGCCGCCACATCGCCGACGCATTCACCAGTCAGCTGTGCAATGAGATAATCCTTGGAACTGATCACCACATGCCGTATCTTCGCAAATGTTTCCGGCTCATGATTACGGAGCCACATCAGCTTCGGCACAGGCAGACAGCCCTCCAAACGATTGCCCACGGCTTCGAGGAAACGCGCCGTACCGCCCGGATACGCAGTGCCGAGCTGTTCGGCTTCGGCCTCGGCTCGGCCGTCCGAATACAGGATCGCGTTGCGCACAGGTTCGAGCCCGGCACCCAATGCGATGACATCCTGCATCTGCCCACTGCAGATGATGCCGGCGATCTGATTGGGAGCAAAGTCCGCTTCTTGTTTCACGGCGGCGCGCAGCAGGTCCTGGGATACGTCGCAGAACGCCCGCCACCATTCCCTCGGGTCCTGTTCACGATGGTCCCCGTCGATGATCAGCGTCAAATCACGGCTCGCGCTGGCCACGATACGCCCGTCCCGCGCGACCAACGCACCCTTGAGCGCCGTGGTTCCCGAATCGAATGCCGCCGCGTACTGCACGCCGCCACCTTGACAATCGCCGTTGCCTTGACGAGCGTCACCGCTCTGTGTCATGTGTTTCCCCTCCTCGACATGTCCGCAGGTCTTCGACGCGCCGCCGAATGATCCGCTTCCCATCGTAGCCGCCTGTTGTTGCTGTTCACCCGGTGGTAATTGTCCGGTTCTCAATGATGTAACGAACAAACGCCGGCGCAGATTCGCGAAGTGTTCCATGCCTACTTCCTCGAATGGGGATGCATCGGCTTATAGACCGCCTAGAACATAGCACGCATGTGCGGGAGCCGTACACATCATGGAAGGTGGCTAACTCCCGCGGAAGAATGCCAATAGCATGCCTGCTCACGGCGTATCAGTAGACGGAGCAATGAAGACAAAAGAAACAAAAGAGTGACTTCTGTTGTTTTTGTAGGTTGGGTATGTGGTGGCCGTTTCGCTTCGCTGAGAGCGTACCTAGTATGGTACAGATGTTCGTCGTGTGCCACGACGCTGCAATATCGCCTGTGCATTTATCACCAAGAGGGCGACGCTCCACTAACATGACCGTTGCTCCCTTTATATACCACCGGATTCTTCAGTGATAACGTTGCACAAGGGTATTAGACCGGTACGAGGAGCAACAAGGTCGACCCAATATGACGGTGCCGCAACCTATTCATCGCATAGCTGACCAGCATCGACGTGCGCCGGCGTGCTCCCCCCGTTCCGCGGTTTTCTTCATAGAATAGGGTTGAAACAGTACCGATAGGGAAAGTGAGGCATGATGGCGATACAATCGACGATTACCCTTAACAACGGCAGCGTTATTCCTCAGGTCGGTCTTGGTGTCTTCCAGACTCCGGACGGCGAGACCACGGTGAATGCGGTGCAGACCGCATTGGAGACCGGCTACCGCCATATCGACACCGCGATGATCTACCGCAATGAGACTTCGGTGGGCGAAGGCATTCGCCGTGCCGGTGTGCCTCGCGATGACTTTTTCCTGACCACCAAGCTGTGGAATGACGATATCCGCGCGCATCGTGGTCTGGACGCCTTCCAGGAGAGCCTGGATCGTCTGGGACTGGATTACGTCGACCTGTATCTCATTCATTGGCCGGCTGACGGTTGGCAGCAGGCGTGGGATGACCTGCAGGAGATCTACGCTTCCGGTCGCGCGAAGGCCATCGGCGTCAGCAACTTCCAGCAGCACCACATCGAAGAGCTGCTGAACAACAGTGACGTGGTGCCTGCCGTGGATCAGATCGAATCCTCTCCTCAGTTCACCAATCAGGAGCTCATCGACTTCCTGACCACCAAGGGCATCCATACCGAAACTTGGAGCCCACTGGGCGGCACCGGCGGCAACCTGCTGGGCAATCCCGTATTGGCCGAAATTGGTGCCAAGTATGGCAAGTCCGCAGCTCAGGTGGTGATTCGCTGGCATATTCAGCGTGGCGTAGTGGTACTGCCGAAGTCCACCCATGCCGAACGTATCAAGCAGAACTTCGATGTCTTCGACTTCAACCTGTCCCCCGAAGACATGGATGCCATCACCTCGCTCAACACCGGCCACCGCAACGGTGCCGACCCCGACGACTTCGACTTCTAATCGACGCGGCAATCGTGAGTCGGTCTGCGGCGTATAACGGCATGCCGCAGATCGACTCCAAAACGGCGGTTTTCAGCGAAAAGACAAGACGGTAGACTCGTCAGGGCGTTCCACCTGCTGTTCTAGCGTTCACTCCCCCTCTCGTTCTTCGTCACCGTCATCGTCGGACTGCTCATCGCCACCGAACACGGTTTCGAAAACGTCCTTGAACTCACCGAACACGGTTTCGTCACCGTAGACAGGAACATCCCTGCCATCGCCATCCTTCACGCCGCCTGCCACGGCATCCGACGACGCGACCACTTCCACAGGCTCCGGATCGGAGATGTGCAGGTATCCGCCGTCCGCCTTCAGCTGGGCGCGGTTGACCTCCTCCCATGCGTTCTCCCAGTTGAACAGTTCCTCGGCGTAACCCGGATACGGCTCCTTGTTGCGGGTCTCCCATGCGATGATCTGCTTCGGGGTGACCGGCTGGGAGGGGTGGAACTCCTCGGTAAGCCCCTCAGGAATCGGGACGGTGTAGTCGCTGATGTCGTCGTCGCGGTCTCGCGGGTCAGTGAACACGACTTTGGACTTAATGACCTTACCCATGGCAATCTCCTTTACTCGTTCGGCCAACCACCCTGTGCGGTTGGCTCATTGCCTGACACCCCTATCAACCGGACAAAACCCCAAAAACCGAGACACGCCTCAAATTCCAACGAAAAGAGCAGTTGTCAGATTGGTATAGACGTCAGCAAATACCGATGCAATGACAGAAAGGGCATACAGGAGGTGCATATGAATCGTCAATGTCGCAGATGGCGTATGCCCCCTAGCGCAGCACTGAATAGTGCGGCAGATGATGCGGCACGAGAGTCAATCTATAAGCAAGAACGCAGTCTTATCTATGTCTCGCTTACACGAGCCCGTAAGGTAGTTCTGCTGTTGGGACACTGACAAGAAACACCATGATTGGGGCTCTATCTGATTGATCGTGATCAGATAGAGCCCCAATCAATTCATCCTACGATATATCGATCAGCTCACATCGATCAATCGATGACCCGCCAAACCTATCAGCCAGCGTTCGGCGACCCGGTACCCCGAGTAGCGCTGTTCTAAGGCTCGCGCGTAAAGATCCTGCTGAGCTCGGTAATCGTCGGCAAGACGTCTCTGCCAAGCGTCAAGAGATTCCCCGCTCTGCACCCGATCGGTTTTGTAATCGAACAATATGATGGATTGCGTTGCATCATCGACGACGAAGCCATCGATGACACCACGCACTACGATCTCCTCGTTTTCCATGGAGGACAGTGAAGACGCTGTATCCGGAGCCGCAGAACCATCAGCATTCGCGTTGCCGCTATTGAATACCGCCAATTCTTGCGCCCCAATCAGCATGGCGAAAGGCTCTTCCCTGTGCAGATCGGCTGGGTTTGAACGGATTCGGGCAGTAAGCCTTCTCAGAGCATCCGCACTCACAGTTGCACTTTCGTCGGAAACCTGTGCACTATCAATCCGCCCGCCTGAGACAAACCACAGCAGATTCGCCATCATCGTCTCGCTACGCAGAGTTTCGGCCACGGCCGGTGCAATCAGATGCGTGCGCAGCAATTGATTGATAGCCGATTCAATACCAGCACGACAGGATCCGGCATTATCCGAACACCCCCAGTTGTAGATTTCCAACACGTTATGCGCACCGGTGCCCACCTCAGCGGGAGAAGCCTCATGCCTGGCAGATTCAGCCACCATGAAGTCGGGCAAGGCAAAGTCCATGCGGCGCCAGTCATCTTTGGCATCCACAATCACGTTTTCCGTTGCATCATCCGCAACATCACTGTCTTCGCCATCCGTAGTCTGTTGGACACTCTTGGCCATCCAATAACGAGCGCCGGAAGCATTGACAGCAGCTGGCACACGCAGCAAACCGTCTCCATCAACTGCAGGGCGTTGAGCCTCAACATTCATACGCTTCTTGGTGTATGAATACCCTGGCGTTTCCGCACTCATCTCGGTCTGATGTTCAGGATCGTCCGCGTGAACGGAAATCGTAATGCGCATGCTTGGCCGTGCGGTCTGCGGGTCGGCATCATCAGGATTTTGAGGAACCACAATGGCTCGAGGCTCACCGTCGATACGAATATCTTGCCAATCATGCGGAATCTGCGTGGAAACACCCGGCTCTGTCGACTGCTGCCATGCAAGCAGGCCCCCAAGAATCCACGACAAATACCGAGAAGACGAAACCAACGATTGCACCGACAACGCCTTGCGCGGCCCGCAAACGGTATCCACTTCTCGTATCGAAACGTCACCGATAGCCTTTTGCATATCTAGCGAATTGGGCTTATCTTTGGATTCCTTGGCATTCGCCACGATGATGAGCTTCTTCTTCGGTCTAGTCAACGCCACGTAGAGCAGACGCAGCTCTTCCTCCACTCTTTTACGCTTCAACTCCTCCATCACATCATCGCGTTGGAAAGTGCCCAATTTGTATTCATGACGCGTGGAAACTACATTCATGCCAGCTATGCCATATCGCGCACCCGGCTTTTCCACCACGGGAACAGCTGTGTTCTTCACGTTATTCAGCAAATCACCCGAAGCGTTCATCACGATTACCACCGGCCATTGCAAACCCTTGGCCTTGTGAATGGTCATGATATGCACAGCGTTCTTGGTAGGAACCGTTGAAGCCTCCTCCCCTGCCTTGGCATCCGTTGCCCAAGATTCCACGGCATCGAGAAACGCACGAAGATTATGACCATGTGTGGATTCATATGTTCTGGCCTTGACGCAAAGCGATTCCAAATTGGCTTTGCGCTGCGCGCCTTCCGGCAACAAGCCCGCATAATCGTACAAATCCGTTACCGCATACAGATGCCATAACAGTTCATCCAGCGGATGGCCGGAAGCAAAGTCACGCATATCACTCAGAAGATTCAGGAACGCTCGACATTTGTCAGTCAGTTCCTGGGTGCGCCATTTATGCGCCAAATCGGTCGCAGTATCTTCGGGGTTGGCATCATTCGTGTCATCTGCATTGTCTGTATCAGACTGCACGTCAGCTGTTGCATGCCATTGATTCTCGAATTCACTGGCCACCCAGATTTGCCCGTACAATCCACCCTTCGTCTGCATACGCAACCGCGCCAGATCATCATCAGTAAAGCCAAGCGAACGCAGCACAGTGACCAGTGGAATATCCTGATGCGCATTGGCAATGACTCTCAACCAGTTGAGCGTCAAGGCAATCTCCGGTTTCTTGTAGAAGTCGCCTACCCCCTTCACTTCCACCGGGATGTTGGCAGCTTGCAACCGATCCGCAAGATCTCCAAAATAGGTGGCGCCACGCGAAAGAATCGCAATGTCACCATACGAATAGCCCTCCCGAGCAATCAATGACCGTACACGGCGCACAATCATGTCCACTTGCAGCTGACTTTGCACGCAACGCAAATTGCCTTGGGGTTTTTGGGGTTCCGGCTTGTTGCCGACGGGGCTGTCACCGACATCTTCCCGTTCACCTTCCAAACACAGCAGCAGTTCCACGGCATCGCTCCGGAACGACGCATCCGGCTCAGCTACATCACTGTGGGCATCAGCCCGCATGCGCAAACGTTCGGCACGATAATCCACCTTGCCCATGTCGCGAGTCATCAACCCATCAAACACTGCATTCACAAACGTGATGATCTCCGGCGTCGAGCGATAGTTCACCCATAATTGGCTGGTATGCTCCGGCGGAACCTGATCGCAAATCTCCTTGAAAGCCTCCGGAGAAGCGTCACGGAAACCGTAGATGCTTTGTTTGACATCGCCCACCATAGTGAGCTTATCCGCTTCACTACTGATGTATTGCACGAATGCGTTCTGCAACGCATTATCATCCTGACTCTCATCCACATAGATGCAACGCCACTGATCGTGGATGCGCTGTGCCGCTTCCGGCTCTTGCAATATGGAAAGAGCCCATTCCGCCACGTCGCTGAAATCAGCCAATCGCATGCGTCTTTTCTCAGCACGGTATGCATCATCCAAAAGATGAATGAAACAAACCAGCGTATCCAAACGATGCTTTATCCGCTCATACAACAGGTTGGTGTCTTCCAGCGAGAAAGCGAACATCGACAGTATCTTCTTCAGAGGTTGTTGAATATCGCTTACCGACTGTGCGAGTTCCTTCACACCTTCACAATTGGTTTTTACTTTGCCTTTGAAAACGTCTTTTAATACGTTTGTTGTCTGCGTGCAATTTGTAGTAACTGCATGGTACAGACCATTATCAGGATGTTCCTGCTCGTCGCGGAAAAGCGCATACAGCTCATTCCATGTACTGTTGCGCATCAATTCCGGCAGGGTATCCAGCTGAGAAAGCGACCGCAAATAGTGGCTGTCCTCCGGGAAATTGGCTTCCGGGTATTGTGAAGCATACGTTTTCTCGATATATTCAATCCGCTCCAGCAGCACCGGATACACGCTGTTGAACTCGGTAATACACGCGTCGATACGCCGGTCAAGCGCGTCGCTCACCCCGTATACAGGCTTATCAGCGGCGAACTTCATATCATACGGTTCACTCACATTACGCAGCCATGCGAGGCCATCCGGTTTGGTTAACGCCGTGCCGTACAGGCTGAACATCAAGCTGCGCAAATCTTTGTCTTTTCGGGCACCGCCAAAGCTTTCCAGGAGGTCCATGAAATCGACATGATGGCTATCGTTTTCGCTGTACCACTGTTCAAACAGACTATCCGCAACCTGCCGTTGCAAATCATGGCGCATCGCTTCGTCAGAAAGAATCTGCTGCCCTGGCTCCACTTGAGGCAGAAGCTCAGAATTGCGATCAACAATATATTTCGCAAGTGCATCGATGGTACTGATATGCGCAGCAGGCAAATCAGCGAGCGCTTGCGTGAACACCCTGCACGCCAATGGACAGTCGATGAGTATTGCCTGTGCCAATGCCCCATCATCACCGCCGATTTCATACTTATCATCGTGTTTGACAAGATGCCGCGGGTCACAATGCTCATTAGCCGCAGCAAAATCGATGGCAAAACGAAGATTGGACTCTAGCCGCCTACGCATTTCCGCCGCTGCCGCTTCGGTGAACGTGATCACCAAAGAAGCGCGAATCGACTGTGGGCTAGCGGCACTCCGATTGCGCTCCAACAAATCAAGCAGCACGTCCTGTAACAACTGGGTGGTCTTGCCAGTACCAGCGGAAGCATTGATCACATACGTATTCTTATTCATGGCAACTATCCCCCTTACCGCTTCTTCCGAACCATCGTCATGGCCGTATGAATGAGTGCATCTTTTGCAATCGGATCTTCGTAGTGGAAGGCCTCACCGTTCAACATATCCACGGCAATCACATCCGTATACGAGCTGCGGACCAAGCCATCATCCGCCTTTGGATCCAAGGTTTTATAAGGCTGCACCGGCAAGTTCCCGGCCATGATGTTCTCGCAGGCTTCTTGGATCTTCAACTGCACGAAATCACAGATAGCGTTGAACTCGTCATCTTGTATCTGAGCCCAAACGCCAGGAGCGCTTGTTATCCAAGGATTCACGATGGTTGCACCACTGCCTAATCCCATGTTCCAGGCTGAGACCCATGAGTCATCTTGGAACAATGCCGTCACACCGTCGCTCAGAGGACCCTTCGTTCGCGTTGCAATCCAATCCGGGAATGCCACTGGTCTGACGGTGTCGTTTTTACGCCGAATCGGCACAAAGAACAAACCAATAAGCGGTACATCCGTATTACGCTGCGCCGCTCGGGCATAGGTAAACAGCTGGAGCTCACGACCGTAGTGGATGGCGGAACCCTTATCCACATCCGGACTTTTCTCTGATGGCTTTGAGCCGAACAACTGCTTGGCCGAGGATTTGTAATCCAACACCAGCAGCCCTTCAGTGCTCGTCTCACCGTCTGAAGCAATAACCTTATCGATACGATCAACCTTGCCATTAACATGCAGCGGGAGGGACACCATCTGCCCGTTTACTAACCCATTGAGGTATCCATCAGCTAACGCTTCCCATTTGCTGGGCTTGTTGTTGATAGTTCCGAACTGTCGCTCAGTGTGCAAAGGGACGATACGATTTGCGGATATGACACTCCGCTTGTTCTTCTTGTCATTCTTACCTTCCTCATCCTTGGACTGTTCCTGCCGCAGTTTGCCTTCGGCACACCAAGCAGTGCGAATACCATCCATGTATGCAGCCATGTTGAGCAGCGTGTAAGTGAGCTGTTGATGCACCATACGCATTCGTTCACTGGAGCCCAATACAGACATGCGAGGATCTTCTTCCAACACGCTCCACTGGTCATCTGGCGAGGCATCGCTTCGGTCAAGGCGAGCATAATCGCGTATATAGGCCTGCATCTGATGCAGCTCGGGTGACTCTCCAGGATGCTCGGTGACCCATCGGCCAACGGCATGTTCGAGTACCGCATGGTAGAAATTGCCCTCCAGCATGGAATCCAATTGGTATGGACGCAGAGGCTTGATTTTCAGTCCGTACTCGAGGAAGTAATCGTACGGATTACAGTAATACTTTTCGATAGACGATACCGAGGCGTCGAATACCCTGGAATCAGACACAGTACCATCTGCATCTGCAGTTGTTTTTGCAGTCGTATTTGCATCGTTGTCGGAGTCGTTCCTCTGACTCTTAGTGAACAACAGCGTGGCCAACTCTCGATCGAGAGGTTTCGTCTGGTCTGGCAATGGAATCAAACGTTCTTCGATATCGTGTCCCCATTCACAGGCCTTATGTCCCTCCTGAGAATCAGCTGCGCGAGGAGCGACAGTGTTCACGTAGGAGGAAGGCTGTTGTGCCGCACCATCCAAGGTTTTCGGCCATGTCATAATCAGCGCATCGCTGGCATGCGTGGTCAACATATTGAAAGCCAATGGTTCTCGGCGGGCTTTAGCATCCAAAGTGGAACGCAGAATCGACCAGGCTTCCACCCTTTTGCCGCGCGCAGCCAATACGTCTGCAAGCAGGTAACGTTCACTCTCATCCAACAAGCCGCTTTCATGTGGAATTGCCGGCAATTGCGATTCGCTCGCGCCAAGTACGTATACAAGTCGGTACTGCCGCATTGGGGTAGGGAATGTCACCACATCCACTGCGTTCAATGCCTTCGGACGAGTGCCTAATGGTTCGGCTCTCAGCAACGATTCGAGGTTGTCTTTGAATGTGGGCGCAAACACAGCGAATGGTTCATCGCCGAATTGCTGGACCATCTCATTCAATGCGCCCATGATGGTATCCCACACTTGGCGAGTGCGGTTGATACGGTACTCGTTCCTCTTGCCGGACTCCACCCCCGTGTTCCAAACGGCTTTGTTCACTTTCATGTCGATAAGGAACTGCACCAAAGAGCGAATCTGCTCTCGTACCGTCACATCGTTGACGCCATTATCAATGCCATCGCCCGGATAGTCAGCACAAGCTCTAAGCCCATACTGATGCTCAGCCTGAGTAATGCATATGCTGATGGCGTGGGCCGCCTGCCATTCAGAAGCAGGATTCGTTGCGCCATCTTCAGCGAGCTGCCACAGCATGGAGGGATTCTGAGTAGCCAGTAAATTCTCCAGCTTGTCCAATGTAGATGAGGAAATTGGTCTGCGCTTCATCGCGCCAGTTGCATAATCCCTATAGTCAATGGTGACTCCGCGCATCAGCCCGCTACGGAACACGCGCAGAATAGTGGCTGGTTCACGACGATACAGCGCCGGATCCAACAGTCCGAGCACAACATCCGCCAATGGATCATCGCTCATCATGGCCGCAGGCGTAGTGTTCACCGGCACAGATCTATAGGAGAATTCCGTATCCAGCAACGCACGATATGGGCTCATGTCTCGGGCAGCAACCAGCACATCACCAAACGAGAGTTTCCCGCGAGAATCCTTAATCCGCCGTGCAATATCCGATGCCACGAATCGAATCTCCTCAGCTGGATTATCAATCGGCTTTGCTATAACCGGAGTGTCAGTCACAGGCCGCACAGGTGCAAGGGCATGAACGGCATCGTTTGAAGAGCCTGTGAGCAGGCTCAGCAAATCACCGTACGGAACCTCAGCCATATCTGAATCGCAAACGAGTTGCGAATACCGTTCAACCCATTGCAAAGCGAGCGCCTCTGAGGGCGCAATGTTCTCGAAACCAAACAGTCCAAATCGATATGCCGAACCATGAACAGCCAACCATGATTTCATTACCGGGGCAATCTCACCCGGTAACGCGTAATTATCCGCATATTCATGTTCCACCAGTTCCAGTAACGAATGCAAGGCCTGGAACCGGCTTGCATTCGAGCTTGCGAGGCTTCCCGTGTTCTTCTGAGCCGCAGCATGAAGATCATCCGAACTGACACCGGATTTACGTAATTCCTCAACCTGCGCAGCGAACTGATTCACGGAACCGAAAGTTCGCCCAGCCTCACGAAACAGATCTGGTCTTTTGCTCATCTCCTGCGCAAGCAGGACTCGCATGAGGAAAGGCGAAAGTGTGGGACGCATGAATACGGCATCATCATGATTGCCGATAACCGAACGCACAAAACTAATGAAAGAATGGACGCTTACGTCCACTTCACGCTGCTGGGATAGTTCATGGCTACGCATGATACGCAACGCCTCACGCTCCGCATAAGAACGCAGACGAGCTGGAGTAAGCACCACAATGTGCTGGCAGCTTGGAGAAGCAGTATTGTCAGACAACATGCGTTCCAGCAGTGATTTCAATGTGCCACTCATCGGGCTCCCCCTTCATTGGAAGATGTCATATTCTGTACATTACCTCGGGACACTTGCCATATCATGAAGCACCACTCAAACATCGGGCAGTTTCCTTCCATTCTTCACCATGTGTATTCGCGACCGCCTTATCGGCCGCCTGATTCTATGAACCTGACAAGTTGTTCACCGAGAGAGACATAGACAGCGGCACGCCTCACATTCCAATGTTTTCGGGAAGTCGAAAACCGCGTCTCACACCGCGTCTCAAACTGACTTCCCGAAAACATGGACCGAGGCTCTCGATCGTTCATCCCGCTGCGTATCAGTCCGTACCGTGACCGGCGTAGATCACATCGGCGAAGGCGGTCCGCGTACTGTCTGAGTCCGTGAATATGCAGCTGTCGTTGATGTCACACTTCGCCTGAAGCCCCTTCACCTCATACTGCCGAGACACAAAGCGTGCGCATTGGATCGGGGTGCCGGCGCCAGAGACGTATTGGCAAGACCATTCGCCATCGCTTTCGCCGCCATCCTTGAATTCAGCCACGTCACCGGTAACCTGCGCATCGAACGTGATATTGAAATACCCGTTGGAGTCCGGCTTGGAAGCGTAATTCGTTATGGTGGAATTCACTTCCGAAACATCGTATCGGCAGGCTTTGGATATGCTTTTGCCGACGACCAGAGCATACTCCTTCCCGTTCAGATACAGTTTCTCCAGTGTCTGGCACATGTCTAGCCTAGCGATTTCATCCGCCAGCTCCTGCTGAATGCCCTGATCCGTCGTAATGGCATCCGTGGCGTTCAATGCATTCAGATGATCATTCGAGGACAGGCCGATGCCGATGGATCTGCCGTAATCAGTGTCTGCGGTAATCGTTTCCTTCCATGCACCCTGATACCACGAGCCCGTGCTCTTCACCTCATAGACGCCGGGAACCATGACATATTTCGTACCGGTTCCAGCATTTGCGCCTTCCACGGTAGCGTCCGCGGCAGTGACCATACGGAACAGCACCGGGTCCACTGCCTTCCACCGGTTCCCCTCCTCCTGGCGCATGACCAGTTCCGTGTTCTGCTTCTTGCCGTCCACCACATAGGAGACGGCAATGGAGCGCACGCGGTCGCCTGTCTTCTTCGAGTCGCCAACCACGATCTGCTCAATCGGTTTGGACGGTTTGACGCTCAGATAGGTTACCTTCCCAATGGCCTGTCGCGTCATCACCGACTGTTCGGCGACTGCCTTGGCATCTCCTGCAACGACCGACTCCATCAGCCTCTGAGCCGCGGAGCTGGCACCATCCATGCTGCAGGCAGTCAAGGGAGCCACCATTGCGCAAGCGAGGGCAGCCGCCATTACGGTCTTCCCCATCGTTCCCAAACGTGTCATCATCTCGTTACCTTCCTTACACCCATTCCGGGCAGTCAATGTGATTCGCTTCCTGCGAACCGTTCACCTCCTAGAACCGGACAACACACCACTGCGTCACGACACGCCTCAAATTCCAACGTTCTCGATGATTTGAACACCATTGTCCGGTTGTATCTGGTGTCAGCGCATGGCGATGGATTCCACCATCAATCAACGCTGACGGCTCCGGCGTTGCAGAGGCGGCACACCATGAGCCGAACAACCCGCCTCGAGAGATCAGGAGAATATCATGAAGCACACGAGCAAAGCCGCTGTCGCAACGATCATCACCGCCGGTACCATAGTCGCACCGCAGATGGCGATGGCGGACGAAACCGTCTCCACTCCTCAGGACCAGATCGCTTCGGCCGCACAGGCCGTGTCCGAAGCACAGCAGGCAGTGTCCGAGGCACAGCAGATTGCCGGCGTCCCGCAGGCGCAGCAGAAGGCCGACGAAGCGGCCTCCGCGTTGAACCAGGCACAGACCGCGCTGAATAATGCGCAGTCCACCAAGCAGAACACCATGCAGCAGCTCGATCAGGCGCAGCAGAACAACACCGCAGCCCAGCAACAGCTTGCCGACGCCAATGCCGCACAGCAGCAGGCGCAGACCAATTACGACAAAGCCGTCGATCCCGCGACTCAGCAGGCAGCTCAACAGGCCGTCGATCAGGCACAGCAAGCCGTGACCGATGCCACTGACATGCTGAAGGAAGCCAACGATGCAGTACAAAGCGCCCAGCATGACGCCGATACAGCGTTGCAGAACCAGAAAGACGCCGAATCCAAGCAACAGCAGGCCCAGAAAGAAAGAGACGATGCGAAGAAGGATGTTGATGCCAAGCAGCAGGCCATCGACATGCCCGATTCCGTAAAGCAGGCGTTTGAAGCCGCCAAGAAGGCCCAGGAAGATGCCGCAGCCAAGCAACAGGAAGCGGCAGCCACCGAATCGGGAGCGTCCACTGACGCAGCGGCCAAGAAAAACGCTTCGGATGAGGCCGCGAAAGCCGCATCTGAAGCCAACAAGGATGCCGATGCAAAGAAAGCCATCGCCGACAACGCCGAGTCTGAATGGAACAAGGGAGCTCTCGGGTTCTTTGAAGCCAATGGCCTCGACAAGGCAGCCAATGCCATCAAGGACTGGCAAGGAAAGGTCTGGTACAAACTTGGAGACAAGGATTCGGCAACCTCGTTGGACAACATGGCACAAACCGCAAAGGTCATGAAAGAAACCAATGAGATTCGCAAAAGCCTTGGCCTGAGCGAGCTCAACTATAGCGCATATCTTGCCGCCGCCGCTCAGGCCGCCGCAGATTACAATACGTTTGACGGCGGTGGGTTCGGCCACGTGTTTGTATATGGCGGCTCCCAGAACCTCGCTTGGGGGTATGATGATCCGCTTGACGCTGGTATTACGCCGAAAAGAAGATCTGGGATTCCGGCAATCACGATTATTCCGCCACTGGTCACTACCAGAACATCATTAACCCGAATATCAACACCATCGGAACTGGCACCACTTTCTCCGATGGGTCGGGTCTCAAGGTAGACGCCCAGAACTTCGGCTATGACGCCGGCGACATGACCGTTGACGAATATGTGACCAAGCTGAGCGCGTACATGGACGGTCTCAAGAATGCAGGCTCCATTTATCAAACCGCACTTGACAAGGCCGCCCAGGCGCAGGCGAATGCCAAAACCGCCGCAGACGCATTGGCCAAAGCCAACGCCAAGGCCGCTGAAGCCACTGCAGCACGCGAGGCTGCAGATAAAGCGCTCAAGGAAGCCAACGAGAAGCTCGCGGCAGCGAAGAAGGCCTATGACGACGCCGCTGCAACACAAGCCGACAAAGTGGAAGCTCTGAAGAAAGCCCAGGAAACGCTCTCTTCCAAGGAGAACGCTCTTACGGAAGCCAAGAACGCCACCGCACAGGCAACCGAAGCGGCAACCAAGGCCAACGAGGCTTTGCAGACAGCCAAGTCCAAGGTCAAGGAAGCCCGACGGAACCTTGATGCGGCAAACGGCAAACTGTCCGAAGCCACTGCAGCACAAAAGGCTCTTGACCCTGATATCGCACAAGCTGCACTTGATAAGGCAAATGCCGCTTTGGAGGCAGCCAAAGCCACTGCTGAAGCCGCTGCGCGCAAGCTAGAAGATGCCACTTCCGCCGATGATACCGCAGGCAAGACCCTTGCGGCAGCGCAGAAGGTCTACGATGCCGCCAAGGCTGACAAGGATTCCGCAGACAAGGCACTTGCAAGTGCCAAGGCTCTCGCTTCCAAGCTCGAACAGGCTCAGAAAGACAACGAGCAGGCTGCGCACAATGCCGCCGACAGGGAGTCGGCAGCGAAACAGAATGCAAAGGATGTCGCTGGCCAGGCGCTGTCAAACGAAAACGGCACAACCGCGAATGATGATTTGGCTGTCACCGGCGCGACTACTGCCCTGCCGTTGACCATGATGGCCATCGCCTCGCTTGCAGGAGCAGGCTGCGTCTTCGTCAAGATGAAGCTCGCCCATGACTCCGAATCCCACGAACGTGACTGATTTCGGTTAAAAACGAGCCTATAAGGTGCTGGATGGGATTACTGCCATCCAGGTGCCACCCATCCAGCACCTTACGGGTTCTGATTGGAGCACATAAGCTGATACTGGCGCTGGACACTAGTTCATTTCGTCAAAGGTGAGGCGCATCTGGTGCCAGCGGACGTTGCCGTGGGTTGATGAGGAAACGCCTTCGTCGATATAGCCGAAACGCTGGTAGAAGCCGATGAGGTGTTCCTTGCAGGTGAGCACCAGCCCTCGTCGCCCGACTGCCTTGGTGTCCTCGATGACGGCGTGCATGAGAGTGCTGGCATGTCCGCGATGCTGGAATCTCGGATCGGTGTCAACGCCGAAAATCATCTGCCATTCGCCGTTTGGATTATGCAACGTGGCATCGGCATACATATCATCGGTCAAATCAGGGCAGTCGGTTGCGAAGCCATTGATAAAGGATATGATTGTCTGCTCTTCGGTGAGCAGCCAGAAGAAGTCAGGATACACGGTCAGCCGGGATTGCAGCTCATACGAACTGGCGGCTTCCGCAGGAGGGAAGCATGCGGCTTCAATGGCAGACAAGGATTCCAAATCAGCCATAGTGGCATGACGGATGTTTTCAGAAACGCTCATAAGGATATTGTTACGCGCCAGTGTGTCGTGTGCCTCTCCCCCACCCGGCTGTCGCCGGAGGGGCTGGATAAAGGGAAAGCCCCGGTACCGTGTGGGTATCGGGGCTTCATGAAGAGTGTGGTTGCGGCGGCGTGCTACTCTCCCACACCCTGTCGGGTGCAGTACCATCGCCGTGCCAGGCCTTAGCTTCCGGGTTCGGAATGGGACCGGGCGTCTCACCTGGGCCATGGCCGCCGCAAGAATCATGTTGTACGGTCGGGAATCGTGTTCCCGCCGGCATGTGGCGGTTTGGGAACCGGAGGATGGACGCGAGACTGCTTGCTGTTTCGTGCGATGCGCTTGGGAAGCCGGATGCCGTCTCCCTGTCGTCCGCATCATGCCGTCGCAGTACGGTGTCCCGACCCTCTTGGGTCGGTGTGTTGTGTGGCGTTCCCCCGTTAGTACCGGTCGGCTCCACCCCTCGCGGGGCTTCCACGTCCGGCCTATCGACCACGTGTTCTGCATGGGGGGTCACCAGGCCACATGGGCCTGTAGGAATGCTTATCTTGGAGCAGGCTTCCCGCTTAGATGCTTTCAGCGGTTATCCCTTCCGAACGTGGCCAACCGGCCGTGCCGCTGGCGCGACAACCGGCATACCAGAGGTTCGTCCACCCAGGTCCTCTCGTACTATGGGCAGGCCTCCTCAACATTCCAACGAGCGCAGAGGATAGAGACCAAACTGTCTCACGACGTTCTGAACCCAGCTCGCGTGCCGCTTTAATCGGCGAACAGCC